>JAFXQX010000033.1 GCA_017526745.1 Lachnospiraceae bacterium | reverse complement strand
TCATGGATATTCAATGAAGATACCATCCGTCAGGTACTGCACACTGTTATGACAGAGGGTATCAAGATAGATTATGGTCAGAAGCTTGGTAAGACGATCATTTTTGCAAAGAACCATGATCATGCGGAGAAGATTCTTGAAATCTTTAATAAGGATTACCCGCATTTGGATGGATTTGCACAGGTAATCGACAATAGGATCAACTATGCCCAGACTCTTATTGATGAGTTCTCTGAGCCTAATAAGCTGCCTCAGATTGCGATATCTGTTGATATGATGGATACCGGTATCGATGTACCGGAAGTATTAAACCTTGTCTTCTTTAAGAAGGTAATGAGCTATGCCAAGTTCTGGCAGATGATTGGACGTGGGACCAGGCTTTGTCCGGGGCTTATTGATGGGGAAGACAAGAGCAAGTTTTACATTTTTGATTTCTGCGGTAACTTTGAGTTTTTCCGCATGAGCAAAGGTAAGCCCACTGCGAATATGATTGCCCTTCAGGGAGCAATCTTTAATCTACAGTTTGAGATTGCTTATAAACTTCAAGATCTAGATTATCAGGTAGATAGGCTTATAGCATATCGTAATGCCTTGGTAGAGATGATGACCGGTAAGGTACAGGAGCTTCCGCGTGAAAACTTTGCGGTAAAACAACACCTGAAATATGTTGACTTATATTCGGTTGAGGCAAATTATCAAACGCTGACATATGAAGATACGCTGATTGTTCGGGAAGAACTTGCTCCGCTAATCCTGCCAAATGACGATGATGAAGCAAGTGCGGTACGTTTCGATGCACTTATGTACGGAATAGAGCTGGCATATCTTGTTGGCAAGAAATATGGCAGAGCCCGTAGCGACCTGTTTAAACGTGTCAGGGGCATTGCAAGCGTTGCAAATATTCCGGAAATAAAAGTGCAGGCAGAACTTATTGATAAGATTCTTCATACAGATTATATCGATAACTGCGGAATCAACGAATTTGAGGAAATCAGAGAAAAACTTCGTAATCTTATGAAGTATATTCCTCATAATAAGCTTCGTTATGATACAAACTTTGAGGATGATATCCTTGATGTTTCATGGAATGAATCGGAACTTGAGAATGATGACCTGAAGAATTACAAGGCAAAAGCGGAGTACTACATCCGTGAACATCAGGATAACGAGGCAATTAAAAAACTTAAGTCCAACATTCCTTTGTCGCATGACGATATAGAGGCATTGGAAAAAGTTCTTTGGTCTGAGCTCGGCACAAAGGAAGAATATGAGCAGGAGTATGGCTCTAAGCCTTTGGGTGAACTTGTTCGTGAGGTTGTTGGTCTTGATATGAATGCAGCCAAAGCAGCATTTTCAGAGTACTTGGAAGGCGCTAATCTTGACAGCCGGCAGATATACTTTGTGAACCAGATTGTCGAGTATATCGTTCATAACGGCATGATGAAAGACCTATCCGTGCTTCAGGAATCTCCGTTCACAGATCAGGGCAGCGTAGTTGAGATATTTACAGATCTAAATGTCTGGATGGGAATCCGGAAAGTTATTGAAAGCATAAATGATAACGCGATAGCAGCGTAAGAAGGTGTATGTAATTGGGTAATGTGAATACTATACAAAGTAAAATCATGCAGCTGGAAGGTGGAGCTTTTCAGTCGTTGTTTGATGAGTATCTTTATAAAAAATATAAATTTACAAATATTCAAACTTTAGGCGTGCAGACTGCGACTAATAAGCCAACAAAAGGAACTCCGGATGCGTATGTGTTGACGGAAGATGGGAAGTATATACTGATTAACTACGGAAGCGTAAGTTCTCAGCCCGCAGATAAAATACGGGCTGATATTTTGTCATGCTTCAATACTGCCAAATTATCATTAGAGAAAGATAAAATCAAAAAGATTATCTGCGGACACTGTTCAACAAATATACATATAGAACAATTTAATAGCATTATGGAGCTTTTAGAAGGGGTTGAAATAGAGCTTATTGGAATTGATACACTTTCTCATGATTTGGCATTAATATATCCGCACATAGCCAAGAATCAGCTAGGTGTAGAGATTGATACAAATCAGTTTTTTGATATTGAGGATTTTGTCAAAGCTTATGATGCAAATGGTATCAATGCACCGATTGATTGCAATTTCCTGCATCGAAAAGAAGAAATAGATGCTACATGTAAGAGCATCAGCAATAATACAGTTACAGTTTTGACAGGACCGTCTGGAATAGGGAAAACCAGATTGGCGATTGAAGCATGCCGTGTACAGGATGACAAAGAATATAAGGTTTTTTGCGTTCGAAGCAACGGTAATTTTTTGTATGAAGATATAAAGTTTTATATCGATGATCCTGGGAAATACGTGATATTTCTTGATGATGCCAATATGGTAGTCAGCTTGGATAATGTTTTACAAACTCTTTTGACGCTTCCTGATGGGTATGAAATTAAAATACTGATCACAGTACGTGATTATGCTCGTGAACGAGTGATTTCTACAGTATCAAAGTATTCTACTCCAGAAGTAATAGAGATAGGAAGACTCACTGATGAAGAGATTAAGGACATTTTGAAAACAGATTTGGGAATTCTTAATCCTGAATATTTGAAAAAAATATCAGAGATAGCTAATGGTAATGCAAGACTGGCGTTCTTGGCAGGCATCAGATCTGTTGAAGAAGGATATAAGGCTATTCGCAATGCTGAAGATATATTTAGAAACTATTATGGTCGTATCTTAAGTGATGCTGAATTAACTAAAGATGATGTCATGATGCTTTTCTTAATCACGGTTGCGGGTCCTGTGAAAGGAGAAGAGAATCAACTATATACTGATTTGAAAAATCAGTATTGTTCCGAAATTAGAGAGAATGAAATAGTAGAAAAGCTTTATTCTCTTGAACTGGTTGATTGGTTTAAAAACGAAATAACCAAGATTTCAGACCAAAGTCTTGGCAATTATATTTTATACTACGTTTTGTTTGAAAAAAGGTGGGTGAGCATCGAAGGTCTAATAGCTATTTCGTTCCCACGATACAAGAATAAAGCTGTTTACGCATTAAAAACTTTAATAGATATTTTTAATTCTGAGGATGTTGCACGCTATGTAGAAAACTCCATTATTTCTGCGTGGGATAATGCTCCTGATGGGCACGACATGGAGTATTTAGAAGCTTTTCACCAGGTCAATCCGGATAAAGCATTGAGCGTTATAAAAAAGAAGATAGAGCAAGAAAAATATGTGGATTTTGATATGCGTAGCTTTAATGTGGATTCTAAGAAGAACTTTCATGATATTTCGACAAAAGAAATTGGGATTCTTGGAGGATTCAAGTACACAGAATCATTTTATGATTCGATAGAGCTTCTTGTATCATATTTTGAAAAGCGGCCGGATTTAATAATGGATTTTTATTTTGTGATTTGCGAGCAGCTTCTTTATGATAAATACTCATGGAACAACAAATATAAAAATGAAAATGTGTTAATGGATAGGCTTTGGGAAGCAACTGAGGAGGGGGAGAACTATAATTTCAGTATACTATACATCCATGTGGCACAATATGCCTTAAAAACAGAGTTTTCATATACGGAAGAAGTTAGAAATCGCCGAGCTTTTAATTTTATTAGAGTGACGATTGGGTTCAGCAAAGAAATAGCGATGCTACGTAACAAGATATGGAGGGCGTTGGGAGTTCTGCGCTCTAAAAATGCTTACAGGGACTTAGTCAATGATATTCTTTCAGAGGTTTATTTTAATGGTTTAGATGAGAAGGATTCCGTTGCCTATTTACAATCTGATTTTGACACGATTTTCACAGGGGTGATAAAAAAAGATGATATTGATTTCTATACTGCAAGAATAATTGATAGATACAGAGAAGTTGCTGGTCAGATAAATAGTCCGATTGATGAAAGATATCTGATTGCCGAAAATAATCGTGAATTCAGATTGTACAGGATTTTATCGAAAGAGCATTTAATTGGTAGAACTATTGAAGAAGATGAAATAATTCGGAAGACCAATATATCTGCGGAATTTGATTCATATAGTCTCGAAGACTATACTGAGTTGTTTAAAATA
Source organism: Lachnospiraceae bacterium (assembly GCA_017526745.1). GTDB lineage: Bacteria > Bacillota > Clostridia > Lachnospirales > Lachnospiraceae > UBA2868. The sequence continues at coordinate 274,599 of JAFXQX010000033.1, read as the reverse complement.
TGCAATTTTTTACAGGATACGCTTGGCGAAAACAATCTCTGGTCTATAAGCAGGGGCCTTGATATAGTTTTTGAATTATTGGAAACAAAGCCAGATTTTTATGTAGATGTTATCGAAGAGTATTTCGGAAATAATGCTCCGTTCAGATTAAATGGCTATAGGCAAGTTGGGTTTTTGCTTTCAAATATTGGGTACGACAAAACATATAATATTCTGAACGGAGCTGACTATCGGGGGAAAGATACATGGTTGTCTCTGATTTGGGAGTGTATAAACGATAATGATATCACAGAGACAGTAATTAGTGATTACAACGCTTTTTCAGAAAAGAATTTGGCGGGAAATAATCCAATAGTACCTTCGGTTAGGGTATTATTGAGGTATGGTGAAAGAGATAATGGACTAAAGAATAGAATTCTTAACCAAATAGCAGAAAAAGCAAGCCTGTCAGCAGCATTTTTGGGATATGCTTATCGGGATGATGATATAAATACTATTTTGGATCTATTCAAAGACAATTATGATACACTATCCCAAATCTACATGAATGCACTTGAAATTAGTGATCATTTGGATTACAGTGGAAAACTGTTTATCAAAATCTTTGAACAAAGACCGAGCATATGGAAACAGTACATAGATTGGGTAAAAGACCATTCACGTCGTGATGGATATGAACAAAAGGTATTTGATCAGATTTGGGATACTGAGAAGTGGAAAGAGTGTATCGACTATGCATATTCGGTTATTGTAGATGATGACATGGCTTTTTTTATAGAGCATCCAGCTCGATTGCTTTTTGGCCGAGCAGAACGAGAAGAGGATGTTGTTAAAAACAGAAAGCGGCAGTGGCTTCTTGATAGTTTACATGAGAATTATGCGGATGTAGATAAATGCAGCAAGCTAATTGACGTGGTAGTTAACGTTATGCCTCAGTGGAAACAGGAGTTCATACTTGAGTATATTAAGGGAAACAAGAGTATTGAAGATTTCAAGAAGATTCATTTGTTTCCAATGTCAGCTTCGTGGTCAGGTAGTGAAGTGCCTTTGATATTAGACAAGATAGAATTTCTTCAGGATCTTAAAGAAAAAATGAAGGGTGTTGCCTATATTGAGCATAGGGAATACATTGATGAATATCGAAGAGACCTGGAGGTATATAAAAGAAATGTCGAACTAAGGGAGTATCTTGAAGAGGCTGATTATGCGTAAATGATTCCTTGGATACGGTGGACCAGGTCACCATAAAACAAATCTTGAGCATTATTGCTATGTGATACCAAGGCCAAAGGCAGAGGTGTCACATGGGGAGTGCCGGCTACGCAAAATAATATAAATGGCAAAGGGCCAGATTTGTTTGTGTGTTACTCCCTCTTATGCCCTTTTCTATATCTGAGGCAGGTGCGTCGCATATCTGCCGATTTCAAGGAATAGCTTGATAAATCAAGGTATTTGACCTTACCGCGGGCTTGTCCCGAGGAGAACGGAGGCACTTTATTACCACATGGCAATATGTACTGAATCTCTAGCGTGATCTGATTACGGTTTGCATAAGTAAAAGCTCGCTTGTCGAGCAAAAAAAACATGAAATCTTGGGTGACATGATATGCAAAAGTATGCGTATTATATGCCATGGTAAACGATATAAGAGCATTGGAAAAGTCAAAAAATACGAGGGTTTAAGCTATGATAAAGATACTATTCATCTGCCATGGAAATATCTGCCGCTCAGTCGGCGCGCAGTACATATTTGATGAGATGATAAGAAATGCGCATTTAGAGAATGAGATATTCTGTGAATCTGCGGCAACGTCCCGCGAGGAGATCGGCAATCCTATCTATCCGCCGATGAGGCAGGCTCTGATCAGCCATGGTGTTGCGATAGGTGATCACAGGGCAAGACAGCTGAGAAGGGATGATTATGAAGAATATGACATAATCATCGGAATGGACAGCGAGAACATGTATTACATGAAACATATCCTGGGCGATGATCCCGAAGGGAAGATCCATACCCTCATGGAATACACCGACACGCCTAATGAGCTGATAGACGATCCCTGGTATACGAGGGATTTTGAGACAGCCTACCGTTTGATCAGGAAAGGATGCAGTGCGCTCTTTGACACACTGCGCGGCGACCATGTGTAAGAAGAGGATATTTAGCGGGCTTCTGTTTATCGCTCTGATAACAGGGGCCTTTTTGAACATACCGGCATGCCCTGTACATGCCGCAGCCGCACCGGACGGTTCGCCGGACGATTTCACTGTGATCATGGTCGGGGATATCCTGCTGCACGACGGAATAGAAAAATGTGCCAGACAGGAAGACGGATCGTATGATTTTACCGCGATATTTGCCCATACAAAGGATGCCATAGAAGATGCGGATCTTGCTATAGTAAACGAAGAGGTCATTATTGGCGGAGAGGAACTGGGTGTTACCGGATATCCGTCATTTAACGCACCGTACGAGATCGCGGATGAGCTTGCCGAAACAGGCTTTGACGTGATCTGCCACGCAACGAACCATGCACTCGACCGGGGAAAGAGCGGTATAGAAAACTGCCTGTCATATTGGGGCGAAAATCATCCAGATATCAGGACCGTCGGCATATATACAGATAGAGCCGACAGCGAAGATATCTGCATCTTCGAAAATGACGGATATAAGATCGCTGTCCTCAATTATACTTATGGAACAAACGGGATCCCTCTCCCGAAGAATATGCCGTATGCGGTAAATCTCCTGGATGAGAAGAAAGTAATATCCGATCTGGCAAAAGCCGAAATAGAGGCCGATATCACTATAGTCTGCCCTCACTGGGGGACCGAATACGATCACGGGATTTCCGCATATCAGAAAAAATGGGCGAAGATATTTGCAGAAAACGGTGCGGATATTATAATAGGTACACATCCTCATGTGATCGAACCTGTAGAGACGATCGAAGGATGTGACGGCAGGGATGTTCCTGTTTATTATTCGATAGGAAACTTCATAAACTGGACGAGCGGAAGAGGAAAGGGTGTTGCCGACAGGATGGTCGGTGCGATGGCAGAAGTTACCCTGACCAAAGACAAAGATGGGGAAGTGATCGTAAAAGACTACGGCGTAAAGCCGCTCGTATCTCACGTAAGATCGATGATAAACGGTTCCACCGTCTATTTTCTTGATGATTATACAACGGCAAAATCATTGCTGAATGAGATAAGAAAAAGGGATGAGCAATTCTCGTATGATTACTGCGAGTCCTTAAGCGGACAGGTATTCGGAAAGGATCTGTTAAGATAGAATGTATCAGCTTGTCATAGGAATCCTATATATTACTATAGTCGGACTGTTTGTAGTATGCTGGTTCGCGATCAGGAAGTGGAGCAGCAAACTTCACGCATATCTGTTTTTTTCCGGTGTTTCCAATCTGATATATAATGCCGCGATCATTCTGGAACTTCGGGCAAGGGATCAGGAGTCCTTTGTTGTCGCATTAAAGCTTGGGTATCTCGGGAGAGTGTGGATAGGAATGTCGCTTTTCCTGTTTTCGATGGAGCTTTGCAGCGTCTACATCCCCGAGATAGTAAAGGCTGCTCTGGCCACGACTCATGCCGTGATCTATGCCTGCATACTTGAGATAGAGCATAACAGCCTGTATTACAACTATATGGAATTTGTGATGGACGGTGATTTTCCGAAGCTCATTCACACAGGCGGCCCGCTCTACTATGTTCAGACGGCTCTGAATCTTTTCTACACCGTGGTGGGTGTTTCCGTTGTGGTGCGTACCTACATCCGCGAGAAGAACCCGGTACCCAGGAAAAGATATATGCTGATGTCGATCGCAATGTTCTCGATCGGCGCATCTTACGTCATCTACTTTTTCAAGCTCGTTCCGATCGCGCGCAAGTTCGACGTGATGATCTTCGGATTTGCGATAGGAAATGCACTGATGCTGATCGCCATAATCAAGTACAGGATGCTTGATGCGGTGACTGCAGCCAGGAACTATGTGATTGATGAACTATCCGAGGGTATTATCGTTGTCGATCCCGAAGACAGGATTTCCTATTATAACAAGCCGGCCCGCAATCTGTTCCCGGTCGTTGCCCAAAAGGGTGCCGGAAGCGATCAGACCTCAGAGGTGATCGCAACGATAAGAAATGCGATCGACGAAGGACAGCCGATCAGGATGGACGAGAGGATCTACACTCCGAAGGCCAATCCGCTCATAATGGAAGGCGAAAAAGTAGGAACCCTGTATGCTCTCGGGGACGATACGGAGCAGTACCACTACATGACAGAGCTTCGTAAACAAAGGCAGCTTGCAGAAGAAGCCAGCAAGGCAAAATCACAGTTTCTTGCAAATATGTCCCACGAGATCAGAACCCCCATCAATGCCATACTCGGTATGGACGAGATGGTCCTTCGAACGAGCAGTGAGAAGGAAGTCATCGATTACGCGGAGGATATACAGACATCGGGACGTACGCTTCTGGCGCTCATTAATGACATCCTTGATTTTTCCAAGGTCGAGGAAGGCAAGATGGAGATCATTCCGGTCCAGTATGAACCCGGAGTGATGAAGAGCGACCTTGTCAACATGGTGAGGGAAAGGGCCATTCAGAAAGGCCTTACGATAAACGTGGACTTTGACGGTAACATCCCGAGACTGTTAAAGGGCGATGAGATCCGCATCAAACAGTGCGCTTTAAATCTTCTGACAAACGCAGTTAAATACACGAAGGAAGGGCGTATCGGGCTGAAGATCGGATCACGCAAAGAGGACGATGATCATATCCTGCTTGATTTTGCGGTATCGGACACAGGTGCCGGTATCAGGAAAGAGGATATGGAGGAACTGTTCTCGCCTTTTGTGCGCCTTGACGAGGAGAAAAATCGCAGCATCGAAGGCAGCGGGCTCGGGATCAGTATCACGAAACGCCTTCTGGATCTTATGGACAGCAGCCTGAATGTCCAGAGTGAATACGGAAAGGGGTCGGTATTCTCTTTTTCAGTCCGTCAGGAAGTGCTTGACTGGGAGCCGACAGGGAACCTTGACAGGGAGCATGATATCAAAGAGCGCAAAAAGCCCGAGTACAAAGAGATGTTCCATGCACCCAATGCGAGCATACTTGTTGTCGATGATATCAGGATGAACCTTACGGTCATCACCAAACTTCTTCGGAAGACCATGATGAAGATAGATACGGCCATGTCCGGACCTGAAGCGATCCTCCTGGCCAGGAAGAATGATTATGATATAATCTTTGTCGATCATCTGATGCCCGACATGGATGGAATAGAGACATTGCAGCATATGAAGGAGAACGAAGGCGACAATCATCACGTTTACATCGCACTTACCGCAAATGCCATATCCGGTGCAAGAGAGATGTACCTTGCGGCAGGATTTGCGGATTACGTTTCCAAACCCGTGGAAGGAGTCAAGCTTGAAAAGCTTATAATGGGGTATCTTCCCGCCGAAAAACTCCTTGACACGCCCGATAGCGTGTAATATAATCTGTCAATGTGACGGCGTACGCCTGTCTGATGCCATTAGCCCCGGCCGCAGACAAGTCAGGCCTCACTTATATTGTTCAGTTTAGTTTTGGAGGTATCATCATGAATACATATATGCCCAGCGAAGATGCCGTAGAACGCAAGTGGTATGTCGTTGACGCCGAAGGATGTACACTCGGACGTCTGGCATCGGAAGTTGCAAAGGTGCTTCGCGGTAAGAATAAGCCCGTCTTTACGCCTCATGCTGACACGGGTGACTGTGTTGTCATCGTTAATGCAGAAAAGATCAAAGTTACGGGACGTAAACTTGACCAGAAGATTTATTATCATCATTCGGATTATGTAGGCGGTATGAAGGAGACAACCCTTCGTGACAAGCTTGCCAAGGCTCCCACGGAAGTTGTTGAACTTGCTGTAAAGGGTATGCTCCCTAAGGGACCCCTGGGCCGCAGGATGTACAAGAAACTGTTCGTATATGCAGGTCCCGAGCATCCTCATGCAGCACAGCAACCCGAAGAATTGAAGTTTTGATCCGGAAGGCTTTCGTAAAGGAGAAGTAAAAAATGGCTAAAGCAAAAGAGCAGTTCTACGGAACAGGAAGAAGAAAATCATCCGTTGCCAGAGTTTATTTAAAGCCCGGCAAAGGAAATATAACGGTCAACAAGAGAGAACTTGATGACTATTTCGGACTTGAGACATTAAAGACTATCGTACGTCAGCCCCTCGTTGCTACCGAGACCGAGAAGAAGTACGACATTAACGTTAATGTCAAGGGTGGCGGAACTTCAGGTCAGGCAGGCGCTATCCGTCATGGTATCGCAAGAGCGCTTCTTAAGGTGGATGACGAATTCCGTCCCGCACTTAAGGCAGCAGGCTTCCTTACAAGAGACCCTCGTATGAAAGAAAGAAAGAAGCCCGGTCTCAAGGCTGCAAGACGTGCGCCTCAGTTCAGTAAACGATGAACTTATAATAATGATCATTATAAAACCTCCGAGATTTCGGAGGTTTTGTTTTTTGGTATCTTGAGGGGATACTATACCCATCCCCCATCCACTTTGATGATCTGTCCCGTCAGATAGTTTGTCGATTCCGCAAGAGACAGGATGACAGATGCAACTTCCGCAGGCTTTCCTATGCGGTCTGCCGGAATGTCGGCAACGACCTCTGCCAGTTCCTCATCCGACAGCCTCGAATTCATATCTGTATCTATCAGTCCGCATGCAACCGCATTAACACTTATGCCGCTGGGTGCGAGTTCCTTGGCAAGAGCCTTCGTGAACGCATCGAGTCCGCCTTTTGACGCCGAATATGCCACTTCCATCGAAGCTCCGCTCTCTCCCCAGACGGAAGACACATTTATGATCTTGCCCGAAAACTCCGCAAGCATGTGCGGGATCGCGGCTCTGCACATATAGAATACGGAACTTAAGTTCGTGTTGATCGTCTTCATCCAGTCCTCATCCGACATGTCCGTAACAAGTCCCACGTAAGATATACCTGCATTATTTATGAGGACCGAAGGAGGGTCGATCTTGTCAAAAAGCTTCCTTACCGCAGCCGGATCCGATACATCGGCCTGGTATGCCACGCATTTGACCTTATATGTGTCGGTAAGGTCTTTGGCCAGGTTTTCAAGACCTTCTATATTCCTGATACAGCAAAGTGTCAGATCATACCCTGCACGGGCAAACTCTATCGCTATCGCACGTCCGATACCGCGCGAAGCTCCCGTGATCAAAGCTCTCTTTTCCATGTGCACCTCCCTATCATCAAAAACTGGTATACATAACACCACTTATGATATAATATCCTTAACCCGATTATATCACACAGCGAGGACAAAATCATGGGACATCAGTACGACGTGATCATCATAGGAGCCGGCCCCGCAGGGCTTACGGCAGGCATTTATGCAGCAAGAGCCGGACTTAAGACTCTTCTTATAGAAAGATTCGGTGCAGGCGGACAGATATTAAATACATATGAAGTAGATAACTACCCGGCTCTTCCCGGAATAACCGGCGGGGAGCTCGGAATGAAGATGAGCGATCATCTTGATAAGTTCGATGTTACACGGCAGATGGCGGAAGTTACATCGATCGATTTTGGCGAAGGTGCCCATACGGTCCATACCGATTCGGGAGATTTCAGCTGCCGCAGCATAATACTTGCCACAGGTAATTCCCCCAGGAAGCTTGGTATCCCCGGGGAGGAGGAGCTGACCGGAGCCGGCGTCAGCTACTGTGCCACATGCGACGGGGCATTCTTCAGGAAGCGCACGGTCGCAGTCATAGGCGGCGGGGATGTTGCCGTTGAGGATGCCATCTTCCTTGCAAGAGGCTGCGAAAAGGTATATCTCGTTCACAGACGTAATGAACTTCGGGCCGCCAAGATACTGCAGAATGCACTTTTTGAACTTCCGAACGTGGAAGTGGTCTGGGACCATATCCCCAAGGAGATCAAGGGGGCAGATGAAGGATCGGTCAAGGGCCTTGTCATCGAAAACGTAAAGGACGGTACGATATCGACCCTTGAGGTGTCCGGTGTGTTCATCGCTACCGGGAATGACCCCAATGCTTCATATACAGATGCGGTTAAAAAGGATGAAAGGGGCTATATCATAGCGGACGAGACATGCGCCACGAGCATCCCGGGCGTGTTTGCTGCCGGTGATATAAGGTCCAAGCGTCTCAGACAGGTGACCACGGCAGTGGCTGACGGAGCCAATGCGGTATACTCTGTCCAGGAATACCTGATTTGACAATATCGTCGTACTTTGTTACCCTATACAGAGCGTTGAAAATGTAACAATTCTATAACGATTTCGTCGAGGGGGCAAACAGGTATAACATAGTTGGAGGATTTATGAGGAAAGGACCCAAGAAAGCATTTGCGGTCATTGTCCTAACGGCATTGATCATGACATGCTTTCCCGTAGATGACATCAGGGCTGCATCGTCCTTCCTGTTCCCTGCCGCAGGCGGAGCACTGGCTGCGGGTAACGGATGTTCCATTCAGGATATCAGGGCAAATGTCGCACGTAATGCGGCTATGCAGTCTACTATAGCAAACCACGAAAAGATAACCAAAAAAGATGAGGCAGAAGTCGCCAAGGTTGAAACACCTTCTTCCAAGGCGGTAAGCGAAGGTACAACAATAGACGGAGTTGCCGTTGTCGGTTCCGCATCTGAAGGTGCCACGATCGAGATAACAGATGATCCCGCACCTGCAGCCAAGGAGGGAATGAACGGCGGTGACGATACGGAGCTTGCCGAAGAAGAGACCAAGGAAGACAATGCCGAGGAAGAGGCTAATCCATCCATTGACGTCAAGCCCGAATCCCAGGATGTGGAAGAAGGCGAGGAAGACCTCTCCGATCAGGTTATCGCGGTTGTTGACGGATACGTTAATGTAAGATCCGAACCTGACGAGAACAGTGAGGTTGTCGGTAAACTGTACAACCATTCGGCCGGTACATGGCTGGATAAGCAGGGCGACTGGTACAAGATCGAGTCGGGTAATGTTGTCGGATTTGTTAAGGGAGAGTATGTCCAGACAGGGCAGGCAGCAGTCAAGCTTGCCGCAGAGGTCGGACAGAGACTTGCAACTGTTCATACAACAACACTTAAGATCAGAGAAGAAGCAAGTGCCGATTCGAAAGTTCTCGGACTTGTTGCGAATGAAGACCAGCTGTCGGTCATAGAAGAGACCGAAGAGTGGATCAAGGTTAATATCGAGGAAGGTGACGGTTGGGTATCCAGAGAATACGTCAGCCTTTCCACATGGTTCCCGAAGGCCGAATCAAAGGCTGAAGAGGAAGCACGACTCAAGAAGGAGGCTTCGGAGCGTAAACGTGCCCAGCAGGCTGCAGCAAGAAGTGCCGGCGGTAAGAAGAGCAGCGGCAAGAACAGCGGCGGCGGTGGCGGCGGCGGATCCTACTCCGTCAGCGGCGGCGGACTCGGATCGAGCGTTGCAAACTATGCGCTCCAGTTTGTCGGCAATCCTTATGTATACGGCGGAACCAGCCTGACGAACGGAACCGACTGCTCGGGATTCACGATGGGTGTTTACAGGAACTTCGGTGTATCACTTCCTCACTCATCAGGTGCACAGCGTGCCGTGGGTTACGGAGTTGGAAGTCTCGCAGAGGCTCAACCCGGAGACCTTATATGCTACTCGGGTCACGTAGGTCTGTATATCGGCGGAGGCCAGATCGTACATGCATCTACTGCGAAGACAGGTATCAAGGTTTCAAATGCAGGATATAGAAACATTCTCGCTATAAGAAGAATATTCTGATACATCTCTTTAAATACGGAAAGGAGGTTGTCATATGGAATTTGTGATTGTTGGTAAGAACATTGATGTGACACCGGGCTTAAGACAGGCAGTGGAGGACAAGATAGGAAAGCTTGAGCGTTATTTTACTCCCAACACCCAGATACATGTTACGCTCAGTGTCGAAAAAGACCGCCAGAAGATCGAGGTTACGATCCCGGTTAAGGGCAGCGTGATCCGCTCTGAGCAGGTAAGCAACGATATGTACGTATCCATCGATCTTGTCGAGGAGATCATCGAGCGTCAGCTCAAAAAGTACAAGAACAAGATCATCGATGCGAAGCATGCTTCGGAAAACTTCAAGCAGGATTTCATCGAGAAGGATTATTCCGATGATGATGAGATCAGGATCGTCCGCACAAAGAGGATAGATATCAAGCCGATGTATCCCGAGGATGCGTGTGTTCAGATGGAACTTTGCGGACACAGCTTCTATGTGTTCACAAATGCCGAGAACGGACAGGTCAGCGTTGTATATAAGAGAAAAGGCAACACTTACGGACTTATTGAACCTGATCTTTGATGACAGGAGATCATATGGAAACTGTTGCGCTTGATGATGCGGCAAAACAGATAGTGATCATAGACCAGACGAAGCTTCCGAACGAAAGACGGATGCTTCGTCTGAGTTCGCTTAAGGAATTTTATGATGCGATATATCTCCTTCAGGTGCGGGGTGCTCCTGCCATAGGGGTGTTCGCCGCTTTTGCGGCGTACATTGACGCATGCTCGACAGATGCCTCCGATCATGACACGTTCTTTGGCAAATGGTCCGATGATCTGGACTATCTTAATTCATCAAGACCTACAGCGGTAAACTTGAGCTGGGCACTTACAAGGATGCGCAAAGTGGTCGAAGATCATGCGGATGAGCCGATACCGCAGATCCTGGATTGCCTGAGGGACGAAGCGCTCCTTATCCGCAAAGAGGATGAAGCCTCATGCAGGGCGATCGGCGAAAATGCACTTACTCTCTTAAAGCCCGGTTACGGGCTCCTGACCCACTGCAATGCAGGCTGCCTTGCCACGTCCAGGTACGGAACAGCCACAGCCGCAATGTATCTGGGACACGAGCGCGGGTATGATTTTCACATATACTGTGACGAGACAAGACCGCTCTTGCAGGGCGCAAGACTGACCGCTTTTGAGCTTGCCGAGGCAGGGCTTGATGTTACGCTTCAGTGCGACAACATGGTCGCTTCCCTCATGGCAACGGGTAAGATCGATGCGGTTCTTGTCGGATGCGACAGAGTTGCCGCAAACGGTGATACTGCCAACAAGATAGGGACGAGTGTCGTCGCAACGGTTGCAAAACACTACGGGATCCCGTTCTATGTATGCGGCCCGATGTCGACGATCGATCCTTCGATAGAAACAGGGGCCGATATACCGATCGAACAGCGCAAGGGTGAAGAAGTGACCGATATGTGGTATTCATCGCGCATGGCGCCTTCAGGTATCAAAGTTTATAACCCTGCGTTTGATGTTACCGATCACTCCCTTATAACGGCGATCATCACCGACCGGGGGATCTGCTATCCGCCCTTCTGCTTTACGTGAGCATCCCCGGCAATGAACGGAAACAGACATATCACATGGATTTTAAATTACACTCGGAATACAAACCCTGCGGTGACCAGCCGCAGGCCATAAAAGAACTTGTGGAGGGTTTCAAAGAGGGCAACCAGTTTGAAACCCTGCTTGGTGTTACGGGCTCCGGTAAGACCTTCACGATGGCAAATGTCATCGCGGCACTCAACAAACCCACGCTGATCATATCTCATAACAAAACTCTGGCGGGCCAACTCTACTCGGAGATGAAGGAATTCTTCCCGGAAAACGCGGTGGAGTATTTTGTGTCCTATTACGATTATTACCAGCCGGAAGCCTATATTCCTTCATCTGATACCTATATTGAGAAGGATTCATCGATAAACGATGAGATCGATAAGCTAAGGCTGTCTGCAACGACATCCCTGTCGGAACGAAGAGATGTCATTGTCGTGGCATCGGTCTCATGCATATACGGCATTGGTTCTCCCGCCGACTATCAGAACATGTGCGTATCGCTCCGTCCTGGTCAGAGCAAGGACAGGGACGAGGTCGTTCATGAGCTGATCGATATCAGCTATGAGAGAAACCAGATCGATTTTTCGCGCGGCCGTTTCCGTGTCATGGGAGATACGGTCGAGATCTTCCCCGCATGGGAGAGCGAGGTGGCCGTCAGGGTCGAGTTCTTCGGTGATGAGATAGACAGGATAACGGAGTTCGATCCCCTTACGGGAAGATCACGGGCAACGCTTAATCACTTTGCAGTCTTTCCCGCGTCGCATTATGTCATTCCGAGAGACAAACTGCTGAGGGCCGCATCGACGATAGAGGCGGAACTTGAGGAGCAGGTCAGGTTTTTCAAGAGCGAGGATAAGTTGATCGAGGCTCAGAGGATAAACGAGAGAACGCGTTTTGATCTGGAGATGCTGATGGAGACGGGATTCTGCTCGGGAATAGAGAACTATTCCAGGCATCTTACGGGAGGTGCACCCGGAGATCCTCCCTATACTTTGATGGATTATTTCCCGGATGATTTTCTGATCATAGTGGATGAATCCCACATGACGATACCACAGCTCGGGGCGATGTATAACGGTGATCAGGCGAGGAAGCGATCGCTCGTGGATTACGGGTTCAGACTGCCTTCCGCCAAGGACAACCGTCCCTTGAACTTTGCGGAGTTTGAAGGTAAAATAGACCAGATGATGTTCGTGTCGGCAACCCCCGGCCCCTACGAGGAAGAGCATGAGCTTCTTCGTACCGAGCAGATCATCCGCCCGACGGGGCTTCTTGACCCGCAGGTTTTTGTCAGACCGACAAAGGGCCAGATCGATGATCTTATCGGTGAGGTCAGAAAGGTAAAGGAAGCCGGCAATAAGGTGCTTGTCACCACCCTTACAAAACGGATGGCTGAGGACCTGACCAAGTATATGAGGGAAGTGGGTGTCAGGGTCCGTTACCTTCATTCGGATATCGATACCTTTGAACGTGCGAAGATCATCCGTGACATGAGACTCGACGAGTTTGATGTTCTTGTCGGGATAAACCTTCTTCGTGAGGGACTTGATATACCGGAGATCGGGCTTGTTGCTATACTTGACGCCGACAAGGAAGGGTTCCTCCGGTCCAGGACATCCCTCATCCAGACTATCGGAAGGGCTGCCAGAAACAGCGAGGGGTACATCGTCATGTATGCGGATACCGTCACGGATTCGATGAAGGATGCCATCGAAGAAACGAGCCGGCGCCGCAAGATTCAGGAAAAGTACAACGAAGAGAACAATATCACGCCCACCACTATTCAGAAGGCTGTCCGAGATCTGATCAGTATCCATAAGGAGATTGCAAAAGAAGAGGCCGGATTTGCAAAGGATCCCGAATCCATGAGCCGGAAAGAACTCGAGAAACTGATCGCGGATGTGGAGAAGCGTATGAGAAGAAGTGCAGCGGAACTTGATTTTGAAAGCGCTGCTGAGCTTCGTGACAGGATGATAGAACTCAAGAAGTATTTGTGATTCCGGAGGATGATTTGAGTACGATTACAATTGTGGTTCCCACATATAACGAATCCGAAAATGTAGGTAACCTGACAAACCAGATAGATTACGCCCTTCGCGGCATCAAATACGAGATCATCTTCGTGGATGACTCGACGGATGATACACCGGAAGCGATCAAAAAGGTAATGGGAGAAAATCCCAACGTGAGGATGGAGCACCGCGAGACTGAAAAGGGTCTTGCAACGGCGGTACTCAAAGGCTTCGAACTTGCAAAGGGAGATTATATCGCTGTAATGGATGCGGATCTTCAGCATCCGCCGGCTATACTTCGCAGCATGTATGCCGTGATGGAAACGGGAGCAGACTTTTGTATTCCGTCAAGGTTCATCCCCGGCGGAAGTGACGGGGGTCTGGGCCCTTATCGTAAGCTGGTTTCCGGCGTGGCAAGATACATCGGAAAGATCATGCTTCCGTCGCTTAGAAAGATCACCGATCCGACAAGCGGACTGTTCATGATAAGGCGTTCCGTTATTGAAGGTGCCGATCTTCGCCCCATCGGATGGAAGATCATGGTAGAAGTTCTGGCGATGGGAACATACAGATCCGTTGTAGAGATCCCTTATAAGTTCCAGGCCCGTCCTGCGGGAGAGTCCAAGCTTTCATCCCGGGTTACGCTCGAGTACTTGAAACAGGTGGCCGAACTCACAAAAAGGGGCAGGAAGCAGAAGGATGCCACAGTATCCAGATGGACCCCGGAAAAGCTTAAGAGTGAATTGGAATCGATCGGATAATGGTATTTAGTTCAGTCATATTTCTTTGTTTCTTTCTGCCGGCAGTGCTGGCTGTATATTTTGTTCTGCCGAAAAAGGCACGCAACTTCTGGCTTCTGGTTGCGAGCCTTGCTTTTTATGCGTGCGGCGGACCCAAGCACCTGATCTATCTGATCGCATCGATCGTGATCAATTTCCTTTTCGGCATCGCTATAGCAAACCTTTCCGACAAAACACATCCGGCTGATGAAAGAGGACAGTCGACTTACCATAAGCCGGCCCAGAAAGCTGTTCTTGCCATCGCCGTCATCTTAAATATCGGGTCCCTGATATATTTCAAATATACCGGGATGATAGTTGATGCGTTCAATTCGCTTTCGCATAAGGATGTAAGCATTCCAGAGATCATCCTGCCGCTTGGCATCTCATTTTATACATTCCAGTGCATGTCATATATCATCGATGTTTACCGGACGGAAGGCGCAGTTCTTCCGGACGGGAGGATCAACAGCCTGTGCACAAGAGATCCTTTGAAATTTGCTCTTTTCGTGACCATGTTCCCGCAGCTTCTGCAGGGTCCCATCATAAGGTATTCGGATGTAAGGGACGCTCTTGATACTCCCGTGATAACGCTTGATTCGTTCTCAAAAGGCGTCGAGAGGTTCATCATCGGGCTTGCGAAGAAGGCTGTGATAGCCAACACGATAGGTGAGGTCTGCGACAGGATATTTGCCATCGATCCGGCAAACATGTCCGCTTCGGTTGCATGGCTCGGAGCAGTTATGTACACGCTTCAGATCTATTTTGATTTTTCCGGATACACGGACATGGCGATCGGTCTCGGAAAACTGTTCGGATTCACATTCCGTGAGAACTTCAATTACCCGTATATCTCCAGGTCCGTTACGGAGTTCTGGAGAAGATGGCATATCTCTTTATCCAACTGGTTCCGTGATTATCTGTATATCCCGCTCGGAGGTAACCGCCGGGGAAATGTTTACGTAAATCTTCTGATCGTTTTTCTTGCAACGGGACTGTGGCACGGTGCTGCTTTCGGCTTTCTTGTGTGGGGCCTGTGGCATGGCCTGTTCATGCTCATAGAACGCTCTCTTAAGGGCAGGAACATACTCCGCGGCATACCGTCATATGTAAGATCTTTTTTGGGATGGCTGTATACGATAGTTGCGGTTACCCTCGGATGGGTACTGTTCAGGATCGAAGATCTTCCCAAAGCCCTTTCGTATATCAGCGCCATGTTCGCTCAGCAGGCAAAGAGTTTTAATGCGTACTCCGTAAGATTTTTCCTCGATGCCAGAATGGCCTTTTTCCTTCTCGTCGCGATCCTCGCATGCGTTCCGTGGGCGAGCATCCTTCCGCAAAAAGCGGGCTCATACATCGCGATGTTTGCACAAAGCGACAGAAGACTGCCGAGAGTATCAAGGCATGTCATACTTCTTGTTTTATTCGTGATCTGTTTCGTATTTACAGTGAATACGACATATTCACCCTTTATATATTTCCGGTTCTAGGTGCGCGATGAACATAAAAAAGATCGATAAAAATCAGATACCGCAGGTAGCCTTTATCGCAGCGTTTGTTATCCTGCTCATCCTTCCTGCCGTCTGTATCAACCTGAAGAAAAACCAGACTTCGGAGTACGAGAACAAGATGCTTGAGGAGTGGCCCGAGTTTTCCCTGTCCGAAGACTTCATGAAGGGAGTTTATAACTATATAAACGACAGGATAGGATTCCGTGAAAGCTCAATCGCAGTTTATACCGAGGCGAACAATGCACTGTTTCATTCCATGGTAAATCCCCTGTTCATGTGGGGTGAGGACGGCCATATCTACTACAAGGACAAGGATTATATCCTGGCATACCAGAGGCTCAATACTGACAGTGAATATATAGACTCCATGGCAGATTTCCTCGAGAAGACCAATGATTATCTTGCTGCCAAGGATATAAGGTTTTTGTATTTTGTCTGCCCCGATAAGAAAACGATCTATCCGGAGTATTTCCCCAAAACGGTCTATGCCGATATGTCAAAGCCGTCGGTCCTTGACTGTCTTGACGCGCGGATGGCCGAAACGGATGTGACTTATATCGATCCCAGGGATGTGCTTACCGCGGCCAAGGGTAATGAACTGCTGTACAACAGGATGTATGATGTTACCCATTGGAATGACAGGGGAGCGTTTATCGGACACAGCCTTATCGACCGGAAGATAAGGGAGTGGTTTGACGACGTGCCTCCTCTTGATATCGATGACTATGATCTTACGACTGTTCATGTGGACTCGCTTGACAATGCGAAGTTTTCCATTGACGAGGATGTACCGCTTTACGAACTTCCCGATGATGCCAGTGCCGACTATACAGAGCTGTTAAAACCGTATATGGAATGCTCGACGGATACGTTCTACACTCATCACATCAATCCTTCCGTTCCGAACAACAGACGGCTTCTTGTGTTTACGGACAGTTATTTCCAGGCCTACCAGAAGTTTTACGATAACCGTTTCAAAGAGGTGTATTTCGTTCACAGACAGAACTATGAGTATGTCCAGTATTTTGTCAATCTGACATTCCCTGACATGGTCATATTTGAGACAGCCGAGCGCTCGATCTCAAGCGAGATGCCCCAGACGGCTGATTTTGGCGGGACCGTCTATGAGATGCCGTACACCGGGGATTATGATTTTGTCCCCAATCCCGGGATCTCATATACCATTACTTCCGTAAAGGGCGGCAGGGTCGAAGGAAACAAGATCTATCTCGATCCAAATGATATGACGGCGATATTTACGATCGATGCGGTACTTGACAAACCGGTGGGTACCGGTGAGATAAATGTCTATGCAAAAACGGATGATGAGTGCATAGAGACAGAGTACCTGAAACTGTACAGGCAGATGGAGGAAGAAGGTACCGACAGATTTTCCCTCTTTATCCAGAGACGATATATGACCCAGTCGCAGATACAGCTGTTCGCGGTAGATCCTGCGGACGGCAGGCCGTTCCTTCTAGAAACTTTTGAGGTGTTGTACGATGGCTGATCGAAAAAATCCCATGATAAAGATAAGAGGCGCCAGGGAACACAACTTAAAGAACCTTGACGTAGACATACCGCGTAATGAGCTGGTGGTACTGACGGGTCTTTCCGGTTCGGGAAAATCATCCCTTGCGTTTGACACCATATATGCCGAGGGACAAAGAAGGTATATGGAATCACTGTCTTCGTATGCAAGGCAGTTCCTCGGACAGATGGAAAAACCGGAGGTCGACTCGATCGAAGGCCTTCCGCCCGCGATATCGATAGACCAGAAGTCGACGAACAGGAACCCCAGGTCAACTGTCGGAACAGTTACGGAAGTCTATGATTATTTCCGTCTCCTGTTCGCGAGGATAGGCGTGCCTCACTGCCCGAACTGCGGCAAAGAGATAAAAAGGCAGTCTGTGGACCAGATGACGGATTCGATAATGGCCCTTCCCGAAGGCACCAAGATACAGCTCCTGGCTCCTGTTGTAAGGGGACGCAAGGGCGAGCATGCCAAGGTGTTTGAACGGGCGCAGAAAAGCGGTTTTGTCAGGGTGCGCGTCGACGGCAGCATGTACGAACTGTCGGAGGAGATAAAACTTGATAAGAATATCAAGCATAATATAGAGATCATCGTTGACAGGCTTGTCGTAAAGGAAGGGATAAACAAGAGACTTACGGATTCGCTTGAGACGGTCATGCAGCTGTCGGAAGGCCTCGTATATGTAGATGTTGTCGGAGGAAAGATGCTGTCATTTTCACAGAGCTTTTCCTGTCCCGACTGTAATATCAGCATCGACGAGATCGAACCGAGGAGCTTTTCGTTCAACAATCCGTTCGGCGCATGTCCCGAATGTGCGGGACTCGGATACAAGATGAGATTTGACGAGGATCTTATCATCCCGGACAAGTCGCTGTCGATCATGGAAGGTGCTATAGTCGTTCCGGGCTGGCAGTCGTGCAATGACACCTCAAGCTTTACATATGCAACGCTTGATGCGATGCGCAGAAAATACAAGTTCAGTCTTGATACCCCTTTTGAAAAATACACGAAAAGGGTTCATGACCTTATCATAAACGGGACCGACGGAGAGATACTGAAGGTGTCGTATAAGGGCATGCGCGGAGAAGGAGTCTATGACGTTCCCTTTGAGGGACTTATCCGGAATGTCGAGAGACGTTACCGCGAGACCGCATCGGAAAGCTCCAAGGCGGAATACGAGACATTCATGAGATTTACTCCCTGTGAGGCATGCGGCGGCATGAGGTTAAAACCCGGCGCCCTTGCGGTCACGGTAGGCGGCCTTAACATCCATCAGATGACGGATATGTCCATAGTCAGGCTTAAGGAGTTCATAGATGACCTTAAGCTTACCAAGCAGCAGGAGCTGATCGGCGCAAGGATATTAAAGGAGATAAGAGCAAGGCTGTCTTTCCTTGTTGAGGTCGGACTTGATTATCTGACGCTGTCGCGTGCGACGGGATCGCTTTCGGGAGGCGAAGCTCAGAGGATCAGGCTGGCAACCCAGATAGGATCAGGTCTTGTCGGCGTGGCGTATATCCTTGATGAACCAAGCATAGGGCTTCATCAGAGGGATAACGGAAAACTTCTCGGAGCGCTTGCGAATCTGAGGGATCTCGGAAACAGCCTTATCGTTGTCGAGCATGATGAGGAGACGATGCTGGCTGCGGATCATATCGTTGACATCGGACCCGGTGCGGGAAGTGAAGGCGGGAAGGTCATAGCCGAAGGCACCGCCGAACAGATCATGAAATGCAAAGAATCCGTGACGGGACAGTACTTAAGCGGCAAACTGTCCATACCGGTGCCTGCAGCAAGACGCAAGCCCGCAAAATTCCTTAAGATAAAAGGTGCATGCGAGAACAATCTCAAGAACATAAATGTTGACATCCCTCTCGGAGTGTTCACGTGTGTTACCGGTGTATCGGGTTCCGGAAAAAGCTCTCTCATAAATGAGATATTGTATAAGCGGCTTGCCCATGACCTTAACCGTGCACGGACCATTCCGGGAAAGCATGATAAGATCGAGGGGATTAAGGAACTCGACAAGATCATTGCCATAGACCAGTCGCCGATCGGCCGGACCCCCAGGTCCAATCCGGCCACTTATACCGGAGCGTTCGACCTGATAAGGGATCTGTTCGCATCGACAAAAGATGCAAAGGAAAGAGGATATGCAAAGGGACGGTTTTCGTTCAACGTTAAGGGCGGAAGATGCGAAGCATGCAGCGGAGATGGTATAATAAAGATCGAGATGCATTTTTTGCCCGATGTCTATGTGCCGTGCGAAGTGTGCAAGGGAAAGAGATATAACAGGGAAACGCTCGATGTAAAGTATAAGGGCAAGAGTATATATGATGTGCTCGACATGACGGTTGAAGAGGCGCTTCCTTTCTTTGCCAATGTCCCTTCTGTCAGAAGGAAGATCGAGACACTCAATGAAGTGGGACTCGGATACATAAAGCTCGGACAGCCTTCGACAACCCTGTCGGGCGGTGAGGCACAGCGGATCAAGCTTGCAACGGAGCTGTCCAGAAGAAGCACGGGCAAAACGATATACATACTTGACGAGCCGACGACAGGACTTCATTTTGCCGATGTGCACAAGCTTGTCGAGATACTGCAAAGGCTCACCGAAGGCGGTAATACGGTCGTTGTCATCGAGCATAATCTGGACGTCATCAAGACGGCCGACTACATCATAGACCTCGGTCCCGAAGGCGGGGACGGCGGCGGTACTGTAATAGCTTACGGTACTCCTGAAGAGGTCGCAAAGAACAGGAAGTCATATACGGGTGCCTACGTGGCGGCCATGCTCAAAAAGGACAGGCAGAAACAGTGACCATATACAGTAAATTCATTAAAAGGCTGATAGATTTCATACTGTCGGGGATCGGACTGATCATAGCGGCGATACCCATGCTGATCGTGGCTGTGCTTATTAAGATCGACTCACCGGGCCCGGTGTTTTTCAAGCAGAAAAGAGTCGGGATACACAAATCTCATTTCATGATCATCAAATTCAGATCCATGCCGGTAAGCGCACCGAAGGATACGCCTACTCATGAACTGAAAAATGCAGCCTCACTTCTGTCGCCGTTCCAGGAGGCGATCAGGAAGTATTCCATTGATGAGATCCCGCAGCTTTTTAATATTTTCGCCGGACAGATGAGCTTTATCGGGCCGCGCCCCGCACTCTGGAATCAGTATGATCTTATCGAAGAGCGCGATAAGTATAACGCCAATGATGTTAAACCGGGGCTTACCGGCTGGGCCCAGATAAACGGACGCGACGAGCTCCCGATAGAGGTCAAGGCGGCATATGACGGAGAGTATGTAAAGAAACAGAGCTTTGCTTTTGATCTTAAGTGTTTTATAGGAACGTTCTTTGCGGTCGCCAAAGCGGAAGGCGTATCGGAAGGCGGACCGAGCAATAAGCAGGGGTGATCAGATGGACGAGATTCTTGCGATAACCGGAATCACAGGTAAATCAGGACAGGCATTCGCATATCATCTGGAACAGAATCAGGATCTTATAAGATCGATGTTTCCGGGAGGGATACGTCTTCTCCTTCATAAGGAAAGAGACAGGGATATGGAGATCCTTTCCTGTTTTGACGTGGAAAGGATGTATGGAGACCTGGAGGATGAACTGTTCCTGACAGAGGCTTTTTTTGCGGTCGATACCATCGTTCACATAGCCGGCATCCACTGGTCTCGCGAAGTTGTAAATGCCGCGGGCAAGAATTTTGTCAGAAGGCTTATTACCGTACATACCACGGGTATATATTCGAAATACAAGGAAGCGGGCGAAGAATACAGGAACATAGATGATTTTGTCTATATGATGTGCAAGGGCAAGAACATAGAGCTTACGATCCTGCGTCCGACGATGATATACGGAACGCTCAATGACAAAAACATTTCGTCGTTCATCAAAATGGTCGATAAGTTTCCGGTGATGCCTGTTGTCAATAACGCCGACTATGAGCTTCAGCCGGTGCACTTCAAGGATCTCGGGAAAGCATACTTTGACGTACTTGTTAAAGAAAAGATAACCGGCGGCCATGATTATATCCTGTCCGGCGGCGAGGAGATAACACTTAAGGATATGCTTATCGAAATGGGTGCATACCTGTCAAAAAGGATGAGGTTTGTGAACATTCCTTTTCCGGTCGCATATTCGGGCGCATGGCTCATCTTCCTTATCAGTATCGGAAAGATCGATTTTCGCGAGAGGGTCCAGCGGCTGTGTGAGCCCAGAGTTTATCCTCATGAGGAGGCATCCAGGGACTTCGGCTACGCTCCCAGGACCTTTCGCAGCGCTATCGGTGACGAGGTACGCGACTATCTGAAATCTCTCGGCAGGGCATAAAAAGCATGAAGATATTAACAGTATGCCAGTATTATCATCCCGAACCGTTTCGCATTCATGAAGTGTGCGAGGAGCTTGCTGCGCGCGGACATGAGGTTACGGTGCTGACGGGCCTGCCGAATTACCCGATGGGTATCATTCCCGAAGAATACAAAAAAGGTGCTCATTCCGATGAGATAATAAACGGCGTCCGCGTGATCCGGGTCAGGGAATATCCGAGAACCCCCGGAAAGGTCGGACTGGCAAGAAATTATGTTTCTTTTGTATGGCATGGCTGTATCAAAGCTCTTTTTATGAAAAAAGACTTTGATGTCATATTCGTCTACCAGCTTTCTCCCGTTCTAATGGCGATCCCGGCATTTATCGTAAAGTGGTTTTCTCATACTCCCAAGATCGCGCTCTACTGTCTCGATCTGTGGCCTGCAAGCCTTGCAAGTCTTGGGGTTGAGGAGGATTCCCTTTTTTACAGATTCATGAAGGCGGTCAGCATCAGGATCTATAAAGGCGCAAACATGATCGGGTATACGTCCAGGGAATTTACGAAATATTTTAGGGACGAACTCGGGATAGACCGGAAAGATTTCATACATATACCCCAGTTTGCGGATGATCTGTTTTCCGATATATCAAACGTTGCCCCATCTCCGGATGATGGTACGATCAATTATGTTTTTGCAGGCAATGTCGGGATGATGCAGAGTGCGGACACTATAATCAGGGCGGCCGCACTTGTAAAAGATGAGCGGATCAGGTGGCACATAGTAGGGGACGGATTTGCACTTGATGACTGCAAAAAGCTTTGCGACGACATGAAGATGAATGACAAAGTGTTCTTCTATGGACGCCTTCCTGTTGACGAGATGCCGAAGTTTTATAATATGGCCGATGCGATGATAGTCACGCTTTCGGACAATGATCTTATCAGCTATACCCTTCCCGGAAAAGTTCAGTCATACATGGCTGCAAAAAAAGCGATCCTCGGCTGTGCCAACGGCGAGACAAAATCTGTTATTGATGAAGCGGGCTGCGGCTACTGTGCACCCGCCTGCGATGCCGAAACGCTCGCCCGTCTGGCTGACAAAATGGCTGCGGATAATGATTTTGCCCGCATGGGCAAAAACTCGCGCCAATACTACGACCGATACTTCACCAAGAAAGACCACATGGACAGAATAGAAAACATGCTGCTGGCCTGATGCTGTTTTTGACGTAGTATATTTTAGGATGAAAATGTTTCGACAGGGAGATTGAGCAAGATGGCTGATATTACTGCTGTCATTCTGACCAAGAATGAAGAAGTGAACATCGAGAAGTGCATACGGTCCATACAGCCGATAGTAAAGCGGATCATCGTTGTTGATTCGGGATCGACAGATGAGACTGTTTCCAAAGCAAAGGCTTGCGGGGCTGAGGTTCTTGTTAATGAGCTTACGCCTTTTTTGTATGCGAAGCAGTTCCTGTACGGACTCGAGCACGGAAACATCACAACAAAATGGGTTTTCCGTTTTGATGCGGATGAGGAGCTGACAAAAGAGTCCGCAGCGGAGATAGAAACACTTTGCAACGAAAACGAGGATACGGATGTTAACGGTATCGTCGTCAGGTTCGAAGTAAACTTCATGGGACGTGCGATAAGGCACGGCGGAGTCTACCCGTTCCGGAAACTCCTTCTGTTCAAGAACGGAAAGGGAACTATCGAAGACCGTTTCATGGACGAACACTGCATCATATTTGAAGGCAGGACTGTTGAAGTACAGCATGACAGCCTTCATCATGATGACAAGGGACTTACGGAATGGATCGATAAACATAACAAGTACTCAACAAGAGAGATGCAGGATTACTTCAACACTTTAAAAAGCTCTGAGGCAACCGGCGTAAGAAGCCTGGACGCAAAGGCCAGGTTCAAACGGTTCCTCCGCTGGAGAGTGTATTACAGGTTCCCTGCGGGATTCCGTGCGTGGGCGTACTATTTTTACCGTTATTATGTAAGGCTCGGATTTCTCGATGGCCGCGAGGGAAAGATATTCTGCTTCATGCAGGCATACTGGTATCGGTTCCTGGTCGATGCCAAGATCTATGAAAGCAAAAGGAAGAAAGATTCCTTATAACGTGCAGATGGCATGAAAATAAAAGAAATAACATGGTTTAAAGATTTTGCATGTTTATGCGGTAAATGTCCGAACAGCTGCTGCAGGGGCTGGGTCATTCCGCTTTCGGACAGGGATGTAAAAAGGCTCAGAAGTCAGAAGGGATGGCTGGGTCTTTGTCTGTTTTTTGCCACGGGCGGGTGGATCCGTGCAAAGTTTAACGCCGATTCGGGCCGCTGCCCTTTTTGGGGATCCGATTCCCTATGTCGTCTTCAGAAGAAAAAAGGGCATGATTTTCTCCCCTGGACGTGCCAGAGCTATCCGAGATTCTACCGCAATTTCGGATCCGTTGAAGAAAGGTGTCTGGATCTGTCATGTCCGGGCGCAGCCGCACTTTTTCTTAAGAACAAAGGCCGGCTTGATGCGGTCGGGTTCGAGGGCGATCCCGTAACAAAAGAATGTACAACGAATGATGACTGGGAGTATTTCGATCTTCTGCTGAAACGGCGAAGTGATATCATCTCCGGCATCCATGAAGTGTTTACAAAAAGCGGTGCAAAGGAATGCGGACGTTTTACGGACAGGCTGTTTGACAGTGCCATAAAGCTTCAGGATCACTATGCAAGGCAAGAAACCGAAGAGATTCCCGAGTCGTCGGATCATCCGGGGGAGCCGGTTTCCTTTCCGCTTCCGGAAGGTGTCTTCAGGGGATTTTTAGCTTCACCGCTCAATCATGTAAGGCTATGCAAGGTAAGTCCCGCTCTTTACCGTATGTTCAAAAGAGCATCGAAGATGCTGGACCTTATTGAAAAAGAGGGGTCTTCCATAGCCGAAAAGGCATGCTGTTTCCTGGATGACAATCCGGATATCCGGGAAATCCTGGGTTCATATCTTGCGTATTACATTTTCCAGTATTACATGCGTGTATTTGAAACATACAGCTTCAGAAGACAGGTTGCGCTCGGGCTTTGCCATATGAACATGATCCTGCTTCTTGCCATGAGTGAGGCAGGAGATTCAGGCCTTACGGATGAACAGCTTATAATGATCATTTCCGTATATAACAGAAGGGCATATTTCAATGACGATATTCAGGATGAGATGTACCGCATCTTTGAGGCGGGCCTGAAACAGCGGAATTACCGGGGTCAAGATGGTTTGAGTACTCTTTCCTGATCGATAAGGCAAGATGGTTTTATTCAGCCGAATATTGTCCGGTAGCCGGAGTGCTTTACCGAAATATCGTTGGCGGATGTGATGTAGTCATAGCATTTGCCGCGTTTTGCAGACATAGCCTCTTCGTTCATCTCGTACAGCTCTTTGACGGCAGAGGCAAATGATGTGATATCGCCTGAGGGGCAGACAAAGCCGCAGCCTTTTTCGGCAAGATCGAGCCATGGTGTCGTATCACTGATTATGGGAATACAGCCGGAGGCCAGGCTTTCTGCGATAACATGACCGTAGTTTTCTCCCAGCGTCGGAAACAGGAATGCGTCATACTCCGCAAATATCGAAGGAATCTTAGAGCCGTCGGCTTCGCCTTTATACTCCCATCTGCAGTCGGGATGTGTCTTTCGAAGTTCATCAAGTTTATCAAGGCATTCCCTGAGATACACTTTGTCCTCATCTGCACCGTAAATATCCAGCTTTATCCTGCAGTCATCACTTTGCTCTTTCAGTATTTCCGGGATCGCAATCAGGTTTTTCTTGCGTGATATTCGGCTGATGAAGCATATCTTCAGAGATCCGTCCTCTTTGATATGAGTGTGTTCCGTTGTACCTTTTCTCGGAAGATCGGATGCTACCACACATTTGCATCCGCTTCCGATCACGGCCTTTAGTTCATGTTCCTCCCGCTGTGATGTCACGGACCAGGAAACATCATCAAACATATGTGTCATCTTCATGTAAGAGATGAACAGCCGTTTTTTCAGGCCTTTGATATTGAAAGCCTCCGGCGAGAATGAGCCCATGGAAGCTACGTAAAAAGGAGCCCTGATCTTTCCTTCTTTTTTCAGGGACATAGCAAGCCTGGCATAGTCGCTGTAGGGCCCGCAAACGTATACAAGGTCGACATCGTCCGCAAGCTTTTGGATATCTTCTTTTTTGAATTCAGGCGTATACCACACCTTTGCCTTGCCGACAGTATTGTATTCATTGACCTTTATATCAGGATACCTTTCGGTATCGCCATGATCCCTGTCCAGGCACATGATCCTTATGTCATATTCGTCACCCATCCATTCGGTGAGGTTTATAAGTGAACGTACCGGACCGCCGTCGCGGTATCCGGGGAGATATCTTCCGGTTATTATGAGTACTTTGTTCATTATTCCGCCTTTCGTATTGTTCTGTTTTTATTGAAGTATACCATTATTCTTCATAGTGGAACAGTGGGGACCGTCCCCACTGTTCCGATTGGGGGTTAAGTTTTTTGAAGATGAGCCGATATATATTATGAAATGCATGGATGCAGCGTAAAACGGACGGATCCGATCCTCAGTTTATGCTGCATGTTTTTTGCACATTTTAGCGCCGATGAGGGCTAAATCCGAATTGAACTTGCAGCCGCTTTGAGTTATAATATATCAGAATATGCAAATGTGAGCGTCTAGTATTTATATTGAAAGGGGAAAAAGATGCTTTATTCTGATATAGGAATCGATCTCGGCACGGCGAGCGTGCTTGTATATGTAAGAGGTCGCGGTGTTGTTTTGAAGGAACCTTCCGTAATCGCTCTTGATACGGATACCAACACCATCAGGGCGATAGGAGAGGAAGCGAGGATGATGCTCGGGCGTACTCCCGGAAACATAGTGGCGATAAGGCCGCTTCGGCAGGGAGTCATCTCGGATTACACGACTACCGAGAAGATGCTCAAGTATTTCATACAGAAGGCCGTCGGACGTAAGAACTTCCGCAAACCGCGAATAAGCGTATGCGTACCTTCGGGAGTCACGGAAGTTGAGAAGAAGGCGGTTGAGGATGCCACATATCAGGCAGGCGCCAGATATGTTGAGATCATAGAAGAGCCGATAGCCGCGGCGATCGGAGCAGGGATAGATATCGGAAGACCCTGCGGTAACATGATCGTCGATATCGGAGGCGGTACAACGGACATAGCAGTCATTTCCCTCGGAGGAGCCGTTGTATCAACATCGATAAAGGTTGCCGGAGATGATTTTGACGAAGCCATCGTCAGATACATGAGAAAGAAGCACAACCTCCTTATAGGTGACAATACCGCGGAGGACATCAAGATAAAGATCGGAACGGCATTCAAGAGGCCTGAGATCGAATATCTTGAGGTTACGGGAAGAAACCTGGTAACGGGACTTCCGAGAACGGTCAAGGTCTCATCGGAGGAGACGGAAGAAGCACTCAGGGATACAACGGGACAGGTCGTTGAAGCGATCCACTCGGTACTTGAGAAAACGCCTCCCGAGCTGGCGGCCGACATAGCGGCAAGAGGGATTGTGCTTACAGGCGGGGGAAGCCTCCTTCGGGGGTTAGAAGACCTTATAGCATACAAAACGGGTATAAATACAATGACGGCGGAAGATCCGATGACAGCCGTTGCGATAGGAACAGGAAAGTACGTGGAGTTCCTTGCAGGTTACACGGACAACGTTAATTAATAAGGAGCAGTTATGGTAAAGGGACTATATACCGCAGCAACCGGAATGATCAATGAGCAGCGCAGGGTAGATGTGCTCGCCAACAACCTGGCCAATTCATCCACTACGGGATTCAAGGCAGAGGGTTCGACTTCCGAAGCGTTCTATGATGTACTTGCGTACAAGATAAAGGATACATCGGAACCGTTTGCGGCAAGACGTCTCGGAGCCATGAACCTCGGCGTCAAGATAGGTGAGACCTATACGGATTATTCCGAAGGCTCGTTTGTAAGGACGGAGAATGACTATGACATGTGCCTTCAGGGCAAAGGATTCTTCGCGATAGAGTTTACGAGCAAGGCCGGGGAAGTTTCCACCAAGTATACGAGAGCCGGAGATTTTGTAGTCAACACCAAAGGCGAACTCGTGAATAAGAACGGGGACTACGTTCTTGATACGAACGGCCAGCACATCATCCTCGATCCCCTGGTAAGACCCAGCATGGGCCTTGACGGGACGATCTATCAGAACGGAAACGCAGTTGCGACAATACAGGTTCAGGACTTTGAGGATTACAATTATCTGAAGAAGTACGGAGAGAACTATTATGATGTTGTCGAAGGCGCTACACCGATAGAATCCACAGCAACAGTTTATAACGGAATGCTTGAAGCATCCAATGTCCAGACGGTCAAGGAAATGGTCAACCTGATCAATTACCAGAGAGCGTATGAGACGAACCAGAAGATGATCCAGGCACATAACGAGACACTTGACGTGGCTGTTAACCAGCTTGGCAAAGTCTGACGGTAAAGGTTCGGGTATAGTAAAAGGAGGATAATCTATGGTCAGAGCACTTTGGAGCGGCGCATCGGGAATGATGGCCCAGCAGACAAATGTAGATACCATCGCCAATAACCTGGCAAACGTAAATACAGTCGGATATAAAACAGAGCAGAACGAGTTCAAGTCACTTCTGTATCAGGAGATCCAGACAAGAACTACGACGGCGAACGGCATCCAGAAGCCGGTCGGAGCCCAGGTAGGTCTCGGTGTCAGAAATGCAGCGATCACTTCCGAGTTCACACAGGGAGCATTCCAGGCATCGGAGAGTTCAACGAGCTTTGCCATAAGCGGCGAGGGATTTTTCGCTCTTAACAATAACGGCAAGATAATGTACACCAGAAACGGTGATTTTCACTTTGCTATAGGACCCGGCAACCAGATGTGGCTCACATCTTCGGACGGTTATCCGGTAATGAACACGACCAATCAGCCGATCACCATTCCGGCGGATTACATCTCCAGCAAGGTTGAGGTTGATGCGAACGGACAGCTCACATATCCCGACGCAAACAACAACCAGCAGCCGATACCCGGAATGCAGATAGGCATGTTCCAGTTCCAGAATGCGAGCGGACTGTTCAAGACGGGAGGCACGATGTATCAGCCCACGGAAGCATCCGGACCGGCTCTTAACGAGGCGACCAATGCGGCTCTTACCAAGTCCGAGATCAGACAGGGATACCTCGAGTCCTCGAACGTACAGGTTGCAGATGAGATGGTCAACCTCATCATCGCGCAGCGTGCATACGAACTTAATTCCAAGGTCATTACGACATCGGATTCAATGCTTCAGGTAGCTAACGATCTTAAGAGGTGATTATGGAAATAGGCAGCTTATACAGTGATTATCTGACATCAACGGCAACCAAGGCGAGCAACCTTGAGAGAACGCTTCAGGGTAATAACAGGGAAAAATCAGATGATGAGCTTCTCGATGCCTGCAAGCAGTTCGAAGCATATTTCTACGAACAGGTCTTTAAGAACATGCAGAAGGCTATGGTGCCGTCCGACGAATCGGATCCTAACCATACGATGATCGACTATTACAAGGAAAACCTCATCGCCGAGTACAGCAAGGACATAGTCGAGCAGAGCGGAGGCGGCAGCAATACCCTGGCACAACAACTCTATGAGCAGATGAAGAGGAACTTATCGCAGTAAGTCTTAATGGAAAAAATCTCGGGCTACATCGAACACATCATTTTTTCCAACAGGGATAATGGTTATACGGTATTTGCACTTACCACCGACACAGAGGAAACAGTCTGTGTCGGTGCTTTGCATGCCGTAAGCGAGGGCGAGAGCGTAGAACTTTCCGGTGAATATGTGGTCCACCCCATGTACGGCCGGCAGTTTTCTTTTTCCTCATACAGTGTCTGCGAGGCAAAGGATGAGGAGGACATATTAAGATATCTTTCATCAGGTGCGGTAAAGGGCATAGGTCCGTCACTTGCCAAAAGGATAGTGGATGCATTCGGGACCGACACTTTCAGGATAATGGAAGAAGAGCCCGAGATGCTGTCCGTCATCAAAGGCATATCGGCCAAGAAGGCTCAGGAGATAGGGGCATTCGTTCTTGAAAGACAGGACCTTCGCAAGGTCATGGTCTATCTCGGAAAGTTCGGCATCTCAAATGGCCTTGCCAACAGGATATATAAGAAGTACGGAAGCGGGATCTATTCCGTTATGGAAACGGATCCGTACAGGCTTGCGGAGGAAATGGAGGGCGTCGGATTCAGGACGGCCGACGAGATAGCTATGGCTGCGGGATTTTCGCGCGAGAGCGAGTTCCGGGTCAAAAGTGGTATCACATATGCCCTGTCTTCTGCGGTATCCGAGGGCCATGTCTTCCTTCCCAAAGATCTTCTGATAGATAGAGCCGCAACACTTCTTGAAGTTGACAGGGACTACATCAGCACCGAGTGCGACAATCTTTGCATGGAGAAAAAACTTTCGGTTAAGACCGCAGGCGATCAGGTCCGCGTTTATCTTCCGTCGTTTTACCGGATGGAGACACAGTGCGCGAGAATGCTGCTCGATCTTGACATCGTGCTCGATGCGAACAGGGCAAGGATCGCACAGGCGGTCGATGCGATAGAAGATGAGAAGATCCCGCTTGAGGAGAAACAGAAAGAGGCCATAATACTTGCCGCATCCACAGGCGTGAGCATCATTACCGGAGGCCCCGGAACCGGCAAGACAACGATCATAAACGTCCTGATCAATTATCTGATGCAGAAAGGTGAGGACATAGTTCTGGCGGCTCCGACGGGCAGAGCCGCAAAGCGGATGACCGAGGCGACCGGATACGAGAGTTCGACTATACAAAGACTTCTGGGACTGACGCCCGGTGCGGCCGGTGAAAGAGGCTTTTCATACGAATACAACGAGGACAATCCGCTCGAAGTCGACACTGTCATAATAGATGAGATGTCCATGGTGGATCTGCCGCTCTTTACCGCACTTCTTCGTGCGATCATTCCGGGAACAAGGCTCGTGATGGTGGGCGATACCGACCAGCTCCCGTCGGTAGGGCCCGGAAGCGTCCTTAAAGACATCATTTCTTCGGGCTGTTTTGCAACGACCCGTCTTGACCGGATATTCAGACAGGACGATGCGAGTGATATCATCGTGAACGCGCATGAGATAAATGCGGGACATCTTCCGAAACTGGACAATAAGAGCAGTGATTTTTTCATGTTGAAACGGGATGATACCCTTCTGATCCAAAAGAGCATTGTTGTCCTGGTCAGCGAAAAGCTTCCGAAATACGTTAACGCCAAACCGTTTGACATACAGGTCCTGACCCCTATGAGAAAGGGTCCTCTCGGCGTCGAGAGCCTCAATCCCCTTCTTCAGAGATACTTAAACCCTCCGTCGCCGCAGAAAGCGGAAAAGGAAGCGGGCGGCGTGATCTTCCGCGAAGGGGACAAAGTCATGCAGATCAGGAACAACTACCAGATCGAGTGGGAGGTGACCGGCAGATACGGGATCGTTGCCGAAAAGGGCCTTGGCGTATTTAACGGTGACATGGGAGTCATAGGCCGCATTGACGATTATTCCGAGACCCTTGAGGTCATCTATGAGGATGATCACAGGGTCAGATATCCGTTTTCGGATCTTGATGAACTTGAACTGTCGTATGCGGTTACGATCCACAAATCCCAGGGCAGCGAGTATCCCGCTGTCGTACTCCCTCTCCTTACGGGACCGAGGCAGCTGTTTAACCGCAACATCTTGTATACCGCCGTAACAAGGGCGAGAAAATGCGTCACTATAGTCGGGAGCGCCGAAACGGTACGCCGGATGGTCGACAATGCCGAAGAATTAAAGCGTTTTACGAGCCTTGATGAGATGATAAGGCAGATAGCGGACATTGACCAAAGAGGTGCGGGGTTATGATACTGAAGCGTATCGCCGCTGCGGCAGTGGATGCCCTGTTTCCGAGGATATGTCCTGTATGTAACGAGATAATCCCGTATTACGGGCTGGATATTTGTCCCGGGTGCGAACACAAACTGACATATGTCTGCGGGAGGATATGTGCCAAGTGCGGCAAGCCCGTGGACGATGACGAGGTATACTGCCCGGACTGTGCGAGGGGAAGGCATGTTTATGACGAGGGGTGCGCCGCCCTTATCTATGACGAGAACATGTCCAAGAGCATCTACAGGTTCAAATATAACGGAAAAAGAGAGTTCGCATCGTTTTACGGCAGGGTCATCGAAGAAAGGCTGGAGGAGAGGATCAGAAACTGGAATATCGATGGTATGATCCCGGTTCCCGTCCATAAGAGCAGACTGAAAAAAAGGGGATACAACCAGGCCGCCCTTATCGCAAAACAGATATCAAAAAGGCTTGATATCCCTGTATATGATGACATTGTCATAAGGACCCATGCTACCGGCGCACAAAAGGAACTCGGGGCGCTTGAGCGCCAAAATAATCTTAAAAAGGCTTTTAAAGTAACCCGAAATGTTGTAAAATTAGAGTCAGTTTTAATCGTGGATGACATATATACCACGGGCGCAACAGTTGATGCTGTGGCAGATTGCCTGAAGGGGGCAGGCGTAAAGAGAGTCTTCTTTGTCTCATTATGCATCGGGAGGGGAAACTGATAGCGCATTATTTATTAGTTTCAGGAGGAATCTGTAATGGATGTCAAGAATTGTAAGAGATGCAGGAGACTGTTTAATTATATCAGCGGTCAGCCCATTTGTCCCCAGTGTCGCGAAGAACTCGAGAAGAAATTCCAGGAGGTCAAGAAGTATCTGTTCGATAACCGCGGTGCGACCATTCCTGATGTTGTCAAGGACTGCGAAGTGGATGAGAGCCAGGTCCGTCAGTGGGTAAGAGAAGAGCGTCTGGAATTCTCCGGCGGCATCGATGTCGGTGTACAGTGCGAGAACTGCGGAGCCCCGATATTAACGGGCCGTTTCTGTGAAAAGTGTAAGGCATCGATGATCAATGACCTTAAGTCTGCAGGACGCCGTCCCGAGCCCGAAGCTCCGAAGAAGGAAGCCAAGCCGTCCCGCGAGAACAAGATGAGATTCCTTAATACGTAATATGCTCAATGAAGAAAGAATCAGGCTGATGACACGCATGGCCGCATACGAAGAGCACGAAGGAAAGAAGGACATAGCGATTTCCGGATACTTCAGAGGCGACTACATCAGTTTTCAGTTATTAAAATCAGCTATCTATGCCACCGTTGGGTTTGCCCTGGCGGTGGCTATGTATGTTTTATATAACATGGAGACATTTCTTGAGGAATTCTACAAGATGGACATCGTGGAGTTCCTCAAGGACATCCTGTTCAAATACTGCCTTGTCATATCCATATATCTTGTCATCTCCTATTTTGTGTACAGTTACAGATATCACAAGGCCAAGAGGCACGTTAAGCAGTACAACCAGCTCCTGCGCGCCCTTATGCAGATGATAAACATCGGCCGCAGAGGAAGGAAACAATAAATGGAAGCATTACTGATGGTCAAACAGCAGCTGACGCAGTTTTATACGCGCTTTGAAGCGTATATCGTGCCGGTACTGAAGTTTCTTGCAATGCTGTTTGCACTCCTGTTCATAGGAAGCAGCGTCGGGTTCATGACCAAGCTCAAAAATCCGGCGATCATACTCATACTCTCACTCTTGTGTTCGTTCCTTCCGACGAACGTCATAGTACTTGCGGCAGGTTTTGTGATCGTCGCACATATGTATGCGCTTTCGCTTGAATGCGCTGTCGTTATTCTGTTCATATTCGTGATAATGTATGCCCTGTATTTCAGGTTCACACCGGGCGATGCGATAGCGGTGCTCCTTACGCCTGTATGCTTTGCAATGCATATTCCGTATGTTATGCCTCTTGCGATGGGATTTGTCGGAAACCCGATCTCGTGCATATCCGTCGGATGCGGGACCGCTGTCTATTACATCCTTCACTACATAAGCGAAAATCAGGATGCCCTGTCTTCCGGTTCCTCCGGAGAACTTGACGTCGAAGGGATGCTGGGCGGATTCAAGACCGTTATCGACGGCATATTAAAGAACGATCTGATGATCGCGATGATCGTTACATTTGCCGCAACTATCATCGTCGTATATCTGATCAGACGGCTCAAGATCAATTATTCGTGGCAGATCGCCCTCGGAGCCGGGATGGTCGTCTGCTTTATCGTTCTTATAGTCTCATCATCCGTACTTGATGCCGATGTCGGTATAGGCGGTGCGATGGTCAGCCTTCTGATCTCCTCGCTCATTGTACTCGTGCTCCAGTTCTTTATTTTCAATGTCGATTACTCCCGGGCTGAATATGTTCAGTTCGAGGATGACGAATACTATTACTATGTCAAGGCGCTTCCCAAGATCACACCTGACGCGCCCGTATCAAGGACGAGGCGCAGGACTCCGTCAAGGGATGAGATGGATTTTGACGATGAGGATGATTATTAATGTCAGAGATCATTGAATCCATAACCTCATTTATAGAACGCTATGTAACATGGCTGTCGATTCCTTCGATCAAGTGGACCGATATCGTTGAGGTCCTTATAATTTCCGTGCTCTTATACAGGGTTCTGGCATGGATCAAGGAATCAAAGGCCTGGTCGCTTCTTAAGGGTATTCTTTTCATTCTTATATTCGTCATGGTCGCCGCCATCTTTTCGATGACGACCATTCTCTGGATCGCCAAGAACGTCTTCGGTGTTGCCGTGACGGCGATGGTCGTTGTATTTCAGCCCGAGCTTCGTAAAGCACTCGAGCAGCTCGGACGACGCAAGGTATTATCATCCATTTTCCAGTTTGACTCGAGGATAGCGGGCGAGAGATTTTCCGATGAGACGATCAACGAGATCGCACGGGGTTCATTCGAGATGGGCCGTGCCAAGACGGGAGCCCTTATCGTCATAGCCCAGAACGATCCGCTGACCGATTATGAAAAGACCGGTATCATGCTTGATTCAGCCATCTCCAGCCAGCTCCTCATCAATATTTTCGAACACAATACCCCGCTTCATGACGGAGCCGTCATAGTGCAGGGCAACAGGATAGTATCAGCCACTTGCTACCTTCCTCTTTCCGAAAACATGGAGCTGTCCAAGGAACTCGGAACCCGTCACCGTGCTGGAGTAGGTATATCCGAAGTTACCGATTCGATGACGATAATCGTATCCGAGGAGACCGGAAGAGTTTCCGTTGCATACGAAGGAAAGCTTTCAAGAAACGTTGACATGGATGAACTGAAAGAGATGCTCAGGCTCATTCAGGGCAAGACATACGAAGAAAAGAAACAGTTCCGTCTGTTTAAGAGAAAGGCCGAAAAATGAAGAATCTGTTCACGAAAAACCTCGGCCTTAAGATAATATCCGTACTCGGAGCATTTTTCCTCTGGCTGGTGGTCGTAAATGTAGATGATCCCATCATCAGTAAGACATATACCGGTATTCCGGTCGAGATCCTCAATGAGGAAGTGCTTACCGATCAGGGAAAGTGCTATGAGGTGCTTAACGACTCGGCAAACATCAACGTCGTAGTCACAGCCCACCGTTCCGTACTGGACGGGATGAGCAGGGATTATATCAAGGCCACGGCAGACCTTAAGATGCTTACCGCACTTGATACCGTGCCTATCGAGGTAAGGTCGATCAGGTATTCCGACAGGATCGAATCCGTTTCTACAAGGGAGACGGGTGTCAAGCTTTCGATCGAGAGCCTTATCAAAAAAGAAGTCGCCGTTTCGGTCGGATACGAGGGTGAGCCTGCGGAAGGCTACATACTTGCGGGAGTCGAGAATGCGCTTTCGACGATATCCGTAAGCGGTCCCGAATCTGTCGTATCACGTGTCTCGACGGTCATGGCCGTTGCCGATATCAGCGGGATAAACAGTGATTTTACGGTCACGGAACCGTTGTATCCGTACGATGCGAACAATGAGCAGATAAATGACGACCGTATAATACTCTCGCGTACGGTTACGGAAGTCAAATATTTAATATATGCGACCAAGACTATCCCGATATCAAGCGGATATTCGGGGAATCCTTCGGCCGGATTCGGTGCGAACGGAGTTGTCATCACGGAGCCTTCAAGTGTCCTGATAGCCGGCCGCGGAGAAAACTTCGACGATATGGAAGTCATTTATGTATCTCCCGACCAGGTATCGATCGAAGGTGCGACATCGGATGTTACGGTGGCAGTGAACATTTCCGATTACCTGCCCTCCGGTGTGATATTTGCCGACAGCACATTTGATCCCGAGATAAGGGTCAAGGTCGGTATCGAAGCGAACCAGCATAAGGTTATCGATGTTCCGCTTTCGAACATAACGATCGACAATCTTCCCGACGGATACATGGCGAGCATCGTTGATATCGGCGGATCCGTTCCTGTAGAGATACAGGGCATCGGTGACGCATATGACAGATACAGCGGGGATCTGGCGATAGGAAAGATCGATGCCGCAACACTCGTTCCCAGAGGCGGGATCCCTGCGGATCATGAGGCCGGAACACCCGTACCCGGAGAGAACGACGGGCAGGTCGTATTTGATTTCCCTGCGGGCGTGTCTGTTGTCGAGCCTGTAACGCTTATGGTGATAGTTGACAGGACCGATTCGTCGTCTGTTATGCCTGCAGCGGGAGGAGCTGCGGTTGCGGAGTGATTCTTGTGATTTTGCCCGGAAGATGATATAATACTTCTTTGGGGATCACAAATTTATGATTGGAGGATGCATCTCTTATGGTTAGTCAGAGGGTCGTCATCAAGAACCCTACGGGCCTGCATTTGAGACCGGCCGGAATACTGTGCAAGGAAGCGATGAAGTACAAATCGCTGATCACTTTTTCATTCCGGGAAAGTACCGCCAATGCCAAGAGCGTGCTGAGCGTGCTCGGAGCTTGCGTTAAGTGCGGTGACGAGATAGAGTTTGTGTGTGAAGGCGATGATGAATCGGAGGCACTGCAGGCACTTATCAATGCGGTTGACAGTGGCTTAGGTGAATAGATGATAATACGGCTCCGCTGAGGCGGAGCCATTTTTTTGATAAAGGGATACGTATGGGTATCTTTGAACAGATCATATCCAACAAAATACTGATCACCTCATTTATGGGATATTTCATAGCCCAGATCGCAAAAGCGGTCATCGAGATGATAGTGGACAGATCATTTTCGATAAGGCGTCTTTTCTCCGGAAATGGAGGGATGCCCAGTTCTCATGCGTCAACCGTCTGCGCTATGGCGACGATGACGGCATTTGTCAGGGGCCTTGATTCATTTGAGTTCGCATTTACTGTCGTATTTGCGATAGTCGTGATGGTGGATGCGAGCGGCGTCAGGCGTGAGACAGGCAACCAGGCGGTCATCCTTAACGAGCTGATGGAGTATTTTTCCAAGCAGCGCGACAACGCGCCGGGATTTTCACATGACAAACTGAAAGAACTTATCGGCCACACTCCGCTTCAGGTACAGACCGGAGCTGCGCTTGGGATCGTTATCGCAGTTCTGACTCATTTCCTCTGGAAATAAATCTCACATCTTTTTGATATATTCGGCAATGGCCTTTTCCCAGTCGGCAAACGTATAGCTTCCAGTCAGCTTTAACATGTAGTTTTCCAGAACCGAGTACGCCGGTCTGTCGGCAGATTGCGGGTTCATTTCCTTGTATTGTTTGCTCGATACGGGGTTGACCTTCGTGTCTTTTTTTGCCAGACGGAAGATCTCCTTTGTAAAATCAGCCCATGAACACATTCCTTCGCATGTGCCGTGGAACAGTCCGTAGTTTTCCGTAGGAAGCAGCGCGAAGATCGCTCTTGCAAGCTCATCCGCGCATGTGGGCGATCCGACCTGGTCGTTTACAACGCTTATCTCATCGTGATTTTCCGACAGCCTCAGCATCGTTCTGACAAAATTTTTGCCGTCCCCGTACAGCCATGCGGTCCTTATCATGAAATAGTTATCGGCAAACTCTCTCACGAAGTTCTCGCCCGCAAGCTTTGTCTTGCCGTACATCGCGATAGGTGCGGGTGTGTCAAACTCCGTATACGGGGTGGTGCCGTTTCCGGCAAAAACGTAATCGGTCGAGATGTGAACAAGCTTTGCGCCTGCCTCGGACGATGCGATCGCAAGATTCCTCGGCCCCAGGGCGTTTATCCGATATGCGCTGTCCACCTGGACCTCGCATGCATCAACGTTTGTATGGGCGGCACAGTTTATGATCGCATAAGGCTTTACCGTGCGCACCACTTCAAGAACCTGGTTAAGATCGGTGATATCAAGATCCGATATGCCTTCGACTTTATAGTCGGTATTTACAAGCTCATAGTCGCTGTCCCTACCGTACAGGTCGTTTATGGCACGTCCGAGCTGCCCGTTGCTCCCGGTTATGATGATCTTCTTCATGATTACCCTCTCTTGTTATTTAGGCTGCAAATATTTACTAAGTGCTACAAAATATAGTATACTTATCATTGTTTTTAAATGCAATTGTAATTATGACATGACATGAATCAGCCGGTATTTGTTCGACATAAAAAAGCTGTCATTCCTGCGGCACTCATCCTTACCGCGGTCTGGCTTGTTGTATCTGTTTTTGCGGGAAGGGGCATCTTTGTCTTTCCGGAAAGATCCGACAGCGCTTTTTTGCTTGCCGCATCAGACTACGTCATCTGCCGGATCCTGTCGACGCTTGTTATGTTTGCCGTATCGCACGCCATATCTCGTATCATCTTTTCGCGTGATGAGACGCGCACCGGTCTTCTTTGCGTCATAAGATACGGGCTTATCTATCTGCCGGTACTTGCCGGTGTTTTATTTATAAAGCTTCCCGCGGGTTTTCTTTCAAACGACGAATATGTGATAGTAAACGATGCCGTAAATCTCATTCACGACACCTGGTTTACCTATCTGACGGTTTATTATTACATCATATCCTTTATGCTGATCCCGGCAAAGTACGGCCCGATATTCGTAAAGGTCATCATAGAGTTCTTCGTGGCCGGCTATACCGTCTGCCGGTCAACGTCCTATTTCGGTAAGAAGCCGGGACTTATAATGTATGCCCTGTTTCTTATGTATCCCGTGATCGCTTATACAACGAGCGCCCACAGGCTTCCGGTCTATTTCCTGATCTACCTCGCCCTGTTCGTAAAGCTTTTGTTTGACCGTCTTGAGAGCAGGAAGATCAGTCCGGGGGGCGTCTTTTTCATACTGCTTGCGGGAGCCGTGCTCACCCAGTGGAGGACCGAAGGCATATATCTTCTCGCGCTTGTCCCGATCCTTTTATTTATCGTATATCCGAACCTTCGGAGCAAAAAGAGCGTGGCAGCGGTCATCGCATCATATGTCATCCTCCAGTTTATCATCGCCGTCCCGCAGAACTTCATAACCGCAGAGAGCGTTTCCGGCCAGGCAAATGACAGGATGAAGCCTTTTTACGCCTATACGATAACGAACATGTTAAGAAACGGTCTTGACCGTGACCGGAATGCACACGATCTGTCGGTCGTCGACCGGTATATTTCGCTTGAGTCGATCGATGCGATAAGTGAACATTTCGGCGATATCAACTACGAGGATGTCCTTATACTTACCAAGGAAGAATTCTCGGGTGTCCGTCCCGAAGCAGGCTACACCGAGTATTTTGAGTTTTCGGAAGCCGTAAAGCGGATATTTGTAAACAATCCGGATGTATTTTTGAGGACCAGGTGGGGGGCTTTTTGCTATGCTGCGGTTCCTTTCCCGTTTGCCCTTGCCCCCTCGGGGCTAAAATCACTTGCCTACAATCTCTTCATCCCCACGGCATTTGTCCTTCTTGCACTGCTGTACTGCCTTATAAAGAAAAGATGGTTTGACTTTTTCGTGTTCGGCGGCCTTGCCTGTCACTGGCTGATCGTTTTCATACTGGCCCCCGCATCATATTTTAAATACTATTTTCCCGTTTATATCATGGCGTATTTTTACATGTTCATGATCCTGACAGGGTTCGTATCACGCAAAACCGGATCAGTCCAGACGGGATCTTCGGCTCAGGCTTCGGATATGAGATCCGGGGAGGGCGCATCATGATAAGAGAGCTGATGTATGAACTGTACAGTAACATACGTCTGCTTATCGGAAGCGGTGCCGTCGTCGTTCTGTTTATCGCATCCCTTATCTTCGTATTCAGGGACAGAACAGACAATGACGGCGATGCGGATCATGATCCCTGCCCTGCGCTTTTCTTCTCGCCGCTCGTTCTGATCGGATGTGCCGTATCCCTTATGTTTTCCAAAGTGACCGATACATTTAAAAATCCTTTGGCAAAACGGGCTGCCCTTGTTTTTGCCGCATGTCTTGCGGCCCTTATAATAGCCTCTTCGGGAACATTTGTATTCTCAAACGATCTGTCCGGCAGGGCGGAAAATGACATACACCTTCCTTCGGACCTTATCGGTGCGATGGATGCGGTCCTTGCGGACGATGCCGGCGCAAAGGTTCTTACCATGCCCGGGTGGGGAGATTATCTTAGCGCTTATTCGTCTTCGTTCACGCTTATGTACGAAGACCCGGAAGGAGAGGATCTGTCCGGCCTTGACGAAGATTGCCGGATCGTTTACAGACAGCTTCTGACAACGCATCCCGATATGAAGGCGGTTGCATCGGCGGCCAAAAGAGCCGGAGTCTCCCACATCATCTTATCCGACAGCCTGTGGCCGGAAGTTCCGATCACAAAGTTCGGATATGAGCCGGCCCTTGAAGAAGGCGGCTGTATAGTGTACAGGGAGGTGAAGGCTCCCTGATGGTAACCGCTGCAGTGATATTTACAGTCTTTTTCATACTGTCGTATTTTCTGGGCGCTTGGGCCGACGTGGCATATGCACGCTTTGACGGTGAGCCGTCCCTTGTATCAAGAGTGTCGTTCGGGGGCGTTATAATGCTCGCACTTGGAATGGCAGCAGGCCTTGCCGGCGGGTTGATGTCAGCCGGTACAACTGCGGTTCTTGCTATCGCTTTCCTGCTGTGGGCTGTTGCGGCAGCTGCCGCAGCGGTCATAAAAAAGCGTAAGGGGATATCATCGGCCGGGATACGGACTATCCTGCCCGGCGGGGGATCAGGGCAAAGCGCCGGCTTTGTCTTAGCAGGTATCTTTGTCATTTCGGTGGCATTTGAGACATATCTTGTGATAACGCGGCGCGCCGATTCTTTCCTGGTACTTCGCGGGATAGATACGGCAACAGCTGTATTTGACAGCAAACAGGCGGTATTATCCGATCCTCTGATGGTATTCTGGGGAACGCTTTCAGGTATCCTTAATGTCCATCCGCTCAGGATGGTATTTACGCTCCTGCCTCCGACGCTCGTCACATTTTACAACCTGTGCCAGCTGGCGCTCATAAACAGGATATTTACCGACCGGGCAAAGGCAGCAACAGCATTTGCCGCTGTAACCGGTCTGCATCTTTGGGGATACCAGTCGGAAGCGCTCATCTGCTTTACCCTTCTTATGTCATGGGCCGGGATCGGTGTATTTTCTGTCTGCGGTGCCGCAAATGTGCTTGTCGAAATGCTTACCGTATATCTGCCCTACAGGGCGAAAACGAGACCGCCTGCCGGGGTGGATGCGGAAGCAGTTACTGAAGATGATTTGGAGGAATGGGACATGAACTATCATAAGATCATAAATGCAAAAAACCTTGCGATCGCACTCGGTGTTCTGGCGGTACTTCTTATCGGGGCGGTGTTTGTACTGAACAGTAAGATCAACAGGCTCTATGCTGCGACGGTCAATCTTCAGGAGGACATGAACAGAAGGTGCTCCATGTATGAATTCGTACCCGAAGGAGGCGGCATCGAAGGCTATCTTCTTCAGGGAAGTGACGGCCTTATAACCTTTATCGGAGGAGGAGATTCCGGCAATGCGGATGAACTGGCGGATTTTCTTGCAAGATATGGGAGCGTGGTCGATAAATGGTATGTTTACGGCTCCTCCGATAAGGACTGCGGAGCCATGAAGGCTGTACTGTCATCGGGAGAAGTTACGGCCGAAAATGTTTATGTTATAACAGCAGAAGAATTAAAGGAACTGCAATGATAGTAAAAGCGGCACTTGTGCTGATGGTCAATCTCATAGTGTACCTGGCGTTCGGAAGTTTCTTCTGTATGGGAAAGAAACGCCTCTGTCCGGCACCGGTAACAGTGGCGGTGGGATTTTTCGCATACCATGCTCTCTTTGCCATAGTGTGCCTTCCCGTGATGTTTACTTACAGGCCGCTGTCCACCCTTTGTGCCATTTGGGTAGTCCCCTGCGGGATCATTACTGCCGCCTCTTTTGCGGTAAAGGGAAAATACTGGGCAGCCTGGGTGCGTGCCTTTCGGGAGGAATTATCGAAGAACACCTACTTCTGGGCCACCGTATGCCTTATTACGGCATTATCCGTTATCCTGACGGTCATGACCTACAATTTCACGCTTGATGCCGCATATTATGTTGCAAACGTGACTACTAACGTCGATACGAACATGATAAATGTTTATGATCCGTTCACCGGGAACTGGCAGGACCATTTCGAGCTTCGATACGCTTTTGCCACATATTACGTAAATGATGCCGCAATATGCCGGCTGACAGGCCTTCCGGCACTCGTTGAGACCAAGACCGTTATGTCATCGGCAGTAATGATAATGGTCAATATGCTTTATGTCTGCATATGCAGATACTTCTTTCCCGAACACAGACGTGCACTTTTGATGTACGCTTTCATGACCATGATCAATTTCATGTTCATCAGCATCTATACGACATCCAACTTCCTTATGACGAGAACCTACGAGGGTAAATCGGTGGTAGGAAACGTATCGGTCGTCCTGATCTTCGTGCTGTACATGATGCTGATCGCAGGAGCATCCGAAAACAGCACGGCAGTCATGCTGTTTATCACCTGCCTTGGAACCGCCGCTGTAAGCTCGACCGCAAATATGGTCATCCCGGCAGAGGTTTGCGTGCTGTTCATACCGTATGCTTTCATGAAAAAGAGATTTGCCCTTCTTCCGAAGATATTCCTTTGTATCCTTCCGGAACTTGTGATGATGCTGGTCTACGTATTGTATGTTAAAGGGTATTATGCCGTTTATACTTTTCCGAGGTAGTCATGCAGGGCGTAAACGTATTTGAAAACGGAATAGGCTATCTGCTTAAGTGTCTTAACCTGTACACATCGGGTACGGGTTATTTTGCCATGTACCTCATTGCGGTCCTGATCATACTGATAAAGGGATCAAAGCGCGACAGACAGCTGTTTATCCCGGGAGCGGCAGTGCTGCTCCTTACGGTGTATGATCCTGCAGTTCCTCTCATACTTGACAGGATATTCGATGTCAGCAGCGAATACTATAGGCTGTTCTGGATAGCACCGGTCATAGTTCTGGTCCCGTATGCCGCGGTCATCATCATAGAAAGTGCACCTGCGGGAAGGACAAAGGCGGCATCCCTTGCCCTGATACTTCTGATGTTTGTCCTCGGAGGCAATTTCGTATATGCCAAAGGCCTGGATGTGGCCGAAAACATCTACAAGATCCCCGATGAGCTTATAGAGACGGCCGGTATCATCCATGACGATTCCGGCACGGAATATGCAAAAGTATTTTATGAATACGAGTACAACATGGAGATCAGACAGTACGATCCCAAGATACTTCTGACTATAGACAGGGAAGAATACCTTTATGCGATGAACTACTCGTACACGGAGGAGATGCTTGAGGACGAGGACAGGCCGACAAATGTGATCCTTGCCGTACTTGTAAGGAACCAGAAGACCGGAAGCGATATATTCACCGATGCCCTTGAGGCTACGGGCACACAGTACCTTGTACTTACAAAGGGTCACCCGATGGCTTCATTCGTAAAGCGCGCCGGCCTTTATGAGATAGGGCAGACGGACACCCATGTAATATACAGGTACGATCTTAAGGAGCAAAACGAGTATTCACTTATAGATTATACCGGCGTAGAGCACAGATTCAGCTACAGGAGGCTCAAATGAGGCTTACCGTATTCACACCGTCATACAACAGATGCGACCTTCTTGCACGTGCATACGAGAGCCTTAAGGAGCAGACCGTCAGGGATTTTGAATGGCTCATAGTCGACGACGGATCGACCGATATGACGGGAAAGGTCGTGGAAGGGTGGATCGATGAGGGCATCATCCCCATAAGGTATCATTACAGGGAAAACGGCGGGAAGATGCGTGCCCATAACACGGGGGTCCGGCTTTGCGAAACGGAACTGTTCCTATGTCTTGATTCTGATGACTATCTGACCGGATCCGCAGTCGAGGATCTTCTTAAAGCATACGATGATGCGGTCGGAACATACGGACATGATGTGAACATAGGCGGAGTGGTCGCACATAAAGGAAGCACGGACGAGAAGATACTGTCCGATACCGACTTCCCAAACGTCAGGGTTTCGAAACTGTACGATCTGTACCTCAACGGCTTTTCGGGCGAGACTACGCTCATGTACAGGACCGACATTCTCAAAGATCATTTATTCCCTGAGATCGAGGGCGAAAAATACGTGCCCGAAGACTACATTTATGATAAAATAGATCAGATATGTGTGCTCGCGGTATTGCCGAAGATAATCACGGTATGCACTATCACCGATGACGGGTACACATTATCCGTCAAAAAGCTGAAGCGCGAAAACGTCAATGCTTTTTACCTTTATTACGAGCAGAGAGCCTGTATTACGCCGCCGGGCCTGTTAAGGCTTAAGTATCTGGGGCGTTATGTCATATATGCGAAAAGATCGCATCATCCGATATTTCGCGGCACCCGGTTGAGATTTGC
The DNA here is from genome assembly GCA_017526745.1 of Lachnospiraceae bacterium. Classification (GTDB taxonomy): domain Bacteria; phylum Bacillota; class Clostridia; order Lachnospirales; family Lachnospiraceae; genus UBA2868. The sequence goes on along the minus strand of JAFXQX010000033.1, from coordinate 230,097 downwards.
GGATATTTTTGCGGGATGCCTGTACGGAGGGTTTCTGCTTCTTTTTGGCAGGGAGTAGCAGGATTTGAACCGGAAACAGTTCGAGAAAAGATCATATATATTCGCGTCATCGATCATCATTCTTGCGATCGAGACCGGCATAATGCTGTACGTATGGTACTGGCATTACAATACCGGCATCCCCAAGGCTTTCTATTTCTGGGGCCATATTTTCATTGCGGCAGTTTACTTTATCATACTCTTGTTCTCGTCAGCCATGTACGGGGGCCTCAAGATCGGAAGCTTCCGCATGATCGAGCTGACCCTGTCGCAAGGGTTTGCGACGCTTATCACAAACGTGATCTTCTACGGCATCATCTGCCTGCTCTCTTACCGTTTTCCGACTATTATCCCGCTTCTTACGGGGATGATCGTTCAGTGCTTTGCCGTAGGTCTGTGGATCATCGCATCCACCTTGCTGTACCGGATGTTCTTCCCCCCGGTCGATGTGCTCCTCGTATACGGGGGCACCAATCAGGATACCATTCTGGAAAAATTTGCCACAAGACGGCATCAGTTCAAGGTGACCAAGTCCATGAAGGTTACCGAGGATATCGAAACGATATGCGAAGAAGTGCCGCATCATGAAGCCGTTATGCTGTGGGATATTCCGAATGAATCAAGGAATGCGGTGTTCAAGTGCTGCTATGAGAGCGATGTCGACATATATGTTTCGCCCAAGATCATGGATATCGTATTAAAGGGATCCCAGAACCTTCATCTGTTTGACACACCGCTTCTTTACACGAAGGCCGATCCGGTCGAGGCCGAGCAGAGGATCATAAAGAGGCTGTTTGATATAGTTCTTGCGATCGTAATGATCGTGATCACGTCCCCCATAATGCTGATCACGGCCATATGCGTCAAAGCGTGCGACGGCGGGAGCGTGTTCTATAAACAGGTCAGATGTACGAGAGGAAACCGCGAGTTTAAGATCATAAAGTTTCGAAGCATGATCGAGCATGCCGAAGAGGACGGTGTTGCAAGGCTTGCATCAAAACATGACTACAGGATCACTCCGGTAGGAAAGGTCATAAGGAAGCTGCGCATCGATGAGCTGCCCCAGCTGTTCAACGTCCTTGCCGGAGACATGTCCTTTGTAGGGCCGCGCCCGGAGCGCCCCGAGATCATAAAGGAATACATCCGTAAAATGCCCGAGTTTTCCTACAGGACGAAGGTTACGGCGGGGATCACCGGATATGCCCAGGTCTACGGCAAGTACAATACGAGGCCTTACGATAAATTAAAGCTCGATCTTTACTATATCGAGAACTTTTCGGTGTGGCTGGATCTGAGACTCATTATTCTTACGATAAAGACCCTGTTCCTGATCGGCAGTGCCGAAGGGGTTGCCGATGAAACCGAAGGAGCCGTAAGTGGATCGGATGAATGAGATGGTAAGCGTGATCGTGCCGGTATATAATGCATCGCTTTATATTGCCGACACGATCATGTCTGTATTACAGCAGACGTATACGGATCTGGAGCTCATCCTTGTCGATGACGGATCGGTAGATAACAGCCGCAAAGTGATCGAAGGATTTTCCTCCGACAAGGTAAAGCTTTACTCCAATGAGCTTACAAAAGGCGCAGCGGGCGCCAGAAACACCGGCATCGAAAAGGCCCGGGGCAGATATATCGCATTCATAGATGCGGATGATCTGTGGGATGCAGATAAGCTCGCACTCCAGATTGCGTTCATGAAAGAAAAAGATGCCGCCTTTTCATTTACCGGGTATGAGTTCGCGGATGAGGGCGGAAGAGGACTTGGCAGGATAGTGCATGTCCCCGAAACGATAGGATACAGGGAAGCGCTTAAGAACACGACGATATTTACGAGCACCGTCATGTTTGACATGACAAAGCTTGATAAGAGCGACATCATGATGCCCTATGTCAAGAGCGAGGATACGGCCACTTGGTGGAAGGTCCTCAAGAAGGAGAAGGCATACGGACTTAACAGAAGCCTTGTTCTTTACAGGCGTATAGGAAGATCGCTATCCTCCAACAAGATAGAAGCGCTCCGCCGTATATGGAACCTTTACCGCAGGGTTGAGCATCTCGGCTTTTTCTACAGCTGCTGGTGCTTTGTATTCTGGGCCGTAAGGGCTGTTGCAAGGAGGGTGTAGATGGGTCCCGAAGTCCTTCTGTCGGCAATGTTCCTCGAAAACGAAGACTATATCGATACCCTGTTCATACATACCGACTGTGTCGTGATCAACCAGTGTGACAGTGAGGATGTCCGCAGATCCGTGCGGGACAGCGCAGGCGGACATTCTGATATCTGTTATGTTAAGACAAGAGAACGGGGGCTTTCAAAGAGCCGGAATATGGCCCTTTCCTACGCCAAAGGTCCCGTCTGTATCTTGTGCGATAACGATGTCGAGTACGTAAGCGATTACGACAGGATAATAAACGATGCCTTTTCGCGCCACCCCGATGCGGACCTTATCGTGTTCTTTGTCAAGCGTCCCGAACGGCAGACTCCCGTATTTAAACACGACAGAAGAATGGGCTATCTTTCGGTGATGAAGATATTCTCACCGGAGATAGCATTTAAGAAGGACAGCATAAAAGGCATCTCCTTTAACGAGATGTTTGGAGCGGGCGCTAAGTATTTTCAGGGTGAAGAGAACATCTTCCTGTACGACTGCTTAAAGCGGGGCAAAAAGATCGTGTATGTGCCCGAGATGATAGCCGGGGTAAGAGCCGAACAGTCCACGTGGTTTAAAGGCTTTGACAGGGACTTTTTCATATCAAGGGGTGCAAACTTCGCGGCAATGACCCGCACGTTTTCCATCCTGCTCATGATCCAGTATGCGGTTCGAAAAAGGAAGCTGTATAAAGATAATCTGACAATGTTCGGGGCCCTTTCGGCCATGCTTTCGGGACGAAGACAGTACCTTGACGAAAAGTGACATGAAACCTGTAAGGATATTTTTTGCGGGAGATTCCGTATCCGGTACGGGGCCCGCAAACGTAACCAAATACTATATCCGTAATCTTCCGGAAGGAACGCTTTATCAGAAGTTCAGGAACAAGATGCTTCGTGTTCTGGAGATTGTTGTAAAGACCTTTCTTGCAGACGTTGTCGTATATTCCGGGTATTCGAAGCAGAACATCCTTGGCTTAAAGCTCGCAAAGCATCTCGGAAAGAAGAGTGCATATCTTATGCACGGGTGCGTCGAGTACGAAAACGAGATCAACCTCGAGGAAGATCCGGAGATGACAAGGATTGAGCGGCAGACGCTGGTCCTTTCGGACCGTATCATTGCGGTGAGCAGGACCTTTGCTGATTTTCTCAGGGAATTCTACCCCATGCATGCGAAAAAGGTCGATTATGTATATAACGGGATAGACGAGGAACTCTTAAACAGATCCGCACATGATGATAACGGTAAGGTCAGAGACAGACACATGATCTTTACGATCGGCGGAGGCATGCCGAGAAAGCGGATAACGCGGATATGCGAAGCTGTAGAGATACTTCGCAGGGACTATGACCCCGAAATGTACCTGTGCGTCATCGGTGATACCGGAGCCGATTCGGATATTATCGCATCTTTTGACTTTGTAAGAAACCTCGGCATCGTGCCGTTTGATGAGGCGGAAAAGCTGTTTTTGCAGGCGGCTGTCTTTGTGCAGAACAGCTGCTTTGAAACATTCGGCCTGGCAGTTGTCGAATCCGTATCTCTCGGATGCCCGGCCCTGATCTCCCGGCACGCCGGTGCCCTGGGTATCATAAAAGGCACAAGGAATGGGGATATCATCGATAACTGCGAAGATCCCGAAGAGATCGCCCGAAAGATAAAAGGCCTGATAGAAGATCCCAATGCCGCGAGACTTGCGCAGGGGATCGACATGGAGTCGTGTTCATGGAAGAAAAGAAGCGAAGAACTGATGTCAAAGCTGTCATAACGACCATACTTCTTCTCATACTGTTCGTGTTCTATACGCTCACATTTTTCGTCCCTAAGTTTTACGGAATGACGGAAAAATATGTGGGTCTTTTCGTGTTTGCGATACTTGTTCTTGTATTTTTGGTCAATGTCAATATCATGGACCGTCTGAAGGATAAGGATAAAGGTCTTATCGCGCTTATCGCACTGGCAGTTGTGACGGCTGCGAACATCCTTATCGTAGACAGCGGTTACGGCTGCTTTTTTGTGGCCGTAAACTTTGCCATGATCTTTTACCTGTCATCCGTTATGAGCTTTGAAAAATGGCAGCTGTGGCTCTTTGGCGCAGTCTATACCGGCATGCTCATCTGGTGGTTCTTCGGTGTTTACACGTGGATGTTTGCCGATTACACATCGTTTGCCATGAACACTAACACGGCAGCGACGTTTACCGTATTCTCGATGATGTGCGTGTTCGTATTTTTCGAAGGGCTTGCCGAAAGGTATAAGGCAGCGCAGCTATTTATCGTGATCGCCCTTGTAAAGTGCCTTCAGATCAGCCTTTATCACAGGTCGCGCGGAGCGTTTGCGATGCTCCTTGCTTTTTTTGTGCTGCGGTTTGTTATCCCCAAAAGGCTGTGGGAGAAAAAATCCTTTTTCAATACGGTCTTTATCATCGCGACATTCGGATCGCTCGCATTTGCCGCAGCTTATATGATCGTCGGAAAGAGCGGGGCGAACTTTAAGATGCCCTTCTTCTACAAAAACGTGTTTTCGGGACGTGAGGCCATATGGCTCGAGATGTGGGAGATGTTCCGCAAAAAGCCCCTTACCGGCATAGGCACAAACGTTACGATCACTTCGTTTTTTGAATTCAACGTACACAATGCGATGCTTAACATCCTGTTCATTCACGGGGTGATAGTTTTTGCCCTTACCATATATCTGATGTACCGAAACCTTTTTGCTGCCACGGACCAAATTGCTGCACGAAACATGGCAGTGACCGCGCTCGCAGCGGTCTTTGCGGTATGCATCGAATCGTATATCGACGTCGATCTTATATGGACCGATTACTCGATGAACGTGATGTTCCTGCTCCTTGCGGCAAACTTTAACAAAATACGCGAACGTTTGGCAGAAGACGGAGAAGATAATGAGCGGCAGTCCTGAAAAGAAAAGCAGGTACAGATACCTGGCCGACAATATAGCCCTGTTTTCGATCAGTAATTTCGTGTCGAAGATACTGGTCTTTTTGCTGGTACCGCTCTATACGGATGTCCTTACGACATATGAATACGGTATCGCCGATGTGATGCAGGTAACCCTCCTGCTGCTCGTTCCGGCACTTACTCTCAACATGGGCGAGGCGGCGCTGCGCTTCGGCATTGAATATGCCGGGCGCCGGGGCGGGATATTAAAGACCGGACTTCGGTATGTGCTTCGCGGCGATGCGCTTGTCGTCGGTCTGTGCATTATAATGTTTGCTTTTTCGGGCATGGAGATACGCCGGTATCTCCTGCTGTTCGCACTCCTTTATGCGGCAAATTCACTTTATGAGTTCCTCATCCTGTATTTCCAGGGATGCGAGGCGGTACCGGTCGTTGTCATAGGGTCAGTCTGCTCCACGCTTGTTATGATCGTATCCAACATCATATTCCTGCTTGTGGTTCGGATCGGCCTTAACGGATACATCTTCTCCCAGATAATATCGTTTGCATTATCTTCCGTCCTTATGCTGATCATCGGAAAGAGTGCGGGCGTTGTTCCTCCTCTTTCGGAGGATGACGAACTGAAGAAAGAGATGCTTAAATACGGCACCGTGATGATCGCATATTCAACCGGAAGCTGGATCAACAACGCCGCCGACAGATATATGGTGCTCGCCATCTGCGGCGCTGCTGTAAACGGAGTCTACGGCGTCGCCTACAAGATCCCCGCGATACTCATGGTATTCCAGAGGATATTTGCACAGGCATGGCAGATGTCGGCGACAAAGAGCTACAAGGATGACAAAAGCGCTCAGTTTTTCACCACGATGTACAGGACATACAACAGCTTCATGGTAAGCGGCTGTGCGTTCCTGATACTGCTGGTGGAGCCGATAGCACGCTTCATGTTCAGAAAGGATTTCTATGATGCGTGGGTCTATGTGCCGCCGCTTCTTATCTCGGTGATATTCGGTGCCCTTACCGGATTTTTGGGCTCGATATGTCTTGCCCATAAGGAATCACGGTCCATGGGTATAGCCACATCGATAGGAGCCGTCGCAAACGTTGCCATGAATCTTGCCTTCATCCCCAGGTACGGGGCGATGGGTGCTGCGGCCGCTACTGCGATAAGTTACTGTATCATGTGGGCTTTTTCGTATTGGTTTGTAAGAAAGCATGTGGTGCTTGAGAATAACCTTCTGTCTGATGTGCTGGGGATATCGGTTCTGGTCGCGATGATGCTCGCAATGGTCGGAAACCTTCCCGCAAAATACATCATATGCGCTGTACTTACCCTTATCGTCATACTCCTTAACTGGAAGGATATGATGACGGTAGTCGGCGTGCTTGGTTCTTTTGTAAGGAGCAGGGCGAGTGGAAAGAAATGACATCAGTTCCAAAAAGATCATGACCGGGAACGCGCTCCTTATTTCGGCGATCGTTCTGCTTGCGACGGTGCTTTGGAACGAGTATTCCTGGTATGAAAAAGCGGCGCCTCTTGCAACGCTTGTCTCATTTGTATTTCTTGTGGGTATGTTTTTCTGTTATGTCGATATAAGGGAAGCGGTTGTCGACAGGGAGTTTTACATCATGGCTGCAGGCATCGCGATAGCTGCGGTAAACATTTTCCTGTCGGGATCCGGCAAAGGCGCATGGCTTACCGCCACAGATGTGCTCCTTACAGCCTATCTTGCGGGCCGTGTCAGATTTTCTCCGAAACTGATGTGCTTCATTTATGCATATGTCGGATTTTATTTTTACTACTGGACGTTTGACGTCAAGGGATACTTTAAAGGATACAACACAAACTACGGAGGTCTTGTTCTCATAACCGGGTTTGTGTTTGCGATAACCGGTCTTGTTGCATTTTACGAAAGGCTGAAGCAGACGGAAAAGGGCGGGGCACGCTTCCTGTTCTTCTTCATACTGTTCATGTTCGCATGGGGATATAACATCATCGCGTGGTACAGGGCAAGATGCGCCTTTCTCGGACTTGTCGTATTTGCCGTACTTCTTCTGATACCTTCCCGCTTCTGGAAAAATCGCGTGTTCTACACTTTTCTTTCCATTGCCATGACAGCAGGCGCCATAGCGATCTCGCTTTTATATGTGTGGCTCGGCAAGTATACGGATTCATTCGGCATCAGGATCTTTTACAAGGACATCATATCCGGAAGGGATGTGATCTGGGCCGATCTCTGGAATGCATTTATGCGCATGCCCCTAACCGGTATCGGGAGCAACTATAAGATCAACGTAGACTGGATGGACGGGGTGTTCGAGGTCCATAACGGGCTTCTGGACATACTTATCGTACACGGAGTTTTTGTATTTACCGCCGTTTTGATCCTGCTGGTAAAAAGGCTTTTGGATCTTCATAAGAACGTATCGGAAGACCGCACGGCAAGGACTGCGGTATCAGCCGTATTTGCGATCCTTGCCGCATCGTTCATGGAGAACTTTTTCATCGTTCCTCCGTTCCTTTTATGCACCCTTGCGTTGATTGCAATCGCAGGGTCCGTTTGTTATAATTCTTCAAGATAGGAGTGGGAAAATGTCTGATAGATTAAAACTTTGCACCATAGTCGGAACGCGTCCGGAGATAATAAGACTGTCGGAGGTCATCAAGTGTGCCGACAGGTATTTCGATCATATCCTCGTTCATACGGGTCAGAACTATGCACGTGAACTCAACGATATCTTCTTCGAGGACCTGGATCTTCGCCTTCCGGATCACTATCTCGAAGCGGTCGGAGCCGATCTGGGGGAGACGATGGGAAATATCATCTCCAAGTCATATAAGCTTCTTGCAAAGGAGCGTCCCGATGCCCTTCTTGTACTCGGCGATACCAATTCCGCCCTTTCCGCCGTGAGCGCAAAGCGGCTGAAGATCCCGATCTTTCATATGGAGGCCGGAAACCGCTGCTGGGACTGGAACGTATCCGAGATGATCAACCGAAAGATCGTCGATCATATCTCTGACATCAACCTGCCCTATACCGAACACTCGCGAAGATACCTTCTGTCGGAAGGGATCGACGGCAAGACGGTATTTGTCACCGGATCGCCGATGAAGGAAGTAATAAACGCTCATATCGACAAGATCGAAAAGAGCGATATACTTGACCGCCTTGAACTCGAGCCGAAAAAATACATACTCCTTTCCGCTCACCGTGAGGAGAACATCGACATTGAAGAAAACTTCATGTCGCTTATGAACTCGGTAAATGTGATAGCACAGAAGTACAAGATGCCGGTCATATATTCCACGCATCCCAGAAGCGCAAAGTTTATAGAAAAGCGTGCCTTTAAGTTCGATCCGCTTGTACGCAGCCTGAAGCCTTTCGGATTCCTTGACTATAACAAGCTTCAGAAGAACGCTTACTGCGTCATGTCGGATTCCGGAACGCTGTCGGAAGAGTCGGCCATGCTTGATTTTCCTGCGGTGCTCATCCGCACATCGACCGAGCGGCCCGAAGTTCTCGACAAGGGCACGATCGTTATCGGCGGGATCGACAGCCGTGATGTCTGCCGGGCGATAGAACTTGCGACCGCCATGTATGAGAACCATGAGAAAGTTGTTGAGGCCCAGGATTATGCCGACGATAACGTTTCCGTCAAGGTCGTAAAGCTCATCCAGAGCTATACGCATATAGTTAACAAGACAGTGTGGATGAAGTAGCTATCCTGCCGGAGAGATCATGAAAGTAATGTGCATGTATCTGCCCCAGTTCCATACGTTCCCCGAGAACGATAAGTGGTGGGGCAAAGGATATACGGAATGGGTCGCGGTCAGGAAGGCGGCCCCGCTTTTTAAAGGTCACGACCAGCCCAGAGTCCCTCTTGACGGCGACTATTATGACCTTGACGCCGATGCGGTAAGAACTCTTACCCGCCAGGCCGAACTTGCCAAACAGTACGGTGTATACGGTTTTTCGATATACCAGTATTACTTTAACGGCAAGACGCTTATGGACAAGCCGCTTCGCGCACTTCTTGAAAATCCTTCGATCGACATCAGATACAATATATGCTGGGCCAACGAGACATGGACGAGGACGTGGTACGGCCAGTCCGATCAGGTGCTCATCGCTCAGGAATACGGGGATGAAAGTGACTGGAAGAAGTATTTTGATTACCTTCTTCCGTTTTTTAAAGACAGAAGATACATCAAGATAGATAACAGGCCGGTGTGGCAGATATACAAGACTTTTGACATACCGTGTTTTGAGGAAATGTCGAAAGCGTTCAACAGATGGGCGTGCGAGGCCGGATTTGACGGCGTTTACATCATTTCCGGAAAGACTGCGGCAGGCTCGGATGACAGAAGCGGCCTTATCGATGCCTACTACTATTTTGAGCCCGGCTATACACTCAAGTACGATCTGGGATTGTTGGGAAATATCTCATATTACGGCCTGACATATGTAAGGTCGCTTCGAAACCGCCTCTTCGGAAACCGCTTTGGCAGCATACTTGAGCGAAGGGTCGATGCAAGGCGTATCATGCGATCGATCACAAGCCGCCAATATGCCGAAAACGAATTTCCCGGCATCATCCCCGACTGGGATAATACACCAAGGCGCGGCCACAAGGGCCTTGTATATATGAATACGTCGCCCGCTCTTTTTGAAGAGTCGCTTGGGATCCTTAAGAAAAAGGTCGAAGGACATGCGGTCGATTTTGTCTATGTTAACGCATGGAATGAATGGGGAGAGGGCGCATTCATCGAACCTGACGAAAGCCGCCGGTATGCATATCTTGAAGCGGTAAAAAGGACAACAGATGATCAGCATTGTAATGATAGTTTATGATGTCGGGCGTTATGTCGAACAGGGTATAAAGAGTGTGCTCGACCAGACATACGGCGACATCGAGCTTATAATAGTTGCTTCCGAAGGACATGACGGAAGCGTAGAAATATGCAGGCAGTATGCCGCAAAAGATGACAGGATAAAGCTTATCATCGCACCGCCGGACGGTATAGCCGATGCGAGAAACCGCGGCCTTGCCGAAGTTTCCGGAGAATATCTCGGATTTGTCGATCCCGACGATTACATAGAGCCCGGAATGTATGAACGCCTTCTGGGGCATATGAAGAAATATGATGCCGACATAGCAGTCTGCGGACGATTTTACGAGTACGTAAATGCGACCCTTTCCGATACGCCCGGTGATCCGCGCGTTATGACGGGCAGTGAAGCGGTTGCCGTAACTCTGGGAAATGACGGGTTCTTCCTTCACTGCTGGGACAAGCTGTATTCGAAGAAGATATTTGAGGGTCTCCGGTTCAGGACGGACATCACGGTCGAGGACCGTATAGTCGTTGACCGACTTCTGTCGGCGGCAGATACGGTCGTATACGATCCGACGCCGATGTACCATTTCCGCGAGCGCAGCGGCAGTAACTCCAAGAAGAGCGGCATGGTACGAAACAATGTCGAGGCAAACCTTCTTCTCGAAGAGTTCATAATGAAAGAGCATCCGGAACTGAAAAACGAGTGCAACAGATTCATGCTCTACGAGATGATAACGGCGGTACAAAACGAGCTTGTATCAGACATACCCGACCGGGGGGATCTTAAGAGGTACACGGATAAGATCATAAGCCTTTCCGCATCGCCGAACCCTCTTGTGGGAAGAAGCCTTCGGCTGAAATCATTTGCCGCGGTCCGCATTAAATGCTTACTTAAACTTTATACGAAGATTCGGCAGACAAACAGTGCCAATACGCTGGAGAGATTTCCCTGATGTTAAAAGATACATCCTTTAAGAACAAAAAGATACTTATGATATGCCGCGAGACCTACTGCAAGCCTCTGTGGTTTCTTGCCGAGAAGCTGAAGGAGGACAACGATGTTGCGGCATTTTTCATCATGTCCAGTGAGTGCAGCTACAACAAGACATATTACAACGAGCATACCTATTACGAGTTCAAAAAGCTCGTTCCCGACATAAAGCTCTATGATGTCCGCGATATATGCGAGCAGTTTATAGACGGCCTTTCAAAAAGCGATAAGCCGTACGATCTTGATTACCTTAACATGATCGAAGAGGAGTACTGCCATTACAAGAACCTCAACATGCAGCTTATGAGTTCGCAGATGAACACGAGGCATTATCACTGGCGCATGTACTGGAAGGTCACAAGCTATGCCGAGAACCTTTACTGGCTGGAGCTTAACTACAAAAAGATCATAGGGATCATCGAGGAATTTAAGCCCGATGTCATATTTGACACCGACAATGCCGAACTGCAGCGCACTATCCTTGCCGAGGTATGCTACAAGAAGAAGATCCCGTGCATGACCATAGAGTATTCCAAGCTCGGATATTACAAGTACCCCAGCTTCCAGAACTCGTTCGGGATCGACCCGTATTTTGTTAAGCTGTTTGATGAGATCAAGGCTCTTCCCGAAGAAGAGATCAAAGAGAGCATCCGGTATGTTGAGGATTACCGGCAGAAGAATTCGATAATGAACAACGAGTTCGCCGGGTCAGTCACATCCAAGTACGAGAGGGATTCACTCATATGGATCGCCCGTGTGATGCACGGCAAGCTCGAGTACTTCTATGACATGGACATAAGGAAGCATAACCTTAAGCTCAAGAAAAAGAGCCCGATGCTCTATGCACCGTCGCTTCCGTACATCCGTTACTATCTTGAAGAGGAGCTTAAAAAGAGGTATCTGTACGGCAGGAACAAATACTTTGAGGACCCGGTCGAGGGAGAGGATTACGTGCTGATGCCGCTCCATCTGATCCCGGAATCCTCGGTGTTCGTCAAGGCCTCATACTATGTGGACGAATTAAACCTGATCGAACAGGTCTCAAAAGCCCTTCCGATCGGCTGGAAACTGTATGTCAAAGAGCATCAGGCGATGCTTGGAGAAAGAGGATTTGAATTCTACAAAAAGGTCAAGGAGATACACAACGTCCGCCTTGTGCAGATCAATTATTACAAGGATCCGAAGCCTTGGATCATGAAAGCAAAAGGCGTGGTCACGATCACGGGTACAGCCGCATATGAATCGGCGCTTTTAGGCAAGCGCTCGATCATATTCGGAAACGTGCCGTTTGCACTTATCGACGGCATTACAAGGATCACATCATTCGACCAGCTTGAAGGTGCGATACGCTCCTTCGGTCCGGTCGACTCACTCCACTCCGCCGCATGCTATGTCGAAGCGGTAAAGCGTGCCGGATCCGAAGTTCGGATATTCGAACTCATGGACCAGGCAGACGAGATATTTGCGGGAAAACGCGAGCGTACACAGGAGTTCGACGATATGTTGAACGAGCTCATCGATTTCTATGAGAAAGGCTGGGCAAATTACCAAAAAGCCCTGGCCGACGGATACTTCATCTCCGACCTTTGAACATGAGACAGTGGAACGGTGGGGACGGTCCTTATCGTTCCACCGTTCCACAATAATGATATGCGAGGGAAATTATGACCGGTACGATAATGAATCGCCTTGAGAAAGGGCAGTTTGTACTCATCGCCGAGATCGGCGTCAATTACTACGATATTGCAAAGCAGCGCGGCATCTCCGATATGGATGCGGCAAAGCTCATGATCAAGGAAGCTGCGGATGCGGGCATCCATGCGGTCAAGTTCCAGACATACAAGGCCGGAACGCTTGCCGCCAAGGACAGCCCGTATTACTGGGATATCACCGAGGAACCGACAAGGTCGCAGTATGAGCTGTTTACGAAGTTCGACAGCTTCGGATACAACGAGTACAAGGGGCTTTGCGAATACTCGGATGAGCTCGGGATCGAGTTCCTCTCGACCGCATTTGATATCGAGTCCGCCGATTATCTTGACGCTCTTATGAACGTCTACAAGATATCCTCATCGGATCTGTCCAATATCCCCTTCATCGAATATCAGGCGAAGAAGAACAAGCCCATTCTCCTGTCGGTAGGCGCATCAAACGAGGATGAGATAGACCGTGCGGTCGATGCGATCAGAAGAAACAACGACAAAAAGATCACGCTCCTTCACTGCGTGCTCGAATACCCGACACCTCTTGAGGATGCAAACCTCAACAAGATCGCAACACTAAAGAGCAGATATCCGGACCTTTATATCGGATATTCCGATCATACGAAGCCCACCAAAGAGTGCGATATCATCAAGTGCGCATATAACCTCGGCGCACAGCTCGTGGAAAAACACTTCACGCTTGACAAGACGCTTAAGGGCAACGATCACTATCATGCAATGGATCCCGATGATGCAAGAGCTATCCTGGCATCGATAGAGCGCATGGACATGATACGCGGCGACGGATCACTTAAATGCCTTGATACGGAAGGCGCCGCAAGGGCCAACGCCAGACGTTCGGTCGTTAGCGCATGTGATATTTCAAAAGGGACTGTGATCACGAAGGAAATGCTTACGGCAAAGCGCCCCGGAACAGGCATATCCCCGGCCGACATCGATAAGGTGATCGGATGCAGGGCCGCAACGGATATTAAGGACGATACGATCATACAGGAGAGCATGCTGTCCCATGAGTGATAATACCGCCACAGGCAGCCGTGCCGTCAAGTCAGGCATCTGGTACACGATAGCGAACGTTTCGATAAGAGCGGTTGCCATCATCACGACCCCGATCTACACGGGAATGCTTACCACGGCTGACTACGGAAAGGCCAATACATACAATTCATGGATAGACGTCTTCAACGTGTTCGCGTGCCTGTGCGTCGTATATTCGATAGGCCGTGCCAAACTTGATTTTCCCGATAAGTTTGACGAGTACATGTCGGCACTTCAGGGCCTGTCGAGCTCGTTCGGACTGATCCTTCTAGCTTTTGCCTTCATATTCAGGGAAAGCCTTGCCGCATGGATCCATTACGAGGTCCCGCTCGCGGTGGGGCTGTTCGCATATCTGTGCGTATCTCCTTCGGTCGAATACATGATGCAGAAGTGCCGGTATGAGTACCGGTACAAAGAGAACATCCTCATATCTGTCATAACCGTTGTAGGCCAGGTGACCCTGTCCATAACGCTGATGCTTCTGTGGAGCGACAGCAGGTACATCGGTAAGATACTCGGCGTCATCATCCCGACGGCTCTTATGGGCATCGTGTTCTATATCCGCTTCATAGTCAAGGGAAGGGTATTCTACAACAAAACCTACTGGACGTATGCCCTTAAGATCGGCCTTCCGATGATACCCCACGGCCTTGCCCTTATCCTCCTTGCGCAGATGGACAGGATCATGATCAAGGACATACTCGGCGATGCACCCTCGGGACTGTACATATTCGGCTATTCATTTGCGACGCTTCTGATGATATTTACGAATGCGATCGGCCAGGCATGGCTTCCGTGGTTTAACGAGACCTTGTTTTCCGGGAACCGGGAAAGGGTGAAGATCATACAGAAGAAGCTCGTCCTTCTCGGATGTTTCCTGTCGTTTGCCTTCATCGTTGCAGCTCCCGAAGCGCTGATGGTCCTTTCGATCGCAAACAGGTCCTACTGGATCGCCAAATACGTCGTGCCTCCGATAGTCCTTGGAACGCTCGCCCAGTACTTCTACACGAACTACGTCAACGTCGAGATCTTCTGCAAGAAGACAACGTTCATTGCTATAGGCTCATGTGCGGCCGCCGCGATCAACTGGGCATTAAATGCCGCCTTTATCCCGAAGTACGGTTATATCGCAGCAGCATATACGACGCTTGCAAGCTATCTGATACTGATGGTCATGCACTATATCATGGCATGTTTCATATTAAAAGAGAAAGTATATGATGATCTGTATATGTTTCTTGCCATGCTCATAATGATATTTATAGGCATAGCCTTCCTTAACCTGTACGGCGACGGGATACGGCCTGCGGTCATAAGATATGGTCTTGCCCTGGCTATATCCGGCGTTTTTGCTTTTATAAACAGACGTGATATAATTACGCTGATTAATTATGTGAAAAAGCGGTTTTTGCACAAAACATCATGAAGACACTTATAGTTATCCCCGCAAGGGGAGGTTCCAAAAGAATACCGAGAAAGAACGTCCGCATCATGTGCGGCCAGCCCCTTATAGTCTATTCGATAGAAAACGCCAAGGCGCTTAGGGAAGACGGGCATATGGATGTTGACGTTGCCGTATCAACGGATGACGAGGAGCTCGGAGGCATCGTTAAAAATCGCGGGGTCGAGGTTATCGCACGTCCCGCAGAGCTTGCAACTGATACGGTTACCCTCGATCCGGTAATATACCATGCTCTTTCCCGGATGGAAGAACTTACCGGCAAAACATACGATACTGTCATCACCATGCAGGCAACGAGCCCGACGCTTAAGATGACGACGGTCAAGGCAGCCATAGAGTATTTTGAATCCCATGACTTTGATACGGTGCTTTCCGCAACAAATAAGCCGCACCTGTCATGGGGAGTCGACAGCGAAGGGAGATTCGTCAAGAACTACGAAAAGAGACTGAATTCTCAGCAGCTTCCGCCAAACTACCTTGAGACCGGCGGATTCCTCATCACCAGGAGGGAGTGCGTCAGCCCCGAAGGCCGTATCGGCCAAAAGGTCAGCATCTTCGAGATACCCGAGGATGAGGCGGTCGATATAGACACATATTCGGACTGGGTGCTGTGCGAGAACATACTCCGCCGCAAGAAGATAATGTTTCGGACGGTCGGGAAACGGTCAGTCGGCATGGGCCATGTTTACAGGTGCCTGACGCTCGCTTATAAGCTTACGGGCCACGAGGTCGTCTTTGCGGCTTCATCCGATTCGGATATAGGGATAGAAAAGATAAAAGAATCGAACTTCCCGGTCATCCGGATAGAGAACGACGATGAGTTCATCCGTGTTCTTGAGGAAGAAAAACCCGACATACTCGTAAACGATATACTCGATACATCGAGTGAATATATGCGCATGGTAAGCGAACGTGTTAACCGCGTTGTCAACTTCGAGGACGTGGGCCCCGGCGCCAAGTATGCCGATGCGGTCATCAATGCCCTTTATGAAAAGGGTGACAAGCTTCATAACGAGTATTACGGCAGCCGGTATTTCTGCATCAGGGACGAGTTCCTTGAAGAGCATCCCAAGGATTTTTGTGAAAAGGCCGAAAACGTACTCGTGATATTCGGCGGTGCGGATCCTTCGGATCTTACCGGAAGACTGTATAATATCGCCAAAAATCTTCACGATGATCATCCCGACGTGAAGTTTCATTTCCTTCTCGGCTTTGCATATCCTTATGCCGACAGGATCGTAACGTGCGAAGACTGCAACGTGTTCGTCCACAAGGATGTCAAGCGCGTAAGCTCATACATGGCAAAGATGGATCTTGCGATCACAAGCCAGGGACGCACGGTATACGAGCTTGCGAGCATGGGAGTTCCCGCTATCGTGCTGGCACAGAACGACAGGGAAGCAAAGCATGTGTTTGCGGGCATTCAGAACGGGTTCATCAATCTCGGCATCGGCTCCGAGACCGACGATGAGACCGTCATCTCGACGATCGAATGGCTCCTTGCCACCCCGAACGTTAGGCGCGAGATGAGAAAGCTCCAGCTTCAGAAGGATTTTTCAAAAGGACATGAACGCGTCATCAAGCTTATCCTTAACGATGACGATGACGAGAATACGGATAACTGATGAAGAAGAGAACTGTTTTTGATCCCCTGGCCGAGGCAAGGCGTCTCGAGCAGGAGAGGATCGAGCGGGAGCGTCAGGAAATGATCATGGCACAGAACGACATTTCCGTGATATCCCTTGACAATAACATAGAAAACGAATTCATCGGTCAGGGCATGACTGATCCCGAGCCGGAACTGCTTTATACCAAAGAGGAAAAGCGTACCGGAAGAGCACTGGGACATCTCGAGACGAGAAGGGTGATGCTCGTTAATACCGTTGTCGGAACGGGCTCGGTCGGAAGGCTGGTCGAAGGCCTTTACAACACGCTCATCGCCAACGGTTACGAATGCATGGTCGCATACGGAAGAGACACTCATCCGGAAGGGATGAATGCGTACCGCATAGGCCAGGATATGGACGTGTACATCCACGGCGCTCTGTCAAGACTTACCGATCGTCACGGGTTTTACTCAAAGCGTGCAACGCTCGAGTTCATAAACGTCATAGAGGAGTTTGCCCCCGACATAATCCATCTGCATAACGTTCATGGGTATTATCTTAATATCCGTGTTCTTTTTGAATACCTGAAAAAATCAGACATCAGGGTTATATGGACCCTACATGACTGCTGGGCATTTACGGGCCACTGTTCCCATTTTGAATATGTCGGCTGCACCAAGTGGATAAACGGATGTTATGCATGCGAGCAGCTTGCCGAATATCCGAGATCCATCGGAAAGGACAATTCACAGAAAAACTACGAGGACAAGAAGGAACTGTTCACCGGTTTTTCCGATCTGACGATAGTCACCCCTTCGCAGTGGCTGAAGGCCCGCGTGGAGCAGTCTTTTCTCGGACAGTACCATACGGTTGTCGTACCTACAGGAATAGACACGTCGGTGTTTGCTCCGGTACCCGAAGAAAGAAGGGACGACAATCTCGTTTTCAGATTAAGGAACAGCCTCAACCTTCGAAACAAGAATGTTCTTCTCGGGGTTGCGAACCCGTGGAGAACGAGGAAGGGCCTGATGCAGTTCGTAAACCTTTCCAAGCTCATTAACGAAAGGTGCGTTATCGTGCTCGTGGGACTGAACGACGAGCAGATGGGCCGGCTTCCCGAATCGATCATCGGCATCGGACATACGGACAGCGTCGAGGAACTTGCCGCACTCTATTCTATGGCGGACATATACGTCAACCTGACACTTGAGGATACGTTCCCCACAACGAACATAGAGGCTATCGCATGCGGCACTCCGGTCATCACGTACAGATCGGGAGGAAGTGCGGAATCGATCGACGATTCATGCGGTATAGCCGTTGAGAGGAATTCCGTCCAGGGAGTTGTCGCAGCTATCGATACCATACTGTCCCAGAAGGGCATGGCATATACGACCCAGGACTGCGTAAGGCATGCCATGCTCTACGACAAGGAAGTAAGGTTTGAGGAATACATACGTGAAGTATATGAGGGTATGTAGATGGGTTTTCACGATCTTTGTACCAAGTTTTTCCATTCCATAGTGTTCTTCATCAAGATGGTTCTCTACGCCGCAGCACTTGCGACGTTCTTTTTGCTGTTTGCCATTGATAATCCGGAGATAATCGGGCTTTCGAGAACGGCAGCGGTAACCCTTTCCACATTTGTCATCATGCTCTTTTTGCTGTCGTTCATGTACGGCGGATACGACACGGGCCGGCGCAAATGGGGGCAGGTCGCTCTCTCGGTATCGCTTTCGGTCATATTCACGGATCTTATCACCTACTTCGAACTGTCGATCATGAAAACGAACGAAGCGAACAATCCGACGTTCAGACTCGAAAACTTCGGGATACTCTTTCTCGTGTTTGCCGTTCAGATACTTATAATACTTCTTCTGTCCTATGCGGGTGAGAAGTTCTATTTCTGGATCAATCCCAAGGAGAAGTGCCTGATCGTAACAGGTGATGAAAAAGATGCGGCAAGGGTTGCCGATGCTCTTTCGTCTTTTGAAAAGCGCTATGAGATAACAGGCACTGTATCGTATCAGGATCCGCAGCTTGAACAGCGCATGGTTGAAAACGACACGATAGTGCTGTACGAGCTTCCGGTAAATGAGCGTACGGCTATTATCGATTTCTGCTACCAGAACTTAAAGAACATATATTTTAATCCCCATATTGCCGATATTCTCGAGCAGAACTCGCGCCAGGTGATAATGGATGACATATCGCTGTTTACGACGCGCTATCATATGATCACGTTTGAAGAACGGCTCGTAAAGCGACTCATGGATACGGTCATATCACTTGCGGCGCTGATCATCACCAGCCCGATAATACTGGCTGCCGCTGTCGCCATAAAGAAAAACGACGGCGGCCGGGTGTTCTTCAGACAGAAGCGTGCAACGGTCCACGGCAGGGTTTTTGAGATCATAAAGTTTAGGACCATGAAGGAGAATGTCGAGAACTTCTCATCGACGGAAGGAGACGAGCGTATCACAAAGGTCGGCAGGGTACTTAGGAAATACAGGATAGATGAACTGCCCCAGTTCGTTAACATATTAAAAGGAGATATGAGCCTTGTCGGACCCCGTCCGGAGATGCTCGAGAACGTTGAGGATTATGAGAAGGATCTGCCTGAGTTCCGTTACCGTCTCAGGATGAAAGCGGGTCTTACCGGGTATGCACAGATATACGGTAAATACAATACCACTTCCCGCGACAAGCTCATGCTCGATCTGATGTACATAGAAAACTACAGCCTCATAAGGGATATACAGCTTCTGTTCCAGACAGTCCTTGTGCTTTTCAGGGCAGAGGACAGCACCGAGGCTTTTAAGACGGAAAATGGCGCGGGAGAAGATAATGGGAAGTAATGATCAAAGACCCTCGATATCGGTCGTGACCGCAACATATAATTCCGCAGGAACGCTTGGCGAGACGATACAGTCGGTGCTAGATCAGACATATCCTCCGAAAGAGTATATAGTGATCGACGGAGGATCCGGCGACGGCACGCTCTCCCTTATCGAGAGCAAGCGGAGCCTGTTTGAAGAAAAGGGGATCAGACTGGTCATCGTAAGCGAGCCTGACGAGGGCATGTACGATGCCATGAATAAGGGAGTGGACAGGGCAGACGCCGATATCATCGGCATAATAAACAGCGATGACTGGTATGAAAACGATGCTCTTGAAACAGTTGCGGATACATACTGCGAAGAGCCCTTCGACCTGTTCTATGCGGACCTTAGGATGATCTTTCCCGACGGGAGGACATTTATCAAGCATTCAAAGGACAGTAGATATCAGACCAGCCGCCACTGGAACCATCCCACGACCTTTATCACCAAAGAGATATACGGCAGATACCATTACAGGAATGAGACCCTTCATGACGATTATGATCTTATCCTTCGTCTTAGACGCGATAATGTCAGAACTAAGGTCGTAAACAAGGTCCTGGCCAATTTCAGGATGAGCGGCGTCAGCCACAGGCGCGGGTTTTCCGGCGCCATCAAGAGCATTAAGCTTAAATACGGAATCTACAGAAAGAACGGATACGGCTGGTATTACATCATCGAGCCGGTGATGGAGGAATTCGGAAAGCTGATAATCGGATAAATGAAGACGATAACGTTTTATTCCAACTATTTCAATCATCATCAGAAAGCCCTCTGTGACGCCTTTTATGAACTTCTCGGCGAGGGCTTTGTTTTTGCTGAGACAATGCCCATGGAACATTTCCGATCCGATATGGGCTGGGGTGAAGATGCCCCCTCATATGTACTTAAAACATATGAGAGCAGCAAAAACGAGGAGCGGGCAAGAAAGCTCGGAAACACCTCGGATCTTGTGATCATGGGGACCGCACCCGAATACTATATCGAGGAGCGGATAGCAAATGACGGGATCGTGTTCCGTTATTCTGAGCGCCCGTTAAAAGAAGGCTTCATCAAATTCTTTATCCCCCGTCTTACGAAGAAGTACATCCACCTTCATGTCAGAAACAGAAATAAGAGAGTGTACATCCTTGCGGCCAGTGCATTCGCATCGTGGGATTTTCGCAAGATGTTCGACAGTTATCCGGACAAGTGCTACAAGTTCGCGTATTTTCCCAAGCACCTGTCATATGATTTTGAAGCCCTTTATGAGCACAAGAAAGAGGTATCAAGTGATGCAGGGGCAACGCTCATACTCTGGGAAGGTCGCATGATAGGCTTAAAACGTGCGGATCTTCTGATCAGGGCTGCCGCGTCGCTTTACAAAAAGGGGTATGATCTTCGCTTAAAACTTGTCGGTGACGGGGATAAGAAACCGTCCCTCATAAAACTTGCGGACGAGCTCGGGATAGGAGGGATCACACAGTTTGAGGGATTCCTGTCTCCCGATGAGGCAAGGTCTGTCATGGCCGGTGCGGAAATATATGTGATGACGAGCAACCGTCTCGAGGGATGGGGATCCGTCATATATGAGGCCGAAAATGCCGGATGTGCCGTTGTCGCAAGTGATGCATGCGGAGCAACGCCTTGGCTTGTGAGGCCGGATGAGACGGGACTTGTATTTTCATCGGGCAGCGTAACAAGCCTTGAGGATAAACTGGAAAGGCTGCTTCGGTCAGAACAGCTTCGCCATGACCTCGGAAAGGCCGCTTATGAACAGATGAGGGATGAATGGAATCCGACGGTCGCGGCCCAAAGAGTAGTGAAGCTTTACGAGGCGATAAGCTCCGGGGAAGATACGCCGTTTTCACACGGGCCTCTGTCGAGGGCGGAGATCTTAAAGAGTAACTGGTACAGGGATGTTTAAGGGATAGTCAGGATATGGCCGACAATAAAAAAACCGTTCTCTACCTAATGGAATATCCCATCGATCTTCCTGGAGGCGGACAGGAATCAACAAAGACACTTTGCGAAGGACTGGCAGCGGGCGATGAATTTGTCCCCGTTGTGGCCTGCCCTGCGCTCCTTCATACAAAAGAGGATGATCTTCCGTTTAAGGTTGTAACTTATCATTCGGACGAGAACCGGGAACTTTCGAAGGTAAAGAGGGTATCAAACCTTCTCGGAAGGATCGCAGCGTTTTACCGGATAATAAAGAAGATTAGGCCCGACATCATCCATGTGTCCATGTCCGAATCGATGATCACATTCGGATCCTTAAGATGCCTGGGCATCTTTTCGGACATACCTTTCATATACACCGACCGAAGCCTTGCAAAAGGATACAGGAAACACTCGATGGCATGCCTTAAGATGACGCTTCGTCATGCGGCAAGGCTTGTTACTACCACAGAATATAACGCCGGCCTTTGGAAGGATCTGACCGGTACGAAGATCACGGTCATACCCAATACGATAAGCTTGGCATTTTCCGGCTATGATCCCGAAGGGCGGAAAAGGGCAAGGGAAAGATACGGGATCGCAGAGGATGAGACAGTGATCGGACTTGCCGGAAGGATATCCGAGGAGAAGGACTGGGGACGTGCACCGTCCATAGTTGCCGCGATCAAAGAGTCCGGGATCAAGATGAAGGTCGCGCTCGTTCTGTCGCTATATGAAAAAAGGGATGAGGAGATCGCAAAGGATCTGCGGGATGGGATCACTGAGACAGTCGGCAGCGGGAACCTCATCTACCTGCAGGATCTTAACCAGAAAGAGATGTCGGACTACTACTACCTTGTCGACTTCTTTATCATGACAAGCTGTTTTGAGTCGTTCGGCAAGGCAGCCGTTGAGGCGATGAGCAGAAAATGCATCGTTTTATCTACCGCAGTGGGAGGCCTTCCCGAAGTTGTCGGAAATACAGACGACCTTTACACCGTCGATGACCTGTCAAAGCTTACCCGCAGGGTGAGGGAACTTGCCGAATCGCCCGGGAAGGAGAGCGCAGAAAGGGAAGCGCTCTACAGACGGTACAGGGAAAACTATACGATCGAAAGAAATGTCGAAGGCCATATCAGGCTGTACAAAGAGATACTCGGCATGGCGTAGTTTATGGGAAACGATAACAATTCCAAAGAGAATAAAAACGTTCTGGCAAGTTTTGTCGAGTTTTTCTACGGGAACTTTGTGGTCCTGCTTCTCGGCTTTATATCACTGCCGCTGATCACAAGATTCCTGTCCACTGATGAGTACGGAAGGACATCGCTTTTTTTGTCCGCAGTATCGATCATATACATTTTTGCGATACTCGGGCTTGACCAGTCGTATATAAGATTCTTCTACAGCGATGAGGTGGATACGAGAAAACTGTTTGCACAGTGCTTAAGGCTTCCCGTCATCCTTATCATAATACTCTCCGCTGCCTATACGGCATTTTCCGGCTTTTTCAACAACCTGCTCTTTGAGCGCAGCGGCTGGGATATAACCCTTCTCGTTGTCGGATACACGGTAACTTCGGTGTTTGAAAGATTCCTGTTCCTTAACATCAGGATGCAGCAGAAAGGGAAACTGTACTCCAACCTCAATATACTGACTAAGGTTTTGAACATATCCTTCATCATCTTGTTTGCGCTGATACTCGGAAACGATTTCAAGGTGGGCCTTTATGCGATGACCCTTCCGCTCGTTATCATTACCGCCTCTTTACTTGCCGCATATCTTGTAAACAAAAAAGGATATACACCCAAGGCCCATTCTGTCACCGAAAAGGAACTTCTTACCTACGGCATACCGTTCGTTCCCATGCTCCTGATGGAGTGGCTCCTTTCGTCGATGGACAAGTGGTCGATACGTTTTCTGAATGATTTTTCGGAGACGGGCGTGTACTCGTCGGCGATGCAGATAATGACAGTCCTTATGACCCTCAAGATCACGTATGTTGCTTTCTGGTCTCCGATAGCGATGAAAAAATACGAACAGGAGCCGGAGGAGGTCGTCAAGCCCTTTTTTGCCGATATGTTTCAGAAGGTCCAGTTTCTGTGCCTTCTGGCTGCGTTTGCCATCACGGCTTTTCGAAGCATTATAGTTCTGGTGCTCGGAGAGGACTACCGTCAGGCGTCAAAGATCATACCCTTTTTATCCCTGATGCCGGTGCTGTCGATACTGTTTGAGATGACCGGCCAGGGCATCAAGTTCAAAAAACAGCCGAAGTATTTCAACTACGCCTCGGCAATTGCGATCGTATGCAACCTGTGCGGGAACCTCCTTCTCGTTCCCGTATACCGCGGGGTCGGTGCGGCCGCCGCGACGGCGCTCACATACATTGTATATTTTGCGGTAGGTTCGTACTTTGCGAACAGATGCTATCATATCGACTATGATATTAAACGTCTCGTGTTGATGGCCTTTGTATATATAGTTTATGCATTTTATGCCACCGTATGCGAAAATGAATGGATGAACGTTGCAGCCGGTGTTATACTTATCATCGTACATATAGTTATAAACCGCAGAGTGGCATCGGCCCTTTGGGGCTATGCAGCGGATGCGATAAAGAGTATGAAAAAAGATAAGCGGAGGGATTAAAGATGAGCCTTTATGAAGATATCAAGAGCGGCAAGGAGAAGATAGCGCTTGTGGGCCTTGGCTATGTCGGCATGCCGATCGCCGTGGCATTTGCCAAAAAGGTCAAGGTTGTGGGATTTGATCTTAACAAGGAGAAGATTGAAGCCTACAAGTCGGGCAAGGATGCAACGAAGGAGGTCGGTGATGAGGCGATAGCCAAATCAACGGTCGAGTTCACATCGGACCCTTCAGATATTAAGAGTGCAAAGTTTCATATCGTTGCCGTTCCGACCCCGATCAACCAGGACAAGACACCGGACTTGTATCCGGTAGAGTCGGCAAGCGAGATACTCGGGAAAAACCTTACAAAAGGATCGATAGTCGTATACGAGTCGACAGTGTATCCGGGCGTTACCGAGGATATTTGTGTTCCGATACTGGAGAGGGAATCGGGCCTTAAGTGCGGAGTTGATTTTAAGATCGGATATTCTCCGGAGAGGATCAATCCGGGTGACAAGGTTCACCGTCTCGAGAACATCAAAAAGATCGTTTCAGGTATGGATGCCGAAACGCTCGAGGAAGTTGCAAACATTTACGAGCTCGTCATAGAAGCGGGTGTTCACAGGGCAAGCTGCATCAAGGTCGCGGAGGCCGCAAAGGTCGTAGAGAATTCCCAGCGTGACATCAATATCGCTTTTATTAACGAACTTGCCATGGCATTTGACAAGATGGGGATCGATACCAACGAGGTCATCGATGCGATGAACACCAAGTGGAACGCACTGGGATTTCGCCCCGGCCTTGTCGGCGGACACTGCATCGGTGTCGACCCGTATTATTTCGTATATGAGGCGGAGCGCCTTGGATACCATTCTAGGATCATTTCCGCGGGGCGCCAGATAAACGACGATATGCCCGCATACGTCGGAGAGCAGATAGTAAAGCACCTTGTTCTTGCGGGAAAAAAGGTAAGGGATGCGAAGATCGTGTTCTTCGGTGCCACATTTAAGGAGAACTGCCCGGATGTCCGAAATTCCAAGATCATGGAGATCTTAAAGCATCTCGAGCAGTACAACATGAAGCCGCTCCTCGTTGATACGTGGGCTGATCCCAAGGAAGTAAAGAGGGGCTACGGATATGACCTGGAGAGCGAGAAGAATTCATATGATGCCGACTGCATCGTGCTCGCCGTTGCCCATGAAGGGTATAAGAACAGATCGCTCAAAGAGTGGGATTCGTTCTTCAAGAGCGGCCCCAACAATGAGAAGGTCATCATAGACATAAAGGGTATCCTTGATAATGCCGAAGTTACGGAAGCGGGGTATAAGTATTGGCGCTTGTAGTAAATGCCGACGATTTCGGAAAGGATGAGAGCGTCAACCGGGCGATAACCGAGGCGTTTGAAAACCGTCTTATCGACAGGACGACGCTTATGGCCAACATGCCGGCAGCGACGGAAGCAATGGAGCTTGCAAGGCAGCACGGCTTTGCCGCTAAGGTCGGCCTTCACATAAACCTGACTTCAGGGCAGCCCCTTACGGAAAAAATGCGCAATGATCGCGTGATGTGTGATGAAAACGGGCGTTTTTCCGGGGATTTTGCAAGAAGCTTTAAGACGAGGTTCTTCCTCCCGAAGGAGACGTCGTCTCATATCGAAGAAGAGCTTAGGGCCCAGTTTGACATGTACAGGCAGCTTGGAGGAAGGCTCTGGCACGTTGATTCGCATCACTATGTCCACACCGATCCGTCTGTCTGGAGAGTGCTTAAAAGGGTGATGAAGGACTATCCGGTGACATCGGTCCGGCTTACGAGGAACATGTACAGCGGCGGCAATCCTCTGATGCATATCTACAAAGCCTTATTTAACATGTCCGTAAGGCGGATATGCAAAAACAGGCCCGAATATTTCGGCTCGGCCGCAGACTATGATGAGTTTACAAAAGGCCGTCCCGGTCTGATCCGCGATCACGAGGTCGAGGTGATGGTACACCCCGTGTATGACAATGACGGAAAACTTTGCGATATCTTCCACGGAGTCTTCCGGGATCTTGTATCATACAAACGGGACAACTGATATCCAACCGGTAATATTATGTTAACAAAAATGCCCTCGAAAGGTTGTTTTTCGGGGGCATTTATGTTATGCTTTTTAACGACTATGGGTATTTATGTAGTCAGGGAAGGAATTGTTGCAGATGAAAACTTATCTTGTGACCGGCGGAGCCGGTTTTATCGGTTCAAACTTTATCCACTATATTTTCGATGTGCATAATGGAGATGTAAAGGTCATCAATGTCGACCTTCTCACTTATGCGGGGAATCTCGAAAATCTGGCGGATCTTGAGGGAAACGTTAACTATTCCTTCATAAAAGCCGATATATGCGATAGGGATACTATTTCGAAAATTTTCGCACAAAATGACATAGACTATGTCGTTCATTTTGCCGCGGAGTCGCATGTTGACAGGAGTATCCGCGATCCTGAGATCTTTGCGAGAACGAATGTGATCGGGACACTTAACATGCTTGACTGCGCAAGATATGCGTGGGAAGAGGGCGAAGGGTTCAAGGAAGGCAAGAGATTCCTCCATGTGTCAACGGATGAGGTTTACGGTTCCCTTACCGAAGAAGGAACATACTTCTACGAGACGACCCCTTACGATCCGCACAGCCCGTATTCGGCAAGCAAGGCTTCATCTGATTTCATGGTGAAGGCTTATGTCGATACGTATCATTTTCCGGCAGTCATAACAAACTGTAGCAATAACTACGGACCTTACCAGTTCCCGGAAAAGCTCATCCCGCTGATCATCAACAATGTTCTTACGGGCAAGAAACTTCCGGTATACGGCGACGGCAAGAACGTCCGTGACTGGCTGTATGTCATGGATCATGCAAAAGCCATCGACATGGTCCTTGAGAAGGGACGCATCGGCGAGAAGTACAACGTCGGCGGCCATAACGAAAAGCAGAATATCGAGATCGTAAAGATCATCATCGACACGATAAAGGAAATGCTTCCCGACGATGACCCGAGAAAGGCTCATATAAACTACGACCTTATCACATATGTTGAGGACAGAAAGGGTCATGACAGAAGATATGCCATCGCACCCGACAAGATCAAAAAAGAGATCGGATGGGAGCCGGACACGATGTTTGCCGAAGGCATTAAGCTTACGATCCGCTGGTATTTCGAACATACCGAGTGGATGGAGCATGTAACTAGCGGCAACTACCAGAAATATTACGAGGAAATGTATAAATGAAAGGTATCATTTTAGCGGGAGGAGCCGGAACAAGGCTGTATCCCCTTACAAAGGCAATGTCCAAACAGATGATGCCTGTATATGACAAGCCGATGATCTACTATCCGCTTTCGATACTGATGCTGGCTGATATAAGGGACATCCTCATCATATCGACGCCAAGGGATCTTCCGGTATTT
Organism: Lachnospiraceae bacterium; assembly: GCA_017526745.1. Lineage (GTDB taxonomy): Bacteria > Bacillota > Clostridia > Lachnospirales > Lachnospiraceae > UBA2868. The sequence continues at coordinate 202,453 of JAFXQX010000033.1, read as the reverse complement.
AAGGAACTGTTCGGGGACGGGAGTGGCCTCGGACTGAACATGTCCTATGCCGTGCAGGAAAGCCCCCGCGGACTTGCGGATGCGTTCATAATCGGAGCCGAACATATCGGATCCGACAGTGTTGCGCTCATCCTCGGCGATAACATCTTCTACGGCCAGAGCTTCTCACAGGTGCTGCGCCAGGCGGCTGCAAGAGAAAAGGGTGCGACGATCTTCGGGTATTACGTAAGGGATCCAAAGGAATACGGAGTCGTGGAGTTTGATGAGAACGGAAAAGCGATTTCGATAGAGGAAAAGCCCGAGAAGCCAAAGTCTAACTATGCGGTTCCGGGACTGTATTTCTATGATAATGATGTAGTTGATATAGCAAAAAATGTTAAGCCTTCGGCAAGAGGCGAGATAGAGATAACGTCAGTCAACAACGAGTACCTTTGTCGCGGCACGCTTTATGTCGAAACACTGGGCCGCGGGTTTGCATGGCTTGATACGGGGAATCACGATATGCTGCTCGATGCTGCCGATTTTGTAAGGGCATTCCAGAAACGCCAGGGAATGTACATCTCCTGTATCGAAGAGATAGCTTACAGAAGGGGATTCATTGACCGGGATCAGCTCCTAAAGCTTGCCGATCCGCTCCTTAAGACGGATTACGGCAAATACCTCGTTGATGTAGCAAACGGGTTATGATGACAGGTTTCAAAGACACGAAGCGATCAAGCTCGCTTGAATCGCTGAGTGGATTTGGAAGCTGAAGGGACCTGAGGAAGTAGCGATTTTCGTAGAAAATCAGCGGATTCCGAAGGCTCCCAGGATTGCGGAAGTGCGAAGCACGGAGCAATCCGTATCATCATAAAGTATATATGGAATTTCAGGGGAAACAATAAGGGGAAAATCATGAAAAAACAGAAGTTTGACGGCAGGGGGGCCGAAGAATGCAAGAGTCTCGACTGGGTCGAGATGTCCATGAAAGCACATGAGGGCGGATCGGATGCCATCGTCAATGAGACGATATCCCAGATCGTTTCGGAAGATTACCTTAAAGTGGATACTTCCGATCTGGACGGTGTCAGGGAGGCCGTCGATTCGTTTTACGCATACGAGAAAAAGAAAAAGTCCTCTTCAGCAAAGAAGGCCAATACGAATCCGCCTGTCGAAGACAGGGAACAGGCCATCAGAAAGTCTGTAGACGAGAAGATCATAATCAGATCGGAAGAATTAAAGCATAAGCGCAAATCCGCAGACAGATCGAAAGCGGTTCCTGAAAAGGCAGCCGTATCTTCTTCAACTAAAGGAAAGAAAAAGAAGCGTCCGCTTCCTCCACACGGGAGTGATTCTTTCAGACACGCCAAAGGACTTGATAAGTACAGAAAGATGGGTATTCTTCCGACCAAGAAGGACGGCCCGTCTGATTTTCGTAAGAAGTCGGCAAACTGGAGGTATGAAGAGGTCAAAAAGGCCCAGATCACCGATGAAGCCATTGAAGCCGAAGAGGCTATGGAATCATTTGCCGACAGACTGAAGAACTATTCGGCAGTTCAGTGGTGCTGCCTCGTTATGGCCGCCGTTATCGTCATCACATCTGTAATGACCACAACGGTGTATGCCGATTATCAGGGAGAACTCAACAAGGCAAATGCCATGGCAGCTCTTCCGTCATTTACCGACGATGCTTCTCTTATCGCATATAACGAGGAGAACGTAATGACCGAGGATGTGGAGATGGAAGATGCCGCATCCGAAATGCAGGCCTCTGAGGGCAAGATGCTCTCGCTTGTTCTTACAAGTGTTGAAAAAGACCTGAAGGTAAAACTGGTCGATGAGGACGATACTCTCGTAAGGGGAGTTAAGTGGGGGATCACGGTCACAGACGACAAGGAAAAGGAAAGTACCTACGAAGACGAGGATGAGGACGGCATCATCCATCTGACGGGTATCAATGCAGGAGATTATTCCGTTGCGATAACGGATTCCGAAGCCCTTGACGGATATGTCTATCCGACAGTCGGACAGAAGGTCAGCGTCAAGGCAAAGGTTGAATACAAGGTCATAGCCAACATCAGGGATGAGATCAAGAAGGAGAGCGAGGTCAATGCGGCGGCCGAGGATAACGGAAACAAGGCAGCCGATGTTGAGACAGGAACAGCTCCCAAGGATACGGTCGAGTTCGTCGAGTCAACTGCTGTAGAAAACGGCGAGACATACGAAGAGGCAGTCGTAGATCTTACCAAGACCGAGATCATCGCATCTGCGGGTAATCGCATAATAAGCGCTCTCGAGGATATGGCTTCATCTGTCAGAAGCGCGTTCTCAAGGACGAACTTTGCGGCGATCACTATGATGCCCAGGACTGTCGCTACGGAGGAGCCGTCTACGACACCAACGGAGACGCCTACGCCTACCCCTACGGAAACACCTACGCCGACACCCACGGAGACGGCTACGCCTACTCCTACGGAAACACCTACACCGACGCCGACGCCTACACCGACGCCTGAGCCGGAAGAAACAGCGACGCCAACTCCTACACCTACGCCCGAGCCGGAAGAGACAGCCACCCCGACTCCTACACCTACGCCGGCACCGGATGCTTCCCTGATCCTTTTGGACGATCAGCAAAAGACCGAGACTGTTACGGACGGCAAGTTCAAGCCCGAGGCACAGCTGTATGATTCGGCCAAGAATCCTCTGTATGTATTCGAGAATGATGAATACAGGCTCGCGAAATATGCCGACTATGAGAGCAACAAGTTCGAGAAATATTATAAGAAGGTCGTAGGGTTCATCTACACCGGATGGCAGAACATAGACGGAAAGAGCTACTACTATACAAAGGATCATGAGAAAGTCACCGGAGACCAGATCATCGGCGGAGTATCGTACTCGTTCAACTCCGACGGATCGCTCGATACCGGATCCGGCGTTCTCGGAATAGACGTATCGAAGTACCAGCCGAGCATCAACTGGAGTTCGGTCAAGGCATCAGGTATAGACTTTGTCATAATCAGATGCGGATACCGTGGAGCTTCCACGGGAGCGCTCATTCAGGATCCGTACTTTACGAGCCATATGAAGGGGGCCAAGAGTGCGGGACTCAAGGTCGGCGTATACTTCTTCTCGACAGCGCTCAACGAAGCCGAAGCAGTCGAAGAGGCAAGTATGTGTGCGGCACTTTGCGGAGATTACGGTATCAACTATCCCGTATTCCTCGATGTCGAGTCCTCGTCAAGACCCGGATACAATACCCTGTCCGTGGAGCAGAGGACCGAGAACATCAGGGCATTCTGCAAGACGATATCATCCGCGGGATACACGCCCGGACTGTACGCCAACAAGACATGGCTTACCGAGAAGATCAACACTTCATCGCTTTCATGCAAGATCTGGCTTGCCCAGTACAGAGCTGAAGGCCCGACCTACAGCGGACGCTACGATATATGGCAGTACACCTCAAAGGGTACGGTTGACGGTATCGGCGGAAGAGTTGACATGAACAAGAGCTTTTTGAGATATTGATAACATAAACGAAACGGAGATGTAGTAATGGGAAAGATAACTGTTGAGACCACGCCTATAGAAGGGCTTTTGGTGATCACGCCTAAGGTATTTTCGGACGAAAGAGGATATTTTATGGAGACATACAATATCGCCGATTTTACCGAAGCGGGTATCGACAGTGTATTTGTCCAGGATAACCAGTCAGCATCCAAAAAAGGCGTGCTGCGCGGCCTTCATTTCCAGATACAGCACCCTCAGGCCAAGCTTGTAAGGGTCATAAGAGGCGAAGTATTTGATGTGGCGGTCGATATGAGGAAGGGATCGGCTACATATGGGAAATGGTTCGGGCTGACCCTTTCCGAGGAGAACAAGAAGATGTTCTATATCCCGAAGGGCTTTGCCCACGGATTCCTCGTTCTGTCGGATCATGCGGAGTTTACGTATAAATGCACCGAACTGTATCATCCTAACGATGAAGGCGGGATAATATACAACGATCCTGATATCGGGATCGACTGGCCGATAGAAGACGGGATGGAACTGATCTTTTCCGACAAGGATACGAAATGGCCTCTCCTTAAGGAGCTCAAATGACAGGAAAGAAAACGGTCGTTGCCGCCGTAACAGTTGTCGTTGCGGCGCTTCTTCTATACATTGTACTGCATCACAATCCGCTTGCGGACCCCGGCGAGGAAATGATCAAAAAGATCATTTCCTGCGTTATTCTCATAGCCATTTATTCCGTTTTCCTGCTTAAATACGACAAGATAGTCATACTCCCGGTCGAACTGTTCCAGAACAGGGAACTGATATGGAAACTGGCCAAGAATGACTTCAAGACCAGATATGCCGGATCCTATCTCGGTATAGTATGGGCATTTGTGCAGCCTGTTATCACCGTGCTGCTTTACTGGTTCGTATTTACGGTTGCGCTCCCCTCAAGGGCTGTCGCAGTCAAGGGAGACATCACGATCCCGTACATCTTGTGGCTGATCGCCGGTATCGTTCCGTGGTTTTTCTTCTCGGAAGCGCTCTCAAACGGTACGGGTGCACTTCTCGAGTACAATTACCTTGTCAAAAAGGTCGTTTTCAAGATCAGCATCCTCCCTATAATCAAGATCATCTCCGCACTGTTTGTGCACTGTTTCTTCCTGATATTTACGATAATCCTGTTCACATGTTACGGATTCTATCCTGATCTATACACGCTGCAGATATTCTATTACAGCGCCTGCATGTTCATATTCGTGCTCGGCCTGTGTTATATCACCTGCTCGATAATCATTTTCTTCAGGGATCTGGGACAGATCATATCGATCGTGCTTCAGGTCGGTATCTGGGCCACTCCCATTTTGTGGAACATCACGACTCTTTCACCGAAACTTCGGATACTTTTCAAGCTCAATCCCATGAACTATATAGTGGAAGGCTACAGGGACTCTTTCATAGACAAGATCTGGTTCTGGGAGAATTTCTATTCGACAGCATATTTCTGGATACTGACGATGTGCGTATTTGCTTTCGGCGCGATAATATTCAAACGTCTCAAGGTTCATTTTGCCGATGTTTTGTAGGTTAGGATATGGCTGATTTTCTTGATGTGATCAAACAACCGAATAACACGCCTCATACCGACCATGTGGAGGCCGGAAACATTTCAGGGGAGACCGCGATAAAGGTAAGCCATGTATCGAAGGTGTACAAACTCTACGACAGGAATCGCGACAGGCTCAAAGAGGCGCTCCATATAGGCAGGAACATCCACAGCCGCGAACACTTTGCCCTCGATGACGTAAGCTTTGATGTGTTCAAGGGCGAGACCGTCGGGATAATCGGAACGAACGGCTCCGGCAAATCAACGATACTTAAGATCATAACCGGCGTATTGTCCCCGACATCCGGAGACCTTACGATAAACGGACGCATATCCGCCCTTTTGGAGCTTGGCGCCGGATTCAACATGGAGTTTACCGGCATCGAGAACATTTATCTTAACGGAACGATGCTCGGGTTTTCACAAAAGGAGATAGACGAGCGGCTTTCATCGATACTCGAGTTTGCCGATATCGGAGAATTTGTCTACCAGAAGGTCAAGACATATTCGAGCGGTATGTTCGTCCGCTTGGCATTTGCCGTAGCGATCAACATCGATCCGGAGATACTGATCGTTGACGAGGCGCTGTCCGTCGGCGACGTGTTCTTCCAGAACAAATGCTACAGGAAGTTTGAGGAGTTTAAGGCACAGGGCAAGACCATACTGTTCGTCAGCCATGATCTCGGAAGCATCAGTAAATACTGTGACCGCGTGATCCTTCTGGAACGGGGCAAAAAGATCGGCGAGGGTGATCCCAAAGAGATAATCGACATGTACAAAAAAGTACTTGTCGGCCAGCTTACCGCGACCGCCGATACGAACAAGTCCGGCAGGATATCCGAAGGCTCGAGATGGAAAGACCTGATGATGCTCAATCCGAATGTCGACGCATACGGGAGCGGCCTTGCCGAGTTTGAGGATTACTGCGCCTATGATAAGAGCGGTACGATAACAAATACGATTATCAAGGGCGATGAGTTCACGATAAGGGTCAGGATAAGGTTCTTTGATACGGTACAGGATCCGATATTTGCCCTGTCGTTCAAGAACATGCAGGGTACCGAGATCACCGGAACAAACACCATGTTCGAAAAGATCACGACCGGGACATTTAATGCCGGACAGTGCTGCACGGTGACCTTTACCCAGAATATGTCGCTTCAGGGCGGAGAGTATCTCATATCTCTCGGCTGCGTGGGATACAGGGAAGGGAGCTTTACCGTTTACCACAGACTGTACGACGTGTTCAACCTGACCGTCGTCTCATCCAAGAACACTACCGGATTTTACGATATGGATTCTATCGTGACAGTTAACAGGGAAGAAGACTGATATGGGATATAAGAGTTTTGACCGCATAGGAAGCGTGACCGTTGATTACACATATTATTCGGGCGAGGATATGTACTCCGAGGGAGCAGCGGAGGACAGACTGCTTGACTACGTCAAAAATCATACCGCCCTTGACTACGAGCACTATATACAGGAATCAAGATCGTGGTCTGTGATGTACCACCTGTCATATATAAGGGAGAATGTTGTCGGATGGCTTCCGATAGGTCCGACAGACAAGGTGCTCGAGATAGGAAGCGGATGCGGTGCGATAACAGGGGCGCTGGCACAGCGTGCCCACTCCGTTACATGCGTGGAACTTTCGAAAAAGAGGAGTCTTATCAACGCATACCGCAACAGGGAATATGACAATGTTTCGATAATCGTCGGAAACTTTGCGGATGTCGAGCCGAATCTTAACGAAAAATACGACTATATCACCCTTATCGGTGTTCTTGAATATGCGGGCTCCTATATACAGGACCGCAAACCCTACACAAAGCTTCTGACCATATTAAAGGATCACCTTGCCCCCGGCGGCAAGATAGTGATCGCTATCGAAAACCGTCTTGGCATGAAATATTTTGCCGGCTGCAAGGAAGACCATACCGGGGATTATTTCGGCGGCATCGAAGGATACGGCCCCGAAGCAAAGGTCAGGACGTTCTCCAAGGAAAGCCTCGAGCATCTGCTTGAGTCTGCCGGTCTGTCCGATCACAGATTCTATTATCCGTATCCGGATTATAAGCTTCCCCACACTATATACTCGGACGAGTTCCTCCCGGGTAAAGGGGACCTTAATACCAATCTCAGGAATTACGATAACGACAGGCTCGTTCTGTTTGATGAGTCCAAAGCATTTGATTCGATGATCGAAGAGGGGAGATTTGCAGAGTTTTCCAATTCGTTCATCGTTATAGCTTCAACTGACGAAGGATGGCAGGAAAAATGCGATCTTCCGATCTATGCCAAGTACGGCAACGAGCGCATGGACGTATACAGGGTATGCACGATCATAAACCGTACGCCTGACGGGGCCAGAAAAGTCTATAAGATGGCTCTTTCAAATCATGCGAACGCACATATAGAACATCTGAGCAAAAGTTATGATCTTCTGAAGGAACAGTTCGGCAAGACCGGGTTGATCCCTGCAAAATGCACGCTCGAGAAGGGCAAGGAGAGAGGCATGCTCCTTGCGGGTATCGCATCGAAGGCAAAAGACTCGGTAAGGTTTGAATATATATCCGGCATCACTCTCGAGGACTATCTCAACAGGCTTGAAGCTGCGGAGCAGTATCCGCAGATGGAGTCGGTGATCCTCGAATACTGCAGGAAACTGACAGAGTGTTCGGGAGTGACTGAGTTCAGACGAAGCGTTAAGTTTGACGAGGTTTTCGGCAAAAGAGAATTCAGGAAGAAGTACATAGCTTCCAACCCGTGCAATTTCGACATGATATTCTCCAATATAGTACTGGACAGGGACAGGCTGGAGGAAGGAGACTGGACCGTACTTGATTATGAATGGGTATGGGATTTTGCCATCCCGGTAAACTTTGTCATATACAGAGCCCTCTTTTATCATTTCAGGGACAGGACCGATGACGGTTTTTCCATGTATCTGTCCCGGAAAGGTATGGATGTTTACAGCCTTTGCGGCATAGATATCGGGGAACGCATGCTGTTTAACGAAATGGAGCATGCATTCCAGGTATATATCATAGGTGGATCCGCATCTCTTGAGGTGATGCAGGTGCTCATGCCGACTGCTTCGATCACGATAGACCATATCGTTAAGATAGGATCTTACCTTCGTAATCTGGACACCCCTAAGATTTATTTCTCAAGAGGTACAAACTACACGTCTGAGAACCAGATCAGCGTTATCGGCAGTGTTGACGACGGACATGTTACGATCCATGTGCCTTTTGAGCGCTATATCAATTCCTTAAGGCTCGATCCGACGGAGTATCCGTGCCTCCTTCACGTGGAGGAGATCGTGTATACGCTCAGCGACGGGATCAAACAGGCAGTTTCACAGATAATAATAAACGGCTATAAGCTTTCCGGGAGCACATATATATTCGATACGAACGATGCCCAGATCATCATCGAGGGCATCCCGCAAAATGCCAAATCGATCGATTTTAAGTATCATGTGACGATGATCGAGGAACCCTTCTACGACGAGGTGCTGTCTATCCTTAAGGAGCAGGAAAGACTGCGGCTTGAGGAAAAGACGAAGTTTTCCTACCGTGCAAAGAGAAAGGCCGGCATCATCAAGGAGGATACGCTGCCCGAAGGATTCTGCCGGGCGGATCTTACGAGGTAATACGATATAGTCTATGAGCGGTACAAAAGAAGGATGCTTACTTGAATACAAGGAAGAATGCTTTAAACAGACCATGCCTTACGGCTATGAGATGGCTTATCTTCCGGACTCCGGTCTTGTCGAAAGTACACACACGGGACACATCATCCGTTTTCCCGATGACGATGCAAATATACTGAATTTTGAAGGCATCAATGAAGAGTATGTCGTATTTGTTTCCGCCGAAGGCGTCCCTGAGCCGGACTTGGTATCAAGGCTTCTTGCAAACGGTGCCGGAGCGGATATCATATATCCGGATGAGGATATAACTTGCGATATATATGCTGATCTTACGGATATCAATGAACGTATCCGTGTTCTTCGCACTCCTTGGAGAAAACCTGATTATTCACCCGATACGATCGTATCATTTCCCTATATCGAAACATGCTTTGCGATAAAGACGGCATTTGCCAGGTTCGTCCCGGCGATAAGGCGTTCTCCCGAGATCGGAGATAACATTAGATGCCGTGATTTTCTGCTGCGCGCGCTGGAGCGCACGGGCAGTGTCTGTCATGTTCCCCAGATACTCTTTCACAGGGATGTAAATTCGATCATCCCCGGAGGCATGGATGCATCCGATGAGGAGATATTTGAGGCTCTTTACGAGCGGTACAGCCGGCCCGGATACATACTGTGCCGCGAGGCCGCGGAAAAGAGGCGCGGGATAAACGTAGTGCCCGCCCCGCCCAAGGACACCTGCCTGGTCTCCGTCATAATCCCCTCCAAGGACCAGCCCGATGTCGTAAAGGAATGCATCAGGAACATACGGCTCAATGCGGGGAATACGCCCTACGAGATAATCGTTGTCGATAACGGAAGCAGTGATAAGAACAGGGATATCGTCGAAAGATACGTTACCCAGCTTCCCGGCGGAAGGGGAAACTATATATATGAGCCGCTTGATTTTAACTGGTCGGTCATGAACCATATCGGAGCCGGCAGCGCAAAGGGCAGATTTCTGCTGTTTATGAACGATGACGTTGATGCGATAACGGAAAACTTCATGGAAAAGATGGTCTGCTATGCTGCAAGGCCCTATGTAGGGGCCGTCGGCGCAAAACTGCTCTTTCCCGACGACATCTCCATCCAGCATATCGGAGTAATGAATACCAACCGCGGGCCCGTGCATAAACTGTCGGGATATTCGGATAAAGAGGTACAGTATTACTGCCGCAACCGCTTCGCCTGGAATGTTCTTGCCGTGACGGGCGCATGCCTTATGGTCGACAGGGAAAAATACTATCAAACAGGCGGATTCTGTGATAAAATGAAGGTCGGCTACAACGACATAGATTTCTGTGCAAGACTTGTCGAAAACGGTTTCTTTAACGTGGTCTTATGCGACGTTGCGATGACCCACCATGAATCGCTGGCAAGAGGTATGGATACCGAAAGCGATGACAAGTCCGAAAGGCTTAGGAACGAAAGGCAGCTTTTGTATTCGATGCACCCGTGGCTTTCGGGCGGGCAGGACCCTTTCTACGGATACAGGCTCGATGTTGATACCGTTGCAATAAAGAGCGGGGTCGTTGCTGACCATCAGGTCACCGACAGGCGCAACCGGACGAAGCAGCTTTTCAAGCTTCCCGGCAGGATATCCGACAAGGTTGCCATGTCCATAGATCACTGTTCGATAGAGCGGGGGATCGCAATGGATGCAAAGGACGCATATGTCATCGAGGGCTGGGCCCTGTCGCTTAACTGGGACAATGCTCTTGTCGAGAAGTTTGTGATCCTGATCCCGCTTGACGAGGATGATGCCGAGAAGAAGGAATACATCGTAGCCAAAACGAGTCCGAAGTACCGGAGGGATGTAGGGGAGGTGTTCCCCGATGCCGAAAACAGCAATCTTGCCGGATTTGTGTGCAGGATAGCCTTTGGCGATATCGATCCGCATATCAGGTACCGGATCGGGGTCGTTATCCGAAAAAAGACCGGAATGAAGAGCTGCCGCGTGGCTCTGGGTGATATATATGAACCGCGAAGAGGAATTGTCAAAGACGAGTGAATATTATAAAGATCTGTACGAGAAGGAAAGGTGCAAAAACGCCCGGCTTACCGAAAGCCTCGTCGATGCCGAGGCAAAGCTTGCAGATCTTGAATATAAGATGGACAAGCTCAAGAACTCCATGATATGGAAGGCCGTATATCCCTTCCGCCTCGTCTGGAGCCATACGAAGAATCTGTTCATCCGTATCAGAAGGTACGGAAGCATATCCAATCTGAAGAAGAAGATCGCAAGCAAGATCATCGAAAAGAGGGCGTACAAGAGTTACGGTACGCTGTCGATGCCGTCCCCCGAAGAGACTAAGGCCCAGAGGGAGACTGCCTTTCCCCGAAAGATCACTTTTTCAATACTGGTTCCTTTGTACAATACACCCGAGGTCTATCTTCGCGAGATGATAGAGTCCGTTATCGCGCAGACTTACCCCTGCTGGGAACTCTGTCTTGCGGACGGGTCCGACAGTGAGCACGGCTATGTCGAACAGGTCGTCAAGGGCTATAACGATCCCAGGATCAGGTATGAGAGACTGACCGAAAATCTCGGGATATCGGGTAACACCAACAAGTGTTTTGAAATGGCGGGCGGAGACTACATAGGCCTGTTTGACCATGACGATATCCTGCATCCCTGCGCGCTTTTCGAATACATGAAGGCGATATGCGAAAAGGATGCCGATTACATATACTGCGACGAGACCACTTTCTCGGGCAAGTCGATAGACCACATGATAACGCTTCACTTCAAGCCGGACTTTGCGCCGGACAATCTTCGTGCGAACAACTATATCTGCCATTTTTCGGTATTCTCAAAGGAACTTGTCGATAAGGTCGGGACTTTCAGGACAGAATTTGACGGAAGTCAGGACCACGACATGATACTGCGCCTGACACAGGCTGCAAAACACATAGTGCATGTTCCGAAGATACTGTATTACTGGAGGAGCCATGCCGGCTCGGTCGCTTCCGACATCAATGCGAAAAGCTATGCGATAGATGCGGCCAAAGGTGCCGTGGCATCCCACCTTAAGGCGTGCGGTTTTTCGGGCTTTTCGATTGAAAGTTCCAGGGCCTTTGAGACGATCTTCAGGATCAGGTACGCCATCTGCGGCAACCCGCTCATATCGATACTGATTCCCAACAAGGACCATGTTGATGATCTGAGGCGCTGCATAGAATCGATAACCGACAGGACGTCATATGAAAATTATGAGATCATCATCATAGAGAACAACTCCGCGACCGAAGAGATAAAACAGTACTACGAAACGCTCGAAAAGCATCCGAAGATAAGGGTCGTAACCTACGAGGGAGAGTTTAACTACTCGAAGATCAATAACTTCGGCGAAGGATTTGCAAAAGGCGAACATATAGTGCTGCTTAACAACGATACCGAGGTGATCACGAGAAACTGGCTCGAAGAACTGCTGATGTACTCGCAGAGGAGCGATGTCGGCGCAGTCGGCTGCATGCTCTACTATCCGGACTACACGATCCAGCATGCGGGGATAGTGCTAGGTCTGGGTGCTCACAGGACGGCAGGCCATTCTCATTACGGTCTTGCGAAGGAAAATCTCGGATATATGGGAAGGCTGTGCTATGCGCAAAACGTCTCTGCCGTAACGGGTGCCTGCCTTATGGTCAAAAGGCAGCTTTTCGAAGAGGCCGGAGGACTGTCGGAAGATCTGGCGGTTGCCCTCAACGACGTGGACTTTTGCTTAAAGCTTCGCAGGCGCGGCCTGTTAAACGTATTTACGCCTTTTGCGGAACTGTTTCACTATGAATCCGCATCAAGAGGCACGGATGTTACCGATAAGGCAACGGCTGAAAATGCCGGCCGTTATGAAAAAGAATGTGACCTGTTCAGATCCCGGTGGAAGGCTGAACTTGATGCCGGAGATCCGTATTTTAACCCGAACTTTTCACTCGATCATTCCAACTTTGTTCTTGCGGGCAACCCGAAGAGCATGGTCGGATAAGACAAAAACAATATAAGGAGGTTTTGTTATGGGCTACATGGAGCAGTACAGATACTGGTGTGAGGACGAATACTTTGACGACGCCACAAAGGCGGAACTGTCAAAGATCAAGGACGACGATGATGAGATAAAGGAGAGATTCTATAAGGATCTTGAGTTCGGAACAGGCGGACTGCGCGGGATCATCGGCGCCGGCACCAACAGGATGAACATCTATACGGTAAGACGTGCGACCCAGGGCCTTGCAAACTATATCATCAAGCAGAACGCCAAGGACAAGGGTGTTGCGATCGCTTATGATTCGCGTTTCATGTCCCCGCAGTTTGCCGACGAGGCAGCGCTGTGCCTTAATGCGAACGGGATAAAGGCTTATGTGTTCGAAACCCTGCGCCCCACACCCGAGCTGTCGTTCGCGGTAAGGACTCTTTCCTGCACAGCCGGCATAGTTGTCACAGCCAGCCATAACCCGCCCGAGTACAACGGCTACAAGGTATACTGGGAGGACGGCGCACAGATAACGTCCCCGAGGGATACCGACATAATCGCCGAAGTAGCAGCGGTCACCGACTATAACGATGTGAAGACGATGAGCAAGGAAGAAGCCATCGCCGCGCACCTTTATAACGTCATCGGCAGCGATATCGACGACAAATACATGGCGGAGCTCAAAAAGCAGATCATACATCCCGAGATCATCAAAGAGATGGCCGATTCGATCAAGATCGTATATACGCCTTTCCACGGAACGGGCAACATTCCGGTAAGACGCATCCTGCAGGAACTCGGCTTCAAGCACGTATACGTGGTTCCCGAACAGGAACTTCCCGATCCGAAGTTCACGACGCTCGAGTATCCCAATCCGGAAGATCCCAAGGCCTTTAAGCTAGCACTTAAGCTTGCAAAGGAAAAAGATGCCGATGTTGTCCTTGCGACCGATCCCGATGCGGATCGTCTCGGAATATACGCAAAGGATACCGAGACCGGCGAATACGTGCCCTTTACCGGAAACATGTCCGGAATGCTGATCGCCGAATATATCCTTCGCGAAAAGAAGAAAATGGGTACGCTTCCCGATAATGCGGCACTTGTCAAGACGATAGTCACCACGAACCTTGCCGATGCTCTGACGGATGCATATAACGTCAAGCTCATCGAGGTTCTGACAGGGTTTAAGTATATAGGAGAACAGATCAAGCTCTTCGAGCAAAATCATAACTATGTGTATGTGTTCGGACTTGAGGAGAGCTACGGCTGCCTTGCGGGAACGCACGCAAGAGATAAGGATGCCGTAGTTGCCGTAATGTGCCTGTGTGAAGTTGCCGCATGGTGCAAGTATAACGGGATCACAGTCTGGGATCAGATGAAGAAGATATACAGACAGTACGGATTCTACATGGAGGGCATCCATACCGTAACACTTAAGGGGATCGACGGTGCCGAGCAGATAAAGGCCATTATGGACAGGCTCCGCGCCAACCCGCCCAAAGAGTTTGACGGCCTGAAGGTATTAAAGTTCAGGGACTACCAGAAGGATACCATAACGGATCTTGCAACCGGAAATGTCACCCCTTCCGGCCTTCCGAAGTCGAATGTTCTTTACTTTGAAATGGAAAATGACAGCTGGTGTTGCGCAAGACCTTCCGGTACCGAGCCCAAGATCAAGTTCTATATGGGAATAAAGGGCAGGGACCTTGATGATGCAGGCAAGAAACTTGAGAGTCTGAAGAATGCAGTTGTTAAGGAAATGGAAGGATAATAAAGCCTTAAGGGCCACAGTGCTTGTTATGCTGGCGGCTCTTGCTCTTGTTTCGGTCATCAAAGGACTGCAGAACGCTGCGGAGTTTTCCCAGGATTTCCAGTGGGATGCCGCAAAAGCGCTCACGATGCGGCTGGATCCTTATGAACTGTCGCTAGAGCCTTCACGGACAGCCGGTATAGAGCCACTCGACCGGTTTTACAGGATGTTTACCGACAGAGGCCTTAAGCAGAAGATGGAGGCCAACCAGTTTCCGTCACTCCTTATGCTTCTTGCACCGATGACAGTCTTTTCGCCGCAGGCGGCAAAGATCGTATGGGCAGTGCTTAACATCGGATTTACCGCAGGGATCATATGGCTCCTTGGGAGGACCTTTTTTGAGCACTCGGACAGGACGGATTTTGCGGCAGTGATGCTCCTTATGATCGCAGGAACACCGTACCGCAACCAGCTCGGTGTAGGGCAGCATACATTATTCGCCTTCTTTTTCTTTATGCTTGCGGTATTTATCGACAGGCACCCCGGTGACCGGGCGGGCCTGATGAGATCTGCCGGCATCACGCTCTGCCTGGCGGTCTCGTACTTCAAGTACACGCTTACCGCACCTCTTGTCCTGTATTTTCTCTTCAGGAAAAGGTACAGGGAGTTTGCGGCCTCGGTGATGATACATGTGATAATGACGGCATTTGCCGCCGTCTGGCTGGGGAAGAGCTTTATATACCTGATAACGGCACCGCTTAAGGTTGCATCGGTCCTGGCATCTGAAGGCGGGATAGATCTCGGAGTATTTCTTCCGCAGGGGCTGTATGCGGCTGCGGCGGTTATCATTGCGGCCTTACTGCTGTATCTGGCCTTAAAGATGCCGGAAGACGCCGCAAATCTCCTGTTTTCGATACTGATATTGTGGTCGCTTGTGATAACATATCACAGAACATACGATTTCTTCGTATTTTCCGCGGCCGCAGCGATGTTTGTAAGGCAATATCCGGGAGATATTCAGGATGATAAGAGCGGCCGCCGGGACTGTATCATGTTCATATGGTATGCACTCCTTATGTTCATGCTATGTTTCGTCCTTCGGATATTTGATGAGAATGCGGCCTCAAAGCTGATCGTGGGCATAACATATTATCTGTTTACGATCGCAGCAACGATAAAGGGGGTAAGATCGATAAGGAAAGACGGATCGATAAGGGGATAGATGATGGAAGAAAATGTGATATCAAAACAGGATAAGAGAAAGAAACTGTTCGCCCAGATACTGAAGTTCGGTGTGGTGGGCGGACTGTCCTTTGTTATAGACTTTGTCATAACGCTCGGTGTTTCGGCACTTTGCAGGGCTTTCGGGATGGATGTGGCAGGCGCTGCCACTGTCGGAGGCCTTTTCGGCTTTTGTATCTCGCTCGTTTTCAACTATTTCATGAGCATGAAGTTCGTTTTCGAGCGGAGGGACGACCTTGACCGCAAGAAGGAATTTGCCATATTTGCCCTTCTGTCGGCCATTGGCCTTGGCATAAACGAGCTGATACTGTATTTCGGTGTCATCGCATGCAATGCAGCAGCACCGTGGGCGGTAAAGTCATACCCCTCGGCGGTAACAGCCGCTGTCAAGATGTTTGCGACCGGCGTTGTCATGGTATATAACTTCATTTCCAGAAAAATGACGCTTGAAAAGAAGAAAGATAAATGAAAAATAGGATAATTACAGTATTAGCGGTAGTCTTTACTGCTGCCGTGCTTCTTTCGGGGTGCTCATCGGACGATGCAGGCTCCCCCGCAGCAGATAATACAAAAGAAAGTACGATATCGGAAAATACCGGTAAGGCTGCAGAGGATCAGGAGGCGACCGGGAAAACGGAAGAGTCCGCAGATCAGGAAACAGCCGCCATGACCCCGGATGATCAGGAGGCCGGCAAACAGGCGGAAGAGGTCGACCTCATATTGTTCATGGGACAGTCCAACATGTCCGGAGCAGCGGGCGATGCCGCACTTGCGCCGTATGTATCTCCTGATGCGGGTGAGGAATTCAGGGCGGTTTCCGATCCGACAAAGCTTTATCCGATAACCGAGCCTTTCGGAGTAAACGAGAATAACCCTTCCGGACTGTACGAATACCCCGGAGCCAAGAAAGGGTCTCTTGTATCCGCGTTCGTCAACAGATACCATGAGCTTACGGGCCGAAAGGTCATTGCGGTATCGATATCTATGGGCGCAACGGATATGAGCCGGTGGATGCTGCCCGGTGTTACGGATGATGTTACCGCAAGATTTAACACCGCCAAAAGCTTTCTTAACGATAACGGGTATAAGATCGGCCATATGTACGCCCTGTGGCTTCACGGAGAGTCGGATGCGATCGAGGGGACCGATCCGGAAGTATATAAGAGCAACCTAGATACTATCATGAGGCCGCTCTTTATAGGCGGTTTGCAGAAGGTCTTCCTCATAATGCCCGGTCGGACGATAGATTACAGGGATATATTCCTGAAGATCATAGACGTCCAGAAGCAGATATGCCGCGAGAGCGGGTATTATGCGATAGCCACCACGATACTTACCAAGGTCAGCACCGAGTTCATGCGTGACCAGTACCATTATAACCAGCACGTGCTAAACCTTGTCGGGATGAGATCTGCTGATTCCGTTGCGTACTATACAAAGAATAACGAGGAAATGATCGTATACGACTACAGGGAAGGCGGATACATCTATCCCGAGGATGCCACAGCGGACGATGAAGAATCCGGGGATGAAGGATCAGGAGATGGAAAAACCGGAGACGAAAAGGTCGAAGAAGCCGATAAGGACAGAATGGAAGATCCGCTCGATCTTACCGATCTGAACATCGACGATATATACTGACGCAACCGATATTGGAGGTAAAACGATGGAAAACGACAAAATACTGCTGTTCATACCGGCATATAACTGCGAAAACCAGATAGTCCGCGTCCTGGACCAGCTCGATCCGGCGATAATGTCGATGATCACAAAAGTCATTGTCGTAAACAACCGCAGCACCGACAAAACAGAGGAGGCCGTGACCTCATTTATGAGAGCCCATGCCAATCTTCCGATCACCCTGCTTCGGAACAGGGAGAACTACGGCCTTGGCGGCTCCCATAAGGTTGCCTTTTCCTATGCCATAGAGCACGGATATACCCATATCATAGTGCTTCACGGGGATGACCAGGGATGCCTATCGGATTTCCTTCCGGTACTGGCAAAGCGGTATTACAGAAAACATGACTGCGTTCTCGGCGCAAGGTTCATGAGAGGGTCCAAACTTGAAGGATATTCCCGTTTCAGAACGTTCGGAAACGTCATATATGATTTTCTCTTCGCATTTGTGACAAGAAGACGTATATATGATCTGGGCTCAGGCCTTAACATCTACTCGACCGACATGCTGAGGGACAGGTTCTACGAGAAGTTTCCGGATGATCTGATGTTCAACTATGCGATGATCATGGCGTCCGAGTATTACGGACACGATATCAAGTTCTACCCGATAAGCTGGAGGGAGGACGACCAGGTATCTAATGTCAAGATGGCTGACCAGGCTGTGAAGGTCCTTCGCATGCTGAAAGACTATTATGCCGATCCTTCGGTCATAACGAAGGATTACAGGGACAGGATCATAGAAAGATACGAGGCTGATCCGGTATGAAGATAGTTGCGGGATCAGCAATACTTCTGGGTTTCCTGCTAGTTCACCTGATCAAGATGATGAGGCTCTACCTTATCGTGATGGACAGCGGGGTATCCTTTGACAGGTTTGTGCCCGCATACCTTCGCACAACGTTTGTTAACCTTCTGATACCTTATAAGCTGGGCGAGATATACAGGATAGCGGTGTTCGGCAGGATATCGGACGGATTCAGGACCGGGTTTTTCTCCGTGCTCATAGACAGGTTCTTTGATACACTGGCGCTGGTACTGATACTCTTACCCTACCAGCTCCTTATAACCAAACAGGTAACCCTTCCGACACTGCTCCTTACGGCCTTCCTTGTCGTCGTATTGATAGCATACAGGGTCTTTCTGCCGTCATATTCGTTCCTGAACAGGTATATCATAACCTCCAGGGACTCGAAAAGGTCCATGATGGCTCTTGCGGGCCTTGAGAAGGTAAACCGGTGGTACGAATACGCAAGCGGGCTTGTCACGGGACGCTACGGAATACTGTTTCTGTTCTCGCTGGCGGCCTGGACAGCCGAGATGGCGGTTCTGGCCGGTTTTGCACATCTGTGCGGAAAGAGCTTTTCGGTATCCGATTTCGGCGTGTATATAGAATCGATCGTATCCGGAAGCAGTTATGACACAAAACAGCTGTACACCCTGTGCTCGGCTGCGGTCATCGCAGCCCTGACGATCATATTTACGATAAGGTACCTGATCCTTTCAAAACGAAGAGCAAAAGGGATAAAATGATATGCCAAAAGTAGCCGTTATCTATGATGACTCAAGAAAACCCGGAAGGGATATAGCGGGAATAACAGGAGGCAAGTCCTTCGGCCGGACTATCTATAAGAGAAAGACCTTAAGGGACAGAGTTGCGGATGCATTCCTTGCGATGGACACCGTGGAAGCATTTTACGATGCAGGTTCCCGTGAACTCGCAAGCCTTAGAAACACACCTGTTATTCTATACTACTCCGACTTCGGAATAGCGAATTTAAAGGAATTAGAGACGATTGTATACAAAGCAGGGTATGCACACGAGAATTATAAAATAACACACCGGGATAGAATAGCATGCGTTATCTTTAAAGACGCACAGTCATACCTTGCCTCCTCATATGATGATATTGAAAACTACACCCCGATAAAAAGCGACGCCTTTACCGACCTGTCGGAAGTGTCGGCATTCCGTTCATTTATTACGGGAGGGTTCGACGCCAGGTTCTTCAATTCGCTCTCGGAGGACGGATATACTCTCGTCAAGTCATCGGCCAAAAAGAGCAAGATAAAGGCCGAATATACATTTTACGGCCTGCTCCCGGATGATATGAAGCAGTGGTTTGCAAGGCCTTTTGACTATCGCGAGGACGAGGACGGCGCAAGCTACAGGATGCAGCGCTATTTCATGACCGATCTTGCCATAAGGTATGTCCACGGCTCGATAACCCTTGCCGAGTTTTCCGAGATAATGGGACAGCTCTTCTGGTTCTTATCCCATAGGAAGAGCGAACCCGTGACCGCTATGGAATATGAGGCCGAAGCAAAGAGGCTGTATGTGACAAAGATATATGACAGGATCCGCCAGCTCAAGACCATGGACGGCTACGGGGAGCTGGCGCAAAACATTAAAGCGCTCACCGGTTATGAGGATATAGATGCGATAGTAACAAGATACGTAAATCTTTATGACAGGATGCGGACAAATGTCCCGTTCGACCATGTCAGGACGGTCAGCCACGGAGACCTGTGCTTTTCAAACATATTGTTTTCCGGTGCCGATTCGCTCATGGTGCTTGTAGATCCGAAGGGAGCACTGACCGAAGACGAGCTTTACATGGATCCTTATTACGATATAGCCAAGCTCTCGCATTCGATCTGCGGCCATTATGACTACTTCAACAGTGATCTTTATGAGATTTACGTTGATGAGAACATGCAGGCAAAGGTCAGGGTCGATGCCGACAATAGGCAGAAGGTAGCGATATTTAAGGAAAAGTTAAAAGATTCGGGCGTCGACCTGGCACTTATCCGCCTGTATGAGACATCCCTGTTTTTGTCGATGCTGCCGTTTCATATGGACAGGCCGAAGAAGGTGTTCGGATTTGTGCTTAATGCACTTGCTATCATGGACAGTCTGGAGAATAAATGATGTACGAAGATCTGACATTTGTATTTGATGTTGACGGGACGCTCTGCCCGATCAAAAAGGAAGATGAGAGATACGAGGATATCGTTCCCTACCCCGAAATGGTCGAAAAGATACGCGAATACAAGGCGGGCGGGGCGAAGATAGTGTTTCTGACGAGCCGCAACATGAATTCCTTTAACGGAAATATAGGCCTAATAAACGCCAGGACCGCAAAGATACTGCTGGAATGGCTTGACAAGTGGGATATTCCCTATGATGAGATAATATACGGCAAGCCCTGGCCGGGTCATCACGGCTTCTACGTCGACGACAGGACCGTAAGGCCCTCCGAGTTCCTGGAAAAGTCGGTCGATGAGCTTGACGAGATCGTAAGGAGAGACCGATGCAGATAGTCATCACGATGGCAGGCCTTGGCACAAGGTTTAAAAAGGCCGGATATGACATGCCCAAATATGAGATCACGGCACACGGCAGGACGCTGTTTTCCTGGTCGATGAAAAGCCTGAAGGCGTTTGCAGACAATGGCAGCTGGTACTTTATCGTAAGACGTGAGGATGATGCGGCTGATTTTATACGAAAAGAGGCCTCTTCATTTGCAGATCCTTCAGACATAAAGGTCATTGAGATAGACCACGCCACCGACGGGCAGGCTACTACCGCACTTCTTGCGGCTCCTTACTGGAGAGGGGACGATCCACTCATGATCTATAACATCGATACATATGTGAAGGCCGGATCCATGAGGCCGGAGGATATCAGGGGGGACGGTTTTATCCCCTGCTTTAACGCCCCCGGCGATCACTGGAGTTTTGTCGCAACAGACAGTAACGGACTTGCAACTGAGGTCAGGGAAAAACAGCGCATTTCCGACAACTGCACGCTCGGGGCCTACTATTTCTCCTCCTGCTCTCTTTATGAGCGGATGTACAAAGAGTACTATTCCACCGGGGAAAATCTCGAAAAGGGCGAGAAATACGTGGCACCGCTTTATAACCACATGATATCGCTCGGGATGAAGGTTTCGATCAGCCTGATCGACGAAAAAGATGTTCATGTTCTCGGCACCCCCGAAGAACTTGAGCAGTTTAAAAATACAGGACTGTGATCTGTGATGGGTTCAAACAGGAATTACTTTAAAAGAGGGATCAGCTATTTTAAGAGGAACGGATTAAAGAGCACGCTTGAAAAGGCAGCTGAGCGGATCTCGCGCAACAGAAGCGAAGAAGGATATAAGCCTCCGGTTGTCGACGACGCGACTGTCCTGCGGCAGAAGATGCGCAGATTCGATAATCCGTACAAGTTCAGCATCCTCGTCCCGGTTTACGAGACCGATCCCGATATGCTTACGGCCATGCTGCATTCGGTGGGCGACCAGACATACGGGAACTGGGAGCTGATAATCGCGGATGCAAGCTCGGATGAGTCCAGAAGGGATATCGTCCGTGATTTTATGGAGGATTATACCCTTATATGCCGTGATACCTATGGTGCCATATCCGATAAGGTCACCTACGTTCACCTTCCGGTAAATAACGGGATAGCGTCCAATACCAATGCGGCGCTCGAACGTGCTGACGGCGATTACATCGGTCTGCTCGATCATGACGATGTTTTGGAGATAACGGCACTGTTTGATATAATGTGTGCCATAGAGGAAAAAGAGAACGAGGCCAGACAGGCGGATTCGATCATAAAGGTGGCAGCCGTTTATACCGATGAGGACAAGATCAGCGAGGACGGCAGTCAGTATTTCGATCCTCATGAAAAGCCCGATTTTGACCCTGTGCTTCTTTGCACCAACAATTATGTATGCCATTTCTTTGTTGCGGATACGAACGTGGCAAAGGGCGTCGGAGGCTTCAGGAGCGGATACGACGGAGCCCAGGATCATGATTTTATATTAAGGTGCACGGAAGGGCTTCGGCGCGACCAGATATTGCATGTTCCGAAGATCCTCTATCACTGGAGGAGTTCGGAAGGCTCCACCGCCGAAAATCCCGATGCCAAGCTTTACGCATATGAGGCGGGAAAGCGCGCGGTCACAGACCACTTAAAGAGGATCGGGATCGAGGCAAAGGTCACGGATTCCCCGGATCTGGGCTTTTTCAGGATAGGCTACGAGAGATATCACCGCCCGGTGATGCGCATAAAAACGGAGGAACTTGATCCCGCAAAGCTTGACAGCGAATTTGTCATGGTGCTCTCATCATCGCTGATGCCGCTCAATAACGAGTATATAGCGGATATGATGGGCTGCATGAGACACAGCAACGTAGGTGCCGTGACCGGCAAGATCATAGGGAAGGACAAAAAGGTCGAGAGCGCCGGTTTTGACATCGATGACAACGGGAATATGGTGCCGATGTTTGCCGGACTCGGAAGGCATTTTTCCGGATATATGCACAGGGCTAACCTGGACAGGCTCGTTAAGGGATACTCAAACGACTGCGTGCTCCTTCGGCGTGAAGCCGTGACCACATCCGGATCGTGGATAAGGCTCAAGGAAGGCTATGACATATATTACACTCCGAAGGCCGTTTTCTCCCGAAGAGGCGTATGAGAGAAGTAAGCATAGTTATACCCAACTTCAACGGAATAAAGTACTTAAAGGACTGTCTTGACAGCCTTGCGGCGCAGACGATGGTCGCAGATGTCATCGTGGTGGACAACGGATCGACGGACGGATCCGAGAAGATATGCGAAGAATACGATATGGTCAAGCTTGTAAAGCTTGACAGGAACTACGGGTTCTGCCGTGCGGTAAACGAAGGCATCAGGCAGTGCGCCGGCAGATACGTGATACTGTTAAACAACGATACCAAGGCGGAGCCTTCATTTACCGAGGAACTGTACAAGGCTATAGACCCTCACCCCGAGGTGTTTTCGGCGGCAGCAAAGATGCTTCGGATGGATGATCCGTCGACTATCGACAGCGCGGGGGATCTGTACTGCGCACTCGGATGGGCGTTCTCGCTCGGAAAGGACAGCCCGGCAGGCCGTTATGACAATCCTGCGCGCATCTTTTCCGCTTGCGCGGGTGCTGCCATCTACCGGAAGGATCTTGTTGACAGCCTGGGCGGGTTTGACGAGGCACATGTATCCTACCTTGAAGATGTCGACATCGGCTACAGGGCCAGGATAGCGGGATACAGGAACATTTATGCTCCGAAGGCCGTGGTGTTGCATGCCGGGAGCGGCACGACCGGCTCGAGGCATAATCCTTACAAGATAAGACAGGCTGCGGCAAACGGCATATATGTCATTTACAAGAACATGCCTGTGCTCCAGATAATAATCAATATTCCCTTCCTTCTAGCGGGCATGGTCATAAAAGCTGTATTTTTTACCGCAAAAGGATACGGGGGCGACTATCTTGCAGGACTGGGGCAGGGATTTGGACTGTGTACCGGTGGCACAAGACCAAGGCACAGGCTGAGGGATACCGGCAGGTACTGCCTGATCCAGCTCGAACTGTGGCTTAACATGATAAGGCGCATATGCGGCTAGGCCGCATACGCGGACAGAACATATGGTATGAGGTTACCATGATAAGGGATAATCAGAGACTTATAAACAGGCTGACGCTGATCATAGACGGATTTGTCATAGTTGCGAGCTATCTGTTCGCATGGTTCCTAAAGTTCGAGAGCGGACTGCTCCTTTATGAGGAGGGACTGCCTGCAAGAACATATATGACGGCATTGTATTTCCTGCTTCCGGGCTATCTGATACTGTACACTCAGATGGATCTGTACAGCACAAGGAGGGCTTCCGGCAGAAAAAGGGAACTCATTAACGTTATAAAGGCCAACACGGTAGGTGCGCTGCTGTTCATGATGGTTCTGTACCTGATCAACCAGCCCGACTTTTCCAGACAGATGATTTTCATCTTCTGGGGTGTGTGCATCTGCCTTGAGACGGCGGTCAGAAACTTCATGCGTGCGCTCATGATGTTCTGGTGGAAGAGAGGATATAACCTCAAATACGTACTGTTGATCGGTTATTCGGGCTCTGCGGAAAGCTATATCTCCAAGGTTTCCCTCAATCCCCAGTGGGGATATGTCATAAGGGGCATACTGGACGACAATACGGAAAGAGGTACCGAATACAAGGGTGTCAGGGTGCTCGGCACGATCGATAACCTTCCTCTTATCCTTCCCGAGAACAAGCTCGACGAGATCGCGATCACGCTTCCTCTGGGCCAGTACGGCCGGCTTAAGGAGATAGTCAACCTGTGCGAAAAATCAGGCGTTCATACCAAGTTCATCCCCGATTATGCGGGCATCATACCGAACCGCCCCTATACCGAGGATATCCAGGGACTTCCGGTAATCAATATCCGCCGTATCCCTTTGTCGAACACTCTCAACAGGTTTGCAAAGCGCACGATGGATATCATAGGATCTGCGATCGGCCTTGTCATCGCATCCCCGGTCATGCTTGTATCCGCCATACTCATAAAGGCTACGAGCGACGGTCCCGTTATCTTTGCCCAGGAGCGCGTCGGGCTTCATAACAAGCCTTTCAGGATGTACAAGTTCAGGACAATGGTCGAGCAGGACGAGTCTGACGAGGCAAAGGGATGGACTACCAAGGATGACCCCAGGGTCACAAAGGTCGGAAGATTCCTTCGCCGCACGAGCCTTGATGAGCTGCCCCAGCTGTTCAACATACTGGTCGGGCAGATGTCGCTTGTCGGACCGCGTCCCGAAAGGCCCCAGTTTGTCGAGAAGTTCAGGGAAGAGATACCGCGCTACATGATCAAGCACCAGGTCCGCCCCGGTCTTACGGGATGGGCGCAGATCAACGGATTCAGGGGTGACACGTCTATCGAGCACAGGATCGAGCACGATCTGTTCTATATCGAGAACTGGACTCTGGAATTTGACATCAAGATCCTGATCCTTACCATCTTCAGGGGATTTATCAACAAGAATGCGTACTGATGTAATCATACCCACATACAAACCGGACGAAAAGCTCATCTCCCTTCTTGATGCCCTTAAGAAGCAGTCCGTACCTCCCTCAAGGATCGTTATCATCAATACCGAGAAGCGGTACCTTGATACTCTTATGGCAGGAAGGCAGGACGTGCTTTCGGGCGTTGATGTCATAAACATCACCGAAGACGAATTCGATCACGGAAGGACCAGAAATGAGGGAGCAAAGGGGAGCAGCGCCGACGCCCTTCTTTTCATGACGATGGATGCCGTTCCCGCAGATACCGAGCTTATCGCAAACATGCAAAAAGCCCTTGAGCAGGATAATGTTGCGGCCGTATATGCCAGGCAGCTTGCGGATGATAATGCATCTCTTTCCGAGAAGTTCTCGAGGCAGTTCAATTATCCTGAAAGCTCGGCCGTAAAATCACTTGCCGACCTAGACAGGCTCGGGATTAAGACCTTCTTTTGCTCGAATGCATGTGCGATGTATGACAGGACGGTATTCGAGAGGCTCGGAAAGTTCCCAACGGATATGATATTTAACGAGGATATGGTATTTGCAAGACGCATCATCGACAGCGGCTGTTCCATCGCCTATGCGGCCGATGCCAAGGTATACCATTCTCATAATTACACGAACATGCAGCAGTTTCACAGAAACTTCGACCTTGCCGTATCACAGGCAATGCACCCCGAAGCCTTCGGGGGGATTTCCTCGGAATCAGAGGGCAGATCTTATGCAAAGGCTGCGTTCGCGTATTTTAAAAAGGCCAAAAGGCCTCTGTATTTCATACCTTTTGCCATAGCGTGTGCGTTCAGGCTCTGCGGGTACAGGCTCGGAAAAAGGTATGACAGGCTGCCGCACGGCCTTGTGCTATTTTGTACGGCAAGCCCCAAATATTTTTACAGACACTGGAGATAACACATATGGGTGAGATAAAAGAGTTCTGCGATCTGTGCGGAAGGAGCAGCTCGGATGCCGGACCGCTCATTCCGGTAACGGGCGGCATAAAGGTATGCAGCTCATGTATGAACAATGCGATGAACCTCGCACAAAAACTGACAACGTTTACCAGGAATTCCGATAATATCGAGCCGTTCTTTTCACAGAGTTTTACTCAGGACCATACCAAGGATCCTGCTTTTGGCAAAGAGGAAACGGGTACATCGCCTGACAGCGATCCGGAAAAGGAGGCGACGACCGAGCCCTGCGATGCGCCGGAAGAAGCCCCGGGAACAGCTCCGGAGAAGACCCCGGCCCAAGATCCCGATAAGGATCCCGACAAGGTAAGGTTTGCAGGAGGCTTCGGACTGCCAAACGTGGGATTTTTAAATATGGCGGATCTGCAGAAGATGATGTTCGGGTCCCCCGCCGAGAAGAGGAAGAAGGACAAGGATGCCAAGAAGCCGCCTGTCATAGATATCAAGAACATCCCGCTTCCCCACAAGATCAAGGAACTTCTCGACGAATATGTCGTCGGCCAGGAGACAGCCAAGAAGATCATGTCGGTGGCCGTTTACAATCATTACAAGCGGGTTGCTTCGGAGACCATGGCGCCCGAAGAGTTCGGTGAAGCATTAAGGGACGTCGAGATCGAAAAATCAAACGTTTTGCTTATCGGCCCTACCGGATGCGGAAAGACCTATCTTGTAAAAACGCTCGCAAAGCTTCTGGATGTCCCGCTTGCGATAGCCGATGCGACAAGCCTTACGGAAGCGGGCTATATAGGCGACGATATCGAATCGGTCGTATCAAAGCTTCTGGCTGCGGCGGATAACGACGTTGACAAGGCCGAGACAGGCATCATTTTCATAGACGAGATCGACAAGATCGCCAAGAAGAAGAACTCCCATTCAAGGGATGTTTCGGGAGAGAGCGTGCAGCAGGGAATGCTCAAGCTCCTTGAAGGCTCCGAAGTCGAGGTTCCGGTCGGAGCCAATTCCAAGAATGCGATGGTGCCTCTTGCCACGGTCGATACAAGAAACATCCTGTTCGTGTGCGGCGGCGCTTTCCCGGATCTTGACGAGATCATCAAGCAGAGGCTCCGCAAACAGACATCGATCGGATTCAATGCGGAATTAAAGGATACACTCGACAAGAGAAAAGACATATTGTCGGAAGTGACCGTGGAAGATATCAAGAAGTTCGGCATGATACCCGAGTTCGTAGGCCGTCTTCCCGTGATATGCACGATGGAGGGACTTTCCGACGAGATGCTCGTTGATATATTAAAAGAGCCCAAGAATGCTATAATCAAGCAGTATCAGAAGCTCCTGTCGATGGATGAGGTCGATCTGGTATTTACCGACGATGCGCTTTTATCGATCGCCAAAAAGGCACAGGAGAAGGATACCGGAGCCAGGGCGCTTCGCTCCATAATCGAAGATATCATGCTCGATATCATGTATGAGATCCCGAAGGATGAGAACATCGGAAGGGTGACCATTACCGGGGATTACCTTGATAAGAAGGGCGGCCCCCTTATAGAGACAAGGGCATGATATTAATGGTATAATAGTTGGATAGGGTTTGGCCGGGCAAAGATAGGAGGCACTATGCTCGATAAGTCATATTACGACAAAGCTGATGAGATCATAAAAGAACACGGTAAGGGGAAGGAATCTCTTATTCCGATAATGCAGGATATTCAGACCGAATACCGGTATATCCCGCCGGAACTTCTGTCATATGTTGCAAAGTGCATCGGCATCACCGAGGCCAAGGCATATTCCGTTGCGACATTTTACGAGAACTTCTCATTTGACAGCAAGGGAAAGTATGTAATCAAAGTGTGCGACGGTACCGCATGCCATGTCAGAAAGGGTACGCTCATACTGGAGAGGCTCTACAAGGAACTGGGACTGTCTGACAAGAAGCATACGACCGACGACATGATGTTCACGGTCGAGACCGTATCGTGCCTCGGCGCATGCGGACTGGCCCCCGTCATGACCGTAAATGACGAGGTTCATCCCGCTATGACGCCTGACAAGGTTTCCGAGACGATCAAAAAGATCAGGGAGGAGGAAGCATGAACAGATTATCATCCCGCGAAGATCTTTTAACCGCAAGAAAGAATTCCGAAGACAGGATCGCAAACATAAAGTGCCGAATACTCATATGTGCCGGAACCGGCTGCCTTGCGGGCGGCTCGCAGAAGATATATGAGAAGATGTGCAGCCTTTGCGGTACAGACCCCGACGCCGAGATAGTGTTCGGAAAAGAGGTCGCGCACACCGACATCGATGTTCAAAAAAGCGGATGTCACGGCTTTTGCGAGATGGGACCGCTCGTTCGCATAGAGCCTTACAATTTCCTGTATATAAAGGTCAAGCCCGAAGACTGTGAGGAGATATACAATACGACCGTAAAGGGCGGCAAGCCGGTCGAGAGGCTCCTTTACAGCATGGACGGGGTCACATACCCCGCACAGGAGGATATACCATTTTATGCCAAGCAGATGCGTCTGGTCCTTAAGAACTGCGGACATATCGGCGCGGAGCATATCGAGGAATCGCTGGCATTCGGCGGATACAAGGCACTTGAAAAAGCACTGTTTACGATGACACCCGAAGAGGTCATCGACTGTATATATGATTCCAACCTTCGCGGCCGCGGAGGCGGCGGATTCCAGACCGGCTACAAATGGCGCCAGGTCGCACGCCAGGCCGAGACCAAGAGGTATATCGTCTGTAATGGTGACGAGGGAGATCCGGGAGCTTTCATGGACAGATCAGTCATGGAAGGCGACCCCCACAAGATGATAGAGGGTATGCTGATCGCTGCGTATGCGGTCGGCGCAGATGAAGGATATATTTATGTCCGTGCGGAGTATCCGCTTGCCGTATCGCGTCTTAAGACTGCGATCGCCCAGGCCGAGGAGGCCGGGCTTATCGGTGATAACATACTCGGTTCGGGATTTTCGATGAGGCTTCATATCAACAAGGGTGCGGGAGCATTCGTTTGCGGCGAGGGCAGTGCGCTTACGGCTTCGATCGAAGGCGAGCGAGGCATGCCGAGGACCAAACCGCCCCGTACGGTCGAGCAGGGCCTGTTCGGCAAGCCTACCGTGCTCAATAACGTTGAGACATACGCAAATGTGCCTATGATCATCATAAACGGCTCAGACTGGTATCATTCGATAGGTACCGAAAAGAGCCCGGGAACAAAGGCTTTTGCGGTGACCGGAAGCATCAACAACACGGGGCTTATCGAAGTTCCGATGGGAACGACGCTGCGCGAGATCATTTACGATATAGGCGGCGGCATCAAGGGAGGCAAAGCCTTCAAGGCGGTGCAGATCGGAGGGCCCTCCGGAGGCTGTCTGATATCGGCAGATCTGGACGTTCCGCTTGATTTTGACTCCTTAAAGGCCAAGGGTGCGATGATAGGTTCCGGCGGTCTTGTCATCATGGACGAAGATACATGCATGGTCGAAGTGGCAAGGTTCTTCATGAACTTTACACAGAACGAGAGCTGCGGCAAGTGTGTGCCCTGCAGGGAAGGCACGATGAGGATGCTCGAGATACTCGAAGATATCGTAGCCGGACGCGGAACGATGGAGCAGCTCGATCTTCTTGAAGAGCTCGGAAAGGCTATATCCGATACTGCACTTTGCGGCCTCGGCAAATCAGCCGCCCTTCCCGTACTGTCTACCCTGCGTGTGTTCAGGGAAGAATATGAGGAGCATGTAAGGGACAAAAAATGCAGGACCGGCACCTGCAAGGCACTTTCAAGTTATGTTATAGATCCCGCACTTTGCAAGGGATGCAGCAAATGTGCCAGAAACTGTCCTGTCGGTGCTATAACCGGGGAACTCAAATCCCCCTACACGATCGACCAGAGTAAATGTATCAAGTGCGGAGCCTGTGCCGAAAACTGTCCTTTCTCCGCCATATCACTTTCATAGCCAGGGCTCATCCGGGAGGATCTTATGGATTATATGACAATTGACGGCATCAAGGTGCCGATGGAAGGCGAGAAGAACATACTCTCGCTGATCAGAAAAGCAGGGATCGATATCCCAACATTCTGTTATCACTCGGATCTGTCCATTTACGGTGCGTGCAGGATGTGCATGGTCGAGGATGACAAGGGCAAGATGTTCGCATCGTGCTCAGAGCAGCCCCGGGCTGGAATGGTCATCCACACGAACACGAAGAAGCTCCAGCAGTACAGAAAACTGATAATCGAGCTGCTGCTTTCGGCTCACTGCAGGGACTGTACGACCTGCACCAAGAACGGGATGTGCGAGCTTCAGAGCCTCGCATACCGTGTAGGCGTGCATGCCGTAAGGTTCCTTAACAAGAAGGAAGAACTTCCGATCGACATGAGCTCGAAGTGCATCGTGCGCGATCCGAACAAGTGCATACTTTGCGGCGACTGCGTCAGGACATGTTCCGAGAACCAGGCTGTTGGCGCGATCGATTTTGCCTACAGGGGATCCAAGATGCAGATCACGCCCGCGTTTGACAAGCAGCTTTGCGATACGGACTGCGTCGGATGCGGACAGTGCGCCGTTGTCTGTCCTACCGCCGCGATCTCGATAAGGACGAACGTTACCGAAGTCTGGGATGCGATAGAAGACCCGAAAAAGCGCGTCGTTGCACAGATAGCTCCCGCAGTCAGGGTTGCAGTCGGTGACAAGTTCAACCTTCCCAAGGGTGAGAACACTATGGGCAAGCTCGTCAAGGCACTTCGCATCATGGGCTTTGACGAAGTATATGACACGAACTTCGGCGCGGATCTTACGGTTATGGAAGAATCCCGCGAATTTGCCAAGAGGCTTGAAAGCGGAGAAAACCTGCCGCTGTTTACGTCATGCTGCCCCGGCTGGGTGAAGTTCTGCGAGAACCGATATCCCGAATTTACCAAGAACATAAGCACATGCCGTTCTCCTATGAGCATGTTCTCTCCCGTGATCAAAGAGTATTTTGCAAAACGGGACAAAGAGGAAGGCAAAGAGACATATATCGTTGCCATTATGCCGTGTACGGCCAAGAAGGCCGAGATACTGCGTCCTGACAATCATACGAACGGACGGCAGGATACGGATATCGTGATCACGACCCAGGAGATCATACGTATGATCAAACAGGTCGGGATCAAGTTCGAAAACCTTACAAGCGAAGCATGCGACATGCCGTTTTCAATGGCATCGGGAGGTGCTTCGATCTTCGGCATCACCGGCGGCGTTACGGAGGCGGTCCTTCGGTATCTGTCGCCCGACAAGGATCATACGACGCTTGAGAATATCAGGTATTCGGGCATCCGCGGCAAGGAAGGCTTCAAGCATGCCGAGGTCACATTGGGGGATCGGACGGTCAGGATAGCCGTTGTCCACGGGCTTCGCAACGCATCAAACCTTCTCGAGGATATCAAGGCGGGACGTGCGCAGTATGATTTTGTCGAGGTCATGGCATGCAGAAGAGGCTGCATCCTCGGCGGAGGCCAGCCTGTTCCAATGGGCCCCAACACCAGAACGGCCCGCATGGACGGCATATATCAGGTCGACCAGCTCTCGAGCATACGTTATACGGACGAAAATCCTCTGATCGACCGTATCTGGGAAGACCTTATCAAAGGACGCGAACACGAACTGTTACATAGAAGTATGTAGGGGAACCGCTTGCGGCGACATTCCTTTGGAGAAAATATGAAGTACAGAACCATCAACAATCCCGATAACCTGTCGACTCTCGGCTTCGGATGCATGAGGTTTCCGAAGAAAGGGAACGGATTTGACCTGGACGAGATCGGGCGGGAGATAGAATATGCGGTTGAAAACGGCGTCAATTATTTTGACACCGCATATCTGTATCCCGGAAATGAGGAGGCATTCGGAAAAGCAGTAGAAAAGCTTGGTGTAAGGCAGAAGATAAACATCGCGACGAAGATGCCTCACTACTTCATGAAATCCGTCGAAGAGGCACAAAAGCGTTTTGATGAGCAGCTTACCCGTCTTCGCACCGATCATGTCGATTATTATCTGATGCATATGCTGCCCGATGTAAGGTCATGGCATGCCCTTGTAGAAAGGGGCATACCGGGGTGGCTGATAAAGCAGAAAGAGGAAGGCCGTATCAGACGAGTCGGTTTTTCGTTTCACGGCTCTTCCGAGATGTTCATAAAGATACTTCATGAGTACGACTGGGATTTTGCCCAGATCCAGTACAATTACATAGACGAGAACACGCAGGCGGGGGCAAAAGGGTTAAAAGAAGCCTCAGCGCTTGGCATACCCGTCATCATTATGGAGCCTTTAAGGGGAGGACGCCTTGTAAACGGGATCCCCGAAAAGGCGAAGGAGATGATAAGGACCATGACTCCGGGATGGTCACCTGCCGAGTTCGGACTCAAATGGCTGTGGAACCAGCCGGAAGTCACATGCGTCCTGTCCGGCATGAATTCGATGGACATGGTCAAAGAGAACATTAGGATAGCTTCGGAAATGGAAGAAGGTTCTCTCACTCCCGATGATATGAACACGTATGAGAAGGTCATAGAAGAGATAGAGCGCAAGATCAAGGTCAGATGCACGGGCTGCGGGTACTGCATGCCCTGCCCTGCGGGAGTTGATATTCCGGGGTGTTTCAAGACCTATAACACATCTTATGTTGAGAATTACTATAACGGTCTTCGCGAGTATTTCATGTGTACCGCGATGAAGAACGAGACATCGATGGCTTCCCAGTGCCGACAGTGCGGAAAATGCGAGACTCATTGTCCGCAGGGGATCCATATCAGAGATGAACTAAAAAAAGTAAAGCGAAGGTTTGAAAATCCTGTATTTAAGCTGGTCAAGCTCTTTCAGCCCGGCCATCTGAAGTAAATCCGAAGCTGATCCGAAGCAGATCAGCTGCAGATCATAAGCTGAAAATGCACTTGCGAGTAGAATGAAGAAAAACAACACGTTCCCGACAATATTAATGATAATGTGCCTTGCGTTAAGCCTTGTGCTTGCCGGATGTAATGAAGAGGCGGCAGAGGATGCTGCGGCCGGGACGGCCGACGAGACACAGGAGGAGCCTGCGGCGGATGCATATGACGAATATATCCGGGCGGCACTTGACCGCGTAAACGGGGATAGTGCTCAAAATGCCGGAAGCAGCGGCGAGCCCGGCGCTGAAGGAACATCTCCCACAGGAGAAGACGGCACACAGGCACCCACAAAGGTTCCCGAGACAAGGAGCATAAGTACCGACAGGAATGCACCGTCTGCCATTGATATCTCGTCCATGGAAAGCCCAGACGTGGTAACCGATCCTCTTTCAGACGGAAGCACGGATCCGTTTGGTTCAACGACTCCGACGCCTACCGATGAGCTGTCACCTTCCCCGACGGAAGATCCGAACGCAACGCCCACACCGGAGCCGACCCCGTACATCACTCCGGAAGAGTTTGATGTCGGGAAGTGCTGCATATACATCAACGGTGAGAGTGATTCGGGACTCGGCACCGAGGTCGTTACGGCGATCAATAAGGTCAGGAAGGACCTCGGATACAAGGAACTTGTAAATAA
Source organism: Lachnospiraceae bacterium (assembly GCA_017526745.1). Classification (GTDB taxonomy): domain Bacteria; phylum Bacillota; class Clostridia; order Lachnospirales; family Lachnospiraceae; genus UBA2868. The sequence goes on along the minus strand of JAFXQX010000033.1, from coordinate 168,627 downwards.
CAAGTCTCTGGCAACATGTGCCGACAGACGGACCAGAGAGACGGTCGCAAGGTTCGACCATGTCCGGCCGAACGGGCAGATGTTCTATTCCCTGGCACCGGAGCACTTCAAAGCGGAGATGATAGTCAGAAGCCGCAGCAAGGGCGAGGAGATCGTGGATCAGCTCATCAAGAACGATCCCGTATCAAGGAATCTGATATTTACGGAGAAGTACCAGTCAGTAGGCGCATCGAGTTTTAAGTGCAACGGAGACCAGTATACGGTCGTCTCTTTCGGGCTGTAAGCGTCGGGATGCGTGATTTTACTTGATTTTTTGGCTCAATGAGAATAAAATAGTTAGAGTGTATACATTTATATGTCATAAAGGAGTACTATTATGCCAAGAGACTTAGATCTGGATTTTGAATTTCAGGACGAGGAAGTCCGTGAGCGCCCCCAGCGTGCGGCACGTCCTGCGGGAAGGCGCGAGCCGGCAGGCAGGTCTCATTCAAGGACAGCACCGGCAAGGCACAGGAAGAAGAACGATATGACTTCGATCATCATACTTGTTGCCGAGATCGTTGTGTTCATAGGCCTTCTTATAGGATTCTTCGTACTTAAGGGTAAGATCGATGATACCGGACCGGATACAGCTTCAACGGAAAGCGCTGAAGGATCGCAGGCATCGGGCGGATCGAACGGAGTAAACGTTGAGAGCGAAGACTTTACTCTTACATGTACCAAGGTTCAGCTGGTCATGGATGCCGATAACGAAACAGCGGCGGTCGTTTATTTCACATTCGTGAACAAGACCGATACACCGCTTGCGATGAGTGCGGTGTTCCCTGCAAGCGTCAAGCAGAACGGAACGGATTGTCCGGAGGATACGAACCTTACGGATACCCCTGCAGAGATCGCAAACAAGGATATGCAGGTTTCAGGCGGTCAGTCGGTTGACTGCGCATATGCATTTAAACTGTCCGACCAGACGAGCCCGCTCACGCTTACGATACATGACAATTATTCAACATTCCAGGATATCGGATCCACAGAGATCCCCATCAGCTGATCAGGCAGGCTAAGCGATCATAAAGAGTCGGGACAGTTTTGTTCCGACTCTTTATATGCACATGAAATCATTCCCGGCAGCAGGAAGAAAGGTTATTAAATGAAGATCATCATAGTCGGCTGCGGTAAGGTCGGATCGACCCTTGCCGAGCACCTTAACCAGGAAGGCCACGACATTACGATAATCGACAGACACCAGGAGAAGCTCAAGTTCCTCTCGGAGCATATCGACGTACTCGGTGTTGAAGGAAACGGCGCAAGTGTCTCCACCCAGAGGGAGGCGGGCGTCAAGGATGCGGATATCCTTATAGCAACCACCAACTCCGATGAGCTGAACCTCCTTTGCTGCCTTATCGCCAAGAAGGCCGGAAACTGCCAGACTATAGCAAGGATCAGGGACCCTGAATACTTCAATGAGATGCGCTATATCAGGGACGAACTGAACCTTTCCATGGTAATAAACCCCGAGCAGGCTGCGGCAGCCGAGGTAGCCAGGATCATCAAATTCCCTTCCGCAACAAAGGTCGATACGTTTGCAAGAGGAAGGGTCGAACTCATAAAGCTTACTGTACCGGAAGGATCAAAGCTTGACGGTCTGCGTCTTCACGACATGGATTCAAAGCTTGGCTGCAGGGTGCTCATATGCACGGTTGAGCGCGGGGATGAACTGCTGATCCCGCACGGTGATTTTACGATCCTGGCAGGAGATGCCGTATCGTTTATCGCACCGCATTCGGTGGCATCGGCATTCTTCAAGGCAAGCGGAACGAAGATCTCGAATGCCGTAAGATCGATCATGCTGATCGGCGGCGGCAAGATGAGCTATTACATTGCCAAGATGCTTGAAGAGACGAAGATCAGCGTCAAGATCATCGAGCAGGACTTTGAAAAATGCCAGTCACTTTCGGAGATGCTCCCTCATGCCGTGATCATAAACGGTGACGGCACGGATAAGCAGATACTTGACGAGGAAGGGATAAGCGTAGTCGATGCGGTCGGAAACTTTACCGGCATCGACGAGGAAAATATCCTCCTGTCCCTTTACGAGAAGAGCATCAGCAAGGCAAAGCTTCTGACCAAGATCAACAGGATCACGTTCGAGGAGACCATCGCCGGCCTTGATATCGGCAGTATCATCAATCCAAACAGCATCACGAGCGACCATATCGTAAGGTTCGTCCGTGCACTCAATAACAGCCGCGGCAGCAGTAATGTCGAGACCCTTTACAAGATCGCAAAGGGAAGAGCCGAGGCACTGGAATTTAGGGTAAGGGATGACTCAAAGGTGGTCGGAAGGTCCCTTCGCGAGCTCAACCTTAAGCCCGATATCATCATCGCCTGCATCGTAAAGGGTAATAAAGCCATTATCCCAGACGGAACAAGCGTGATCGAAAAAGGTGATTTTGTAGTTATCGTAAGCGGCAGGCTCGGTCTTAACGATCTGGAGGACATTCTCGCATGAACAGGAAAATGGTCGCATTTTTCGTCGGAAGAGTCCTTCGCATAGAAGCGGCGCTGATGCTTTTGCCGACACTTGTATCCGTGATCTATCTCGAGTCGGAATGGATTTATCTGGCTGCGGCGGTTGCCATAAGCTTTCTCGTGGGACTGCTCCTGAGCTTCAGAAGGCCCAAGAATGTGTCGTTTTATACCCGCGAGGGCATAACTGCGGTCGCACTCTCGTGGATACTCATGTCGATATTCGGATCGATCCCCTTATGGCATGCGGTCGGGCATATCGGATTTACCGATGCGCTCTTTGAGACCATATCCGGGTTTACGACGACCGGAGCCAGCATACTTACCGAAGTTGAATCGCTTCCCAAGGGCGTCCTCTTCTGGAGGAGCTTTACCCACTGGGTAGGCGGCATGGGCATCCTGGTATTCGTCCTGGCGCTCCTTCCCGGGGCCAGCGGCGAGAACATCTACCTTATGAAAGCGGAGAGCCCCGGCCCTTCGGTCGGAAAGCTCGTACCGAGGGTAAAATCAACAGCCAAGATACTCTATCTTATCTATATAGCGATCACCATAACGGAGATGGTCGTTCTAGCCCTTACGGGAATGCCGGTATTTGATGCGGCCGTTATAACGTTCGGTACCGTGGGCACCGGCGGATTTGCGGTCACAAACAACGGATGTGCCGCATATACTGCGCTCCAGCAGGGTATCATAACCTTCTTCATGATCGTGTGCGGTGCGAACTTCAACGTTTATTTCCTGATAGTAGCCAAAAAGATAAAAGATGCCGTAAAGAGCGAGGAGGTCATCGCATATCTGTCCATATATGCGACGGCTGTCGTCCTTGTTGCGATAAATATCAGGCATATGTTCCCGACAATAGGCGAGGTCATACACCACAGCCTGTTTAACGTTGCATCGGTCATGACGACCACGGGTTTTGCAACGGCCGATTTTGACAGGTGGCCGAACTTTTCGAGGACCATGCTGCTGCTCGTTATGTTCATCGGCGGATGTGCAGGCTCTACCGCAGGCGGTATCAAGGTCAGCCGTATCGTCATCGGGTTCAAGACGATCAAAAAAGAGTTCGAGCATCTCGTTCATCCAAGGAGCGTCCGCATACTGAAGTTTGAAAATAAGCCGATCGAGCATGCGGTCCTTCGCGGGGTCAACGTGTATTTCCTTACTTACTTTACGATATTTGCGCTGTCAGTGCTCCTCGTGGCATTTGACGGCAAAGATTTTACTTCCACGGTGACGGCTGTCATCGCGACATTCAACAATATCGGACCCGGCCTGAAGATGGTCGGCCCTACCGGGAATTATTCCCAGTTTTCGGCATTTGCCAAGTATGTGCTGATGTTCGACATGCTTGCGGGACGTCTCGAACTGTTCCCGATGCTGCTGATATTTATGCCCACCACGTGGAGAAGGCAGAGATAGTTGTTGTAAGGAGGGGCCCACGAAGTGGGAAGATTCCTTACTACACGACGAGCCTTCATCGACGAAGTCGATTTAATTGGCGAGTCTCATACAGTGATATAGAAAAGGAGCAAATCCATGACACAAGGTAGAACACACAACTGCAACGAACTTACCATCGCAAACGTCGGCGAGAAGGTGACTTTAGTCGGATGGTACGACAATATGCGAAAGGTCAGCAAAAACTTGGGATTCCTGATCCTTCGCGATTTTTACGGGATCACTCAGGCGGTAATCGAGACCGAAGAGATGATGGACAAACTGTCCGGCGTAAACAACGAATCGACGCTTTCGATAACCGGAGTCGTCAGGGAGCGTTCCAATAAAAATCCCGACATCGCAACCGGTGATATCGAGGTTGTTCCCGAATCCATCGAGGTACTTGGGAAGTGCATATATAACGAACTTCCCTTTGAAGTGGCAAGGTCCAGGGAAGCCGATGAAGCCGTAAGGCTTAAATACAGGTACCTCGACCTTCGAAATCCCGCAGTAAGGGATAATATCGTACTTAGAAGCAGGATAGTGGCTGAGCTTCGACAGAGAATGACGGCTCATGATTTTCTCGAGATCACGACACCGATCCTTACGTGTTCATCTCCCGAAGGCGCAAGGGATTATCTCGTGCCGTCAAGGAATCATCCGGGCAAGTTTTATGCCCTTCCGCAGGCGCCCCAGCAGTTCAAGCAGATACTCATGACGAGCGGATTTGACAGGTATTTCCAGATCGCACCGTGCTTCAGGGATGAGGATGCAAGGGCCGACAGGTCGCCGGGCGAGTTCTACCAGCTCGACATGGAGATGGCATTTGCCGATCAGGAGGATGTCTTTGATGTTATCGAAGATGTTCTGCCGCCGGTATTTGCAAAATACGGAAAATACGATACGGCATCTTCTGCACCCTTTAAGAGGATCTCATATAAGGATGCCATGGAAACATACGGCACCGACAAGCCGGACCTTCGCATAGACCTTATGGTCACCGATGTATCGGATCTGATGCAGGGTACGGGATTCGGGCCTTTTGAAGGACAGACTGTAAAGGCTGTTGTTGTATCGGGCTTTAATGCTTCAAGAAAAGTGATAGACGGCATAATGGCCGATACCGAGACGATAAGTGGATTCAAGCCTTTCTGGTTCAGACTGGATGAGAACGGCGAGATCGTCGGCGGAGTCGCAAAGTTCCTGCAGGATAAGAAGCAGGAAGTTATCGAAAAGCTGGGACTTGATAAGGGATGCCTTGTAGGACTTAGCGCAGGGGCAAAAAAGGATGCGATAAAGTGCGCCGGAGTTCTCAGGAAACTTCTCGGAGAAGCTTCCGAAGGACATATGAAGAAAGACTGCTATGAATTCTGCTGGATAGTTGATTTTCCGATGTATGAGATCGGAGAGGAGTCGGGAGAGCTCGAGTTCTGCCACAACCCCTTCTCGATGCCGCAGGGCGGGATGAAAGCGCTTGAGAACAATGATCCTCTCTCGATACTTGCTTACCAGTACGACCTCGTATGTAACGGGGTTGAGCTCTCATCGGGTGCGGTCAGAAACCACGACCCCGAGATAATGGTCAAGGCATTTTCTCTTGTGGGACTCGGCGAAGAAGATGTCAAGGCCAAGTTCCCCGCGATGTACAATGCGTTCTGCTACGGGGCACCGCCGCATGCGGGCATCGCTCCGGGCGTTGACAGAATGGTCATGCTCATTGCCGGCGAGGAGAGCATAAGGGAGATCATCCCGTTCCCGATGAACAAGATGGCAATGGATGTGATGATGGGCGCACCTTCAACAGTTGATAAGAAGCAGCTCGACGATGTGCACATTGCGATCATCGAAGAAGATAAGGAATGATTTAATACTGTTTAATGATTTTTTAATCATTCATAAAAGATGATTTAAAGATCTTTCTCTATACTGTGCCATGTAAGGCAGGGGACAGACAGCAGAATCCCGGCCGCAAATATGTACAGTTACAATGGAGAAAGGTGGAAATGATAATGGATAATTTCGAAAAAGTTGAAAAGCTCAGGGAAAAGGCAAACGTTTCCTTTGAAGAGGCAAAGGCTGCACTTGAAGAGGCAAACGGGGATCTTCTCGATGCGATGATCCTTCTCGAGAAGCAGGGGAAGGCTGAGGAGAAAAAAGAGACCTACAGCACAAAGGATGACAATACCGACCTTCTGGTGGTGGATCAGCCCGAGAAAAAAGAAAGAAAGCGCGGAAACGCATTTACCGATAAGCTGAAAGTTCTCTGGCACAAATCATGTGAGAACAGCTTCGTTGTCGAGCACAAGGATGAGGTGATCGTCAACATTCCCATATGGGTATTCATCCTAATCCTGATACTGACATGGCATGTAACCCTTATCGCAATGATAGTGGCACTTTTCCTCGGATGCAGATACAGCTTCAAGGGCGTTGACGAGATGAAGGCCGCAAACGATGTATGTGAAAAGGTGTCCGAGGCCGCTGAGAAGGTAAAGGAAGGATATAATAATATGCTGTAAGGAGGGACCCACTTGCGGGAGGATTCCTTACTGCACGACGAGCGCCCATCGACGTCAGTCGATCCTAATGCGCGAGTCTCCTATAGGGGTGAAGTAATGGCACATATACTTGTCGTTGAAGACGAAGAAAAACTTGCACGTTTCATAGAACTGGAGCTTGTTCACGAAGGATATGAAGTGTCCAAGAGCGGCGACGGGCGCGAGGCGCTTGAACTTGCGACGAACAATTCATATGACCTCATACTGCTCGATATAATGCTTCCGGGCCTTAACGGCCTGGAAGTTTTACGCAGGCTCGGGAATACACATCCGACCCCTGTGATACTTCTTACCGCAAGGGATGCGGTCATGGATAAGGTATCCGGCCTTGATGCCGGAGCGGTCGACTATATCACCAAGCCTTTTGCCATTGAAGAACTCCTGGCAAGGGTGAGGGTCGCATTAAAGCTTCATCCCGTAAAAGAGGCGGGAGGCGGTGACTTGTCTGATAAGGGATCCAAAGACATGCATGATCCCGCAAACGGGATCTACGTTTGGAAAAGCCTTATGCTTGATGAGAAAAAGCACAGGGTCACCTATGACGGTAAGGAGATCACGCTCACAAACAGGGAGTTTGAGATGCTCAAGGTCTTCCTCTCCAATCAGGACATAGTCCTGTCAAGGGATACCCTTTTGGAAAAAGTGTGCGGCTACGATTATGTGGGCGAGACAAATATAGTTGATGTATATGTCAGATTCCTGCGCTCCAAGATAGACGAAGCGTTTGATATCAAAATGATCGAAACGGTCAGAGGAGTAGGATATGTCGTCAAATCAGAATAATGCAAGGGGCCGGGTAAGGTCGATAAGACACCGGCTTGCAGGCCAGCGAGTCCGCATGAAGATAGGCATGCATTTTGCGCAGATGATCTTCATGATCGCGGTTATGATCGTTGTCTGGCTAGCAGCAAGGGAATATATGGCCGATCAGGCCGTTTCTTTTTTTACTAGGACAAGGCGTATAGACCTGTTTCCGCTGGAGGGCGGGATAAACACTTTCAGTCAGTTTATCACAAGTCTTCGGACGCTCAGGTATTCGGTGATAACGGATGCCGGAAAGGTCATATTATCGGAGGCCATATTTGCGCCGGTTGCGGTAATAGCCGTTTTCTGCTCGGGGATATTCTTCCTAGAGTTCATATTTGACCTGATCTCATATTCGGGAGAGATGCACCGCATCAAGAAGATGTTCGCACCTCTTGATGAGATGGCAGCAAGTGTCGAAGCGCTTTCACAGTTGGAGCTGTCGGAGGATAAGTACCATCTGATCGAAGAGAAGATAACTAGCCTGGAGCCTACCCAGGAGGCCAGGCTATCATTCGGGGACGAGGATCTTCTCGGTATCGAGAGGGCGATGAACAACCTTCTTATGCGCATACGTGAGAGCAACAGGCAGCAGGCGCGCTTTGTAAACGATGCCTCGCATGAGCTCAGGACTCCCATCGCCGTTATAGAAGGCTATGCGAACATGCTCTCCAGATGGGGACGTGAGGATGAAAAGGTTCTTGATGAGTCGATAAATGCGATCAAGAATGAAGCCGATCATATGAAGCATCTCGTGGAACAGCTCCTGTTCCTGGCCCGAGGCGACGCCGGACGTACTGTCATCAATCCCGAGCAGGTGGATCTGTGCGAGATGATGCAGACCGTATATGAGGAATCGCTCATGATCGACGAGGAACATATATACAAGTACTCATGTCCGACCGATCCCGTATATGTGATGGCCGATGAAGGCCTTATCAAGCAAGCCGTAAGGATACTTGTGGACAACTCTGCCAAATACACACGCGAGAAGGATGAGATAATCCTCTCGGTCGGCTTCGTATCCGACTCGGAAGTATATGTACAGGTCCAGGACACCGGCATCGGCATGAAAGAATCCGATGTTGAGCATATGTTTGAGCGGTTCTACCGGTCCGATGAGGCAAGGAGCTTCGGCGGAACAGGCCTCGGTCTGTCCATAGCCAAGTGGATCGTCGACAAGCACAACGGCCACTTCGAGATAACATCCAGAGAGGACCTTGGCACCAGGATAAGGATAGTGATGAATAAAATGTAGGCTGCGGATTCTTCATTCTTTTTTCACATTTTTCAAGTTTACACTTCATCGCCTGCTTGATATAATCATAACCATGAGTGATATCATGGATTTCTACAAAGGCAAAAGGGTCCTCATCACGGGACATACCGGTTTTAAGGGCTCGTGGATGACCAGGCTCCTGATTAATGCGGGTGCGATCATTACAGGTTACGCCCTTAAGCCTCCGACAGATCCCAGTCTCTTTGAACTGCTTGGGCTTGATAAGGACACGGATGACCTTACAAACGTCTACGCAGATATAAGGGATCTTGAAAAGCTTCGCCGGACCTTTGAAGAATCCCGCCCAGAGATAGTGATACACATGGCTGCCCAGCCACTGGTGCGACTTTCATATGAAGATCCCGTATACACGTATGAGACGAACGTTATCGGAACGGTTAATGTCCTCGAGTGTTGCCGCCTGACGGATTCCGTAAGATCAGTCATAAATGTTACTACCGATAAGGTTTACCGCAACATGGAGCGCGCGGAAGGCTACCGTGAGGACGAGGAACTGTGCGGATTTGACCCGTACTCCAATTCAAAATCATGCAGCGAGCTTGTCACCGACAGCTATCGCAATTCTTTTCTTCATGACAAAGGCATAGCAGTTACCACAATGCGCGCCGGTAACGTCATAGGCGGAGGAGATTTTGCAAAGGACAGGATCATTCCCGACTGCGTAAGGGCGGCAATGGCAGGTGAGGATATAATAGTCAGAAACCCTGATTCCATAAGGCCCTATCAGCATGTTCTTGAGCCCGTAGTGTGCTACCTGATGGTCGCAGCCATGCAGTATGATGATCCGAAGATCGAAGGATGCTACAACGTCGGCCCGGATGATAAGGATGCCGTGACCACAGCTCAGATAGCCACGAAGTTCTGTGATCAATGGAACACGTATGTGATGGCGGATACAGAGACCGGCAAAACGATCAAGGATATCAAGTGGATCAACAAGTCCTCCGGAGGCCCTCACGAGGCCAATTTCCTGAAGCTTGACTGTACGAAGATCAAGAGAGAGCTTTCATGGCATCCCAGGTGGGATATCGACAAGGCAATGGAAAAACTTGTGGAATGGTACCATGTTTATGCTGAAAACGGAGACCTTATAAAATGCACGGATGAGCAGATCCGAGAATATATGGAGTCATGATCATGTTTGAAGACCTTGATAAGTTCAGACACGAACACAAATATGTAGAGCCCGAGATCAATCTGAAGGGAATGGAGAGCCGCATAAGCTGTCTTATGAAGAAGGATCATCATGTGGGCGAGAAGGGGTTCTACAGTATCAGGAGCCTGTATTTTGACGATTACAGGGACAGGTACCTTAACGAGAATATCGACGGTACCGATGAGCGAAGCAAATGGCGTATCAGGATATATGACAGGAGCGACAGCTTCATCAGCCTGGAGCGTAAGATCAGAAAGAGCGACCTTATTTCCAAGCAGAGCTGTGCCATTGATAAAGACACCTACAGCCGTATAATGGCCAGGACAGCTGTTATATCTTCCGATAATGCTCCGCTTCTTAATCTCTTTTTAACCGAGATCAAGACCCATGCGCTTCATCCGGCCATCATCGTTGAATATGACAGAACACCGTTTGTGGCCGCAGAAGGTAACACAAGGGTGACATTTGACAGAAATATCCGCTCCTCCTCGGAGATCGATCTGTTCCTATGCGATAGGGAACTGTCATCCCGCCCGGTGTTATCCAAGGGACAAAACCTTCTTGAGGTAAAATATGACGCATTCCTGCCTGATCAGATCGCTCATGCCATCGAGCACGGCAGAATGCGAAGAGAGACATTTTCCAAGTATATTCTTGCACGCAGATTCCCCCATAACGGGGTTGTGGCAATGCATTTTTAGGATATAATGTAACAGGACAACAGTAATTATTAACAGTAACGGAGGCAACCATGATAACCTTTACAGACATTTTCAAAAAATCATTCCTTGAAGGATACGCAAATATTGAGCTTTCTGCCAAGCAGATAGTCGTAGTCATCGGCTTTGCGGTGCTTCTCGGCCTATACATCTATGCGGTATACAGGTTCATGACGAAGAAGACATTCTACTCCAAGAGCTTTAACGCATCGCTTGTCCTTATGTCAGTCATAACGGCAGCCATCATCCTGACAGTCCAGTCAAGCGTAGTTATCTCCCTTGGTATGGTCGGTGCTCTTTCGATCGTCCGCTTCAGGACCGCAGTCAAGGATCCGATGGATCTTGCCTTCCTGTTCTGGTCAATTTCCGTAGGTATCATATGCGGAGCGGGACTTGTTGAGATAGCACTCATCCTTTCGGTTGTAGCTACAGTAGTCATCTACATTCTCGACCGTATACCCGTTCTTAAGAGCCCCATGATCCTCATAGTAAACTCGTCTCAGGATGCGGATTCATCGATCCTTGAGGAGGTCAAGAAGAATTCAGCTTACTTTGAGGAAAAATCCCGTGTACTTACAAACGGGACACTTGAGCTTGTATATGAGCTTCGCACCAAGGATGTTCCCGCCCTTTCAAAGGCTGTTTCGGCAGTATCGGGTGTATCCTCTGTTTCGGTATTGTCTCATGACGGAGAGGTAAGCTTCTGATCTGTTCCAGATGATAGTTATGAAACACGGAAAAACATATTATGTATGCTTTATACTTGCCGTCCTCACACTCGTGGTGACGGCAATTGTGTATGTGGCTCCGCATGCTAAGTCTCCCAAAGAACTCGTGATAGCGGATGTACGTCCTAACAGCCCCAGGATAGTCAAGGATGACGGTACCATAGAATTTGCCGATAATCTCAAGATCAGGAATCTGACAGACCATCCGTATGATCTAACGGGATTGTTTTTGTCAGATAAGAGGGGTGATCTTCAAAAACTGCCGCTTGACGGTGTAGTTATAGAGCCGTTTGGTTATGTAATGATCAAACTTGATCCCAGTTGGAACTTCGGCCTTCATCGAGAAGGCGATGAGGATATATATTTGTCCGACTCCCGAGGGAATGTCATTTTTCAATACAGACCAAGTATGAAACCCGAAAAACCTGTACTATCAGTGAAGAGTGGGTTTTACGACAGTGAATTTGATCTTACTATAAGTTCAGACAGCAAATATAAGGTGTTATATACTCTTGATGGCAGTGATCCGTCCGAAACCGGAATTCTGTACACCGGTCCTATTCACGTGTATGACAGGTCAAGTGAGCCCAATATGGTTGTAAGCATCCCAAATGTAGTTAAGGACTATCTTGAAGAGGATACGGATGAACATGATCCGGAACATCCTAAAGCCTATTGGCATATTGTTGACGATCCCGTGGATAAAGCTTTTATTGTCAGAGCCGTGGCAATGGATGATTACGGTAACAGTAGCGAAATCGTTACGAACGAATACTTTTTCTGCGGTGACAAGTATGACAAGGTATTGTCTATTATAGCTGATACATATGATCTGTTCGGGGACTACGGAATACTGTCGACCGGAATAGGATATGATAAGTGGTATCTGGAAGATCAAGAAGCAGAATATGATGATCCCAACTATATGAAAAAAGGCAGAGAATGGGAGATACCAGCAGCGATCAACCTGTTTTACAACGAGAATAGCGTTCTGAGCGGAACATACGGGTTGCGGCTTCAAGGCAGGACAACCAGAGAACGAAGGATCAAGAATTTCCAGCTCTTTGCGAGAAACTCCTATAACGGATCTGACGTATTTCCTTATCAATTTTTTGATGGTGAAGACTATCTTCCTGACCGCATAACACTTGATGATAGTTTTAGGGAATCGCTATTCCTGGACCTTATAAAGGATGAGGAGATCATCAAACAGCATACAACGGGGAGAGTTGCTCTCTTCATAAATGGAGAGTTTTACAACAACGTATATATCAGACAGAAGATAGATGAGAAGTACTTCTTTGATCATTTTGGTATTCCGGAAGATAATCTTCTTGTATTAAGCGAGTCTTTTGGCGAGATCGGTGTGGATGATGACGCCGCACTCGAGGAGGCAAGAAACTGGTATCTTGATATAGACGAATTCGCAAAAGAAAATGATCTTAACGATCCGGACAACTATTCTAAGCTCCAAACCATGATTGATATGGACAGTTATCTTGATTATTTCTCAATCAATACATGGGTCGGATGCGCCGATTGGGCGGAATATGAGAATGACACGTATTGGAGAGCAAAGATCCCGTATGATAATCATTATGGTGACGGACGATTTCGCTGGATCATACATGACGGTGACAATGTATTCAATGATCAGATCACTTGGGAACAGGAATGGTTTTCAGAATCCGGAGATCTTGTGAATGGCCTTTTGAACAGCTCCCTGTTTAGGGCAGATCTTGCCAAACGCATTGAAGAACTGGGACAAACATCCTTCTCTGATCAAAATATCAAACAGGTTCTCCACAGCGGCAAATGGGATGATCCCCGACTTCCGGAAATAGAATCATTCCTCCTGAACCGCAAGATAAGGATGGCAGAAGCTATAAATGAACTTAGAAGATAAAACACTGAGAATACTATATAAATTGATCGCCCTGGCAGTTCTTTTGGCTGGCATATTCTTTGTATGCCGAATTGTATATGCCGGCATTATAGCACTTCCATACCCGAAAGAGCTCCTGGAGCCAAGCAACATTGCACTTACAAACACATTCCTGCAGGGCAAGAGTCCATATACGCTCTCGTCACTTGATTGGGAAGTTCCTCCCGTAAACTATGATTATCCTTTTCTTAACAGTCTTATAGCTGCCTCAATAGCCAAAATCACGTGTTGTACGTCCGTTACCGCCCATTTTGTCATTTCCCTTTTATGCATTATAGGCTCCGGAATACTTGGAGCACTTATGATCAAGGATCACACCAGGACTCCCATAGGCCCAGCCTTGGCAGCGATCATGTTCATGTTCTGCCACTGGAGATTCGGGTATATCTCGGCAGCCCCGGACGACCTGGGCCTGTTTATATCTCTCCTTACAATGTATGTTGCCGTAAACCGGGAAGTAGATCACAAGCCTTTCTGGTGTGCCATAGGGATAACCCTGGCGTTTTATACCAAGCAGTATTTCGTATTCATAGCAGCGGGCATATTTGTTTATATGCTGTTATATTCAAGAAAGGAAGCATTTAAGCTCGCAATATGGACTTGTGCCATAAATGCGGCCATAGTTGTCGTTATTACTGAATTTTGGCCTTTATATTGGACGAAAGCCTTCCTCTTTACTTATCTTGGCACAGTAGTTGGAGGCGGAGCGCAGCTATCAACGTTTTTTGAGCAGTTTAAGTATCTGTTTATAGCGTTTGCAGCCCTGTTTATTGTGATCATTGTTGCTGCGGTAATGGGGATCCGCAGACTCAGGCAGAACAACGAGAGGCTGAGGAATGTCAGAATCGTGGAGAACGATGCTCTGGCCTTCTGCGCCATAAATTCGTTCGTTATGCTTGTGCCCCTCTTTATTCTCGGACGAAACGATGGAGCATTCCTCTCATATTTCCTCCAGCTTTGGCTCCCGTCGATTTCCATAACGGCACTTATCTGTCTCGAACGAATGAAACAGATGGAAAACGTAAAATCACGCGATTCAATAGAAAATGTGAACAGTACAGAACAAGAGAGACATATAAGAAATGAAATGTTATACATATGCTTTTATGCCCTGATCGCAGCAACATCCATCTACTTCGGCTTCGGCAAACTCCCTCTTCATATCCTCACCCCCGAGGAAATATCGAATTGGGAGAAAGCCTACGCATATGTCGATGAATACGCAAAAGAAGGCGAAGTATTCTATTCAAGAAGCCTAGCCTATAAAGCATTTGCAAACGGCAGTCCTTACTGTGTATACGGCCATGACGGCGAAGTATCGGATTGGACCATAACAGGCCTTGAGAGAGCAGGATTCCCTGTTGAGCATTTTCCATATATCCGGAAGATCGTCGATCAGAATATAGCATTCAGGAAAAAACAGCAGCAAATGGCAGAAAACGGGGAATTTGTACTGATATCTGCCGAAAAGTTCGAACAGTTCAATCCCTTTTGCGACGATGCGCCTCTGCAAATGGGCTATCAACCCCTGGAATCTCTTGACCTTCAACTTGGCAACATGCCCTATGAGGTTGTGTTGTATACGCCGTAGAGAACCTTTAAGAAAAGCATTATTATCATGAGAAACTGGAAAAACATGTATTCCTTTATCATATTGTCTTTGATGTCAGCTACGATCCTGTTCGTTCTTGGTACAGGCCCAAGATCACGGGAAGCCAGCGGGCTTGGAGAATTGATATTGTATGATGTCCGTCCCGACAGCCCTCGCGTAGTCAAGGATGACGGGTCAATTGAATTTGCCGATTACGTACATATCAGGAATACCTCTGATCATCCTTACGACCTTACAGGGTTCTGGCTGTCAGATGACAGAAAAGATCCGCACAAACTACCTCTTGATGGTGTCGTGCTTGAAGCGGGAGGCACACAGAAGATAAAGCTTGATCCGAGTTGGAATTTCGCGCTTAAAAGTTCAGGCGAAGAGAGCGTGTATTTGTCGAATCCGGGCGGCAGTATAGTGTATGTATATACTTCCGCGATGAAACCCGATGCCCCAAGGTTTTCAAAGGACAGCGGGATAGTTGATGATGAATTTGATCTGGAACTTGAAGCAACAGATGGACAGAGGATATTTTATACACTTAACGGAGAAGAACCTGATGAGGAAAGTGAGTTATACAGCGAACCGATACGCGTATATGACAGATCGAACGAGGAAAACAGCGCAGTAAATGTTCCCAACACGGTGGAACGCTATCTGGAGGAAGGATTTACTGACGTGGATGGTGAATACGTTGAGGTTCCACAACCAATTGAGGAACCTGTGGATAAGGCTTTTATCGTAAGGGCTGTAGCAATCGATGAGTATGGCAACCGGAGCGATGTTATTACCCGTGAATATTTTTTCTGCAGCAGCAAGTATAAAAACATCATTTCGATAGTTACAGATCCTGATAATCTATTTGGATCCGGTGGGATCTTGTCTACCGGACCGGAATATGATGAGTGGTATTTAAATGGCATGGATGGTGATGCGCCGACGACGAACTTCAGGCGACATGGAAGGGAATGGGAAGTTCCGGCCGATATGGAGTATTTCCGAGATGGGATATGCGTGTTTGGCCAAAAGTGCGGGCTTAAGCTGCAAGGTAACTCCACAAGAAGACGCAGGATCAAAAACTTCCAGATCAGATCCAGAAACTGTTACAGTGGATCAGATGTCTTTGGGTATGACTTTTTCGATAATGAACCGTACAGATCCGACGGATTGCTCCTTCGTGACAGCTTTAAGGAGGCCTTTTTTCTTGACTTGATCGCAGATGAAAGTATTATCAAACAGAAGACAACAGACCGAGTGGCATTGTTCATAAACGGGGAGTTCTGGAACGATGTATATCTCAAGCAAAGATTGGATGAGATGTATTTTTCAGATCATTTTGGGATGGCAGAGGATAATCTCATGATCATGAGTTCAACGTTTCTGGAAACAGATTATTCGAATGAAGAGGAAGCTGACAGACTAAGAAGATATTTCTTCGACCTATACGACTATCTCCAGGCCAATGATCTTTCGATCCCGGAGAACTATTCCAAGATCCAAACAATGATGGATACTGACAGTTACATAGACTATTTTGCTATCAACCTGTGGATTGGAAACAGTGACTGGCAGGAAGCACACAACGACACATACTGGCGGGTCATTGAACCGTATGATGAGTTATACGGAGACGGAAGATTCAGATGGCTGATCCATGACGGAGATCTAATACTTGATACCGAGTCGGTATACTTTGACGAGAATTATAAGACTAATTTTGAACTGTTTAACAAGCTTCTTGCAAATGATGATTTCAAAAAGCGCTTTGCCGACAGGCTTGAAGAACTTGGAGATACGTGTTTTTCGAACGATAATGTGCACAAATGCCTTTATTCTGGCAAATGGGACGAAGCCGGCCGCGGTGAAATAGAAGAGTACCTGAGAAATCGATCAGATAAGGTCGAAAAACTCATAAAGGGTTTAAGAAATTGAAGATTAGGAAAAAGGTCTTTTCACTTACTATATTGTCTTTGATGTCAGCGTTCATCCTGTTCCTTCTTGGTACGGGCCCCAGATCTAAGGAAGTTGGCGGACTTGGAAAACTGATATTGTATGATGTCCGTCCTGACAGCCCCCGCGTTGTAAAGGAAGACGGTTCCATTGAACTTGCCGATTATGTTCATATCAGGAACATGACCGATCAAGCCTTCGACCTGACCGGATTTTGGCTCTCCGATAGCAGGCATGATCTGCAAAAACTGCCTCTCGATGGGGTATCACTGGAGCCGGGAGGCAGTCAGAAGATCAAACTTGATCCAAGCTGGAATTTTGCTCTGAAGAGCTCAGGTACTGAAACTGTCTATCTGTCAGATGACCAAGGTAATATCATCTTCAAGTACACTGGTGCGATGAAACCCGCTTCGCCTGTTTTCTCACGGGAAAGCGGTATTTACCATGATGAGTTCGATCTGAAACTGTCCGCTAAAGGTGATTGCAGGATTTTTTTCACATTAAACGGTGATGAACCTGATGAAAACAGCGCCCCATATACAGAACCGATACATGTGTATGACCGCTCAGCTGAAGAGAACAGAGTGGTAAGCGTTCCCAACACTGTGTTCCGGTACTTGGAAGAGGAATATACGACAGCGGAGGGCAAGCACAGAATTGTGCCTAAGCCTCCTGAGTTCCCGGTGGACAAGGCATTTGTTGTAAGAGCTGTTGCCGTTGATGAGTCAGGCAACATAAGTGATGTAGTAACACGTGAGTATTTCTTCTGTGGAGATAAATACAAAAACATCATTTCCATTGTAGCGGATACTGATGATCTGTTTGGACCTTGCGGCATAGTATCTACCGGATCAGAGTATGATGAATGGTATAGAAACGGTATGGAAGGCGATGAACCTCGGGCAAACTTCAGGAAAAAAGGAAGAGAGTGGGAGATCCCTGCCGATATGGATTACTTCAGAAGCGGTATAAAGGTTTTTGAGCAAAAATGCGGGCTCAAGGTTCATGGTAAATCCACCAGAAACCGTCGGGACAAGAATTTCCAAGTGAAAGCCAGGAACTGCTACAGCGGTTCAGATGTCTTTGAGTATGACTTTTTTGATAATGAGCAGTACAGATCAGATGGACTGCTACTCCGCAGCAGCTTTAGGGAATCAGTAGCTCTTGATCTGATCTCCGAAGAGAGCATAATCAAACAGAAGACTACGGACAGAGCTGCATTGTTCGTAAACGGAGAATTCTGGAACAATGTATATATTCGGCAGAAACTTGATGAAAGGTATTTCTTTGACCATTTTGGGATAGATCCGGATAATCTCATGATCATGAATGAGACATTTCTGGAAACAGACTATGCCGATGAAGAAGAGTCCGAAAAACTGAGACTACAGTTCTTTGATCTATATGATTTCATACAGGCAAATGATCTTTCGGTCCCTGAGAACTATTCCACTATCAAAACGATGATGGATACAGATAACTACATGGATTACTTTGCAATCAATACGTGGATAGGCAACACCGATTGGCAGGAAGTTCAGAATGATGAGTACTGGCGGGTTATCAGGCCGTATGACAAATCATACGGTGACGGAAGATTCAGATGGATAATACATGACGTTGATCAGATCTTTCGTTCCGATGAAGTGCGTATTGATGAGAATTACCATACGCACATAGAGCTCTTCAATAAACTAATTGAAAATGAAGATTTCAGAATGAGGTTTGCAGACAAACTGGAGAGACTTGGTAATACCAGCTTCTCCGAGGAGCATATCAAAAAGTGTCTGGAATCCGGCAAATGGGACGAATCCGAATGCAAGGAGATACATGAATATTTGACGAAACGTTCCGCCAAGATTGACCAACTGATAAAAGAGTTAAGAAAGTCTCCATAAACAAACTCCTAAATTCAGCAATTTCACAACTTTGACTGTATATTTCAAAAATGGTAGAATAATCGACGTGAAAAAAATAAGTATTATGGTTCCGTGCTACAACGAAGTTGAGAATGCGGAACTGATGGCAAATTCAATAATAAACGTGTTTTCCGAAGCATTATCGGGATACGATTACGAGATAGTTTTTATCGATAACTGTTCAACCGACGGCACAAGGGATGTTATAGAGAACTTGTGCGCCAAAAACACAAGGATAAAGGCTATCTTTAATATCTCCAATTTCGGTCAGTTCAATTCGCCGTTTTACGGCATGTGCCAGTGTACGGGTGACTGCGTCATTCCGATCTGCTGCGATTTCCAGGATCCGGTCGAACTGATCCCCGAATTTATCAGGGAGTGGGAGATGGGCCATAAGATCGTCGTGGGGGTAAAATCATCCAGCAAGGAAAATCCCATCCTTTACCTGCTCCGCTCCATCTACTACAAGGTGATCATGAAAATGTCGCCTGTAAAGATGATCGAGCATTTCACGGGCTTTGGCCTTTATGATAAGAGTTTTATCGAACTGATCAGGCAGCTTGATGATCCCATCCCCTTCCTTCGCGGTATAGTTGCCGAGTATGGGGCGGGATTTAACATGAAGAAATACCAGTATACCCAGGAGAGAAGGCGTGCGGGCAAGACCCATAACAATTTCTACAGCCTGTATGATGCTGCTATGCTGAGCTTTACGTCATATACGAAGGTTGGCCTTCGCCTGGCTACCTTTGCCGGAGCCTTCTGTTCATTTGTCAGCTTTATCGTTGCGCTGTATTACTTTATCATGAAGCTTATTGACTGGGAAAACTTCGTTGTCGGTAACGCTCCGATAACTCTGGGCGTATTCCTTCTCGGTGGCATCCAGCTGCTCTTCTTGGGCCTGCTCGGCGAATACATTCTAAACATCAATACCCGTGTGATCAACAGACCCGTAGTTATAGAAGAAAGACGGATCAATTTCGATAATTAATGCTTCGGCCGACAGTTCATTTTCTATATGTTATGCCGGGTTTTCAGACAAGTGTCACAAAGATGACTCTTGTTTTTTTTCTCCTAAAGGATAAAATCGTAATCCTAAAGGTGCCATCACGCATCGATTACTCATCACAATGTCACAAGGAGGTATCTGATGAAGAAATTACGTTTTATTACAACTTTAGGACTGACGCTCTGCCTTGCATTTGGAAGCGTATCGTTGGCCTATGCTGAGGGAGGACATGTTGAATCAGTTGATGTAAACAGCGAAGATGACTGGTCATGTGATCCGCCGGATTCAGTATTTGTCGATGAATATGACGCAGAATCCGGTACAGTTGTGTTTAATACGTTGGCTGATCCGGATACAGATTATTCAGAGAAGTATGTAGCTGACGAGAATACAAAGGTTACTATAAATGGACAGCCGGCATCTCAGAATGGAACAAAGTATGATGGTGATCCGGGTGGCCCCTACTATGTTTATACGGTAACCGGTGATAGCGGAGACTCCGATAGTAAAGATACTGATAGTTCTGATAGTTCTGATAGTAAGGATTCTGATAGTTCCGATAGTAAAGATGAAGGTGAAAGTGGCAATGATAAGAGCAAATCATCCGGTAGCCATGACGATGATGACGATGATGATTCCTCATCTGAAGAACCTGCCACCAATAATAGTTCTTCCGGCAGCACATCAGCGACTGTAACTACATATTCGTCACCTTACACAGCAACGCTTTCAAGTGCCTTTTCCTTTAGCACAGGCAGTTCAACAGCTTCACTTGGCAACGCAGGCATCAAGGCTGAAGAGCCCGGCCCTCTTGCTGAGGCAGCGTTTGCGGCAGCAACCCCTGCAGGCTATGCAAAGGCATTTGCCTTTTCCGTGACTAATGGGGGCCAGACAACCTATACGGCAAAGAATGGTTCAATATCATTCAAGATTCCTGCTCAGTTTGTTAAGAATGGTAGGAAGTTTAAGCTTATGGGCGTAGATAATAATGGTAATGTTAAGATATTCGACAACACATCTACTGATGCAGGCAGTTTCTCAGCTAATATTGATATTGAGGGATATGCATTTGAGCTTGTCTTTGCAGATTGATTGACGGGATTGTGAACTACACAAAGAAGTATTGTCAAATGGGACGGCCTTCAATGACCGTCCCATTTTAACCGTCTTATTTTGTTTGATAGAAATACCTCATCAGAGCATATCTGGTCTCCGTCCCCGTTTTCTCATATATGCTGTTAATGTGTCTATATACCGTTCTAGTGCTTATGTTCATGTTCGATGCAATGACCTGTATCTCATCATCACTTTCAATAAGCGGTATCAGGAAGTCCTTCTCCCGTGGTGTCAGTCCGTGGGTTTGTGCAAATTTGTCAAGTTTCTCTGCGTTTTCTGCTGCCTGATCCGGACCAGCAGTCCCTTCCTTAATGGAATAGTTCTCTTTGTGCGAAACAGCCGGAACATATCCACCTGATGCGATACACAGCACAACAAGTATTGCCAGTAATACCTCTATGATCAGATCTGCCATAATCGGAACTCCGGAAAACAGAGGTAAAATCACTGCGGTTAAGCATGCGATTACCCGGCTCATGCCTGAAATGAGGTGGGGATGCGACGTTTTGGGCGCAAGATCCCAAAAGAAAACATTCAGGAACATAAGAAGGGAAACAGCTATTATGTAGTATAGGCATGTTCCTGCGATAATATATCCGCTTTTAAGAATAAACGGCAGAGGGATCGATAATATTGACATACACAGAGCAAATATCATCAGCCACCTGCGATGGCCTATATCTGACAAGAATCCTCCAACAAGGTAGCCAACAGCACCAAATAGACGTGGCCATGCGTATATTGACATATCACCGGCAAAGTTGATCGACAGAATGATCGTATCTGTTAATCCGCATATCATATAAAGTATGATCATTCCGGCAATACCTGCAATTATTGCCCTTGAATCAGGGAGAGAAGGGTCACCTTTTCTGGCATACTCAAGGGGTTCATCAAACATCCATTCAAATCGTTCTTGTGAACCGATAGTTAAATATGCGATAAAGGCAAATCCTGCCAGCAGCAGAAGGAGGATTGCCCAATTTACAAGACCAAGGGATGAAATCACCATCTGGAGAAGAAAAGCGGATGTACCTGCTACTCCACCCAGCCTTCCCATATAGGGGTGATCAGCCAGGCCCATAGAATAGTAGTAGTATACAGCCCCTCCGATAAATCCGAGAGAAACAAGCGATACAGTGTTAGCTGCAAGAGTAACAACTAATCCCGGTTCAAAGAATAATCCCATCAATAGAGCCATTCCTACCAGGAATATGACATTTATTATGCCCAGTATTATTCGCCGGCTTTTAATTGTTGACAGTAATTGCTGGCTTAGCGGAAACAGAAGAAAGCCTAACGCCAATGCAGGCATCTTGAGATAGTGGATAGCTTCGCCGGAAGCTTCAAGACCATATACTGAGTTATCCATGCATATGAGACTGACCATGTATTCAGCCATATATATGGCGAACATGACCGCCAGCATGATATGTTTCATTTTAAACGGATTAGTTTTCAAGATATTCCGATCCGATGATATTGATCCCATATTCGCAGAGCTTGTAATACAGATCACGCACATTCACCCATTTTGATCTGTTTCCGAGAAGCAGGATTATCACATTATTCATATCAATAAACTGAGAATCCCTTACAGCACTTACATCATCCTCAATATTGAAGGTTTTGACATCGATCTTATGATCTGCAAGGTATTGGCCCTGACTGTCAATAAATGTCTGAACTCTCTTTGACAGCTTTCCGACTGAAATAACAGTAGCATTATTGTCTTTCAGGTAAATAAGCTTTGAAACAATATCTTCGTTTATTGCCTCTGCCGATTTGCCTTTTCTGGTCCTGAAACTGTAGACCTTCTTATCATGAAGAAATCTCTGAAAACTACCTGTGTACGGATAATCATATACTCCGCCGAAATTTCTCATGCCCGAGGCCCTTTCAAGCACATGTTCATCCCTGACAAGTCTGATGAGTACAAAATATGTAAAGTAAACCCCGGCATATATGAAACAGCCCAAGATGAAGCCCAACGCAAAATACTTGATACTGAAAGTGGCGTTCTCCGGTTGATTTACGGCCTGCGGAGGAGTGATATCCGCTTCCTGAGCCTGTTTCTTTGCTTCTTCAAGTTTTTTATCAAGAGAACTTATATATGTAGCTATATCGTAGGAACCTTCGTTCTCACTGATGATCTTATCTACCAGTTTTTTATCGCTGTCGGCAAGTCCTGCCACGGTTTTATCGTAGGTATTCTTGGCATTTATCAGTGTAGAGTAACTGTTGTTGTGAGTGCTCGTCAGAGAATCATTATTGATCTTTTTGTTTGTTAGAATGATCAATTTTACGGTGTGCTGGCCGGCAAGCGGTGATATCTTGTTATGGTATGCATTCAGAGAATCCGTCATGGTATTCTCCAATTCATGTATATCTGCACTGTTGGGAATAATACAAGTGATGGTGAGAAGCCCTATTTTCCTGCTTTCGGCCGATGTATCCTGAGAGGCCGTTATGCTTAGTATCTCTCCGAGCGAAGCGGGATTAAAATCATTCCAGAATCTGTTTGCTTCTGCGAGCATGCTTTCAGTAAAATCTCCATCTCCCATAATTGAAGAATACAGGTTCATCAGTGTGAATACATCAGAGTTTCCCGAGCCTAAATCTTCGCCACCTTCCAACGATTCTATCTGATACTTAAGAGTTACACTTAAAAGATTCTTATAATCGCTTCTGTTGATAATACTGTTATCATAAGTATTCTTAGCCAGCATGTAGTCAGCATACTGACTGAGAGCTGTACATATCTGCTGATAAACATCCTCCACGTTAGTGGACTCGGTTAAGGTAATTTTATTAATAATGCCGGAATCACGTGTCCCGTACTTCATATACATTGAACCGGAGAACATAAGCGCAAATATCAGTCCCGAAATGAGGAGCCCTCTCCATTGTTCAACCAGTCTGAGAAGAAGATCGAGCAGATCGATCTCCTGCTCATTAAACAGCCTGTTATTCATATTGTTTGTAACCAACCTTTCCAAGCGATGTAGTAGTTTTTAGAGATTATATCATAGAATGTGTCAATTTTGACTATGATTACTAAAAATGGTAAAATACCCGCTGTATTAAATTAAGCGTTCATGGCTAATTTGGGGCGCTGTTTTGAGGAAAGTCGTGTTTAACGGAAAACTGGGAAAAAAGAGATTTGGTCTGGAGCACTACCAGATAATCAATATTGGGCTTGTAATATTTGATATTTTTGCGGTTAATGCATCGTTTTTTCTGGCGCTTTGGTTCAGGTTTGACTGCAGTTTTAAGGCTATCGAACTATTGCCTGAGTATTTTGGACCGTTCAAGAAGTTTGCGCCCTTTTATACGATCATTTGCATAGTAGTATTTGTGCTCTGCAAGATGTATAAGAGTGTTTGGAGATATGTTAGCTTTACTGAGCTTGCCAGATGCCTTGAGGCAACGGCGATTACGTTTGCCGTACAGTTGGCGGGAACCCTCATATTTTTCAGGCGTATGCCGGTCACATACTATTGTCTGGGTATTCTGCTTCAGTTCATGTTTACATTGGGAATACGTTTCTCTTATAGAATTTTCCTGATATTTAAGCGCAAGCAGATGTATCAGATCGACGGTGCCACACACAGAGTCATGATGATCGGAGCCGGCGAGTCGGGACAGTTAATCATGCGTGATATACATAAGAATCCCAATAATCCTGATCAGATAGTTTGTGTTATAGATGATAATTCCAATAAGTGGAACAGATATATTGAGGGAGTACCCATTGTTGGCGGCAGAGATGACATTCTCAAGAATGTCGAAAAATATGATATTGACCGCATATATATGGCGATCCCCAATGCAAGCGTAGCTGCTAAACGAGATATTCTAAACATTTGCAGTGAAACCAACTGTGAGGTTAAGATCCTTCCTAACATGCAGGTGATGGTCGGAGCCGAGGTTGGCGTCAATATGATGACGGATGTATCTGTAGAGGATCTTCTGGGGCGTGAACCGATCAGAACTGACATGAAGGAAGTCTTTGAGTTCATTCATGACCAGGTTATCCTTGTTACCGGAGGCGGTGGATCTATCGGGAGTGAGCTTTGCCGCCAGATAGCCGCACATAAGCCGAAGCAGCTTATTATATTTGATATTTACGAGAATAATGCATATGACATACAGAATGAACTGAAGACCAGATATCCGGATCTGAATCTGGTGACTCTCATAGGATCTGTACGTGATAGCCGACGCATCAGTCAGGTATTTGAACTATATAAACCTGATGTTGTATATCATGCGGCTGCCCATAAGCATGTCCCCCTTATGGAAGACAGCCCATGTGAGTCTATCAAGAACAATGCCATTGGAACATATAAGACCGCATATGCAGCGGCCGTAAACGGTTGTAAGAAGTTTGTCCTGATATCAACAGACAAGGCTGTCAACCCGACCAACATAATGGGCGCATCAAAGCGTTTATGCGAGATGATCATTCAGTCATTTGACCGTAAGATCAAGTTCAACAAGTTTGACGACATGATCCCGATGTTTACGCATGGTGGGTATGACGGAGATACCGTTAAGATATATGAGAGAGGGAACGGAAGGCCGGCTTCAGAAGCTGCTTTTGATGATGTACGCATTTATAACAAAAAGAAACGATACACTACTGAATATGTAGCTGTCAGATTTGGGAATGTTCTTGGCAGTAACGGCTCAGTTATTCCGTTATTTAAGAAGCAGATAGCTGCAGGAGGTCCGGTGACGGTTACACATCCGGACATCATCAGATATTTCATGACAATTCCTGAAGCAGTGAGCCTTGTTATGCTTGCCGGGGTATATGCCAAGGGTGGCGAGATATTTGTACTTGATATGGGAAGCCCCATGAAGATAGACACTTTGGCGAGAAACCTGATCAAGCTCTCGGGATTCAGGCCTGATGAGGACATAAAGATCGAATATACAGGTCTTCGCCCGGGAGAGAAACTCTACGAAGAGAAACTCATGGATGAAGAAGGTCTGGAGAAAACAGATAATGAGCTAATACACATAGGAAAGCCCATAGATTTTGACACTGACACGTTCCTCATGCGTCTGGCCGAACTGATGGAGATTGCTTATGATAACGATGACAATATCAAGAAGAAAGTAGCTGAGATGGTGGTTACATATAAACCTAACAATTTGTAAAATACGATGAAACAGTTAAAGAACAGAATAATTAAAGTACAAATCGATAACGATATTATCTTGAGAATGGGAGACATACTGGCGTACCTGATGGTTTCGTCGCTGATATTGGTCCTTCATCCGAGTTTTGATGCAAAGCTTACTTTAAGGACAATACTCCTTCACATATGCTTTGGGTTTATCGTCATAGCCACTTTACGCACAGTGTTAGGAGTATACAGCCGCAGAAAGAGAAGGGACAGAATAACCGCTATCGTTTTACTGGTTGAATCTGATTGTGTGGCAATGCTTATATACTATTTTTCACAGCATTTGCTGAATTACATGGACAGAATAGAACTTGTCACTATAGCTTTGATAGTTGCTCCCACCATGGGTCTGTCGTTTTTGATGCGCTGGTTTCAGTACCAGATACGTAAGTGGTCAATAGATCTTTCGGATACAATCCCTTTTTCACCTCCTGATATAAGTGATCTGGAGATACAGGAGGTGTCGGATGCTCTCAGATCCGGATGGATCACAACGGGCCCAAGAACCAAGCTGCTGGAAAAAAACCTGAAGGAATACTTGGAAGCGAGTGGATGCGTGTGCCTGAATTCCAATACCGCCTGTCTTGAGATGGCACTTCGGATTCTGGGTATCGGAGACGGTGATGAGGTAATTACGTGCGCATACACATACACAGCATCAGCATCTCCCGTCATACACGTAGGAGCAAAGCTTGTATTGGTGGACTGCGGCCGGGAAGATGGATCCATAGAAATGGATTACGACGCATTGGAAAAGGCTATAACAACCAGAACAAAAGCCGTGATCCCGGTGGATCTTGCCGGCATTCCATGCGATTATGACAGGGTGTTTGAAATAGTAGAACGAAAAAAAGCATTATTCTCTGCTAATAGTGATATTCAAGCCGCAATAGGACGGGTTGTTGTTATAGCGGATGCCGCGCATGCACTTGGGGCGAGGTATAAAGGCGGGATGGTAGGTTCCGTAGCCGACTTTTCGTGCTTTTCATTTCATGCCGTCAAGAACTTCACGACAGGCGAGGGTGGAGCATTGACATGGAGACATATAGACGGGGTGGATGATGATCAGATCTACAAACAGCTTCAGTTATATTCACTTCACGGTCAGTCCAAGGATGCTCTTGCCAAGACTCAAAAAGGCAGTTGGGAATACGATATAGTTGCTCCGTGGTATAAGTGTAATATGACAGATGTGGCGGCGGCAATAGGTCTGGCTCAGCTGGAGCGATACCCTCTAATGTTAAGACGCCGCAGGATCATAATACGTAAATATGATGATGCATTAAAGCAACGTGGAATCATAACCCTGGAACATCGCACAGAGGACAGGACCGGATCGGGGCATCTATATATCACACGTGTTCCGGGAATAACGGAAGAAGTACGAAACAAGATCATTATCGAGATGGCTGAAGCGGGAGTGACTTGCAACGTTCATTACAAGCCTCTTCCCATGATGACAGCATATAAGAATCTGGGATTTGATATAGCAGATTATCCAAACGCTTATGACAAATATGTAAATGAGATAACTCTTCCGTTGTACTCTACACTGTCTGACAGTGAAGTAGCTAAAACCATAGATAAATTTACTGAGATCTGCAACGGATATATTAAAAGTTTAAACTAAGGTATTATTCCAGATCAGAAATGTGTCAGCGAAGAAGAATAATAATGAAATTGATACGCAAACAATCAAAGGGGCGATGGAGTTAACGATGAAGCATAGACCATATGGCCCATATGAACAGATTATTAAACGCCCGCAGGATTTTCTGTGTGCGTTTTTGGCAATTATAGTCCTTTCTCCGATCCTTTTGATTACAGCCCTTTTAGTTCGTATCAAACTTGGATCCCCGGTTTTTTTTATTCAGGATCGCCCAGGGAAGGACGGTAAAATTTTCAAGCTTTATAAATTCCGGACTATGCTACCGGCAAAGGAAGGGAAAGTGAGAATTGAGGATGATGCGGCGAGATTGACTCCTTTTGGACGTAAGCTACGTAGCACATCGCTTGATGAACTTCCGGAACTGTTCAATATTGTCAAGGGAGATATGGCTGTGGTTGGCCCGAGACCGCTCCTTGTTCAGTATCTATCCCGATACAACGAGCAGCAGGCCAGGAGGCACGAGGTGAGACCGGGATTCACTGGGCTTGCACAGATTAATGGTAGGAACAGCATTTCTTGGGAAGATAAATTTGATTGGGATGTCAAGTATGTCGATCACATCACATTTCTTGGCGATTGGAAGATTATTTTTGAAACGGTGAAAACCGTTTTTAAACGTAAGGGTATCAGTGGTGGTGAATCTGCCACGATGACTGAATTCATGGGGAGCGGTGATGAGTGAATAGATTAATTATAATTGGTGCTTCTGGGCATGGAAAAGTAGTCGCCGATATTGCAGTTCTTTGTGGATATGACCAGATTGAGTTTTTGGATGATGATGAGTCTATATCCAGTTGTGGTTCATGGCCTGTTGTAGGGAAGTGCAATAGGGCCATGGAAATAGAAGACGACATGTTTGTGGCAATTGGAAATTCAAATACCAGAAAATCTTTTATAGAGCGGTATTCAGAAAAGCATTTAGTCACATTAGTTCATCCTAATGCGGTTCTTTCTGATGACGTTCGGCTTGGGGCTGGTACGGTCGTTATGGCTGGAACCGTAATAAATCCGGGCACTGTTATTGGGAAAGGTTGCATTATAAACACAAGTTCTTCTGTTGACCATGATTGTCAAATTGAAGATTATGTCCATATATCAGTCGGTGCACATTTAAGTGGGACTGTCCATGTGGGAGAAGGTACTTGGATCGGGGCCGGCGCGACGGTGAGCAATAACATTAATATCTGCGGTGGTTGCACAATAGGTGCGGGCGCTGTTGTAATAAAGAATATTACTGAATCAGAAACATATGTCGGGGTTCCGGCAAAGATAATTCGGGATTAACTGGAGGAGAGAAACAATATGCGCATAGTTATCCTGGCTAATGCAGATATTGGCCTTTACAAGTTTCGAAAAGAACTTGTTGAAAAACTCTGTGTGGATAACGAAATATACATAGTTCTTCCGTGGGGAGAATTCATTGAACCACTTAAACAATTGGGTTGTGAATTCGTTTCGCTAGAATTCAATAGGCGTGGAATGAATCCTGTCGCAGATCTTGGTCAGATAAAACGGTATATTACATTACTTAAAGAGATAAAACCGGATGTTGTCTTGACATATACCATAAAGCCCAATATTTACGGTGGGATGGCATGCCAGATGACGAAGGTGCCATACCTAGCAAATATTACTGGACTAGGCACTTCGATTGAAAATGGTGGTTTATTATGTTTTATTTCTACCATGCTATATAAAGTTGGATTGAAAAGTGCAAGTTGTGTGTTTTTCCAAAACATAGATAATCAGACGTATTTTGTTAACCGAGGGATTGTTAAGGGAAGAACCCGGCTAATTCCTGGTTCAGGTGTCAATCTGCAAATACATTGTGTCGAGCCTTATCCTGACGACCAGGATGGAATCCGGTTCCTGTTTGTTGGACGAATCATGAAAGATAAAGGGATTTGCGAACTTCTGGAGTCAATGTATCTAATACATAAGGAGTATACGAATGTGACTCTAGATATTGTTGGAGGGTTTGATGAGGATTACTCGGAGATGTTAAGGAATGCAGAACAGAAAGGACTTGTTCACTATCATGGCTTTCAACCCGATATTCATCCTTTTTACAAGCATTGCCACTGCACAGTTCTTCCATCTTATCATGAGGGTACTGCGAACGTTATACTTGAGGCTTCTTCAACGGGACGTCCGGTTATAACAACACGAGTTCCCGGATGTCAGGAGACATTTGAGGAGGGAATAACGGGTTTTGGCTGTGAAGTAAAAAGCACAAAAAGTCTTGCGGAAGCTATGAGAAAATTCCTCTCTATTTCACAAAATCAACGAAGGGAAATGGGATTGGCGGCAAGGGTAAAAATGGAAACGGAATATGATAGGAATATTGTCCTCGAGGCCTATCAAGAAGAGATTGAGTTAAACTCAAAAAAACACCAGCAGGGCGATGAAGCCATTTGAGTATTAAAATGATATAAGAACAATTGAAGGAGAGATCAAAATGAAACTGTACGACCAGCTTGTCAATAAGGAAGAAAAACTATCTCTAGTAGGTCTTGGATATGTTGGTATGCCTATCGCTGTGGCTTTTGCCAGAAAGATTAATGTAATCGGATTTGATTTGAATGCAAAGAAAATAAAGATGTATAAGAATGGTATCGACCCCACTCATGAGGTGGGAAATGAGATCATTTCTAAAACAACCGTTGAATTCACTTCTGATGAATCGAAGTTGCGTGAAGCAAAGTTCCATATTGTTGCTGTCCCGACTCCCGTAAATGCCGATCACACCCCGGATCTGAGCCCTGTGGAAGGCGCCAGTACGATACTCGGACGGAACCTGACAAAGGGCTCTGTTGTTGTCTTCGAGTCTACGGTATATCCCGGCGTTACAGAAGATGTTTGCGTTCCAATTCTTGAAAAAGAATCCGGGCTGAAATGTGGAGTGGATTTTAAAATCGGATACTCTCCTGAACGCATCAACCCCGGAGATAAAGTACATCGGCTTGAGACAATTAAGAAGATTGTATCTGGCATGGATGAAGAGACCCTTGACTGTGTAGCAAAGGTTTATGAGTTGGTTGTGGACGCAGGGGTGCACCGAGCTGATTCTATTAAGGTTGCTGAAGCAGCAAAGGTTATCGAGAACAGCCAGCGTGACATCAACATTGCATTCATGAATGAGCTATCAATCATATTCAACAAGATGGGCGTTGATACAAAAAGTGTTTTGGAAGCCGCTGGAACTAAGTGGAACTTTCTAAATTTTAAACCAGGCCTTGTCGGCGGTCACTGCATCGGCGTTGATCCTTATTATCTTACTTACAAAGCTGAAATGCTTGGATATCATAGTCAGATCATCCTGTCTGGTCGCCGAATTAACGATGATATGGGCAGATATTGCGCCGAGAACTGCGTTAAGAACCTGATCGCTGCTGATAAGTCAGTTAAAGGAGCGAAAATAGCAATTCTGGGTTTTACTTTTAAGGAAAACTGCCCGGACACTCGTAATACCAAGATTATTGACATCGTTCATGAACTTCAGGAGTATGGCATTACTCCTGTGATAGCGGATCCTGAAGCGGATGCGGCAGAAGCAAAGATGCTTTACGGTATCGAGTTTGTTGACATGAGTACTATTAGGAATATGGATGCAGTCATCCTTGCGGTTTCACATGCTGAATTCAGTCATCTTTCTATGGCCGAAATGGACATGTTCTTCGCCGAAGGGAAGAAAGTTCTTCTTGATCTCAAGGGGCTTCTGAATCGTAGTGAGTACGAAGCGGCGGGTTACAATTATTGGAGACTGTAGTAGATTTTTTGCTATTTTTACTTATCTTTTTTATAAGGATGAAATCAGGATAGAGATATAGACGGAGGAAATGAAGTGGGTTATCAAAATGTGTGTTTTCCTGAAAATTCAACGTTCTTAGTCACAGGGGGTGCAGGATTCATTGGGTCTAATCTATGTGAAGCCATTCTGAAATTGGGTTATAAGGTGCGATGCCTAGATGACCTGAGCACTGGGAAGCAGGCAAATGTAGATATGCTCATGGGGGACCCTAACTACACTTTCATCAAAGGGGATATAAAAGACTTTGATACCTGCATACATGCCTGTGATGGAGTGGATTATGTGCTTAACCAGGCTGCATGGGGTTCCGTGCCGCGAAGTATCGAAATGCCGCTGTTCTATTGCGCCAATAATATTATGGGCACATTGAATATGATGGAAGCCGCGAGGAAAAGTGGTGTGAAGAAGTTTGTTTATGCTTCCAGCTCTTCAGTATACGGTGACGAGCCAAATTTGCCCAAAAAAGAAGGGAGAGAAGGTAACTTGCTCTCTCCATATGCGGTGAGTAAGATGTGTGATGAAGAGTGGGGCAAGCAGTATACCCTTCATTATGGACTTGATACTTATGGACTTCGATATTTCAATGTATTTGGACGAAGACAGGATCCAGATGGTGCATATGCTGCCGTTATTCCGAAGTTTATACGTCAGTTGCTCCATGGAGAAGTGCCTACTATCAATGGTGACGGCAAACAGAGCCGAGACTTTACCTATATTGAAAATGTTATCGAAGCGAATCTTAAGGCATGTTTGGCACCTCACGAGGCTGCTGGTGAGGCGTTCAATATCGCTTATGGTGGGAGAGAATATCTTCTCGATATCTACTATGGGCTGACCAAGGCACTGGGTGTGGATGTCGAGCCAAACTTTGGTCCTGATCGCGCTGGTGATATTAAGCATAGCAATGCCGATATCATCAAAGCAAAAGAGCTTCTTGGGTACGATCCTGATTGGAGTTTTGACCAAGGGATTAAAGTTGCTATTGAGTGGTATAAGGAAAATCTCTAATGGGAAACCGAACAAATAGAGGACGAGACAAATTTAAAAGGTATAAATGGATACTTGTTGTTCTTTCTTTTTTTTATGGTCTCTTTCCTTTGAGCGTAAAAAAAAGGCTCTTAGAACATCATAGAAACACTCTTGGTAATCTGGGATATGCCTTACGTTTTTGCTTGCTTAAAGCAATCTCTAAAGGATGTGGAGATAATGTTTCAATAGCTCCAGGCGTGTATATTTTTAATCCACACAACCTTATAGTAGGTAATAATGTAAGTATTCATCCAATGTGTTATTTAGAGTGTGGTCCATTTGAAGAATCATACATTCGAATAGATGATGATGTTTCTATAGCACATGGAACAACATTGATATGCACATCGCACACATACAGCCATGAAACAATCAAAACAATAAAGGATATGCCTATAGACTTTAAGCCTATTCATATCTGCAATAATGTTTGGATAGGGGCAAAATCAACAGTATTGTGTGGAGTTATAATAAACTCGGGATGTGTCATAGGGGCAAATTCAGTTGTAACAAAGACTACAGAAAAAGATGGTATATATGTTGGAACACCTGCAAAGAGAATAAAGGAAAGAAAATGACAATTACTGTTTTTACGCCAACGTATAATAGAGCGAAATTGCTGGAACGTTCTTATCAAGCTATGAGAAGACAGACAAATCAGAATTTTGTATGGTTGATAGTAGATGACGGATCTAGCGATAATACAAAGGATATCGTAGAAATATGGGCTAACGAAAAGCATGATTTTCAGCTCAAATATGTTTATAAAGAAAATGGCGGATTACAATCGGGTTATGTTGAAGCGCTAAAACATATTGAAACAGATTTGTGTTTTTGTGTTGATTCGGATGACTACCTATTAGATGATGCTATTGAGAGAATAAGTAAGTTTTGGGATGAACATGGATCGGAGAAATACGCCGGAATTCTTGCACTGGATCAGTTCTCCGATGGTAATATTTTGGGAGGAATGTTTCCTGGGTTAAAATCTGGGGATGAGATTGATTTACTTGATATTGATATTAGAAAAAGAATAGTTCGACCGATGGCCGATAGAATGTTAGTCATCAGAACTGAAGTATATAAAACGGCCAAATCAGCAAAATGTTATCCCGGTGAGAGAACTATTAATGCAACTTATTTACATTTGCAGATAGCACAGCGATGGAAATTTATTTTACTAAATGAGCCGATTTGTGTTGTTGAATACCAAACAGGAGGAAGGTCCGATTTC
Source organism: Lachnospiraceae bacterium (assembly GCA_017526745.1). GTDB lineage: Bacteria > Bacillota > Clostridia > Lachnospirales > Lachnospiraceae > UBA2868. Next base: position 134,916 of record JAFXQX010000033.1, on the reverse strand, counting down.
AGTCATAGACTAAAAGATTACTGCAGGGTACCTAATACTTACGCTGACTGGAGATTATTTAAACTGGGTTTTAAAGACCTCCCATTTAAGGAGAAGTGTATCCAGAATATTCATTATATAGCAGAGTGTATTCTGGCAAGGAGAAGAATAATAAAAGATAGTCCAACAAAAGCATTAACAGTAGTACTATTTCCTGCAGGTACATTTTTGTACTTATATTTAAAAAAATATAAATAGATCAGACGGATGGGATAACAATGAAAGATAGTATCTTTGTTATTATAAACTCTTTGTATGGAGGCGGCGCCGAACATGCTGCTTCAAGAATAGTAAAGTTACTCAATGAAAAATATAATGTTATTGTCATATCTTTATTGGCTCAGACACAAAATGATTATGAATTCGGAAGGAATATTATATCTATTCAGGATTCACATATCAGGAAGCATTGGATAGGCAATATTATTTGTGCTGCTAAGAAAATAGATGAGTTGGCCAATGAATACAGCCCCAAGACAATGATATCATTCTTGCAAAACGCAAACCTTTGCTTGATGATGACAAAATACAAGGCGCAAAAAATAATCTCAATAAGGAATTATATTGAGAAGCAATATAAGGGAAAAAAACTCATATTATGGAGTATTCTAATTAGATTATTCTTTAAAAGGGCGGATAAAATTGTTAGTGTCTCACAGTTGATTAATTCGGAAATGATTGATAGGTTTAAATTACCTACGGGTAAATGCCTGTGCATATATAACCCATACGATATAGATGAGATTGTCAAATTGTCGAAAGAAGAAATACCATCACAATATAAAGACTTTTACAATAGCCATACTGTCATTTCAAGCATGGGCAGGGTTTCCGAACAGAAAGGACATTTCCATTTAATTAGGATTTTAAAAGAACTTAATAAGGGATCTGAAAAATTTGGATTAGTAATAATTGGTAATGACGAGGATGAATATGCCCAATTGTTGAAAAAGCTTGTAATGGATTATAATTTGAATCAAGATGTGATTTTCACAGGACAAAAAAAGAATCCATATAAGTTTATTCGAAATAGCTTCTGTTACGTGTTCCCGTCTAAATATGAGGGATTTCCAAATGCTTTAGTAGAGGCTATGGCATGTAGTGTTCCTGTTATAGCCGCTGACTGTAAAAGTGGACCAAGAGAAATTCTTTTAGACGATTCTGAAGACTATGGTTTTCTCATAGAGTGTTCAAATGAGAAGTTTCTTGGTCCGCAAGTCCAACTTACAGAAATTGAGAAAGAGTATTGTGATAGAATCCTTGAATTAAATAATAATTACTCTCTGTATATTAAGTATTCAGACAAAGCCTTTTTAAGAGCACAAGATTTTTCTGCCGAAAGGATAATCCCGAAATGGATTAATCTTATTGAGAATGTGTGATAGGGGTATTGAAACTATGGATTCAAGTAGGGGATATTATTTTATAAAATCTGACAGACTACTGCTTTATTTATTACTTTTAATATATGTGATATTGTATAGTATTCTTGATATTAATCAATTATCTTTTCCCATTGCAATTGGATCTATACTAGTCTATGTCGTTTGTATTGTTTCGCTAAAAAAATCCTTAATAGATCCATTAGGGTGCACGGGTGTGGTTCTTTTATACTTTTTTTTATCACATTTTGGGTTGAGTATTGTACATGCCCTGTTTGGGGTGGATGGGTTAAAATACCCATCTCGGACTATTGATTTTTTATCAAGCGTTAACTATCCTGATGCATTGGTGTTAGCTAATATTGCAATGCTCTCATATACAATAGCTGCGACACGAAAACAATCTCACGACTCTCATGGATATAATGCTCCAATAATCAACGATGCTACGAACAATGTCATTTTTTTTATTGGATCACTTCTTTTGATATATAGTTTTATTGTTATGTTAGTTATGTTTTTGCGGGGACAAGTATCCGCCTCGATGGATTACAAGTTATATAGAGAAGCAGCATTTAGCAATCCGTTTTATTCGTATATGATAGTATTGTATTCATTTGGAGGATGTTTTATTTTTTCTGTTGCCGAAAGAAGACAATTCATATTTGCAGGTGTGCTGTTTGGATTAACCGCAATAATGCTTCTGATCACTGGTAATCGAGGCGAGGTTTTATTTCCATCGTTAGCAATTTATGCGATTTTAAGGGTTAGAAAGATATATTTCAAAAAAATATTTATTGTACTCGGAGTAATTGCTCTGATAATTATTATACCCTTTATATCAAGCGCAAGACATGCAGGTGGTTGGGTTCAATTGTTTCAAATCTATTCTTCTAATTTCTTTTCTTCAATATTAGATACATTTTCTGAAATTGGAATACAGATCAGATTAACCGTATATATCCTTAATGAGTATGTTGCAGGAACAAGAAAATTATTATGGGGTTATTCATATTATGAGTGTTTTCTTCGGTGGTTCAGATGGATACTTCCTACTAAAATTTCTGATTTTGTTCCCAAAAGCTTTAACTTTCGTTCTGAATATTCGACGATGGGGTTTAACCAGGTTGCAGAAAGTTTTGCTAATTTTGGTTTATTAGGAGTTGTTGCGTTTCACTATATTATTGGTGGTTTTATGGGTAAACGAGAAAAAACGATTAACAGACCAATAGACGTTGCAATCTTAGGAGCCTGTTGTTCTGTTTTCATTAATATGACCCGCAATAAGTTTTCATTTGTTCCTACGCATTTATTGTTTATTTTTGCTTTTTATTTATTGATTAGAGTAATTACAAAGATAAGCGGGTGAAAAATGAGAATTATTGATTTGTTCGGACTTCCGGGTTCGGGTAAAACTACAACTGCAAACGCTTTATGTTCATATTGGTCATCTAAGAATATATCCTGTTATAAAATGTCTAATATAGAATGGATATCGGGAAAGACATCAGGATGTAGAATACTACATAAAATACGGGTTTTTCTTTGTCTACTTAAACCAAGTAACTTTTTTATGTTTTTTTCATTATTGGAATTATTCCGAAAATTAGATCTTCTTGATATAAAGACATTAAAAAAAATAATTGGAATCTGGAGTTATTTTGCTCAACTTGATGTCGCAGAAAAAAAAGGGACCTATATTACTGATAACGGCTTATTTCAAACTTTATCCACTGCATTTCTTTTCCATGACATAAGTCTCGAATTGATTTCAAAAGCTATGGAAATGTTTACAAAAAAAAAGTCAATATTTAGTATTGATTTCTGTTATATAGAAGAGGATAGTCAAACATGTTTGGATCGTGTTTTTAATAGAGATAAAGAGATCAGAATCAAATCATTAGATAGAAGAGAGGCTTTTGTTGAAATACAGAAGCAACAGGTAATAATGGAGTACATTTATGAACTTGCAAAAAGCGCAGGATTAAAAATTTTAAAAGTCAATTCTAATACTGCGGGTGTAGATTTAAAGTCGTATTGTGATGTGACTTAGTATTTAGATTCAATCTAACAATGTACTTTCGTGATTGCAGTGTATATGCTCCACGCCAGAATAAATGTTTAAATGAGAAGTAGAAAAGCGTTAATAAACACGATTTTTGCCATAATACTTGAAGTTGTAACTATGATATCAAGTATTATTGTTCCAAGAATCATTATCGGTAAATATGGCTCGGACGTGAATGGTTTACTTACATCTATCACGCAATTTTTAGGATACCTTACTTTGTTAGAGTCTGGTGTTGGTGGAGTTGTAAAGGCATCGTTATATAAACCGCTTGCGGAACATGATCGATTGCAAATCAGCCGAGTTATCAGAGCTACAGAGATTTTTTTTCGCAAGATAGCTCTTGCATCTGTTATATACATTGCGATACTGACAGTGATTCTTCCCTTGTTTTTAAAATCTAACTGGGAATTTGCATATACGACTTCGTTAGTAATAATAATCGGGATTAATAATATTGCGCAATACTATTTTGGCATGCCCTCCCAGCTTCTGATTCGAGCGGATCAGAGAGGGTATATTTATAGTTCTATTCAAATTGTATCTACAGTTTTGAATGTGATCATTGTTTTTATAACGGTAAATCTTGGATATAGTATACAAGTGGTAAAGCTTTCCAGTGCCGTAGTTTTTGTTGCAAGACCCATACTCTTAAACCTATACGTAACACATAAGTATGAAATAGAAAAGAATGTTCCGCCTGATAACAAAGCGCTCATACAAAGGTGGAACGGTGTGGGATTCTCTATAGCATCGTTTGTTCATAAAAAAACAGATGTCTTTCTGATCACTCTGTTTTTGTCCCTTAAAGAAGTATCAGTCTATTCAGTTTATTCTACGATTGCGGTAGGACTTGACGCAGTTGTATCAATGACTACAAATTCGTTTCAGGCTGCATTTGGGAATATGATTGCAAAGGATGAAGACCACGCTTTGATGAGAAGCTTTCGGGTTTACAACTTGATTGTACATATGCTTTCATTTGTTCTATTTTCTGTTGCAATAGTGATGATGATATCCTACGTCAAATTGTATTCAAAAGGGATAACCGATGTAAATTATTTACGCCCCATATTTGGTATCATTTTGATATTAGGTGAGTTTGTTTTTTGCCTTAGAATGCCTTATCAGGCGGTTGTTACTGCAGCAGGACATTATAAGCAAACTCAAGCAGGAGCTGTTCTTGAAGCAATTATCAATATCCTTTTGACAATTGCATTCATATTTAAATGGGGGATAGTTGGGGCGGCAATTGGTACTTTGGCCTCAATGATATATAGAACATTAGATTATGTCTTTTATTTAAGCAGAAATATTATTCGTCTTTCTCCATCATATTTTTTCTTAAGAATACTAATTGGTCTTATATCATCGATAATTGGTATTGCAACATGCTTCATACTACATTTGGATAGGGCAAATAGTTGGCTGGTATGGATAGGAAAATCTGCCTGTTCTTTGGTTTTGATGGGAATGATCAATGTTATATTTAACTATTTATTTTACAAGGATGATTTCATGAATTGTATTAATTCATTTGGAAATGCAATATATAAGAAGAGGACTTGAAATTATGTATCCTATAAATGTTCTTCAGTTACTTAAGGAATTGAATGATAAGGATATTTGTTATCTCCACTGGAAGAGCAATGAACATCTTGATGAAGGCTTGAGTGGAAAAACAGATTTAGATATCCTTATTGCAGAAGAGAAGTATGATTTATTTGTTGAGTGTTTAATTAATAATAACTATATAAAAGTTGTCAGTATGGTTTGGCAACAATATCCCTATGTAGAGGATTGGATTGGATATTGCAATGAAACTGGAGTTCAAACCCATATACACCTGCATATTAGGCTGATTACAGGGAAACCATATGTCAAAGAACAGTATCTGCCGTTTTCTGAAATGATGTTTAATTCAAAAAGATATGTTTTTCCGGGTGTATATATTACAGATCCCAATCTCGAAGTAATTGTTCTGTTGATACGTACTGTTATTAAGCAATCATCAATTATTCCGATTGCTAACAATAAGTATTATTCGTTTGGAAAGAACGCAAAAACGGAGTTTGAGTATTTGAAGAAAACTCTGGAAGTGGAGGCAGTTCGTAAATATGCAACACTAATATTCCCAGACAACAGCGAGCTGTTGATTTCAATCATCTTTGAAAAATGTTCAAACAAAAGAATGCTACGATTGAAGCGACTTGTAATAGACATGTTTGAAAAAGACAGACGATACGGTTATATGTATTCATGTTTATTAAGTTCAATAAGATATTATTATATTAAGATTAGAGCGTATTTGGGCATTCCGTTATGCACGAAGAAAGCCATTGCTTCTCATAAAGGCTTAATCGTTGCATTTTTAGGAGTTGATGGATCAGGTAAGACGACAATCGCGAAGCGTATTACAAAGGATTTTGGTTGGAAAATAGATTTCAGATATTTTTATCTTGGTTCAGGAGATGGATCAAGAAGTATTTTGACACGTGTTCTAAGAAGATATACTGTTTTAAAAAGAGCCAAGCGATTTAGTAATGAATTTCACGATAGTGCTGACAAGCAAACCAGTTTGCCAAATCTTTATCGAGGACCAAAAGGCTTCAAATTATTGATATCAAACATAGTTACGGTTTCAAATGCAAAAGCAAAACTATTGGCATGTCAGGAAATGAACGATTTACGTAATAAAGGTGGAATAGCAATAACAGATAGATATCCTCAACTTCAATTTTCGGGGATTAACGATGGTGTACACATTTTAGATGTGGGAGTAGGATTTCTGTCTCGGATTAATAGAATGCTTCAGAAAAGAGAAATGAATCTAATTAGTGAAGCTTGCCGATATTCGCCGGATGTAGTTATTAAATTGGATATACCATTTGATGTTTCTCGCGCGAGGAAGCATGATAGCACAGACGAGAGTATAAAACAAAAGATTAATATCATCAAATCTTTAAATTATGTCGGGGCAAATGAGTATGTCGTGGATAATACAGGAGAACTGGAAAAAACCATATTAGAAGTTAAAAAAATTATCTGGAAGGAAATGAAAGAAGCTAAATGATTGAAATGAGCGTATAAGTGCTTAAATTACATTCTGTGTAACCCCTTGAGATTAATGTAGAACATCTTGTAGGTGTCATAGATGATTGTTTAATACTTAGATTATGAGAAATTTCCAAAATGAAAGATTAGTAAGGTGAGTAAATGCAGTTTAACAGCTATTATTTTATATTGTTTTTTCTTCCTCTAACAATAATACTGTACTTTTTTCTAAATAGAATAAACTATGCGTTTGGGAAAATACTGATCATTTTTGCCAGCATTTTATTCTATTCCTGGGGAAGAGCGAATATGCTTGTATATCTCGGAGTTAGCATTTCAATCAATTATTTATTTGCCTTTATAATCAGAAGATTTCACATTAGAAGAAAAGGTGTGATGGCCATGCCTATTGTGGTTAATGTGGGACTTCTTCTTTATTTTAAATATCTAAATTTTGCGATTTTAAATATTAATTACATTTTGAATAAATCATTTCAATTTCGGAATATAGTATTACCGCTTGGAATCTCGTTCTATACATTCCAGCAGATTGCATATATTGTATCAATAGAGAATGGAGAACTGGAAAGCAATGAACTGATTGATTATCTGGCATATATTCTTTACTTCCCTAAATTGGTTATGGGACCAATAATAGATCCGGTGGATTTTGTATTACAGATAAACCAGAGTGAAAGAAAAATAGCTAATGCAGATAATATCGCCAGCGGAATAAAACTTTTCAGTTTCGGTTTATTTAAAAAGGTTTTGCTTGCTGACACATTTGCAAAGGCAGTAACTTGGTCTTTTGAGAATATTGATAAGTTGACGGCTATGGATAGTATGTTGCTTGTGCTGTTCTATTCGTTTGAAATTTATTTTGATTTCAGTGGATACAGTGATATGGCGACTGGAGTATCCTCAATGATAAATATTGATCTTCCGATTAATTTTGATTCGCCATACAAGGCTATTTCTATCCGAGATTTTTGGAAGAGATGGCATATCTCGTTAACAAAATTTCTTACAAAAAATATATATATTCCATTGGGCGGCTCTAAGAAGGGGAAATTGCTTACATATCTAAACGTACTTATAGTTTTTCTTGTGAGTGGATTATGGCATGGCGCAAATTGGACATTTATCGTATGGGGGGGGGCTCATGGATTGCTAAGTTGCCTTGATAGGGCGTTCGAAAGAATTGAGGAAAGAGTATTTCTGCCAGTGAGATGGATAACCACTTTTTTCTGTACCAGTATTCTCTGGATGCTTTTTCGTGCAGAATCTATAACTCAATGGAAGAATATCATGTGCAAGATTTTACTCATGCAAGATACTAGTGTAAGCGAAGGATTGATTATGCATTTCAAAATTGCGGAGAGTTCATTTATGATTAATATTCTCCACTTAGATTTCTTTAATAATAGTATTCGTGGGTTTGCCATGTTAATATTTATATTTGTTGCTATGAGCATTTGTTTTATCCCTGAGAACAACTACAGGAACAAATACAAAATTGGAGTATCATCAATGATAACGGCTGCGATTGTGTTTGCCTGGGGTGTGTTGTGTTTGGGATCGGAATCGACGTTCGTATACTTTGGTTTTTAGGGTAATTAATATGAAAGCAAACAGATGGATTATAGGGTGGGTAATTATAGCCTTTTTACTGTTGAGTTTCGTTGGATTCTTGACGTATCATGTTGATCCTTTTTTTCATTTTCATAAGCCATATATATCTGATTATTATTATGTCTTGAATAATGAGAGAAGTCAAAATGACGGCATAATAAAACAATTTGATTATGATGCATTGATTACTGGAACATCAATGACCCAGAATTTCAGAACATCAGAGTTGGACAAACTTTTTGACTGTAATTCCATCAAAATTCCTTTCTCAGGAGGAACTTATAAAGAAATAAATGACAATATTAAAAAAGCCATAACAACAAATCCGAATATTAGATTGGTGGTTAGAGGATTGGATATGAACAAATTCGATTCTCCTTCGGATAAAATGAGATTTGATTTGGGTGAATACCCTTCATATCTGTATGATAACAATCCCCTTAATGATGTTAAGTATCTGTTGAATAAAGATGTATTCTTTGCAAGAGTATACAAGATGGTAGTAGATAAGAATAAAGGAGAGGTCGCAGGTATAACACCTTTTGATGAGTATTCAAGTTGGCAGAATCATTATTCTTTTGGTATTAATACTGTTTGCCCTGATGGCGTGACTGTTGATAAAGATGTAAAAATGAAACATCTAACTGAGAAGGATAAATTGAAAATAAAAAAGAATATTGATCTGAATGTTACAAGTATCGCCGATTTATTTCCGAATGTCGATTTTTATTATTTTTATACACCATACAGCGCGGCTTGGTGGAGTGATCAGTACAACAGCGGAACATTAATAAAACAGTTGGAGGCTGAAAGGTATGTAACTGAATTGATTGTTGAACATAGTAATATTCGTTTGTTTTCAATTAACAATAGGACGGATATTATAACGGATTTAAATAACTATAAAGATACGACACATTATGCTGCTTGGATTAACAGCTTGATCCTGAAGTGGATGCATGATGGTAAGTATCAGATCACAAAAGACAATATTGATAAGTATTTAAGAGAAGAATATGATTTCTATACTACGTTCGATTATTCCAGCTTAAACAAACAGGAAGATTACGAGGATGATTATTACGCAGAAACGTTGCTGAATACGGAATTAACAAATGCATCTCCAATCAGTATAACAGGAGATGATATCTAAAATAATCCGGGTAGGAAAACGAAAACACATGAAAGCTTTTCTGCAGAGATTCAGACTATCAAAGATATATCTATTCTATGTGATATAATAAGATACGTATTATAGAGTTAACAAGAGGTTATGGATCATTCGTAATGAAATCTTTTAAAAATTCTCTAAAAATATTGGTTTTTTGTATCGGACTTTTTGTGTCATATAAGTTGGTCGGATTGGCCGTAATTGATACTGACTCATCAACAAGATTAAAATTTCATGATTATTACCAACAGAACAATATAGATATTGCTGTTATAGGCGCATCTCGAGTAAATCGGGGATTTGATCCTGATGAGGTTGATCGACATATGGAAGTTAACTCATTCAATTTCGGATCATCTTCTCAGACTTATGCGGGTTCATATTATATTCTGAGAGACTTACTTAACAGACAGGATGTTGAAACTGTGATTTTGGATGTGGAATTCAGTGGCTTTAATCGAGAACCGGATCAGCAGAAAGCCAATTGGATTATTTCGGATTATATGAAAGGGTTAATTAAGTACCAATACATATTCAATGTATTTGATAGATCTGATTGGCTGATAATGCTATCTGGGATATGTCGCTATAAGGACGATATTTCCATCAACTGGTGCAAACGTAATATTAAAGCAAAGCTATGTAAAGAATACTGGGATTATATGCCCACGAACAGAGTTTATAAGAACTATTCCACATATCGAGATAGAGGTATGTGTGAGATAGAGAAAGTTAATAAGGGGTCTGATTTTTTCGTTTACAAAAAGGATTATGGCGGGTTTGATCATATTGGACTGGATGAAGAGAATGCTGATATGATGGGATATCTATACAAAGCAATCAGACTCTGCAAGGAAAGGGATATCAAAGTTGTCTTGGTTACATTTCCGGAAACGGATTTTTACCTAAAACATGCCGGCGACTACGCAAAGTTTGTTGATCGTGTCAATCGGATTTCTGTAGAAAACGAGATTCCTTGGTATGACCTTAACCGAGTTAAGGATGAGTGCTTTTCGGATAATGAGTTTTCTAATCTTGATCATTTGACCCGAGATGGTGCCAGGCATTGTACAAGTGTGATTTGTGATTTGCTTTTGAATCCGCATAGCCACGAGTTTGTTGATGAGCCATTAAAGAAAGATTCTGGAATCATAGGTGTAACGTATGAAACAGAAGAAATAGATAATGCTGTACAAATATCCTGGAACGTGGAAGCTTATAATACTATGAAATATCGTTACAGACTGATTGAGTATGACGATAAACAGGTTATATTTGATAGCGGTATACTGGACACGAACAGTATCATAATGAGCGAGTTGACAAATGATGCTTACATTGAGATATTCGACATGACAAATAATTATTTGGGGAAGGGAAAATTGTTATAAATGGATTATTTTTCCTTAACTTTTTTAGGGACATGGTTATTAGGTTTACTTGTGTTTTACATACTGAATGCTAGGTGGCAGTGGCTATCATTGCTTATTATCAGCTTTATTCTGTATGTTGTGTTTGTGAATAGCCCACCTATAGTTTTGATTCTTGTATCCATAATGACATATGGAGCGACAAGGGTTATTAGAGCACAGAACAGGGAGACTCTGAGATTTGCGTGCTATTCTCGAGTGATTCGGAATATTGTTATAATTGCGTCTCTATTTTTACTAATAGTGTCAAGAAGTACAAGATGGATATCTAATCTTGGTAACAGTTATTTCACCCTCAAAGCAATAGGATATCTTATAGATTGTGAACGATATGATGACGAGGAGTACTACGAAAAGGATTTTCTTTTTTTTGTGTTCTATTTAATATATTTTCCGACCGTGTCACAAGGCCCATTTAACAGGTATAGAGACTTTAAAAGGCAGTTTTCGGAGAGGATTAGATTTGAATACGTAGGATTTATGCATGGCTTTCAAAGATTTCTATGGGGTACCTTTAAGAAGCTTGTTATTACTCCGCGCCTGGGGGAGATGGGAACTCTTGTTTTTGAAAACATAAGTGGTATAAGTGGGTTCGCTCTTATGATGGGTTTACTAGCCAAGACGATTTATTACTATATGGATTTTTCCAGCTATATGGATATGATGATTGGTGTTAGTTCCACTTTTGGAGTAGATATTCCTGAAAACTTCAGACAACCTTTTTTTTCAAAGTCCATAGCTGAATTCTGGAGAAGATGGCACATGACTATGGGAGAATGGTTTAAGGATTATATCATGATACCGTTTATTCAATCAAAGATAGGCAGGACGATTAAAAGAAAAGCCAAAAGGTATGGAAAAGATGCTTCTCGGACTATACCACTCGTTGCAGGAACGTTCCTTGTATGGATTGCAACTTCCATGTGGCATGGGATAGGAAGGAGTTATTTTCTGTGGGGGATGTACTACTGCGCAATAATTGTTTTGTCGCTTCTTCTTGAAAATCGATACAGGAGAATAAGAAATATACTGCATATAAACGAAGAATCTCTGTGGTATAGTGTATTTCGAATGCTTAGGACGTGTATACTTGTAATGCTCGCCAATCTGATACAATTGTCAAATAGTTTTGAAGATTTTAGATATGCTTTGGGTAGGATTATAGGATCAGACTTCTTTATTAGGGATGCTTCCATTACGCTAGAAAAACTGGGATGGGGGGAGATGAAGGATGCTTATGTTCTTGTCCTGTCGCTTATTGTGTTCTTCATTGTATCCGTTTTAAAAGAGAGAGGTTATAATATACTTGCCAAGTTAGATAAGTGTAGAGCTCCTTTTAGATGGCTTGTATATTATGTAATAATCTTTACGATATTGTGCTTCGGAAGATACGGTAGTGGGTATGATCCAAGCAAGTTCTTGTATACCAACTTCTGAATTATGCGAAGAACAGTAATATAAAGTGTTTACGGAAGGATAGTAATATGGAACCGACAAAACTGGTCACAATATTTGAATGGCAAAATATATTATCAGAGTTTAAAAATGAACATGGTAGATGCGAAACAAATTGCTACCTTTCCGAGAACGCTGTTAATGAATATATTTCGTGCGGTAGGATGTCATACATCGTAAAAGATGACACCTTATGGATGCTCGAAGCTGAGCGGGGTTATGATATTGCATATTACTATGTGGTGAGGGATAAATCAATTTCCTGTATTGGGAATCATCCTAGGAAACAGATACTATATCTGATTGGCAGCGAGGACAAATACAGGGCTCAAAATAGAGAAAAACAGCTGATAAGAGGTGGATACCGTAAATATCGTAAAAATCTTGAGTATTTCTGTGATAAAGAGGCTCTGAACAGCCTGATTCGTGCAGACAGAAGGTTTGATCGTTACCTAGAGAGATTTGGATTTCACTATGAGTGGATGATGAATGACACAGAGTATGATGAATTATATGAATTATGGCGCAACAGAATAGATCAGTATTCGGTAAAATATGCTGTTCCATCCACAATACAAAGATTGATTAATAACAAAGAATGTATGATTGTGAAGGATGGATGTGGAGAAATAGTTGCAGCATGTCAATATGAGATTAATAATTCCAGAGGATTTTCGGAGAACATTGCTGTTGCAGAAAGATATAATGGCGCAGGTATTGGAGCAGTTTTATTGACTCATAGTGTTTTATTTATTCTGGAACATGCTGAAAGTGATATGACGTATGTATGGGAGAAGAATCTTGAATCTAGGCGTATAAGTGAAAAATTTTGTAGGCTTACAGGAAGATTCTCCCAGCAACTAATAATGTAAATACAATTGATTAATTCATTAGTATCAAGAGAGGAACAGTATATGTTAAATAGTGTAACAAGTTGGCTGGATATTACAGCGGATTTATACCCAAATAAAACGGCAATAGTGGACTCTTTTGGAAGTGTCTCGTGGAAGCAATATAGAGAGAAAAGTATTGGAATAGCAAGACTTCTTTCAGAGAAGAAATATGGTCCAAGGAGACCGGTTGTTGTCTATATGAAAAAGACTTCTGCGGTTCTCATTTCATTTATGGGAATAGCATATAGTGGCAATTTCTATTCTCCCATTGATACGTCAATGCCTGCCGTAAGATCAAACAAAATCCTTGAGATTCTGAAGCCTGGAATCGTTATTACAACCAAGTCATTATTGACGGAATTGAAAAATCTAAATTTCGATGGAGATATTGTATTCTATGAGGATGTAAATGAGTGCGAAGCATCGGAAATTGTCATTGAGCGACAGAAAAGCATTATTGATACTGATCTCCTTTATGTGCTGTTTACGTCAGGCTCCACAGGTATTCCCAAAGGTGTCTGTATTTCACACGGAAGCGTAGTCGACTATATAGATTGGGTTACGAGTACTTTTGATATTTCTGCTGAAGATTCGTTTGGAAATCAGGCTCCGTTCTATTTTGACAACTCCATATTGGATATTTATTCAACAATGAAAACGGGTGCGACCTTATATATTGTTCCGCAGAATCTGTTCTCCCAACCCGTACCATTATTGGAGTATCTGAAGGAACGCGAAATAAGCACGATATTCTGGGTACCGTCTGCTCTTATTGTTGTTTCTAGACTGAAAGCATTCAAAAACGTGGATCTTTCAGAAAGTCTTCGCAGAGTACTTTTTTGTGGTGAAGTCATGCCTAATAAACAGCTTAATGTTTGGCGAGAATACTTACCGGAAGTTGTATATGCCAATCTGTACGGCCCCACTGAAATCACAGATGCATGTACATATTATATAGTTGACAGAGAGTTTCGAGATGATGAGCCTCTTCCAATTGGAATACCGATGAACAATACCGATATACTGGTCTTGGATGAACATGATAATTTGGTAGTAAATGAAGGAATTGTTGGAGAGCTTTGTGTTCGGGGCACGGGACTGGCCAAGGGCTATTATGGAAATCCAGAGAAGACTGAGATGGCATTCGTTCAGAACCCTTTGAATCACGTATATCCGGAGAAGATATACAGGACAGGAGACATAGTCCAGTACAATGAGCGTCATGAGCTGATTTATCTATCGAGGAAGGATTTTCAGATTAAACATATGGGCCATCGGATAGAACTTGGAGAGATAGAGACGGCAGTATCGTCCCTTGAAGAGATCTCATTATGTTGTTGCCTGTATAACGATTCCAGGAATAGGATAACGTTATTTATTGACAGACAGATGACCAAAGATGATATTAACGAGAAATTGAAAAATCTTATTCCGGAATACATGCTACCGGGTAAAGTAATAGTTCTAGAAGAGATGCCGATTAATGCAAACGGAAAGATAGACAGGGTGAAGCTCAAGGAGATGATGCAGTGACCCAATTTTTTGATAAGATTATCATCATCGGTTATGGTATAGTGACAAAAAATGTACTTGAAACAGTATACTCGAAACGTAGAGATTATAAATATGAGGTAGAGTACATAGAACACGAAGTATATCCGATTAATTCGGCAGTAAAATACGCTGTTTTAAATAATGATGAGTTTGTTACTATAGAAAGAGAAGATGAATTGCTTGGGCATTTACTCGAAGAATCAGTTGAGCATAAATTACTGATTATTAGTGCTGGAAATAATTATGATTTCCCCCGGAAACTTGTTGAAAAAGATAATGTAACAATTGTAAACTATCATAACTCTCTGCTGCCTAACTATCCGGGAAGAAACGCAGTGAGCTGGGTTATATTTAACAAGGAGGAAAAAACGGGAATTACATGGCATTATGTATCGGAAACTATTGAGCCCAGTGATATAATCGCTCAAAGAGAATATGTCATCCCGGATGATATAAAAGCCTATCAGCTTTCTGAGGAGCTTATGAAGCTGGCATCCGATACATTTCAAAGTGTTTATGAAAATATCTTAAATGGAAGAGCTGATCGAAAAACCCAGAGTAATAATACGTGTAACAGGAAGGAGATCAAATCCAATGAAGTTCCTGCAAACGGAAATGTTAATTTGAGCGACGATGTCTCGGATATTTACAGAATACTTCGCGCATTGGATTTCGGAAAGGACAGAGTATTTCCGTTGATGATTGCCGATTATCAGGGGACGAAAATACAGATTAAAAATTACAGAATAGCATCAGAAAAGGAGAATGGTGAGTATAAGCTTTGCATCCCTTATGATAATAGAATTCTGATTATATACTTCAATGTGCTGATCTCAGATACCGAAATGTGTGGGGAGATTAGTATTGACGAACTTTCTGAGATTGTAGGCGCTTTGAAGAGGGTCAATAAACGGATTGCTACAAACATGTATCTAACTGAAAATGAATTAAGACAGATTATTCAAAAGGAGGAGATTGCTTTTTACTATAGACGAGATATCTGCTTAAATCTTTACAGGAAGGAATGGAACTTTACTAGATTATATTATTATATTGCAGATTATAGTCAATATTGCGTATATGGTACGTTTGCCCCAATTGTTGCAGATATTTTTTTTACAAAAAGAACAGAGAGAACAGAGAAACTGGTAGATGCATTTGTTCACAACGGTTTTAAGGAATATGCCTTTTTTTCAAGATATGTAAAGAAATCAGATGAAATTGATGTAATGAAAAGAGATTCAAATTGCATAATAGATGGAACCGCCCCTGAGTTTTATGAGATATTAAAAAAATGTTTTGATGTGTATACTGATTACATCCCGGAGGAAAGAAATATTGATGAGTTTATCAGAGATCATATGTGCTATTCATATATTGATGAGAATGGGGATTTGTTAGGCGGAGCAGTTATAACAATCCGAGGCGAGGTTGCAACGGAGGAATTTACCTTTGTAAAGCCTGGACAAAGGGGTAGGGGGATTTCAAAGGAGCTACATGCATATTGCTACCGGCATGCTTCGGACTATGGAACTAAACAGATTACAAAGTTCTACTCATGGGTTAATGATAAAAATGAATCAAGTTGGAAACACTTGATTCATGTGGGATATAGGAAAGATAATATGCATAAAATTACTATGATGAAAGGTTGAATTGTTATGGAAGAGAGAGTTTTAAAAGTTATTGATGAAATTAATGATGAGATTCGCGAGTATGATGGTGATAATCTGTTTGAGGCAGGCCTTTTGGATTCGTTTCTCGCTATTGATCTTGTTGGGGAGCTTGAGGAAGAGTTTGATATCGAGATCGATGCAAAATATGTTATCGAGGAAAACTTTAAAACAAAGGAAGCAATAATTGCACTGATTAGAAAACTTGTGTCCTGATTATTATGCTGGAATGACTGTATAATATGTAAGTCTACTTGAGGACTAATTACGATTTTTAGTTCTTAGATGCGTTTGAAGGTATTTATGATTATCCTGCATATTGCTGCAATTGAAAATGACTCGTGCAGTGGGGTTTGTGCGGTGGTTCCCTGGCATATTATTACGCAGCAAGAATATGCCAAGGTGGGGTTTGTTAATATATTTAATGTGGAAATCAACAGATTGAAATCGTACCCGCACATTCAGATGGAGTATGTAAAACCGTTTGATATCAGTAAACTTGCCAAACCGTATGATGCTCCGGACCTTGTTGTTTTTCATGAATGTTACAGAATAGACTATCTGGCTATTGCCCGTGACCTTAGGCGTAAGAAGATACCGTATGTGATCATACCTCACGGAGAGCTTTCGCAGGAGGCTCAGCGAAAGAAGAGGATCAAGAAGAAGACAGCAAATCTTTTGCTGTTTAACAGATTTGCTAATAATGCAGTTGCAATTCAGTGCCTGTCCGAACGGGAGATGGTGGGTACTGATTTTGGCAGAAGAAAGTTCATAGGAACAAACGGTATAACTTTACCGGATATCACCAAGCAGACGTTTCATCAGGAGGCTATACAGTTTATATACATTGGACGTCTGGATGTTTATCATAAAGGACTTGATGTATTAATCGAGGGCGTGAGCATAGCGGGTGAATTTCTTCGGGCCCATAAATGCCATCTTGATATTTACGGACCAAACAGCAGCGGAGGATATGACCGGGTTGATGCTATTATCAGAAAATACAAAGTAAATGATCTTATCACATTAAATCATGAGATCTTAAATGATGAAAAAAAAGAGAAACTGTTGGCTGCTGATGTCTTTGTCCAGACATCACGATTTGAGGGGATGCCGATGGGTATCCTTGAGGCACTAAGCCTTGGATTGCCCTGCCTGGTAACCGAAGGAACAACCATAGGCGAGTTGATCAATGCTTGGCATGCGGGCTGGTTATCAGATATATCGCCACAATCGGTTGCTGCTAATCTGATAACAGCCGCCCGGGAATCGGACAAGCTGAACGTGATGAGCCATAATGCTATGGATCTGGCACGCGAGAACTTTTCGTGGGATATTATCTCCCAAAAAACCGTGGAAGAATACAGAAAGCTTATATTATAGAAATATGGGGTTTTATTTACTTATCATCGGAATATTGGTGTTATTCAGTGTTGTCAGGCTTGGACAGTTGAGAGAACGGAATTTTCTTGCACTTGCCATGCTCTTTCTATATCTGCTTGCCACACTGCGGGCTGTGGAGATCGGAAATGACACACGGCACTATTCGGAGATTTTTGCTGAAGTAAGAAGCAACCTAACACAATTAACCCTTGAAGCAGGCTATCTGTGTATCAATAGCCTTATAGGTTCTTTCACGGATAATTTCTATGTTTTTTTGGCGGTGACAGATGCTGTTATTTATTATGCGTATTATAAGCTGATAAAGAAGTATTCAAGCAACTACGTATTGTCAGTATTGTTGTTTTTGTGTTTTGGATTCTGGGGCGATACGATCAATATCATTCGACAGGAGCTTGCGATTGCTATGTTCCTGTATGTATATATCCTGACAGATGATGGGAAAAAGATCAGAGGATTTATCCTGGGTATTTTGGCTCCGCTGTTTCAGAGGACATCTCTTTCATATTTCATTTACTTTTTGATTCCACGGAGGATCAACAAAAAGTTCTATGCCATTGCCGGGCCTATTGGTGTATTAACTGTTTTGTTGATTGATAGAATAATAATGCTCGTCACCCGATTTGTTCCAAGGTTTGGCAGGTATCTGTTGGACACGTCAAAATACAAACTGGGCAGGGTAGAACCGGCGGTGGTCTTATATTGTGTGTTCTTGTTGGTTGTTTGGGCTTTGGCGTTGTATGTGTATGAACATGCCGGAGACAATATTGAAAGTGATGAATGGACAGTTCAGATAGAGATGCAGATCAACATGGTGTTCACAGCGTTCTTGATAATGCTTGTGGCTACAAAGTTTAATCTGCTTGACAGATGTGCAATGTTTTTCAATATATTTGTTATAATCCTGATACCCAACATGATCAGCATGATCAAAAAGGATGAGTATCGCCATCTTGTGCAGTCAGGGTTTACCCTTGCTGCTATCGGATATTTTGTTGTAGTATGTATCTTCAGGCCGGACTGGAATCATATTTATCCGTATCGAATGTTCTTCCAGAGCCTGAATTAAGAGAAAGAGAGAGGGATTGTAAATGTTTGATTCAAAAGAACTGGATTTGAAGGGTATGCTTATGCATGTAGCACTTAAATGGCGCATCATACTTGTGGTCATGATTCTGTTTGCTGTATTGCTGCCTTATATTGCGGCAAAAAGGGGCGGAACCTTACTGCCGGAGAACTCAGGCCAGGATGAAAAAACAAAATCTGAATTGGTTGATGTTAAGATGGCCAGTGTCAGAACCCTTGCGGACTATTACAAAGAGTATGATGACACCGACAGGAAGATCAAACAGAATGAGGAACTCAGACTGAATCCTGATGGATACAAGGCAGTCTATATACAGTATCACATCATCGTTAATTCGGATAAGAAAGAAGCGCAGGATATCAGCCCGATACTGACTGCGTACAGATTGTACTATACCGGAACAGAGTTTGTGAATGCTCTGCTGGAAGCGACCGGTTCCGGAATTGATCCTGCACTGTACACATCGTTTATAACGATAACTGTCGAGAATAATGATTTTATCATTAAAGTTCCTTGCAGAGATGATATGGATTCTGCTGTGCTGACCCGAAAAGTGATGGACCTTACTCAAAGCGAGTATGAGAGACTTCACCAGCAATTTGCCCATAGAATTGATGCGGTGGGGGAAGGCATCTCCGAGGGGAAGAATGCAGATATAGCGAAGGAACAGAAGAGCCTTGTCTCATCCAAGGCCGATACCAATAAACAGATCAAATCTGTCATAAAGGATATGTCCAAGAAGCAGATCCAGTATGCCAGGGATCTTGCGGACGGAAAATTGTCGGAGAATGAACTGGAAAGTAAGCTTATAGCTGATGAGGCCGAAGAGAACAGGAAAAATGAGCCTGACGGGATCGGGAAGACATCCATCGTATTATTTGCTGTCGCAGGTGCGATCATCGGAATGATCTTCATGATATTTGTTCTGTGTGAGATGTATATATTCTCGGGTAGACTCCATTCAACGAAGGAATTAACTAAAAATGCCAATCTGTTTATAGCCGGAGTGATCGAACAGCCGGAAAAGAACAGGCAGGGGATCATAGAATCGAAGATACGTACATGGTTTCGTGGTAAAAAGAAGCAGTTTGACCTGGAACACCAATTGGATAATGTGGCTACTTCGGTATGTCTTCTGTGTGGCCGAAACGAGATTGCCCGTATTCTTCTTACGTCTTCACTGTATGATAGAATTAACAAGGAATTTATTAACAGGTTGGTGTCTGCTATTAGTTCACAAGGTATAGAGGCTGCATTTGTCGATGGCATATTGGACAACAAAGATGCGCTTCTTGAATGTTCCAAGAACGGGAATATCCTGCTAATAGAGCAGATTGGACGTTCGGCACTGTCCGATATCGAAAGCGAGATACTTTCAGCCAATGGTTACGGTATCCGTATATTGGGTACTATTGTGATTGAATAAGACAAAAGAAAGTACGGTAATAGAATATGAAGAGCATCTTATTGCTGGATACTTCGGTGGGATCGATCAACCAGGGTGATGATATAATCAGGATTTCCATACAGAATAATTGGAAAGAATTATTTGAACAGAACTATATAATGCGGATGGCAACGCATACTCCGATGTATACGCCGCTCCAGTCGGCAATCTACAAGGATGCATTAAGCGTGTTTCAAAAGGCTGATCACAAATTCTTATGCGGAACTAATGCATTATACACCAATATGCTTCGGCCGATGCCGGCGTGGAATATTAATCTGTTCAATTGCCGGATGGCTGAAGGAACGGTTTGTCTTGGTGCCGGTATCGGAATAAACAGTAAAGGAATCAATCTCTATACAAAGCTTTTGTATAACAGGGTTCTGAGCCGTGACTATGTTCATAGCGTACGGGATGAGAAGACCAGGACATTCCTGGAAAGGCTTGGATTCCGAGCAGAGAACACGGGATGTCCGACCTTGTGGGGAATGACACCGGATTTCTGTGCAACTATACCTCAAAGCAAAGGGAAGGCAGTTGTCTTTACCCTCACATATTACGAAAAGGATCCTCAGAATGACCGTGAAATGGTGGAGATACTTCTTCGCAACTATGAGACGTTGTATTTCTGGCCTCAGTGCATGAAGGATCTGGATTACCTGAAGAGCATAAGCGAAATGCACAGGATTACTGTTATTGCACCGAATATTCCGGCATACGAACGAATACTTTCCATGGAAGATATGGATTATGTCGGAAACAGACTGCATGGCGGAATCTATGCGTTACAGCATAAATGCCGCACAATCATCATATCTATAGATTACAGGGCAAGGGAAATGAATGCATCATATTCATTTCCGTGCGTAGAGCGAAGCAGTATTGCTGACCAGCTCGAACCCCGTATCAATTCTTCGTGGCAAACACAGATAAACGGGATTGATTTTCACAAGATCGATGAATGGAAGAGGCAGTTCGTATAATATGAGATCAAAGTACAAGACACTTGTTTCAAATACCGTCATATTTGCGGTCGGTAGTATTCTTGTAAAGCTGATCTCTTTTATTCTGATGCCGTTATACACATCTGTATTGACTACCGAGCAGTATGGTATTGCGGAACTACTCAATAATATGATTGAGATCGTACTTCCGCTTGCCACGCTGTGTATAGTTGAAGCTCTGTACAGGTTCTCTATCGATGAGGATTCTGACAGGTCTGAATTACTGACTGATTCGTTTGTTATTATTATTCTCGGAGATATTTTGGTCGGAACAGTCTGTTCCGTATTGTATTTCGCATTTGGGTACAAGTATTCGTTTCATTTTCTTTTGCTGTTTGCAACGACATCTCTGTATAGGGTATCAAGTGAATTCGCCCGTGGCATTGGACACGTGAAGAGATATGCATCCTATGGAGTGATCAATGCGCTTTTACTTGTCATATCCAATATTGTTCTTCTTTTGTGGCTGGGAGGCGGTATATCCGCATATCTGCTGTCGTTTTCGATCGGATACGGAGTGACCGCTGTAGTTTCTTTTTTCGCTTCCCAAGAGTACAGATTCTTAAGCGCAGATCGGTTTAATACTGTTAGGCTCAAGGAGATGCTCAGATACAGTCTGCCCGGCATTCCCAACATGTTATCATGGTGGATAAACAGTGCTTCAGACAGATATATCATGTTGCTGTTTTGGGGAGCCGGATCGGCCGGATTGTATACTGCTGCCGGAAAACTTCCGGCCATTATTAATCTGGTCACATCCATATTTCAGCAGGCGTGGCAATATTCAGCTGCTACTCAGATAGATTCTCCGGACAGGAAAAGCTTCTTTTCAAACGTATTCAGAGGTTATGCTTATACATGTGCCCTTGCTTGTGGAGGGCTGCTGATCGCAAATAAGTTTATATGCAGGATACTGCTCAAGTCAGATTTCTATCCTGCGTGGAAGTATGTCCCGTTCCTGTTGCTTGCCGCTACCATCGGTTGTATTGCTACATATTTCGGAACATTCTACAATGCTGTCAAGAACAATAAAATGCTGATGATATCAACATTGACCGGCGCAGCATGTAACATTTTGATGAACCTTATTCTGATTCCTTTGTTTGGTGGATTTGGAGCGGCAATTGCAACGACCGTCAGTTATTATCTGATAACTGTGATCAGGATGGTGGATATAAATAGAATGATAGATCTTGATATTAACTACAAGAGATTGATACTGCAGTTTATTCTGGTAGTACTCTCAGCTGTTTCAAGCTGTTTTGAGGGAACCAGTTCAATAGTGATTCCCATATGCTGCTTTTCTTTGATAATTCTCAGCGATCATAAGCTTTTAAAACAGGGATTTGATATCCTTAATGGCAGACTTGCCACCGGAAAGGAGAACAGATAATTGGCGGCGCTTAGTGTATTGATGTCAATTTATATTAAAGAAAAACCGGAATATGTTGAAGAATGCTTTAAGAGCCTTCTGGAACAGACCGAACCGGCAGACGAATGGGTTATTATAGAAGACGGACCTCTTACAGATGAAGTGTACAGAGTGCTGGATAAGTATCAGGCGGATAATCCCGGATTGATCAGGCGGATTCCGCTCCCCAATAATCAAGGCTTAGGCTCAGCACTCAGAGTTGGGGTGCCTGAATGCAGGAACGACCTTATCGCCAGAATGGATACAGATGATTTTTCAAGGTCTGACCGTTTTGCGAAGCAGCTTGAAATGTTTCGAGCTGACAGCAGTTTGGATATATGTGGGAGTAATATTGATGAGTTTGAGGATGATATACATAATATTGTCGCAAAACGCTCTGTTCCCACCCGGCACGAGGATATAGTCAAATACCATAAAAGAAGAGATGGATTGAATCATGTAACGGTAATGTTCAAGAAAAAGGCTGTTCTGGATGCCGGAAATTATGAATCATGCCCGTTAATGGAAGATACGTATCTGTGGGCCAGGATGATCATGAATGGAGCGAGATGTGCAAATATTAACGAGTCTTTGGTATTTGTAAGGATAGGGCGTGATATGTTTGACAGACGCGGCGGTTGGAGTTATTTCCAGAAATACAGGGAGGGAAGACAGAAAGTGTTGGAAACCGGGTTCATAAGCCGATGGGATTACATATATACGCTCGCTGTTCAGTTCTTGGTTGCATTGGTCCCCGGGAAGATTCGGGGTGTATTATTTAAAAAGCTGTTACACAGATGATTATTGATCCCGTAATAATAAACTTGAGGATGTGTTGCTTAATTGCAGAAAAACGGGTAGAATAAGGGGAGTTTTGGTATAGAAGCGATAATTGCCGAGGATAACGGAATGTCAATTGATTTCCTGAACGATGAAAGGTTTAGCGATATTAATCCTTTCCCCAATAAAATATGGTTGTCCAGTCCCACCATGCACGGTGATGAGCAGAATTGGGTGGATGATGCGATACGAACCAACTGGGTCAGTACTGTCGGTGCAAATATCAATGAAGTGGAGACAGAATGCGCACGAAAGATAGGCCGAAATTATTCTGTTGCGCTCTCTTCGGGTACCGCTGCGCTTCATCTGGGTATAAGATTGTGCGGACAGAAGCTCTATGGCCGGCCTCGGCCGGGTCACGGGACACTGGAAGGGCACAGGGCATTCGCATCGGATATGACATTTGATGCAACGGTCAATCCGATTGCATATGAAGGCGGAGAGGCTGTATTTATAGATACAGAGTATGATACCTGGAATATGGATCCGGATGCTTTGGAGAAAGCATTTGAACTGTATCCGGATGTCAAGTTGGTTGTTCTTGCACATCTATATGGCACCCCGGGAAAGATTGACCGCATACGTCAGATCTGTGACCGTCATGGGGCTCTTATTGTAGAGGATGCGGCGGAGTCATTTGGCGCGTCCTTTGCAGGTGTTCAGACCGGTAAAAAGGGAGACGTATCTGTTATCAGCTTTAACGGTAACAAGATCATCACCGGTTCATCAGGCGGAATGCTTCTGACTGACAGCAAAGAGGATGCTTTCCTGGTCCGCAAATGGAGTACGCAGTCAAGAGAGAATGCCAAGTGGTATCAGCATGAGGAACTGGGGTATAACTACCGCATGAGCAATATCATAGCGGGCGTTGTACGTGGCCAGCTGCCATATCTTGAAGAACATATCCGCGCTAAGAAGGCTATTTATGACAGATACCGGGAGGGTTTATCGGATCTGCCCGTAAGGATGAATCCCTTTGATGAGAAGAACAGCGTGCCGAATTACTGGCTCAGTTGTATGCTGATAGATAAGGAAGCGATGTGCCAGCAGGAACGTGGGGATAAGGAAGCAAAGTATTCAAGCGAGCCGGGAAGGAGCTGCCCTACTGAGATACTGGAAGCACTTGATGCTTTCAATGCCGAAGGACGTCCGATATGGAAGCCGATGCATATGCAGCCAATATATCGGGACCATCTGTTTGTCACAAAGGACGGATTGTATAAAAGCGGATCATGTATGGTTGATGCCGGCGCTGATATTTTTGAACGTGGCCTCTGTCTTCCGAGTGATAACAAGATGACTGTATATCAGCAGGAGAGAATAATAGACATAATTCACAGATGCTTCAGATGATGTCGAGTGGTCTGAAGACTGTGTAAACGGAGCGTGATATTCAATGGGTACTGAGAAACGCAAGAATAAACTGAATAGAAGAATGACGATGAAAATACTGTTGTTTTTGTATGATATATTTACGGTTAATTTTGCATACCTGATAGCTATTCTGATAAGGTTTTCGGATGCGAATTCGTATCATGAACAGGGAGCAGGGTATATGCAGATGTTCAGGGATTTCACATTCTTGTATACGCTGATCTGCATTGTACTGTTCCTTGTCTTCAGGCTGTACAGCGGAGTATGGAGATATGTCGGGTTTAATGATCTGAAGAAGGTCATAATCGTTAACCTCTGCACCTGTATCATTTATATTTGCGGGTCACTTCTGATAGTAGGCCGCATGCCGATTTCGGTATACATACTCGGCGCCGGGATTCAGTTCATTATGATGGCCGTGATCAGGATGGCACCGAGATATATAGTCGAGAGTTACGGAAGACCAAAAGGATCAGCCGATAATGACATTACCATTCCGATGATGATAGTCGGAGTAGGTGAAAATACACGCATCATTCAGAACAAGATATCAAGAGATGGTGCCAATATAGTACGTCCGGTCTGTGTGGCTGACTATGGCAATACATTTAAGGGTAATACATTTAACGGCCTGCCGGTGTTCTGCGGTATCGAGGCAGTGACGGAATGTATTGACAATTATCATATCAGATGCGTGGTGATAGCCGAAGCAGGCCTTCCTGATGATTTCACGGACGCGATACGTAAGCTGTGTAGAGCTAAGGAGATAGAGATCAGGGATTTTCTTATCGGGACCGAGCAGAAGACAAAGGGAATTGATGTTGGGGAATTGCTGAAGAATGCCAGGGGTCCTGTCAGGGTCATCTGGGATGGGTCAAACGGGAGGTTTTATCCCGATCCCGAAACAGCACTTAAATCCTGTGATGATGGAAATACTGTAGAGTCCGTATCTGCATCCGGCAGCGAACTTGTGATCCGTGTTCATTGTCAGGAATCTTCCAATCCGGTTGCAAGCGAAGAATGGATCAGAAAATACAGGGAAGAGACTGGGGACGATATAAGTTTCTTCTGATTTTGACGAAGGTGCTAAGGTTGACACGCGAAACTGTTACATATAAAATAATATGTAACTTTTCGCGCGTTTTGGATTACGAGATTTTCCCCGAACAGGCTGAGGATACTGTCGATCAGACTGATCAGGAAGATACATCTGATGAGCAGGACCAGGAACCGGAAGATGTCGTAAGCGGTGATGTTTCTCGGGATGATGAGACCCCCGCAGAGTCAGACAGAGCGGGTTTGGACTTTTGGTCCGAACCCGCTTTGGCAATTGACATGTTGTTTTGCATGTAAAACAGTGAGGATAAACAGATGAAGAGAATGAGAATCGTTTCGGCATATGTGATGATAACAGCGATATTGATAAGTGCTGTATGTCCGGTGAATGCTTATGCCGATGAGACATTTCCTGATCTCGTGGAAGAATATACGGAAGAGGAAGAACCTGCTGTTGTCAGTGAAGAAGAGCAACAGGAAGGGTTTGTTGATGACAATGAAGAGGAGCAGGCAGATAAAACAGTTGAAAGTTCTGTGCAGGAAGTCCCTGAAACTGCTGAAGCTGAGACGGAACGTGAACTTGAGCCCACAACGGAACCCGAGCCTGTGCTGTCATCGGATTCTGAGCCTGCGCTGTCACCGAAATCTAGGACCGCATCGTTACCGGAACTCGAGCCTTCTCCAGCCCCCGCACTTAGGCTTGCTCCGGAATCTGCTCTTGATAATGCTAGTAATGATGAAGGCCTGGAGTATGTGGAGAATGATGACGGTACGATAACTGTTACAGGCCCCGGCAGTAATACTACGGGGAATCTGGTCATCCCGGAGAAGATAAACGGCAAGACTGTTACAGGGATTGCTAATATGGCGTTTTGCGGTTATGAGGAGCTGACAGGGGATCTGTATATTCCGGATACGGTCACTTCGATAGGACGTGGTGCCTTCTGGGGATGCACCGGTCTTGACGGCAAACTTCATATATCAACATCTGTTACGAGGATAGAGCCTTATACGTTCTGTAATTGCTATAGCCTTACCGGAGACATTACCATCCCGTATGGCGTCACCTATATTGGCTCTTCCGCATTTGCCGGATGTTCAGGTTTTGAGGGAAACATCAGCATTCCGGCTACTGTTAAGACTATAGAAGAAAATGCATTCTATGAGTGTTACGACTTAAGCGGACCGCTTGTTCTCCCTGACGAACTTGAACAGATAGGGCTGGGAGCATTTTATATGTGCAGTAATCTTTCGGGAGATCTCGTTATTCCGGGAGAAGTTGAAAGCGTTGAAACTCTTGCATTCAGCAGTTGTTACGGATTTGAAGGGAAACTGGTGCTTTCTAACGGGATTAAAAAGATAGAAGAAGCTGCCTTCCAGGGATGTGCGGGTTTTACCGGCGATCTGGTGATACCTGATTCCATGGAAGAGATAGATAAAATGGCATTTTATAACAGTTACAGTGCCCGAGAAGGCAAAGGGGGCAATTTGGTGCTCCCGTCAAAACTGAAAAAACTGGGGGAGGGTGCATTTGCAAAGTGTTCCAATCTGACCGGCAGCCTTACAGTCTCTGAGGGCCTGGAGGCTATAGAAGATGAAACATTTAGCGCCTGTGGATTCACCGGAACACTGACATTGCCGTCGACCCTGAGATCAATCGGAAAAGACGCATTCTGGGGATGCGAGTTTACCGGTAACCTTACTATTCCCGATAAGGTTACATCAATAGGTGATACAGCTTTTATACGCGGTAATACTTCGAATGTCATGAAAGGAACACTGACCATCCCGGCGAGTGTTACCGGTATTGGATACAGAGCATTTTACGGATATGACAGCCTGTCGGTCATCCAAAACAGATCAGCATGCGATCTGCCGGCAGAGTGGTTCTTTTCCGGAAACTCCGAATACTATTACAATGACGCCGGAGAAAAGGTTACCGCGGACGGAGTTTTCCCGACAGGCACCTGGAGGAGATATGTTGAACCGTCCGAGGTGATCTATACGATAACCTACGAATTAAACGGCGGAACGAATCATGCGTCCAATCCCGATACCTATAAAATAACTACCGACACTATCACACTTATGGACCCTGTAAGAAAAGGGTATACTTTCGGTGGGTGGTTTTCCGACAGCGGACTTGCCAAACAGGTCACTCAGATCAAAAAGGGTAGCCAGGGAGACAGGACGCTGTATAGTAAGTGGACTGTTAACAGATATACCATTCGCTATGACGGGAACGGTTCCACAGGCGGAACAATGAGTGATCAGACATGTAAGTACGGTAGCACTTACAAGCTTTTCGCCAATGCCTTTAAGAAAAAAGGTTATAAGTTCGCCGGATGGAACACAAAGGCAGACGGAAGTGGAACTGCATATTCCGACGCAACTGAGGTAGGGAACCTTTCATCCAAGAATAAAGCGGTCGTAACCATGTACTCTCAGTGGAAGAAGCTTAAGTATTCGATCACGTATGATGTCAAAGGCGGTACGAACAATGAGGGAAATCCGGCAGCATATACCGTTACATCCTCCGATATTACCCTAAAGGATCCTGTCAGGAAAGGATATACATTTGCCGGATGGTTTTCCGACAGTTCTTATAAAACAAAAGTGTCGCAGATCAAGAAGGGTTCAACGGGTAACAGGACACTCTATGCCAAATGGACTGCAAACCGATACACGATCAGATTCAACGGAAATGATTCCACCGATGGAACTATGGGTGACATGAAAAGTTGTAAATACAGCGTACAGTATACCCTTACACCCAATGCGTTCAAGCGGAGAGGATTCAGATTTACCGGGTGGAATACCAGAGCGGATGGTACCGGCAAAACCTATACCGACAGGACACTGGTCAGTAATCTGTCTGCAAAGAACAATGCGGTTGTTAATCTTTACGCACAGTGGAGTAAAGTCAAGTATACTCTTTCATATGAAGTAAGAGGTGGGAACGACAATTCAGCTAATCCGACATCATATACTGTAACTTCGAGTTTCACTCTAAAGGAACCAACGAGAAAGTGTTATACATTCAGCGGTTGGTTTTCGGACAATGAATACAAGAAGCCCATAAATCAGATTAAAAAGGGTACTGTGGGAAATAGAACACTTTATGGCAAGTGGCTTATAAACAAATACAAGGTTCGTTTCAACGGCAATGGGTCTACAAGCGGCTCGATGAGTGACATGACCTGTAAGTGCAATCAGAGTTATGAGCTGACAGTAAATTCATATAAGAGGACGGGCTATATCTTTAATGGCTGGAATACGAAAGCAGACGGATCGGGGACATCATATAAGAACAGGGCTTCAATTCTGAATCTGGCAGTAAAGAGCGGCAAGACTATCACATTATATGCTCGATGGAGGGCGATAAACTATACAGTCAGATTCTCCGGAAACGGGAGCAAAGCAGGCAAAATGTCGGATGTTTCCTGCCGATTTTCCAAAAGCTACAAACTACCGGTCAATGCGTATTCCAGACCGAATTACAGATTCATTGGCTGGAATACGAAAGCAGATGGTTCGGGAAAAACATACGCAGATCTTGCCACGGTCAAGAATTTATCCGCAAAAGACGGGGCTGTTGTCACATTATATGCTATGTGGAAGAAGAAGCAGACCATAGTGTGGCTGGGGGATTCACTCACACAAGGATCTCTGGGGGATAAGGGTGACAACCTCGATAATGCACCGTATGTAAGACTTGCCGGTAAAGTGGATGTTCCTGTTGAGGGATATGGATTCTATGGATACAAAACCCGTGAGATCTTTGATGCCTACCAGTATGATTGCGGACAGAGCATTGATCCTGGAAAGATATACATTTTCTGGGTTGGCTCTTGTGACTGGGTAGATGATGGGAGAGCTAATTCCGAAACCGGCCCGGTCATAGCTCAGATAGATGATTTTTTATGCAAAAAAGGAAGAATAAAAAACTATATTGTGCTGGGTACGACGTCCCGTCATCGCCTTGGAAATAAGTACATACCGATCAATAGAGATCTGAGTGAGCATTACGGTTCACATTACATGGATGTGATCGATATTATAAACCGGTATGGGTATTCTTCTGACAGGACGCATCTGTCACAGGCGTCGTATGATGCCATTGCAGATGCGGTATATGATAAAATGAAAAGATTGGGTTACTTATGAAAGGATAAAGGATGCTGACTTCTTGGGAAGAATTGCCGGAATGGATGAAGACTGACAGCGTGAGGCAATATTACGAGATGTTGGATTCAAAGCGGATTCAATTATCTCTAAAGAGATTATTTGATCTTGTTGTATCGTGTATACTGTTTCTGTTTTTCAGTCCCTTTATGCTTATTATTTCCATAGCGATTATTGTGGACTCAAGGGGAGGGATTCTGTATCGCCAGGATCGTGTGACCCAAAACGGTAAAATATTCAGGATACACAAATTTCGCACCATGGTTGCAAATGCTGATAGAATAGGGAGTCAGGTTACTGTTGGTAACGATACCCGTATTACGCGTGTCGGTGCTTTCCTCCGAAAGTACAGGCTGGATGAGTTGCCTCAACTGATCGATGTGGTGTTTGGCGACATGACTTTTGTGGGAACCAG
This sequence comes from Lachnospiraceae bacterium, assembly GCA_017526745.1. Taxonomy (GTDB): domain Bacteria; phylum Bacillota; class Clostridia; order Lachnospirales; family Lachnospiraceae; genus UBA2868. The sequence continues at coordinate 104,345 of JAFXQX010000033.1, read as the reverse complement.
ACCTGAAGCAGTCAGGTATGTAAAGAAATATACCCCTGAAATGTTGGCAACGTTATTGTTACCGGCCGGGATAACATCCGAGGCAAGTATTCGTTTTAAGGATGAAGCGGAGATGCTGTCGAAAGGTGAAAACCCTGACGAGGTCTACACAATGCAGATCCTTCCGATAAAAATGAAATATAATCTGGACAGTATTAGGCATTTCAGCTTGATCAATGATATTATGACGATGATCAGAACGTTATTAATTATATTATGATCATACGAAGGGTTCTTGATAATGTGATGTGTGCTCGAAAGAACGGAGAGTGACTAGAAGATGCAAATATCAGAAGCAATTAGAGGTAAAACGCTGGTTATTACAGGTGGAACCGGAAGTTTCGGTTCGACCGTGTTAAAGCATTTTTTAACGACGGATATCGGGGAGATAAGGATCTTTAGCCGTGATGAGAAGAAACAGGACTGGATGAGACATACACTTCAGGCAGCCTACCCGGAGTATTCAGGTAAGGTTAAGTTCTTTATTGGAGATGTCAGGAACATCGATTCGGTAAGGGATGCCCTTTACGGTGCGAATTATATTTTCCATGCTGCAGCATTAAAGGAGGTCCCGTCATGTGAATTCTTCCCGATGGAGGCCGTCAAGACCAATATTATCGGTACGGATAATGTAATAACCGCTGCGGTTGAGAATAGCGTAGAAAGGGTTGTTTTCCTGAGTACGGACAAGGCTGCGTATCCTATCAATGCTATGGGTATGACCAAGGCAGTGGCTGAAAAGGTCGTTCAGGCGAGGGCGCAGAACGCATTTGACCGCTCGGGAACGGTTCTGTGCTGTACGAGATACGGTAATGTCATGTGCAGCCGAGGTTCTGTTATTCCGCTTTTCATTGACCAGATCAAGCGAAAGGCACCTATCACCATTACGGATCCAAACATGACGCGTTTTCTCATGAATCTGGATGAAGCTGTTGATCTTGTTGCATTCGCGTTTGAACATGCGGAACCGGGCGATCTGTTCATTCAGAAGGCAGATGCGTCTACAATCGGCGATCTGGCAGATGGAGTTATGAAGGTGTTTGGTCTGACCGAGAAGAGGATAATCGGATCACGCCATGGAGAAAAGCTTTACGAGACGCTTATGACAAAGGAAGAACGGGTACGCTCCTCCGATATGGGCCGGTATTTCAGGATCAGTCCTGATGCCCGTGGCCTTAATTACGATAAGTTCTATGTGGAAGGCCAGGTCACTACACAGGGTGATGAGGCATATACGAGCCATAACACGAACAGACTCGATGTTGACGGTGTTGTTAAGAAGATCATGGCTACCGATTACGTACAGGAAGAATTGGAAGGCCGCCCGCATGTGGTCGAGGCATGATATGAACTATTACTGAATATACAACAGATTATTCTCAGTATTAGTATTTAGATCAGATATGTGTATTGAAAAGATTAGAACGATAGCCGAAGGATATCGAATTGCTATGGAAAAGGCTCATAAGGATGGCAAATTCCAGCGTTATCCCATGTTGAGAGACTTTCCAATCAGAAGCTGTGGGGACGCTTCTATTCTAGTTGGAGAGAGCCTAATCAATAATGGTTTTGAAAATCTTTGGTATGTATGTGGTACTCATTATCCTGACAATGGTGATAATGAGGAAAACTTTCAGGGGATACAGTCACATGCGTGGATTTCGGTTGGGAATCCATTTGATAACCGTAGTATTATAGTCGATATTACAGGAGACCAATTTAAGAATGATTTAGAATATAACTATTATGACGAGCCTGTATACGTCGGACCAATAGATTGGTTTCATTTGCGGTTTGAGTATGAACAAAGTGATGTTCATGAGTTTAATGGAATCAATGGGTACGATGAGAGTACGCGAAATACCATGCATATGCTGTACAGAATAATGGATAGATTGTGATATTTCTTCGCTAATCAAAGGGTTTTGGATGAAAAAACGAATTGCCTGTGTAGATCTTATAGGCATCTCTGCATTTGCATATTGTATTATAGTTACGTTTTTTTTGTCATACAGACAAGAGCGTATTTCTAATGTAGCTAAGCTATGGGGAGAATTGATTTATAGTATTTGCATATCAATAGTGGCAGCATATGTGTTCTATTATTTTCAAGTCTTTATAAGGGATAATCAAAGGAAAAAACACATTTACCCCATTATTTCCCACCGAATTGATAGAATTCTAAACAATATAGACAAAGCCATATTTGAATTAGGTAATCTATACTTGACGGATCATAGAGGAAATGATTTTTCAGGGGAAGAGTTACATACAATGATGGTCAAGTTGAATTATAATGATGCTACACATTATAAAGACGTTGCGTGTTTGCCTAATGAAGCAAGAATTAGCGTGCGAAGATGGTTGATTTTTTGCGCCCAAAACGTTGAGGATGACATTAACAGATTATATCAGGGCTTTGGTGCGGATTTGCCTGTGGACATAAGTGCTGTTCTTGAAAAAATACTATACTCGAGTTATCACAGAGAAATTATATATTGGGCCAAGAATAGCAACACTTTTGTTATATTTGATCAGTGCTCAGATGAGGTGATTTTTATGTATTGGACTTTGCGAAAAGAACTAGAAAGTGTAAAAAGCAGGGTGTTGTGACTGAAGTGTAAACATTATAAAGCTTAAAACTGGTATTGTTGTGCTGCGGCTGTTGTGTTGTAAATTTATGGAAGTGAGTAATTGGGAGAATGAGTCGTATTTGTGGTTGGCTTTTGAGGCTTGTTAGCATAAATTCTCAGTGATATAATTAAACAATGTTGTTAGATGCTACGGAAGGAGATTGCATAATTATGAAATTGTTTGATTTTGCTTTTTGTAGTAATTATGATAAAAAAATCCAATGGTTATCGGACATGTGCCCAGAAAAATGGAGTTTTGGAGCGCTATCCGATAATACTATTCTAAAGAACTATGTGGATCATACATTTTCAAAGCTCTTTGACGAAGGTAAAGTAATAGAAAACGATAATTATGCCGTTTTCAATACTGGGTTATATACGGGGTACTACGAGACTGTTTGCGCTTTTTTTAAACCCAATAGTATAGAAGGGCGACAAAAGTGGTTTCTTGACGGATTTTATACACGATATCAGTTAGCTTCATTTGGAATAACTGATAACCCGAGTAGGGCCAATTACTTCGAGAATCCTGCAGATTTAGTATTTGATACTAATTGCGATATTATTCCTCAATATCGACATATTTTTGATGATCCCGAAAACTTTCTGAGAATTCCAGAATCAATACGAGATAACCCTAATAAGCAGATGTTATTTGATGGGGCTATTGGACATGCAAAGAGAATGATAGATGCAAATTATAAAAATGCAGTCCCACAATACTATAAGGGGAGAATTCAACTCCTTATACCTATATGCTTGATAAATCAACAAACGCCGGATTTGGCATTGGTTGTAAGCAAAAATGAGTCAGGAAATCAGTATCTTGGCCATACTTGTTTGACGTTAGATATGGCATATAACAATGCTCGTCTTATTGCAAGACCTGACAGTGCTTGGCTCAAGCCATAAAAAACCACTTGACAAAGTAGATATAGATGGTATAATGGCTTCATTAGATATTATGTTATGCTTTGTTATTAGCTATATGTGATTTGATTATTCTTGGAGCCACGCTTATCGTGGCTCTTATTATATTTCCTTTAATAGATGAATAATTGACGGGTTAGAACTATGAACATCCTTGTTACAGGTTCAGCCGGATTTGTTGGCCGCAATCTGGTTGAAAACTTAAAAACGATAAGAGATGGAAAGAATACGACAAGACCGTCGCTTACTATAGGCGAGATATATGAATATGATCTTCCTAATACAGAGGAAGAACTGGATGAATGGTGCAGGAAAGCAGATTTTGTGTTTAATCTTGCCGGAGTGAACAGACCGAAGGATTCATCCGAGTTCAAGGAGGGGAACTTTGGTTTTGCGGGACATTTGCTGGAATTACTTAAAAAGCATGGAAATACCTGTCCGGTGATGTTGTCTTCGTCTATCCAGGCGTCCCTTTCGGGAAGATTTGGAACGTCTGAATATGGTATCAGCAAAAGGGACGGAGAGGAATTGTTCTTCGAATATTCAAAGGAGACGGGAGCAAAGGTCATGGTATACCGTTTTCCTAATCTTGCAGGAAAATGGGTCAGACCTAATTATAATTCTGCGGTTGGCACATTTTGTAATGCTGTGGCGAATGACCTGCCCTATACCGTAAATGACAGAAATACAGAATTAGAGCTTCTCTTTATAGATGATCTGATAGAGGAAATGTATGATGCACTTGAGGGACATCCTCACAGGTGTGATTTTGAAGGTGACGGTATGACCCCGGCGCCTTGTGAGGATGGCAGATACTGTTATTGCCCTGTTACGCATAAGGCCACGCTTGGGGAGATTGTGGATCTGCTTGAATCATTTAATCGCCTTAACGATACGTTTCTGATCCCCGAGATTCCGAAGGGAAGCTTTGCTTCAAAACTGTATTCAATGTATCTGTCATATCTTCCGGAAGAAAAGACAGTCTATCCGCTCAGGATGAATGTAGATGAGCGCGGGGTGTTCACGGAACTGATCAAGACGGCGAATAATGGGCAGGTTTCGATAAACATAGCACGTCCCGGCAACACTCGTGGCCAGCACTGGCATAATTCAAAATGGGAGATATTCATAGTCGTTTCGGGACATGGTCTTATTCAGGAACGTAAGATTGGCATAAACCCTGAAACGGGGAAAGAATATGAAGTTCACGGATTTGAAGTATATGGTGAAGAGATGAGAGCAGTGATAATGCTTCCCGGATATACTCATAATATAATCAATCTTGACAAGGAACGGGATCTGGTCACGGTGATGTGGGCAAATGAAGCATTTGATCCGAATCATCCGGATACGTTCAGAGAAGATGTTTAAAGTATTACCAAATTATTTATATTGAAAAACTAATTGTTTGGGCCTTGATTCTCTTGCTCTTCGTATTCTCACATTGATCGTCTGCAATCCCCCTAATGAGTCCGCCCATAAGAATTATTGAGCTCCAATATCCTTTACCGAAGATCGTTGCTTCAAGGGCCGAATACAGCATGGCTCCGATAAATGCGGCTATGATCGCATATCTGCTAATAGTTTTGCCATGAATTGCAACCTTTATCATGCTTATGATATTTGTGAGCGAAAAGGCAATATACAACGCAGCCGGTATGACTCCACCTCGCCTTCCGATATCCAGCCAGAAGTTGTGTACATAATGGGTTATAGCACCAGTATCTTCCGAGTTATACTCAATAAGTGGAACCTCGCAATGACCTAATGGATAATCCTTAAAAAGCTTTATTTGCTGAAGCATAAGAGTGAATCTTGTGTTTGTAAAGAACCCTCCGCTTTCGGATAAATACGAATTCTCATATAGTGTTCTGTACCCAAACAGATTAAATATATAAGCAATGGGAATTGCTGCTGCTATACTGAACAGTATTGATAAAATGATTTTTCCGTATATCTTTTTATAGAATCCTGACTCTATAAAGAACAGAATCAGAACTGCCATAGTTCCGCATATACAACATCCTAAGGCAAATCGGCCTTCCGAACTGACCCCAAGATAGACACATATAGCAGATAGAATTATACCGATCCCTCCGAGTATTCTGGACCACTTGTTTGTTTTAAATGTTAAAATAAGAAAATAGCCCAAAAGCGCAGCCATGATAACGAGATACATTTCAAAGCCTGTTCGTGGAGTGAGGCCATCCTCCCCCCAACCGACCCACTGTTCATTTGCTCCTTCGGGCCTTACAGAATAATGCAGGAAGCCCATCAACATCCTTGCGACACCTATCGCAATTGCCATCCAGGCAGCCTTGCTTTCAGGCTCATATCCTCCGACGGTAACTATCATTTTGCCCACTTGATACATTACAACATATATGATCGAATAGTACAATGCCGCATCTATCCCCTGATCGGTAAACACATAGTAGGAGAACGTTCCGAGAGCCAACAGCACATCTCCGATATCAAAACAAAGCCTTCGGGCATGATAAACGTATATCAGAAGCACCACCATAGAAACAGGAAATATGATGTCGATTCCACCGACAAAATAGAATGTCGAGGCTATACATATGATCATTATAGGAATCAATCTGTCAAACATAACTCAGCAAAATATCGGCATCCCACTTTTTGGGTAATGCTCCTCTTTTATATAAAGCACACAGCATTCCGGTCAGATATACCTCCAATGCCCAGAATGCAACATTGTTAAATATCACCGCTTCAATTGTATTAAGAAACGTTATTCCGATAAAAGCGGATATCACAACATACTTATTCGGATCAAGGCTGTTTTTCCACGCTGTTACCAAGCGGATAATACTGTATATGCTGAAGGCTATTGCCCATAGCATCGTCACTACCCCCTTTTTTCTGCCTGTCTGAAGCCATGAATTGGATATGGAATAGACCTCTTCGCCATCTCCATTTATAAGTGCCGGATCGTTATCTTTAGTTCCGGTCTTGTCAAACCAGTATTCGACGAAAACATTTATCTGTTGGCCCATCATATCAAATCTTGAATTGTATATTGGACCGCCTTCCTGTGACCACATGGAATCATTGTATGAATCATGAAGGCCGAATGTGTTCGTGGCAAACAGTGTGATGATAACCGCCGCCAGGCCAAGAGTTGATGCGGTAGCTATACGGAACGCTTTTATCCTGTACAGCTCTTTTTCGATCATGATACCGATGCCAACGAGAATTGCGGAGATCACACACGACCAGAATGCCAGTCTCCCTTTTGCACACATTGCAAGTACCACAGCACCTAGGGATACAAGTATGCCGATGATCCCTGTTTTGCTGATCTTGACAGTATAGTACATAAAATAGACCAGAAGAGATGCGATCAGAACCAGATAATACTCATGCTCGCTCTTGTTTATGATTTCACCGCCCCATTCGGGCCACAATTCGAGCTCTCCAAATCCATCTCGGGTTAGCTGCGAATAATCAAGCAACCCTCTTAATAGAAGAGCTATGGCCGGTGCTATAACAAATGCGGGAGAGATGTGTTTGTCCGAATTGGTTGCATTCTTACCGAGCTGGTATATCGCTACCAATCCCAGTCCCCTGCAAAATGCCCATGGGGCATTGCCTACACTGCTGAGAACAAAGCGGTAAGATGAATAGAACAGCAACAAATCTCCGAGATCTATATCAATACGATGATTTTGGGCAAGCACAATAACGCATAGTACGATCGCGGTATACATAAACCAGTTGGTATCTCTGATCAAAAACAATAACGAGATCAGCAATATGAATAATTGTTTGCTATTTGGGTATGTAAAACGTGACTTCATGTAATTCATTTCCTGTTCTGAGGGTTATCCTATCTAATTGATTATATCCATATTTCTCACAGTTTTCACTATTAAAAACGCTGTATCCATTATCGAGTGTGATGAGTTTATATGCGTGTTCACGTGCCATGTCTCTGAGAATGCTTCTGTACCTGAGATTTTGCGCAATGATCTGATCAGAATATGATGTATTGTTGCCAAGAACTGACGCTCCGGTTTCCGACTCATCTCTTATAACCTCGTCATTACCGGACATACAATCTCCGTTATCAACATCAAAACTCTTGTCATAGGCAAGAACTCTTGCATAATACACCTGCCCCTGCAGACTGTATATACGGGTATAGTCGTAAGCTCTGTTCCAAGCATCTATCTCATCTTCGGATAGAATATGCAGTGGACACATAAATAACCCGATAAAAGCAACTATAGCGACCGCCATTGAGGAAATGCATATATCAAGAGGTCCTTTTTTTTCGCCCTGAATCTTTTCGATAAATATTAGGATCGCCACTGCACTTGGCGGGGCGAGCAGACGGATGGTATATAAAGCCAGTGTCAATAGCTTTTCTGAGGACTCTGCCAGACAGAATTCTTTATATGGAAACACAAATGCTCTTGTCCAGAAAAGCGGCCATGTTGTTGTAATGAACCAGAGGATAAGAGCGTTTATTCCGACAGTCCATCCGATGATCTTTAATCCCGCCTGTCTTGAACGGATAAACATATAGATGACAACAGGTACAATAACCAGCGAATATGCAGGCATTGTATAGAAACACAACGTTGTAAGAATCGCACACCATAGGTCCCTGTGATTTATTTCGTCATTTATCAGTATATATATTGTCAGTATATAGAGAAACATTCCGAGATCATTCGGTGATGAAGAGATAAAACCTTTATTCCAATGACATATCATAAAGATAAGTCCGGCAAGAAACGGCACATGCTTTCTGTGTGAGTATCTAATCATGATCAGATAGCCCAAATACCCGGACAGAAGTATTGATAAGAGTGATATGATAAAGTGTGCGTTAACAGGCGCAACTCCGAACACGTTGACAATCCAGACGGCAAGAAGACTGTTAAGAAACGGGTGGGAATAGTTGACTCCCGGAACATCCCAATCAAGAGATTCTGAAACGTAGGGATTTAGCTCGTTGATAAAAGCATTGGTTAGTGCAACGTTTGCGGTATCATCCGGGTATTTCGGGTATGGTATGCCTATAAGCCCTGCATACGTTATACGACCGATGAACACCAATATCACAGCCATGATAACCAGCGTAATTACGTTATATGGAAGCTTTTCCTCCCCCAATATCTGTATCTTCATCATAACGTACACCTTATCATAAAACCCGTGTTTCTTCAACAAATACGGGTCTACTTTCCTTGGCATTCATAAAATGGTAAAATACAGGGCATGACTGATTTAAAAACATTGAAAACCATGATAAGTCACCTTATGGTGATATTGACTAAAAAACAGCGCAGGCAGATGCTGGGAATGTTTTTCATTATTCTGGTCGGTTCCCTGTTTGAACTGCTTGGCGTGTCTGCGATCCTTCCGTTCATCCAGGCACTTCTCGCCCCTGACGAACTGATGTCCAAACCATACGTACAGTATCTGATGCATTTGTTTGGAATAAACGGAACAGGATCGGTCCTTACTATGATCGGGATCGGTATTGTTCTGATCTACATCGTCAAGAATGTTTATCTGGCATTTTCTTCATATCTTCAGATAGCATACAGCAATAATACCAAAAGGCAGCTCGCTGTCCTGATGCTCAGGTCGTTCATGAACAGACCTTATGCTTTTTTTGTTGAAAACGGCAGCGGAGTGATACTTCGTGGCGTAAGTGATGATATAGCGGGAGTTCATCATGTGATGATCAACCTGTTCAAGATGGCTTCCGAGGGCCTTGTTGTTGTATCGGTGGCTATATATCTGTTCATTCTTGACCCCTTGCTTACACTTGGTGTATTGGGCGTTGGATTGTTGTGCATGCTTGTGATCATCTTCGGTATCAAAAAGATGCTGACGAGGCTGTCCAAACTGTACAGAAAAGCGGCAGAACAGCTGGGAAAACTGATAATGCAGGTTAACGGCGGGATCAAGGATATCATGGTGTTTAACCGCAGAGGGATGTTCCTGAGTGCCTACGATAAGGCATATGAAAATGCCAATATCGCCGGAACGAGGAGTGATTTTTCTGCTCTTATGCCGGAGAGGGTGATCGAGACAGGATGTATTGCGGGAATAATCATCATGCTTATGATACGATTGAAAATGGGTACCGATGTGCAGGATTTTGTTCCCAAGATGGCCGTATTTGCGATGGGGGCATTCAGGCTTCTTCCTTCCATATCCAGACTGACCGGCTATGTATCGATGCTCATTTACGCAAGACCGATGCTTGAAGCAACATACGAAAACTATATTTCCGCAAGAGAGTATATGAATGAGGTTGATTCGGTGATCTCATCGGATATGGATACTGATGAAAGGCAGTTTGAGAACGAGATCACAGTTAGAGGGCTCGGATGGCAGTATCCCCAGGGTAAGGCCAGGGTGCTTGATAACATGGATCTTACCATCAGGAAGGGAGAAGCGATAGGTATCATCGGAGAATCAGGCTCCGGCAAGTCCACTCTTGCAGACCTTCTGCTTAGGCTGTACAAGCCGCAGGAAGGCGGTATCTATATGGACGGGATCGATATCAATACGATCCCGAGGGCTTGGTCAAGAGTTCTGGCTTATGTACCGCAGAGTGTCTTTCTGATGGATGATACGATAAGAGCTAACGTCGTTTTCGGAGCTGATAAATACAGCGACGATGATGTCTGGGAAGCACTTCGCAAGGCTTCACTTGACGGCTTTGTAAGGGAACTGCCTGAAGGACTTGATACTATCGTTGGGGAACGCGGCGTTAAGTTCTCGGGAGGTCAGCGGCAGAGGATAGCCATTGCAAGAGCGCTGTTCATCAAGCCCCAGATACTGATCCTCGATGAAGCAACCTCTGCACTTGATAATGAAACGGAAGAAGCTGTTATGGAGGCCATAGATTCACTGGCAGGTTCCATGACCCTTATCATTATCGCACACAGAGTTACAACGCTTAAGAATTGTGATAAGATATATGAGATTGCGGACGGAAGGGCCATAGAACGTTCAAAAGACGAAGTTATCGGATAAGGAAAGAGACAAAATGATAAACGGAAAGAAAGCACTGCTCATACTCGGAGGAGCGGCTCAGCTGTGTGACATTATAGAAGATGCAAAGCGTATGGGATATTACACGGTGGTGACGGATTACCTTGAGGATTCCCCCGGAAAGCGTATAGCCGATGAGACGGCCATGGTCAGTATCGTTGATGTTGACGGGCTTGTAGATTTGTGCAGAAAGAGAAATATAGATGGTATTATGAACTACTGCCTTGATCCGGGACAGAAACCGTATTTCCGTGTATGTAAGGAACTGGGCTGGAAATGCTATGGTACTGAGGAACAGTTCAACATAATGAGCAACAAGGATATGTTCAAAAAGGAGTGCGCGAAATATGGCATTTCAACGATACCGGGCTATGATGCCGAAGGGGACGTAACGGATGAGGTTATAGAACGTGTGAAATATCCCGTTGTTGTAAAGCCTGCTGACGGAAGAGCGTCCAAAGGAAGCAGTCTTTGCCACAATAAAGAAGAACTGCTTGCCGGTATCAAAACGGCTCTTGATTATTCTGACAGAAAGAAGGTCGTGATCGAAAAGTATCTTACCGGATTGCAGGAGGTGGTGATCAAGTACTGCATAGTGGAAGGTGAGGTATTCTTCACATCAATGTCCGATCTGTACACCTGTTATACCAAGGATGGTACGAGAGCCTATATCGGAAGCCAGACGTTCCCGTCAAGATATGTTGATATGTATCTGGACAAGGTGGATGCACGTGTAAAGTCAATGATAAAGGGAATGGGTATCCAAAACGGTGCGATGTCCTGGGATGGATTTGTTGACGGGGACGATATACGTTTCTTCGATCCTTCGTTCAGGATGGGAGGCGCCCAGGATTGGAGAATAGTTGACAGGATCTGCGGCGTCAACATCTCAACGCTTCTGACCAACTTTGCGATGACGGGCTCAATGGGAGATGTTGAAAAGATCAGAAAGGTTGATAAAGCCTTTGTCAATAAGAGCAGTGCAATGCTCTATTTCCTGAGTGGACTTGGACACATTGACAGGATAGTCGGTCTGGAGGAATCCGAAAAGTGTGACAGTGTTATAGGTTATCATCTGTCTCATGAGGAAGGTGATGATGTCACCCAGTTCGGTACATCGGACCATGTCGTGATCAGATTCCTGATGGTTGCGGATACAAAGGAAAAGCTTAAAGAGGATATATTGAAGATCCAGTCAGTGTTTGATGTACTCGACAAGGATGGGAACAGCATGCTGCTTCCAAACTTTGATATAGATGTATTTTGATCCGGCAGGTGAAGGTAATGTCTGACAATATCCGGGTGTTCGTGTGCGGTGCAGGCCATCAGGGCCTGTCCATGGCAGCGCATCTGGCACTTAATAATATAGAGGTTAATCTCTGGAACCGTACCGAGGACCATATCAGGAAGATATTGGATACCGGCGTTATCCATTGCACTGGGATAGTGGAGGGCAGCGCACATCTGGCAAAGGTCTCATCGGATATTTCCGAGGTCGTAACAGACCTGGTGATGGTAACCACACCAAGCAGTGCGCACAAAGATATCGCAGCAAGACTTGCCCCGTTCGTGACTGAGGATATGATCATTGTTCTCAATCCCGGAAGGACATTCGGGGCTGTTGAGTTCGCAGAAGAACTGAAAAAGAACGGTGTTACCCAGCTTCCTCATATTGCCGAGACACAGACGATCGTCTATACGTGCAGGAAGAGCGGAGAGGACAGCACAACTATATTCGCTTTAAAGCACGATGTAAGGATAGCTGCACTTAAAGGTACAGATACGGCAGATCTTATAGAACGGCTCCCGGAATGTCTTCGTCCTCACTTTACACCTGTGGATTCTGTTGCCGGCACTTCATTTTCCAATATCGGAATGGTACTGCACTGTGCCCCTGTTGTCATGAATGTCGGATGGATAGAGTGCGAAAAGGTTGATTTCAAGTATTATTATGACGGCATATCACGTTCCGTGGCATCCTATATCGCCAGGATCGATGAGGAACGCATGAATGTTGCAAAGGCTGCCGGATATGAGGTTGAATCCCTGAAGGAGTGGATGGAGCGCTCATACTGCCTTACAGGCAGGGATATCTACGAATGCATTAGAAATAACGATGCATATAAAGAGATAGATGCGCCTCCCACGATAAATACCAGATATATCTTTGAGGATGTCCCCAACGGTCTTGTTCCGATAGAAGCAGTCGGCAGAGAGCTTGGAGTCGCAACCCCTAACATATCTGCTGTTATCACGGTTGCCTGTACGGTCATGAACACCGATTACCGCACCACCGGAAGGCATTTTCCGTATAAACTGCTTAAAGAGTATTTCTGAAGGAATATAAATGACGGCTGATAAAAACGATACATTCGGGCTGATCAAAACACTCGTCGATGCACATACGATGGGTATAAATGCTGCAGCATCGCTCCTTCGGGACTGCGGTTACCATGTCTTAATCTCCCCCAGACAGATCGAATATGCGATGGAACGGATATCGGCTGAGAGCAGTCAGCAGACGATACTTGAATGGATCCGGGAAAACAGGATATCACATCTGGGATTTTCTTACCGGCTGGACCCTGACTCGGCGGTCGATCTTCTGGGAAGGCTGGTCCATATTCTTAAAGAGGCAGGGTATTACAACTGTTCAGACCCCGTGATCAAGAGCATTTTTTTTGCCGGCCTTGCACCTGCGTGTGAGAAGATCGAAAGGGAATATGACGGGACCATCATGACATTTCGCGGCGGAGAGTCGGTCGAAGAAAGCCTCCTTACCATGGGAGTGCCGTTTGATGATATTCCAAAGCAGATAAAGGAAGGCTGTAAATACGATAAAGAACTGGCCAAGTTCGGAGAAGGGATAATAAAGAGCGGTATATACCGTGAAATGAAACCACCTGTCAGACGGTCATATCCCGAATACGGAACGATGAAGGATACTCTTGAACTAAGGCTTGAGAATAACAGATTGGATCGCTTCGGACCGGTTATCCGGGCGCATTCCGGTCCGTACTCCGAGGATATGAGCCGTATCGCCTGTCTGAAAGAGTACCAAAACTGGTGTCATGAACTGGCAAGTGCAGGCTATCTTGATGTCCTGTCAATAGGATCCTCACAGTTATCCCAGTCTGATTTTGGCAAGAAGTGGGATGGCAGGCTTAACGGCGGGGGCGTTCCGGTCAATTCGGAAGCAGAGTACTCTGATATCTGGGAGGCATCGAGGCCGATGCTGGTCCGTACATATTCGGGAACCAGAGATCTTTTAAAACTGGCACAGGTTTATGAGAGAAGCATAAATATTGCCTGGCATGCTCTGTCACTCTGGTGGTTTGACGAACTGGACGGACGAGGACCCAATTCGCTTTATGCTAATCTTACAGAGCATATAGACACTATAAGGTATATATCTACGACCGGAAAGCCTGTCGAGACGAACGTACCTCACCACTTTGCGTTTCGCGGTGCAGATGATGCCACATTTATCATCTCCGGCTATCTTGCAGCCAAAACAGCAAAGAAATACGGAACGAAGACATTTATCCTTCAGAATATGCTCAACACCCCGCGCAGCACGTGGGGTATTCAGGATCTTGCCAAGGCAAGGACATTGCAGAAACTTGTCAGGGAACTTGAAGATGACGATTTTCGCGTAATACTACAGACTCGTGCGGGACTCGATTATTTTAAGCCTGATATGGAAACTGCCAAGGCTCAGCTTGCATCGGTAACGGCTCTGATGGATGATATCGACCCGTTTGATGAGACAAGCCCCGAGATCATACATGTCGTCAGTTATTCCGAGGCTTTGTTTCTGGCAACGCCGGATGTGATAAATGACAGTATCAGGATCACTCTTACGGCACTTGAAGAGTACCGAAAACTGAAAAAGAGTGGCATGACCCCGGACGTTATGACGGATGATATAATAAAACGGCAGGTGATGTTGGAGAGTTCATGCAGGAAGATCATTAAGGCTATGGAAGAAAACATCCCTGACCTCTACAGCCCTAAGGGACTGTACCTTGCGTTTACGGCGGGATGGCTCCCGGTGCCGGATCTGTGGTCGGATTCGGATGAATTTGCCTGCGCAAAGGGATGGGGGAGCAGGATAACAGGCGGCGGAGTGGTACTGTGTGATAATGATATTATCCTTTCGGATGATGAACGTATCAACAGGTGCCTTACAAATATGCCGCGTGCACAATATGAGTATAAATGCAGGTACGGAAAGGCAGATTATGAATAGATTATCGTGGACAATGAAAGAATTCGGCTGGCTTGGCAGAAGGATCCGCCATGTGCTTACCGGAAACTTCGGTGTTGATCTTGAAAAGTATGCCGGGGTTGGAATGATCAGCGACAGTGATGCAAATGAATTTGTATATAAAGGTTTACTGGGTGATTCTCCTTTTGCGATAGGAAAGACCGGATTTTCAGAGATCGGATTTCTGGCCTGCGCACAGAATGAGATCTACTTCAATAGCCGTATTCATTATTATTGGACACCTTCATATATCACAAACATTAACAGCTTGAAGGCTGATAACGGCCTTCAGAGATTCTACAGGGTCCAGATGGATTCCATGAATGAACTTGACGGGATAGGCACATATGATGAGATGTACATGTGCGATGCGATACTTGAGATGCTCCCGGAAATAGCCAATATAAAGATATTCTGTATGGATATCCTTGACGCAAATCGTGGGTTTATGCCTCAATGGACTAGGGCGCTTGCCGGTAAGAAAGTGCTTGTTGTATCGCCGTTTTATAAGGAAATTGAGCAGCAGTACAAAAAACGTGATCTGATATGGCCTGACGGAAGACTTCCCGAATTTGACCTGGAATGCGTTCCGTCAGTCTGGATAAGGGACAACGGAGGATTCTTCGGATCATATAAGGTTCTTTCGGACAGGATCATGCCCAAGGACTTTGATGTCGCCTTGCTTAGCTGCGGCAGCCTTGGGATCCCTCTTTCTGCGGATATAAAACGCTCAGGCCGTAAGGCAGTTCATATGGGAAGCATGATCCATGTCCTGTTTGGCCTTAAGGGAAAGAGATGGGATGACCGGGGAATATACAATGAACACTGGATACGCCCGGGGGAAGATACCAAGCCGGCGTATGCGGATAAGCTTGACGGAGCGACATATTGGTGAATTTCTGCACATTGTTTGACAGTAATTACATAGACAGGGCACTCGTGATGTATGATTCTCTTATCGGGGCATGTCCGGATGCCATGCTGTATGTTGTGGCGTTTGACAGGCCATGCTTTGACACGCTGAAAGCGCTGTCATTGCCGAAGCTTGTCGCAATCCCTTATGAAGAGTTTGAGGATGATGTGTTACTCGGTCTGAAAGCCGATCGTAGCAGACGCGAGTATCTCTGGACGTGCAGCGGTTATTCGATCAGGTATATTATGAAGCGGTTTGATCTTCCTCACTTGACGTATATCGATTCCGATCTTTGTTTTTATGCTTCACCGGCATCTGCAATAGAGCATTTCCTGAAAAGCGGTAATGATGCGGCGATCATCTCCCACAGGTTCAGTGATCATCCGGAAAATCGTTATAATGCAAGAATGTACGGAACGTACTGTGTACAGTTCAACACGTTTAAGAACACGGAAAACGGTAATCGTATACTTGACTGGTGGATCGACCGGTGTATCGAATGCTGTCCGGGCGATGCCGTGGATGGGCTGTTCGGGGATCAGAAGTATCTGGACAGCTTTGCCGAGCTTTTTAACGGGGTTTATGAGTATGAGGATTTCGGGCTCGGCGTGGCTCCGTGGAATGTGGATGATTTTGTGCTGTGCGGTGATGAGACCGATCAGGATAGAGTCCGTGACCATTCCGGTATCCGGATAAAGAACAGGCATACCGGAGAGATTGGACAGGTCATATTCTATCACTTTCATTCACTTGATGTATTCGAGGATGGCGGCTCGAACATACGCGTATTTATCAGACCGGGGCGTCATGACCGACTTCTGGTCGAATCTTTATACAGACCATATATGAAAAAGCTTATGGATAAGAGAATACTCCTTCGAAAGAGGTTTGGCCTTTTTGGCAAGAGTTCCGGTGACTCCGGTGAGATGATCCATGAAGGAGAACTTAGGCAGTTTCTGACCTGCGAGCCCAATCTTTGGTTCCTCGTGCGCAAGATCATAAGATATGCTCTATACAAGAAAAAAGACTATATGAGATATGAGTGAGACGATCCGCAAGTTTGCTCCCGTTGCTGTATTTGCATATAACCGGGTGGACAAACTCGAAAACTGTATAAAACATCTGGAACTGTGTCAGGAAGCAAACGAGACAGAACTTTTCCTGTTCTGTGACGGAGCAAAGGGCGATAAGGACAGGGAGAGGGTCCGAAAGGTCCAAGAGTATGCACATAAATACTCCGGCGTCAATCCGTTTAAAAAAGTTACTGTTTGTGCGCAGGAGAATAACAAGGGACTGGCAGCATCGATAATCTCCGGTGTCACCGATGTTGTTAATGAATATGGCCGTGTGGTCGTTGTCGAGGATGACCTTGTAGTACTGCCGTCATTCTTGAGATTTATGAACGAAGGGCTGGAGTATTACCGGGAAAATGAAAAATGCGGATCGATATGTGCATTCTCGTACCCTTTAAAACAACTTGAAACCTATGATAAGGATGTGTATTTTACATATAAGGCTGATTGCTGGGGATGGGCAACATGGGCGGACAGATGGAATAATGCCGAATGGGCCGATACGGATTTTGAAGAATACCTTGGAGACCTTAAGCTCAGGAGAAGGTTTGAATCGCTTGAGGCAGGACTGGACAGGCTGATGTATCTGCAGTATAAGGGAAGGATAGATTCATGGGCAGTCAGATGGGTATATTATCTGTTCCGGCAGGGCCAGTTGTCTCTTTATCCCACCGGCAGCCAGGTGATCAATGACGGTTTTGACGGAAGCGGGACTCATATTTCGAGTGGGTTTGGCAAAAGGTTTAACAGTAGCCTGTCGGATGGTCCTGCGATGTTCAAATGGGAGGATTGCGAGGTTAATGAAGAGCTTGCGCGAGCGTGCGCAAGATTCCCGAGAAGATTCCTGCCGTTCTACATTTTGGAAACGGTAAGATTTATGCTGAAGAGAAAATGAGTAGCATGCTTGACAGTAAGAGTACAATAAACGCCATATACCAGTTCAACGAGAAGTATGTGCCGTATGCAGGGGTGTCTATGACATCCCTGCTTGTTAATAATACTGACGTTGAGATGGTTAACATATATGTACTGGGAGAAGACTTGTCGGAAGAATCTGTTATCAAGCTCAGGAGCCTTGCAGGATCTTTCGGAAGAAGTATCAGTTTTCCTGACACATCATCACTTCTTGCAAAGTTTAAAGGGTGGGGGATGATCCCCTACAGGGGTGCATACTCTATTTACCTGAGGCTCTTCTTTAGCGAGATCATCGCTCTTAAAGGTGAGAGGGCGATTTATCTTGATTCTGATACTATAGTTGACGGAAGCCTTCTTCCGCTTGTAAATTATGATCTGGGAGATAAGAGCATGGGTATGGTCCTTGAGTCCATACGGGATGATTACAAGATCATGATAGGTATGGCAGAGGACTCAGACTATTACAACTCGGGAATGATACTGTTTGACGTAGATAAGTGGAGATCTCGGGATTACTGCAACAGATTAAAAGAGCATATCCTGAATGTTCGGAGCGGTTATATCGGTGATCAGGATTTTCTGAACATCGTATGCGAGGGTGATGTGGCACTTCTTCCGCCCCGGTATAATTTTCAGCCGCTTCATGGAAGATATACCGACAAGCAGTATTATGGTGTTTACAAAAGGAAGGGATACTACGACGAGACACTTCTAGACCTGGCACGCACGGATACCGCGATCTATCATTGCTACAGGTGGCTCGGTGAGTTTCCCTGGAATGACGGAAATCTTCATCCGTTCAATACTGTTTTTGATAAGTATATGGAGATGTCCGAATGGAGCGGATATTCCAAGCAAAAAGCATCACTTTCGCTTGCCCTTAAGATTGAGAAGGCCCTGTACAGGATTCTTCCGCGTCCGATCTTCCTGAGGATTTTCAGGACAATGCATGAACTGGTGCTGAAAAAGGCAGAAGATGATGCGAGAAAAAACCGGGCAAATGAAAGGTCCTAGGAATATATTACAGCTGGCAGAAAGAGGAACAGATCATGTACATTGTTAGACTCCGCGGCGGACTGGGAAATCAGTTGTTTGAGTATGCGTTTTGCTGCTACTTGAGTCGGTTCACTGATTCTGTGTCAGTCGATGACAGTGAGTATAAGTGTTTCAAATGTCACGACGGACTGGAAGTTGACAGTATCTTCGATATTCATTATCCAAGCGCCGGTTTCGGCGATATTATAAGGTGTTCAAACAGCATCCCGATAAGTGTTGGAGGAAAACCCGGGATCGCTTTGTTTGAACTTGAAAGGATCAGGAAGAGATGGTCGATCCGGCTGCATCAGAAGAGAACCCATATAAGGGAAGATGATGTTGAAGAAATGGGTGATATGGCATTTACGCAGCTCCTGAAGAATAATAAAGACAAAACATTGTATTTTGACGGATATTGGTTTACTACGCAATATTTGGATAGACTTGGTGATGACTGGCTGAGGTTCAGGAGTGATTTTATCGAAAAACACCTGAAGTACACTGATGGATTGGATTTTGAAAGATTATGTTCGATTCATGTCAGAAAGGGTGATTATTCAGGGACCGGTCTCGATGTATGTGATGGCGCATACTACCAAAGAGCCATGGATCATATAAGAGGGATAAGATCAGAGGTAAAGTTCGCTGTGTTCTCGGATGAGATCGATAAGGCACGTTCCATAGTCGGTGAAGGCACGGATACTATATTCATGGATACTCCAAAGGGGGAAACGGCCGGTCTTGATATATGGCTTATGTCATTATGCCATGACAATATCATCGCCAATTCAACATATTCGTATTGGGGTTCAAGACTTAACCGTCATGCGGATAAGTGTGTGATCATGCCTGCTCAGTATGAGAAGATGCGATATGGAAACTCTATTGTGTTGTGATGCAAGATTTACAGGCACTCATGATTTAAGATGCTGGACGATCATCTTGTGTTTCCCCCGTGCGGTACCGGGGATGCTGTCAACATAATCAAACTCAACATCTACATTTGCGATCCTGTCAAAGATATCTCTCATCTCATCCTCGTCTTTTGAGGAATACTGCTTTCCTTTGACGATATGCATTGTGATCTTCCCGGCTTCTGTTTGTTCGATCTGCCATTTTGCGATACTTGCAAGGGCGGCGACATCTTCGAATATCATGGGATCGATAACCTTATTATTGTCTCGGTCTATGATATGATCCCATGTTCTTCCGATGATCTGCTTCAGATGAAGCTTACCATCTATAGTCTCTCCCTTAACTGCGATATCCCCTGTCTTGTATCTGATAAGCGGCATGACCCTGTTATACAGGCTTGTCACAACGATCTCACCACTTTGGCCGACCGCCACTTCATTTCCTTCCTCGTCAAGTATTTCCGTAACTCCGTATAGAGGTTCAATGATGTATTCAAATGAATTGTCATATGTGTAGCCGAATACACTACTCTCGGTGTGACCGTACTGAAGGTATATCGTATCGATATGAAATGCTCTTCTTATCATTTCATACTGGTATTCATAGCTCGGTTCTGACGTCAGCTGTATTGCTTTCGGAGAAAACCCCAGGGTGATCCCCTTTTCCACAAGGTACTTGGAAAATTCATACACAAAAGAGGGATATCCGCGTATGAATGCGGGTTTTAGATTGTTAAGGTAATCAACATAATGCGGGGCTCTGGTCTCGTTATAATAGAACGATGACAGCTCGGCTCTGCCATACGGGATATCCTTTCCGCCTTCTTCCACCCAGTAGATATTGTTGGCAAGATCTTCTTGGGGAACCTCGGTGCCTGTCATTGCTATGACGACATCACCTCGTTTATACCCCATGCGTCTCCACAACATCAGCTGATACGGGAGGTCAATGCACGACTGTTGAAGAAAATGCATGGGTTCTCCGGTGGTTCCACCGGTATATGCGTCCCAGTAAATGAAGTGATCCTTCTCATCCGAGATAAGCGAATTATAATTATTCTGAATGGTCTGTTTTGTAAGCAGGGGAAATCGGGAAAGCTTCAGTTCATTGATATTTAGATTCCGATAGTATTCACAGTGCTTTATGGCGTATGAGAGCATATCACAGAGCATTCTATCCTGCTTCCCAAGTACGCTGTCGCCCTTGAAACGGTAAGGGAATGTCATCTCGTTCAGTATTCTGATCCCTCGGGTAAATCTCAGCAAATAGTTTTTTTCATTCATAATTCAGTTCCCGTATATCAGATATTTGTCGTCTTCATATATCATGTCCAGATCGGGATGATCATTTAGGAATCTGGAACGCTTTTCCAGGTCGGTGTTTTTTTCAAGGAGATAGAAATATCTGCCCTTGGGGAAAGAACCTATATGCTCTGCACGTTGCAGGAACTCATACCAGCCGTAGTCACCATCGTCATCAAAATCGATCGTCCACATATCTATTTTACCGTCGGAAAGATCGGTAATAAGAAGTGCCGTCCAGAATTCCGAAACACCCTCCGTATATCCCTCATCCTTAAGCATTCTGACAATGGGATCCATTTTGGGGTGGGCCACAAGAGGGTGGAATGGGTTACTGTCCTCGTTTACGATGGTTCCGATCGATATGATGAGCATTGTAAGCCATGCCAGGACCAGGACCATGAAACGTCTGTTATCCAGTATAATAGAGCTGTTGCTTATCCAGATTATGAGCAAAAAATAGCCGAATGGTACGACCGGCAGCAGGTACTCTATTGTACCTCCTAGTGTTATCGAGAAGATAAAGCAGAGGAAGAAGATGCTGACCGAGCCGAATGTCGTAAGGAACCTGTAGTCTTCAGGGACCTCTTTCATCTTTATCAATGACAGTGCAGCAACTGCAGTCACTACTATTCCGAATATCAGTCCTAGCATAACGGCTATACCTGAAAATGACACAACTCCTCTGTAGGGTGCATAACCGAAACTGTGGATATACTGCTTTACGAAGTACATGAAGCTTCCATCCATATATACGGTATTGTCATATGATTTGAATTTGTAAATATGGGATAATATGTTTGAATTGATCAAATATCCGATAAATGCGAAGCCAGATCCTATAGCGGCAAGAACGAGCGTGCGTATGCTTCTTCCCGATATCTTACCGTCGGATGATTTGCCGAAAAGCTCTATGGTGATCATTATGACAATGGTCAGCATCAGCGGCGACCAGAATATCATCAGCTGCTTAATGCCTTCCATTCCGGACAGCAGTCCGATAAGAGCGATAAGGCATCCGAACACGATCCTTCGGGAAGTCTTTTCAGTGGAAGTTCCCATCATGACGAACGAAAGAGAAAACAGTGATATGAGAATGTATGGAAGGTAATGGGCGCCGTAGTTTATATACCAGAAATACCAGCTTCCTCCGGGCAGAAGAGCAATTGCTGCAGCCCATAATCCAAGGCTGGGCTTTTTTACCGCATAGAATACAAGCCAGTTGGCAAACGCATACAGGATCATCGCAAAACACATTGCAGCGGTTCTTGCGAGATGCCAGCTGTTGGGAAACAGTAAAAGTGCCGGACGGTATAACCACGGAAGATGAAGGACACGCACTTCCGTAGAGTATATCCAGCTCGTTGTGAGGCCGGTTATTGAATGTTCCTTATTCAGAATATCAGCAAGTATCAGTTCGGCCGATGTATCACTGTCCAGCATAACCTGGCCTTGTGTTATGTGATACCACATTGTCCATAAAAAACCGAATATGATCATAATGATCGGGACAATGCACTCCTTATTCTTAATTTTCGAAGTCAATTCCTTAACTTTGCCCATAACGTTTCTCCATAAATGAAAATCCCTGATTAAAACTGCATCATTATACCATATTTATAACGATTTCACTATGAATATGCCATATGAAGTGTTATCATACGGTATGTAGGAGGCGTGGCCCGATGCTTTATGAAGCCAAGACCGGCATATCCAAAAGAACAGAGACTATCATTCTGGCGATGATCATCATGGCAAGTGTTTGCCTAGCCATATATTTCGGATATCGTAAAGCCGGTATGTATATAGACGAAGATTATACGTATACGATCTCAAACGGCACACAGCTTGGTATCGCCATTGAGAATGGAAACTGGAATGATACAGCGCCGTTTATGGATCAGCTCATATCTGAAGGCAATGAGAATTTTCGGTTTTCCCAGATGTACGAGAACACCGCAAATGACGTGCATCCACCGCTTTACTATATTCCGGTACACTTAATTTCGTCGATATTCTCCGGCGTTTTCAGTAAATGGATAGGTCTGTCGGTAAATATTCTGATACTGATACCGACTCTTATTTTTGTGTATCGGCTTGCATTTTTGCTCGCAGGGAAGAACAGTTTGGCGGCTCTTGTTACAACAGCGTTTTATGGTCTTTCGTCGGCAACGATGTCAAATGCTGTATATATCCGCATGTATATGATGCTGTCGCTCTGGACGGTTATCTATGCATATGTTCATGTCAAGGCGCTGGATGATGAGGCCGAAGGTGAAGCCAAGCTATCGTTTAGGAGATTTTTGCTTCCACTGCTTATAGTTGGATTTTGCGGTTTTCTGACCCAGTACTTCTTCGTCGTGATAATGTTCTTTATATCGTTTGTATATGCCTTCTATCTTCTTGTATTTTGCGGGCGGGTAAAGGATACGTTCATATATGGGTTTACCGCACTTATGTCGCTTGTCAGTACTGCTGCGGTGTGGAGATCCAGCAAGTTCCATATTTTCGATGGGTATCGCGGAAAAGGAGCTGTTGAACAATTATTCAGCTTTCATGAATATGCCAAAAGACTTATGACATATACCGGATATATGAACCGGCAGATTTTTGGCGGCCTATTACCATTGTACGCAGTTCTGTTCGCTATCGGAAATGTTCTTATAGTCATTACAATCATAAAACTTAGAAAGGATGGAGTAAAACGTGCAATAGCATCTTTGCCGGTATATGTTAAAGGGATGGTTCTGCTGGAGATTGCCGCTATCCTTGATTTTACTGTTCTTGCGCAGATAGGTATATTCGCACCTCCGGAGTCATGCAGATTCTTATTTCAGGCATATTCCATATTCCTGATCCTTGTTCCGGTTGGGACAATTGGCATTGCGAGAAAACTTATGAGTTCTAATGCAAAACTGTCAGGTGCTTCACTTTTTGTGAGCATTTCGGTTTTGATCGTTTCCACATGCATCGGGTTCGCGACAGATCAGGTATTGTTCCTGTACGAATCGGAGAGGAGTGCAATGGAATGGATAGATGATCATCCGGATGTTCCTCTCGTTCTGTTCCAGAATGATGACGGCAATTATGATACATGCATCCCTGCCTATATCAAGTATCCGAGTATATATGTAGCTTCAGTTAATGAGCCGGATTCGATCATAAATGATAGAATATCAAATACCGATGAACTGCTTGTTTATGTTTCTACGGGAGTCGAGGATGCTCAGGCTTGCATTGACAGTATCATCAAAGAAAACCCGAATATAACAAAGGCTGATCACGTGTGGAACAGCTATGGGTGGTTTGATGTATATCACATGTATTAACAGGAATGAAAAAGAGAGCTATATCAAAAAAAATTTATCCGATACTTGGACTGTTGGCGGTCGCGTTATATGCATTTGCAAGATTTGTGACGGAAGATTCATGGCCGGTCATGCTTGCAAAGGCAGTTGCATTTACGCTTTCGGGACTCTGCTATTTTGTGTGCTTTGTAAAAGAATCCGGTGACAGATATGGAGAAGAACTTGTCGTTATAAATATTGTAACGCTTGTTTTTCACCTGATATTGTTTGTCACAACTTTTCGATTTGTTTTCGGGGTGAAGTACTATTCCGAGATGGTAGGCCTCCTGGTATGGACTATTGTTCCGCTCGCTGTTTTTGCAAGGAGCCTGCGAAGACAGAGATCCGATTACAAACTGATCGCAAATAAACTATATGAGAAACGAGCAGTAGTTATCGGTGCATTAATTACTGCGGCTGTTGTGATAGCAATTTCATATGATACGAACGGACCGCATTTCGTATGGGATTCAAATCTTGCATATAATCATGTACTTCGCGATATTAAGCTTAAGTCCCTCTTTGAGATAAGGGATATGCTTTTCTGCGAGCATATAGCATTTTCATATTTTTATCCTGTAAGTATCCTGACTTTTATTACCGGCAGCGTCGACCTGGGGATGATCTTCTTCAATAATCTTTGTGTGTTGGCAGCAGCCTTGGGATTTGCATTGCTCTTTTCCCACCTTTTTTCTGATAGAAAGAATTCGGAGATCATAGCAGCTGTTGCTGCCTGCATGCTCTCTCCGTACATATTTGGCATGGCGTCTTCGTGCATGTACGATTATGCGGCTTTGTGCATCACACCACTTGTAATATATACAGCATGCAGCAGGAAATGGTTATTATTTTTTATGGTTGGGTTATTTGCCTGCTTTATTAAGGAACCGAGCATCATCTTTTTTGCATCGGCATGCCTTGTGATCCTTATATGGGAACTGGCTGCCGAACACAAAAAAGTGTCTGATATTATCAGCTCTTGTAAGTATTGGTATATGGCACTTATCGGCCTGGTATTTGTTGCAGTTTATTTCGTTATAGGTAACTATGGGTCATCTACGGGAGAAACATTCGGTTTTGAGATCTCTCACATTTTCAAGACATTCAAGGTCTTTTCGATCCTGAACTTTTCATGGATGCTTTCTCTTTTGTCGGTCATATGCATTCTTTACCTGATCCGCCATAAGGCTGACGTGAGGATTAAAAGGTGTGCTTATTTATGTGCTGTTTCCGGAGGAATATTTCTTGTTTCCAACTGTTTGATATTGGCACCGTATAATCCCAGATACATAGACTATTTCTATCCGTGTCTTCTTATTCTTACAGTAATCCTTATCATGGTCACAGATATTAAGGGACCGGTCCGAATCACAGCCTTTTCGGCACTTGCTGTATTGTTTGTTCTTGCAAGCTTTTTTTCCATAGATCCTGTTTCTAATCTTGTTTTTTATACCGTAGATACCGGAGACGGTAAAGTGTATTCTCCGATGAGTGATGTTTATTTTTGTGACCCGTCGGTATATAGCAGGCAATACTATGGATTTGATCTTGCGATGAATGAGGTTCTGGAACATGTGATAGACAAAAAGGACGCAGTGCTCGCTATATCCACCGGTCCTGAAAGCGGGAACTGGGAGATTTCCGGGAAGTGGACATATGATTATGAAAACGGACAATACGTGTTTGAAGAGTTCTGGGATAATGTGAAGAAGATCCGCAGCCCCGGAATATCTCCGGATTATTACTCGGATCCGAGATATACTCCGATGGAGGTGAAGTATATTTTTTCAGCTCAGTCCGCAAAGGAGGAACTTGAGAACTCCGGGACGTTTGCATATATCTATATGCCATCTGTAAACGGAGGAAGGGAGAACGAGGTCAGATCGGCATTTGCAGTTACTGAGGAAGGAAGTTGCGCAGTGAGAGGCTGGGAGATAGCCTATATTAGAGGAGTGACAGATGATTAAGATAGCTTTTTTTGATGCCAAGGATTATGATAGGGATTCTTTTATCAGAGCAAACGAAGCAGGGAAATATGACATTCGGTACCTGGAGACGAAACTGTCTAAGGACACTTGCCGCCTTGCCGAAGGGTGTGATGTGGTCTGTGTTTTTGTAAATGATGATGTAAACGGGGCAGTTATCGATGAACTGGTACAGATGAATGTGAAGCTTATCGCTCTTCGCTGCGCCGGATACAATAATGTAGATATCGAACATGCATATGAAAGGATCCATATTGTACGTGTTCCTGCTTATTCACCGTATGCGGTTGCCGAACATGCAATGGCACTTCTGCTTACGTCCATAAGACGTATACATAAGTCCTATATTAGGACAAGGGATTTTAATTTCAGTCTGAACGGACTTACCGGCTTCGATCTTCACGGCAAGACTGTCGGCGTTGTAGGTACCGGAAAGATCGGTCGTGTCTTCATCGATATCTGCAGGGGATTCGGTATGAATGTCATCGCATACGATAAGTTTCCTGCACAGGACTCACAAATAGAGTATGTTTCTGTAGACGAGTTGTGGGAAAGGAGTGATATCATCTCTTTCCATTGTCCACTCACGGATGAGAATCATCATATTGTTAATAAAGATTCAATTGCCAAAATGAAAAAGGGTGTAGTACTGATCAATACATCCCGGGGAGGGCTCATTGATACGGAATCCCTGGTAGAGGGGATCAAGGAACGGAAAATAGGAGCCGCTTGCCTGGATGTTTACGAGGAAGAGTCTAATGTATTCTTTCATGACTATTCCGGCCATATAGTGGATGATGACACTCTTGCCAGACTGATCTCAATGCCTAATGTTATTGTCACATCCCATCAGGCGTTCCTTACAAATGAAGCACTTTCAAATATCGCTGAAACAACGCTTTCCAATATAGAAGAGTTCTTTTCTTTAGGATACTGTCAAAATGAAGTCTGTTATAAATGTCCCAAGGTAGGAGGATGTCCTCAGGGTCACAACGGGAAGTGTTTCTGAACATGAAGATCTCTGTAGTAACTGTTTGTTATAATGAGGAAAACACAATACGTTCCACCATAGAATCAGTGATCTCCCAGGACTATGACAACTATGAGTATGTCATAATGGACGGGTTATCTTCTGATGCAACTGTTGCGATCATTGATGAGTACCGAGATGATCAACATCTTTTCTGTTATTCTCAAAAGGACAACGGACTATATGACGCAATGAACAGGTCGCTGGATAAGGTGTCAGGCGATTACGTGATCTTTATGAATAGCGGCGACTGCTTCTATGATGATTCTGTTCTTTCGGATGTGGCAAAACAGCTCGGACCGGATATAGTTTACGGAGATGTATTAAGAAGGTGTTCGGAAGGTAACCGCATAGAGAAGTATAAGGGCACACACGGGGAACGTATCAGGACTATGCTTTGCGGAAAGATTTTCTGTCATCAGAGCCA
The DNA here is from genome assembly GCA_017526745.1 of Lachnospiraceae bacterium. Classification (GTDB taxonomy): domain Bacteria; phylum Bacillota; class Clostridia; order Lachnospirales; family Lachnospiraceae; genus UBA2868. Next base: position 76,485 of record JAFXQX010000033.1, on the reverse strand, counting down.
GTTTACCAGGACCGAAGTAATGAGAAAATACCGTTTCAGGGAAGATCACAGGATCACAGCCGATTATGATTTTGTTGTAAGAGCTCTTTCTGACGGATTGTCATTTGGACACATAGACAGGATCATATGCTCATTTGACAATGAGGGGGGAATCAGTGCAAACAAGGATAATTACCGCCAGATGATCAGGGAGGATGATTCCAGTATCCGTGAATGCTTTCCTGTTCTTTATTATCTTACGATCATCCCCAAATCTTTGTTCAGGATAATGTTCAGACCCGAATTCTTGAAACACCCCACATGAAATAGTATAATCGAGAAGATACAATAAAGATTACAGGAGGGAGCGATTATGGACACAAAAGTGATGCAGAAATTGAGCTATGGACTGTTTGTACTTACCGCAAAAGAAGGCGATAAGGATAATGGGTGTATCACAAATACGGCGATCCAGGTGACCAGTGAGCCCAATAGGATATCGATCGCAGTAAATAAGGGAAACTATACACATGACATGGTATTAAATACCGGTGTGTTCAATATATCGATATTAAGTGAGGATGCGAGGTTTGATACATTCAAGCATTTCGGATTTCAGAGCGGAAGGGATGTTGACAAGGCTGTCGGGATCACGTATAAACGCTCGTCGAATGGTGTTATATACCTCGATTCTCCCGAAGTAAACGCATTTATATCCGGAAAGGTCATACAGACTGTGGATCTTGGCACTCATACGTTATTCATTGCGGATGTTACGGATGGTGAGGTGCTGAATAATACCGCTTCCGCAACCTATGCGTATTATTTTGCTAATATCAAACCCAAGCCCGAAGCCGCCTCTCAGGAGAGCAAGAAAGGCTGGATCTGCACTATCTGCGGCTATATTTACGAGGGTGACCCGCTTCCGGATGATTTTATCTGCCCGGTATGCAAGCACCCGGCCAGCGATTTTAAAAAACTGTAATAAGGAGTTGTATTAATGGCAAAGAAAGCACTGATCACAGGCGTTACCGGACAGGACGGCTCTTACCTTGCGGAGTTCCTGCTTGACAAGGGGTATGAGGTTTACGGAATGATAAGGCGTTCCTCAGTGGATTTTCGCGAGAGGATCGCACATCTTGAAGGAAAGCCTCATTTCCATTTAAGGTACGGCGATCTGTCTGATTCAATGAGTATCGTAGCGGTCGTTAATTCCGTACGGCCTGATGAGATATACAATCTTGCTGCCCAGTCCCATGTACAGGTGAGCTTTGATTCGCCGGAGTTTACGGCTGATATCGATGCCACCGGGGTGCTTCGTGTGCTTGAGGCGGTAAGGAACTGCGGACTAAAGGATACATGCCGTATCTATCAGGCATCAACATCGGAGCTTTACGGCAAGGTTGAGGAGGTCCCGCAGAATGAAGAGACCCCATTCCATCCATATAGTCCTTATGCGGTTGCAAAACAGTACGGATACTGGATCGTCAAGGAATACCGTGAAGCATATAACATGTTCTGCTGCTCGGGTATCCTTTTTAATCATGAGAGCGAGCGCCGCGGTGAGACATTCGTAACACGTAAGATAACACTTGCGGCTGCCCGTATCGCACAGGGCAAGCAGGATAAACTCTATCTTGGAAACCTGTCATCTCTTCGCGACTGGGGCTATGCCAAGGACTATGTTGAGTGTATGTGGCTGATACTCCAGCAGGACAAGCCGGATGATTTTGTTATCGCTTCGGGCGTACAGCATTCGGTCCGTGATTTTGCGAAACTTGCCTTTCACTTCGTCGGGATAGAACTCGAATTTGAGGGCGAAGGCATGGACGAGAAGGGTATCGACAAGGCTACCGGCAAGGTTCTGGTCGAAGTTTCACCTGATTTCTACAGGCCTACGGACGTTGTCAATCTGTTCGGAGATCCTTCAAAGGCCAAGAGGGTACTTGGCTGGAATCCTCAGTCCACAACGTTCGAAGAACTCGTAAAGATAATGGTGGATCACGACATGGCAAAGGTTGCTGTAGAACGTGCCGAAGAACATATCAGGATGAATCTTGAGGAATACCTGGAGAAGGGCGTTGTTAAATAGGACATGAAGAAACCCTACAGGATCGTTGGAATATCAACGATACTGCTTGTTATCGTCATAGTGATATTTGGTTCGGCGATGTATGATCCACGGGAGGGGGTATACATCGCTGATGTTTGTGCTCATAATGACGGGATAGTACATGATTCGGTAGGGTTTTACAATGATTTTATAATCCTCGGGAATTCTTCGAAGGATGCCGTTTCACTTAAAGGTTACTGGCTGTCTGATGATAACCGGAACCTGAAGAAGTTTGAGCTTCCTGATAAGACCTTGATGCCGGGTGATAATATCCTTATCTGGGCCAATGAGAAGACGGTCTTTGGCGACGGATTTACCGATGATGACGGGATATATACCGGGTTCAGGCTGCGTGACAATGAGAAAGTGTACTTGTCGGAAGCGGACGGGACTGTTGCAGACAGCAAGGCCGTTCAGCCTCAAAAGGCGAAGACGCCGCTGTCCGGGGAGGAGATCGCCCGAAGGTTCCCCTTCGAGCCCGATCTTTCCGAAACGGGACATGGAGTCTACACAGTCTTTATCGTTGCCGATCCCGATGATCTGTTTTCGGCGGAACGCGGGATATACGTAAACGGGTCTATATGGGATAAATACGGCAAAGAAGCCCTTGAAAAAGAAGCCGACGGAAGCGGTCTGCCGGCAAACTTCAACATGAGAGGGAGCGGCTGGAAAAGGGATGCCAGATTGATATTGTATGATCCCGATGGAAACCTTCTGTATGACGAGGCGGGACGTATTGGCATCAGAGGACTTAATTCGAGGGCGCTTCCGCAGAAGAGTTTCAGCCTTCTTCCGGAAACCGAAGGCGGCAGGGTGTTTGACGGACTGTTTGAGAATGCCGGATCATCACTCATGCTTCGTACCGGAAGTACCGATGATGCGTTTGTTACGAACTTCCGCGATGCTCTTAACATGAAGATCGCCAGGGATCTCGATGTCTGCCCGGAAGAGTCGGTATGTTGTGAGCTCTTTATCAACGGGCAGTACTGGGGCTGCTACAATCTGCAGGAGCGGCCGGACGAAAGCCTATTAAGTGCCCGTTACGGGGTAGATAAGAGCAGGATCAATGTGATCAAGATAAATGGTGAGCCTGAGGCATCCTCGGGCAAGGAAAGCGATCTTCACCAGTATAAGCTGCTTGATGATTACGTCAGAAAACATGATCTGTCCGATGACAGGTTTTATGAGCAGTTTTGTGAAAAGGTCGATATAGATAATCTGATCGATTATTACTGCGCCGAGATCTTCTTTGCAAATGCGGATGCATATTACAGCAATGTCGGACTGTGGCGGGTCAGAACGCCCGGCCTGCTTCCTTATGAGGACGGGAAATGGAGGTTCTTCCTGTACGATACGGATGACACTGATGCTTTTTCCGAAAGATCGTATGCAGATGCTGATTCGTTTGTTGAGGGCAGCTGGATAGGCATCAATGCCATGGATGACCTGTTCTTCTCCAGCCTGGCAAAGAATGCCTCATTCAGGGAGAAGTTCAGAAACAGGTTCACACAGCTTCTGGACAGTGATTTTTCGCCCCAAAGGACTCTTCCGGTAATAGATGAGATGGAAAAGATCTATACGGAGCCGATGGTCAGATCAGTCAGGAAGTATGATGATCCTTCATTTACGGAGGATGACTACAAGGCTAATGTTGAAGCAGTACGGGAATTCTTCCAAAACAGGAGCGATCATATCAGAAGATATATGATGGAACATATTGGCGATTAATATAAAGGACGGGATTGTAAAGATATGATGGAAAAGAATGCAAAGATATATGTAGCCGGTCACCGGGGAATGGTCGGTTCCGCTATAGTAAGGCGGCTGGAGAAGGAAGGATATACAAATATCGTAACAAGAACTCACAAAGAGCTTGATCTGTGCGATCAATCAGCCGTTGAGAACTTCTTCGAAGAAGAGAAGCCGGAGTATGTATTCCTTGCGGCAGCCAAGGTCGGAGGGATAGCGGCCAACAATGAGGCACTTGCAGACTTCATGTACGAGAACATGATACTTGAGATGAACGTCATACACTCTGCATGGAAGAACGGATGTAAGAAACTTGAGTTCCTGGGAAGCTCCTGTATATATCCCCGTATGGCACCGCAGCCCATGAAGGAGTCTTGCCTTCTCACAAGTGAACTTGAGAAGACAAATGAAGCCTATGCTCTTGCCAAGATATCCGGACTGAAGTACTGCGAGTTTTTAAACAGGCAGTACGGCACGGATTACATCAGTGTCATGCCGACCAACCTGTACGGGCCGAATGATAACTATCATCCCAGGCACTCCCATGTCCTGCCTGCACTCATAAGAAGGTTCCATGAGGCAAAGGAGCAGGGCCTTGCAGAAGTGACCTGCTGGGGAGACGGATCCCCCTTAAGAGAGTTTATGTATGTGGATGATCTGGCGGACCTATGCGTGTTCCTTATGAACAACTACAGCGGAAATGAGACGGTGAACGCCGGAACGGGTAAAGAGATCACAATAAAGGCTCTTACGGAACTTGTTGCCAAGGTGATCGGATATAAGGGTGAGATCAAATGGGATCCTTCCATGCCGAACGGCACGCCGAGAAAACTTCTGGATGTTTCAAAGGCAAAGGCTCTCGGCTGGACATATAAGACAGAACTTGAGGACGGGATACGCCTCAGTTATGAAGACTTTCTGAACAATCCCATGAGGGCGGAAAGATGAAGTATCCGCGTTTTGCGGCTATAGGTATAGCGTCACTTGCGATCATCGCATTTCTTTTGCTCGGCGCATCATTTAAGTCACAACCGGGTATATTCATTTCAGAGGTATGCCCGCATAATGATGAGATAATCCATGATTCTGTGGGCTTCTATAATGATTATATCGTCATCTCTAATACATCGGACGAACCGGTATCTTTGAAAGGGTATGCATTATCCGATAATAAAGCGATCCCCGACAGGTTTATATTTGACGATGTCCGTATAGCCCCGCATGGCACTCTTATCGTATGGGCCGGGGAGAAGCAGGAGTTTAACGGCCTTTTTGCCGATGATGCCTCGATCTACACCGGATTTCGATTAAGTGATAACGAGTCACTCTTTCTGACTGATCCGGAGGGCGTTGTCGCTGACAGTGTAAGGATCCCCGTAATGAAAAACAACTCGGTTCTGATAAGAGGCGGAGCCGGAGAAAAGGGTACTGTAGGAAGTTCGAACTTCCGTACCGCGGAAAAACCTGATATATCCGCCGGTATAGCTCCCCCGGTGTTTTCTGCAATATCAGGGTATTATCAGGATCCTTTCTTTCTTGCGATCGACGGAGGTAAGAACTCAGTTTATTATACTGTTGACGGGTCCGATCCGTATACATCGGGAACGAGATACAGTGAACCTGTTCCGATAATTGACAGGAGCGATCTGCCGGATCGATATGCAAGTCTCGGACCTGTTTCGGCGGTGTATGATCAGTATTATCCGATCGAACCCGTCAGTAAGGCAATGGTTATCAGGGCAGTATCCCAAAGAAGTGACGGAACATTTTCAAAGGAGTCTGTAGCCACATATTTTGTCGGGGAGAAGATCCGCAAGATCTGTGAAGGAACATATACAGTTTCGATGGTGTCCGACCCGGATGACCTGTTTTCGGGGGACAGGGGAATATATGTTACCGGTAATACATGGGATTTTGTCAAGGATAACATTGATCCGACACTGCTTCACAAGGCGCCGGCCAACTACAATATGCGAGGAGACGGATGGGACAGAGAGGCTTCACTGACCCTTTTTGCTCCCGATGGCAGCCTTCTTTATGATGAACGGGCCGGTATCAGTATTCACGGATGCTATTCGAGAGCATTAAATCCAAAGGGATTTAACCTTAAGCCGCTGGCAGAGGGACAAAAGGTATTTGACGGACTGCTCGAAGATGCGGGAGGATCGCTCGTTCTAAGGACCGGTGCCGAGACGGACACATTTAAGACCGGTTTCAGGAATTCGCTTAACAGCCGTATCTGCAAAAACCTCAGAGTGGCCCCGCAGCATTCGGTCTGCTGCCAGCTGTATCTCAACGGAGAATACTGGGGGTGCTATAATCTTATCGACCGGTTGGACGAGAGCTTTATTGAGGCCAGATACGGTGTTCCGGCGCAAAATGTTGACCTGTTAAAGATCTGCAGCTGCCCGAAAGGCTTAAGGGGTTCGGAAGAGACTCTTCTGCGCTATCAGGAACTTGTGGACTATGTATCCGGGCATGATTTTAGCAATGAACGGTATTATCGGCAGTTTTGTGATATGATGGATATTGATAATCTCATCGACTATTATTGTGCTGAGATATATTTTGCCAATGATGATGCGTATATCAACAATGTCGGCCTGTGGGTCGCAAGAACCCCCGGGGACAATCCGTTCGAAGACGGAAAATGGCGTTTTGCCCTGTATGACCTTGATAATACGGATGGCTATGAAAGTTCATCATATGCCGATGTGGATTCATTTGTAGAAGGAAACTGGGACAACTGTAATCCCGATGTGGACTTGTTCTTTTCCAACCTGTCAAAAAATGATGAATTCAGAAGACGCTTCCGGGATCGATTTGCACAGCTCATCAGGACTGATTTTTCATATGATACGGTTGAACCGATCCTTGATGAGATGGAAAAAGAGTATACACACCCTATGTTGATGACATTTCACAGATTTTATGATCCGGCCTACGAGGAGGAATGGTATCATGAGAGTGTTGACGTTATCAGAGATTTCTTCAGGGACAGAGGCAGATATATGTCAGAATATCTTATGAAGCATATGGGAGAATAGAATGAATATCATACTTTTGTCCGGTGGCTCCGGAAAACGTCTGTGGCCGCTTTCAAATGACATCAGATCCAAGCAGTTTATCAAGATCTTCAAAAAAGAAGACGGAACATATGAGTCGATGGTACAGCGCATGTACCGTCAGATTAAAGCGGTAGATCCTTCTGCGACCATTACGATCGCAACGAGCAAGACACAGGTTTCGGCGATAAACAACCAACTTGGCGATAATGTGGGGATATCCATTGAACCGTGCAGAAGGGACACTTTCCCTGCGATCGCGCTTGCCACGGCATATCTTACGGATGTCATGAATGTGCCGGAAGATGAGGCGGTCGTTGTATGTCCTGTGGATCCTTACGTAGAGGACGACTATTTCGCTGCACTTGGGACTCTTTGCGAAAGGGCGGCGACAGGTTCCGCTAATCTGGTGCTCATGGGAATGGAGCCGACATACCCGTCGGAGAAATATGGATACATAATGTTGAGTGTAGATCAAACCAATAAAGTGGTATTTGCCAAGGTTGAATCTTTCAAGGAAAAACCTGATCTTGAGACCGCCAAGCGCTATCTTGAACAGGGTGCGCTTTGGAACGGCGGCGTTTTTGCCTATAAATTGTCCTACGTTCTTGATAAAGCAAAGGAGATCACCGGCTACCGGGATTATAAGGACCTGTTCGATAATTATGAGAACCTGACCAAGATATCCTTTGACTATGCGGTTGTGGAAAAGGAACCAGAGATCGAAGTCATGCGATTTTCCGGCCAGTGGAAGGATCTTGGAACATGGAATACCCTTACTGAGGCCATGGAAGAGCCTGCGATCGGTGAGGCGATACTCAATGACAAGTGTGAGGATGTTCATGTCATCAACGAGCTGAATGTCCCGGTTCTTGCCATGGGGATAAAGAATGCTGTTATCTGTGCCAGTGCGCAGGGTATCCTCGTATCCGACAAGGAGCAGTCAAGCTATATCAAGCCTTTTGTTGACAAGATCGACCAGCAGATAATGTTCTCCGAGAAGAGCTGGGGTAGTTACCAGGTCATAACTGTTGATGAAGGCAGCATGACCGTTAAGGTTACGCTTAACCCGGGACACGGGATGCATTATCATTCACACAAGCTCAGGGATGAGGTGTGGACGGTTGTGGAAGGAACAGGCATTGCCACGATAGATGATAAGGATATCGAGATCAAGGCGGGGGACGTTCTTACGATGAAGGCCGGACAGAAGCATAAGGTGGTTGCAAAGGATGAGCTCAAGCTTATCGAGGTACAGATCGGCAGTGAGATAAGTGTCCATGACAAGGAGAAGCACTGATGCAGGCTGTGATACTTGCAGCGGGCCTGGGCAAAAGGCTCAAAGAATATACTAAGGATGTTCCCAAATGCATGGTGACCGTTAACGGTGTTACAATGATAGAACGGCTCCTGCGACAGCTTGATGATAAAGGCCTGTCCGGGGTGACCATAGTTACGGGCTATAAGGAGGAGACACTCCGGAAATATGTCGGCTCGCTCGGGCTGTCAACACCGATCGCATTTATTGACAATTCCATATATGATAAGACGAATAACATATATTCCCTTGCGCTTGCAAAGGACAGGATGCTTGAGGATGATACGGTCCTGTTTGAATCTGATCTCGTGTTTGATGATGCAATAATAGATCGTATCGTAACGGATACACGGAGCGCGGTTGCTGTTGTAGCGAAATACGAAGACTGGATGGATGGAACGTGTGTAACTGTCGATAGCAACGATCTTATCACGCAATTCATTCCCAAGAAGGACCAGATCCCGGAAGAGCGAGGCGGGTATTATAAGACCGTTAACGTTTACAGGTTTTCAAAAGAGTTTGCCGAAAGGTTCTATATTCCCTTTATGGATGCGTACAGGTATGCCATGGGTGAGAACGAGTATTACGAACAGGTACTCCGCATCATAACCATGCTTGATAAGCCAATGGTAGGAGCACTTGTACTTGAAAATGAGAAATGGTACGAGATAGATAACGCGGAGGATCTTGCTAATGCAGCGAAACTGTTTGCTGTACATTGATCCCGGAACGGGAAGTATGCTTTTTTCCGTGCTGCTTGGAATATTCATGGCAGCACTTTTTGCGTTCCGCAAAGCGTGGATAAAGATCAAATCCCTTGTTCTGGGCGGAAGGGTGGAAAAGATAAACAAAGACAAGATACCTGTGGTCATTTTTACGGACAGTAAGAGGTATTGGACGATCTTTCATCCGATATGCGATGAGCTTGACCGCCGGGGTATCAGAACGGAATACTGGACCGAATCGGAAGATGATCCTGCGTTTGGATCCGAAAAGGATTATAAAAATATCACGTGCAGATATATCGGGAATCTCAATAAAGCGATCACAAAGCTTAATATCATGAACGCATATATCTGCCTGTCCACGACTCCTGGCTTGGAAGTCTATCAGTGGAAAAAGTCGAAGAACACGGATCTTTACATTCACATCTGGCATTCGGTAAGCAGCGGGCTCCTCTACAGGATGTTCGGTACCGACTGGTACGATGTACTGATGCTGCCGGGTGATTTTATCGAAGAAAATCTGAGAAAGCTCGAGAAGATGCGTCACATGCCCCCGAAGATCATGCTTAAGACCGGACTTCCCTACTTCGATGTTATGGCCCAAAAGGTCGGATCCATGACATTTGACAGGGCAGATACCACTACAGTGCTTGTGGCTCCGACCTGGGGTGTCAATTCGCTGTTTAACCAGCTGGGGGATGAGCTTCTCGACCGGCTCATAGCGACCGGTTATAACATCATAGTGCGCCCGCACCCCCAGTCATATACTGCCGAGGCTGATCTTATTGACAGATTGAAGCGCAAATACCCTGAAAATGACCATTTTCACTGGAATGCCGATAATGATAACCTGAGTGTTCTCGGAAGCTCCGATATCATGATATCGGATCATTCTGCGGTGGTTTACGATTATGCCATCATATTTGACAAGCCTGTCATCTACTCCCTTGTGGAATTTGTAAAGGACCCTTACGATGCATGGTTTATAGACGAGGATCCCAGGATCATAACGATACTCCCGGAAATGGCCCATGAGCTGAAGAAGGAAGATCTGTCTGATATTAAGAAAATCATCGATGAGGCACTTGCTGATACCGAAAAGGCCCGTGGCAGGGCATATGCAAGGGAGCACTTCTGGTATAACCACGGGGAAGGTGCCAACAAGTGTGTTGACTATATAGAGGAGACACTGAAAGATCTTCAGGATCGAAGTAGATCCTTGCCGGAAGAAGAAAAAGCAGGTTAAGAGTAACGGACTATGGGAAGTTATTTATATGCATTAATCATATATCCGCTGGAGATGTTCATTGAGACTGTCTTTTCGATCTCTATGGATATGATAGACAGTGCGGGCTATGCTATCGTTTTTGTAAGTCTTGCGGTACAGCTCCTGGTCCTGCCTATGTACAGGCGGGCTGATGAACTTCAGGACGAGGAAAGGCAGCGCCAGAAAGAGATGGCGCCTGTAGTCAAGCATATCAAGAAGACGTTCCGCGGGGATGAGAAGGTCATGATGCTCTCGGCATACTACAGGTGCGAGAACTACCACATGTACTATCAGCTTCGCGCGATACTGCCGCTTCTCTTGCAGATCCCGTTCTTTATGGCGGCATATGATTTCCTGTCCGCATGTCCTGCGCTTGACGGCTCATATTTCTATTTTCTGAAGGATATGGGCAAGCCGGATGAGATGATAAAGATCGGCGGATTTGCGGTAAACGTGATGCCTATCGCAATGACCCTGATAAACATCATCTCGGGAATGATCTATACAAGAGGCTTGGAATTAAAGGATAAGCTTCAGCTGTATATCACGGCCGGAGTATTTCTGGTACTTCTATATGATTCTCCGTCAGGACTTGTTTTCTACTGGACTCTTAATAACGTATTTTCGCTCCTTAAAAACATCTTCCTGAAACTGGTAAAGAATCCGAGACCGATAGTAAGTGCAGGCTCTTTGCTCTTTGTAGCCGCATATTGCTTCAAGTGCTGGCAGAGGGGGGCATGGGATAATGATTCCGGCAGGATAGTTATGATCGCTGTTTTCCTGATCGGCTGCATTCCTGCCATAGGTCTCCTGCTTGATAAGCATTCGGGGAAGTCTGATGTCAAGGTTTCGCCTGATGAAAAGATGATATTCAAAACGGCGGGAATAGTTGCCACAATAACAATGGGAGTGCTTATACCTGTTGTGACGATCGCTTCATCTCCGACTGAATTTGTTGTAAGAGGGCACTATGTAACGCCGCTAGTTCAGGTGCTTTACTCCCTCCTGGTGGCAGCAGGTCTGTTCATCCTGTGGGGTAATCTTATATTTAACTTCTATTCTTCAAGAGCCAGGAAGATACTCTGTTTTGCCATGCCGGCCCTTTCGGTCTGCGCTCTTGTAAACTCGCAGTTCTTCAGGGCGGGGCTTAAGAACATGTCCATGTATATGCAGTATTTTGACGGGTTCGGATATGACCTTCGGGACAAGCTCGTTAATCTTGCGGTATTGGCAGGGGTTGTGATCGCATGCTTCCTGCTGTACAGGCTCAATAAGAAGTCGGTCCTGTTTGTATGCGCATCTCTTGTGCTTGTAACAACAGCCCTTTCCGCCTACAACACCTTTAAGGTAATCCGCACGATCGATTCTGCAGATCATGTTAAGGATGACGATTATTATATAAACAGTGATGCGGCATACCATTTGGACAAGAAAGGGAAAAATGTAGTCGTTCTGTTTGAAGACAGGGCTTTCGGACAGTTCCTGCCTTATATCATGAACGAGAAACCGGAACTTGCCAGGGTTTATTCGGGATTTACGTATTATCCCAATACGATATCCACCGGGACCAATACTTACACGGGATCCCCGGCACTTTTCGGAGGCTATGATTATACTACGTATAACGTTCGGAATGAGGATGAAGAGTATCTGACAAATGCAGTCAAGGTCATGCCCAAACTGTTTGCCCAGAACGGGTTTAAGACAACCATGTTTGATAAACCGATATTTGCCGATCTGGGCGACAGATCGCTTGAAGAGTTTTATCACGAAGTGGATCCTTCCATCAATGCATATTATGCGGACGGTGTTGTTAAATCAAAGGATGAAGCCGACAGGGATTATCTGTATTTTGAAAAAGCGGCAAGATCGAATTACATCAGACACAGCGTATTTTTATCGTCCCCGCTGTTCCTTCGGAAATTACTCTATGATGAAGGCAGGTATCTTACCCAGACACTTGCCGAAGACCGCATCACATTTGCCGGCCACGTCGAGGAACTAAATAAATTGCCGGATCTGGCAGATGTGTCAACTGACGGAAGCAATACATTCACACTTGTGGAGAATGATACGCCGCATTCCATGAATGTGAACCTTCAGATGCCCGATTACACCATGGAGGACCATGTTGATAATTCGGCATATCTTACGGAATGGAAAGACAGACTGTCGGAGGTATCCGATGCCCAGGGCCGCGAGATCAACTTGAATTCCGACATGCAGATCCAGGCATATGAGGTTAATATGGCAACGATCCTGAGCATAGGTGACTGGCTACGGTATCTTAAAGAGAATGACCTTTACGATAATACCAGGATAATAATCGTTGCAGACCATGGGTACAGTTTTTTCGCATTTGATGATATGATAATGAATGTCGGAGATGACCAGGTGACGGACCTTGATCTATTCACACCGCTTCTAATGGTGAAGGATTTCGCACCTGCATACGGAGGTACGTCAGACAGTTCAAAACCTCTGGAGACATCCGATGAATTTATGACCAATGCGGATGTTCCTGCAATAGCTTTTTCGGACCTTATAGCTGACCCGGTAAATCCCTATACCGGCAATCCTGTAAACAGCCTGCAGAAGCTCGAGCGGGAGCAATATGTGTTTGATGACAGGATCTGGCTGTCTGTGCATGACAACATATATGATCTGAACAACTGGAGTGTTATAGGAGAAGAGATCAAATGAAAGTGATCATACTTGCGGGCGGATACGGAACAAGGATCAGCGAGGAAAGTCATTTAAAACCCAAGCCCATGATCGAGATCGGGGAAAAGCCGATACTGTGGCATATCATGAAAGGATACAGCGCCAGGGGCTATAATGATTTTATCATCTGCTGCGGTTACAAACAGCATATGATAAAGGACTGGTTTGCCGACTATTATCTGTATAACTGTGATGTGGCATTTGATTTTACGCAGGATAATAAAATGACCCTTCTTAACAACGAGTCGGAGCCCTGGAAGGTCACGCTGGTGGATACCGGACTGGATACGATGACCGGCGGGCGTATAAAGCGTGTTCAGAAGTATGTCGGAGATGAGACATTTATGCTCACCTATGGTGATGCGGTATCGGATGTTGATCCGGACGAACTGCTCAAATACCACAGGAACCACGGAAAACTTGCCACTGTTACGGCGATCGCTGTCGACCAGAGATTCGGTGTCCTTGACCTGGCAGAAGACGACAGGATCACATCCTTCAGGGAAAAACAGGCTTCCGACAATGCCCGTATAAGCGGCGGGTTCATGGTACTTGAGCCTGAAGTGTTTGATTATATCGAGGGTGACGCAACTGTATTTGAAAAAGGTCCCATGATGCAAATGGCCCGGGAAGGCAATCTTATGGGTTATCGTCATGATGGATTCTGGCAGTGCATGGATACAAAACGTGAACGGGATCTTCTTGAAGAAATGTGGGATTCCGGAAAAGCCCCCTGGAAGGTGTGGTAATATCGCGAAGAGATTTAATTGCCGAGCGTCCTTGAATTTATGAAGAGAATAATGATCACAGGCGCCACCGGGACTATCGGAATGGCGCTTGTAAAAAAATGCATAGAACAGGGCATTGAAGTCATTGCCCTTGTTAATCCTGAAAGTTCGCGCGTTGATCGTATCCCGAATGATCCGAAGGTTACGGTAGTAAAGTGCGGACTTTCTGATTATGACTCCTCTGACGGCATGAGCCTGGGATTGCCCCCGGGTGTTGAAGGGGGTGCCTTCGCCGATGCAATGATCCATCTTGCGTGGGGAGGTACGTTTGGAGATGCCAGAAACGACAGCCTTCTGCAGGAACAGAACAGGAAATATGCAGATGATGCCGCCCGTCTGGCGTCAAGACTTGGCTGCAAAGTATTTGTAGGTGCCGGCTCCCAGGCTGAGTATGGGAGAGTATCCGGTGTTCTAAGACCGGATACTCCATGTTCTCCCGAAAACGAATACGGAAGAGCCAAGCTTCAGGCGTTGGAGTCCACCGGGAGGATATGCACAGATCTTGGTGTGAGACACATCTGGACACGGATCCTCAGCATTTACGGCCCTTATGATGGCGAAAGAACCATGATAATGACCCTTATCAGGGAACTTTTGTCGGGACATACGCCTGCTCTTACCAAAGGAGAGCAGATATGGGATTATCTGTATGCCGAAGATGCGGCAACAGCCCTGCTGCTTCTTGCAGACAAAGGGAAAGATGGCGGTATATATCCGATAGGTTCGGGCATCGGAAGACCGCTTAAAGAATACATAGAGATAATAAGGGATCAGATAGATCCGGACCTGCAGTTGGGATTTGGCCAGCTTCCTTATTCCGATAAACAGGTTATGCACCTGGTTGCTGATATTTCAGAACTGACAAGGGATACGGGATTCTCCCCGGCAGTTGATTTTGCCGAAGGCGCACGAAGGACGATTGAGTGGGTCAAAAAGAATTATCTGATATGAATCACCTGATCCGATAGAGGGTTATTCCGCCGGATCGATCTATTTCTTCGAGTGTGTATTCGGCTCCGTCCCCGTGTTCGCGGCAGTATGTAAGCTCTGTTTCGGGACTTATGGCGTCTATCAGGATGACTCTGTCATCCCTTGCCGTTAAGGCTTCCAGAGGATCGTTGTAACCGAATCCTGCGGCTATCATTTGATTGACAGGCGTTCCGACCATTGTTACGGAGTCGGTTGAAAGGCAGTTGTCGAATTGCCCCTGTTTTGCCGCATCAAACACATCATATTTTGCGTAATCGAGCATTGTGAACACATCTGATACGAACAAGCAGTCTTTGTTATCTTCCATGTGAGCGATAAGCTGATTATAGTCATATGAATCCCTTTTGTACTCATTGTAGGAAAATGCATTTCCGAACCACTGGCCGATGATCACAAAGGCCAGAAGAGACAGGATGACTGACGGAACCGGTCGTGCAAGGCCGGCAGGATCCGGTGATCCCAAGGTGCTGATCACGTATATGAGGAGAGTAAACTGCGCCAGAAGAAGGGCATATACGATCCTGTGGCTCCAGCGGCTGCTGTACTGATAGTAAAACAGAACGGCCGCGGCAAGAAGGACTTGGAGAAGTATCCCGCCAACATAAACGGCTCTGTGGCTTTCTGCCGTGACAACTGCCGCAAACAGTCCGATGAGCATGATAAGACCGATGATCAGGCTGTTCATAGTAAATGATTCTGAACAGATATTGGCTATCCAGGCTTTTATGAAGTCTGTGTTTACGCTCACTTTATCAAGTGCGATCATCTGTTCTGTAAGTTCGAAAGAGGGGAAGTTTGCCCCGCCCTGATATGTTATGAGCATCATCGCATCATTTTCCGATACACCAAGGGCTTCAAGTTCATCTCCGTGAAGATCATACAGAAGCGAATTGAAGTGGTAATCAACCAGCTTTGTTGTCGAGTTGAAATGATCCATATAGTCCTTCCATCCGCCCGAAGAGTATGAATACAGATGAACTCCGTAACAGATGAAAAACATGACAAAGACGGGGATGAAATACCTGCAGTATGATCTTAGCTTATGTGAAAACTCCTTGCAAAAGATGTCCTTTGCGACAAGGCATACGCCGTATGCGCCGGCCACAAGAGTTGCAAGAAGAAACGACTCATAGCGCAGGATTATGGCATAGAACATACAGATAAAGGCAGCGAAAGTAAGAACCCTGCTCTCTTTTCCGGCCGCCCCGCCCTTTACCATCTCAAACAGGACAAGGTATGCAAGAATTGCGATAACTGTCGCGATCTTTGAAAACTGGAATGAAACATAAGTCTCATAAAAACCTGCCGCAAGGAATATAAGGGACAGTATCCGCCCCTTCTTATCCTTTGCAAGTATATAAACAAATGCAGTGGAGACAATGAACGTGAAGAGATACATGCAGACTGCATGCCATCGCACTGTCGGCATGATCGCCGAAAGAGCGCATAAGATCCGGCCGTATATGATGTTGGAATACAGAAGGTGCGGCTCGCGGTAACCGTATGCACCTTCAGCAAGAAGAGCCATGTTGATGTCATCGCATTCTTCCCAAAAGGGATGAAACAGAAGAATGGATGTGATCACTGTGATGAGATTGGTTATAACTGCGAATCCGAATCTTGAATCTGCGATTTTCCGCTTCATAGTAACTGACATGAAACACTCCGGTTAACGTTTACGCGGCGATTATACCATATTTTAAGAACAGCGAACAACAGGGTTGCAGATTGTGTTATACTTCTTGGAAAGGATAGGTGGATCAATGAATAAAACCGATTTAGACAATTCAAGGTCGATGCCGCTTCTTGTGCTTGTTGTGCCCTGTTACAACGAGGAAGAGGTGATTGAAAAGAGCGCGCAGGTGCTGTCGGACAAGATACGCAGGCTTGTTGCAGACGGTATGGTGGCAAAAAAGAGCAGGATATTGTTCGTGGACGACGGAAGCCGTGATGATACATTTCGCATCATCAGCGATCTGTGCCGGAAGGATGATATTTTCTGCGTTGTTAAGCTCGCAGGCAATTCCGGACATCAGAATGCCATCCTTGCCGGGATGATGACTGCAAAGGATACAGCAGATATCGTTGTGACGATAGATGCCGATCTGCAGCAGGATATTGAGGCGCTCGATGATTTTATAACTAAATACAAGGATGGCTGCGAAGTGGTCTATGGCGTTAGGAATGACCGCAACTCCGACGGCTGGATGAAAAAGACCACTGCGTCGATATATTATAAACTGATGCGTGCCCTTGGAAGCGCAGTGATACCCAATCATGCGGATTACCGCCTTATCTCTTCCAAAGCATTAAAAGCTCTTTCGGGATACTCGGAAGTAAACATGTTCTTAAGGGGTCTTATCCCGACCATGGGATTCAGGTCTGATATAGTCTATTTTGATGTCAAGGAGCGTGAGGCGGGTACATCCAAATACACTTTAAGGAAAATGTTTACCCTTGCCATGGACGGCATCACATCGTTTTCCACGCGGCCCTTACATATCATAGGAGCAAGCGGTGTTATAGTTGTGTTCCTCGGGCTTATCCTGTGTATAGTTTCACTTGTTGACTGGATCAACGGCAAAAATGTTCCCGGATATACGACCCTTCTTATCGTGATGCTTGTTGCGACCGGAGCGATCCTTCTCTCGCTCGGAGTTATCGGAGAGTATATAGCCAAGATCTATATGGAGACAAAGCGCAGACCTCACTACATTATCGATTCGGTTATTTGGCGTGATCCTGCAAAGGATGATGAGAATGGTTGAGATACACGCAGACGATTATGCCCTGACCGTAAACACATCCCGGGAGATGACAGATCTTATCCGGGAGGGTATTCTTGATGGGATCAGCGTGATAGTTAATTCTTTAAGCTCAGAAGAATGTTGTGAGCTTTTCCTGTCGGCGATCCCTGATTTTCCGTTTGTTCCGAAGATCTCCGTTCATCTTGATCTGGTGGAAGGCATCAGACTGTCGGATGCCGGGACATCATACATCACGGATACGTGGTCATCTTTATTCTTATCTTCGTTCATTCCGTTTTACAGACAGAAAGTAAAACAACAGCTGAAGGCTGAGATCGCAGCCCAGATAGAAGAGGGCATGATCTTTGTCAATAAGTGCGCAGATAAGGCATTATCATGCAACGTTCCTTTCAACAGTAAGGGACTTCGGATTGACAGTCACCAGCATACACATATGATCCCTGTCGTCTGGTCTGCTCTTACTGAAGTGATCGATGAAAAGGGATATGAGGTGGATTATATCAGAAACTCCAAAGAGCCTATTATGCCGTTTGCCGGCCGTTTTGATCTTATAAAGAGCTTTCGCCCGGCAAACGTTGTGAAAAATCGCCTGCTGTCAGTTCTATCACGCCCTGTCGACAGATATTACAAAAAATACGGGCACAGACCGATGTATCTCTGGGGCCTTATGATGAGCGGCAGGATGGATGCTTTGCGCATTACAACTTACTATGACGCCATGAAAGAGAAGGCTGATAAGGACGGAAGGGATTTGGAGATATTGTTTCATCCCGGAAAGATGACAGGAGAAGAGCTTTGCCGGGGGATACCGCAAAAGAGCGCGGATGATTTTTACTTAAGCAGCGATCGTGATATAGAAAAAGAGGGCGCAAGAAAGTGCCGCAAACTGACGGATGTCAGTTCAGCCTGAACAGTATGGAGTACCCCGGCAGGCTCTGATCTGCCAGAAATCCTTCGGATATCAGATATGCTGTTATGTGCGGCCACTGGTCTCCTATGATATATACGGCGTTATCATTAATGTTTATTTCTTCCGGAAGGCCTGAAGTGACACATCCATAGGTGGAAGTGTCATCACTGTAAACGTCCCCGTTTTCTGCCGCCATATAGAACACCTGTTGGACGGGTGATACTGCCTCGTCGGCAAATTGAACGTATATATGCGTATCCGTATCTTTTCTGTAGTATTTCACGCTTCTTTCTATCGCTTTCATAGCCGATGAACTGGAGAACAGTTCATTTGGTTCATAGACAGAGTACTGAACAAAAAAGTAGAAGTATCCGAAGAATAAAAATGATGCGGCAAGCCAGACGGTAAGCCACGAAATTGCAAGAGGACTTTTTGACAGCAATTCATAGAATGCAACTGCGATAAAGACAGTAAAAGGCAGGAACAGAGCGTTGACACGGTTGACGTTCGGTGCTTTTACAAGATGCATACAAATAGTTGAGGCTACCCAGAAGTAAACGAATAATACGTGGACTGAAAGGCTTTTATCCTTGAAGGATCTAAAGCTTTTTTTGATGCATATGATCAGTCCTGCGACAACAAAAGGAAGAAGGAACAGGTAGATCGTTCCGAATTCTCTTAATGAATTGTATGTCAGGGCTTCTCCGCCAAGAAAGAGTTCGCCGTAGAACCTGAAATTCTCAAGGACAAATTGAAGCCCGAGTTCCTGCTCCCGCGCTATCGGAAGCGGAACATAGTCCGATATCCATAACCTGAAAGGTGCCAGTATGCGAAAGTTTACCATCTGGAACAATATAAGAGGCATGGATACTACGGTAAGAGGAATCATAAAAGCCACAGCCTGCTTTACGTGAAGTTCTTTGATATACAGCAGGTATAGAACAAAGAGTACCAGGAACAAAGGCCATATGATGTAGGAGACTGCGTAGGTGTAAAGAGATGCGCCCATGAGCAGTCCGGCAAGAAGCCAGAATGCCGGCTTTTGCGTCTTAACTGCCTTGATAATGAAGTACATGACGATCGTACAGAACGGAAGCAGAAGATATGATTCCAGACCCCAGCGCTCCGACATGAAATATACGGGAAGAGTGGTTACAAGTATCGGGCCTGTAAGTGCAAAACCGTGATTTTCGGTAATCTCATATACAATCCCGTACATGGCCAAAAGGCACATGGCTCCCCAGAAAACCGCCTGGATGCGGAAGGCAAAGATCGATGCGGGTATAAAGTTTAAGATAAATGCCTGTATATACGTATACAGTGCATTCTGCCCGCCGCCGTAATTCGGAAAGTATGGGGGATAGGACAGGCCGGAGCGGTCATGTCCGTTCAGCATCAGACTTTTTGCGTCGACTGCCATGGAGAGCTCGTCAACATGTATGCCGCTTGGAAATGATTCGATCTTCAGTATCCTTGAGACAAGATATACGGACAGTATCAGGAGAATGGCGGCAATGTAGTGATCATCGATGAATCGTCCTATCGAGGACAGTATTCTTATATGGCTGACAGTTCCCTTTTTTATGCGATATATGGAACATGCGGTAATGATCAGTGTGATTACTAGCCCTGAAAGGGCAAAGGCTGTATACATATCAGACTGTCGGCCTCCTAACGGTATACGAAGTTCTAGTGGAGTATACCATAACTGATGTTTTGATGCTATAATATTTGCCATGTTTGAGAATATGAATGAAAAGGAAGCACGGCAGCATATACTTGACCTTGTGGCAGAGTATGCCGACAGCTTCCACAAAAAGAAAGAATATGAAGAAGGGGACAGGATCTCGTACGCATCCCGTGTTTATGACCGGGACGAGATGACAAATCTCGTGGATTCCGCATTGGAGTTCTGGCTTACCGCGGGAAGGTATACGGATGAGTTTGAAAAAGCGTTTGCCGGATACCTGGGCGTACGATTTTGCTCCCTTGTCAATTCCGGCTCGAGTGCCAATCTTAATGCGTTTATGGCACTGACGTCGCCGCTTTTGGAAGATGTGAACGGTAAGGACAGGCGGGTTCGCAGGGGCGATGAGGTTATAACCGTTGCAGCTGGCTTTCCGACAACGGTCGCTCCGATAATCCAGTACGGGGCTGTGCCGGTGTTCGTGGATGTTACGATACCGGAATACAACATTGATGTATCTGCCCTTGAGGATGCGTTTTCAGACAGGACAAAGGCAGTGATGGTGGCACACACGCTGGGGAATCCTTTTGATCTGCGTGCGGTAAGGGCTTTTTGCGACAAGCATGATCTGTGGCTGATCGAGGATAACTGCGATGCTCTAGGGAGCCGCTATGAGATGGAGGACGGTTGGCACTTTACGGGCACTGTCGGCGATATCGGAACATCAAGTTTCTATCCGCCCCATCATATGACGATGGGAGAAGGCGGGGCCGTTTATACGGATGATCCGCTCCTTAACAGGATAATCCGGAGCATGCGTGACTGGGGAAGAGACTGCGTATGCCCTTCGGGAAGGGATAACCTTTGCGGACACAGGTTTGACGGACAGTACGGACAGCTTCCGTTCGGATATGACCATAAGTATGTCTATTCGCACTTCGGATATAATCTGAAGGCCACCGATATGCAGGCGGCGGTTGGATGCGCGCAGCTTAAGAAGTTCCCGAACTTTGTGGAAAAGAGAAAAGAAAACTTTGCTTATCTTCGCAACGGATTGAAGGCCTGTGCGGCGTCTGAGGGTCTTGATATTGAGGATAAGCTGATACTGCCGGTTGCATCTGCACATTCCGATCCGAGCTGGTTCGGATTCATGATGACATGCCGGGAGGGTGTCGACAGAAGTACAGTCGTATCTGCCGTTGAGGCATCCGGAGTGCAGACCCGTGCGCTGTTTGCGGGAAATCTTACCAAACACCCCTGCTTTGATGACATACGGGGCGACTTGAGCGCATACCGGATCGTCGGAGATCTTCATAATACGGATACGATAATGAATTCGTCATTCTGGGTAGGGGTATATCCGGGAATGACAAAAGAAATGCTCGACCATATGATAGGGGCCATAATAAAGGCCGTCCAATTATAAAGCAATTTTCGCTTATAATTGGAGATTTTTAAATTAATGGCGGGTGAATATCAGGGTCTTCTGAATGCGGAAACTTATCAGGAAAAGGATGCTGTCGACGATAATCTTTGCTATCTGAACAGGGAATCCGGTTGAGCCGATAAGAGATACAAATGCGGCACTTGCAGCCATCTGGCATACACAGAGAATGTAGTACATGATTATGGTCGCGTGTCCGCGATCGCTTTTGAACACAACTTTCTTGTTGATCGTATAGTTAAATATCGAGGAGCATATCCTTGCAACGACCGTTGCGATCCATACCGAGCGGCCTGCGGAGTCTTTTGAGACTCCGAGCATGAAGATCATCGCGCAGAATATCCCGTAATCCACCAGAAACGAAGACAGTGAGGACAGAGTATACCTGAAGAAAGTACCAAGGATCACGGCATATATTTTTGCAGAATCCTTTATGGGATTAAAGTGCGTCTCGGTGTTATTGTCGATATAGACTGTCCTGATCGGAACCTCGACTATGTCTGTTCCTTCATGGATCGCATCAACGAGCATCACGGTCTCGTATTCGAATCTCTCGCCTTTGAGCGCAGAATACCGCCCGATCAGCGAATTGGGTATCCCGCGCAGCCCCGTCTGTGTATCGCTCACGTTTCCGCCTATAAACAACTTCAGCGCAGTTATCGTGCACTTGTTCCCGAACTTACTCTTTGGCGGAACATTTCCCGTATCGAAATCTCGTGATCCGAGTATCAGCGAATCCGGATGCTCATCCATCGCCTTTGCGACTTTTGCCACATCCTCCGCAGTATGCTGCCCGTCGGAATCCGCCGTGATGATCCCCGCAAAATTGAGACAGGGGGACGGAGGTGTTGTCTCAGTGTCTCCGGCATAGGAGTCAAGGTAGAAGGCCATGGCATCTTTTAATGCGCGTCCTTTCCCCAAGTTGACATCATGACGAAGGATCATACAGCCTTTGTTTTCTGCCTCATCAAAAATACGGCGGCAGCTCTTACGGCTTCCGTCGTCAACAATGAGGATATGATCGAATCCGTGGTCTTTTAACCGGTCGATGTATGCGATAAGCCCATCCCCCGGATTGAGGGCGGGAATGACTATCAATTTGTCCATAACAAGATTTATAACCCAATATCATGTGTTAATCAAGTTCAATGGGGAATTTTTTGGCGGCTGATTTTCGCTTGAGAGCGCTCTGCAATTGTGATAGTGTATGACAAAAGAGGAGACTGGCTATGAGAATATCGCTTGATGAGAAGGACAACAAGAAGGATTCGGCCCGGTCGGACGGGCTGGCCGATATGATACGGGAGAATTCGGCCAGGGAAGAGACGAAGTTTTCCGACCTGTCAGGAAAGAAGAAAGCCCGGTATATTTGGGATTATTATAAATGGTGGTTCATAGGCACTCTGATCGTTGCGATCCTTGCGATAAACTTTATCCGTGACTGGCGTGAGAACTCCAAGCCCACCTATCTGTATGTACAGATGCTGAACACATACCTCGGATCCGATCCTGCAAACACCGTTTATGATGATTTTGTAAAGGAAGCCGGGATCGATACGGCAACTGAGCGGTTCAGCCTGGATACGGGCACCACTTTGTTAAATGACAGGTACGATACGACTATGATAGCGTTTCAGGAACGGCTTGTTGCAAACTATGCAGCGGGAACGCTCGATGTCCTGATCGGCCCGAAGGATATTATGGAGGGCGCAGCAAACTGCGGCAACTATGCACATTTTGACGAGGTCGTTCCGAAGGATCTGATGGATGAGCTGATCGACAGGGATTACGAACTGTATTACTTTGATCCGGCGGCAGACGAGATCGAAGACTACGAGGGAGAGGATCTGACACCGTATTGTGCCGGGATTTACCTTGATAACTGCTCCTACCTGAACAACATGGGCGAGAACGGGGCATATCCGGTGGCGGCCACGGAAGATGATCGGGTGATTTTTACCATAGCGGCAAATTCCGGGCGGATCGATCATGCGGTTGAGTTTTTGAGGTTTATTGCGTGCAATCACTGATCGACTAATAACTGATTTTACGAAAGGAGTATGAGATTATGAGTTTTGATGTAAATAAGCAGCATAGCGAAAAACTGAAATCTATACGTTCTCTTAAACAGAATTGGAATGGAAACGGAGCTGACGCTATTCCCGTAAAGCTTGTTGACACGGTTGAGACATTGCTGTAAATAATGAAGCTATTAACAGGAGGGTAGGGGAGTTTTATGTATGATACATTTAAGAACACTGATAAGTTATACAGAGCGGATTATTGCGATAAGCATTGAAAATATGGTAATGTATTTACCGATATGTTATTCGTATGCCTGACTTTGATCCCGCTTTCCGTTGCGGGATGTCTGATATTCAATAAGAGATTGCATGAGATGCTTCCGGCAGCCGTATTTGCCGCCGCCTGTGGAGCATATCTTTTTTCGCTGTTTTTCACGTTGCCCATTGCATTTTGGACGATGTGTGTCATTTCTGTTATCACACTTATAGTATCTTTAATACTTACCGGACACAACAAAATGGAACACAGGGGACGGTCCCTGTCGTTCCAAAAGTTCATTGAGACAGTTCCTCCGTCCCTCTGTCTCATTTTTGTGTGCGTGGTGTTCTGCCTGCTCATGTCTTATCGGAAGATATACTTCTATGACGATCTGTCGTACTGGGCGATCTACACTAAGAATATATTTGCGATAGATAAGCTCCCGACTCTGTTCGAGAACTGTTCCGTAGACTATAAGGATTATACTCCGGTAATACAGATACTTCAGTATCTTGTGATGTTCGGACGAAGTGAGTTTTCCGAAGCTTCCATGTTCCGGACCAATATATGCCTGATCTACGTACTTCTTCTTCCGGTGCTGTCAGCGGCATTTGATGGCGGATCCGGCACGGTGGAGCTTGGGGATGCTGCACAGGGTAGCGAAGATGCTGATCTTAACCAGGGCGCAAAGAGGACGGGGATAAGAATTGCAGCTGTCATCCTTTATGTCATATTCCCGCATATCCTCACTGCGCAGTTTTACTACAGGCTCGGAGTGGATCTTCTTCTGGCACTGACTTTCGGATATGTGCTCTATTATGTGTTTTTATACAACCCGACAACTCTGAGACGGGGGGACGTGAGACAGGGGGACGGAGGTATTGTCTCAAAAAATTTGAGACAATACCTCCGTCCCCCTGTCTCACGTTCCCCCGTCTTTCCGGATGAGGCGTTCAGGCTGGTGTGCATTGCCTGCGCTCTGGCTTTCCTGGCATTGATCAAAACGAGCGGGCCGGTGCTGGCGATCATGGCGGTTATCATGTTTGCTGTGCATGAGGGCATGTCAAATGCTGAAAAAAGCAGGAAAAAGGCGATGCAGCTTTGTGCCGTGACTGCAGTCTTGTGCGTGTTTACGCTTGGAGCGTTTCTCAGCTGGCAGTGGTTTCTTAGAAGATCGTGGAATAACGGGTATCTGTCGAACCGTGTGAAGGCCGGGGTTAAGGGCGGAGCGTTTGCTTTTCCTCCGTATACACGGGAAGTTACGCTGAATTATATCAGGCATTTCTTCACCGTTCCGCTGACCGGAAACCGTATAGGGGTCACGGCGTTTGTGCTCGTGCTGTTTATTTTTATCGTGTTCTTTATACAACGGAGCGAGACCAAGGGACAGAAGTTGAGACAACACCTCCGTCCCCCAGTCTCAAAAAAGTTGAGACAACACCTCCGTCCCCCTGTCTCAATTGTGGTGGTGATGGCGGGATTGGTTATCTTTGCGGCCGCGCATCTGGGGATGTATCTGTTTATATTTGATGAGTGGGAAGCGCACGGGCTCGTGGAGTTTGACAGGTATATCACGCAGTATCTGGGCGGAGCCTTTATGCTGTACGCGTGCAGCCTGATCGGGATGGCATGCAATGACCGCATAAGCGGCGCCAAGACCGCACTGTACGTATCCCTTGCCGTTTTCGTTGTCCTGCTTCCTTATGCGGACATGGCGGAGTACCTGGTGCCTGCAGATTACAGGGAAAACTACGAGCAAAACTACAAGGAGACCGCCGAGGCAGCTGACAAAGAGTGGGCCGCATCCGGGATCGCCGGCCTTGACCTTCCCCACGACGGCAGCGCAAGACTTACGCTTATAGCCGATCAGTGGGATCCTTACACCCAGTTTCTTGTATATTCCGCAGTCCCCCAGCCGATAGACTGCGTGGTCAATACGCCCGCGATCGCTGAGGGAGAACTGTTAAGCTATATCGACGATCACCTTGAGGCCTATGTGTATGTGGCCGATAACGCCGCTGCTGCATACCCCGGCGACTGGAATGAGAGCGCCGAACTGACAGCGGACCACACCCCTTTGCAGCCCGGAACGCTCTACAGGGTGGTAAAGGAAAATGATACCAAAACACTTGTCGTCGCAGAATGAAAAATAGGCAATTCTTACTATTGCACGATCCTGCCGTCGATATTATTATGTATGAAAGGATTGGTGTATGTAATGAATGATACATATGTAGAGGTTTTGGTCAAAAGACGCACAAGTCCCTTCCTCGGACCGGGACGGATACTGTTATATGCGATCGCAACCGTCTGCCTTCTAATCGCGATACTCGGCAATTTTGTTTTTATCATCGGAGCTCTTATCTTTGCCGCGGTCGCGTATTTTGTTATTCCCATGTTTGATATTGAATATGAGTATCTGTACATCGACAGGGAGATCTCCATAGACAAGATCATGTCCAAGGAGAAGCGCAAGCACGTCTATACCGTCGATCTTAACCGCATGCAGATAATGGCACCCGTAACCTCTCACGAACTGGATCCTTATAGGGCGCGGGGAGTAAAATCATACGATTTCACATCCGGTGAGCCCGATGCGAAGAGATACTCCATAGTATATGAGGGCGGCAATGAAGGCCTTGTGCTTGTTGATATAGAACCTGACGGTGAGATGCTGCGGGCTATAAAAAATGTATTCCCGCGTAAGATAATGGAATTCTAAAGGAGGAACAAGATGGGACAGATCATTTCGGAAGGCATAACCTTTGATGACGTGCTGCTGATACCCGGTTATTCAAATGTTGTCGGGAATGATGTTGACGTGACAACGTATCTGACAAAGAGCATCATGCTCAATATCCCGATGATGAGTGCGGGAATGGATACGGTCACCGAACATCGGATGGCTATTGCCATGGCGCGTCAGGGCGGTATCGGTATCATTCACAAGAACATGAGTATCGAAGAACAGGCCGATGAGGTCGATAAGGTTAAACGTTCCGAAAACGGAGTCATTACGGATCCGTTCTCGCTCTCTCCCGAACATACACTTCAGGATGCCGATGATCTTATGGCCAAGTACAGGATCTCCGGCGTTCCGATAACAGAAGGCGGCAAGCTTGTCGGCATCATAACAAACCGTGATCTGAAGTTTGAGACCGATTTTACCCAGAAGATAAGGGACTGCATGACGAGCGAGAACCTTGTTACCGCCAAAGAGGGCACGACGCTTGAGGAGGCCAAGAAGATCCTCGCAAAGGCACGCAAGGAAAAGCTTCCGATTGTTGATGATAACTTTAATCTCAAGGGTCTTATCACCATCAAGGATATAGAAAAACAGATCAAGTACCCCAACTCCGCCAAGGATGAGCAGGGACGCCTTCTGTGCGGTGCTGGTGTCGGTATTACCGCAAATGTGCTCGAAAGAGTAGAGGCTTTGGTAAATGCCAAGGTTGACGTTGTGGTTCTTGACAGTGCACACGGTCATTCCGAGAACGTCCTTAAATGCGCACGCATGATAAAAGATGCATATCCCGATCTCCAGCTGATCGGCGGAAACGTTGCAACGGGCGAGGGCACAAAGGCCCTGATCGATGCGGGATGTGATGCCGTAAAGGTAGGTATCGGTCCCGGATCCATATGTACGACGAGGATCGTTGCGGGTATCGGTGTTCCGCAGATATCGGCCATCATGGACTGCTACGATGTTGCAAAAAAGAGCGGCATCCCCATCATCGCCGACGGAGGTATCAAGTACTCGGGCGATATGACCAAGGCGATAGCAGCAGGCGCCAACGTCTGCATGATGGGTTCGATCTTCGCGGGTTGTGATGAGAGCCCCGGAACATTTGAACTGTATCAGGGAAGAAAATACAAGGTTTACCGTGGAATGGGTTCCATCTCCGCCATGGAGTGCGGAAGCCGTGACAGGTATTTCCAGACAAATGCCAAGAAGCTCGTTCCCGAAGGAGTCGAGGGAAGGGTTGCATATAAAGGTACCGTGGAAGATACCGTATTCCAGCTTATCGGCGGCATACGTTCCGGTATGGGATACTGTGGTACGCGTACGATCGAGGAACTCAAAGAGAACGGCAGATTCGTCAAGATATCAGCTGCCGCACTCAGGGAATCCCATCCTCACGACATTCACATCACCAAGGAAGCACCGAACTACTCGGTAGACGAATGAAATGGTTAAATATATCTTAAATGATCTGAAAAGAGCTCTTGCATCCAAGATCTCCAAATACTATTTTTTCGGCGCCCTGGGCCTCATTGTGCTCGCAAACGTAGCAGTCATCGCATTCCGGATCATTTACGGATCGAATGAGGGTACCTTTTCATACAACGTTTTCGAATATGCCACCTGGTGCTTTCTGATCCCGTATTACAGCTGTATCGTCCTTGCACTGGCAGCTGTAGGACTCAAGTATACTCAGCCATACAAAAACGGGATCAAGGTTGATGACGGCACGGGAAGGGCAAGCTTATCCCCGACAGAGTTCTATCTGGCAAAGCTTATAGTAACGATCGGACTTGCAGTTTTTTATCTTGTTGTCTCATTTATCCTTTTATACGTGATCACCTTGCTGTTTCATATAAGCGAGGGCATGATCGCGTGGGGAGTCATTGCAAGCTTCCTCGAAAAGGCGGCCCTGTCTTTTCCTCTATGGTTTGCGGGGATCAGTTTTGCGGTCATGTTTTTAGTCGTTTTCGAGGCAAAGTGGAAAGCATTTGCGGGATTTGCTGTCATTACGGTTATCATCCCCCAGCTTATCAGGATCTTTTCGCTTGATACATTTGACATCGAATTTTTCAGGATCGTAAGAAGATATACGATCACCCAGTCTTTCGGCCTTGTGCCATATCCGTCATATCCCGACAGAAGCGTTCCGCTTATCATAACGCTCGGCTTTGTGTATGGGATCATTGCGGCTGTTGTCGGGATCGTTTGCTATAACAGGAAAGCAAAGTAATGCTCATCACTTTTGTTTGTGCGATCCTGTGGGGGATATTTGCTCACGGGATGGCAATGTTCAACAAGTATTCATATCACGACGATGTTCCGTGGTTTAACGGCGTCGGCGAGACATACGGGCTCGGACGCTGGTTTCTGGGACTGTCCGGAAAGATCACCGAAAATGTTTTTTTGAGCAGGAATTACAGCCTGCCTCTTTTTAACGGGATCATCACGATCATAGCACTTGCTCTTATCTGTCATCTGATCTTTAAGAGGCTTCGCATCAATGATCGTCTTCTTACCATCGCAGTTACCGGAGTGATGGTGTGTTTCCCGGCGATCACCAACATCTTCGGATACGTGTTCACGGCGCCTTTCTATTATCTCGGCGCGCTTGCCGGAGTATACGGCGCATATCTGTTCTATGAAAAAAAGACCGTCCCGCGTTTTATACTCTGTACATTTCTGATGGCACTGTCTGTGGGACTTTATCAGTCCAATATCGCAGTCAATCTCATAGTACTGCTCCTGTTCATGCTTGATGAGGTATACTCGGAAGATGACATGACCTGGAAGGATTATCTTATCCTCGGGGTCAAAAATGCGGCGGCCGCCGCCTTCTTCATGGTGCAGTATTTTCTGTACAATAAGATCGCTCTTTCGATCACGCACCTTGCAATGTATGACTACAAGGGAGTGTCAAGTTTCGGAAAAACCGGCATCTCCGGCTATATATACCGGATCTTTACGGCATATAAAAGGTTCATCAAGCCCGCAGACTTCATCAACTACAACGGCGTTTCCGCCAATATGTATCCCTGGATGACAAAATACCTGCATATGATCCTTATCGTGCTTACCGCTGTCATGTTCATCATGCTTGCGATCCGTATTAAGGATAACAGGGCCAAGATCCTTCAATTGTGCATAATACTTGCCGCAAGTCCTCTTTTTGCTTATTTCATCTATGTGATGGTTGAGGAAAAAGATGCCCACGGCGGCATGGGATACGGTGAAGCCTTTATGGTATTTATCGCCGCATATTTTATGGAACGTTTGACCGGGGACAGGTCACGGACCGGATCCGGGAATGAGACTAAATCCGAAAACGGTTCATTACCCGTAAAAACGCTGTCGGAATGGCTTTACAGAATAGCTCTTGCCGTCATTCTGATCATGGGCTTTATGTTCGCACGCTATGCTAATGTGTGCTACCTCAAGGCCGATCTGATGCAGGCTGAGGCGATAAACTATTATAACCGCCTCATAGAGCGCATTCAGTCTGTCGAAGGCTATACACCCGGGACGCCGATAGCCTATATCAATGACCGTCAGAAAAATGACGATGATTTTTCCGGAAACAAGCTGTTTGATCCGATATATCTTCCGCCGTACCAGGGCAACTCGATCATAAATGATTTTGCCTGGGAGAGGACCATGAACATGTGGTGCTCGTTTGACAGGGTGGAGGCGGACGGAGACAGGCTCGAGGCGTTTTCGGACGAGATAAATGCGATGCCGGTATACCCCGCCGAAGGGTCCGTTCAAATGTTTGATGAGACCATAGTCGTAAAGTTTGCCGACTGAGTTGAAAACAGGCATGTTTTAAGGTATTATTTATTGTATGGGTTTTGAGACAGGATCTGGGGATCGGAAGGTCTCCGGCAAGTTTATGATAGATACCGCAAGTCTGCAGGTCATGCAGGATGCTTATGCGCAGGTTGCAAACCTGTTCATTTTTTGTGTGGACGAATCCGGCAGGAGGATGACCGAGATGTCGGGCGATCCCGACGGGATATCAAGGGTCGTCTCACTTCTTAATGAGCTCCAGATAAGGGCTGCGATCAACAGGGTATTGTTCGATACGGTTGAAGAGCAGGTCATCGAGGATACCGAATATCCCAATCTCAAGATAGCGACGATCGGCGTCAGGATCGGCGGAACACCTGCGTTTGCCTGGTTTGTCTGCGGAGTGATGCCGGATGGCGGCGGCGAGAACGATATCAGCAATTTCGAGTCCACGACAACACTTCCGAAGTTTAGCGCATCAATAGATCTTATCCGCGAAGTTTCCAAGAAAGTATACGGCGAAAGCTATAATGCGGCCAACGCTGCGGCGGATGCAAAGCGCGCTCTTTCTTCGACAGAGGAGATGCAGAAGGCGCTTCGAAGAAGCGAGGCAATGACGGGCGTTGTATCCCAGCTTGGAAGCGATGACGCTTTTGAAGTGATCGCCAACAGGGTGCTCGACTATACCGGAAGATATGCCGATATCTCGCATGCATATGTACTTCGCCCCAACAGGGACGGTAACGGCATCGAGATCATCGGAAGCTACGTGGCATCCGGTGAGTCGCCGCTCAATCCCGTTATTGATATCATGTCCCAGTCGTTCCTGGCCCAGATAGGCGACCAGACCAAGATAATATCTTATCGTACGCGCATAGAAGAGAAGAACCGCGATTGGCTTGATTCCATAGGCATTACCGCGGCAGTGGCCATTCCGATCGCGATAAACGGCAAGACTGCGATGTACGCATTCTACGTTGACAACAAGATCAACCGTGAATGGGGCATCGACGAGGTCAAGTTCTTCGGGGATGCCACCAAGGTCATTCAGTCAAGTGCCACGAACCGTATCCAGAGAAATTCCATTACCAGTTCATACAAGTCGCTCGAGACCATTCTCGATAACGTCGGTTCCGTCATATACGTGCGCGATGTCAACAGTTCGAACATAGTGTACGTTAACCGCATGTGCCGGAATACCTTCGAGCACGAGATCATGAGCGGGGCGATAGTGGGCCTCTTTGAGGAGAGCAGCCGCTACAACACCGCATCTTCCTATCGTGAGGTTCACTACAGGGATAAAAATCGCTGGTACGACGTTACATCAACCAGCATGACCTGGGTGGACGGCCGCAAGGTAGTGCTGTACGCGATCATCGATGTTACCGAGAAGAAGCAGTACCAGAAGAAGATAGAGCAGCAGGCGAACAATGATTTCCTGACAGGGCTTTATAACAGGATGTGCTGCGAAAGAGATCTGCTGCGCATAGTCGACGAAGCCAAGGAGTGCGGAGGAAAAGGCGCAGTCATCTATCTTGACCTGGATGATTTTAAACATATCAATGACGGACTGGGCCACCAGTACGGCGATGTGCTCTTAAAGGCCATATCCAACAGCCTGCAGAGGATAAACGGTGTTGAGAACACCTGCTACCGTATGGGCGGCGATGAGTTCGTAATACTTGTTCCCCATACAAGCTATGACAGGTTCGAGGAGATAATCGAGAGCATCAGGGTCGTGTTCAACAAGCCGTGGTTCCTTAAGGGAGCGGATTATTACTGCACATCGAGTATCGGTATCGTAACCTTCCCCGATGAGGGCGAGACTGTTCAGGACCTTATCCGTAAGGCCGATATCGCGATGTATACCGCCAAGAAGTCCGGCAAGAACAAAATGGCCCACTATACGGATTCTTCTGATGCCGAGGCATACAAGCGCCTTGACATGGAAAAGAGCATGAGGGCTGCCACTGCAACGGATTACGAGCAGTTTGAGGTTTATTATCAGCCTATCATAGATATCACAAAGCCCGGAAATCCCTGCACAGGTGCGGAAGCGCTCGTTAGATGGAATTCGACGGAGCTCGGATTCATCCAGCCGGGTGATTTTATCCCGCTTGCCGAGTATCTGGGGCTTATCAATCCCATAGGGCTTCATGTGTTAAAGAGTGCGTGTGAGGCTGTTAAATACTGGAATGAGAACGGGCATCCGTATTACAAGGTCAACGTGAACCTGTCCGTTGTCCAGCTTATGCAAAACGACATAGTAGAGTCCATCGGAAAAACGATAAAAGAGGTCGGTGTCAATCCGAGAAACCTTACGCTTGAGGTTACCGAGTCGCTCGCCATCAATGATATGGAGCGTATGAAGAGGATACTGGGCGATATCAAGAAGCTCGGAATACGCATAGCGCTTGATGATTTCGGAACCGGGTATTCATCGCTCAATCATATCCGCGAGATACCGCTTGACGTCATCAAGGTGGATCAGACTTTTGTTACGGATATCGCGACGGATCATTATGCACAGTCATTCGTTAAGATGATCGGTGAACTCGCGGAGGCCCTCGGCGTGCGTGTTTGCGTTGAAGGGATAGAGACGATCGATCAGTTCAAGGCTCTGGAGAATATGAACATCCGGCTTGTACAGGGCTTCTATTTTGACAAGCCCATGCCGAGAGCGGATTTTGAGAAGAAGTATCTGGCATGATCATCAAAGGAGGGACGTATGGAGAAACTGAACCTGTTTAAAGAGCTTGATTCCAACTCGTATCCCGGAAGGGGTATCGTGATCGGAAGGTCTGCCGACGGAAAGTATGCCGTAACGGCTTATTTTATTATGGGCAGAAGTTCCAACTCGAGAAACCGTGTGCTTGTTGAAGACGGTGAAGGGATCAGGACAAAAGCGTTTGACGAGAGCAAAGTCGAAGATCCGTCACTCATCATTTATTCTCCCGTAAGAGTACTCGGGGATACTACGATTGTAACAAACGGCGATCAGACAGACACCATATATGACGGCCTTGAGAGCGGACTTACATTTGAACAGTCTCTTAAAAGCCGCGAGTTTGAACCGGACGCACCCAACTACACTCCCCGTATCTCGGGCATACTGACAGTTAAGAACGGCAAATTCACATATGGGATGTCCATTTTAAAGAGTGATAACGGTAATCCCGAGCAGTGCTTAAGGTTTACGTTCTCGTATGACAATCCTCTTGCGGGCGAAGGACATTTTATCCATACGTATATGAAGGATGGGAACCCGCTCCCGTCATTTGAAGGAGAGCCCAAGTTTGTCTCGATAGAAGGTGATATGGAAACGTTTTCGAAAAAAATGTGGGAGAACCTCAATCTTGACAATAAGGTATCCCTGTTCGTACGTTTTACAGACATCGCCACAGGCGAGGTAAAAACAAAGATATTCAATAAAAACGAGTAGATCCGAATATGAGCAAAATCATATTGTTCTTCAAGAAGTATTTTTATTTTGTATGCCTGATCGTTATCAGTGTATTTATTGTTTTATACGGAGTAAGCATTTATAAACACACTCAGGGGAATGTTTTGATAAATGAAGTGTGTTCATCTAATGTTGCATGTTGTATGGATGAATATGGTCAATATCCTGATTGGATAGAGGTATACAACCCCACTCAGGATTATACTGATATTTCAGGATTTGTTCTTAATAAATCAACAGATTTGAATAAGGAAAAGTATATTGTTCCCGATGGAACCGTACTTGCGCCGGGCTCATTCTTTCTGTTTGATCCGGGTTTCAGGATTGGATCTGAAGGTTGTACGGTCAATCTCCTTGATTCCGAAAACCATTATATAGATCGTGTGAATCTTCCCAAACTGAAATATGATACAACATATTCAAGACTTACGGATGGCTCGTTTGAGTGGGAGATCAAAGAGCCTACACCCGGATATTCAAATAATGAAGGAAGAGTTCTTGATCCTGTAATAGATGGGGAGGTACTTGCCTCTGAAACTCCGGGATTTTATGATGCTGAATTTGAGTTAAGACTCTCCTCATCAAACTGGGGACGGGACATTTACTATACACTTGATGGAAGTGATCCTATAGCGAATGGAACACTTTATAATGCACCGATCCTTATCCGTGACAGAACAGATGAAAAGAATATATATTCTGCAATACCGGAAGTTTCTCCATATTATGTCGATAAAGAAACGGAACTGCCTACTTTTCCCGTTGATAAATGTACTGTGGTTAAAGCAGTGGCAAAAGACCGGCTTGGAAGATATACCGACATTTGTTCGTACACGTATTTTGTTGGATTCAATAAAAGAAAAGCATATGATAACATGGCAGTTGTCTCGATTTCAGTAAATCCGGATGATTTCTTTTCTTATGAAGACGGTATTTACGTACTTGGTAAGTATTATGATGATTTTGTTCAAGCAGGAGAGCCGGAAGATTATGACCCTAACAGGAAGGCAAATTTCTCGAGGGAGGGTCGTGAATCTGAAAGACCGATCAGTTTTGAGATATATGATGAAAATCATATGATGACACTTAAAACTGAGGCCGGTGTAAGGGTTAAAGGCATGGGCTCAAGATGGGACGTCCAAAAGAGCTTCAGCGTTATATTCCGTCCGGCGTATGGAGGGAACTATAAAGAATCATTTACCCTTCAAGGAAAAGACTATCAGCTCCATTCACTTGCAATTGATAAATGTGGCCAAGAGACGGGTACAAAGATGGTCGACACCATAATGAATGTTGCTATGTCCGACACGAAATGTGTCACAACAGACCGCATTCCGGCCAGTCTGTTCCTGAACGGGGAGTACTGGGGATTTTATTGGCTGACCGAAAGAATGGATAACACTTTCTTTGCAGATAAGTATGGAGTGAATGAAGATGATGTTATTATAAAAAATAAGGAAGACTTCGTTAGTGAAGACGAGTGGAATGAGTATAATTTTGATAGAGAAAGTCTTTTAGACTATTACGCTGCAAATATAATAACTGCTCATTGCGGTGATTGGCCCGATAATAATGTCAGGTTCTGGAAGACAGGAACAGATGAAGGAACAGAATTCGGTGATGGAAAGTTAAGACCCGTAATTTTTGATATGAATTCGCGCTCGATGGAAGATGTTGACGATCCGATATTTGATACTTTGACAGAATCTTATTATCCATTTATGAAACTTTTAAGCGATGACGAAAGCTTTCGAGTGGATATTGTCAACAGGATCAACTATATGTGCAGTCATGAGTTTGAACAGCAGAAGATACTTAAACATATAGATGATATATATTATATAATAAGGGATCAAATGGTTCTGGATAAAATGAGATATTCAAATCTCACTGAGAAAGAGGCACTCGATTCTTTTAACGAGTCAGTTGAGATGCTTAGGGATTTTTACAGAAATCGATATGATTATCTTAAGGTATATGAGGATGAATTTCTAAATGCGCAATGATGCATGTTTTCGACATGAATTAAAGTATGTTATCAGTAAATGCGATATGGACTGTTGCATAGCCAGATTATCCGAGTTTGCAAAGGTAGATCCTCATGCAAAGGAGAACGGTTATTTTGTCAGAAGTCTGTATTATGATGATATGATTATGTCGGCATATGAAGATAAGGAAGATGGAGTATGCGCAAGACATAAATATCGAATACGTGCTTATGATCATGATAATAGTGTAATATTTCTGGAAAAGAAGATAAAAGAAGGATCATATGTCCGCAAGGAATCAATAAAGCTTTCAATCGGTGACTTCAATTCGATCATAATGGGAGAAACGGCATTCCTTTTAGAAAAAGAAGAAAGAGTTGCATTTGATTTTGCCATAAGATGCAGGACAGATAATCTTCACCCCGAAGTTATAATAGACTATTGCAGGATTCCGTTCATTTACGAGTATGGAGATGTTAGGATTACATTTGATATGAGTATAAAAGCATCCGTGCCGGATTACGATTTTTTTTCCGATGGGGGTACCGCCTACAGTGTGCTTAGCCCGGATAATGTGATCATGGAGATCAAATATACACAGTTCCTGCCGGATGTTTTTAGAAATATTATGCCGGATAATAGCTGCAGGATAGCAACATCAAAGTATGTAATGAGTGTTGATACACTAAGGAGGTTATTTGTAAAATGAGTGTAAAAGACGTGATTAAGAATTCTGTTCTCCAATCAGCCTTATATGACAATTCGCTATCATCAGGCGTATATACTACGATAGTGGTCGACATGCTTGTTGCCTTGCTTATCGGTTATATCATCTATAGAATATACAAGCGGTTTTTCTCCGGCGTTGTATATAGCAGATCTTTTGCGGTGACGCTTATCGGAATGACAGCACTTACATGTATGGTAACACTTGCCATTTCAACCAACATTGTCATTTCGCTTGGTATGGTTGGAGCACTCTCAATTGTAAGATATCGTACAGCGATCAAAGAGCCTCTGGACATCATGTACTTATTCTGGGCAATAACTGAAGGAATTACAATAGGAGCCAGTATGTATGTGTTAGCAGCGATAGGAATGGTGATCATGCTTGTCATAATCATCGGTATGAGCCGCATGAAAGAGAGAAAAAATGCGTATGTATGTATCCTTCACTATTCCGGAGACGATGCTAAGGAAGCTGTTTTGTCTGAGTTTAAGACATACGTTCACTCTGTTAAGAGTATTATCGAAAAGGATGACAGTACGGAGATGACGGTTCAAATAGACATGAAAAAAGATGATGGAATATCAGGTCGTCTCAAGACTATTTCCGGTGTTAGGGACGTAACTCTGATCCAGTATAATGGCGATTATCACGGGTAAGAACAGCTTTCTTATCGAAGCAGGAAGCTCTTCCCCACATATTTTTTGAGGAGTATTACTATGAAGGAATTGGAACTGAAATACGGATGCAACCCTAACCAGAAACCGTCAAGGATATACAGGGCAGACGGAGGTGAACTTCCGATCGCCGTTTTAAACGGCCGTCCGGGATATATCAACCTGCTTGATGCCTTTAACGGCTGGCAGCTTGTAAAGGAGTTAAAAGCTGCAACGGGATATCCCGCAGCAACAAGCTTTAAGCACGTAAGCCCTGCTGGAGCTGCGATTGGAAAGCCGCTGTCGGATACGCTCAAAAAGATATATTTTGTTGACGATCTGGGCGATCTCTCACCTCTTGCCTGCGCATACGCAAGAGCTAGAGGGGCGGACAGGATGTCTTCATTCGGTGATTTTGTCGCCCTTTCCGATGTATGCGATATTCCGACCGCGATGATGCTTAAAAGAGAAGTGTCTGACGGCATCATTGCTCCGGGTTATGAACCCGAAGCTCTTAAGATATTATCTGCAAAGAAAAAGGGAAACTATGCGGTCATCCAGATAGACCCGGAGTATACGCCTGCTCCGATCGAGCATAAGGAAGTCTTCGGCGTTACGTTTGAACAGGGCAGGAACGATATTGTCATTGATGATTCCCTTCTTGAAAACATCGTAACAAAAAATAAAGAGCTGTCAGAAGATGCCAGACATGATCTTCTGATCTCGCTTATCACGCTCAAATACACCCAGTCCAATTCCGTATGCTACGTTAAGGACGGCCAGGCCATAGGTATAGGTGCGGGTCAGCAGTCAAGAGTTCACTGCGCGCGCCTTGCGGGACAGAAGGCTGACAACTGGCTCCTGCGTCAGAGCCCGAAGGTAATGGGGCTTGATTTTGCCGAAGGCATAGGCCGCGCGGACCGCGACAATGCGATCGACAACTATATAGGCGATACATACATGGATGTCATCGGTGATAAGGTATGGCAGAAGTATTTTAAGACAAGGCCTGATGTATATACGGCAGAAGAAAAGAGAGAATGGCTTGATCAGATGACCGGCGTATCACTCGGATCTGATGCGTTCTTCCCTTTCCGCGACAGCATCGACAGAGCCGCAAAGAGCGGGGTATCTTACGTTGTTCAGCCCGGCGGATCCGTAAGGGACGACCTCGTTATCGAAGCGTGCGATGAGTACGGTATGGTCATGGTATGCAACGGAGTAAGATTATTCCATCACTAAAATCAGCTGTCTGCAGGAGAAATACTGTTGAACAAGACATTCAAAAGTATTCTGTTTGTTCTGAATATCGTTCTGATTACAGTCATCGGATTGACGGGAACTTCATATATCTGTGATGCGATCACTTTTTCGATCACTCCCGTAGCGATATGCTGTCTCATTTTGGTGTTCGCAAAGGATTTTAGACCGTTCGGGAACAGGAAGAACATAAAATGGGATATCTGTTTTACCGGCCTGTTCATGGTCATGCTTTCGCTCGAGGAAGTATTAAAGACGATGCGGATGATGCATGCGGAGCCGATCACCATTGTATTTAAAGTCCTGTATTTCCCGGTCGTTCTGGCGTGTCTTATCATAGATATTGACTATATCCTGTCACTCGCCCTGGCTGATAAACCCGCAAAGCTGGATACTTCCGAAACCGGAGACGGAAGGTTTCTCGGACTGTACTATCCGGTGTGGATGTTCATTGCCGTGATATTCTTTTTTGTCATCGCATACTATCCCGGGCTCATGAACAGTGATTTTGAGAAGCAGTGGATCTGGGGAGAGCCGACAAAGTACAGTGACTGGCATACGGTCGGATATATATTCCTTGTTAAGATCTGTACGTTCCTGACACGCAAGGTATTTGTGCTGACAATTGTTCAGGTACTGATGTATGTGATAGCGGCAAATTATGCGGTGGGCGTTCTCGTTAAGAGATTTCCGCAGTATCCGAGGATCGGATGGACATACATGTATCTGTATATGATATTCGGATCCTACAGCTGCATGTACATATCCGAGATGCGAAAAGACAATGTGAGCACTCCGATGCTCCTGGCATTTGCCATATCGCTGCTTGACTATATACTTGCCCGTAAGCATACAAAAAGGCAGTACATCAATATGGGTATCTTCGCATTCCTGGCCTCGTGTTTCCGTCATTCCCTGTGGCAGATAGTCCTTGTCACTCTTATCGTATTGATGATACGCGAGATCGCCAATAAAAGCGCAGATAAGGACATAAAAAAGAAAGATCTGTCAGGACTCTTTGCGGTATTTGTATCAACTCTTGTCGCGTTCCTTATTATGACCGAGGGAATAGCTTTCGGGCTCCTTAATGCGGAAAGAAATCCTGCTTACATCAACTACACCATCCCCATGAACCTGGCTGCTTCCATGGCCTACAGGAGCCGTGAGACCGGTCTGGTGATAGATGAAGATATAGTTGCCAAAATGGAGCAGATCATCCCGATGGAAGAATGGGCCGAGTACTACTGCCCGTTTGATGCCGATACGACCGATAGGCCGTGGCATGCAATCGGAGACAATGTTTACAAGCTCAATGATCCGGCGATCGCAAAAGATATTATAGCGGTAGACTGGTACTATCTGACCCATTATCCCAAACAGTGCATATTGTCATTCTTCGATGTCAACTCAATGGTCTGGGAGATAGCCGAGGCCAACGGACTTGTCATGTATGCCCCGGGTTTTGCAGTGGATCATACCGAGATCCATCATATGCGAAAAGGAGATTATTTCTTTGCGGCGGAAAATGTGAAGGAATTTATGGGATCTACCGCGATCGGAAGGTGCGTGGTCTACAGAGGAGGACTGTATGTTTTCCTTATGCTCATGATATCGTTTGTGCTGCTTAGAAAGCGCCATGCAGGCCTTCTCATCGCAATGCTGCCTGTAGTGTTATATGCATGCGCTCTTATGATATCGATCCCGCAGGAGGGAACTCATTATATAATGCCGTTCCCGCTCTTTACAGCCCTGTTTGGAGTGACGGCCTACTTTATGCAAAACGGGTCAAAGGACAAAAAACATAAAAAAAGTCCGGAAACCGGACTTTTTGGTAATAGCGAGGGAGAGACTTGAACTCTCAACCTCCCGGGTATGAACCGGACGCTCTAGCCAGTTGAGCCACCTCGCCAGATGTTGTAAGGAGTGACCCACGCCAGTGGGGATTCCTTACTGAAGATTGTAAACCAACATTCGGCTTCGCCGAACGTCGCCGTGTCATCAGGACTCCGTCACTTGCTTCGCAAGTGCCACCTCATGACATCTGGGACCTATAGGGCTCGAACCTATGACCCTCTGCTTGTAAGGCAGATGCTCTCCCAGCTGAGCTAAGATCCCCAGTTCTTTGCAGAACATTTGAAATTATATAAGACAGAAGTGGCATTGTCAAGGAAAAGTGATTTGAAAACGATGCAATTTGATGAAAAAACGAATAGCCGCCTTCGATTTGCGGCGCTTTGTGCGATTGTGATACTGATATCCTGGCCTGTATTGTTCATGAGTATGGCCAAGGGCCATGACCTGCTGTTCCATCTTCAGAGGATCGAGGGGATCAGGCAGGACGTGTCTTTCAGGAATCTTCCAGTCCGCATGCAGTCCGGCTGGATGAACGGCTACGGATACCCCGTATCGATATTGTATGGGGATATCTTTCTGTATATTGGTGCCGTGTTCCGCAAACTGGGATTTTCGGTCATGACATCATTCCGCCTGTTCATGCTCATTGTGAACACTGCTACGGTAGTTATCGCGTATTTTTCATTCAGGGTTTTCAACAAGGGGTGGGCGCCCGTGATCGCCACTGCAGCATATGCGGCATCGTCTTACAGACTTGTTGACGCCTATGTCAGATCGGCGATAGGCGAAACGCTTGCCATAACCTTTTTCCCGGCAATAGCAGCTCTTATCTATCTGATCATCAAGGCCGCTGACAGCAAAAATCGCAGGAGATACACGGTGCTCCTGGCCCTGGCATTTCTTGCCGTGATCTGTTCCCATACTCTTACGACGAGTATGCTTGTGGTGGTACTGGCATTATTTGCACCGATAAGCGTTTTTCTTTTCGGTATCAGGGGACAGCGCATAAGACAGTTTGGAAGTATTGTTGCCTCGGGGATACTGATGATATTCCTGGCCGCATTTTTCATTATTCCCTTTCTGGATACGTATCTTAATGCCGGCATCGCTTTTGCACTTCAGAAAAAGAACAGTATAGAAGGTGCGGGACCAACACTTGCTGATCTGTTTGATTTTATCTGTAATCCGTTCGGAGGTACAAACGGAGGCTCGATACAGCAGACACCCGGGCCGGTCCTTGTGCTTGTTCTTATAGCTGCTATAGGATACTGCGTTTTCGTTCTGATAAAAAAGAAAGGTATTGATAAGCGTATAGTATTCGAAACGGTTGCTGCGCTTGTCCTTTTGGTCATGTCTTCAGCGTATTTTCCGTGGAATGCGATCGAAGATAATGTCCCGGTGCTTGGCGGGATACTTACCGCAATTGAATTTCCCATGAGATATCTGGCATTTGCCATTGTGTTTATGTCGATGCTTGCCGGAGATATGTTCGTTATCGTTTCAAGATCTTCGGCCGTAAGGTATGTCTGCGCTGCGGCGGTATGCATTTTCTGCGTATTCAATGTTGCCCAGCTGTGCTATTATTCCATCTCCTATGAAAAGAGAGCGGATTTTGTCGATACACAGGACCTGGGCGTCTGGGAATACTATGCAATGGATTTTCGCCTGGAGAATACGACTGTGGACGATCTGCCGCTCGGTATAGTTCATGAAGGAATGCTTAGTATGGAGGTGCTCTCACGCGACAGCAATGATTTTCTCATAGCATGTGTGACGGGACCGGAGTACGGCTGGATCCAGTTGCCGGTGTTCAACTATCCGTACTATTATGCGACGGATGTTGAGGATCCGTCGAAGGTATTTGAGATACATGACGGAGGAAACCGTACAGTGGGCGTGCTCCTTCCGGCAAATTATGAGGGGATACTTCACGTATACTGGCGCGAACCGCTCTTCTGGAGGATCTCGGAAATAGTCTCAGCCTTGACATTTATTGCATGTATTTCTTATCTTCTGTCGGGGTGCAGTATCATTTCGAAGCTTTCCAATAAGAAAAGGAGCATACCTGATGGAAAATGATAAACGTCAAAAACTGATCTTTGCTCTTCTGATTATCTCAGTATCTGTTTTGTTCATAGGCACAAGGCTCTTCAGACTTGATGATGTTCCGTTCGGACAGCACAGGATGCATATCGATGAACTGGGTGCGTTTTATGATGCGGTCTGCCTGGGTGATTATGGTGTGGATCAGTTTCAGATGCATTTTCCTGTTTATTTCAGGTGCTTTGGTGAAGGCCAGAATGCGCTTTATACGTATCTTGCGATCATTCCGATCAAACTTGGAGGGATCTCCATATTCAACTTCAGGCTTCCGGCAGTCATATGTGCCCTGGGAGCGTTTGCATCTTTGTTTTTTCTTGTCAGGCAGATGCTTGACCGCTGGGCAGGAGCTATAGCACTGGCACTGATGACGGTCATGCCGGTGTTTATGATGAGTGAGCACTGGGGACTGGAAGCATATCTGTTTATGAGCTTTGTTATTATCTCCATGTATTTCCAGATGCATGCGATCGCCTCGGATAAGCCGGTCTTCTATTTTCTTGCGGGCCTTTTCTGGGGTCTGTCACTGTATACCTACTCCATGGCATATGTCGTTGTACCGATA
This sequence comes from Lachnospiraceae bacterium, assembly GCA_017526745.1. Lineage (GTDB taxonomy): Bacteria > Bacillota > Clostridia > Lachnospirales > Lachnospiraceae > UBA2868. Next base: position 33,533 of record JAFXQX010000033.1, on the reverse strand, counting down.
TTTCTGCTTCTTACATTTATTGCACTTCTCGCATACAGGAAACTGACGCTTAAGAATGCTCTTTGTGCCGGGATCCCGTTTGTTCTTCTCGGAATACCCCTGTTTGTGCAGCAGCTTGTTATGATGGGGGCATTGGAGCCTTTCTCGTTCATGGGACTTGTTGATTTCTGGAGATCCCCGCACTGGAGGGCTGATGAGATATCAGCGTCAAACATCATAGTGAATCTGAAAGATTCCTTCAGGTTCACATATGTGGCGGATCATCAGGCATACGATGCAGATCCGCGTTTCGGTACCATGTATTATGTCTCGATACCCTTTATCCTGATCGGCATGGCAGCTTCAGCAGCAGCAGTCATAAAGAGCATCAGGGCCAGGGTTATGGATCCGTGGCTGTTCGTCTGGATGTATTATGTCGTATCCCGTATATTCTATCTGTTCATAAGGGAGCCGAATATCAACAGGATAAACGGGATATTCCCGGTATATCTTCTGTTTGCCGTATATGGGATCAAGGCAGCGTTCGATAAGATAAAGTGGAAGAAGGTCTTTATTGCTGCGGTTTTTATCGCGTACATCATACCGTTTGTGCTGTTCTCAAGATATTTTTATTCTCATGTCGGACTTATAGCTGATGCATACGATATCGGCGACAGCCTCGGCTGTGACCTTCAGGCCGGAGAAGCAGCCGCACTAGCAAAGAGGATCGCAAACGGGAAACCGGTGGTTGCGATGATGAATGACGGATGGATGAAGCATCTGTCTGTGGCGCTTTATACAGAAACGTCGCCGTATGATTTTTTCAGGGATAATGAGCCCCAGGACAGGAGTTTTAACGGCGTGGAGTGGATGATGCCCGATGAACTGGATCTGTCCGGAAACACAGTATATCTGATAGACAACGAACTGGGACATATCACGGCATATCTTGCGACAGAAGGTTTCCTCGGGGATATCACATATCCGAATTACACGATCGTTTATAAGTGAATTATCACACTTTACCTCGACATATGATTTATTTGAAATAAATCACATCATTTTGTGACAAAAGTATAAAGTTTCCACAATATCATCCGATATACATAGTGGTATGCATGGATGTGTACCGCTTTTGGGACGGAGCCCAGAGTATAAGCGCTTATTGATTAAGGATGAGAAATGGGCGAAACTATCCGTCTTAAATGCAATGACTGCGGTAATTCTTACGAGCTTGGTATCGGACATGGAATGGCTGATAACCGGCTTGATACGGTCCTCGGATATTTTGACGAAGTATCGGCAGAGCGTATCAGAAGGATCCTTCCGGCATCGGATAAGGGATATCGCTGGTCATATCGTAAGATGATCGGATACTGCAGCTCTTGCAGGTCCTATATTGAAATCCCCACTTTTAGCATCATGAATAATGAAGAAAATACTACTGTGGCTGCAACATGCAGGTGCGGCAATAACTGTATGCTTATAGATGATAACGATAAGGCACGGATGAACTCTCTTTTGTGCCCCAAATGTAACGGCAAAATGACTGCAGAAATTGCGGGAATGTGGGATTAGGCGGGAGACGGGATGATAGTACAGCATAACCTTTCTTCAATGAATGCGAATAGAATGCTCGGCCTTTCAACCACCATTAAAGGTAAATCGTCCGAGAAACTCTCTTCCGGCTATAAGATCAACCGTGCCGCTGATGATGCTGCAGGCCTTACGATCTCGGAGAAGATGAGGAGCCAGATCAGGGGACTGACACAGGCTTCTTCAAATACGCAGGATGGCGTATCCTTCTGTCAGATAGCGGACGGTGCGCTGGACGAAGTACAGGCCATGTTAAAACGTTGCACCGAGCTTTCGATCCAGGCTTCAAATGCTACAAATACCGATGCTGACAGACAGGCTCTGCAGGCGGAAGTTGCACAGATATCCGAAGAGATCGACAGAGTACACCAGTCGGCGGTATTTAATGATCTGCGCGTTTTCCCTGATGGGGGATTAAACCCGCAGACTGCTGTTGATGGGGCGATTAAGGCGAGCGGCAGGACCGTTTTCGCAGGAAACAGGATATATGAGCTTGAGTTTATCGATGCGGAAGGCAATAAGATCGCATCGGAAACAAACGATAAGATCCAGGCGAGAGGAACGGAAAATCCGGATTCGATCAAGAATTCCTCCATGGCGGATTTTGTCGTAAGTGCTGCTTCATCGGCTGTAAGTAAGCTTGCACAGGCTTATCCGAACCTGTTTAACAGGGCATCAACAGGAAATGTCCAGATAGGCCTGGAGATGAGTCCTCAGGCAAAAGGTGGTACGCTTGCGACTGCAAGTATGATGATCTCGTCAAATTCCACAAGCACAGTGACATCTTACAAGATGTGGATCGATACGGCAGATTATCCGGTTGATAAGTTTGATACGATGACAGCGGCCGAGAAGGCTGACCTTGCCGCAACGATCGCACATGAGATGACGCACCTTGTTATGGATGATACGCTCACATCCGGTATGCTCGGAACATTTCCCAAATGGTTTAAGGAAGGTACAGCGCAGACATCAAGCGGTGACAACGGCTGGATGAGCTATGAGATCACACCTTCCGCAACGGATGAAGAGATAAAGTCATATGTTTCACAACTGAAGACAATGCCATACGGTGCCGGCTATGCGGCAGCTATGTATCTCGGACAGCTGGCAAGCGGCGAGACAGCTGTAAACAGCACAAATATCGCAAAAGGTCTTGATAATCTGTTCACACAGATAGCGAATAATATCGGAACCGAAGGATCGAACAGTTCCACGATACTTGATAATGCGATCAATACTGTGACCGGTGGCAAATATACATGCGTTTCCGATTTTGAGACCAGATTCAGCGGCGGAGATGCCGATACAGTCACATTTATGCATGATCTTTTAGCGGCAAGGGGTACCGGCGGTGCAGGATCGGTGCTTGGTGCATTAAACCAGAGTGAAGATGCGATATTTGCCAGTCCATCCGGTTCGTATGGCAGTTATAACATTAATAAAGACAACCAGTGGTATTCAAATGCTTTTGGTACAGGCTTTTCTTTTCCCGAGAGTCTTCCGTCAACCGGCGGCGGTGGCGGTGGCGAAGGAAATGACCGCAACGGCTTTATAATTCAGGCCGGTGCTGCAAACAAAGAAGAGCAGCAGATCCGCGTGAACCAGTACAACATTTCCGTAGAATCCCTGTTCGACAACAGGGAAATGGATGTATCAACGATAAACAGTGCCAGAAATACGATAGGTCTTGTACAGAAAGCTGATGCAAGGATTTCGGCTGTAAGATCATATTACGGTGCTACGCAGAACCGCTTGGAGCATACGATCGCAAACCTTGACAATATCGTCGAAAATACGACAGCTGCCGAGTCTCTCATCAGAGATACCGATATGGCCAGAGAAATGGTCAACTATACCAAATCAAATATCCTGATCCAGGCAGGCAACGCAATGCTTGCACAGGCGATGCAGACACCGCAGAATGTACTGCAGCTTCTTCAGTAAATGAGACAGTGGGGAAAGTTCCTGCTGTTTCATTTTCTTTTTCTAATGATTTTATTGTGATGACCGATATAAATTATGTAAGTTGATCCACAAGGATGCGGATCGCGATTGGGAAGGATCCCGATAAAGGAAACACGCTTATCGAGAGGGAACTTGATTGCTTTCCGTAGTCAATAATCTTGGCGCAATGAATGCGCAGAGGCAATTCAATATAACCGGTGCTTCTCAGAAGAAGTCTATGGAGAAGCTTTCTTCCGGATACAGGATCAATAGTGCTGCAGATGACGCAGCCGGTCTTACTATCTCCGAAAAAATGAGATCACTTATAAGGGGTATGAACCAGGGCTCTGACAATATCCAGGACGGGATCAGTGTCATGCAGATAGCCGACGGCGCACTTGCCGAGGTACACGGTATGCTTCATCGCATGACAGAACTTTCGATAAAGGCGGCAAATGGAACAAATACAGCTGCCGACAGGGCAGCGATACAGTCTGAGATAAATGAGCTGTCGGCTGAGATCACGAGGATCGGAAAGAGCACTGAATTCAATACAATGCATATACTGGATGATATTACGGGTGATGTTGACGGTGAGAAGATCACCAAACTCGTGGGGTGTGATGGAGCAGATAAGGGGTATCTGAGTGAAGCAATAAACATAAACGGCCAGTGGCATTCGTCCGCATCGATTGATTTTTCCAATATTACGAAGTATAACGTGAACAGGCTTAACGGTGGCGGTTTTTCGTTTAATTGCAGCCAGTCGTGCGGAGAAGTATTTGATTTCAAATTTACGACAGACGGTACTCCGTCTTCGGCAACAAATCTGGGAGCAGGTCAGCATCACTACTATTCGGTCGATATCAGTGGATGCACAAGTGGAGCAGAGGTGGTTAACAGGGTATATGAATTTGTTAATCGTAATCAACCTGCAGGGAGACCATACAGTACCAATCCGAATGGTATAGCTGTAAGCCATTCCAATACCATGAAAAAAACCGATGATGGAAAGGGACTGATCATATATGCAAACGATACTCAGCCCAGTGAGACTGCTGCAAAAACATATTATTCAACCCGTTATACCAATTCCTACAAATCCGGAGCGATAGACTGTAAATCGCTGACAGGCATATATTCTGCTGATATCACCAACACATTTCGTATCCAGTGCAGCAATATAACCGATGATTGCGAGTATATAGAAACATACCGTATGAATGCGACTGTTCTGGGCGTTGATAACGTTGATGTCAGTACCCAGTCGGCTGCTCGTGGGGCTATAGCGCAGATAGACATGACACTTGAAAGAGTCAGTGACATGCGCAGTGCCTACGGTGCTTTCCAGAACCGTCTTGAGCATTCCTATGATAACAATAACAACAAGTCTGAAAACCTGACCGAAGCAGAGTCGAGGATCAGGGATACCGATATGTCTGTGGAAATGCTTAAGCTTACCGCTGCAAACATCCTTTCACAGGCCGGATCGGCCATGCTCTCGCAGACAATGCAGAATCCCCAGAGCGTTCTTCAGTTATTATCCTGATAAAAATGAAACAGTGGAACAGTGGGGGGGCGTCCCCACTGTTCCATTTTTGGCCTTGTTAATGTATAATGACAAGGCATGTTGATCTGAAAGGATGGGGTTATGTTTGATGTAAAGAAAGCGACGGATGAGTGTGTCGCATGGATCAGGGATTTTTTTGAGGAAAACGGTAAGGGATGCAATGCCGTGCTCGGGATATCGGGCGGTAAGGATTCATCCGTTGCCGCTGCGGTCTGCGCAGAGGCTCTCGGAAAGGACAGGGTCATAGGTGTCCTTATGCCAAACGGAGAGCAGCCGGATATCGATATGGCGCACCTTTTGTGCGATCATCTTGGGATCCGGAACGTGACCGTGAACATAAAGGGATCATATGATGCACTGGTTGCGGCGATCCCGCAGGAGTTGTCGGATCAAAGCAGGATCAATCTCGGGCCCAGGATCAGGATGGCCACTGTATATGCAGTATCCCAGAGCAATAACGGAAGAGTTGTAAACACCTGTAATCTGTCTGAGGACTGGGTAGGATATTCGACCAGGTACGGAGATGCGGCAGGTGATTTTTCACCCTTAAGTCATCTGACTGTAGCGGAGGTCAAGGAGATAGGGCGATTCCTCGGGCTTCCCGATGCGCTTATAGACAAGGTTCCGAGTGACGGACTGTGCGGCAAGACCGACGAGGACAATCTCGGATTCACATATGCGGTGCTCGACAGATATATACGTACGGGCGAGATCGATGATCCGGCCACAAAGGAACTCATTGACCGCAAGCACCGTCAGAACCTCTTCAAACTGCAGCTGATGCCGTCGTTTGATCCGGGACTGGAAGTAAAGGCCTGAAAGAAAGAGAGAACACTGATGAGGATCGGATTAGGATATGATGTACACCGCATAGTGGAAAACAGGAAGCTTATCCTTGGAGGAGTTGAGATCCCTTATGAGAGAGGGCTTCTCGGCCACTCGGATGCGGATGTGCTGCTCCATGCCGTAATGGATGCCCTTCTCGGGGCGGCTGCCCTTGGTGATATCGGGAAGCATTTTCCGGATACGGATGAGAGGTACAGAGGCATTTCATCACTGAAACTTCTGGAATGCGTCGGAGAGCTTCTGTCGGAGAACGGGTATATCATAGAGAACATTGATGCCACGATAATCGCAGAGCGCCCCAAGATGCGGCCTTATATCGATACAATGCGCGAAAACATCGCAGCAACTCTCGGGATCGATATATCCCAGGTAAATGTTAAGGCAACGACGGAGGAAGGCCTTGGGTTTACCGGAGGCGGTGAAGGCATGAGCGCCCAGGCAGCGTGCATCCTGTCATCGGTTGATGAACTGACATCTTCCGCTGCAGAATGCTGTCCGCCTGCATGCTGTGACAGACCTTGTTGCGATCCTTCGGGCAATATGTCAGGCTGTCCGAGGGTATTGCCGAATGATACAGAGAAGATCAGCCCGGCGGAGAAAACGTCCGGAACCGGAAAAAAGGACAAGACCGGCAGGAAAGGATCCGGCAGGAAAGATCCTGATAAGAAGCAGCTCAAAAAGAAAGACAGGAAGAATAAAAAGAAGTAACAGACAGGAGATGTTCCAATGAAGTTATACAATTCACTTACAAGAAAAGTCGAGGAGTTTGTCCCGAACGAAGAAGGAAAGGTCGGCATGTACACATGCGGACCTACCGTATACCATTATGCGCATATCGGAAACCTTCGAAGCTACATCATGGAGGACGTGCTCGAAAAACTCTTAAGGTTTAGCGGCTATGACGTTAAGCGTGTCATGAACATAACCGATGTGGGACATCTGTCATCAGATGCCGATACCGGCGAGGACAAGATGCTAAAGGGCGCAAAACGCGAGCACAAGACCGTCATGGAGATCGCAAAGTTTTATACGGACGCTTTCTTTGCGGACTGCGCAAAGCTTAACATCAAGACTCCCGATGTCGTTGAGCCCGCAACGAACTGCATCGATGAGTTCATCCATATGATAGAAGTGCTCCTCGAAAAGGGTTATGCATATAAGGCCGGCGAGAACATCTATTTTGACACATCAAAACTTGACAATTATTTTGTCTTCGGCGACCAGAACGAAGAAGAACTTATGGTGGGCGTAAGGGACGATGTTTCCGAGGATGAGAATAAACGCAACAAGAATGATTTTGTCCTCTGGTTCACCAAGTCCAAGTTCGAAGACCAGGCCCTGAAGTGGGACAGCCCCTGGGGCGTTGGTTACCCCGGATGGCATATTGAATGCTCGTGCATCAGCATGAAGCATCTTGGCGAGTACATGGACATTCACTGCGGCGGAGTCGACAACATCTTCCCGCATCACACGAATGAGATCGCCCAGTCTGAGGCGTTCACGGGTCATAAATGGTGCAATTACTGGTTCCATGTCCATCACTTAAATGATGAGACCGGCAAGATGAGCAAGTCAAAGGGCGAGTTTCTGACCGTATCGCTTCTGGAGGAGAAGGGCTACGATCCTCTCGCATACAGGTTCTTCACGCTCCAGAGCCACTACAGAAAGCCGCTCGTGTTCTCTTTCGATGCGCTCGACCAGGCAGCTGCCACCTACAAAAAGCTCAGGAACAGGGCCCTTGCCATCAAGGCTGAAGGAAGCCTTGATGACGCTTTGGTTAAGACATGGCACGACAAGTTTGCAGATGCCGTAGGCAACGATGTTAACACCGCGATGGGACTGACACTTGTGTACGACGTTTTAAAGGCTGATCTTGACGGTGCGACGAAGATCGCGATAATAAACGACTATGACAGCGTGCTCGGCCTCAAACTACTGGAGAAGACCGAAAATGAGAATGCACCCGCAGTCGATCCGGAACTTGCCGCATATGTCGAAGAGATGATCGCCAAAAGGGCGGAGGCCAAGAAGGCAAAGGATTTTGCGCTTGCGGACAGCATCAGGGACGAGCTTAAGGAAAAGGGCGTCGTGATCAAGGATACCCGCGAGGGCGCCAGATGGAATCTGGCATGATAGACGGCATTAAAGAGCGATTCGGCCTTACCGGCGACGATCCGTCCCAATACTCACCGCTCGCGCTCGCGTTCATCGGCGACAGCATATACGGGGCCGTGGTCAAGACAGCGGTGGTCCTTGCGGGCAACTGCAGCGCCAACAGGCTTGATGCCAAGGCGGTTAAGATCATCAAGGCGGTCAGCCAGGCCAAAGCGGCGGACTATCTTACCGAGCAGGGTCTTCTTCGCGAAGAGGAACTTGCGATATATAAACGGGGCAGGAACGCAAAATCACAAACCGTGGCTAAGAACGCTCCCGTCGGGGATTACAGGAAGGCCACGGGACTGGAGGCCCTGATCGGCTGGCTGTATCTTCGCGGCGACATGGACCGAGTCCTGGAGATAATAAAGATCGCAGCGGATGTTTCGGGAAACTGATATGGAAAAAGACGAACTTACAATAGAAGGCAGAAATGCCGTGCTTGAGGCGCTTCGGGCGGGCCGGACGGTTGACAAGCTGTTCATACTCGATTCTGCAGCTCCTGGCCCGATAAATACGATCAAAAAGGAAGCAAATAAGCATGGCATCACCGTAAAGTATGTCGACAAGGACAGGCTTGATGTGATGTGTCCTGGCGGGCATCACCAGGGCGTTGTTGCCAAGTGCGCCGCCTACGACTACGTTGAGGTCGATGACATACTCAAAAAGGCCGAAGAGGCGGGAGAGGACCCCTTTATCATCGTGCTCGATTCGATAAACGATCCTCATAACCTCGGAGCTATCATAAGGACAGCCAACCTTTCCGGCGCACACGGAGTGATCATCCCGAAAAATCGTGCGGTCGGCCTGTCGGCCACCGTTGCAAGAACGAGCGCGGGAGCACTAAACTATACACCTGTTGCAAAGGTTACAAACATAGCCAGATGCATCGATGACCTGAAGAAGAAAGGGATCTGGTTTGCATGCGCCGATATGGACGGTGTCAGCATGTACGAGCAGAACCTTACGGGCCCGGTCGGACTTGTGATAGGAAGCGAGGGCGAGGGCGTATCCCGTCTTGTCAAGGAAAAATGTGACTATGTCTGCTCTATCCCGATGAAAGGCGATATAGACTCGCTCAATGCATCGGTTGCCGCAGGTGTTCTGATGTATGAGGTGGTAAGACAGAGACTGATGTAAGGACATAATGAAAAATAAGGACAGACAACCAACATCCGCGTTGCGGATGTCGCCGTGTCAGGATGGTGATACCATCCTGACATCAGACGAAGAACTGATAATCGCCCTCCGCGACGGCGATTCAAAGGCTATAGAGATCATCATCGACAGATACAAGGAACTTGTCCGCAAAAAGGCGGGCAGCATGTTCATACTCGGTGCCGACAGGGAGGACCTTATCCAGGAAGGCATGATAGGACTTTACAATGCGGTAAGGGACTATGATGCGGGAAGGGATGCGAGTTTTTACACCTTTGCGGACCTGTGCGTTTCACGTCAGATGTACAAGGCCGTTGAGGCCGGAAAGCGCAAGAAACATGCCCCTCTTAACTCGTATGTATCCATATATGACGAGGAAAAGGATAGTGACTCGTCGGACGGGCCTGCACTTCTTGAAAAACTCTTGTCCGAGACCGGAAAGAGTCCCGAGGATATGGTCATAGACCGCGAGCAGACAGAGATCCTGGAGCAGAAGATAAACGAGAGCTTGAGTGATTTTGAACGAAAGGTTCTAAACCTTCGGCTTACGGGCCTTGAGTACACTGATATCGCAAGGATACTCGGGCGTGATGCCAAGTCGACCGATAACGCACTTTCAAGGATAAAGACCAAGGTAAGAAAGATACTGCAGTAGATGGATACGATAAAGATCGCATTTACCGACTTCTGGGACGTTTTCGATCCGGAAGAGAATTTCATAACCGATGCGCTGAAGAAACACTTTAAGGTTGAGATCTCGGAGGATCCCGACTTTGTTTTCTGTTCGATATTCGGCCGCAGGCACCTGAAGTATTCCTGTGCCAAGATCTTCTATACGGGTGAGAACATCGCACCTGATTTTAATCTCGTCGATTATGCCCTCGGCTTTCCCGAGATGGATTTCTACGACAGGTATTTAAGATTCCCCCATTATATCCTGTATCCGCGCGCATGCTCGCTGGCAAGAAGAAAACATGAGATGACCGATGAAGAACTTCTTGGCAGGAAGTTCTGCAATTATGTGATCAGCAATGCCGTATCGGCAGGAGAGCGGATCGTGATGATCGACTCTCTTTCAAAGTATAAGGAGATCGCAAGCGGCGGGAAGTTCAGGAATAACGTGGGCGGCCCTGTTGCGGACAAGATCGATTTTGCCCGGGGATACAAGTTCTCGATCGCATTTGAGAACAGCTCATCCCGCGGTTATACCACCGAGAAGATCATGGAGGCTTTTGCTTCCGCGACCGTTCCGATATACTGGGGAAATCCCGATATAGCAAAAGAGTTCAATCCCGACAGTTTCATCAACTGCCATGATTTTAACTCGTTTGATTCGGTCGTTGAGTACGTAAAAAAGGTCGATGCCGACGACGGACTGTATCTGTCGATGGCAAAAGCCCCGATCATAAAGGATGATTCGCTTGCAAAAAAGTGCCTTGAGCCCGATTATCTGTCGGACTATCTGTACAGGATATGTTCCCAGGAGCCTGATGCGGCGATAAGGCGAAACCGTATCTATCAGGGGAAATATTACGAGGACGAGGCGAGATTCCACGAAAAGGCGGACAGGATGCTCTATCTTCCGAGAAGAGCGGTAAGAGGCCTTAAGAACAGGATCAGGATAGGACATGGGTGATGTTATAGTCCGCGCAACGGCGGCAAAAGGAAATATAAGAGCCTTTGCGGCATATACGAAAGATACCGCCGAGGCGGCAAGAATGGCTCATGATCTCAGCCCTGTGGCAGCTGCCGCACTTGGCCGCACTCTTACGGCTTCGGCAATGATGGCTGTTATGATGAAGGGTGATGACGATCTTGTAACGCTTCAGATTCGCGGCGACGGCCCGATGAAAGGGATCACGGTGACGGCAAATGCGCCGGAGCCTGACAGCGGACTGGTTAAGGTTAAGGGATATGCCCTCGTACCGGACGTTATTCTTCCGGCAAAGGTTCATGAAGGCCCGTCGGGGGCCGTATCCAAGCTAGATGTCGGCGGAGCGCTGGGAAACGGGACGCTGTATGTCATCAAGGACCTTGGCCTCAAGGATCCGTATGTCGGTCAGGTTGAGCTTGTAACAGGCGAGATAGCCGAGGACATAGCATATTATTATGCGGTCTCCGAGCAGGTTCCGTCTGCCGTGGGGCTTGGCGTTCTGATGGAGAAGAACAATACCGTAAAGCATGCCGGCGGATTCATGATCCAGCTGATGCCCGGTGCGGATGAGAAGATCATCTCCGATCTTGAATCACGGCTGTCATCCATGCCGACGGTCACAACTCTCCTTGACGAAGGACATACTGCTTCCGATATGCTGTCAATGATCCTTGAAGGCTATGATGTCGAATTCACGGACGAAAATCCCGTGAAGTTTTCATGTAACTGCAACCGCGAGCGTGTCCAAAAGGCCCTGATCAGCCTTGGCAAAGATGAGCTGTCCTCAATGATAAATGAGGGAAAAGACATAGAAATGAAATGCAGCTTCTGCAATAAAGCATACATGTTCTCACCCGACGAGATGCGCACCTTATTGCAGGAAGCCCGTATTGACTAATACTTTGGCCTGTGATAGAATTTCATTCGGTTTAGCTGACGTGGCACAGTAGGTAGCGCACCGCATTGGTAGTGCGGAGGTCTCGGGTCCGATTCCCGACGTCAGCATATGTCAGGATTGTGTAACAATCCTGACACGGCGACATCCGCGAAGCGGATGTTGTTTTTATATGTAGCCAAAGATTATTGACGAGCCGTTATTCGACGCAGTCGAATTCTGATCGGCGAGTCTCCTTGATCATCGGCGAGCCGCCCTACACATCTTCCACTATATTCTGCATCCACACCCCGCTCGATGATATCGCAAATCCCAATATCACTTTCACGAGCGCAGTTCCCTCGCAGATCGCATATATGGTCACTATATCAAGGCTTGTGTATCTTGTCAGGAAATATGCGAGCGGTACACCTATCACGATCAGGAATGCACTGTCAAACAGAAACGTCAGTATCGTCTTTCCGCCTGCCCTTATAGTAAAGTACAGGCTGTGGCACAGACCGAACAGCGGCATCAGTACACCCGTAACCCGCAGAAAATCACTGGCGAGATCTTTTACTTCAGCCGTCGTGTTGTAGAATTCGGGCAGATATCCGGCGACAAAGAACAGTATCATTCCCACGACAATGCATGAGAACGTAACAAATACGTTTATCTTGATGCCGGTTTCTTTTGCCTCTTTCATCTTTCCGGCCCCAAGGAGCTGTCCGACTATTATCGCAACCGCATCCCCGAAAGCCACAAAACATATGGAGAATACATTAAAGAACGTTGAATTGATGTTGTTGGCGGCAACTACAGCCAGTCCGCGCATGGAGTAGCTCTGTTTCTGCAGTACAATACCTGTTGACCATAAGAACTCGTTTAATACAAGCGGAAGTCCCGTGATACATACTTTCTTTACAAGTCCGGCAGGTAAACGGAAGCTTGCATATGCCCCGTTGATATACGGTTTCTCATCATTATGCTGGTGTGTCCATAGTATGACGATGGATGCCTGAACTATCCTTGATATGACCGTTGCTATGGCAGCTCCTGCAACGCCGAGTACCGGGAATCCGAGCCTGCCGTATATGAGTACGTAGTTTAATACCAGATTGATGAACACCGCCGCAAAACTTGCGCGCATCGGAATGACAGTCTCCCCGGTCTCACGCAGCATGGAAGAGTATACGAATTCGGCAGCCTGGGGAAGCAGTCCCGCCAGCATGAACATCATGTAGATATGTCCGTAGGAAAGCGTTGACGCAAGGTCACCGGTCTGTGAGCCTTCATGAAGATAGTATGATATTAGTGTCCTGTCGCAAAGACCGAATAACAGCAGTCCCGCCAGCATGATCAGGCCGCAGATGATGAGCTTGATCCTAAGAGTATCCCTTACGCCTTCGGTATTTTTCTGCCCGTAGTACTGTGCGGTAAAGATCCCCGCACCGCCAACAGCCCCGAACAGGCACAACTGGTACACGAACAGAAGGTCATTTGCTATAGATACGCCGGACAGCTGCTCGGTCCCTATCCTTCCGACCATCAGGTTATCGAGCATGTTTACGACATTTGATATGCCGTTCTGCGCCATTATCGGCAGCGCTATCGCAAATACTCTCTTATAGAATTGTCTGTCTCCGATAATCTTCTTAAACACAATAAATGATTATATAGTCGCCTTGCCGAAAAAACAATGATGTGATAATATTTTCAGGTAATACCCAAAGGTTTACGGTGCCGCTGCCGGGTGATCCCGCGCAGGGGTTAAAAGGGAATCAGGTGTAAGACCTGAGCGAACTCGTCACTGTAAGTATGGAGCATATGTTGGAAGGATGTCCCCGGGCAGAGGGAAGTTTCCTTCCTGCACCGCGAGGCCACATCGGCACAGCCGATCCTGATGGCCGGACGTCCTAGTGAGGTCACTGATCATATGATCGGGAAGGCCGTAACGTATGCGATGATATACGAGCCAGGAGACCTGCCGTTTACCTGCACCGTGATCACGAGTAACTGATCGATGTGCACACTAAACAAGGGGCGGACGCTCCTTTGTTATTTTGTGCTGTTATCGGTCACTCGCCTGACGGTTGAGTGATTTTTTATTGCACAAGGAGGAATGATATTATGAGAACACGTAAGATTGTATTGTCGATCGCAGCGGCGGTCGCTGCAGCAGCTCTTGCAGGCTGTGCCGATGTGGCGGTCGATATCACGCCGAAGGCAGAAGATGAGAAGACCGAAGCTGTCACCGGGACGGCAGATGAGCCGACTGCTGCCGAACAGGCTGATATCGATCAGGAGAAGGCAGACGAAGTGGCTGCGCTTATCGATTCGATCTACGTTCAGGAGTGGAATGAGGAAACAGATCTTCTGTGTGAGGAGGCCAGAAAGAAGTGGGATGCTCTGACCGATGCGCAAAAAGAGCTCGTTGAAGGCGAGTTTGCCGATCCTGATTATTTCGGAGCCGATACGGGTGATGCATCAAAGGACGATCCCTTAAATGCCGATGATATCGGCGATAAGGAGATACTTGTCGCAAGTTTCGGTACGTCATTTAATGATTCCCGGTCTGAGGATATCGGAGGAGTCGAAAAGGCCATTGCAGCGGCATTTCCCGAATACGGCGTAAGACGTGCGTTCACGGCCCAGATCATAGTTAACCACGTACAGGCAAGGGACGGCGAGAAGATCGACAACATGGACCAGGCACTTGAGCGTGCTGTATCAAACGGCGTCAGGGAACTTGTGATCCAGCCGACTCATCTGATGCACGGTGCCGAGTATGACGAGTTAAAGGAAGCTGCTGCATCATTTGCCGACAAGTTTGACAAGGTTGTCATCGCCGAGCCTCTACTCGGGGATGTCGGAAAGGATGCGACCGTTGTAAATGCGGACAAGAAGACGGTTGCCGAAGCGGTTGTTGCCCAGGCTGTTGAGGACGCAGGATATGACAGCATCGATGCGGCAGCTGACGATGGTGCGGCTTTTGTTCTTATGGGACACGGAACGGCACATGTGGCCAAGGTCAGTTACAGCCAGATGGCAACCCAGATGGCCGATCTCGGATACAAGAACGTATTTATCGGAACGGTTGAGGGTGAGCCCGAAGAGACCGCATGCGAAAATGTAATGGAAGATGTAAAGAAGGGCGGATATAAAAAGGTCATCCTCCGCCCGCTCATGGTGGTTGCAGGCGATCATGCGCACAACGACATGGCAGGCGACGAGCCTGACAGCTGGAAGAACGTTTTCACGGGCTCGGGCGCATTTGATTCGGTAGAGTGCCAGATAGCGGGACTTGGAAGGATAGGGACCGTTCAGGACCTGTACGTTTCACACACAAAGGATGCCATGGCAGGTAAGACCGGCGAGGTGATAGGAACTGCCAAAGAGGGCACTGCAGCAGAGCTTGCCGACGGCGAGTATGAAGCGGAATTTGTAACGGACAGTTCGATGTTCCATGTTAATGATGCAAAGGACGGCAAGGGCGAACTTACGGTTAAGGACGGTCAGATGACGATCCATATCAGCCTTACATCCAAGAACATTACCAATCTGTTCCCCGGACTGGCAGAGGATGCCCAGAAGGACGGTGCTGTTTTGCTTGAGCCCACAACTGATACCGTGGAATATGAGGACGGCACGAGTGAGGAAGTATACGGATTTGATGTCCCGGTACCCTATCTCGACAATGATTTTGACCTTGCTCTTATAGGAAAAAAGGGTGAATGGTATGACCACAAGGTTTCGGTCAAAGCACCGAAGTAAAGAAAAGGCCGGGCTTTCCGGCATATTTGCCATACTGATATTGTTGTTTGTAACCTCCTGCGCACCGCAGGGGGTTACTTCTGCGTCCGGGAGTGCTTCTGCGTCAGCGGCTACATCTGCGTCCGGGAGTGATTCTGTGTCTGCGACTGCATCTGCGAAGGACGGATACTCGGACCATGCGGCTTCGGATCAAAATGCCGCAGAGACGAGACTGGTTGACATAACATTTGAAGGCGGATCCGGAAAAGCCCATGTGATCTCTCCGGTCGAGGTTACGACCCGGGAGGGAAAATCATACGCAAAGCTCGTATTCTCCAGCAGTAAATACGACTATGTCATAGTCGGAGGACAAAAATACGAGAATGAGACACCGGGTGAGAACTCGACATTTACAGTGCCGGTGGAAAGCTTTGACGAGCCTCTT
Organism: Lachnospiraceae bacterium; assembly: GCA_017526745.1. Taxonomy (GTDB): domain Bacteria; phylum Bacillota; class Clostridia; order Lachnospirales; family Lachnospiraceae; genus UBA2868. Next base: position 17,557 of record JAFXQX010000033.1, on the reverse strand, counting down.
GATCTTATCGGCGATACACTTGCCATGAGCACGCCCCATGAGATCGAATACCGCATCATCTGGAAGGGGGATTCGCCGGATCAGGGCGGTGATGATGCGGAAGATTCGGATGCCGATGCGGACAGATTGACTGCGAAGGAAGCGTTTGGCGTAAGGGGGGATGGCCCGGACAGGGTCATCGCCGGTATGAAGCCCGATGGGAAGCTGGAGCTGTCATATGCACAGGGATTCGACGTGATCAGTTACGGCAGATACAGTCTTATCAGGATCTACGGGGTCGGCGACTACCTGCTCGTGCCCAAAGGAGCGGCTCCCCCCGAAGGTCTTGATGAAGATATCACGGTTATTGGCTGCCCGCCCGGCAAGACATATCTTGTCTCCACTTCCGCCATGGATCTTGTCAGGCAGATAGGAGCCATGGATCATGTGCGATTTTCGCCGCTTCCGGTGGATAAATGGTATATTGGGGAAGCAAAGGAGTATCTGGATTCGGGTCGGATGGTCTATGCCGGAAAATACAGGGCGCCCGATTATGAGCTGCTTCTTTCCGACGGCTGCGATCTTGCGGTCGAGAACACGATGATATACCATGATCCCGAGGTGAAGGAAAAGCTCGAGGAGCTCGGCATCCCGGTCATAGTCGAAACATCCAGCTACGAAAGCGATCCTCTGGCAAGACTTGAGTGGATCAAGCTGTACGGAGTGCTCTTTTCAAAAGAAGATGAGGCAGAAGAGTATTTTGCCGGTCAGGTATCCGCACTTGAAGCGCTGAGTGCAAAAACCGGGAAAAGTGTGGCATTCTTCTCGGTAAATGCGAATAATACCGTGGTCGTAAGATCTCCCGGAGACTACATCACCAAAATGATCGAAATGGCGGGCGGACGCTACGTCCCGGCTGATGACAAAAGCTTTGAAAGCTCCGGCATGGGTACCGTTAACATGCAGATGGAGGACTTTTTTGCCAAAGCGAAGGATGCCGACATCATCATATATAATTCAACGATCGAGGGCAGTATCCTGTCAACCGATGATCTTACCCACACCAATCCGCTGTTTTTGCAGTTCCGTGCGGTAAGGGAAGGGAATGTTTACTGCCTTGATGAGGGATTTTTCCAGAAAACAACGAAGATGACAGAGTTTATCACGTCACTGTCGGGGATCATAAGAGGATCAGGTGACGGCGGAGGCATATTCAGGAAACTATGAACAGGAGAATAACAGCCGCTTTCGCAGTCCTTGTGGCAGCACTTATTGCAGCGGCATTTATAAACCTGATAACGGGTACGGTGGCAGTAAATGCCGGTGACCTTTTTTCGATCCTTTTTGGCAGTAATGCCGATGAGGTCGCCTCTGCAGTTGTATTTGGCATCAGGATCCCCAGAATCTGTGCCGCCGTTATCCTCGGGGGAGCCCTGGCTCTTTCCGGATACATGCTCCAGACATTTTTTGACAATCCGATCGTCGGCCCTTTTGTCCTGGGGATATCGTCGGGTGCAAAGCTTACGGTTGCGCTTGCCCTCATCTTCTATATCTCAAAAGGCGGAAAGCCCGGGTCGTTCTTTCTCGTGGGTGCTGCCTTTTGCGGAGCCATGATCGCTATGGGATTTGTTCTGCTTATGTCCCTTCGTGTCAAAAACACGGGGATACTCGTGGTATGCGGGATAATGACCGGATATATATGCTCGGCCGTAACCGACCTCGTTGTGACTTTTGCCGACGATGCGAACATTGCAAACCTTCACAACTGGTCGATGGGAAGTTTTTCCGGAATGAATTCGGCCGACGTTTTAATAATGGGCGTTATCGTTGGGATATGCTTTGTTCTGGCGGCATTTCTTGTTAAACCGATAGGGGCATTAAGACTTGGTGAGGATTATGCAAGATCCTCGGGGGTTAACATAACTTTCCTCAGGGTTTCCCTGATACTCATATCAAGCCTGCTTGCCGCTACGGTCACCGCATTTGCGGGACCGATATCCTTTGTCGGGATCGCAGTCCCGCATCTGTTCAAGGGCATGGCAAAGACAAGCTCGCCGGCGGTCATGATACCGGGCTGCTTTATCACGGGGGCTTTGGTCACGCTTGCCTGTGACGGTATGGCAAGGACTGTGTTTGCACCGACCGAAGTATCGGTAAGTTCCGTGACTGCGGTGTTTCTTGTTCCGGTAGTGATAGCGGTCATGATAAGACGAAGAAGGAGTTCTTCCAAAACGTTATGAGTCTTGAGACGAAAGATCTGTCGATCGGCTATGACAGCAATCTTGTAAAGAACATATCGTTTACGGTGGCGCCGGGCAGGATAGTCACCGTTATAGGCCCCAACGGGAGCGGAAAATCAACCCTCCTTAAGACCGTGACGGGCTCTCTTGCAAAGCGCGCTGGCGTTGTCTTTATCGATGGCAAAAACAGGGATGAAATGCCCCGTAAGGACGTGGCAAGAAACCTTTCCATGGTCTCAACCGTAAAGGTTTCCCCTGAACTTATGACATGCCGGGAAGTGATAGAAAGCGGAAGGTACGCATATACGGGTATTTTCGGCCGTCTGTCGGATACCGACCGTCAAAAGGTTGAGGAGGCGCTTTGCGCGACGGATACAAAAAGTATTGAGATGAAGCCGTTTGCCAACATCAGCGACGGGCAGAGGCAGCGCGTGATGCTGGCCCGTGCGATCTGCCAGGAGCCGAAGATCATGGTCCTTGACGAGCCGACCTCATTTCTTGATATACGATACAGGATCGATATACTCTCGAGGATAAGGGAACTTGCCGTATCAAACGGTATAGGGATACTGATGTCGGTCCATGAGCCGGAGACAGCCATGAAGCTGTCCGATACCGTTATAGCAATGTCCGACGGGAAGATCCGAAGGATCGGAACACCCCGTGAGGTATTTGAGGAAGGCTTCATAAGGAGTCTTTATAAGCTTGAGGATACCGATGTCTCTCTTCTTGGAGCAAGGCCCTGGATCGATGAGAAGGAAGCGGGTCATAAGCTCTCCGGTAAAAAGCCTCTTCCGGATGACGGGCAGCACCGGGATGATCCGGAATACTGTCCCGGCGTCATTATGGTAGCAGGTACCATGTCGAATGTCGGAAAGAGCGTGATAGCCGCCGGACTCTGCAGGGTGCTGACACGCCGCGGATATAAGGTATCCCCGTTCAAATCGCAGAATATGGCGAACAATTCATATGTGACCGCCGAAGGCCTTGAGATGGGGCGGGCCCAGGTTGTCCAGGCAGAGTGCTGCAACAGGGATCCGAAGGTCTTCATGAATCCCGTCCTGTTAAAACCCGTGACCGATAAGGGCTCGCAGGTCATAGTAAACGGCATTCCGGCCGGCAACATGAATGCAAAAGAGTACTTTCAATATAAAAAGGACCTTATCCCCGTTATAGATGAAGCTTTCCGGAAGGCTTACGACTCATCCGATGCGGTGGTCATCGAGGGTGCGGGATCTATCGCCGAGATCAATCTTAAGGAAAATGACATTGTGAACATGGGACTTGCCAGGATGACGGACTCTCCGGTCATCCTTGTCGGCGATATCGACCGTGGCGGCGTATTTGCGCAGCTTGTGGGAACGCTCGAGCTGCTCGAGCCATCTGAAAGAGCCAGGATAAAGGGCCTCGTGATCAACATGTTCAGGGGAGACAGAGCCCTTCTTGAGCCCGGAATAAAGCTGCTTGAGCAAAAGACGGGGATACTGGTCCTTGGTGTCGTTCCATATATGAAGCTTGACATAGATGACGAGGACTCACTGTCGGAAAAACTGCATGACAGCAAGCGTGGGACAATAGACATAGCTGTCGTAAAGCTTCCCCATATCGCCAATTTCACTGATCTTGACGTATTCTCCCAGGCGGATGATGTCTCGGTCAGATATATTGACGATCGAAAAGGCCTTGCCGGATGCGATCTTGTGGTCATACCCGGGACCAAGAACACGATAAGCGACATGAACTGGCTCGAAGAGTCCGGCATGGCTGATGCACTAAGGTCATTTGCGTCCGGATCGGGCATCGTTATAGGCATCTGCGGAGGCTACCAGATGCTGGGTATGTCAATAAGCGACCCGGAAGGGTGCGAAGGCGGCGGCAAGACCTCAGGCCTTGGCCTTCTTCCCGTATCTACCGTCATTACGGCCCAAAAGGTCCGCAGGCAGTTTGAAGGGACCGTCTCCTCGGCATCCGGTGCATTATCTTCCCTTACCGGGGAGAAGATCACGGGATATGAGATCCATATGGGGACGACCGAATGTCTTGCCCCTCTTTCCGAGTTCACCTCGGACGGCAGCGGATACTGCAGCGGCAATATCTACGGAACGTATGTCCACGGACTGTTTGATGAAAGGGGCATTTCTTCGGGTATAATACGCATCCTTTCAGACATGGCAGCAAAAGATATCGATCTAGGCGGCATTACCGGAAGGCGGGAATACAAGGAAAAACAGTATGAGCATCTGGCAGATGTCCTTGAAGAAAGCCTTGATATGGATGCCATATGTAAGATAATGAAGATAAGCAGCAAAAACGGTACAGACGTATGATGGGAAGAGATGATGTGGAAACTGTCATAAAGGCCCGCTTTGACGCACTTGCCAAACCGATAGACGGATTCGGCTCTTTTGAGGACATGATATGCCGGATCGGTGCCGTTTTGGGTACGCCCGAGCCTGACATATCAAAAAAGGCGCTTGTTATCATGATAGCCGATAACGGAGTGACAGCTCGCGGCATCTCACAGACAGACAGATCCGTCACCGCAAAAGTGGCAGCCCTTATGGCAAAAGATAAAAGCTCGGTAGGTCTGATGACGCAGGGGACGGATATCTCCCTTATGCCGGTAGATATAGGGATCGACAGTGACCACCCGGTACCGGGCCTTATTGATATGAAAGTCATGCGCGGCACGAGGGATATCGTAAATGAGAGAGCGATGTCGGAAGATGAGTGCCGCCGTGCGATACGCGCAGGAGAAGAGATCGCACGCAGATGTCTTGACGATGGCATCCGGATTGTTGCGACCGGTGAGATGGGCATCGGAAATACCACTACATCTGCGGCACTTTTTTGCGCCCTAACCGGAGCCTCTCCTTCCGATGTGACAGGAAGAGGTGCGGGACTGTCCGATGTCGGCCTGGCACGTAAGATAGGGGTCATAGAAACAGCACTGGAGCGCCATCAGTCCGGCCTTATGCGCAGCGGGCGTCAGGTTTCCGGCTATCCCGTTACCGGCCCGGAGAATGCATTTTTGGCGCTTTCATCCCTCGGGGGTCTTGACATAGCAGGCCTTGTCGGGGTATTTAAGGGCTGCAGCGACTGCCGTATCCCCGTTGTGATCGACGGTGCGATAAGTGCCGTTGCCGCACTTGCCGCAAGCCTTATCTATCCGGGGTGCGAAAAAGCCATGCTCGCTTCACATTCCGGCCGCGAGAAGATAACCGGAATGGTACATGGGATACTTGGAATCACACCTGTTATCAATGCAGATCTTTCAATTGGTGAAGGGACCGGTGCAGTGATGCTCTTCCCGCTCCTGGACATGGTTTTGCGTGTATACAATGGGTTGGAGAGTTTCGGCGATGCGGGTATAATACCATATGAGAGGTTCGATAAATGATAACACTCGTTATCGGAAAGCCCGACAGCGGGAAATCGCTTTTTGCCGAAGATCTTGCAGTCAAAACAGGGCTTAAGAATAGATATTATATAGCGACAATGGTTGTCTGTGATGAGGACGGCATCGCCAGGATAAAAAGACACCGCAGGCAGCGCAAAGGAAAGGGATTTGTGACGCTTGAGATCGCAACGGACATTGAAGGCGCAGCGGATCAGATGGATGATCCGGACACAAGCGTTGCAGTGCTTGAATGTGTAACAAACCTTACGGCAAATCTGCTGTTTGGCGGACTATCCCTGGAAGAGGGTGATTTTTACAGACGTTCCGGCAGGGATACGGAAGCATGCAAAGAATACCCGGCACAGGACAAAGAGTATCTGGCAGATGTCATCGTACGAAAAATGGTCGATCTGGCCGGGAAGGTGGCACACCTCATAGTTGTATCCGGGCAGTATGAGGCCGCCCCCGGCGATGATGAGGAAACCGCCATGTATAAAACGGTCCTGGACATGATCAATACAAGGCTTTGTAAAGTGGCTGATATCGTTTATGATATGAAGGACATGGATCCGGTTCCGTGAGGATTAATGAGTATTAATGAGGATAAATATGGATCAATAAGGATCATTATTGATTAATATGGATTAATATTTACTGATATGGAACATATGAAACAGGAGATAAAAGAGGTCAGGACAGAGGAAAACAGAGGAGATCACGATATCATGAAGACTATCAGGAAGTTTCTGGCGGCATTTTCGCTTTACTCAAAGATACCGGTGCCGCGCTTTGAGGCAAAAGAAGAGGATATTAAGGGATGTATCATGTTCCTTCCCATAGTAGGGGCTGTCATTGCGGTCGTAATGTTTGCCCTTATGAGGCTCTTGTCGTATTTTCCGGTACTGATCCCCGCAAAGGCCGCGATATCGCTCCTGGTCCCGCTTGTTATAACAGGAGGCTTTCATCTGGACGGTTTTATGGACGTTTGCGACGCAGTCTCTTCATACCGGTCCAAAGAGGAGAAGCTTGCGATACTTAAGGACCCTCATATCGGGTCTTTTGCGGTTATAAGGCTTGCAATGGCCGGACTGTTTGCTTTTGCGGGCCTGCTTCTCATACTGAACATAGAGACCAGGGAAGCAAAACCGCTCTTCGTGCTCGTCTGCGGCATATTTGTGCTCTCGCGCACCATGGGAGCCCTTACATCGCTCGTCATGAAGAAGGCAAAAGACGACGGCCTGCTCGTAAAAGAGGCGGAAGATGAGGGAAGTGCCCCAATAGTCTTTCTTATGATCACGCTTATCGCCGCTCTTTCGTTCATGGTATATATCGATGTGATAAATACCGGAGTGATAATGCTCTCCTTTGCAATATATACATTCATCTACAAACGGATGGTTGCAAAGAATTTTGGCGGAGTCACGGGTGATACCGCAGGATATTACATCACGGTAAGTACGGTATTTGCCATATGTGCATTTGCGGTATCGGTACTCGCACAGGAGTGGTTTACATAATGCAGGGAAAATCAGGAAAGACAATATATCTTATCCGGCACGGGATAACCGCTTTTAATGCACTTGGAAAGTATATGGGCCGGGGGATCGATGAGGACCTGTCATCTGACGGTATCCGCATGATCGAAGAAAAAAGGGACGGCATAAGAAGACTGACGGAAGGATCTGTCGTATTTTCCGGACCCCTTAAACGGGCAAAAAATACGGCGGCCCTTATATACTATGACCGCCCGGTCATCATCGAAGATACGCTTACCGAGATCGATTTCGGTGATTTTGAGGGAAAATCTGCCCGGGAGCTTTCTGATGATCCCAGATACCGGCAGTGGATCGAATCCGACGGGACCCTCACCTTTCCTAACGGAGAGAGCATAGATGATTTTCGCCGAAGGACCATGACGAGTTTACATAACATTCTCAGACGGGCAAATGATGCCGAAAAGATCGCGATCGTATGCCACGGCGGATGCATAATGGCGATAATGAGCGGTCTTTGCGGCGGAAGATACCACGATTACCTGATCCCGAACCTTGACGGCTATGCACTGTATTTAACGGCAGATGATGAAACAATTACTGATATTACATACGACAGGATTACTGACGGGTGTATTGCTCGATCTTCTGATCGGTGATCCGCCATCACTCCCGCATCCCGTAAGAGCTGTCGGTGCGCTTATATCGGGCCTTGAAAAGAGGCTTTATAAGGAGGAGAGGGACAGTGATGAGGAAAATTTTGCCCGGGGAGTCATCCTTACCGTAATAACGGTCCTTGTGACTGCTATTACCTTCCTGGCTGCACTTTTCGGAGCATATTATGCCGGAAAAGCCGTATTTGTAGCTGTCGAGGCAGTCATGACCTTTTATATCCTTGCGGCGAAAAACCTTAAGGATGAGGCATATAAGGTTTACGAGAGGATAGCTGCGGATGACATTAAGGGGGCCAGATACTGCCTTTCCATGATAGTCGGCAGGGACACGGCATCTCTTGATAAAGATGCCGTAATACGTGCTGCGGTCGAGACTGTGGCGGAGAACACGTCGGACGGTGTGATCGCGCCGCTGTTATATACAGCTCTCGGCGGCCCCGCCCTCGGAATGTGCTATAAAGCGGTTAATACCATGGATTCGATGATCGGGTACAGGAGCGAGCGTTATGAGTACTTCGGAAAGGCGGCTGCAAGGGCGGATGATGCCTTAAACCTTCTCCCGTCGCGGCTTGCGGCAATTCTTATGATAGCAGGATCATATATTCTGGGGCTCTTTTGCACAGATTACAACGGAAGACGGGCATTTTCCGTTTGGCGCAGGGACAGAAGGTCACAGAAAAGCCCCAACGCCTGCCAGACGGAGAGCACTGCGGCAGGCGCGCTTGGTATCCGGCTTCTCGGAGATGCATCCTATGGGGGAAAGATCGTGACAAAGCCCTTTATAGGCGATGATACAAGGCCCGTTGAGGCAATGGATATAAAAAGAGCAGCGGTCCTTATGTTTATTACGGAGGCATTATGCACGGCGGCAATATTACTTGCGGCATTGATATTGATTTTTCGGTAAATCTCAACCCGTATTTCGATCCCGGTATGGCTGATCTTATTGCCCGGGCCGTAAAAGAGGGTACAGATGCCGCAAAAAGGTATCCCGAGATCGACCAGCACGACGTACGACAGGCACTTGCGGCCTCGTGCGGTATATCCGTCGATCGTGTATATGCAGGATCGGGCTCATCGGAGCTGTTTATGGCTGTAGTACATGCCGTATCGCCTGAGACAGCGCTTCTTGTGCGCCCCTGCTTTGGCGGGTATGATCATGCGCTGGCTTCGCAAAAGGGGTGCGATGTCAGATCCTACTATACAAAAGAAGAGAACGGATTTGGACCGGATGAAGAAGTCCTCTCATGCATAACGGGTGATATCGATCTGGTCTTTTTGTGCGATCCCGGAAATCCATCCGGCAAAAACATAGATGAAGACCTGCTGATCAGGATTCTTGACAGGTCATATGAGATGGGTATAAAGGTCATTCTGGATGAGAGCTTTTACATGCTCTCAGATGCAGGTCAAAAATGCACAATTGAGAAAAGAGCCGGTCTTGCCCAAAAGTATGAAAATCTGTATATCATCAGATCATTTACAAAAAGTTTTGCCCTGCCCGGTATCAGGATGGGCTATGTCATAAGCAGTCCGGAAAACATAGAAACGGTCCGGGAGCATCTTCCGGAATGGAACATCTCGTCTATTGCATCTGCACTGATGCGAAGGATATCCGACAGCGGCAAAACCCGCGAATTCCTTGAAAAATCAATGGATATCATCAAAACTGAGCGTTCATTTCTTTCAGAAGGATTATTGGATATCGGATTTAAGGTTTTCAACAGCGATACGGATTTTATCCTCTTCAAGGATGAGATCCGCAGAGGTCAAATAAACACTTATGAGAAGCTTATCCGGCAGGGGATCCTGATAAGAGACTGCTGTGATTTTGACGGATTGGATGGAAGATTCTACAGGATCGCTGTCCGGGGTCATAAAGACAATGAACTGCTCATTAGTGCATTACGGAGCGTATATGAGACTTGAATACGTCGAACCCTCGATGATAGAGAAGAGGAGTTTTGAGATAATCGAAGATAAACTTCGTGATCGCATCGTGTCGATCAACGATGGAGTAAGGGTTGATGATGATACCGACCCGGTAGTTATTAGCATCATCAAAAGGTGCATACATACGACGGCCGATTTTGACTATGCCCAAAGCCTCTGCCTGTCCGAAAACGCCGTGGGGGAGTTTACCTCGCTCATAAAGGAGGGAGCCACCATAGTATGCGACACGAATATGGCTCTTTCGGGGATTAACAAGACTGTTCTTGACCGGTACGGATGCCGGTATTATTGCTTCATGGCAAATGAGGACGTGAGAAAAGAGGCAAAAGAGCGTAAAGTCACGCGTGCGCAGGTCTCAATGGAAAGGGCCATGGCACTTGGCGGTCCTGTGATATTTGTGATCGGAAATGCCCCGACCGCACTTATCGCCCTCAAAGATCATTATGATAAAAATGACTATGTCCCGGCATTCGTGGTCGGGGCTCCGGTAGGGTTTGTAAACGTTGTAGCCGCCAAAGAGATGATAATGGATACGCCTGTCCCTTATATAGTCAACAAAGGGCAAAAAGGCGGCAGTAACGTGGCAGCGGCGATCGTAAATGCATGTTTGTACGGCATGACAGAGGATGGCGAATGGTCTGATCCCGGGGCCGGAAAACCGTCAGATGAGGCGAGGACTAAGAACAGAGCAGGCGCAAAAAAGGGATTCGGATTTACAACGGGCACATGTGCCCAAGCCGCGGCAAAGGCAGCAACGGTAATGCTGCTGGAGCAAAGAAAGCTTGATCATATAAAGGTTCTGACACCGGCCGGGATATCGTATGAAGCACCGCTGCACGATGTTATGTTAACCGAATCCGGTGCATCATGTGCGGTCAGGAAGCCCGAAAGCGATGATCCCGATGTCACTGCCGGATTGCTCATATATGCCGAGGCCTCTCTTGTACCGGATATGACGGCACCGGACAATGCGAACGTTCCGGCCCAAGATGTATCATCGGATAATGAACGTGTTATCATCGAGGGAGGAGCCGGGATCGGAAAGCTTACAAGACCGGGACTTGACAGGCAGGTAGGAGAGTGGGCCATTAACTCCGTGCCGCGTGCGATGATAACGCAGGAAGTTATGTCAACCGCTGACGAGCATGAATACTTCGGTGCCGTAAAGATCGTCATATCGGTGCCAGGCGGAGAGAAGATCGCCCAAAAGACTTTCAATAAGAGATTCGGCATAGAAGGCGGCATTTCGATCATCGGGACGAGCGGGATTGTCGAACCGATGAGCACCAAGGCCATAATCGATACGATAAAGGCTGAACTGTCGCAAAAAAAGGCTATGGGAGCCGATATTGCCGTGATAACCCCCGGAAACTACGGCCTGGATTTTATGAAGGACCATTTCGGATATGACCTGGAAAATGCTGTCAAATGCTCGAACTTCATAGGAGAGACAGTTGATTTTGCAAGGGATCTCGGCTTTGTGAAGCTTCTTCTGGTCGGGCATGCGGGAAAGCTCGTAAAACTGTCGGGAGGTATAATGAACACTCATTCTGCGATGGCTGACTGCAGGATGGAACTGATGGCAGCGGCGGCTGTTGCTGCCGGAGTCGATAATGAAACGATCCGCCATATCCTTAACAGCGTATCTACCGAAGAGGCTTACGGATACTTAAGATCTGCCGGCTCTGCCGACAGGTGTTTTGAGGTCATCATGGAAAAGATTTACTATCACCTTAATAAACGCTCGCGCAATATGCGCTCGGAATGTATCGTCTATTCGACCGCATATGGTCTTTCCGGAGCAACTGACGGCGCCCTGGAGCTTATGCAGCAGGTTACGGAGCAGGGAAAATGATATATTTTGTGGGAGCGGGCCCGGGTGCCCCGGATCTAATAACAGTCCGCGGGATGCGGCTTATTCAACAGGCAGATGTGATCATATATGCCGGAAGCCTGGTTAATCCCAAACTTCTTGAATATGCATCAAAGGACGCACAGATCCATAACAGTGCCACTATGACGATAGATGAAGTGACCGATGTTATGTTAACCGCAGATGCCGCTGATAAAAAAGTGGTAAGACTCCATACCGGCGATCAGAGCCTTTACGGTGCAGTAAGAGAGCAGATGGATATACTCGATGCTGCAGGAAGGAAATACGAGTCGTGTCCCGGAGTGAGTGCGTGTTTTGGTGCCGCGGCATCTCTTAACATTGAATATACCCTTCCCGATGTGTCCCAGACACTGATCATCACAAGGATGGAAGGTGTGACTTCTGTTCCCGAAAAGGAGAGCATACAGTCTCTTGCGGCCCATAATGCCTCCATGGCCATCTATCTGTCATCGGGAATGCTCGGGGAACTGTCCCGCCGCCTGATCGAGGGAGGGTTAAAAAATAACACCCCCGCAGCAATTGTATACAAGGCTACATGGCCCGAAGAACAGGCATTTGTCTGCACTGTCGGATCGCTTGAGGTGACGGGAAAGGAGAACGGTATCACAAAAACCGCGATCGTACTCGTCGGAGATATAATAACACATGTATCTTATGGCAGATCAAAACTATATGATCCGCTGTTTTCAACGGGTTTCAGAGATGCGAGACCGACAGAAGATTAAATAACATATCTGAATAACACTTATAAATAACATGCGCAATCGTTGATCGAAACACCATTGGACCGAAATAGGATCGGTTGTATCGGTTGAAATACATAATATGAGAAAAAAGATCATATTCTTCTCCGACAGGGGAAAGATCATAGCAAATAAACTGAACAGGGCATACGAAGAACATGGGATTGAGCCTGCAGAATGCGCCACAGACGGTACCTCGCCCGATGATTTTGCCCGGGAGGGCTTTTTCGAAAAATGTGCCCTCATTTTCATAGGAGCCTGCGGGATAGCTGTGCGGGCGGTATCCCCGTATGTTAAGGACAAGCTTACAGACAGCCCGGTGATAGTTATAGATGATACCGCATCCTTTGTCATCCCGATACTGTCCGGTCATGCGCAGGGAGCCAATAAGATCGCTGCAGTTATAGCAAAGCTGTTGGGGGCAGTCCCCGTTATAACCACGTCGACCGATGTTAACTCTGCGTTTTCCGCTGATGTCTTTGCCAGGGAAAAGCGCCTTAATATCATGAACCGCGAGGGTATCAAAAAGGTTTCCGCAAAGGCGATAGAGAATAAGCGCGTGACCATATCCGTAAAGGATTATCCCCCGGCCCATAAGGTTGACATAATTGTTGCCGACAACACGGACAGGGAATATGATCTGCTTCTTTCTCCCAAAAGATACACGCTGGGGATCGGGATGAAAAAAGGCAGGCAGGCGGAAGAACTTGAAGAGTTCATACTCAGTGTATTAAGCGATAATAACATAGCAACAGATGATGTTTATGCCGTAGCTACCGTCGATATCAAGGAAAACGACCCGGCACTTTCGGCATTTGCCGGTAAATACGATCTTCCGCTCATAACGTTTGAGCCTGCACTCTTAAAAAGAATGCAGGGTGATTTTTCGGAATCGGAGTTTGTGGAAAACACGGTAGGGGTCGGCAATATTTGTGAAAGGTCAGCAGTACTTGCGGCCGGAGACCGAGGACAACTGGTTGTTAAAAAGACGGCACATAACGGCATGACAGTTGCCGTGGCATCAAGATCTGACCGGTTCGGCAAAGATTGAGCATTTCAGCCTGAGCCGGGTAACAGGGTAGTATCTGATCAGATGGTAAAGGGTGAACGTAAGCGGATAAGTAAGGCGGTAAGTTATGTCAGGAAAGATTTATGTTATAGGGATCGGCCCCGGAGATACGAAGATGATGACGCAGGAGGCGGCCGATGCACTCAGATCGAGCGATGTGATTATCGGATATAAAGTATACACCGATCTTATAAGGGATATATGTAAAGGCAAAGATATCATTGAAAGCGGAATGCGCGAGGAGACAGACCGCTGTGAAAGATGTATCAGTCTGGCTCGTGAGGGCAAAACGGTGGCGCTTGTATGCAGCGGGGATGCCGGAGTGTACGGCATGGCTTCCCCGATGCTTGAGATCGCATCCAGGAGTGGGTTTTCCGATGTCGAGGTCATATGCGGAGTCACGGCGGCGCTGTCGGGTTCTGCAATGCTCGGTGCACCCGTGGGACATGATTTTTGCGTGATCTCGTTAAGCGATCTTCTGACTCCGTGGGATCTGATAGAAAAGCGGCTGAAACTTGCCGCTGAGGCCGATCTTTGTATCGTGCTCTATAATCCCGCCAGCCGGACAAGAAGCGGTCATCTGAAGAAAGCCTGCGAAGTTATGTTAACCAAGCTTCCGCCCAACCTGCCATGCGGATACACAAAAAATATAGCCAGAAGCGGAAGCACGGCACAGATATGCACTCTCAAGGAGCTTTGCTCAATAGATGCGGATATGACGACTACGGTGTTTATCGGCAATTCCGCAACGATCATCAGGGGAGGATGGCTGATAACACCGAGAGGCTATAAGACGAAATGAATGTTGTGATCTTTGCGGGAACAACTGAAGGAAGACGCCTGTCGGACATGCTTCGAAGAGACCATATCCGGCATCATGTATGTGTAGCCACCGGTTATGGTGCCGATATGATGCAAAAGGATGATCCTTACATCATCCTTCACGAAGGCCGGATGGATAAAGCACGGATGCGGTCGTTTTTTGAAGAGAACGGATTTACGGATGGCGATTTTGTTGTAGATGCAACACATCCGTATGCGGTTGAAGTAAGTAAAAACATTGCTTCGGCAATACCTGCAGGAGCCGCTCTGTTAAGGGTGATCAGGGGGGCAATGGATGCGGCATCCGGCAAAGATCCCGGCGAGTCTTTCGCCGAGACTCCCGCCGAGACTTTCGAAGGCGGAAATTATGTCAACCGGTATGACAGCATGGATGCCTTCGCTCAAACAGCAGATTCTCTTTCGGGTAATATCCTGATCACCACTGGCAGCAAGGAGCTTTCCAAATACACGCACGCCGTTTCAAAAGCTACTCTGGAGAGGACGTATGTGCGCGTACTGCCTTCAGCGCAAAGCCTTGGGATCTGTGAAGAACTGGGATTTTCACCGCAAAAGATCATTGCGATGCATGGCCCTTTTTCGTATGAGATGAACCGGGCTGTGATCACAGACTGTAAGATCAGCCATCTTTTGACAAAGGACGGCGGGATATCCGGAGGATACGACGAGAAGGTAAGGGCTGCAGCCGATCTTGGAGTACAGATCCATGTGATAACAAGACCAGATGTTTTTCCGGCTGCGGAGGGCATCTCGCTCGGAGAAGCTTACCGGGCCATTACCGGGAACATATATCATCCTCTAAGGACCATAACCCTTGCCGGGATCGGCATGGGATCCGCACCGGTCATGACATGCGCGGTAAAGGCGGCGATTGTGTCGGCCGATGCGCTCTTTGGGGCTAAACGGATGCTCGGATCGGCAAAGGGCGGTCCCCTGAGGCGCTACATGACATATCTTGCCGATGACATCATAGAGATCATGGAACGAGAGGTTGACATAACTAATCCAACCATCCTCTTTTCCGGAGACACCGGCTTTTACAGCGGAGCAAAAGATGTTTACGAAAAGCTTCGCAAGTGGGACAAAGATGCTGATATCATCATGCTTCCGGGGATTTCGTCCGTATCATATCTGGCCTCAAGACTGTTTGTAAGTTATGATGATGCAAAGATCATGAGCCTCCATGGGAACAACAGTTTACATAACTTGCAGGAACTCGTGGGCGCTGTTTCATCAAACCCGAAAGTCTTTGCGATAATGTCATCAAAAGATGACCTTGGA
Source organism: Lachnospiraceae bacterium (assembly GCA_017526745.1). Classification (GTDB taxonomy): domain Bacteria; phylum Bacillota; class Clostridia; order Lachnospirales; family Lachnospiraceae; genus UBA2868. The sequence goes on along the minus strand of JAFXQX010000033.1, from coordinate 1,991 downwards.
GCGGTGGCAAAAGCTATGAAGGAGTGCGGCATCGACGCCGCTATCTTTGCCGGATGCGATCTGTCCTACGATAACGAGGAGATCTTAATGTTTGATGTGGATGAAGCTTGTGATCTTTCGGGTGCAGGATTAATAACAGTGTTATTTAAAAACAGGAAATATATGCCGGATGAACATTAAGGACAGCAAAATGGATCAAAAGGCCTGCGAACATGCGGCGGATATTGTGGCCCAAATGCCCAGGGTGATGATCGCAGGAGCTGCGAGCGGCTCCGGAAAGACCGTTATAACATGCGGATTACTATGTCTTCTTAAGGACAAGGGTCTCTCCCCGGTCTCTTTTAAATGCGGTCCCGACTATATCGATCCTATGTTTCATAAAAAGGTCCTTGGCATCGACAGTCTTAATCTTGATACGTTCCTTGCAGGAGAAGACGGCGTAAGATCGCTCGTATACGATAAAGCGGCCGAAGGCGGGCATTTTGCTGTGATCGAAGGCGCCATGGGAATATACGACGGGATCTCGCCCGGCTCCGTGAAAGGTTCGTGTTATGAGATCGCAATGCTGACGGATACTCCCGTTATCCTTGTCATAAACGCTATAGGAGCCGGAAGGACAGTAATATCGCTCATTAAAGGAATCCTGGCGGATGATTTTGGCTGCCTGATACGGGGCATAATCTTGAACCAAATGTCCGATGCGTATTACGAAAGACTTCTGCCGGTCATAAAAGCCGAGATCTCAAAGGACCGGCCCGATGTCACATTTTTCGGTCACATTCCCAAAACCGACGATATCGGCATCAACAGCCGGCATCTCGGGTTAAAACTCCCCGGTGAGATCGCGGATATCAACGAGAAGATCTCACGTTATGCAAAGATAATGGAGCAGGGGTGCGATTTTTCACGGGTAGTGTCCCTTATGAACTCGGCTGCGCGCATGTCAGAGCGTTCTGTCAAAAACCCTGTCAAAGCCGGCCGTAGACAGAATAATACCGGACATGCTCAGCCGCTAACACTGGCTGTTGCAAGGGACGAGGCCTTCTGTTTCTACTACCCTCAAAACCTTACGTTTCTCAAGGATTTGGGGATGAATATAGTGTATTTTTCACCGCTTAACGACGAAGCTGTTCCCGAGGGCGCCGATGCCTTGCTGCTTGGCGGAGGCTATCCCGAACTCTTTCTTGAAAAACTGAGCCGGAACGTCTCGATGCTCGGATCAGTGCGGCATGCCGTAAGATCCGGTATGCCGGTCATTGCTGAATGCGGCGGCTTCATGTACCTTCACGATTCGATCACGGATAAGGCGGGCATAGAATATGATATGGCAGGTGTCGTTAAGGGCACATGCCGTTATGCAGGACACCTCGTCAACTTCGGATATATGATGATAACCGGCCCCAACGGCTCTTTAGGCCAACGCACTTTTTCCGGGGCAGCGGAACACTTTACCGGCATGCGCGGCCATGAGTTTCACTATTATGAGAGCAGCGCTGCGGCAGATGATTATCAGTTATGTAAACCATCAACAGGCAAAGAGTATACGGGTATGATCTTAAAGGACAACTGCCTTTTCGGCTGGCCGCACCTGTATTATCCGTCCAAACCCGACGCCATACCGGCATTTCTCGGCCATGCCGCCGCAGATGATTTCTTGACAAAGGAGATGAAATCATGAAAAACAGTGCATCGTTTTTTTCCAACAAAGATTGCAGGTTTTATCCATGCCACGAAATGGAAGAGGACATAAATTGCCTGTTTTGCTACTGTCCGCTCTACCACATGGAATGTCCCGGCACCTATACCTACATCGAACAGGACGGCAAAAGCATCAAGAACTGCTCGGACTGCACATTTTGCCACATCGCAGCCAATTACGGCGAGATCATCAAACTCCTTAAGGGGTGAGACAGGGGGACGGGGCCGAAGTGGACCTGGGGGACGGGGTTAGTGGACCATTTTCAGCGCCTGCTTTCGAAAATGGTCCACTA
>JAFXQX010000032.1 GCA_017526745.1 Lachnospiraceae bacterium | reverse complement strand
TCGTCGTCGGTGTCTTCGTTGGCGTCGGCGTCGGTGTCGTTGTTGGCGTCGGCGTCGGCGTCTTCGTTGGCGTCGGCGTCGGTGTCGGTGTCTTCGTTGGCGTAGGCGTCGGTGTCGGCGTCCTCGTTGGCGTTGGCGTTGGCGTCGGCGTCTTCGTTGGCGTCGGCGTCGGCGTCTTCGTTGGCGTTGGCGTCGGTGTCGGCGTCTTCGTAGGTGTAGACGTCGGTGTCGGCGTATCCGTAGGTGTAGGTGTCGGTGTATCCGTAGGTGTCGGTGTGGATGTAGGTGTCGATGTCGGAGTTGCGGTCGGAGTTGCGGTCGGAGTTGCCGTGGACACAGCATTTGCCGATACGAGGGTATGGTCTTCATCGACCATGCCGAGCTGTTCGGCCCTCTGTCTTATCTCCTCATCGGAAAGTTTTTCCTTTCCTCCGTTTCCAAGGGCAAGTCCCATTACGAGCGCCGTTATCGCTATTCCTATTCCCAAACCCCGAAGGTAGAACTTAAGCTTCATGATTTTTCCTTAACAGATTATTTGAACAGATCGAGCACAAGCTTGACCTCGCCGACACCGAGGCCGAGTGTCTTGGCTATTTGGATCGTATCAAGGCCCTGGGATGCCATCGCCAGTATCTTGTCATTGTTATTGGCAGGAGCCTCTGTCTTGACTGACATCGCCTCAAAGTCTGCGGCTGTCGCTGCGCCCTGAGCCGGAGCTGACACTCCGACGATATTTCCTTCCCTGTATGCGCCGCCGGAAAGGATATCATATACAACCTTCTCCTTGACCGGTTCCGGAGCATCAGCCGTAATGGCCTTTGCTATCGCGTCTTCGGGCCTGTTTATCCCGAGAAGCTGCGCTTCGATCTTGGACTGGGTAAGCGCCCTGCCCCTTGCTTTTGTTCCTGTACCCGCGCTGCCTGAGGCATTTGTATTTGCCGGTGAAGGTGCCCCTGAAGGTACCGCAGAAGAAGCTGTCGGGGATTGACCTGGACGGTCAGTTGTCGCGTGGACAGGTTCTGACGCATTCTTTTGTTCGTTTTTGAACACGACCGGCTGGGCATCGGGAATAACAAGATCGTCAAATACCGATTTCTGCTCACGGGTCAGACCTTTTTGCGAGACCGAAGCAACGCTCATGCCGCGAAGGAGTGTTTCCGACGCATCCCTTGCGGAATTGGACAGTCCCTCTATCTTGCTCGCAGCCGCATCAGCCTCCCTGATCGTATTGGAAAGGTCCGTCTGCTTGTCCTTGAGCATGTCATATAAGAACATGACTTCCTGGTGATTTTTATTGATCTCTTCAAGGACCGTCTCGGCATATTCGCCGACAGCCATGATCTTCTCATTCGAAACCTTTTCAAGCGACCTCTCGGCCTTGTCGACGGCATAGCCGACAGTTTCACTCGTAGCCTCTCCGACGCGGAGCCTCATCGTATCGACTTCGGCTTCAACAATGCGCCGTGCTTCCTTCTGCTCGGCTTCGAGTTCCCTCTCTGACTTTTTCATCGGAACTTCCGGCATGAGAAAACTTATGACAAAAATAATCACTCCTATCACAAGGAGTGCTATTTCCATGGGTGACATCTTCTCCTCCTAGATGGTTATGTTAAACCCGCCCGGACGCAGCGGAATGACCTTTCCCTCATCGGGAACTTCATTCTTCTTCTTGGTACGGGCAGATCTGTAATACTTGTTCCTGCCTTCCTCCTTGGCATCGTGATCGGTGCCGGACTTGTCGGCATTATCCTTCTCATGGACCGTATTGACGTTTGAATCCTCATTCTTGTCAATATCATCCTGAATAACGACATGCTGGGTATGCGGATGATCGATCTCATTCGCTCTGACTGACTGAAAATCCATGGCCCGTACGACCATATTGTTGTTCTCTATCGGTGTGATCATATCAGAAACCCTTAACTCTTATATCCGCGCCCTCGCGCACAAACTTGCCGTGCTGTACCGGCTTGGAAAGAACCGTCGATGTCTCGCTGATCGTGATCTTTGTGCCGGGATATGCATAGCTTTCCACCTTCACGTAACTCTGCTTGTCAGTAGCCCCGTCCATCGCTTCCATAAGTTCATCGGCCTCGGCCATCTTCTTGGAAAGTTCCTCCTTCAGTTCCTTGTACTGCTCGGACAACTGCTTGAAATACAGGGTCTGCTCGGGACGGAGCTGTTCTCCGGCCTTGATCTTGGATGTTATGGTCAAAAGCACCGGCTCGGACTGCTCTATACGCTTTCTGAGATTGGCGATCTCGGAATTCAGGTTGTTGGCGCGAAGCGTCAGCTTGGGATCCGTACCTACTTCGATCTCCGTATCGACACCCATCGTGGATCCGATCGTCTTGGCCTCAACCGATGCCGGAGTCCTGATGACACCGCCGGTTATAAAGCCCTTCTTACCGGTAACCGTGACCTCACCCTTACAGATGACGTTGCTGTGAAGGATCGCCTCGGCATGTACATAACCGCCTGCATTGACGTTTGCGTTTTCAAGGAACTTTGCGATAACGTTTCCGCCCGCCGTGATGGTTCCCTTGCTCATGCCGTTCATGCCCCGGGCGATCGTGACGTTGCCCGTTGCCTCTACCATGGCATTTTCCACAACGCCGCGGACCTCAACATCACCCTGGGCCTTGACGGAAAATCCCGTCTTGACGTTACCGAGAACGCATACATTTCCGGCATATTCTATGTTACCTGTGGATGTATCCACATCGGATACTTCATAAACATCTGAAACGAACACCTTACCCTCGACCAGGGAAGCATGTCCGTTGACAAGGGAGGTGATGGTAAGCTCGTCCTCGGACAGCTCGATATTGCGGCCGTACTTGAGGGTGAGCTTCTTGACCTCGTGAGGAGGAAGCGTATCTCCGATAACATTGAATCCCGGCTCACCCGGAACCTCGCGGGTAAGTGTCGCGAGCTTATCGCCGGCATTAACGATACTGATCGCGGACAGCGAAAAGAAATCGACGGATCCGTCTTCATTAAGTTTGGGTTTTAAGTTGGGATTCGTATTGAAGAAATACTCTATGACAGCGTCCTGGCCGTCCTTCGGCTCAAGACCCTTTGCCAGCACATAGTCCGTGCAGTACTGCCTGTTGGCAAGATACTTGTTTATAGCCTCATCGTCAACACCCTTGGTGACACCCTGGAGCTTTAACGTACTCTTGATATCGGCAGGAGTAAGTGCGGCACCGCTCGTTGAAGGCGGATAGAACCTGCATACGGCCTGCATCTTATCGGGAGAGATAATGACCCTGAAACTCTCGGGACACGGAATACCCTTCTTGGAGGCGATCTTGATGTTCTCCTGTTTGGTAAGGCTGTCAACAGCCTGCTTGAGCATGACTATATCAACGTTCGGGAAACCTTTGGAAACAAGGTAATCCCTCATCTCATCAACCTGGATGGGCTGACCACCGTCCTCCGGAGGAAAAAGGCTTACAAATGATTCATTGTCTGTAAACTGGAGCTTAAAATAGCCGTTCTTCATGTCGGTCCCTCTTGGTGTGCGGTTTACTGTGTCTGATTGTATTGCCTATATCGCATTCGCAGAAAGAATTCCGAGATAATTACCCATCTTAGTCTTCATCTTGCCCAGAGCCTTGGTATGCAGCTGCGAAACTCTCGATTCCGAGACTTCAAGGACGTTGCTTATCTCCTTAAGTGTCAGTTCCTCATAATAATACAGGACAACGACCATTCTCTCCTTCTCGGTCAGAAGATCGAGCGCTTCACCCAGCATCTTTTTGAGTTCTTCGGACTCAACATGCTCCTCAGGTCTTGCCGGCTGTGACGAAAGTCCCCGGTTATCCGCAACATCGCTTCCCTGTTCGACAAAATCATCAAGGGATACGAGGTTGGTCACGTTCATCTGCGACTGCCATCCGGCATATTCCTCGTCCGTGATCCCCAGGGCCATCGCAACCTGTTCATCGGTCGCGGTCTTGCCCGTTGCGGCCTCAACTTCGGAGATCGCGGCACTTATCTGCTTCTGCCGCTGGCGTACAGTCCTCGGTATCCAGTCCATCTTGCGGATCTGGTCAAGGATGGATCCCCTGATACGAAGCGATGCGTATGTCTCAAACTTGACATCCTTTTTGGCATCAAACTTGTCTATGGCATCGATCAGGCCGAATATGCCGTAGCCGCACAGATCATCATATTCAACGTTATATCCCAGATACATTGAAAGCCGCCCCGCAACAAGCTTTACGAGCGGCGCGTATTCAAGGATCAGTTTTTCGCGAAGCTCAGGAGTGGGATTGGCTGTATAATCCTTCCATAACTTCTGTTTTGCATTATCATCCATGAACTGCAATTCCCCCTAATAATCCGAACAGATCATTTACTGTTGCTGTGCATCGGATCCTTCTTCATTTTCTCCTTCTTCCGCTTCCGATGCACCGTCCTCTTCCCCTTCAAGAGGTTCGTCACCGAACTCGCTCTTTTCAACGACTTCCCCTTCGTCGTCTACTCTGTCTTCGTCCGGTTCCTCAATATGGAATGAATCAAATATGAGCTTTATGATGACGCCTACTATCAGAAAAACGATAAGCGTCAGTATGAGTATTTTCAGCGATTCCTCAAGACTGTAATGATTGATATACGTCACTATGGCAACCACGGCACCCGCAAGAAGCATGACAAGCGCAGGTATTCGTTTTGTATTCATATCGTCTTGACTCCCTTACCGACCGCTTTGATGATGTAGTCTCCGGTCTCGGGATAAAACTCAACGGTCCGTCCGAAGTTCAGTCCCGTATCGCTGGCAAGTATCGATATCTTCATCGCCGCAAGTTTCTTCTTGACCGCCTCGACATTTCTCTGCCCGACCGCAGTAAGTTCATTCTTACTTGAGAATGCGAACATCTGCGCTCCGCCGGCGATCTTGGCAACCAGCCTCGTACGGTTGGCCCCGGCAGCAACTATGATCTTCACGAGTTCCTCGACACCCGTATCGGCAAACTTCGGTATGTTGACCGTTCCGGTAAACTGTGTACTGTCAGGGAGCATTATATGTGCAAGGCCTCCGATCTTTGTCATGGGATCCCTGATTGCGATCCCGACACACGATCCGAGTCCGAGTGTTGTAATGGCGTCAGGTGCTTTGCACAGCTTAAGGTCTGCCATTCCGACCTTTATCATGTTAGACATATAATTCCTTTAATTCTTCCGGTATGCGGGCCCTTCCTGTCAACAAACTACATTCCCAAAGATGAAAGGATCTTGTCGTAGGATTCAAGATCGGGCACAAGAATGAAATAACCCTCAAGCTTGACATCATCCGTAAACTCCGTCGCGATAAGAAGCATCTTGTCGCCGAGCGTTCCGAACTCGATAGCGGGCACGGAAAGTATCGCTCCGCACATATCGATCGAAATGTCCGGAGGTGACGGATGTATGTTCAGGTTCGTAAGCGTCGATAACGATGACAGATACGATCCCGTGATGATGTTACCTATCTCCTTAAGAGCAGAAAGCTCCATCTCGTCAAAATCACCTTCGGGATTCTCGTTGCCTGTTCCCATGAGCTTTGAAACAAGAACCTTTGCCGATGATTTTTCCAGAAGGAACATTATGGAACCGTGGATATCGCCTTCAACAACCAGATATATTCCGGCCATTATCTGCTCTTCGCCGCCCATCACTTCGCCAATCTCGGAAAACTCGAGAAGGTCGACCTTGGGAACATGCATGTCGACCTTGGTCCCGATCATCTGCGCAAGAGCCGTCGTGGCGTTGCCTGCACCGATATTACCTATTTCGCGGAGTACATCGAAATATACTCCTTCCATATTGTTAAGATCTACTTTTGCCATATCATGAATTGTCCTTATCGCTGATGACGGCATTAAGGTCAAGAAGAGAGATAAGCGTATCGCCGTTCTTGCCGATACCGTTTATATATGTCTCATCAACCTTGCTGTCGTGAATGACTTCGTCTATCGATCTTTCGTCAAGAGTAACAACTTCCTTGACCTCGTCAACAATGAGTCCGATCGGAGCATTGCTCTCGGTCTTGACTATTATTATCCTTGTCTTGTTCGTGTACTCGTCAACATCAAGACCCATTTTAAGGCGGATGCTCATAACGGGAACAACCTCACCTCTTATGTTAATAACGCCTGCAAAGTAAGGCTGAACATGAGGCACTCTCGTAATGCTCTGCATCCTGACGATATTATCGATGAAACTGATATCTATACCGTACTGTTCCTCACCGATCTTGATGACGATATACTGAACGGTTTCATATTCTCTGGCTATGTTTAACGCATCCATGTCATACCCTCCTATATCAGAACATTTGCATCAACGATAAGAGCAACTTCGCCGTCGCCGAGGATCGTTGCACCCGAGATCAGGCGCGAGCTGCAGTTGATGTATTTACCGAGCGACTTGATAACGATCTCCTGCTGTCCGATAAGCTCGTCAACAACAAGACCCGCAAGCTGGTCGCCCTTCTTGACGATAATGACCACCATGTTGGCATTGGGTTCCTTGACGGATTCAACGCCGAGCACTTCGTGGAGTCTGATGATGGGAATGACCGTATCACGCAGATTGATGACTTCCCTTGCCTCAACGTACTTGATATCCTCCTCGGCAACATCTTCGATGGTCTGGATACTGCCGAGCGAGATAGCGTACTTCTCGTTGCCGACAACAACCATGAGAGCCTGGATGATGGCAAGCGTAAGGGGAAGTCTGATCGTCCATGTGCTGCCTTCACCGAGCTTGGTCTTGACAGAAACGTCGCCGCCGAGTGCTCCGATCTTGGACCTTACGACATCAAGTCCGACGCCTCGTCCGGATACATCCGATACAACCTTGGCTGTAGAGAAGCTCGGCAGGAACAGAAGATCTATGATCTCCTTTTCGCTCATCGTCTCGCCCTGTTCGGGAGTGATCGTGCCGCGCTCTATAGCCTTCTTCTTGACGGCTTCGGTATCGATACCGTTACCGTCATCCCTTACTTCGATAACAACGTTGTTACCGTCCTGATAAGCGTCGAGGTATATCTGACCGACATCGCTCTTGCCACGCTCACGGCGGACCTCGAGAGACTCAAGTCCGTGATCGGCACTGTTACGGAGAAGGTGCATCAGAGGATCACCGATCTCATCCACAACGGTACGGTCAAGTTCCGTCTCCTCACCTGTCATATGAAGTTCCATCTGCTTGTTAAGCTTCTTGGACAGATCCCTGATCATGCGGGGGAACTTGTTAACAACGCTCTCGATGGGCACCATTCGTACCTTCATGACCGACTCGTGAAGGTTGGTCGTAACGCTCTCGAGATATTCTATCTGCTCATTGAATCCGGAATGCGAACTGTCACTCGTCGAGAAACTTACAAGTGAGTTCTTGGCTATGATCAGCTCAGAAACAAGGTTCATGAGAACATCGAGCTTTTCTATATCAACACGTACCGTACGGTTGACTGCGGGCTTGTTGGCACCTGTCTTCTTGTTGTCGGCCCCCTTAGTATCCTTGGTCGCGGGCGGAGCAGATGATGCTGCGGGAGCGGATGATGCGACCGGTGCTTCCGTCTGGGCTTCAGCAGGTGCGGGAGCAGGTTCGTCTTCGTCATCCTCTTTGGCGATCTTCGCATGATCCATATCGATAACATCACCGTTTACGTGATCGATCTCCGATACGGCAAGGATCGCTTCCTTGACCTTGTCGATCGGCGAATCCGTAACGAAGTAAAGCGAGAAATCAAAATCAAATTTCTCATCTTCTATATCCTGAACCGAAGGTTCGGAAATGATGACCTCACCAAGTTCCTCAAGTGCCTTGAACACGAGGAATGCTCTTGCGGCCTTAAGTATGCATGTCTCCTGGATATATACGGTAAATCCGTATACCTTGGAATTGTTCTTGATGGCCTCCGAAATAACATGCTGCTCGGGCTCATGCAAAACGATATCCAGCCACTTGTCTCCCGCTGCGGGAGCTGCATCTTTCTTCTCTTCTGTTGCTGCAGGTTCGCTTTCGGCTGCTCCGGCAGCTTCCGGTGCCGGGCCTGCATCGGAGCCCGATGCCGACTCACCGTTTAAGATAGCCTGAAGAGCATTGATGATAGGCTCGTTGTCGTTAGTGCCTTCATCCTGATTTTCGGAGATGTTCTCCCTGTACTCCTCGAGAGCGTCAAGAGCCTGGAAAAGGATATCCACCATGTGTCCGTCGACCTTGATCTTGCCGTTGCGGACTTCGGAGAATACATTCTCCATGTCATGGGTCAGAGTCTGCATCCTCTTGTAGCCCATTGTTCCGGCCATACCTTTAAGGGAATGCGCCGCACGGAAGATCTCATTAATGGTATCTTCATTCTCCGGCTCATTCTCGAGGATCATCAGCTGGTCGGAAAGAGTCTGTAAATGTTCGTTTGTTTCATCAAGGAAAATTCCGAGATATTGGCTTACATCCATAATTAACGTACCCCCACGTTCTTAGTAATCTGTTCCGCTATATCGCCAAGCGGAACGACTTCGCTGACAAGCCCTGTCATTGCGATTGCTTTTGGCATTCCGTACACTGTTGAAGTGTCCTGATCCTGTGCGATGATATATGTCTGTTTTTTCAGGTCGAGATTCTTGATACCCGCAGTTCCGTCGGCACCCATGCCGGTCATCACAACACATATGACTTCGTCAAAATCACAATCCGCCAAAGATTCATACATGTAGTTCGCGCTCGGCTTGACGCCTTCCCTGTTCGGCTCGTCGGAATACTTGATGTAATGCATTCCGCCTCTTTTTTCGATCTTCATGTGCTTACCGCCGGGAGCGATGTACACATGACCGGGAAGAACCTGTTCACCGTCCGATGCCTCGCAGACGCTTACCTTGGATATCTCGTTGAGCCTGTCGGCAAGAGATGCGGTAAATCCCTGAGGCATGTGCTGCACCAGCAGCACCGGAACCGGAAGGTTTGCGGGAAGATAAGGGATAACATCCTGCAAAGCTCTCGGACCGCCCGTTGAACTCGCGATGGCGACGATCCTCTTTCTGCCTTTATGTTCAACGCTTCGAAGTTTGATACCCGCAGGTGCGGCAGGCTTTGCTGCCGGTGTCGCGCCTGCCGCTGCTCTCGCACTTGAGAGCTTCTCGGCGGTCGTGTGGATATTGACGTCAAAACGCTTGGTGAACGTGTGCGGTCTGTCGCCTCCTGCCCTGGAAGCAGCCACCGCGCCGCCGAATCTCGGCATCGGTGCACACGCCACTACATAAAGATGGTCAAGGAACTTCTTGGAGAAGGATTCAACTCTCGCATCGGCCACGTTCTCGGGCTTCTTGATAAAATCGATCGCCCCGAGTGAAAGCGCATCAAGTGTTTCCCTTGCGCCTTCTGCGGTCGTCGTGCTCGCCATCATGATGCGGGCACTGACCTTTGATCTTTGCATCTCCTCAAGAAGCTGCAGGCCCGTCATCTTCGGCATATACACGTCGAGGACTACTGCATCGTATTCCTTCTGACAGATAAACTTGAACCCTTCGGCACCATCGGTTGCGGTATTTACAACCTCAAACCTGTCATCGGAATTGATTATATCACAAAACACCCTTCTCATGAGTGCAGAGTCATCGATGATGAGTATTTTTTTCTTCATTTTTTCTGAAAAACCCCCGTTTTAACAACTTTACAGGACGTCAAGCGTCATGTGACAGATGTTCGAAAACCGCATTTTTACGTTTCCGGACTGCTTGCCGGTCCGAAAGGTCTGAGCTTTAGAAAGTTCCCCTCTCCCTGTGTCTTTGTTTTCTTTCTTCTTCGAAGATATACTTTATGATCGCTTCGCGGTCATCATTTACCATATTTACGAACTGGATCCTGTTCTCAAACTGGTCTTCCCTGTTCTCGATGGGGGATGATTTTAACACCTTTCCCACAAGCTTGTATTCCGTAACGAGACCGTTGACGAAAAGCGAGAACACGAACCTGATAAGAGAGCCTTCCGTATACTGGACCTTGGAGATGAACCTGGCGCCTCCGCCCGATATATCGACCATCGTGCCGTTATCGAACGTAAGATCCGTATCTATGAACTGAACCTGCGCGAGCGATGATTTTTCATTCTCGTCGATCGCCTTTGATTTCATGTCGAGCACGGTGTTGAGTCGGTAATACTCTCTTCTCTGGTATTTCTGAAGGTCTGTCTCAAGTTCCATCGAAAGAACGAACAGATTGTTGCTCTTGTATCGCTCAACGACCCTTGCAAGGCACTGGTAGAGCCCGTTGGGAGTATAGAAGCACAGGCTGTATTCGGCATCGACCGGCAGCAGCACTATCTTGCTCTGTTCCATGGGCATGGCGATCTTGATGATATCCTCGCTCTCGATATCATACAGTTCGCTGCGGTAAGTCTTTCTTGTCACCTCACCGAGCTCGCCCGTCGTCTTTTTGATGGACTCGATCTCTATCTTGTTGCCTACCTGGACAAATTTTGAAATCATTGGTAAACCTCCGCAGTTCTATCTTATCATGGATGCGAAAAATCCCGCCATCCCTCTTTTGTGGTATACAGGATCAGTCGCGTTCGTCTCAAGAGCAGTCGCAAGATCGGTAAAGGCCCTCGAACTCTTTGCGTTCGGATTGCTTATCGATACGGGCATCTGCTGCATGACGGCCTTCTGAAGATCATGGTCTTCGGGCACGACGCCGATCAGCATGAGCGGTATCTTGAGGTATCTGTTGACAACAGCGTTGAGCTTCGTATACAGCTGCCGTCCCTCCTCAAAGCTTCCCACTTTATTGGCAACGACCTTGACGGCCGTATGTTCCCTGTCAAATCTCGGATGACGTCCGAGTCCCTTTAAGAGCGAATACGAATCGGTGATGGATGTCGGCTCAGGTGTCGTAACAAGAAGGATCTCTCCGCTTGCGACCAGAAACTCAAGGACCGCATCACTTATTCCCGCTCCCGTATCTATTATTATAACATCGGCGAGAAGGTCGAGCTCGGACAGATTTTTTATCAGATAATCTATATAATCCTTGCCCAGATTCGAAAGGCTCGCTATGCCCGATCCGCCCGAGATGAATCCGATGTCCATAGGGCCCATCGTTATTATCTCGCGTATGTTCATGCCGTGGTATATCAGGTCGGCAAGATTGTGCTTGGGGATCGCGCCGAACATGACCTCAATGTTAGCCATGCCGAAATCCGCATCAAAAATGATGACCTTCTTGCCCATCCGGCGAAACTGCACCGCAAGGTTGATCGACACATTCGACTTGCCAACTCCGCCCTTGCCGCTCGTTACGGTGATGACCCTTGCGGCGGGGCGTCGGTTGACCTGATTCTGCTTTATTATGTTTCGAAGTCCTTCTGCTTGATCCATCATTTACCTCCCAGGAGCTGTTTGACGGTCGACTGCGGCGAGAAGACTTCTATATCGTCGGGAACGTTTTGTCCGCATGTCACGTACGACATCGATGCTCCTGTGTACATGCAGAGGTTGAACAGGTTTCCGAGTGTTGTTGTCTCGTCAAGTTTCGTAAAGATCAGTTTGTAATCGGTGAACTCGGAGTAAGCATCCGCTATCGCAAGAAGATCCCTGTACTTGGTCGTTGCGGATACGACAAGATATGTATCCTTGTCGACAGAGTCATCGATGCTGCGCAGGAAATGTGCCATGGAATCTTTCTGCTCGGTATTGTGCTGACTGTGTCCCGCAGTATCAACGAGGATATAATCATATCCGCCGTAATCCCTGACCGCTTCCGTCATCTCCTCTTCGGTGTAGATGACCCGGAAAGGAACATCGAGGATGCTCGCATATGTCTTGAGCTGTTCGGCAGCTGCGATCCTGTATGTATCTGTCGTAAGAAGAACAACTTTTTTCTTCTGATTGACGCAAAGCTGTGATGCGATCTTGGCGATCGTGGTTGTCTTGCCGACACCGGTCGGTCCTATGAAAAAGATCACGCGCTGCCTGTCGAGTCCGAGCGGTATGGTCACCGGCTGGCCGAACTTCAGTATCATCTTCTGGTAGATGTTTCCGAGTATCAGATCCACGCTTGCTTTTGCGGTGTCGATCTTACTGACCTCATCAAGAAGCTCGTTGGCATATTTTTCAGACACCTCATTGTCGATGAGTGTTTTGTAGACAAGCTTTAAAAACTGTACGGATGAGTCCTCGGGAACGTTCTTTTCAAAATCATCCTTTTCATGTGTCTTTACAAGCTGCTTTTCAAGAAGCGACTGGAGGTTGTCGAGTCTCTGCTCAATGACTTTCTCCGTCTTGACGGACTCAACCGGCTCCGGCTCATCGATGATGTCGGGGCTCTGTCTTACCATTCCGCGGTTGATGGTCTGTCCGACGCTCTTTTGGGCGAGCATGGAAAATGCGTTTGCCGCCGGGCGCTCCGTCTCTTCCTCCATGCCTACGGTCACTTCCACGACCGGCTTTTTAAGGAAGGAGAACAGGCCTTTTTTCTTGAGAGAACGAACGCTCATGATGACGACGTTCTCTCCCATTTCCTTCCGTGCGGCGCTTACCGCTTCCTCTTCGGTTTTTGCCTGAAATTTCTTGATTATCATTAAGCTGTTACCATTCCGACTGACTGCAGTTCAACATTAGTGTCTATCTCATTATACGATACAACTATAAGATCCTGATAATAATCTTCCGTAAGTTTCTTGAAGTACATTCTTACTATCGGTGAAGTGATGACTATGGGATTCTTGCCGAGGTTCTCCAGTTTTTCGACCTCTTCGCCGACCGACTTCATTATCTCTTTTACCCGGTCCGGATCGAGCGTTAAATATGCACCCTGCTCGGTCTGCTTGACGGAGTTCATGATCTCCTGCTCTATCTTGGGATCGAGAGTCACAACGCTCGTTGCCTCGTTTGCCGCAAAATACTTGGCCGAGATGGCGCGCTTAAGGCTCTGCCTTACATACTCCGTAAGAACATCCGTATCCCTTGTGACCGGCGAATGATCCGCAAGCGTTTCGAATATGGTCAGAAGGTCTCTAATCGATATACCTTCCTTGAGCAGGTTCTGGAGTACCTTCTGGATCTCGCCGAGGCCGAGAAGTTTGGGTGTCAGTTCATCAACAAGCGACGGGTTTGTCTCCTTGATGTTGTTGATAAGGTTCTGCACATCCTGACGTGTGAGAAGTTCGGAAATATGCGTCCTTATGATCTCCGTCAGGTGAGTGGCGATGATGGACGGAGGATCGACGACCGTATATCCGAGCGACTCCGCACGCTCTCTCTGTGACTCGGTGATCCACAGGGCCGGCAGATGGAACGACGGTTCAAATGTCGGGATACCGGAGATCTCTTCTTCAACAAAACCGGGGTTCATGGCCATGTAGTGATCGAACAGTATCTCACCTTCACTGACCTGTATTCCCTTGATCTTGATTATGTACTGGTTGGGATTAAGCTGTATGTTATCCCTCAGTCTTATGATCGGAACAACGGTACCGAGTTCGAGTGCGACCTGACGACGTATCATTACGACACGGTCAAGCAGGTCACCGCCCTGGTTGACATCCGCAAGAGGGATGATACCGTAACCGAATTCGAGTTCGATCGGATCGACCTGCAGGAGCGATACGACGTTCTCCGGTTTGCGCACCTCTTCGGCCTCTTCCTCCTCGGTCTCTACGCTCCGTTCGGTCTTGCCAACCTCTATGCTGTTTGCCACAACTCTGCCGCTCACGATGAACAGCAGTCCGATCGCAAGGAACAGTATCGCATTAAGCGGTGTGACTATGCCGAGGAAGCAGATGACTCCGCCGACAAAATACATCGCTTTGGGAAGCCCGAACAGCTGGGATACGAGGACCGTTCCGAAGTCCGCTTCCTTGGATCCTTTTGTGACAAGTATACCTGTCGAAAGCGATATGAGAAGTGACGGTATCTGTGACACGAGTCCGTCACCGATCGTAAGTATCGTGTACTTTTGTATGGCTCCGTTAAAGTCCATCCCCTGACGGAGCATTCCCATCGCTATACCGCCGATGATGTTTATGAAGGTGATGATAAGACCTGCGGTCGCATCTCCCTTTACGTACTTGACCGCACCATCCATGGAACCGAAGAAACTGCTTTCTTCCTGTATCTTTGCACGGAGCTGCTTGGCCTCTTCATCCGTTATCGCTCCGGTATTAAGGTCTGCATCGATCGCCATCTGTTTACCGGGCATCGCATCGAGGGTGAATCTTGCCGTAACCTCGGCAACTCTTTCCGAACCTTTGTTGATGACCATGAACTGGATGATGATCAGTATGATGAACACGATCGTACCCATGATCAGATCGCCGCCGCCGACGAACTGTCCGAATGTCTCGACAACGTTTCCGGGAGACCCAGTTGACAGGATCAGTCTGGTCGAAGAAACGTTGAGCGATATACGGAATATGGTCGTGAACAGCAAAAGAGTCGGATAAAATGACATATCCAGGACCTCTTTGGCGAACATCGTATTGAACAATACGGCAAAAGCGACCGAGATATTGAGCGCCAGTGCCACATCCAGCACGGATGACGGAATGGGAACGATGAGGAATATAAATGCGCACAGAAGATACAGCGCCACACCTACGTCGGCTGCAGCAAACTTCTTCAGCATTTATCTCACCTCCCCTCCTTACAACATTTATAAGGTCGCTCGCTCATTTCAAATTCGACTTTGTCGAATGAGAGCTCGCGGTGTAGTAAGGAATCTTCCCATTACATGGGCCCCTCCTTACAACATTAATTATCCTGCCTGGCGAGCGTTGTAGATCACTGCCAGTATCTCGGCAACAGTCTGATACAGTTCGGGCGGTATCGGGCTGCCAAGATCCACATTGTAATAGAGCATCCTCGCAAGAGGTTTGTTCTCCACTATCTCGACACCGGCCTCCGCAGCTCTTTCCTTGATACGCGCTGCGAGAAAATCCTCACCTTTTGCAACAATGTAAGGTGCATCAAAAACGGTAACGTCATACTTTACCGCAACGGCAAAATGCGTGGGGTTCGTAATGACCACATCTGCGGAAGGAACAGCCTGCATCATCCTTCTTCTTGAGGCTTCCTGCATTCTCTGCTTCTGTCTTCCCTTTACTGCAGGATCTCCTTCGGCGTTCTTCCATTCATCCTTGACTTCCTGCTTCGTCATCTTCATGTCTTCCGAAAACTTCCACTTCTGGTAGCCGTAATCGGCAAATCCGATGACTATATAAAACGCACTGATCTTGAGTCCGAGATTGATCGCTATATCCCCTATGACCCTGATCGCCGAGATAAGTTCCATGTCAAACAGCGAAAACAGGACTGCGAACTGTCCCCTGATCGTGGAATATGCAAGATACCCGAGCAGAAAAAGCTTGATAAGTGATTTTAACAGTTCCAGGAGCTTTTCAACCGAGAATATCCTCTTGAACCCGCTTATCGGATTGATCTTGGAAAACTTCGGCTGAAGCGGCTTGGCGGTAGGCCTCCATTTGACCTGGAATATATCAACGACGATCGCGATAACGAGTGCCGCTATGAACACCGGTGCGAGCATGACGGCCATGCGCGTGATGTTAAGGTTCATGAGCCTGCAGAAATCCTTGATGGAGATCTGGCCGTTCACAAGCGTGGTCAGCTCATTCATCCTTGAATAGTTGAGACGGAATCCGTTCAGAAATTCATGGCCGATCGTACCGGCCCAGATCTTTAAGATGATAAAGAGTGCCAGCAGTGAAAAGGCCTGCCCCAGTTCCTTACTCTTTGCTACCTGGCCTTCCTTCCGGGCATCGTCAAGTTTCTTGTCGGTAGCCGGTTCGGTCTTCTCGCCTCCGGGACCTTCCTTGGCAAACAGCTGGAGATCAAGCTGCAGCAGTTCGATTTTTTGCAGATCGTCCCTTATCAACACACTCTCCCCTGTCGAATAATCATCTCATGCTCTCTACCATTGCAGTGACCATTATCCTCATCTCTTTGAAGATGAACTCCGACGCACTCGGTATGGTCCCTATCGTCAGAAACAGTATCCCAAGCCCCACAACTATCTTGATCTGGATACCGACCGAAAACATATTGATCTGCGGTGCAGTCTTGGCAAGAACTCCAAGGATCGCATTAAGAAGCAGCATCGCCGCAACGATCGGAAGGCAGATCCTAAACGATACCGTGATAAAGTCAGTCATGAAAGTTATCATAGTCGTCATGATCTTCGTTGAAGAAAACTTTGCGCCGCCGATCGGAATTATGGAGAAGGTCTCCACGATCGCCCTTAGGAAATAATAGTGCATGTTCGTGATGAGCATGATCAGTATAAGTATGTACTGGTAAAAACTGCCCATGAAACCGGTGCCTTCCCTTGTCAGGGGGTCGAACAGCTGGACCATCGAAAGACCGATCTCCATGTCGGCGACCTTACCGGCAAAGTTGACGATCGACATGCATATATTTGCGCCAAGCCCTATGATAAGGCCCGTTATCGTCTCCTTCAGAACTATTATCGAATATCCGAGGACCGTTGAATACTCAGGCACATTATGATCCGGCAGCACACCGAACAAAAGGGTTGCCACCAGGAGCGAAAATCCCGCCCTAAGTCTTCTCGGCGTATTAGACATCGAGAAGAACGGTGCCACAAAAACGAATGAGCTGATCCTTGCAAGTACGAGCAGGAAGAACTCGAGATCTTCAAAAGTAAACGGATAGTTTATCATCTCTTACCTGATATACAGGGAAAAATCACCCCACAGCGCCTGGGTGTAAGCTACCACTTCATTAAGGATCCAGTGACCGAGAATCATTATCGCCGCAAAGATGCCGATGACCTTCGGGACGAATGTCAGTGTCTGTTCCTGGATCGATGTGACGGTCTGAAAGATCGATACGGACAGTCCGATCACAAGCGATACGAGGAGCATGGGAGATGAACACTTTATGATCGTGTACAGTGCGGTCCGAGTGATCGTCGTTACATTATCGATATCCATCATAGTTATTTCCCCTCCTTGCAACATTTAATAGAATGTCTTGACCAGGTTTCCGATCACAAGGTTCCAGCCGTCGGCAAGTACGAAGAGAAGTATCTTGAACGGCATCGAGATCGTGGTCGGCGGCAGCATCATCATACCCATGGACATCAGCGTAGAGGCGACTACCATGTCTATGACGATGAACGGGATATATATCAAAAATCCTATGATAAAGGCACGCCGCAGTTCGCTTATAACAAATGCCGGAACAAGCACGCGCGTCGGTATGTCTTCAATGGATTCAACGCTGTCTATCTTTGCGATATCCATGAACAGCCTTACATCCTTGGTCTGTGTCTGAGGATACATGAACTCCCGGAGCGGTTCGAGCGCCGTATCGACAAATTCGGTCTGGGTCATCTCGCCGGCCTCAAAAGGTTTGACCGCAGTATCGTTTATCTGGGTGATGACCGGGTTCATAATAAAAAAAGTCAGAAACAGAGTCAGTCCTACAAGCACCTGGTTCGGGGGTGCTGTCTGAGTACCGAGAGCCGATCTGACAAAATGAAGAACGATGAGGATCCTCGTGAAGCTTGTCATCATTATCACGAGGAAAGGCGCCATCGCGATAAGGGTGAGTATGATCAGTATACGAAGTGTCCCCGAGAGGTTTCCCTGAGCATCGGTGTAGGTCACCGAAAGATTATTGGATATGTTCAGCTCCCTCAGGTCCGCTGCATCCTCTGCCGAGCCGGGTTCGTTTATCACGGTCGGCCGTCTTGGTTCAGACTCTGTCGTGATACCCAGATCATTTACTTCGCTGGCATATGCATTTATGGGTGACATAAAGAAAAATGCCACTATATACACAAGGAAGCAAAAGAAAACAAATACTCTTCTGCCCCCAATGCTACCGCTATTTCTCATTTTATCCGACGCCTTTACTTGGAAAGCCGCTGCCTTGCTTTTTCCAGAACGGACCTGAATACCTCAGGTGCCTTATCCGGCTGCCCGGCTGCAGTCTTGATATCACCGGCCTCAAGTTCACAGATGGTTGTGATGTTATCCTTGCCGATACCGATGACCACGTACTTTTCTCCGATCTTAACTATCTGGAGATATTTGCCGTTAGTGATCCTGTAAGTCTCAATGACTTCAAAGTTTCCGGCCACTGATCTTGCTTTCTGGTAATTTCCGACAAACCTTGTGGTAAAGTACGTTAATGCAAGCACCAAAACAAATACCAAAATCACGGTCAGAAACTGTGTAAAGCTTTCTGCCCTGTCGGAAAGTTCCGCAAGTATCATACAGATCATCCTACGACTTTTTTAACTGCCTCTATAACTCTGTCTGCCTGGAAAGGCTTAACTATGAAGTCCTTCGCACCGGCCTGAATCGACTCGATAACCATAGCCTGCTGACCCATTGCCGAGCACATGATAACAAGTGCAGAGGGGTCGCCTTCCTTGATCTTCTTGAGTGCCTGAATACCATCCATCTCAGGCATCGTGATGTCCATGAGTACAAGGTCGGGCTTGAGCTCGTTATATTTCTCAACGGCCTTTGCGCCATTCTCTGCTTCGCCGGCTACGTTGTAACCGTTCTTCGAAAGAATGTCCTTGATCATCATGCGCATGAATGCTGCATCATCACAGATAAGAATGTTTTTTGCCATCGTTCTTCTCCTCTATTCTAGCTTAGTTGATTATTTCGGTGACTCTTACACCAAAGTTTTCTTCTATGACTACTACTTCGCCTTTAGCGACCAGCTTGCCGTTTACGAGAACATCTACAGGCTCACCGGCTATCTTGTCCAGTTCTATGATCGTGCCCGGTGCAAAGTCTAGTATATCAGAAATTGCCTTACTTGTCCTGCCCAATTCTACAGTGACCTCTAAGGGCACATCTTTTATGAGGGCGATGTTTTCCTGCGACTGCATCGCGCTTACGTCCGTCGAGAACGGAGTGAAGCTTGCCGGCTGGATATTTATGTTCGGCATGCCCATTCCCATCTGCTGTGGAGCCATCTGGGGCTGCATGCCCATTCCCATCGAAAAGTCCATGCCCGGAGCGCCCATCTGGGGCATTCCCATGTTCGGAGGCGGCATCGAAGGTGCCCCCATACTCTGTCCCATCGGCGGTGCCTGCATCGACGGCGCTGACATCTGCGGCGCGGGTGCCGGTTCCGGGGCCGGAGCCTCCTGCGGCTCCTGACTGTCCATGAAGTAATCGTAAAGGTTCTTTGCAAAGTCAATAGGATACAACTGCATGATCTTGCTGTCAACCAGATCGCCTATCTGCATCCTGAATGTAATCCTTACAAAGGTCGATAAGAGGAATGAGGAAAGATCACCCTGTTCATCGATACCAGACACATCTACGAGGTTTGCTTCGGGAGGGCTGATATCTATCATCCTTCCGAGCATTGATGAAAGTGATGTGGCACTTGATCCCATCATCTGGTTCATCGCCTCGGATATGGCCGAAAGGTGGATGTCTGTCAGTTCGGTCTCTTCTATATTGGTACCGTCTCCACCCATCATCAGGTCCGTAATGATCTTAACATCATGTTCCTTCAGTATCAAGATGTTAGTACCTTCAAGACCTTCGGTATACTTGATCTTGATGAAGACGCACGGTCTTTCGTATTCGGCTACTATCGTATCCCATGTCGACAGGTCGACGACCGGGGTGGTGATGTTTACCTTCCTGTTTACGAGCGAGTAAAGTGTTGTGGCGCTCGTACCCATGCTGATATTGGCAACTTCACCGATCGCATCCTTTTCCTCGTCCGTAAGAGCGTTCTCATCGACCTGCACCGAACCGGTCGCGGCTGCGGGTGCTGCATCAGCCGGTGCATCGGAGGAAGCGTCAGCGGGGGCGTCATCGGCAGGTGCGTCAGGTATTCCGCCGCTAAGCAGAGCATTTATTTCATCTTGTGATAGCATTCCGTCCATACTCTATCTCTCCTCCTTTCATGAGGTATCGGCACGACTCCTTCGTCGTCCTGCCAGTTCGTCGGAACGCATCTGAAAATGACTTCGTCATTGGCGTTCCTCCTCT
>JAFXQX010000031.1 GCA_017526745.1 Lachnospiraceae bacterium | reverse complement strand
CCTCTGTCCGCCTGTCTCACTCTTCCCCCTGTCTCACTCTTCCGTTATATTTTAGAGTTGATAAGCGACAGGCTGCGAAGTGACGACACTCCTATCTTGAAGATCTTGACGAGGTTGATGGAATTGGTACCACCCTGTCTCGGCCTGAATGATATCGGTATGAAGTGAACCTTCTGCCTGCGCTTTTTGTAGATGGCAGAGAGTGCAACATTCGTCAGGAAAAAATCATCGGGAACGTATTTGATGTTTTCGGCAAGGGTTTTCGCACTCATCAGCCTGTAGGGCGTATTGGCATCAAGGACATACACTCCGAAGCATATATGGACCACAAGACGAAGTATCCTTGTCACGAGTATGCGCGAAAATCCGTCTCTTCTCTTGTTTCTGTAACCGATCGTGATATCGTATTTTGTCCTTGCGATCCAGAAGGGTTCAAACTCCGAGGGAAGCGTCTGTCCGTCTGAATCCGTCTGGAAGATGTAATCGGCACCGTTATCAAGAGCATATTTATATCCGTATAGGACCGTTGCGCCGTGTCCTGCGTTTGGCTTGGTAAGTGCAGTAAGGTTCGGAAGTTTTGCAGAAAGCTGCTGGAGTATCTTGAATGTATCATCACGGCTCCCGTCATCGATAACTACAAGACGCGAGTCATTTCCGTGTTTTTCGACCACAGGATACCAGTCGGCTACAACCTGTCTGATATTATCCTGCTCATTATATGCGGGTATTATGATAAATAACCTGTCTGCCATGTAAATCTCCTCCCACTCTTCCCTATTTTACACCAAAAAACATCATATTAAAACCCCGCTCCGTATCTTGCCCAAAAGGGGTTTGTGTGATAAACTAACTCCGTATGCAATGCCGTATTATAGGACCCGCAGAGCGGGGGGTCGGGAGAGATATTATGAAAAAGAAAGATCAAAAGATAACATGTCTTGCCGCAGTGCTGTTATCGGTGCTTCTGGCGTTTCCGTCAAACGTGTTTGCGGAGGGCGTTACGAGTATCATCATGACATATCAGGACAAGGTATTTACAAAACAGATTTACGATACCGAAGTCGAACAGATCAAAGCCGGCATTGACACTGACGGCCTTCGGGATGTGGGAGCTCTTGTCGACCAGCTCGCCTTCCAGACAAACGGAGAAGCGGTCGTAGATAAGATCGCCGTTGTTTCTGCCGTAAAGAGTGCGATCGTATCCGGCAGCACTTCGGTAAACATAGATCTTACCCGCTATGAGAAGGGTGCACAGGCAGAAGTTGCGTCCCATGCGGCAGAGGTGACTGCTCAGAACAATAACACACCTGCGGATGCATCGGCTTTACTTGCCACCGCAAGCGGAATAGATACCAAGCTTTCTGAAGCATCGACCAAGTTCCGTGCGAACGAGGACAGGGCTCAGAATATCAGGAATGCTGCGTCCAAGATCAACGGCATGATAATCATGCCCGGACAGCTTTTCTCATGCGATGCGGCATTCGGACCGAGGACCGTAGCAAACGGATACGGTATGGGAAACGTGATCAATGGAGACACATACGTCAAAGGTCTTGGCGGCGGGATATGTCAGGTAAGCTCAACGTTAAATCTTGCGATGCTCCGTGCCGGAATCGTTCCCGTCGAGCATCATAATCACAGCCACCGCTCGAGCTATATCGGATCCGGTCTTGACGCTACGATCTCGGGAGCAAAGCTTGATTACAAATTCATCAACCCTTACTCATATCCGATACAGATCATGGCCGCAACAAACGGCGGTGTCATAAATATCAGCGTATACAGTAACCATAACGCAACGGGCGGAGTTGTATATGAACCCGTTGTTGTCGGAGGCAAGATGTCCAATACGACGCATGTCATAGGAAAGCTTGCGGGAGTTCAGGTAAGCGACAGGGTTGCCTATAGTAGCAGGTACAAACAGTAGGAGAAGGCAATGCGCAGGAAAATCACCATCTATCTGATCCAGACAGTTGCCATTGCGGTGTTGTACTGGATCCTGACATATATCGCAAACGCGTTCCAGCTGGCGAACGGTCTTAATTTCCAGCTTCGCATATCGGATGCCCTTACCGTGCTTCCTTACTTTACTCCGGCTGCGATACCGGGCCTGTTTCTGGGGTGCTTTGGCGCCAATTATTCCATGGGTCTTCCGACTGCGGATGTGATATACGGAAGCCTTGCCACGGCTGTCGCGGCATTTGCCAGCTACCTGCTTCGCAAAAAGAAGTTTGCGGTCGTGTTCCCGCCCATCATAATAATCGCGTTTGCCGTTCCGGCGATATACACATTTATGCTCGGTTTTGACGAACCTCCGTTCTGGAGGAGCGTTCTGATGGTCGGTCTCGGAGAGGCGGTAACGTGCGGAGTGCTTGGCGTGGCTCTCCTTCTCGGCCTTGAGGATTACAGGGACAAGCTGTTTCCCGTTGACAGACCGAAAGATGATAAAGCGGATGCCCCGGAAAATGCGGGTGATAACGATATAGAAACAACAAATGAAGTAACAGGAGAAAAGAAAGAAAATGTATAAAAAGGTATCAACGGACCTCGGGTTTGTGGAACGTGAAAAAGAGATCGAAAAATTCTGGTCCGAAAACGATATATTCGAAAAGAGTTTAAAGAACCGTGAGGGAGCAAAGACCTACATGTTTTATGACGGTCCCCCGACGGCAAACGGCAAACCGCATATCGGACATGTACTGACGCGTGTCATAAAGGATATGATCCCGAGATACCGCACGATGAAGGGATACTATGTCCCGAGAAAGGCCGGCTGGGATACGCACGGTCTTCCGGTCGAACTTGAGGTTGAAAAACTCCTCGGTCTTGACGGCAAGGAGCAGATCGAAGAATACGGACTCGCCCCGTTCATTGACAAGTGTAAGGAAAGCGTATGGAAATACAAGGGCATGTGGGAGGATTTTTCCGGGACTGTAGGGTTCTGGGCCGACATGAACGATCCGTACGTTACATATCATGATGATTTTATCGAGAGTGAATGGTGGGCATTAAAGACGATATGGGACAAGGGCCTTTTGTACAAAGGCTTCAAGATCGTTCCTTACTGCCCCAGATGCGGAACCCCTCTGTCTTCACACGAGGTTGCCCAGGGTTACAAGACCCTTAAAGAGCGCACCGCGATCGTAAGGTTCAAGATCAAGGATGAGGATGCTTATTTCCTCGCATGGACGACGACTCCCTGGACGCTTGCGAGCAACATCGGTCTTTGCGTCAATCCCGAAGATACATATGTTAAGGTAAAAGCAGCTGACGGCTATACGTATATTCTTGCCGAGGCCCTTGCCGATTCGGTATTGTCCGGCATAGAGCGCGCCGAGGGAGTAAGCGCCTATACTGTTCTTGAGACGTACAAGGGTACCGATCTTGAATACAAGGAGTATGAACCGTTATACCAGTGCGCCAAGGACTGTGCGGATGCGCAGAACAAGAAAGCATTCTTCGTATACTGTGACGACTACGTTACGATGGCCGACGGTACCGGTATCGTTCATATCGCACCGGCATTCGGTGAAGACGATGCAAGGGTGGGAAGAAAATATGATGCGCCCTTTGTCCAGATGGTCGATGAAAAGGGTGTCATGAAACCCGAGACGCCCTTTGCCGGCATGCGTGCAAAGCCGACACAGGCGGAGATAGACGCAGGCGCCGTATCCGCAGATCCCGAAGTATTAAAAGAACTTGATAAGAGAGGGATCCTCTTTAGCGCACCGAAGGTAGAGCATGACTATCCTCACTGCTGGAGATGTTCTACACCTCTTATATACTATGCACGCGAGTCATGGTATATCGAGATGACCAAGGTCAGGGACGACCTTATCAGAAATAACAATACGATCAACTGGATCCCCGAATCGATCGGTACGGGGAGGTTCGGGAACTGGCTGGAGAACATCCAGGACTGGGCCGTATCGCGTAACCGTTATTGGGGAACTCCGCTCAATGTTTGGGAGTGCGAATGCGGACACAGGCATGCGATTGGAAGCAGACAGGAACTTGCCGATCTTTCCGGAAGAGAGGATGCGCTTACCGTTGAGCTTCACAGACCTTATATAGATGATTTTACGATCAAGTGTCCCAAGTGCGGCAAGCAGATGCACCGCGTACCGGAGGTCATCGACTGCTGGTTCGATTCCGGAGCGATGCCTTTTGCCCAGTACCACTATCCGTTTGAGAACAAGGAACTGTTTGAATCCAGGTTCCCCGCCCAGTTCATATCGGAAGCCGTAGACCAGACAAGAGGATGGTTTTATTCACTTCTTGCCGAGTCAACCCTGCTCTTTAACAAAGCAGCATATGAGAACGTCATTGTTCTCGGGCTCGTTCTTGACGAGAACGGCGAGAAGATGAGCAAATCAAAGGGTAATGCGGTGGATCCGTTCGATGCTCTTGCAACGATGGGTGCCGATGCGATCCGCTGGTACTTCTACATCAACTCCGCACCGTGGCTTCCCAACAGATTCCATGACAAGGCGGTCATGGAAGGCCAGAGGAAGTTCATGGGAACACTCTGGAACACATATGCTTTCTTTGTTCTGTATGCGAACATAGATGATTTTGATGCGACAAAGTACACACTTGAATATGACAAACTTCCCGTAATGGACAGATGGATCCTGTCAAAGCTTCAGTCCACGATAGGAACGGTTGATTCAAGCCTTGATAAATACATGATCCCCGAGGCAGCAAGGGCGCTTCAGGATTTTGTCGATGATCTTTCAAACTGGTATGTAAGGCGTTGCCGTGAACGGTTTTGGGCAAAGGGCATGGAGCAGGATAAGATCAATGCCTACATGACATTGTACACGGCACTTGTCGAAGTATCCAAGGCTGCGGCTCCGATGATCCCGTTCATGACGGAGCAGATATACAGGAATCTTGTATGTTCCATTGACTCCGGTGCTCCCGAGAGCATACATCTGTGCGATTTTCCCGAGGTTAAGAGCGCATGGATCGATCATGAGCTTGAAGACAACATGGACCATGTATTAAAGAGCGTTGTCATGGGACGTGCGTGCAGAAATGCGGCCAACATCAAGAACAGGCAGCCGATCGCAAAGATGTTTATAAAGGCGGAATTTAAGCTTGATGAGTTCTACCGGCAGATCATAGAGGATGAGCTTAATGTCAAGAGTGTCCTGTTTACCGATGACGTAAGGGAGTTCACCACTTATAACATGAAACCGCAGCTCAAGACCGTAGGACCCAAATACGGCAAACAGCTCGGCGGGATCAAGAAATATCTTGAGCAGGTCGACGGTAATGAAGCGATGGATACGCTTAAGAGCGAAGGAGTGCTCAAGTTTGACGTTGACGGAACAAGCATAGAACTTGCCGAGGAAGATCTTCTTATCGAGATGACCCAGCAGGAAGGATTTGAATCGCTGAGTGAAGGCAATATCACGGTCGTTCTTGATACGAAGCTTACAGACGAACTCATAGAGGAAGGCTTTGTCCGCGAGATCGTATCCAAGATCCAGACTATGCGCAAGGAAGCCGGATTCGAGGTCATGGACAGGATAAGGGTCTATGCAAAGGATAACGCAAAGATCGAAGAAGTCCTTACTTCAAACAAGGAAGCGATCATGAAGGAAGTTCTTGCAGACGACATCACTCTCGGGACTACCGACGGTTATGTCAAGGACTGGAACATAAACGGACAGGATGTCACGCTTGGCGTTAAGAAACAATAAACAGGAGGTTAATTGATGGCAGGACGCAGGGTAGGTTTCAACAAAGAAACATTCAAAAAGCAGGTTAAGGAAAACGTCAAGGCTCTCTTTAGAAAGACCCTTGAGGAAGCGAATGAACAGCAGGTATACCAGGCTGTTGCCTATACGGTCAAGGATACGATCATAGACAACTGGCTGGAGACCCAGAAGGCTTATGAGAAGGAAGACCCTAAGACGGTGTACTATCTGTCGATGGAATTCCTGATGGGAAGAGCCCTGGGAAATGCCATGATCAACTTAAAAGAATACAAAGAGGTTGGTGAAGCTCTCGATGAGCTTGGCATCAACATCGACATCGTCGAGGACCAGGAAAGGGATCCGGCTCTCGGAAACGGAGGTCTCGGAAGACTGGCAGCATGCTTCCTCGATTCTCTTGCAACACTTGGTTACAGTGCATACGGCTGCGGGATCCGTTACCGTTACGGAATGTTTCGCCAGCAGATAAGGGACGGCTTCCAGGTCGAAGCTCCCGATAACTGGCTCAAGGACGGATATCCGTTTGAGCTCCGCCGTCCGGAATATGCCAAGATAGTCAAGTTCGGCGGTAACGTTGTCGTTAACGTCGATGAGAAGGGCGAAAATCATTTCTCGCAGGAAAACTACCAGAGCGTTCAGGCTATTCCTTACGATCTTCCGATCCCCGGTTACGGAAACGGTGTTGTCAACACTCTTCGTATCTGGGATGCACAGCCGGTTGAGTGCTTCCAGCTCGACTCTTTTGACAAGGGTGACTACCGTCTTGCGGTTGAACAGGAGAACCTTGCCAGAAACATCTGCGAAGTGCTCTACCCCAACGATAATCACTATGCCGGAAAAGAGCTCCGCTTAAAGCAGCAGTACTTCTTCGTATCGGCCAGCGTTCAGGAAGCTGTTGAGAAGTACATGAGAAAACATGACGATATCAAGAAACTCTACGAGAAGGTAACGTTCCAGATGAATGATACGCATCCGACTCTTACGGTACCCGAACTTATGCGTATACTGATGGACGACTACGGACTCGGCTGGGAAGATGCATGGAGCGTTACGACCAAGACCGTGGCATACACGAACCATACGATCATGTCGGAAGCGCTTGAGAAGTGGCCTATAGAGCTGTTCTCCAACCTTCTTCCGAGAATATACCAGATCGTAGAAGAGATAAACAGAAGGTTCTGCCTCCTTATAGAAGCATCCCATCCGGGTAATGTGGACAAGATCCGCAAGATGGCTATCATCTACGACGGGCAGGTCAAGATGGCCCACATGGCTATCTGTGCTTCATATTCGGTAAACGGTGTTGCAAGGCTGCATACCGAGATATTAAAGAAGCAGGAGCTGAAGGATTTCTATCAGCTGATGCCCGACAAGTTCAACAACAAGACGAACGGTATCACACAGAGAAGGTTCCTCCTTCATGCCAATCCGCTCCTGGCAGAGTGGGTGACCGCCCATGTCGGTGACGAGTGGATCACGGATCTTACTGTACTGCGTCATCTGAAGGTATATGCGGACGACAAGAAGGCGCAGCATGAATTCATGAACATCAAGTACCAGAACAAAGTAAGGCTGGCCAAGTACATTCTCGAGCACAACGGTATCGAGGTCGATCCCAGATCCATATTCGATGTTCAGGTTAAGCGCCTTCACGAGTATATGCGTCAGCTCATGAACATACTCCATATCATGTATCTGTACAATGAGCTTAAAGAGCATCCCGATATGGACTTTGTTCCGAGAACGTTCATATTCGGCGCAAAGGCTGCAGCAGGATACAAGAACGCAAAGCTTACGATCAAGCTCATCAACTCCGTAGCAGAGGTGATCAACAACGACGCATCGATCGGCGGCAAGATCAAGGTCGTCTTCATTGAGGATTACTGCGTATCAAATGCCGAGCTCATCATAGCGGCAGCTGATGTTTCCGAGCAGATATCTACAGCATCCAAGGAAGCATCGGGAACCGGTAACATGAAGTTCATGTTAAACGGTGCGGTTACGATCGGTACGATGGACGGTGCAAATGTTGAGATGCACGAGGAGGTCGGAGCCGAGAATATATTTATCTTCGGACTGTCATCGGACGAGGTAATAAACTATGAGCAGAACGGCGGATATGACCCGAACGTCATTTTCAACAACAACGCCGATATACGCAAAGTGCTGATGCAGCTCGTTAACGGCACATACAGCCCTAACGATACGGAACTGTTCAGGGATCTTTACAATTCCCTTCTTAACACACAGTGTACCGCAAAGGCCGACACATACTTCATCCTTAAGGACTTCGAGTCATATGCCGAGACGCAGAAGCTCATCAGCGAAGCCTTCAAGGATACGAAGAGATGGAACAAGATGGCGATAATGAATGTCGCATGCTCCGGCAAGTTCTCGTCCGACAGGACCATCCAGGAGTACGTTGACGACATATGGCATCTCGACAAGGTCACATTAAAGAAATAGATCTTAAACCAAAACAGATTTTATGAACATATCCCGTGCCCGACAACTGCAGATCACGGGTCCTGACAGGAAGCCGTGTTACGGTGGCAACCAGCTGTGGTTTTCGTCCAATACGAAAGCCGCAGGAGGTTGCGGGTCGGTTGCGGGCGCAAATGCCCTGCGAAGCCTGGCAAGATCTTCCAAAGAATTCAGAAAAAGGATCATTTCATCGACAGTGATTCCCGCACCCATCAAGGATGCGCTCACATCAGACGATCCGGATCATGAGAACTTTTCGCTCCTAATGACAGGGGTTTACGAGACCATGGGATCGTTTGAGATCTTTCCGCTTAACCGCATCTATGACCGCTGCCAGCGGCAATCCCCGGTATTTTCAAAGATAAAGAGTACATTCGGCCTTACAAATGTAGGGTTTATAATAGGAATAATCCGCTTTGCCAGGAAATTCGGCCTTGATATTGAGGTCAGATATCTTTCAACAGCATTTGCCGGAAAGGAAAAAGCAAGGGAATTTATCAGGGAAGGCCTTAAGGAGAGCGGCAGCGTCGTAATGCTCACGTGCCGTAACCGCCATAACGTGCGGCTCTTTTCACCCGATTCAAACCTTTCCCTCCGGCTGGTGGATGGGTCGGATTCCGTTGTAAAGAGCCACTTCACGACCATCACGGATATGGATATGGACAGGCTTCTTATCACAACATGGGGCAAGCCGGGAGTGGTCGATCTCAACGAGCTTGCGGGCAGCTGGAAGAGCGTAAGGGCATATGAGGCATCTCTGATGTATATCCTGCCGTCAACAAGAAAAGAGGCTACATCCTGTATGCTGGGAGCATGGAAGCTGTTTGCGGCAGGCCTGGGACATACGATCATCAGAAGATAGATCTGTCACATAATGATTTTTTGAAAAAATTTTTACAAAGACTATAAAGATAATCTGATTCCTGTCGATAAATATAGTGAAACTTGTAGAATGACTATGTGTTCTGCGGTTTTGCGAGGGGAGCAAAGCTCCAGACAAGGAATGGAAGGAGGAACAGTTATGCGTATAGAAGCGTATAATGCCGTAAGCCAGATATATCAGGCAAAAAAGCCCGGCAAGGTTGGTAAAGCCCAGGCTGCTTACGGAAGAGATCAGGTTCAGATCTCCAGCATCGGAAAGGATATCCAGACCGTAAAGGCTGCAGTGGCCAATTCATCCGATATCAGAAAGGATGTTACGGAGCCCATCAAGGCAGCTATCGCTAACGGTACTTACAACGTGAGCAATGATGATTTTGCATCAAAGCTCCTTGCAAAGTATGAGGAAAAGCTCAGCTTCTGATCAGGAAGACTGATCGGAAGCAGGGCCTGCTTGGCAGAAGGGGAAAACAGTGGCAAGCCTTATTGAGGAACTTATAGACACACTGAACAAGGAAAACAGTGAATATGAGAAGCTGCTGGAACTGTCCAAGCGAAAAGCGGCCGTTATAGTCGCAAGAGACATACCGGCTCTGGAAAAAATCACGGATGATGAACAAACCGTTGTGTCGGATATAAGCGCACTTGACGCAAAGCGTGCGCAGGTGACCGCTGACATTGCGGATGTGATCAACAAGGACGTTGAAACATTAAAGCTATCTGTACTGATAGACCTGCTGGGAAAGCAGCCAAAAGAGCAGAAGGCTCTTTCGGATGTGCATGACAGATTGAAGGTCACGGTGGACAGCGTAAGAGCGATCAATGAGAGTAACGCTCAGCTGATCGCACAGTCTCTGGAAATGGTGGAGTTCGACATCAACATGATGCGGGCGATGAGACAGGCTCCGGAGACGAACAATTACGGCAGGGGCGCTGTGAGCGCTCACGAAACCCTGGGCGCAGTAAGAGGCTTTGATGCGAAACAGTAGATAATGCAGATACCGAAAGCTTTGAGGTGATCACATGTCGTTGATGAGCGGTCTTTTCTTAGGCGCAACAGGACTTCAGACAAGCCAGAATTCGCTGCATACAACAGCACACAACCTTTCAAATATAGAAACACCGGGGTATGTCCGTCAGCAGACTCTGCATGCGGACATGTCTTATAATACGATAAGCACATCCCCCTCTGTTTCAAAAATGCAGATAGGCCTCGGGGTCGAGTACGATATCGTACGCCAGGTCAGGGATCAGTTCCTTGACAAGTCGTATCGTAGGGAAACCGGAAGGTCTTCTTTTTATGAGATCAGCCAGGAAACAACACAGGAAATAGAGACGCTTCTGGGTGAGTTCGATGGTGTGGCATTTCAGGATTCCGTTGCGGGATTGTGGACTTCGGTCCAGGAACTTGCAAAAGATCCGTCAAGTGCGGTAACAAAGGGCTCATTCGTGAGCACTGCTGCTCAGTTCATCGAGAGAGCTCAGGCGGTTTACAACGGACTGTCCGATTATCAGGACAACCTGAATGCAAGAATAAAAGAGCTTGTTGACAGGGTCAATGACCTCGGTGATGAGATACATAAGCTTAACGATCTTATCCATACGGAAGAACTTGGCGAGCAGGAGGCAAATGACCTTCGCGACCGCAGGAACAAAGCACTTGACGAGCTTTCGTCGCTTGTAAACATTACGTATTACACAAATGCGGACGGTGCGACCGAAGTCCTGGTTGAGGGAACACAGCTTGTGGCCCGCGACAGGGTGTTCCATATGGATACCATCGTGGACAACGGTACGGGATTCTATACACCGGTATGGCCTCATAATCTGAACGAGGAAGTGTTCATTAAGGACGAGGAGATAGCCACTTCATTTAATACGGATATAGGAGAACTCAAGTCCATAGTCCTTGCAAGGGGCGACAGAAGAGCAAACTATACCGATATGAGGAGCGAGACATTCCTGCATGGTATATACAAGTATAACGATCCCACAAAGACCCCTCCTACGGTCGAAGAGGACGTTATCCCCACTAACAAGTCGATCGTAATGAAAGTTCAGGCGGAACTTGATAATATGGTCCACTCTCTCATGACGGAAGTTAACAACATCCTTGTCGGAGAGAAGGAAAAACTTGATGATGCCCTTGCAAGATACAATGATCCGGATAGTCCGGATTACAGAAATATAAACATACTTCCCAGATACGAAGATGGCGAAGAACTCCCGAAGGAACTGTTTGTAAGACTCGGGACATCCAGATATGAAAGAATGGAAGATCCTGATCAACCCGGGGATTATTATTACTATTATGTTCCCGAAGATGATATGCCTTCGCATGCGGACATAGATAGTCTCTATACGATCGCGAACATGAAGATCAACCCGGATCTTTTAAAGACACCGTCACTTCTCGGTGAAGGATTTGTGACAAAGGATAAAGAGGTCGATCATGCAAAGGCCGATGCTCTTGTAAAAGCATTCAACACACCTTTTTCAAGCCTGACCCCGGAGCTGACGATCCAGTATGATTACAGAGACTTCTATTCTGCACTTGTCGGACAGGTCGCAACGGAAGGCAGCGTATACTCGAGCATCGTTACGGCGCAGCAGACGGCAACGCATAACCTTTCGGATTCAAGGGATGCGATAATGGGAGTATCTTCCAATGAAGAACTGACGAATATGATCAAGTATCAGAACGCATATAATGCGGCATCCAGATATATAACCGCATGTAATGACATGCTCGACAGACTGCTGTCAAGCCTTGGCTGATAAGTACAGTCATGCAGCTGACGATCGCGGAGGTGCTTTATGAGTACATCACAATTTTTCGGGTTAAATATCGGATATACCGGACTGCAGGCGGCAAATGCCGCTCTTAACGTTACCGGTAACAATATCTCGAACGTTGAGACAAAAGGATACACGAGGCAGGAGGCAACCCAGGTTGCCGCTGATGCTCTGCGCACAAATACATCGTATGGTATGGCCGGTGCCGGTGTCGATACGAAATCGATAGACCAGATCAGAAACCAATACTATGATCTAACGTACTGGCAGAACAATGCCAGCAAGGGCATATATGAGATCAAGCAGCAGTATTACCGTACGATAGAGGATTATTTTACCGATACCGAGGATGTCCAGGGCTTCAACAAGGTATTCTCCGATATGTTCGATGCCCTTGACGAAGTATATAAGAGCTCGGGAGACGACACGAAAAAGGCGGCTTTTCTGTCCCAGTGCAAGAGCCTTACCGAATACTTCAACAATATGTACACCTCTTTGCAGAGGCTGCAGATCGATGCAAACAATGAGATCGAGAACAAGGTGAATGAGATCAATTCGCTGGCATCCGAGATCGCGACACTGAACAAGCAGATCAATACCATAGAGGTCAATCACGTTAAGGCCAATGAACTTCGGGATAAGAGAAACCTTCTTATTGACCAGCTCTCCACCATCGTTGATGTCAAGGTTACCGAGGTCCCGATATACACTACCGAAGGCGGCAATGAAGAGTCGGGCATATACAGGTATATAGTTGATATAGCCGGCGGACAGAACCTTGTAAACAATTACGAGTATTCAACTGTTGAATGCAGGGCAAGAAAAGGTGATGAGAAGGTCAACCAGTCCGATGCGGACGGGCTGTACGACATATATCTTACAGGTATCCCGCTGAATCTTTACGGAGGGAGTCTCGGAGGACAACTCAAGGGTCTTATTGAGGTTAGGGACGGAAATAACGGGGAGAACTTCTCGGCAAAAGGAGAGTTTGTAAAAGATACAACAGAAAGCACTGTTACCGTTGAAATCGACCCCTCGAACCCTAACTATGATTTTCTGACTGACATGAACAAGGTAACGATGAACATGGAGGGAACCATCGTTGTAGGTAATAAGAGCCTGGTTTATGATTCGTGGTCATACGACTGGGATAATCATCAATATACCTTTAATCTGGCTCCGTCTGATGCCAATCATCCGAACAATACGGCCGGGGGCCTTAAGGGCAAGGACTGTTATATAGGCGTTAATATCGACTATCAGGGAATTCCGTATTATCAGGCTCAGATGAACGAGTGGGTCAGAAGCTTTGCCCAGGCCATGAACAAGATAGAGATATCTGCACAGGATGAGTACGGCAAGCAGGCCCAGGCGCTGTTTACAAGTGGCAGTGCCGAGAAAAAGTTTAAAGAATATGATTATGAGAACGGCTGGGATATAACTATCCCTCCCTCTGGGCATATAACGCATTTTGATCCGCTTTTCGATAACTACCTTCAGCTTACGGCGGGAAGCTTTAATATCAATACCGATATGGTCAGGGACGTGAACCTGTTCGGTACGACAAAAGATATTACACAGGGTCAGGATGCACAGGATATAACACTTGAGCTTTCGAAGGTAAGGGTTGACAAGACCAAGATGAAGTACAGGGGATGCTCGTCGGAGGAGTTCCTTCAGTGCATAACATCGGATGTGGCTCTTGGGGCATCATCCGCCAACAACTTCTATTCGAACTTCGATAAGATCAGCAAGGCTATCGTGGCACAGCGCACGAGTGTTTCGGGCGTTGATAACGACGAAGAGGCGTTAAACCTCGTGAAGTTCCAGGAGGCGTATAATCTGTCATCGAAGATGATACAGGTCATGACGGAGATATATGACCGGCTGATACTGCAGACCGGAGTTTAATATGGCCGAGCGTCCTTAAGAAATATCAGAGATGTGTCGATATATTACAAAAGGAGTGTCGCCCATGCAAATTCGACTTCGTCGAATAGGGCTCCACGTGTAGGCAGGGTCTTCCCACTTCGTGGGCCCCTCCTACCAACATATGGTGAAACGGAGTTCGCCTTAACAGTATCTGCAAAAGAAAAGATAAGGATATCATTCGTTTGCAGCGGTATTTTTATATTCTGAAATACTACGGAGGAAAACGGTTATGATGCGAATCACCAACGCCATGATGACGTCCAACACCAAGAATAATATCAATATCAACAAGCTCAACGAGGACAGGCTTAATACGCAGATCTCAACGGGGCAGGTCATTTCCCGTCCTTCCGAGGATCCGGTCGTTGCCATCCGTGCGCTTCGTCTTAACACGAATCTCTCACAGCTTACCCAGTATTACAAGAAGAACATACCCGACTGCCAGGCGTGGATGAACGTTACGGAGACCGCGCTCAAGCAGACAAATGAGATATTTACGAATATCAAAGAGAATCTGACAGCAGGTGCGAGCGACAACCATACGGCAACCGACCGCCAGAAGATACTCGAAAGCCTCAAAGGCCTTCGTGCGGAGCTTTACTCTTCGGGTAATGCGGACTATGCGGAGCGAACCGTATTTACCGGATACAGGACCGGTGAGTCACTCACATTCCTTGCGACAGATACGGACCTTAACAGCAGCTACAACATATACGAAACACTCGATTCCAAAGCGGTGGAGTCCGTCAATTATGTATATGCGGCTAAAAAGACCGATCCGGTGCCTCCCGCAACGGATCCCACATATTCGGATCCCGAGTCCGAGCTTGACGTGGACCGTCAGGAAATATACAGGATCAGACTGGCATATGACAAAAACGATGCAACGGCAACAATACCCGACAAGATCAATCTTCCGGACGGAACAACGATAGATGTTTCGAAGCAGTCGATAACAGGCATGTCTCAGGCCGAGATTGACGGCGTGTACCTGTCGGTGCCTGATGACAAAGCGGTATACATCCCGGAAACAGGCGAGATAATCCTCGGAAAGGCGGCCATGGAGAAATATTACAACTCTTTTGATCCTTTTTTGCCTGACCAGAGAGTGACATTCGGATATACGAAAAATCAGTGGAATTCAGGTGATCTTCGCCCGGAGCACTATTTCGCCTGCGAGCAGACGGTTGACGGAAAGACAACGGAATTCAACTTTGACAAGACAACCACTCCTCATACACCCAAATTTGAGAATCAGAATATCGAAGTTGAAATAAGCTTTAACCAGAAAATTACTATTAACACGCACGCAAATGAAGTGTATACTCATGATATAGGGCGCGATATCGATGAGCTCCTTACTGCAACACAGTCGGTCGTTGATGTGGATGAGAGAGTGACTGCGCTTGAAAAGAGACTTGCGGCAGGCGAAGATGTCCAGAAGGAACTTGATGCAGCCAGGAAAGAATACTCTTTCAAGAAAGACAAGATGCAGAAGATGTTCTCTGCGGCACTTGACACGTTCGCAGGCTATGCCGACAGGAACAACGTAGCCATTGCTAATATCGGAAGCATGCAGTCGAGACTTACGATCACGAAGGAAAGGGTTGCGGACCAGCTCCAGAGCTTCAAGGAGCTTGCGGATTCGAACATCAATGCGGAGCTTACTGAATCATCAATTGATTTTGCAAGCGCAAAGCTTGCTCTTGAAGCGGCTCAGCTTGCAGCAGGCAAGATAGCGCAGCAGACATTATTAAATTATTTGTAAGAATCGGTAACATAAACAGCCAACATCTGCGCAATCCTGACAAAAAGGAGGTCACAAAGACATGAAGATCACAACAAAGCTGTTCGGTCAGATAGAAGTTGACGAGGATAAGCTCATTAAGTTCCATCAGGGGATAGTAGGGTTCCCGGAACTTACTGATTTTCTCCTTGTTCACGACAGCGAATCCGAGGGAGGGATCCGGTGGATGCAGTCCATTCAGGAGCCGGCCTTTGCAATGCCGGTCATCGATCCGCTGATCGTGATGCCCGATTATAATCCGCAGATAGAGGATGATCTTCTGCAGCCTCTCGGTAACATGACTGAAGAGAACACACTTGTTCTTGTTACGATCACGGTTCCTCACGATATCGAGAAGATGACTGTTAACCTCAAGGCCCCGATCGTCATCAACGGAGAAAATCGCAAGGCCAACCAGATCATCACCGATGACGAGAAGTATATCGTAAAGTTCCCGATCTATCAGATACTCAAAGACAATATGGAAAGGGCAGGTGAATGATATGCTGGCATTATCGAGAAAAAAGAACGAAGCACTTGTCATAGATAACAGAATAGAAGTAACGATCCTGGAGATCAAAGGAGACCAGGTAAAGGTCGGTATAGCGGCACCCAAGGAAGTTCCGATCTATCGTAAGGAAGTTTACCTGCAGATCCAGGAGGCAAACAAGCAGGCCCTCGAAACGGAAGGTCTTGAAGCCCTGAAAAAAATTTTTTAAAAAAGGGTTAAGTAATTAAATCGCTGTGTCGATATAGAACATAAGAAACCATAGGTTTCGCTATTTTTGTTATGTTTTACACGTTGATCACATGGAGGTGATAAAAATGGCAATAGAACCGATCAACAGTGCAATGACTTTCAATGCACAGCCGGTAGCTTCGCAGATATCTGCACCGAAGCCGGCAGAAAAAAGCGCGGATGAATTCACGGAAGGGTCTATGCAAAATGCTGCACAGCCGGTAGATAATGTTACTCTGTCGGTAGATGCGGCACAGGCCAAGGATGGCGAAAACGGTAACGGACAAAGCTCACAGCAGCAGGAGCCCAGCGCAACCGCTGAGGCTGTTAAGAAGGCTGTTGAGGAGATGAACAAGAAGATGGCGAACTCGGTCGCTCAGTTCGGTATTCATGAGGAGACCAATCACATCACCATCAAGATTGTCGATAAGGAAACCAAGAAAGTCATCAAAGAGCTTCCTCCCGAGAAAACTTTGGATATGATCGCCAAGGTATGGGAAATGGCCGGACTCCTCGTGGACGAGAAGAGGTAAGGAGGACGATGTATGGGTAGAATCAGGATCACAGGTATGAATTCGGGCCTTGATACCGACTCAATGGTCAAGGAACTCGTAAATGCATACGAAAAACAGGGTGAGAAATACACCAAGGCAAAGACCAAGACCGAATGGAAACAGGAAGCCTGGACTGTACTGAACAACAAGATCAAGTCGTTCTTCTCAAAGCAGGCCGGCAATATGAGGTTTTCCTCGGCATACAGCAAGAAATCAACAACTGTCTCCGATTCAACGAAGGCATCTGTTGTTACGAGTTCAAATGCCGTTAACGGATCGCAGACGCTTAAGGTCAACAAGCTTGCGGCAGCAGGCTATCTTACCGGTGCCAAGCTTGAGAAGACCTCGGGCGAGGTTACAAAGGATACCACACTTGCTGAACTCGGATATAACCTGGATGACACGGTCCTTAAGATCGGCAAGGGTGTCAAGAAGAACGGAACGTATACTGAAGGATATGTTACGCCCAATATTGCAATAAGCAAGAACATGACACTCAAGCAGTTCACGGATCAGGTATCCGCAGCAGGCTATAATGCGAACTTTGATGAGTCGACGGGAAGACTGTTCATAAGCAGCAAGGAGTCAGGTGCCAAGAACGATTTTACGATCGAGGCAGACAGTTCCGATCCCAACAGTGCAGTGGCACTTGAGAAGCTTGGCCTTAAAGTTACGGATGCCGAGGGCGGCGCATATATGACTCACGGCTCGGATGCCGAGATAGAGCTTAACGGTGCGAAGTTTAATTCGGCAAGCAATACATTCTCGATAAACGGTCTTACGATCACAGCGAAGGAAGTTACATCCGGAACGATATCTCTTGTTACCGATACGGACTACAATGAGATATACTACAACATCAAGAACTTCATCAAGGAATACAGCAGTCTCATGAACGAGATGGATAAGCTCTATAATGCCGCTTCATCCAAGGGCTATGAGCCGCTCACGTCCGAAGAGAAGGATGCGATGACCGATGACGAGATCGAGAAGTGGGAGAAGAAGATCAAGGATTCACTCCTTAAGGGTGACTCGGAACTTGATACGGTATCTTCCGCAATGAGAAATGCGATGCTGTCCACATTTAATATCGACGGCAAGACATATTCACTGTCAAGCTTCGGTATCCATACACTCGGATACTTTGATTCGGCGGATAATGAGAAGAATGCATATCACATAGACGGTAACAAGGACGATCCCGATACCGCCGGTAACGAAGACAGGCTTCGTGCTATGATAGCATCCAATCCCGATGCAACAGCAACGTTCTTCCAGAAACTGTCGCAGAATCTGTATGATGCAATGAACAAGATCCAGTCAACATCGGACAACTATAAGTCATTCGGCAACTTCTTCTCTGACAAGAAGCTCCAGAACGAATATGTCGATCAGGAGAAACAGGTCAAGAAGTGGGAAGATTATGTTGCCAAGCAGGAGGACAAGTACTACAAGCAGTTTACCGCAATGGAATCTGCAATGTCTTCGCTCAATTCCCAGCAGTCATATATCTCTCAGCTGTTCGCAGGCTGACCGATAATGACAAACGCAAGCCACACATAATAAATATGTCAGCGCATCCTTCCGGATGTGCTGACAGTTTATTGAAATATATGTTATAATAAATCCCACAAGGAGACCAGTATTATGGCAGTCATGACCGGCAATCCATATGCACAGTATAATCAGAACAAGATACTTACGGCTTCACCCGCAGAGCTTACGCTTATGCTCTATGACGGAGCCATTAAGTTCTGCAATATAGCGATCATGGGTATTGAGCAGGATGATGTCCAGAAGGCTCATAATAACATCATGAAGGTTCAGAAGATCATAGAAGAGTTCCAGATCACTTTAAACTTCAAGTATGAGATCGCCAATGATTTTAACAATGTATATAACTACATAATGAAGAGGCTTCGTGAAGCCAACATGACAAAGGATAAGGCTATTCTCGAAGAAGTGAGTGAGCATCTTCATACGATGAGAGACACATGGAAGGAAGTCATGAGGCTTAACAATAAAGCCTGAGGACAGTTATAATGCCTGTTGATGATTATATCCAGATAATGATAGAGAGCCTGACCAAGAAGTCGGAGATACTGGACCACCTCATTGAGAAGAATGAGGAACAGCACGACTGCGTGGACG
The DNA here is from genome assembly GCA_017526745.1 of Lachnospiraceae bacterium. GTDB lineage: Bacteria > Bacillota > Clostridia > Lachnospirales > Lachnospiraceae > UBA2868. Next base: position 76,644 of record JAFXQX010000031.1, on the reverse strand, counting down.
GTAAGAAATACGATGATATCGACTGGGATTCGTTCAATCTGATCGTTGCACAGAAGCAGATGTATATCGACCGGATAATCAAGATGGACGAAGGCTTCCAGAGCCTGTATGACAGGGTGAAGGAACAGCTTAGCGGCGACAGGGATAAATACGCCGACAAGATCAGGGAGATCCAGAAGCTCATCGAGAAGGTCACCGGCCAGGGAGTCAAGATAACGACCGGAGAGGAGCGGAACCGCAAGATCATAGAAAAGGTCTTCGGCAGCCGCAAGAAAGAGATCAGGCGTACACGAAACAGTCTCAGGGTCGCAAGCAGTTATGCGCAGACAATGAGCAGCGACTTTGGAATGGATATCTCATCACAGGATGTTAAACAATAAGGGCAAAAGGAACGGCAACGTTCCTTTTTTATTGCCAGGATCTGTGGTAAACTGTGAGAGTGGTCATAATGCAAAGAGAAGACTGATGAAGAATAAAGTTGCATGCTGCTATCTTACACATGAACATCCTGAAGTGATGGATGAAGTACTCCAAAAGATATGCGTGCCCTACGGCAATAGGGGCATAGATATCTATGTTTATGACTCAAGCATATCCTCCGCCACAAAGGATGTGGTTGACAGGTACATCTCATCCGGCAGCCCTCATCTGTATTATGTTCCTATGCAGCACCTTTCGGGCGAAAAGGGCGGAGATGCCAAATATCTCGAGGTATTAAAAGGATACGGTCTATGCGGCGAATATGATTATATATGGCCCACAAAGGACAGATGCCGGTTTGAAGGCGAAACGCTGGATAAGATATGCAGGGCACTGGACGAAGACCACGATATCGTGTTCGCACTTGATGAGCGCGACAGATACGAGCTGATAAACAGGGAGCTCCAACAGGAGTATACTGACCCGGTTCAGTTCTTTGGGAATTACGGGGCGCTTACGACAAACTGGGAGTGCCTGATACGCCGCAAAAAGACCATGCTCGATCCTATCGACTGGGACAGGTACGAACGGGACCACAACGTATGTGCAAATAATAGCTTTAACCAGACGGTCTCAACATTTGTAAGGCTGTCGGAGATGGACTCCTGCAGTATAAAGGTCATAGAAAGCGGCCTTGACGACAAGAGATACAGCGATAAGGCACAGCCCATATGGAGATCGGAGATATTCGAGATCTGGATAGACAAATGGATCCCGACGATATATGCTCTTCCTGCTGTTTATGACGGATATAAACTTTCGGTCATCAAGACACAGCTTGGTCATATCTCGCTTTTCGGCTCCAACGATGCGCTAATATTCCTGAGGGACAGCGGCGCATTATCACCTCAGAGGGTGGAGATCCTTCGCTCGATGTGGGATATGATATCAAAGGTTCCCTTTGCCAATCTTGAAATGATCATGGCCGGAGAGGAAAAGAAACTGTTTGAGCAGCAGTATGAAGCGTTTCTGGCTTCATTTGAAGAAAAGGATTATGAGAGGGGCTATTATCTTTTCATACAGAACGGATGGATGAGAGAGCGGTTTCCTGTGGAAGATTACAGGATTATAGCGTTATCGTTCTATATATTCGCAAAAGATACAAGAAGAGGCTATTCATACCTGTTTGACGGCGTTGACAGCATAAAGAGCCTGACAGAGCGCTTTAAGACGCTTGGCGGGAGATGAGAATGAATATTATAATGGCTTTTAATACCGGGTTTTTTGTTCCGGCGATCACTACCATCTATTCGCTGTTTACGAACAATAACGGCGTAAAACTTAACATACTGTACACGGATCTTTCGGATAATGCCATGATCCTTGTCAAAAAACTTGAGGGGTGCGGCAGCGGCAACACGGTATGCTTCACAAAACTGGAGCAGGAGATGCTTGAACGGATCAAGGTTGCGACGGGAAGGTGGAGGCCGGAATGCTTTTTCAGGTACTATGTCACGGAACTGATGACCGACGTGGACAGGGTCCTCTGGCTTGATTCGGACATACTTGTCCGCAGGAGCATAGAAGAACTGTACAATACCGATATGGAGGAAAAATCATTTGCCGGCGTTACCGACTATACGAGTAATCCGGTTGAGCGGCTCGGAATAAAGGATTATATCAATTCCGGTGTTCTTCTGTTCAATCTGGAAAAACTCCGTCATTCGCAAATGATGAGCAGGTTCTGGGAACATGTCGCATCCCCTGATTATGCCGGAGACCTGCCCGACCAGGACGCATTGAACATAGTATTTGAAGGTGATATCAAGCTGCTGGATCAGATATACAATTCGATGCCCCTTACTATTAACGAATATGCCGACATATTCATTGAAAATGCCGCAATAGTTCATTTTGTGTCGGAACATAAGCCGTGGAAAATGGAAGAGATGGATTATTTTGCGGCCTGCATGGCAAAGTTCAGAACCGCGGATGTATTTTTCAGGGAGTACTGGAAGATGCTGGAGGATGCTGCAGCGTTTGTATCCGAGTAGAAGGGAATCATGATGGACAAAGCTTTAAACAGATTTACGGTCATTATCCCGACGATCCCAAAGGATTATCTCAGGATGAGACACATTCAGCCCGAGAGGGTGATAAGGTATCTTCAGCCTGAAGAACTGGTGTTTATCGGGAATAAGGAACTTGTTGATATTGTTAATGATGATATTGCGGGCAGATACGCCGGTCTTCCGGTCAGGGTCATATGGGAGGAAGAGCTTGTAAAACGGCAGCCGGTGATAGATGCCGTTAAGGACCATGTCAGAAGAGTGAACGAGGAAATGCTGGGCGAGGTCAGATGCGGATGGTACTACCAGCAGTTTCTGAAGATGTCATTTTCTGATATATATGACGGCAGGTATTATATGTCATGGGACATGGACACTGTTCCGCTCCGGCCTATAAGTATGTTTGATGAAGACGGCCATCCGTATTTTGATATTAAGAATGAATATATCCCGGGATATTTTCATACTATAGAAAAACTCCTCGGGCTGAAGAAGAATTCGGAAGGGTCATTTATCTCGGAGCACATGATCTTCAGGTGCGACCTTATGAAGGAAGTCATAAAGGCGATCGAGGATTCACCGGCCGACGGCAGTAAATACTGGGAAAAGATCATAGGAGTCATAGATGCCCTGTATGTAATGCTCGGGTTTTCCGAATTTGAGACGTATGGTACTTATGTGACGGCCAAACATCCGGATATCTATTCGAGGAGGAATTTCCGGTCACTCCGCCGGGGAAGCTGGTTTGTGAATGAGAAGGACCTAACTGAGGAGGATATGGAGTGGATCGGAAAGGATTTTGATGCGATCACTTTTGAGAATGCCGAACAGATACCGGATATGGTGCAGCTGTTCAGGACGCCGAAGTACAGGAACAACATGTCCGCGGGAAAATTTTATGAGACGATACTGGAGAGCGGATATTTCGGTGAATATAAGGACGGATGGCTTGACGGAGGCGGCCAGGGAGAGTGGTACGCACCCGTATAAAACCCGTAAAAACAAAAAAACAGAAAAAAATGTAAAAAAGGGGTTAAGTTTTTAAATCCGTCGTCGATATATAGTACAGGTAAAGGTAATAGTTCGTGACAGAAGTCACTGATATTCAAGGAGGAAAAGGTTATGGTAGTACAGCACAACATGCAGGCAATGAATGCCAACAGAACACTCGGTATCACAACAGATTCTCAGAAGAAGGTTACTGAGAAACTTTCATCCGGTTACAAGGTTAACCGTGCAGCAGATGATGCAGCAGGCCTTACAATAAGTGAGAAGATGAGAAGCCAGATCAGAGGTCTTACACAGGCTTCTTCAAACGCACAGGACGGTATCTCCTGCGTACAGACAGCTGAAGGTGCTCTTACAGAAGTTCACTCAATGCTTCAGAGAATGAACGAGCTGGCAGTTAAGGCAGCTAACGGAACCAACACTTCTGCTGACCGTATGGCAATTGAAAAGGAAGTTTCAGCACTTTCTGCAGAGATCACCCGTGTAGCGCAGTCTACTCAGTTCAATACATTAAACCTTCTTAACGGTTCATTCGCTGGCACAGGCAAGACTCTCCAGGTCGGAACAGCTAACGTTGATGCTCAGAGGATCACGATCAAGATCTCAGCTATGAACGCTACAGTTCTCGGAGTTAAGGCAGGCGATGCTACAGACGGTATCAGCGTATCTACGGAAGAAAATGCCAAGAAGGCTATCTCCAAGATCACAATGGCTATCGCAAGAGTATCCGCTCAGAGATCTGACCTCGGTGCTGTTCAGAACAGACTTGAGCACACGATCGCCAACCTTGACAACGTCGTTGAGAACACGACAGCAGCAGAGAGCCAGATCCGTGACACAGATATGGCCAAGACCATGGTTGAGTACACGAAGAACAACATTCTCGCTCAGGCAGGTACCTCAATGCTCGCACAGGCTAACCAGTCCACACAGAATGTGCTCTCACTCCTTCAGTAAGAAATACTCTCATAACAATACAGGACAGGAAAAGGGTCGGAAAGCCGACCCTTTTCTTTGCCTTCATATGGTGTTATAATTACTTGATATGAAGGCACTTGTAGACAGGATAAGATCATTTTTTACAAAGGATACCGCAAGTGAGGGAGAATCCGCAAAGCTCCTTATAGTTTTGCGTATTCTTTTTACAAGTATCGTCGTATACTCCGTTATCTCAATGATATTCTGTTTCTGTATGGGATATCCCGATGCTGCTTTTTGCTTTGCGGGAGTTATCATCATATATGTTCTTATGTTCTGTTTCAGCTTCCACGTAAGGACGCTGCCTCTCGTTATTGCCGTTAATGCCGTCTCGGTCATATGCACTGTGGGTGGGTTCAAGATCCTCGGCCCCAATGTTTCCATTCAGGATTTCTTTATAGTCATCGTGGTAATGGTGTATTTTTCCGGATACGGCAATTACCGGATCAAAGGTATATACACCGTATGTGTGTTTGTTCTGTACTATATCCTTCAGTCCCGTTCCGGAAGCATATTTGCGGCGATCCCGTTCTCATATAACGCGCAGCAGGTCATGGAGATGCTGAACATACTGGCATCGTTCTGGTGCGTTGCGATCATCTGTTATGTCTACAGTAAGGATTCCCAGAAACTGGAAGGAAAGCTTATCGAATATAACAGGATACTCCGCCAGCAGGCGAGTACCGATACGCTTACAGGTCTTCATAACAGAAGAAGTGCGAATGAGTTCATAGAAAAACTCATCAGAAGGAACGATGAAAAAGGATTCAGCGTATGCATGTGCGATATTGACTTTTTCAAGAAGGTCAATGATTCATACGGTCATGATATAGGTGACAAGGTTCTGGCTGGATTTGCGCAGGCGCTTGTAGACAGTGTCACCGAGGAGTGTCTTGTCAGCAGATGGGGCGGTGAGGAATTCCTTATCGTATTCCCCAACATGAACGGTGATGAAGCAAGATCTCTTCTTGATACGATAAGAACAAAGGTCAAGAAGATTGAATTTGACACGGGATCAAGGAAGTTCTCAATAACCGTCACGTATGGTCTCGCCGAGTACGGATTTAACGGCGATGCGGAGTCTGTCGTCAAGGAAGCCGATGAAAAACTGTATATCGGCAAGGAAAACGGCAGAGACCAGATAGTTTTCTGATATGTTAATCCCCGAACAATTTTACGAACCGGAAGTAAGGGACGGATTCTATGTGCCGTCTGAGATGAAGAGATACTGGGCAGCGATGCTCACGGTTCTTGATGAGGTCGATAAGGTGTGCCGCAGGCATGGGTTCAGATATTTTGCCGATTACGGAACACTTATCGGAGCTGTGCGCCATGGCGGGTTTATCCCGTGGGATGACGATCTTGATATATCCATGATGCGCGAAGATTACCTGAAGTTTCTCAAGATAGCCGAATCGGAGCTTCCACCCGGCTACAAAGTCCTGTCAATATATAATCATCACCAGTCCAAAACATTTCTTGCCAGGGTCGTTAACCTGGAATTCATATCCACGGAAAGGCAGGCCTTAAAGGACAATCATAACTGCCCGTATGCAACCGGAATAGACATCTTCCCCATAGATCATTTTGATTATGATGAAACAGTAAATGAATATCAGAAGATCCTGATCAAAGGGTTCGATGAGGTCGCAGCGGTACTTGACGATGAAGAGACAAAGATCGCAAATCTTCCGGAGGGCATAAGGCAGCGGCTGGAGGTTTTGTGCGACCAGAGCGGGATGAAGATCGAAGACGGCAGACCGATCAGGCAGCAGGTTCTGATATGCTCGGACAGATTATACGCAATATTCGGACCCGAGGCTGCAAAAGTTGCGCACATGTATTTCTGGGAGAGCAACGGAACCCAGGTTTATCCGAAGGAATACTATGCCAATACTGTAAGACTTCCGTTTGAATGTACATCGGTTCCGGTTCCGATCGGATATGACAGGATACTCACCACATGTTACGGGACAGGATATATGGTACCTGTCAGAAGAGGCGGTGTACATGACTATCCTCTGTATTCAATGCAAAAAGAGTATATGCGTCAGGCTGTCGGCAGGGTTTACTATCCGGAATATGTCTTTACCCCGGATGATATGATAAGACCTCAAACCGGTACGACAGACAGATCCAAAAAGGAAATGGTCTTCCTGCCGTTTTCTCCGAAATACTGGAAATATATGGAGAAGGAGTGGGCAAAATTTATCGACTCTCCCGAATGGGACGTATATGTCATTCCGATACCTTATTACAGAAAGCGTGAATACGGTGAGCATGCACAGCTGTGCTTTGAAACCGAAGGGTATCCGGAATACGTCAGTCTTACGGGATTTGATGCATATGATTTTGACACCAGGCTTCCCGACAGGATCGTTATACAGAATCCCTATGACGACTATGACAATGCCATAAGCGTGCATCCGCGGTTTTATACGGATCTTCTCCGTCAGATAACGAAGGAACTTGTCTATATACCGTATTTTATGACGGATGATTATGATGATGGCGATGAAAGATCGGTCATCGTTTCGGGTTATTATATAAGGGTTCCCGGTGTCACGCGTGCTGACAGGGTGATAACCAGGTCAGGGATCGAAAGGCGTCATTATATAGAAGAACTTGTAAGGTTTGCCGGAGAGGATACGCGCACTTACTGGGAAGAGCATGTGATCGCAGACGAGACAACAGCTCCGGACAAGGAAGAGATAGGCCTTTATGAGGAAGAAGTCCCCGATGAGTGGTGGAAATACCTGATCGATGATAACGGTGAGGGCAGGAAAGTATTGTTGTATCACGTAAGCGCCAGTAATATCGTTGAGTATGGCATGAGATACTTTGACAAGATGGAAAGGGTTTTTGACGGGCTGTGCGCCAATCGTGATAAGCTCAGCGTTTTCCTGCATGTTAATACCGATACTCCCCGCGTGCTGGAGGCGTATTATCCGGATCTGTTTGAAAGATACACGGAGGTATTCAATAAGTTCTGCGAACTGGAACTTGGAATATATTCCGAAACGGATGAACTGTACAAACCGGTTGCTGTAGCGGATGCATATTACGGTGACAGGGATGCGATACTGTACCGAGTGAGAAAACTGGGTAAACCCGTCATGATACAGAATGTTGAGATGTAGGATGCCATGAATATACTGTTCTACCGGTACGGCAGCATCTGTGAGGACGATATCCTAAAGTGCTTTGCCGAATCAGGCCATAAGTGCATAACGATCGAGGATGAGATAAGGGATAAGAGCATTACCGGGGCCGACTCACTGCGCCTTGTGGATGAAAGGCTTCAGCAGCAGTCATTTGACTGTGTCTTTACCGTAAATTTTTATCCTTCGATATCGGATCTGTGCAATATCTATCACATCAGATATATATGTTGGGTCGTAGACAGCCCGGTCCTGGAGCTATTTGCATCATCCATATCAAATGAGTGGAACAGGGTGTTTGTGTTTGACCGCTGCCAGTATGAGGATATCCGCTTGTATAATCCGGGAAGGATATTCCACTATCCGCTTGCGGTCGATACATCCGCCAAACAGGCCGTGATCAGGGAAGCTGTCTTGGACAAAAGGGTTGAAAAGTTTGCCGCTGATATCTCCTTTGTAGGATCACTCTATTCGGAAAAGGATCCAATGAACAGTCTTACGGATGCACCACAGTACCTTCAGGGGTATATTGAGGGGATATGCGAGGCACAGCTTAAGGTATACGGCTATTATTTTGTTGAGGAAATGCTCAGCCGGGGGATAATTGATGATTTCAAGTCCCATGTGAAGGACTATTATACGATGAAGTGCGAAAATCATCTGACGGACAAGGTGATCATCGGACAGTACTATATCGGAAATCACATAACATCCTTGGAAAGACAGCGACTGATAGCGCATGTTTCAAAAGATCATGCGACGGACGTGTACACAAGAAGCAACACTGATCCGATAAAAGGTGCAAACTGCAAAGGAGGATGTCAGACTCTGACGGAAATGCCGCTCGTATTTTACAAGAGCCGGATCAATCTCAATCCGACTTCAAAGGCAATACGATCGGGAGTGCCTCTTCGGGTATTTGACATACTGGCATGTGAAGGTTTTATGCTCAGTAATTACCAGACAGAGCTTTGCGAACTGTTTGTGCCCGGTGAGGATTTTGTATATTACGAGTCGATAGAGCAGGTGCCGGAAATCGCGGCTTACTACCTGGAGCATGAAAATGAGCGAATAGAGATAGCACATAACGGCTATACCAAGGTTAAGGAACAGTACAGTTATATGGTAAGACTGAACGGACTGCTTCTTAAAGCTTTTGAAAACTGAGAGAGGAAACACGTTCAAATGAGATTTATATCGGTAGCAGCCCGTCCGATGCCCAAAGGTCCCGGCGGCGGAGCGGGAGGAGTTTCATACAGGCTTATGAAGGCAAACGAGAACTGTCATCTGTTTAAAGATACGGTCTTTATTTTCTTCGACAGGTGTATAAGCTCAACCGAAGGCGAAGTGTCGGTCGATCCGATGCCCCACGGACAACAGCTGGTAGAACTTGAAGGATATTATACAAAACTGAATGATGTGCTCGAGTTTTGCGAGGACGATTATTTTGTATTTCATGATCTGGAGAGTTTCTGTGCCATGAAAGAATGTATGCCCTGGATAGTGCGCACTCTTGTTGTCTATCACCAGCAGGGCAGCATATACAGCGAGTCGCTGTTTATGGGTAATACTGAAGATAAAGCATATGAACAGTTCTGCTTTGATCTGACAAGGTTTGCAGTCGAGGAGTCCGGAATATTCGCATTTCCTTCTCACGGAGCCAAACAGGCACTTATCGATACATTGCCCGAGATCGGTCCGTATCTGGAGAAGAAGAATGAAGTGATACTGTATAACGGATGTTCCCCGGTACTTTCCCAGGGAACCGGAATGGTAGACGGCCTGATCGATATGCTGGGTCAGATAAGAGGAAAAGTCTTTATCACGGTAGCAACATTGAACCATGCAAAGGGCGTGGAACGTCTGCCTGCATTCTTTGCAGAGTACGGTAAATATGTGGAAGATTATTTCTGGATCGTGATCGGAAACGGAGCCAAAAGAGATGAACTGGCAAAGGGTATATCTGATCTTGAAGGACACGTTCTGTGGCTGGATGTTAATATAGACAATTCGGATATCATAAAACTGTATGACAAGGCTGATTACTATATCTTATCTCACAGGTATTCGATATTTGACTATGCCACCATAGAAGCCATGCATATGGGCTGCATTCCGCTACTGACCCCGGTTGGAGGAAACCTGGAGATGGTAACGGAAGATAACGGATATTTCTTTACCGATGATCTGAGTGCCGAAAGCTTTGTTTTGTGGGAAAAAGAGCAGAATATGGAAGAACTTAAGGAAAAAAACAGGCGGATCGCCAAAGAAAAGTTCAGCGAATACAGTATGCTCAAGGCATATTATGACCTGGTAATGTCATAGCAGTCGGTATTTTGAAGCAAAAGAGGGCCGGAAATTTGTTCATTAATTATATTTATTGCGGATTACATAGGTGATATAATGTGATGTGTAATAGATGTGGGCCGATTTACGGGGCTTTGCCGACGGTTTGAAAAGTTTATAAATTTTTTTTAAATTAGGGGTTAAGTTTTCAAAAAGCGGTCCGATATATATTACAAGTAAAGGAAATAGTTCCTTTACACAGCACACACTTACAGCATGGAAGCTGTAAGACAAAAATTCAAGGAGGAATGAATATGGTAGTACAACACAACATGCAGGCGATGAACGCCAACAGACAGTTAGGAGTAACGACAGAAGGACAGAAGAAGGTTACAGAGAAGCTCTCATCCGGTTACAAGGTTAACCGTGCAGCAGACGATGCAGCAGGCCTCACAATAAGTGAGAAGATGAGAAGCCAGATCAGAGGTCTTACACAGGCTTCTTCTAACGCACAGGACGGTGTTTCTTGCGTACAGACAGCTGAAGGTGCACTTGCAGAAGTTCACTCAATGCTTCAGAGAATGAACGAGCTGGCAGTTAAGGCAGCTAACGGAACCAACACTTCCGCTGACCGTCTGGCTATCGAAAAGGAAGTTTCAGCACTTTCTTCAGAAATCAGCCGCGTAGCTCAGTCAACTCAGTTCAACACACTGAACCTTCTTAACGGTTCGTTCGCAGGCGCTGGCAAGACTCTCCAGGTTGGAACAGCTAACGTTGCTGCTCAGAGGATCACGATCAAGATCTCCGCTATGAACGCTACAACTCTTGGAGTTAAGGCAGGCGATGCTACAAACGGTATCAGCGTATCTACGGAAGATAATGCTAAGAAAGCTATCTCCAAGATCACAATGGCTATCGCAAGAGTATCCGCTCAGAGATCTGACCTCGGTGCTGTTCAGAACAGACTTGAGCACACGATCGCTAACCTTGACAACGTCGTTGAGAACACGACAGCAGCAGAGAGCCAGATTCGTGACACAGATATGGCTAAGACCATGGTTGAGTACACGAAGAACAACATTCTCGCTCAGGCAGGTACAGCAATGCTTGCACAGGCTAACCAGTCTACACAGAATGTTCTGTCACTGCTCGGCTAATAGCTTCCTAAATGTCTACAGACAACTGGTCGCTACTATAGAAAAGAGGTCGGTTTACCGGCCTCTTTTCAATTGTAAAAACGCTTTGTAAATGCGGACAAATAGAATATAATGGATTACATGGATGAACTGATCTTACAAATTGAAAACACGGTTTCTGACCTGATGCGGTATGATTACGAAAACTATGCGGCACACGCTCAGGAGCTGGTTGATAAAATGATCGCCGTCTTCCCAACCATCATAAGTAAGTACAGTATGCCGGAGATGGAGGATGTCAAAGAGGATGCTTTATACTGGCCGGGCCAGCTGGAGAGGATAATAAATGCTCTCGAGAGTCATGACAGATTTGAGGCAGTAGACGTCCTGTATAATGAAACATACCCTAATCTTATGGAACTTATGGATATGCTTCAGGAAAGAGGTTTATCATAATGCCGGATAGTATCTACAGCAGAAATATTGATTCAATGAGATCAAGATTTGCCGATGTTATCAACTATCTGGAAACTCCTCTCGAAGATATTCATATGATCGAGGAAGATCTCGATATCATTGCAGATGTGACAGAAGTTGACGGTAAAATGATCCTTATAGCACAAAAAGGAGACAAGGTATACCGTCTGGACAGTCTGTATGACAGTGACAGGATGCTGGATCTGTGGTTTGACGGGCTGAAGGAAGAGTGGGATCTTGATGCAAAACTGTTCATGTATGGCCTCGGTAACGGGATGTATGTACGCAAGTTTCTGCAAAGAGCCAGAAAAGACTGTGCGATAGTAGTACATGAACCATCATATAAGATATTTAAAGCAGTTCTTGAAAATTTCGACCTGACGGATATTTTTGCCAATCCCCGCGTAAGGTTTGTTTTCTGGCCACTTCATACCGTTGAGGGGGTCAAGCTGACATATCATGAGATCATGTCATATACGGACGTTTACAGCCTTGCCGGATCGTATCATCTCAACTATCCCGACCTGTTCAAAAATGACAGCATGGAATATGCCAAAGGACTTGAAAGAGCAAGGGCTCTTGTCTCGGCAAATCAGAGAGTAAACGATTTCTTCGGGGGTTATTTTTCCAAGAATGTCTTCAGCAACATGGCTCTTCTGGAAGATTCATTTGACATTGTAAAACTGGCGGATCATATGCCTGAAGATATACCGGCAATTGTTGTGGCGGCGGGCCCCTCGCTTGATAAGAATATCAAAGAGCTTAAAAGGGCAAAGGGGAAATGCCTGATCATATCAACCGACACTGCTCTTAAGCCGCTGTCTCTTGCGGGTATCGTTCCGGATCTTACGGCTATAATGGACGGCAAGAAAGACGACAGATACCTGTCAGAGGAAGACTCGCGACTGGTACCGATAGTCTGTACCCCGAGAGGCGGTACCGAATTCCTTCATTTGCATACGGGGATGAAGTTTTTTATCAATGATTACTGCGACCACATAAGCGAGTTTATGAAGAACAACGGGCATGCCCTGATGAAGCTTGACACCGGAGGATCCGTGGCCAATGCATGCTTTGCAATAGCCAAGTTCCTTCACTGCAGACGGATAATCCTGGTCGGCCAGGATCTTGCGTATACGGGAGATAAGACTCACTCTGCGGTAACGGTCAGAGGAGCCAAAAACACGCCTGTCGATAAACTCGAGCACGTGGAGATGGACGTTGATATAAACGGCGATCCGATCCGCTCATCGAGAGAATTCAAACTGTACAAAGAATGGTTTGAACAGCAGATAAGGCTTGATAATAACCTTGAAGTTGTCGATGCCACCGAAGGGGGAATAAGGATAGAAGGCACACGCCTTATGACCCTTAAGGATGCGATAGATGAGTACTGTACGGTCGATTTTGATTTTTCGGGAATAATCAAACAGGCACAGCCCATCTTTGATGACAAGCTGAAGAAGAAGTACAGGGAGTTTGTAAAGCGTGTTCCGGACCAGCTCATGGATATCAGGAGACTGATAAGGGCATCAGTTTCCGATTATTCTTCCATGAGGAAGATGGTTCAGAAAAATGACTACCATAATTCGAAAATGAAGACGCTTTTTCATAACTGTGAGAAGAGAACAAAGGACATCGAAAACAGTCCGGTCATAGAATATGTTCAGACACAGCTCAAGGAAAAATCGACGGAACTGCTTGATAAGATTAATAAACTTGAGAGCGACGAGCGGCAGGAACTGCTTACGGTATGTGATCTCGGCGAACAGCATCTTAAGGATATGGATCAGGCGGTAGAAGAGCTGCTGCCCTATATGGACATTATAAAAAGGGATTTTAAGTAACAATGATAAAAGCAATCATACTCGGACATAATGTTTACGGCTCCTACATGAAACAGTTTATAGACAGGGGATATAACAGGATTGTTAATGAATACAAAGGAGAAGAGATTGAACCGGTCGCATATTGGGACTATTTCGGATCAACGGTTTCGGTTGATGCGGATCTTCCGGTATTAAATCATGAAATGGTCAGGGCTTCTTTTGAAGATGGCAGTGCTGAGATTCTGATCGTACCTCAGGAGTGTTACGTTGGACTCAACGACTATCTGACAGCTTTTTTCCTGATAGGTATTGATCTTGAAAATGTATATATTGCTAAAAGCCTTGAGAGATCCTTTTCATCGAAGGATGAGATCATGGATATGTTTACCCCTTACTACTCTTGCGGTACATTACCTTATATGGAATTTCACGTGGCAGATCATTGTAACCTTAATTGTGCCAATTGTGAGCATTACTCTGGACTTGTTAAGGAACCGGTATTCCCTGATTTTGAAAAATTTACTAAAGATCTGCATCAACTCAGGAAGTATATTGATACAATCGGTTTGATCAGGATACTGGGAGGAGAACCGCTCCTAAATCCTCAGGTAGAAGACTACATAAAGCTTGTATCAGAAGTATATCCGGAATCGGTAATACGAGTGGTAACAAATGCATTGCTTTTAAAATCCATGCCGGATTCTTTTTTTGAAACCTTGAATTCCTGTCGTGAGGGATCCGGAGTTCATATATCGCTCTATCCGGTCATGAAGGATCATATAGATCCGATTATCTCGCTGCTTAAGGAAAAAGGCACGACATACGCCATATCCCCTGTGATGGATACATTCAGAAAACAGCAGAGCCTTTCACCGGCAGATGACGAAGAACTGGCACAAAAGTACACTCACTGCTATCAAAAAGGATGTGTCAATCTATATGACGGAAAGCTTGCCTCATGTTTTCTTCCGTTCACCACCAAATATTTTAATGAGTATTTTGGTAAGAACCTGCCGGAGGACGGTGCTGTTGATCTGTATGAGGATGGATTGGTGATCGAGAAGATCATGCACAGACTGAGTACTCCTTTTGAAAGGTGCAGGTATTGCAGGGAAGCGGTAGAACAGCCTTGGCATGTGATCCACGAGCCGAGCATTCTTGAAGACTGGGTTTAGACATCAGATATCAGTATATGAAAAGAGTCCTTGTATTTTATGGTAATCAGTTGTGTTACAACACACTGAACATATTCGCAAAGAGCATTGGATCGTGTCTTGAGAAAATGGGACACGAAGTTGTTCTTGCGGATGCATATACCGATGAAGAGGACTTTATCAACTGTGTTGAGAATGCCGCCCGCTCCGGAGTCGATGCGGCCCTGGCGTTTAATGCCGACGGAAATATTCTTGCATGCCGAAATGTTTTGAACGAATATCGGATACCGCTGTATGACTGGATAGTCGATCATCCCTGTGATCATATAAAAGTACTGAACGCTCCGATTGATGATCTTAACGTTATCACTCTTGACAGGGACCAGGCTGGGTTTATCGAAAGACATATCGATAACGTCAGGTCGGCCCATACCATACCGCTTGGAGGCTTCCGAAATGATGACTGTGATGATCTTTGCGAGGAGAGTTTTAACAACCGGAAATACGGACTGATATTTACCGGGAGCTACGTTCCGTATACTCAGTTTGAGGATAGCATACTCAGTCTTCCTGACAGAATGCGGAAAATGACAGTTCTGATGATCGAATACATGTTGACAAACCGCATGGCAACAAATGAGGAGGCGCTCGATCACGCACTGCGGGAAGTCATAGGGACGGATCAGATACCCTCAGCTGTATATCAGGAGTGCGCATACTACACTAGCAATTCCAATATATACGTAAGGCATTACATAAGGGAAGAGATGATGCGTTTCATAGTCGATTCCGGATTAAGGATAGATATCTTCGGTCCCGGTTGGGAAAGACTGGGATTTGATAAAAAGAAAAACGTTATGCTTCATGACAGGGTTGACTATGTTGAGTCCTCAAAGGCCTGCTCAGAGGCAAAGCTGTCGCTTAATATAATGCCGTGGTTCAAGTGTGGCCTGCATGACCGTATCCCCACGGCGATGATGAACGGTTCGGCGGTAGTTACCGATACGAGCAGGTACATTGACGAGGTCTTTACAACAGAGGGTGACGATCAGGATATATTCCTGTTTGACATACGGGATCCCGGATCTGCTCCGAAGTATATTATGGATTGCCTGTCAGATGAAGACAGACTGTTTCGGGTTGCAAGAAGAGGAAGGGACAGATCGCTTGCAGAGCTGACATGGGAAGCCAGAGCAAGTGAACTTGTCATGGCTATAGGATCCTGAGGCCACATTATAATACAGACATGAAATATCTTACTCTTGAATCATATACGGATTTTAAATGTACCGGTTCAAAGTGTCCGTGCACGTGTTGCGGCGGATGGCAGATCGTTATAGATGAAGAGACGGATCGATTCTATCAGAACGTAGATAGTGAACTGGGCGAGCGCCTTAGAAATAATATCTGCCGGGATGGCCGGGAAGCAAAGATCATCCTGGATGAAGAGGGCTTATGCCCTTTTTTGAACGAGACCGGCCTTTGCAGTATTCAGCTTGGCCTTGGAGAGGAACATCTCAGTAACACATGCAGGTATTATCCCAGATATAATCTTTTTGTGGGAGATATATGCTTTGCGGGAGTATCGATCTCATGTCCCGAGGTTTCCAGGTTCTATCTGACACATGAAGATCCCCTGCTTATCGATTATGCGGAAAATGATGATAACGGATATGATCAGCACAATACTGACTGGGAGCTGTTTAACCGGGCTATACGTACATTTACAACAGCTGTCGCTATTGCCCAGAACAGGGATCGTTCGGTAAAAGAACGTATTGCACTGGTCATACTTCTTGCCGGAGGATTTCAGGCCTGCATTGATGAAGGCCGGGATGCGTCAGAGATTATCGGATTATACTCCAACCCCGAGTACTATAATCTAATTCTTGACCAGACGGGAATCAAAACATGCGATCTTTCAAGTAAGACTGCTTTTACAGGCGGGCTCATGTCTTTATTCGGAACGATGAGAACGCTTGATAAGAAACTTCCGGAAATCTCGGAATTGATCACCTTTTTTTCTGATCCCGATCATTCTACCGTAGATCCGCCGGTATGGGAAAAGGCATTTGCGCTGTCATCATCCGGGGATTATGAGATATGGAGGGAGAATCTCCTTGTATATATTTTATTCAAGTATTTTATGCAGGGATTATCCGAAAAGAATTTCCATGAAAAACTGATGTCCGGGATCGGGCCGGTTCTTATAACAAGTACATGCATTACGGCATTGTATTATATAATGCATGGTAAAGAACCGGATATGGATTATATCATTATGCTCGTTATGAGACTGTCAAGGCTCATTGAGCACAATCAGGAGATCGGCCGGGAAGTATGCAATTACTTTATGAAAGCAGGCTACATGGATCCCGGATATGCGATAAGGCTCATCAGCTGACAGGTATCGCAGGAACTGTGATCATGTGGAGATATACTGAAGAAGCATGCTTTGGACCTTTTCCAGCATGTTGAACTGCTGGGCCATTGTCAGAATGCCTGCGGCAGATATGTTAAATGTATCGGTATCAAGATAGTCCTGCCGGTATTTCTGCATCATCAGGCACCTGGATCTGAAGTATTCATCCAGATCCGAAGTGATCCCGTCATTAAGAAACATCGCATCAACCAATACCTCAGGTACAAAGCCAAAAGGAGTTTTTGCGGCCGCACGTATGACCAGATCCCAGTCCTCAAGGCTTCTTAGGCTCTCATCAAAACCTCCGATCTCTTCAAACAGATTTTTTTCCATAAGAATAGTCGGTGTTCCGACTGTGTTCTCGCATAATATCCGGGCAAGGATGTCGCCGTCGAGTTTATTTCCTTCGCTCATATCGGGAAAAGTTTCACTGAAAGAATCATAGATCCTTGCGTAGGCAGTATAGATAAGACGCAGATCATTGTTGGAACTCTTTAGCAAAACCTGCTTTTCGATCTTATCGCTGTGCCAGGTATCATCACTGTCCAGAAATGCGATCATGTCATACCGGGCCTGCGATACCCCGTAATTACGAGCTCCGCCGGCACCTTTGTTTTTGTCCAGGCAAAAATACCTTATCCGGTCATCCCCGAGCGCCTGCACTGTCTGTCCTGTATTATCCGTTGAAGCATCATCAACAATGATTATCTCGCTGACCGGATACGTCTGGTTCAGGGCGCTTTCTATCGATCCTGTGATAGTAGCTGCCCTGTTATATGTGGGTATTACAACGCTTATCCTGGTATTGGGAAATTCTTCCATAATTCCTGCTCCGGTGAAATTGCTGTTATCGAATAATATGTTTATATTCAATTTATCACATTTACCAATGCTTTTATAGTATAATCACGAATATGAAACATCTGTGTTAATACCTGTTTCAGACGGAGAATAACGGATAATGAGAATTAACCTCTTAAGTGAACGATATAAAAATGACGGGGCACCAGCTTTTGGGCTTTCGGATGTACAGAAAGAGTATGTCCGCAGATATATAGAAAAATGTGAAAGTGGCGAGTACTCCTTCAGAAATAGAGAATGTGAATGCGGAAATGGTGATTTAGAAGTTATAGCACAGAAGGACCGGTACGGCCTTCCGGTCGAGACCGTGATCTGCAGAAACTGCGGTCTGATAATGACCAATCCCTGCCTTGACGATAAGAGCAATAATTCGTTTTATGACGGGGAATATCATTACATATACCGTGCCGAAACAAAGCCGACAGAAGAACACTTTGAAGAGAGAAAGAATGAAGCAGCAAGGATCATCGAATTTATCCGGAAACATACAGGTATGGATTCCGGAAGCGTATTGGAGATAGGATGTGCAGACGGGGGAAATGTTGCGGCACTTGCCGAAAAAGGTTACGAGGCCACGGGGATAGACCTGTCTCATACTTATGTTGAATTTGGGAAAGAGAGAGGACTGGATCTGTATTGCAGTGACGCATCTTCCTTTGCGCAAAAAGGACAGAAGTTTGATATCGTAATATTAAACCATGTGCTTGAACACTTTACGGATCTGGAAAGAGAACTGAATACGATCGCCGATCTTATGAATGATACAGGAGTTTTATTTGTGGCTGTTCCGGGCGTTAAGTATCTGACGTTCGGAGCTTATAAGCACGATTTTCTGCTCATGCTTCAAAATGCCCACATTTTCAACTTCACCAAAGATACCCTGTGCCAGACAATGAAAAAATACGGATTCGACAGTATCTTTGCCAATGAAGCGGTTTATGCTCTCTTCAAAAAGGGGGATCCCGGATCTTCATTTTCCGATCATTACAGTGACATCACAAACTATCTCAAGTGCGTTGAAGATGCAGGCGGAGACACCGGTAAACTATTGATACAAAGAGTTAACAGCAAACTGTCCGGATGCGAAAAAGGGGATGTTCTGCTATACGGAACAGTCCTGGAACTGGATGCTCTCGTCCGGGATCTATCTGATCTGTCCGCCATCCGGGGCTTCTTTTATACTGATAAGAAAACTCCGGAGGATGCTGTGGAGTATATGAAATGTAACGGTATCCATGAGATGGTGCTCGTTGATGCAAAAATGGACCAACAGCTGATCCAAAAAGTAACCGGTCTGATAAAAGACAGTGATATAAACCTTATGTCGGTTTATAGAGAATTGTTTTAAATTTGAAGGTCAATTTGCTTATGCGGGTTCGCCCTGCTTTTCCTTGATCCGGCGGACCTCATTTTCCAGGTGCGTTAGGTGAATCTTCATTATTTCCTTCTCATTCTCAACTTTTAAGGCTTCATCGAGCTTTCGATTCAGATCCAAATGTCCTTCTGCTATAGTCTGTATGTTTGGCCTTATCTCATTCTCGATAGTCAATTGAATATCTTTTGTTGTGTGTTCGAGATTGACCAGTCGCTTGTCAATGGTGTCCATCCTCTTATCCATTTTGTTCATCCTCTTATCCATTTTGTCCATCCTCTTGTCCAAGCGATCAAATCCCTTCTGCATCATGTCCATGAGTTTCTTCGTGTTTCCCATATCCAATTCTCCTTCATGCATATTACGCATAATCTCTTTACCGGTATTCATCATATCCCTCCTTTGCAATGTGGCAAGCAGGAATCATTATTGTTACTCCATCATAAGAATCCTGCTTAGGTTAATGTTTGTAAACGGGTAAGCATAGATTCTTAAGATGAAAGCAGAAACGAAATTATATGCTGTAGAAATGTATGCAAACCATAATTCGGCAGAAGTTATCTGCAGTGTGAAGATAGTGTATCACCAGAGGAGAAGAAATGGAAGACGATTTTAACAGAAAATCAATGTCTGTGAATAGTTCACAAAATGTTGTATCTATAATTGTCATCAGAAAGTGTTTTTTGTTAATCATGTACAAAATAATAACAGTCTTTGGAAAAAAATGTTAAACTATGATTCATGAAGGTTATATATCTGATCAACTCAAAAGAATACAATTACCACAAAAGCCTTGCCGATGATTTTGTCTGTGTTACCGGTGGTGATGTTATCGATATGGGAGACGGTACCAATCTCGGGATGAGATATTACGAGATCGAAAAGATGGCTCCGGATGTCATCATCACTTTCGATCTTGCCGGGCACCTGCTTCGGACGGGAAACGATTCACTATCGCTTAACAACATCTATGCAAGGTTTGCACACATCCTGTTTCACAAACCGGATCATTACGGCCGCAGCCTAAAGGCGCGCCAGAATCTGTCGATGTTCACATACATTCCAAACGGAAGCGGCGCAGAAACTGCCCGGGCCGGATATCCGGAAGTTCCCAATATCGAAGAGTTTGTTCCGATCAGTTACAAGCCGGCTGATGACAAAGAGCGGACAGAAAATATCGAAAACATCAAACGCTGGTGGGACGATTTTAAGAAGGAGGCAATGCTGTGAAACTCCTGATATTTGAGTGGGCTGCCGGAACGTTCACATATGATGATATAACCGGATCGTTTACCGAAAAAGGTGTTACGTACAGGACCGTATCTTACCAGTTTAATGATAAGAATGAGGATGAGTTCTTTGTAAATCGCTTTACGAAGATCCTGAAGGAAGAAACATATGATGCTGTATTTTCGGTAAACTATTTTCCGCTTGTGGCCGTTTGCTGCCATGACTGCAGCCTTCCTTACATTTCATGGAGCTATGACAATCCCCTTGATGTTCCCGACATAGAAAAGACTCTGGGACTGCCCGGAAACTTCGTGTTCCTGTTTGACCGTATCCAGATGGAAGGATACAGGAAGATGGGCTTTTCGAATGTGTATCATATGCCTCTTGCTGTAAACTGCGAAAGGCTTGAGACGATAAAGCCTACGAAGCAGGAGCAGGCAATGTATGCTGCGGATGTTTCGTTTGTCGGAAAGATGTATGATTCAATGTTCCCTCAGTACAGGGAACTTATGGATGATCGCTGCAAAGGTTATATAGATGCGGTCGTTGCCGCACAGTCGAAAGTGTTCGGATACTGGTTTGCGGAAGAACTCCTGACCGATGATCTGATGAAAAGGATCAATGACCATTTTAAGGTCCTGCAGCCTGATACTCAGTTCGTGCTGCCAAGAGAAGCTCTTGCCTATGCTGTAGCAGCTCAGATAACAAAAACAGACCGACTGGTCCTTTTAAATCTTCTGGCCAAACGTATGAATGTAAATGTCTATTCGTGGGAGAAGTGTGATCTTCTTCAGAACGTGAAGTTCATGGGGTCATGTGATTATTACGGACAGATGACGAAGGTGTTCAAGGCAAGCTCGATCAATCTGAATATCACACTCAAGATATCACAGTCCGGTATTCCGCTTCGGGTTATGGATATCCTGGGTGCGGGAGGATTCTTATTATCCAATTACCAGCCGGAGATCGCAGAGAACTTCGTAAACGGCGAGGATGTCGTCATGTATGAAAGCCTGGAGGATGCACTTGAAAAGGCTGTTTATTACATTTCACATGATGATCTCAGGAAGCGGATCGCACAGTCAGGACATAACAAAACGAAGGAGCTTTTCTCATATGAGAAACAGCTCGGAAAGATCTTCGCCATATCGGGGATAACAGTATGAAAATTGCCGTAAATGTGGTAAAGTTAAGGTAATTATGCAAGGAGGTGGCAGGGAATGGAATACAAAGACCCTTATGTCATAGCCGAAGCCGGATGTAATCATATGGGGAGCATGGATGTTGCCCATGAGCTTATCGTTACCGCAGCGATGTTCTGCAAAGCTGATGCGATCAAGTTTCAGAAGCGGTGCCCGAAGGAGCTTCTCACCAAGGAGCAGTATGATGCACCTCATCCGGTGCCGTACAATTCATACGGCGATACATATGGAGCACACAGGGAATTCCTGGAATTCGATCTTGACCAGCATAAACAGCTGAAGAAATGGTGCGAGGAATCCGGCATCACATATTCCACATCCGTATGGGACATGACCAGTGCGAAAGAGATCGTATCCATTTCCCCGAAGTTCATCAAGATCCCGAGTGCGTGCAATACAAACTTTGAGATGCTCGGATACATCTGCGAGAACTATGACAAAGAGATACAGTTGTCGTTCGGCATGACGACCCGCGAAGAGGAAGAGCAGATAGTAAAGTTCTTCGAGGAACGCGGCAGAGCAAAGGATCTGGTACTGTTTAACTGCACATCCGGATATCCAGTTCCGTTCAAGGATGTATGTCTTCTGGAGATAACCAGGATGCGCGAAGCATATGAGGACAGAGTCAAAGCGATAGGATTTTCCGGACACCATCTGGGAATCGCCATCGATGTTGCGGCATATACACTCGGTGCATCAGTGTTTGAGAGACACTATACGCTTGACAGAACATTCAAGGGAACGGATCATGCGGCATCTCTTGAGCCTGACGGGATCAGAAGGCTTAAGAGAAATCTTGAAACGACTCGTGAAGCGCTCACTTATAAATCCGAGGAAGTGCTCCCCATAGAGAAGGTCCAGAGAGAGAAACTCAAATACAGGAAAAAATGACATGAACGTAGCTTTTATCCCGGTAAGGGGAGGCAGCAAATCCATCCCGCTCAAAAACATTAAAGAGATACACGGCAAACCGCTCGTATATTGGACCGTTGCTGCGGCCAGCGACTG
Source organism: Lachnospiraceae bacterium (assembly GCA_017526745.1). Taxonomy (GTDB): domain Bacteria; phylum Bacillota; class Clostridia; order Lachnospirales; family Lachnospiraceae; genus UBA2868. The sequence continues at coordinate 54,031 of JAFXQX010000031.1, read as the reverse complement.
CACGGCTATAGACAAGGTATTTGTTGCAACAGACAGTGCGAAGATCAAAAAGACCGTCGAGAAGTTCTGCGCAAAGGAGCCTGAAAGATTTAAAAGAGTCAGCGTGATCGACAGATCGGAGGAGTCCGCAACGGACAACGCATCCACTGAATCTGCGATGATCGAGTTCGCAAAGGCTCACCGGTTTGACAATATAGTTCTTATCCAGGCTACCTCACCGCTTCTTACCGGAGCCGATCTTGATAACGGATTCAATATCTTTTCATCAAACGGAACCGATTCGGTACTTTCCGTTGTTCCACAGAAAAGGTTCATATGGGAGATCGACGACGAAGGAAATGCGTGCGCAAAAAACTATGATGTTTACAACAGGCCCCGGCGCCAGGAATTTGACGAATACTATGTAGAGAACGGGGCATTTTATATAACGAGCCGCAAAGCACTTCTTGAAACGAAGAACCGTCTTTCCGGAAATATCAGAGTCTCGCTCATGAGCGAGGATACATACTTTGAGATCGATGAGCCCGATGACTGGACAGTCACCGATGCGATCATGACAAAGCGTGATAATGCCGCAAAAGGTCAGCCGGCCGTTAAGGCTTCGAAGAATAAGAAGACTAAATACAAAATGTTTCTTACCGACTGCGACGGCGTTCTTACGGACGGCGGGATGTACTATTCCGAGAAAGGCGATGAGCTCAAGAAGTTTAATACACGTGACGGTGTTGCATTCCGTCTGCTCCGCGAGAACGGTATCATTACCGGAGTGATAACCGGTGAGGATATGGCCCTTAATAAACGCCGCTGTGAGAAGTTAAAGATCGATGTGCTTGCCCCCGGGTGTACGGAGAAGGCTGCAACGATCAGCCGTTTATGCGCAACATACAAGGTCGATCCCGATGAAGTAGTCTATGTCGGGGATGATCTTGCCGATATCGATGCGTTGGAACTTGCGGGACTTGGCTGCTGCCCGGCCGATGCAAATGAGAAGGTAAGATCATCATGTAAGATCGTGACCAAAGCAAAAGGCGGAGAAGGTGTGGTAAGAGAGATAGTCGATATGATACTGTCGGGTCAGACAGACTGAATGAATCTGGGATTTGGAGAGGGTGCTATGTATTATGAACTTTGCGCATCAATGATGTGTGCCGACTACGGACATCTTGACAGAGAGGTTAAGACGCTTGATGAAGCCGGGATCGATTCGTTCCACATAGATATAATGGACGGACGTTATGTTCCGAACTTTGCCATGTCAATAAATGATATGGCATTTATTGCAAGCGCTACCCAAAAGCCGCTTGACGTTCATCTGATGATCGAACACCCCAATAATAACATTCATTTATTCCTCAACAGGCTTCGCCCAGGGGACACGGTTTATATCCATCCCGAAGCGGAGTATCATCCGTCCACGACACTTCAGAAGATAATCAACGCAGGCATGATACCGGGGATCGCCATCAATCCTGGAACAAGCGTTGAGACTGTTGTAGAGATGCTCCAGATCGTAAAAAAGGTGCTGGTGATGTCGGTAAATCCCGGAAACGCCGGCCAGATGTACCTGCCGTATGTTTCCAAGAAATATGACAAGCTTCTTCCGCTTCAGAAAGAGATAGGGTTTTCCGCATACTGGGACGGTGCATGTTCGATCGACAAGATACAGGAGTTTGCACCCAAAGGTGTCAGAGGATTTGTACTCGGCACAACGCTTCTGTTCGGGCAGAAGACACCATACAAAGAGACGATCGATAGAATCAGATCATATGTTGACTGACCGGTAAATATCATGGCAATAGCACTTGTATTATCAGGAGGCACGGGAACAAGGGTCGGCGGAGACGTTCCCAAGCAGTATATACAGTCGGATGGCAGGATGCTCATCACATACTGCCTTGATATGTTCATTTCACATCCCGATGTTTCGGATATCTTTATCGTTGCCGATGAAAAATGGCATGACATGATATTTCATGAACTGAGGCGCTTACAGATCGATACCTCAAAGATTGCGGGATTCTCGAAACCGGGTGCAACACGCCAGTTGTCGATCCTCTCCGGTCTTCGGGATATAGCACAGTATGTACGCTCGTCAGAGGATCGTAAAAAAGATCCGGCCGTGATAATCCATGATGCGGCAAGGCCCAATCTTACAGCTTCGCATCTTTCCGATTATCTTGGCGCACTTGACGGACATGACGGTGTTATGCCTGCGCTTCCGATGAAGGATACTGTGTATTTGTGCTCTGACGGCAAAACTGTGACGGGCCTTCTTGACAGGAGTATGGTATATGCGGGACAGGCACCGGAAATCTACAGGCTCGAAAAATATCTTGCCGCAAATGAGAGGCTCCTTCCCGATGAGATATTAAAGATAAACGGTTCGTCTGAGCCGGCGATACTGGCAGGACTGTCGGTCTCGGTTGTTAAAGGCGACGAGAACAACTATAAGATAACAACGGCTGCGGATCTTGAAAGGTTTGTACACAGCAGGAGAACGCATGAAGGCACTCGTTCTTGAGAGCATAGGAAAACTTGAATATAAGGATATCGCAAGACCTCTTCCCGGCGGGGGAGAGGTTCTTGTAAGAGTACGAGCGTGCGGTATATGCGGATCGGATATCCCGAGAGCATATAACGACGGAGCTCACAATATGCCTCTTGTTATCGGTCACGAATTTGCCGGATATGTTGATGATGTCGGAAGTGATGTATCAGGAGAGTGGAAGGGCAAGCGCGTAGGAGTATTTCCACTTATCCCATGTATGAAGTGCGGACCATGCCGCATGAAAAAGTACGAGATGTGCAGGAACTACGGATACTTAGGTTCCCGTCAGAACGGAGGATTTGCCGAATACGTGGCAGTTCCTCAAAAGAATCTTATAGAACTTCCGGACAATGTGTCATATGAAGCGGCTGCAATGCTTGAGCCGATGGCTGTTGCGGTACATGCTATGTCAGGATCGCTGTGCGATCCTGACAAGGATCAGAAGAATAATACAGTAGCAGTCTGTGGGCTTGGCACGATCGGAACACTTCTTGTCATGTTCCTGGTCGAGGCCGGATATAAGAATCTGCTCGTTATCGGCAATAAAGAATTCCAGAGGCAGACAATGTTCTCACTTGGCATTCCGCCCGAAAACTATTGCGACAGCAAAAAAGCGGATGCTCATGATTTTATAATGGATCGTACTGACGGTGCCGGCGCGGATATGTTCTTTGAGTGCGTCGGAAGCAATGCCGTTGCAAGCCTTGCGGTCGATGTGGCGGCACCGGGAGGGTCTGTCTGCTTCGTCGGAAATCCTCACTCCGACATGACGTTTGAGAAGAACGTCTACTGGAAGATACTTCGCAATCAGCTGAGGATCATCGGCACATGGAATTCATCGTTCTCATTTGGAGAGAATGCAGATGATGACTGGAATTACGTTTTGAAGCGACTGGAATCAGGAAGCATCAGGCCGGCAGATCTGATCACTCAGCGGTACGGCCTTGAAGATATATATAAGGGATTTGAACTGATGCGCGATAAGACCGAAGACTATATCAAAGTCATGGCGGTCATCGGTAAAGACAATTAATAAAGACAAAAGGAAGAGAACAGATGGGTACATTTGCAACGATCGAAGAGGCACGGGAACACTTTAAGAATGACCGTTTTGCCACAAATGCGGGGATGGTCATTGATGAGATGGGAGAGGACTACAGCGTCTGCAGTGTCATTTTAAATGACGGACATAAGAATGCATACGGCGGAGTGATGGGTGGTGCGATCTTTACACTGGCAGACCTTGCCTTTGCCGTATGTGCCAATCAGATACACAGTCTTTCCGTGGCACAGCAGGTGTCGATCAATTATCTGTCTGCGCCTAAGGGAGAAAAGCTCATAGCAAGAGCCAAATGCATCAAGAATGGTAAGACCACAGCGGTATTAAAAGTAGATGTAACCGATGATACCGGAAGAGATATTGCACTCTTTGTCGGAGCTGCTTTTAAGTTATGAGGAGTAAATGAAAAATGGAGAGAGAAGGATTCGGATCGCGCTTAGGATTTATTCTGGTCAGTTCGGGATGTGCGATCGGTATAGGTAACGTTTGGAAATTCCCGTATATGGCGGGCAAGTACGGCGGAGCGATCTTTGTTCTGTTCTATCTGCTGTTTCTGGTGATCATGGGACTGCCGGTCATGACAATGGAGCTGTCAGTCGGACGTGCCAGCAGGAAGAGCGCGGTATTATCATACAAGGCCCTTGAGAAGGAAGGGGGCAAATGGCACATTCACGGATGGTTCTGTATAATCGGATGTTATCTTCTCATGATGTATTACACAACCGTATCGGGATGGATGCTCTCTTATGCGTGGAAGTTTCTTACCGGTAAGTTTGAAGGTGTAGCGTCAGGATCGACGGGCGATGTATTCGGAAATATGCTCGCAAGCCCGGCAGAGATGGCGGTCTTTATGATAATAACCGTTGTTCTCGGATTTGCCGTGTTGTCTCTTGGAGTGAAAAAGGGTCTTGAGAGGATCACCAAAGTGATGATGACGGGCCTTCTGATACTTATCATCATACTGGCTGTCCACTCCATCATGCTTCCGGGAGGCGGAGAGGGATTAAAGTTCTATCTTGCACCAAATGTGGAAAATGTTAAGAGTGTCGGCCTGTTCAATCTGATAGTCGGAGCCATGAACCAGGCATTTTTTACACTCAGCCTTGGTATTGCGGCGATGGAGATATTCGGAAGCTATATGTCCAAGGAAAAAACCATATTATCCGAGTCGATAGTGATCATATGTCTTGATACTTTTGTTGCGATCATGGCAGGTCTTATCATTTTCCCCGCATGTTCGGCATACGGAGTGTCTCCCGACCAGGGACCTTCTCTCATATTCATAACTCTTCCGGAACTGTTCATAGGAATGCCGGGAGGCAGGATATGGGGAACGCTGTTCTTCATATTCATGTCGTTTGCAAGTTTTTCAACAGTCATCGCCGTGTTCGAAAACCTTGTTGCATGGCCTACGGATAACTGGGGATGGAGCAGGGGAAAGAGTGTTGCCTGCAACCTTGTATTCATTCTTGTTGCCAGCCTTCCGTGTGTGTTCGGATATAACATCTGGTCAAACCTTCACATCATAGGCGCAAGAGACGTGCTTGATTCCGAGGATTTTCTCGTAAGCAACATATTGCTTCCCCTCGGAGCACTGGTGTATACGCTATTCTGCGTCAGCCGTTACGGATGGGGATTTGACAAATATCTTGCCGAGACAAATTCCGGTGAAGGTATGAAGATGTCGGCAAAGCTTCGGCCGTACCTTGCATATGTGCTTCCGATACTGATCCTCGTGATCTTTATCGTGGGATTGATATAGAAAGACAGACCGGGAAAGACCTGCCATGAATGAAAACGTAAAGGTATCTGTTATCATGCCGGCATATAATGCCGAAAGATTTATCGCAAAATCCATAGAAAGCGTTGTGAATCAGACATATACCAATATAGAGTTTGTGATAGTAAATGACGGTTCTGCGGATTCGACAGCAGATATAATCAGGAGATACGAATCGCAATATCCCGAAAAGATCCTTTTTGTAGATAAGGATATTAATGAAGGGACGGCAAAAACACTTAATATTGCCATGAGCTATGCGACCGGAGAGTATATGTGCTGGCTGAGTGCCGATGATCTGTATGTAAATACGATGGTAGAGTCGTCACTTTCGTTTCTCCTGGAACATCCGGAATTTGATGCCTGCCACTCTCTTTCAGTTACGATCGATGAAAACGATAAGCTTCTCTACACCGAGGATAATAGCGACAATTACCACAAAACTTTTGCAAAAGGTGATAACAAAGAGTTTTACATGCGAATGCTTCTATCCGGGAACTGCCTGCACGGATGCTCGATGTTCGGAAAGAGAGACAGTTTTCTGAAAGCAGGTGGATTTGATCCTCACTACAGATATGCACATGATTATGCATTCTGGTTGAGAATGATCGCAGATGCAAATATAGGGTTTGTTAACCAGTATAACGTTATGGGACGCAGCCATGCCGGTCAGGTCACACGACAGGGGAAAAACGAGATCGATGCGATCGATGTATATAACGATCTGATCAATGATGATGAAGTATTCCTCAAGCTGATGGTCAAAGCCGGATATTCCGACCGGTATAAGTGTGCCAGGGAAGGGTATATAAACAGAATCCTTGTTTTCAGGGAATTCAAGGAAGAACTGACCTATTTGGCCGAGTCTTTCGGAAGATTTCTTGCTTCTTCGTGAATTGGGGATCGGAACCGAAAATAATGTTGACGAATCCGTATACATCGTTTATGCTATACGGGAATTAAATAGTTGTTCTCTTATTCAGAGTGGTGGAGATACATAGGATCTGTGAAGCCACGGCAACCCCGGAAGGAAGGTGCCAACCTGAGCGAGCGATCGAACAATAAGAGGATTTGTATGATCATTAATCCGCTTATTCCTATGATGAGCGGGTTTTTTGTTTAGTACCGCATGCCGGTACGGAAAGGATGGATTATGGAGAAATACCTGTTTACTTCCGAATCTGTAACTGAAGGACATCCCGACAAAGTCTGCGATGCCATCTCGGATGCGATCCTTGATGCATGCATGGAACAGGATCCGATGAGCCGTGTTGCCTGCGAGACGGCTTGCTGCACGGGCTTCGTTCTGATCACGGGTGAGATCACGACAAATGCTTATGTTGATATGCAGAAGGTCGTAAGAGACACCGTTAAGGAGATTGGATACACCAAGAGTGAGTACGGATTCGACGGTAACACATGTGCGGTGTTCGTTGCGATCGACGAACAGTCGGCAGATATCGCAATGGGTGTCGACAAGGCACTTGAAGCCAAGGCGGGAGACCTTAAGGATGATCTTGATACGGGTGCCGGCGATCAGGGTATGATGTTCGGATATGCCACAAACGAGACTGAGGAATACATGCCTTATCCCATCTCACTTGCTCACAAGCTTGCACTTCAGCTTACAAAGGTCCGTAAGGACGGAACTCTCAAGTATCTTCGTCCCGACGGAAAGAGCCAGGTATCTGTAGAGTACGATGAGAACGGCAAGCCCCTCAGATTGGAAGCGGTTGTTCTGTCCACACAGCATGACGATGATGTGACACAGGAACAGATCCACGAGGATATCAAAAAGTATGTGTTCGATCCCGTTCTTCCCAAGGAGCTGATCGACGACAAGACCAAGTTCTTCATCAACCCCACGGGACGTTTTGTTATCGGCGGACCTCACGGTGATGCGGGTCTTACGGGAAGAAAGATCATCGTTGACACATACGGCGGATATGCAAGACACGGCGGCGGAGCATTCTCCGGAAAGGACTGCACAAAGGTTGACCGTTCAGGAGCATATGCTGCAAGATATGTTGCCAAGAACATCGTTGCGGCAGGCCTTGCAGACAAGTGCGAGATACAGCTCTCATATGCTATCGGTGTTGCACAGCCTACATCGATCATGGTAGATACATTCGGTACCGGAAAAGTATCCGACGAAAAGCTTGTTTCGATCGTAAGAGAGAACTTCGACCTTCGTCCGGCCGGCATCATCAAGATGCTCAACCTTCGCCGCCCGATCTACAAGCAGACTGCAGCATACGGACACTTCGGAAGGAACGACCTTGATCTTCCCTGGGAAGCACTCGATAAGGTTGACGTATTGAAGAAATATCTGTAAGAGATCAGGAAGAGCATTCATGAAAACAGAAGAAGTATTTGCCGAAATAGACAGATTATATGGTGCAAACGAAGTAGAGCTTGTCGAGGAGTATATCCTCGACAAGCTCTCTGTGGCTGCAAGGGAAGGTGACGAATATGCCATGATCCAGCTTCTAAACGAGCTTATCGGGCATTACCGGGAGACGAGCGAGTTCGACAAGATGCGGACATTTGCCGACAAGCTCATGGACATTCTCGAGGGTAGTTCTCTTAAGGGCTCACAGGCACACGCAACATCGCTTCTTAATGTTGCAAACGCATACCGGGCAGCGGGACTTCTGAAGGAATCAAACGCCCTGTACCAGCAGGTAAAATCATACTATGACGAAAACGTTCCCGCCGATTCCATGCTCTATGCCTCGCTTCTTAACAACATGGCGCTCCTGTTCCAGGAGATGGGGGACTATGAAAGCGCAGCAGACTGTCTCGAAAGAGCTCTCGGGATATCACTTCGTTATCCCGAATGCCGCATAGAACAGGCGACAACATATGCAAATCTTGCAACGACATTTATCAAACTGGACAGATATGATGAGGCAGAAGAGAGTCTTGAGAAGGCATTTACTCTGTTTGAAGAAGATGAGCAGCCTGACTACCATTACAGTGCGGCACTTTCCGCAATGGCCGAGATCAAATACATAAGGAAAGACTATCGGGCGAGCGTGGAGTATTACGAAAAAGCGCTCGTGCAGATAGAAAGATGTGTCGGAAAGAGCAAGGCGTATGAGATAGTAAAGCAGAACATGGAAGCGGCCCGTGCGAAAATGAACGAAGATGACAAACACAGAGGATCGGATATGACAGGATTGGAACTGTCCGAACTGTACTATGAGCAGTACGGAAAACCGATGATACATGAAAAGTTTTGCGAATATGAGGACAGGATCGCAGTCGGCCTTGTCGGAGAGGGAAGCGAGTGCTTCGGGTTTGATGATGATATCAGCCGTGATCATGATTTCGGACCGGGATTTTGCATGTGGCTTGCCAAGGATGACTTCAAGAAGATAGGGAAAAAGCTTCAGAAGGAATATGATAAGCTTCCGAAAGAGTTCATGGGTTATACAAGACTTGAGACAGCAAAGGCCGGAAAGCGGGTCGGAGTGTTTGATGTCGGGAAGTTCTGCAAAAAGTTTATCGGATTAAAACGTGCTCCCAAGTCTGAAGAGGAGTGGCTTTGCATCGATGAGTCCGGTCTGGCGCATCTTACAAACGGCAAAGTCTTTACTGATGGTCTCGGAGGATTTTCGTTCATCAGGAACAAGCTTAAGGATTATTATCCCGACAGCGTATACAGGAAAAAGATCGCGCAGACGGCGGCTCTCATGTCCCAGACCGGACAGTACAATTATCCCCGCATGATGCAAAGAGGTGATGCGCTTACGGCAGGCATCTACCTGAGTGATTTTATAAGGAATGCCATGAAGATGATGTATCTTCTGAACAGGCAGTATGCGCCTTACCTTAAGTGGATGAGAAAGGGCCTTGAGGATCTGCCCGATACGGGAGATATTCCCGCAAAGCTTGATTCGCTGTCCCTGCTTAAGGGCGAAGATGACAATAATAAAGCGCAGGCTCTTATTGAAGATATTTGCACGGATATCTTATACAGGCTGAATGCCCTTGGTGTTGCCGGAGGAAGTGACAACTATCTCGATCACCATGTCGGCGAGATACTGACCGGGATCCGTCAGAAAGAGGAGCAGGTCATGTCAAAGGACAAGCTCATTGACCGTATAGTCGCCCTTGAGTGGAAGGCTTTTGACAAGGTCGATAATCAGGGAGGCCGGGCGAGCTGTCAGGATGACTGGGATACTTTCTCCATTATGAGAAAGAGCCAGTACATGCTCTGGGATGAGGAAATGCTTTCAAGCTTTATCGCGGATTTTGAGACAGCAAACGAAAGGGGCTGGAACCTTATAACCGAAAAATACGGACGGATGGAAGAGACAACCTGCCCCGAAGAGTACGAAAAGATCAAGGACACGCTTCCTGCGATAACGGATGATAAGAAACAGATAATCGAGGCGATCGTGGGAATACAGGTCGGCATGATGGAAGAGTTTGCGAAGGAATATCCGAAGGCAGCGGGCGAGGCAAGGTCTGTCCATACATCTGAGGATACGCCGTATAACACATCGTATGAGACTTATCTTCGCGGAGAGATATCGACATATTCGGATATGACGCTTTCGCTGTACGGAAGATTCGTTGCGGCTATGGCAAAGGCGGGACGTAATATCGCCAAAGAGACCATAACAAATTCGGCGATCATGTACGGTTATGCATCGCTTGATGATATGGAGTCGAAACTGTAGAAAGGTTCGGAAGAATGAAGGATCCGGAGTATGAGCGGATACACATTAAAGATAAACGACGATCTTGATCTTGATAAGATAATAGATTCCGGACAGTGTTTCAGACCGCACAGGACGGGAAGCGGCACATACAGATTCATAAGCGGCAGCCACCTGGTGGATATCACTGATGAGACGTATGTATCCGGGGATAAAGAAAAGAAAGGATGGGACCGGGCTTCCGTCCTTTCTGTCTCATGTTCAAAAAAAGAGTGGGACAGCTTCTGGCACCGGTATTTTGACCTTGATAATAACTACCGTAAGATCAGGGAGAGTATTCCGGACGGGGATGATTTTCTCCGGATATGTGCCGGGGCCGGAAGGGGTATTAGGATACTTCGACAGGACAGATTTGAGATGCTGATCAGCTTCATCATATCCCAGCGAAAGAGCATTCCGGCTATAAGAACTTGTATCGAAAAAATCGTAGCCCTGTACGGACATGACGGATTCTTTCCGGCACCTTCCGATATGCTGGGCGCCACGGCAGATGAGCTTTCTTCGTGCGGACTCGGTTACAGGGCCCCGTATATACAAAAGGCAGCAGAGCGAGTGGCACTTCGCGAAGTCGATCTCGAAGCACTCGATATGCTCTCTGATGAAGAACTGTTTGAGGAGTTAAAATCGTTTGCCGGCGTCGGTGACAAGGTCGCCAACTGTGTGGAACTGTTCGCATATCACAGGACAGGCCGTGCACCTGTTGATACATGGATCAAAAAGGTTATCGAAGAAAAGTATGCCGGGCGCGATCCTTTCCCGCGTTACGGCCGGTATGCCGGGATCATGCAGCAGTACATGTTCTACTATGCCAAGGTACACGGATTGTGATCTTTTTTGCAGACCGGATCACTTTAATGTGAAATCGACGGTGATCGAGTTGCCGGAAGCCGAAATGTCTGCATAAGCACCCGAGATCATGGGCATCTGCGGGAACTGATGCCCGATATCAAGATCCATGACTATGGGCACATTGTATTTTGACAGGATCCCGAGTACCGCATCATAGTGGTCAAAATCCCCGAATGTATCGTCAAATCTTAAGGGACGTCCTATCAGGAATCCCTTCGCATGCTCAAACCATCCGGCATTTTCCATCTGCCACAGCGCACGTCTTATCGACATCACGGACAGATCACACGACTCGAGAAACCATATGATCCCGTCGTCCTTGTATCTTTTTGCAAATTCAGACACCCTGTCAAACTTCGTTCCGGCAAGCGTTACGAGACAGTCCATGCATCCGCCGGTAAGCCTTCCGGACAGCTTTGCCGATTCCGCCTTTTTTCCGCCGCAGTATATATACTGTTTATACGGGATCACGGCAAATGTATCTCCGGTCTTCTCATTCGTATACAGCTCATCATAACCGTCCGCCGGTCCGCCTTCTCTGGTATCTGCCGCCCCGGGCGCGATCTCCTTATACCACTTATCGTAATTTGTTACGGACAGCTTTTTTCCGCACAGGATATCAAATGCATCATCAACACATTTGTGCCGCTTCTTCGTAAACTTTGATGCACATACGGAATATATCGATGCCGTATCACACAAAGTGTTCAGAAGAAATGTCAGGTTAGTGTTATCCGAATAACCCATGAACCATTTCGGAGGAGCTGCTGCGATCTTCTCGAAGTCGATATACGGCAGGATCTCACACATAAGTTCCCCGCCGCCGCATGATATGACAATATCCGACCTGTCATTTACCAGAAAATCATTTGCCTCATCCGCGCACTTCTGCGGCGTATTGCTTATGCCTATGCCGTCTTCGCAAAAACAGTTAGGACCGGTTGAGATCTTATATCCCTTTTCGGTAAATACGGCAAGGGATTCTTCAAAATCAGACCGGTAGGGTTCTATCGTGCACCCGAAACTCGGTGCGATAAACCCGATCCGTCCGCCTTCAGCCAAAAATGCAGGGTATCTCATATCATCCTCCGTAGATCAGATCTGTCCTTCTCCTATTTTGTGATAATAAAGGGCTTTGATTATGATATAATAAACGATAATGTGTATTTAGTAAATTACGCACAAAAGCAAGGAGGTCACATATGTTCATCGATAACAGTATTTGGGTTGGAAATGCAGGGGATAAGAGAGTATCGATCCTTCCGAAGATGGCGAACAGGCACGGACTGATCGCCGGGGCGACCGGAACAGGTAAGACGGTCACGCTCAAGGTTCTTGCCGAGAGCTTTTCCGATGCGGGAGTTCCCGTATTCCTCGTTGATATCAAAGGTGACCTTTCAGGACTTGTAAGAGCGGGGGAAGATAATCCCGACATGCAGGAAAGGATAAAGAGGTTCGGCCTTGATGAGGCGGGATTTTCGTTCAAAGAATATCCGGCAGCCTTCTGGGATGTTTACGGCGAAGGCGGAATACCGCTGCGCACCACGGTTTCCGAGATGGGTCCGATCCTTCTTGCAAAGCTTATGAACCTTAACGATACGCAGGCCGACATCCTTACATGCCTGTTCAAGATGGCGGATGACGAAGGCCTCCTTCTTATCGACATCAAGGACCTTAAGGCCATGCTTCAGTATGCGTCGGACAATGCGGCCGAGCTGTCCAAGCAGTACGGAAATGTTACCAAGCAGAGCGTTGCCGCGATCATCCGCGGTGTTGTTGCCCTTGAGGCAGCGGGCGGCGAGAGGTTCTTTACCGAGCCCGGACTGTCGATCGCAGACTTTTTTGCAACATCCCTCGACGGACGCGGGAAGATAAATATTCTTGACGCAAGGACGCTCGTTACCGATCCGACACTGTACACGGCATTCCTTCTTTATCTTCTGTCGGAGCTGTTCGAGACACTTCCGGAAGTCGGTGATCCCGAAAAACCGAGGATGATATTCTTCTTTGATGAAGCACACATTATATTTGATGACATGTCGAAAGTACTTCGCCAGAAGTTCGAGCAGATCATCAAGCTGATCAGAAGTAAGGGTGTCGGGATATATTTCTGTACACAGAATCCGAGGGACATTCCCGACGAGGTATTAGCCCAGCTCGGAAACAAGATCCAGCATGCTCTTCATGCATATACACCCGCAGAAGAACGTGCCGTTAAGACCGCAGCCGATTCATTCCGTGCCAATCCGGAATTTGATACAAAGAGCGCGATCATGGAGCTTGGAGTCGGTGAAGCGCTTGTATCGGTCCTTGATGAAGAAGGCGTTCCGACCATCGTCGAAAGATGCAAGATACTTCCTCCCAGATCGCTTATGGGAACGATCTCCGACGATGAGCGAAGGAATCTGTATGTAGCCGATAACCTTTATATCAAATACAAGGATCCCGTTGATCCCGATTCGGCATATGAATTCCTTGAAAGACTAAAGAGCAAGGAAGAGCTCGCAGCCAAGGAGGCAGCACAGGCAGCTCTCGAAGAAAAAGAAGCTGCAAAACGCGAGGCCGAAGAAGCCAAAGCGCAGGCAAAGGCCGAACAGGAAGCCGCAAAGGCCGAAGCTGCAAGAAAGAGAAAAGTCAAAAGTGCCGCAGGATCAGTTGCAAGTTCCGCTGCGGGAACGATAGGAAGAGAGTTCGGTAAGAGTATCGGCGGCAAGGTCGGAGGAAAGTTCGGCAAGACGATAGGCGGAAACATAGCCGCACAGCTTGGAAGAAGCATTATGGGTACATTCTTCAGATGACATTTTCGCATTCTTTTTACGAAGACGAAATACGGTGTGATTTTCTGATCCCTTCAATGATGAAGAGATCCTGGGGCGCACAGCTTGCTATTCTGTCAGATCTTGACGAGGCCTGTGCAAGATCGGGTCTTTCATACTGCGCGGAGTGGGGAACACTTCTCGGAGCTGTCCGCCACGGAGGTTTCATACCGTGGGATGATGATCTTGACATCTGCATGAAAAGGAGTGATTACATACGCTTCACCGAGAATGTCGGATCTTATCTTCCCGATAACTATTCGATCGTAAATTACAGGTCGAACCGTGATTTTAAGCAGATGCTCTCGAGGATCGTATCGAGCGATCATTACCGCTTCGATGCGGAGTATATGAAGAAATACTCGGGTCTTCCGATCGCATTGGGTATCGATATATTTCCTCTTGATTATCTGACTGACAATGAGGAGTATGAAAAAGACCGCGAGAGGCGGGTGCGCCTTGTTTATGATGCGGTAAATGAGATCGCTCATTTCGGAACGGATCCGGAAAGTATCAGGGATTACCTGGCAGATATTGAAAAAGTATGTCATGTAAAGCTTGATAAAAATCGTGACATCCTGACACAACTGAGGGCTCTTCTGGAAAAACTCTTCGGTGAAGTGGATGAAAAGGACGCAAAATATCTGACGCTTTATCCGATATGGATGGGTAACAAGGATTACGTGTTCCCGAAGGAGTATTATGAGACCGTAAGGGTTCCGTTTGAAAACATGACCATTCCGGTGCCGGCGGCATATGAGGCCGTCCTTAAGAAGAAATACGGCACCTCTTTCATGAACTGCATTAGGAGCGGAGGAGCTCATGAATATCCGTACTATGAGGATCACGTCGATGTGCTCCACGAGCATTTCGGATTTGAGTGGCCGCACTACAGGTTCAGGGCCGAAGACCTTACCGCATATGACGGTCGCGATATCACAAGGCCCGGAAAACGAGCGGTGTTTATCACGTATGATGCCAAGGCTTACAGGAATATGAGAAGCCTTGCAAAGGCATACATTGAAGACGGATTTAAGGTAACGATACTGGCTGCGGTCAAATATGATATAGCCAGCGACATGTCGGGAGTCGTTCCGGCAGAAGATAAAGAGGATGCCGGCTACTATCTGGATGGCCTTGACGGCGCTGAGTTTACCCGCGATCCGGCGATAGTCGATACACATCCCGATGTTATAGTCACCAACTATCCGTATGATGAGTACAATCTCATCACAACTGTTGATAAGATATACTATTCTTCATCGCTTAAGGATAAGTGTGACATGCTCGTATATGTGCCGCCGTTTGAGCCTCACCGGCTCGCGGAAGGCGATGAGCGTGCACGAAAGCTCATGAAAGAATATGTCCCGACACCCATGGCTGTAAGATGCGACGAGATAGTCCTTCACAGCGAAGAACTGTGCCAAAGGTACATCGAGTGCCTGACCGCCTTTTCGGGTGAACGCTATAAGGAAGTGTGGGAAGGAAAGATCGGAGTGCTCCCCGAGGATACAGGGGCCGGACAAAAAACATCCCGCGAAGGAAAGAAAAAGATACTGTTCCATGTCGGGATATCGTGCTTTGCCGAACATCAGGATGCGGCCATTGAAAAGATCCGGAAGACTTTTAAAATTTTCGACGATAACAGTGAAAAGATCGAGGTCATATACCATACATGGAAGGGTTTTGCCGATGATCTTCAAAGACTGTATCCCGATGTGTATGAAGAATATGAACGGTCTCATTTTTCCGACAGAGAGACAAATGCGGATGATATGACGATCGGGTCGGCGGATGCATATTACGGAGAAGCGTCATCACTGCTCCTTAAGTTTACGCAGGCCGGTAAACCCGCGATGTTATGGAATCCCAAAGTATAGAATGTATAGAATCATAGAAAGAGGTAGTAAAAATGGCACCAGATAACAGGCCCAGAAGCAGGGAAAAGAAAATAGCCGAAGGATCCGGCAGCGTCAAGAGGCGCGGCAGCGGACTCGACAGCACACCTATACAAAGTACGGGCGGCGGAGGACACCATTCAGGAAGAGTGACACGCGGAGGCGGTATCAGCCTCGGTACGATCATCCTGATAGCGATCATTTATTTCCTGTTCTTCAGGGGCTCTTCGGACGGCGGGACGGTCAGCTCACAGCTGCCGTCAGATCCGGGATCTTTTTCACAGGCGGATTCCGGAAGCTTTATGGGAGCGCCCGGCAGCGGACAGGATGCCGCGGGATCTTCGCAGGATCTTATGGGCGGGCTCGGAGGCATGTCGGACCTGTTCGGAAGCCTTATCGGAGGATATGCCACATCACCGGGTGATTACTCCTCGTATGAAACGGCACCGACGCAGGAGAACACTGCACAGCTTGATATGAACGTAAGCCCTCTTGCAAGGCAGAAGTATACATCCGTCATCGGGCAGGGTGCTGACGTTGTCACGATCATGGTCTATCTGTGCGGTACCGATCTTGAATCAAAAAGCGGCATGGGAACGGCGGATCTTCAGGAGATGGCCTCTGCAACACTTTCGGATAATGTCAATCTGATCGTATACACCGGAGGTTGTAAGAGATGGAAGAACGACGTCGTCTCCAGCAGCGTCAATCAGATATTCCAGATCAAGCAGGGCGGAGTGAAGATGCTCGAGAAGGATATGGGCAAGGCTTCGATGTCCGATCCGAACACTCTTACAACGTTTATCAAATACTGTGCGGCAAACTATCCCGCGAACCGTAACGAGCTTATCCTATGGGATCACGGAAGTGGATCACTGTCGGGATTTGCGTATGATGAGAAGTACCCGCAGACCGGTTCGATGAACCTTTCGGGTATCAAGAAGGCGATATCGGATTCGAATGTGAAATTTGATTTTGTCGGATTTGACGCCTGCCTTATGGCTACGGTCGAGACGGCTCTCATGCTGTCCGATTATGCGGATTACATGATCGCCTCGGAAGAGACCGAGCCGGGGGTCGGCTGGTATTATACGAACTGGCTGACAAAGCTTTCCGCCAACACCAGCATGCCCACTCCGGAGATCGGCAAGAACATAGTCGATGACTTTGTTGATATGTGTGCCAAGAAGTGTCCCGGACAAAAAGCAACTCTTTCCGTGACCGATCTTGCCGAAGCTTCTGCAACGGTTCCCGAAAAACTGAGCAGCTTCTCGAAAAAGACGAGCGATATGATAGCTGACGTGAACGGCTACATGAAAGTCTCGGATGCCAGAAACAGGACAAAAGAGTTTGCGATCTCATCAAAGATCGACCAGATAGATTTCATTCATTTTGCCGAGCTTCTCGACACTCCGGAAAGTCATGAGTTAAAAGATGTACTTTCTTCATGTGTAAAATACAACCGTACCGAAAGATCGATAGCAAATGCCAACGGCCTGTCGGTGTACTTCCCTTACAAGAAGGCATCGAAGGCAGGATCGATGGCAAAGACTTATGAGCAGATCGGAATGGACAGCGCATATGCCGACTGCATCAGGGCATTTGCCTCAAACGAAGCATCGGGACAGAATACCCCTGACGGTGAGGGCTCTCCCATAGAGCTGCTCCTGTCAACGCTTCTTACGGGAAGAGGTCCCGAAGATGACGGCACTTTGCAGATCACCGATAACGGAAAGGGACAGAAGGTGTTCAAACTGTCCGAGGATGAATGGAGCAGGGTGGCAACGGTCGACCTGGGTGTGTTCGTTGATGACGGAGAAGGGTTCATTGACCTCGGCCTTGATAATACGTTCACGTTTGATGATGAAAATAATCTGATCGCGGACTTTGACGGAACATGGATGTCGATAGACGGACATATCGTTGCCTATTATCATACCGACACAAAGGATGACGGAACACATTACAGTTTCGACGGATACGTTCCCGCGCTCCTTAACGGTGAGAGGGTTGAGCTTCTTCTGACATTTACGGATGAGTTCCCCGACGGCATCATAAGCGGTGCAAGATATGTATATGAGAATGATGAAACCGATACGGTAGCCAAGAGTACGGTCGCGCTCTCTGCGGGAGATACGCTCGACTTTGTATGCAGGTACTACGACTATAACGGTAACTATAAGGATTCGTACAAGTTCGGGGAGCCTCTGGTGCTTGACTCGCCGGATGTAGAGATAAGAAACATCAGGATCGCCGACGGAGATCCCATTGCAACATACAAGTTTACGGACATGTACCGGCAGGAGCACTGGAGCCCTGTGATCAACAAATAACGGAGGAAAAATCATGCAGCCGATAATCACAAGCCTTCTTGAAACAGATGCCTACAAGTTCTCGATGGGACAGGCGATCTATCATCAGTTTTCGGACTACAAGACGACGTGGACGTTCAAGTGCAGGAACGAGGATGTTCACTTTACGGATGAGATGATAGAAGAGATAAAGCGCCAGATAAAGATGTACTGTGATCTGCGTTTTCGAGAGGACGAACTTGAGTACCTCAACAACGTCAAATGGATCAAAGGTTCATACGTTGATTTTCTGCGGTTGTGGAAACCCAGATATGATGATTTTGAATTCGGTACCGACAGTGACTGCGGCCTTACGATCGAGACAAAGGGAACGTGGCTGAACACGTCGATGTATGAGATACCGACCCTCGCGATCGTAAATGAAGTCTATTTCCGTATGGCATATGATTATGATGATCTTCTGGAGAGCTTCAGGCAGAGACTTGATGAGAAGATAAGCGGGATAATGGACGGCACATATGAACTCGGTGCATTTTCCGAGTTCGGCGCCAGAAGAAGACTGTCCGGCGAGGCCCAGGAGATGGCGGTAACGGCACTTGCCGCCGCACTCCTTCCCGAAGGCAACAAGTTTGTCGGAACGAGTAACGTTTATCTTGCCAAGAAACATGATCTGGTACCGGTCGGTACAATGGCACATGAATGGATCATGTGCGTGGGACAGGGAAATCACAAGCACAATCCCGCCTACTCCAACTGGTACGCACTCGATGCCTGGGTGAAGGAATACGGGGTGTTAAACGGAACCGCGCTTACCGATGCTATAACGACAAAGTGTTTTCTTGAAGATTTCCAGCTGACATATGCGACACTTTTCTCGGGCGTACGCCACGACTCAGGAAGTCCGTATGACTGGGCAGACGGCATGATAAAACACTATGAGGAACTCGGGATCGATCCGAAGACAAAGACCCTCCTGTTTTCCGACAGCTTAAACTTCGAGAAAGCGACAGCCATAAACAGGACCTACAAGGACAGGGTCAGGACAGCCTTCGGCATCGGCACGTATCTTGCAAACGATACAAAGGTTGCTCCGCTCAATATAGTTATGAAGACAACGGTCTGCAACGGATGCGATGTTGCCAAGATATCAGATGTGGAAGGCAAGGGAATGTGCAAGAGTGAGGAATATGTGCACTACCTGAAACGTTGTATCGACTGGAGGATGGAACACGAGACAAATGTCGTCCGATAGAAATAAAAGCAATAAGATAGATATGTGTTCGGGACCGATAGTGGGAAGGCTTCTTCTCTTTACGGTCCCGCTTATACTCTCATCGGTCCTGCAGCTTCTGTTCAATGCCGCGGATGTTGTCGTGGTGGGTAAATATGCAGGCGACAATTCCCTTGCGGCGGTAGGCTCCGTAGTCCCTCTCGTCAATCTCCTGATAAGCGCGTTCATGGGGCTGTCCATAGGAAGCAATGTCCTGGCATCACGTTACCGCGGAAGCAGGGATGATTCGAGCCTGTCAAGGACCGTTCATACGTCGATGCTCGTAAGTGCCATCAGCGGGATGATACTGACCGTCATCGGAGTCATATTTGCCGAGCCGATCCTTATCCTCATGAATTCTCCCGTCGAGACACTTCCTCTTGCGAGCCTGTATCTTCGTATATACTTTGTCGGGATGCCGGCCTCCATGGTATATAACTTCGGAAGTGCGATACTTCGTGCTGTCGGGGATACGAAGAGGCCGATGTATTACCTGACGGCCGCCGGGATCGTGAATGTCATATTAAACCTTCTGTTTGTTATCAGGTTCCGGATGGATGTTGCCGGGGTCGGCATTGCCACGGTCATTTCACAGATAATCTCCGCAGCTTTGGTAGTCAGATGCCTTATGGGCGAGGAGGGTGCACTCAGATTCGATCCGAGAAAGCTTGGCATCGATAAGGATATTCTTATAAGGATCACGCGCATAGGACTTCCCGCAAGTTTCCAGGGCATGCTCTTTTCTCTTTCAAACGTTATCATACAGTCAAGCGTGAACGGGTTCGGGGCAACGGTCGTTGCGGGTAATTCCGCAGCAATGAATATAGAAGGTTTCATATATGTATCGATGAATGCATTCTATCAGGCGTGCATCTCTTTTGTGAGCGCAAATGTCGGCGCCAGACGGCATGAGCGTATCAATAAGATAGTCATCCGCTCCGAGGCCTGCGTCATCGTTACAGGCATGCTGCTTGGCGGCCTGGCTTATATGTTCGGATCAGAGCTTTTGTCGATCTATACGGATTCCGATGCCGTTATCCGAGCAGGCCTGATCCGTATGCTGTATATCTGCCTTCCTTATTTCCTGTGCGGAATGATGGATGTCATGGTAGGAGGCCTCCGGGGACTGGGCTATGCCGTTCTCCCGATGATCGTGTCGCTTGTGGGCGCATGCGGTCTGCGCCTTCTGTGGATATTCACTCTTTTCAGGCTGCCGCGTTTTCACGAAACACGCTATCTGTATATCACATATCCCGTCTCGTGGACGGTAACGTTTCTTGCGCATGTCATCTGCTATATCGCAGTAAAGAAGAAATTCGACAGGGAACACTAATTTGTATATTGACATTGCCAACAGGTGGTGGTACATTATGTTCAGATGTTAGCACTCTAATAGGTCGAGTGCTAACAAAATGAAAGGAAGCCCACATTGAACCTGGACGACAGAAAGAAAAAGATACTGCTTGCCATAATCAAGACCTATCTTGAAACCGGGGAACCGGTAGGCTCGAGGACGATATCGAAGATAGAAGGACTGTCCCTTTCATCCGCAACGATACGAAATGAGATGGCGGATCTTGTGGATATGGGGTATATCCTTCAGCCGCATACATCCGCAGGCCGTATCCCTTCCGACAAAGGCTATCGGTTCTATGTTGACCAGCTTATGGCCGAGAAGGAGATGGAGCTCGAAGAACGCGAGCGCGAGACCGACGAGATGAAAGGTCTTCTCGTTGAGAAGGCGGATAAGATGGAGAGACTCTTAAAACAGGTGGCAAGAAGTCTTTCTACCAATACTAACTACGCGGCAATGATCTCGGCACCGAGATATAACATCAACAGGCTCAAGTTCATCCAGCTTTCGAGGATGGAAGCAAACCGCATAGTGGCTGTCATCGTTGTCGAAGGGAACATGATCAAAAACCAGATCATTGATATCGATGAACCGATCGATGACGAAACACTGCTTAAGCTCAACATGCTGCTTAACACGACACTGAATGGAATGGCGATCGAGGACATCAGTCTGTCGATCATAGCCAAGATGAAGCAGCAGGCGGGAGATCAGGCGGGAATAATAGCCGAAGTCATCGATGCTGTCGCAGAGTCGATCAAGGCCGATGAGGAAGACCTCGAGATATACACGAGCGGTGCAAACAACATTTTCAAGTATCCCGAACTCGCGGATAACCAGAAGGCCAGTGAGATCATCACGGCATTTGAGGAGAAAAAGCAGCTGACCAATCTCGTCTATGAGACGCTGTCGCATTCGGATGAGCGGGGCATACAGGTTTATATAGGTGAGGAATCGCCGGTTGAGAACATGAAGGACTGCAGCGTGGTGACCGCAACGTATGAACTGGATGAGGGCATACACGGAACGATTGGTATCATAGGTCCGAAACGAATGGATTATGACAAGGTATTATCAACGATCAAGAAACTGACAACAGAACTTGATTCGATGTTCAAAAAGAATGAAAGGTGAAGAGATTGAGTACGGAAGAATCGATTAAGATCGACATTGAAGACGCTGACGGGGAAGCGGTAAAGGACGAAGAGGCAAAGGCCGCAGCACAGTCCCCGGAAGATGCGCAGGAAGAACCAAAGGAAGAAGCCGGCGAAGAGACCAAAGCGGAAGAGCCCGGGGAAGAGACCAAGACGGAGGAAGCCGGCGAAAACAAAGACGGTAAGAAGAAACACTCCAAGAAGAACAAAAAAGATCCGAGAGACGAAAAGATAGAAGAGCTGGAGGATCGAGTCAAACGCCAGATGGCCGAGTTTGAAAACTTCCGGAAGCGTACCGACAAGGAAAAATCACAGATGTTCGACATGGGTGCCAAAGCCGTTATCGAAAAGATCCTGCCGGTGATAGATAACTTCGAAAGAGGATTGGAAAACGTTCCGGAAGGTGCCGACGAAGCATTTGCAAACGGCATGAAGATGATATACAAGCAGATGACGGATGAGCTTGATAAGCTCGGCGTCAAGGCAATAGAAGCCGTCGGAAAAGAATTCGATCCGAACATACATAATGCCGTGATGCAGGTTGAAAGCGAAGAATATGAAAGCGGCGTGGTGGCACAGGAACTTCAGAAAGGATACATGTACCGCGAAACACTGGTAAGACCCAGTATGGTCTCGGTGGTTCAGTAATAAGAAACTCATTCCTAAAAAAACGTATATACAGGAGGTAAATATTATGAGTAAGATAATCGGAATTGACTTAGGAACAACCAACAGCTGCGTGGCTGTCATGGAAGGTGGAAAGCCTACCGTAGTAACAAACACAGAAGGTGCCAGAACAACACCTTCGATCGTTGCGTTCACAAAGACAGGAGAGCGTCTTGTCGGTGAAGCAGCAAAGCGTCAGGCAGTTACCAATGCGGAGCATACCGTATCCTCGATAAAGAGAGAGATGGGTTCCGACTACAAGGTAAACATCGATGACAAGAAATACAGCCCTCAGGAGATCTCGGCAATGATCCTCCAGAAACTGAAGGCAGATGCCGAAGGATATCTCGGAGAGAAGGTTACGGAAGCGGTCATCACCGTTCCCGCATACTTCAATGATGCACAGCGTCAGGCAACAAAGGATGCAGGCAAGATCGCAGGCCTTGACGTTAAACGTATCATCAACGAGCCCACGGCGGCAGCTCTCGCATACGGGCTTGACAATGAAAAAGAACAGAAGATCATGGTATATGACCTCGGCGGCGGTACATTCGATGTATCGGTCATCGAGATCGGTGACGGCGTTATCGAGGTTCTGGCTACGAGCGGTAACAACAGACTCGGCGGAGATGATTTTGATAACCGTGTTACACAGTGGATGCTCGACGAGTTCAAGAAGGCCGAGGGCGTTGATCTGTCAAACGACAAGATGGCCATGCAGAGACTCAAGGAAGCAGCAGAGAAGGCCAAGAAGGAACTTTCTTCCGCTACAACAACAAACATCAACCTTCCTTTCATCACTGCAACAAATGAAGGCCCCAAGCACTTTGACATGAACCTTACAAGGGCCAAGTTCGATGAACTGACTCATGATCTTGTTGAGATGACTGCAGAGCCCGTACGTACCGCATTGAAGGATGCCGGCATCACGGCTTCCGATCTCGGACAGGTACTTCTTGTCGGCGGATCCACCAGGATCCCCGCAGTCCAGGATAAGGTTAAACAGCTGACAGGCAAGGAGCCTTCCAAGTCACTTAACCCCGATGAGTGCGTTGCACTCGGAGCTTCGATCCAGGGCGGAAAGCTTGCAGGCGATGCAGGTGCAGGCGAGATACTTCTTCTTGATGTAACTCCCCTTACGCTTTCGATCGAGACAATGGGCGGTGTTGCCACACACCTTATCGAGAGGAACACAACGATCCCTACCAAGAAGAGCCAGATATTCTCTACCGCGGCTGATAACCAGACCGCTGTTGATATCAACGTCGTACAGGGTGAGAGACAGTTCGCAAGGGACAACAAGTCACTCGGACAATTCCGCCTTGACGGAATACCTCCGGCAAGACGCGGTATCCCTCAGATCGAGGTTACATTCGATATCGATGCGAACGGTATCGTAAACGTTTCGGCAAAAGACCTCGGTACGGGAAAGGAACAGCACATCACGATCACATCGGGTACATCCATGAGCGATGATGAGATCGAGAAGGCTGTCAAGGAAGCTGCCCAGTATGAGGCAGAGGACAAGAAACGTAAAGAGGCTGTTGATGCCAAGAACGACGCCGATTCGTTCGTATTCCAGACCGAGAAGGCAATGGAAGAGGTCGGCGACAAGCTTGATGCGGCCGATAAGGAAAATGTTGAGTCAGAGCTCAAGACTCTTAAGGAACTTGCGGAAAAGGCCGATCCCGAGAACATGACCGAGGATCAGGTCGGAGAGCTTAAGGCTCAGCAGGAAAAGGCCATGGCGGCAGCCCAGAAGCTGTTCGAGAAGATGTACGAGCAGTCACAGGGCACAGCAGGACCGGATATGAGCCAGTTTACCGGCGGAGCAGGCCCTGACATGGGCGGAGCACAGTCTTCGGACGGACCTGCGCCGGATGATGTTGTAGACGGAGATTTTAAGGAAGTTTGATAAGGGATCATGGCAGAGAGTAAAAGAGATTACTACGAGGTCCTTGGCGTACCCAAGAACGCCGATGACAGCGCGATAAAAAGTGCATACAGAAAACTTGCCAAGAAATATCATCCCGATATGAATCCCGGCGATAAAGACGCGGAGGCCAAATTCAAAGAGGCCTCCGAGGCTTATGCCGTTTTGTCGGATCCTGACAAGAGACGTTCTTACGACCAGTTCGGACATGCGGCATTTGAGCAGGGCGGACCCGGAGGATACGGCGGATTCGACTTTTCTTCGATGGATTTCGGAGATATATTCGGAGATCTTTTCGGGGATCTGTTTGGAGGCGGCAGGTCGCGCGGCGGCGGCAGAAGCTATAACGGTCCCATGAAGGGTGCCAATATACGTGCGAGTGTCAGGATAACTTTCGAGGAGGCTGTTT
Organism: Lachnospiraceae bacterium; assembly: GCA_017526745.1. Classification (GTDB taxonomy): domain Bacteria; phylum Bacillota; class Clostridia; order Lachnospirales; family Lachnospiraceae; genus UBA2868. Next base: position 29,252 of record JAFXQX010000031.1, on the reverse strand, counting down.
TCGGCTGTGAAAAAGAGATAGAGCCTCTCCAGAAGGACGAGTGCAGGACCTGTCACGGAACCGGTGCCAAGCCGGGATCGAGTCCGGTAACGTGCAGCAAGTGCGGCGGAAAAGGACAGGTTGTATTTACGTCGCAGTCTCTGTTCGGTACGGTCAGAAATGTCCAGACATGCCCGGACTGCAAAGGCACCGGCAAAATGATAAAGGATAAATGTCCCGACTGTAAGGGAATGGGGTATATCAGTTCGAGGAAGAAGCTTTCCGTATCCATACCCGCCGGTATCGACAGCGGGCAGGCCGTAAGGCTCCGGGACAAAGGTGAACCAGGTACAAACGGCGGCCCGAGAGGCGACCTTCTTGTCGAGGTCGTTGTGGCGCCCCATCCGATATTCCAGAGGCAGGATATGGATATATATTCGACGGCTCCGGTATCATTTGCTGTCGCAGCTCTCGGTGGTGATATCCTGATAGACACGGTTGACGGCAAGGTTGCATACACCGTCAAGCCCGGCACTCAGACCGATACGAAGGTAAGACTCAAGGGCAAGGGCGTTCCGTCCCTTCGCTCACAAAACGTACGCGGTGACCATTACGTTACGCTCGTGGTCCAGACGCCTACAAAGCTCTCTTCGGATGCGAAAAAACTGCTTAAGGATTTTGACGCGGCCACCGATGATTCGCTGACCGCTGTGGAAAGATATAAATCATCCAAGGCCGGGGAGTCCTCAGCCGATAAGAAAAAGCACGGATTCAAGAAGTAAACATTGAAAATACGCCAAGAGCGCCCGTTTCGGGCGCTCTTGAATTATGCCCGAAAGTAACGTATAATGTCACATGTTTATGTTCACAGCATGAAGTGCGGACATCATGAAAGATAAGATAAAAGATATATTCATACATAACAAAAAGACCGTGATCGCATCGGCTGTCTGTATCGCGGTGATAATAGCCGGATCCGTGTTCGCATCGGTAAGTTACAACACATACTCCGAGCCGGCCGATACGGTGCAGGAGAGTCCGACCACGACCCCCGTTCCTTCAAAGGCTCCCGATAAAGAACCGGAAGAGGAAACGCCCGCCCCCGAAGAAGATGCAAATGCTCTTCCCGACGGACAGATGAGGTCATTCCTTTCGGGACTTCCCGTTGATGAGAAGATAGGCAACCGCAGACCGGTAGCGATCATGCTCAACAACCTGAAGCCCGCACAGCCCATGAGCGGCGTAAGCTATGCGGATGTCGTATACGAGTATGTTGTTGAAGGCGGCATAACAAGGCTGATGGGTGTGTTCGAGAACTATGACCAGCTTGAGAAGATCGGATCGGTCAGAAGCTGCAGGGAATACTTCGTATATACCGCTCTGGAATTCGACGCGATATACATGCATTTCGGTCAGGCCTCTTATGCGGTTGAACTGCTCGACAGGGATTATGTTGATAACATAAACGGACTCGGACCTGCGGGAGATGTGGCATATTACAGGACAACGGACCGTCAGGCACCCCATAACGTATATACGAGCAAGAAAGGAATCGATGCAGGTATCGACATGCTCGGGTACAGACGCGACCATTACGACGGATACAAGGGCAAGTTCAGATTCTGCGACCTTGATAAGGAAGTGACCAATGAAGGCGGTTATCCGGCCACACATATCGAACCGAAATACAGGATCAATAAACCGTGGTTTGATTACAATGAGGAAACGGGTAAATACGACAGATTCCAGTATGACGGACCCCAGATAGACGACCTTACGGGCAAGCAGATATCGTTTGACAACGTGATACTGCAGTACAACTTCTGGGTCCAGCTCGATGACAAGGATTACCTTGCGTTTGACTGCCACAGGGGCGGCGCCATTCAGTACTGTACGAAGGGGAAATGCATCCCGGGTACATGGAAGAGAGAGATCAACGAAGACAACTACGATATGTCGGCTATAAGGTATTATGATCTTGACGGCAATGAGATAGAGATCAATAACGGAAAGACGTTCGTGTGCGTCATCCAGAATGATGAAGTCGACGAAGTCGTCGTGGAATAAGAACAGTACTTTGAACACAGCAGACCGCACAGGAGCGCACACATATGTCCCCTGTGCGGTTTTTAGGATGATATGAGATACAACAGATATACGATCGAAACAACAACAGAAGCTGAAGATGTCATAGCCAGCATCCTTGACGACCTCGGTATAGAGGGAGTGCAGATCGAGGACGGCGTACCGCTTTCCGAAGAGGAACTGGCCGGTATGTTCGTTGATATCGCACCCGCGCCCGTACGAGATGACGGGAGTGCCTTTGTTTCGTTTTATCTTGATGCGGATGAAGACAATGAGCCCTTACTTGAAAGCGTTAGGGCCGAACTTGACGACATGAAGTCGTATATCGATGCGGGAAGCTGCAAGATCACGGTCTCAACCACGGCGGATGAGGATTTTCAAAATAACTGGAAAAAATATTTCCATCAGTTCTACATAGACGACATCCTGTTCATCCCCTCATGGGAGGAAGTGGAAGCTGATGATCATAAGGGACTTACGGTACACATCGATCCCGGTACCGCATTCGGCACGGGCATGCATGAGACGACGCAGCTTTGCATAAGAGCACTTCGAAAGTATGTAAAGAAAGGCTGCAGGGTACTCGATGTGGGAACCGGAAGCGGAGTGCTCGCCGTTCTTGCGTTTATGTTCGGAGCGGGACAGATCACGGGAACGGATCTTGATATATGTGCCGAGGCGGCAACAGCAGACAATATGGCGGCCAACGGCCTTGAGGATGCTGATTTTCGCCTTATCATAGGAAATCTCATAGATGATAAGAGCACGCAGGGATCCGTGGGAGAAGGATACGACATCGTTGTTGCGAACATCCTTGCCGAGGTACTGATACCGCTTCTGCCGCAGGGCATCAGGTGCTTAAGGCCCGGCGGGATCTACATCATGTCCGGGATCATTGACGATAAGGAAGATGCGGTCGTCGACAAATGCAAAGAGTACGGCCTTGAAGTGATCGAAGTAAACAGACAGGGCGAATGGAGAGGGATCGTCGCCGTAAAGCCTTCCGAATGACCATATGTACAGATTTTTTACCGACAGGGAAAATATTGATACGGATAACAGGACCGTCCTGATAAAAGGAGAGGACCAGAACCACATCAAAAACGTTCTCCGGATGAAAAAGGGCGAAGAGGTGTCGGTCATGGCCGTGGGGGATAGCAGGGAGTACCGCTGCGCCGTAAGATCGTATCCTGACGATGCGGTCGATCTTGAGCTTTTGTTCATCAAAGAGAGCGATACCGAGCTGCCGTGCGAGGTCGTTATATACCAGGCTCTTCCGAAGGCCGACAAGATGGAGACTGTCATCACAAAATCGGTCGAGCTCGGGGCAACACGCATAGTCCCGGTTGCGACAAAGCGTTCCGTTGTAAAGCTTGATGAGGCAAAAGCCGCAAAAAAGGTTGAAAGATGGAATGCGATATCGGAAAGTGCCGCAAAGCAGAGCAAGCGCGCGATCATACCGCAGGTATCACAAGTTCTTTCCCTGGAAGAGGCCCTTTCCGACTGTGCGGACTGCAACGTAAGGATCATCCCATACGAACTGGCAGGTCCGGATACGGCAGGCGATACCAGAAGGCTGATCGAGAGCATAGAAAAAGGGATGAAGGTGGCAGTGTTCATCGGTCCCGAGGGCGGATTTACCGATGAGGAGATAGAGGCCGCAAAGGCCGCAAACGTTGTTCCCGTAACGCTGGGACGAAGGATACTCCGTACCGAGACTGCGGCGATGGTCGTGCTCTCCTGGCTTATCTATACACAGGAAATATGATATGATCTATCTTGATAACAGCGCGACAACGCGCCAGTTTGACGAAGTAACACAATATATGGCAGAGATTGCGGGTGCGTATTTCGGCAATCCGTCCAGCATGCATCTTGCGGGAGTTGATGCCGAGAAGATTGTAAGGGATTCGCGCGAGACGATCGCGGGTATACTGAAGGCTGATCCGAAGGAGATAGTCTTCACATCCGGAGGGACCGAATCCGACAATCTGGCCATTGCCGGGTGTGCTTATGCCAACAGGCGCAAAGGGTCTCATATAATAACTTCGCGGATCGAGCATCCGGCTGTTCTTGAAACAGTCCGGCACCTTGAATCGGAAGGCTTTAAGGTCACATACCTTGATGTTGCAAAAGACGGCAGGGTCGATCCGGGATCCTTGCGGGAAGCGCTCTGCAGCGATACCATACTCGTTTCCGTGATGCACGTGAACAATGAGATAGGTTCGGTTAACGATATAGAAGCTCTTTCCGGGATCGTAAGATCATATGATCCGTCGATACTGTTTCACACCGATGCTGTACAGTCATTCGGAAAGCTGGATGTCCTTCCGAAGAAGATGGGTGTCGATCTTGTAAGTGTCAGCGCACATAAGATCCACGGGCCCAAGGGCGTAGGATTCCTGTATGTAAAAAACGGTACAAAGATCAATCCGATACTGTTCGGAGGCGGCCAGCAAAACGGCCTGCGTTCGGGAACGGAAAATGTACCGGGCATTGCGGGACTGGCTCTTGCATCAAAGCTTTCCTGCGGCAGTCTCGGGGAAAAATCCCAAAAGCTCTTCGAGCAAAAATCCTACTTTGTGCAGGAACTTTTAAAGCTTCCGGAGGTGACGGTCAACGGACTGACGGGGGAAAAGAATGCAGACAACAGTCCTTCGGCGGCAGGGACCGCGCCTCATATAATAAGCGCATCATTTGCCGGTGTCCGTGCGGAAGTCCTGCTTCATGCACTTGAGGCCAAAGAGATTTATGTATCATCGGGAAGCGCCTGTTCATCAAACCGTCCGGCCAAAAGTGCCACACTTACGGCGATAGGACTTGATGAAAAACTGCTCACATCGACGTTAAGGTTTTCGATGTCGCAGGAGACGACGAGGGAAGAGATAGATGCAACCCTTACGGTGCTTAATGATGAACTACCTAAACTGCGCAGGTATCAGAGACGATGAAATACTCCACATTCTTAATCAAATACGCTGAGATCGCGATCAAGGGCAAGAACCGTTATGTGTTTGAGGATGCACTCATGCACAGGATGAAGCTCGTCTTAAAAAGGGTTCCGGGAGACTTTGCCGTGACCAAGACCCAGGGAAGAGTGTATGTGGACTGCAGCGGGCAGTACGATACGGATGAAGTTATCGGGGCGCTGCTTACGGTGTTCGGGATAAATGCCATCTGTCCGGTCGTAAAAGTTCCGTATGAAAGCTTTGATGATCTTAAACGGGACGTAGTTAAGTACGTTGACGAAGAATACCCTGACAAAAACAAAACGTTCAAGGTGTTTGCAAGGCGTGCGAACAAAAGTTTTCCGGTCCGTTCAACCGATATGAACGCGGATCTCGGAGGGGCGATACTTGATGCGTTCCCTCAGATGAAGGTTGATGTCCATGACCCCGAGATCATGTTAAACGTAGAGGTCCGCGAGGATATATTTATATATTCCAGACAGATCACCGGCCCCGGCGGGATGCCCATAGGCACGAACGGCAAGGCGATGCTTCTGCTCTCCGGCGGGATCGATTCGCCGGTTGCGGGTTATATGGTCGCAAAGCGCGGAGTCAAGATCGACGCCGTATATTTTCACGCACCTCCGTATACGAGTGAGCGCGCCAAGCAGAAAGTTGTAGATCTTGCAAAACAGGTTGCAAAATATACCGGCACGATATGTCTTCACGTGATAAACTTTACGGACATTCAGCTTGCGATATATGATACATGTCCGCATGACGAGCTTACGATAATCATGCGAAGATACATGATGCGCATCGCCGAGCATATCGCAAAGGAAAATGACTGCCTCGGCCTTATCACGGGTGAGAGCATAGGCCAGGTCGCAAGCCAGACGATACAGTCGCTCGCGGTCACGAATGAGGTATGCACCCTTCCGGTGTTCCGTCCTCTCATAGGATTTGACAAGCAGGAGATCATAACCGTTTCCGAAAAGATAGGAACGTTTGAGACATCGATACTTCCTTTCGAAGACTGCTGTACCATATTTGTCGCAAAACATCCTGTCACAAGGCCGAATGCCAAGGTGATCCGCAGATCCGAGGAGAAGCTTTACGGCACGATAGAGGCACTTGTGGAAAAAGCGATCGAAACCGATGAAGTCATAAACGTCATATAGGTGACCAAGCATGTTTGATACAAAAGAGAAGGCGCGGATACCCGCAAAATTCCTTTTTCTCATATGTGCCGCCATCGGAGCGGTATGCTTTATCGGGATATACGGAATACGTATACTTGATTTTGCGAATGTGGACTGGCTGTTTGACAATGACCACGATCTTCGCCAGCATTTCATCGGATGGTGCCGCTACAGGTCGGATCCGTGGCATTTTCCGATCGGACTTATCGATTCGCTCTCATATCCGAACAGCATGTCGGTGATCTATACGGACTCGATCCCGCTCTTTGCCGTATTCTTTAAGCTGCTGTCCCCCATACTTCCCGTAAACTTCCAGTATTTCGGACTGTTCGGCATACTGTCCTTTGCGCTCATGGGGGGATTTTCGTCAATCCTTCTTCGCAGGATCGTAAATAACGATATCGTCTGCATCGCCGGATCCGTATTCTATGTGACGGCTTCACCGGTGATCCAGAGGATATATTACCACACTGCGCTTTCTGCCCAGTGGATAGTAGTTGCATGCCTGGTGCTGTTTGTCTGTGATGAACTGATCCCGACCAACAGGCAAAGGATCATTTACTGGGGGATCGCCGGATTCATATGCGTCGGAATACATTCTTATTTTCTTCCGATGGCCGGTATGATACTGGCGGCAACGGCTTATGTTCAGATAGTCAGGAAGAGATCATTTACCGTACCGCTGCTTGAGTTTGTCTCGTTTTCCGCTGCGGGACTGGTAAATCTGTTCATACTCGGAGGATTCTACGGCGGGACCAGTCCGGTGGGACCCGGACTCGGAACCTTCGGGAGCAATCTCAACACGTTCATCAATCCGCAGGATATAGGGCATGTACTGCCGGAACTTCCCGTGCTCGAGTACTTCCAGTATGAGGGAATGGCGTACCTTGGAGCCGGCATTTTATTCCTGTTCCTGGTAACGGCAGCCGGAATGGTATTTCGCATGATAAGATCCGTGCCCGAGGAGGCCTTTCATTCGGATGCGGTATTCGGCCGGGCGGCGATCGCCCTTACTGTCGTATCGTTTCTGGCGGCGACCCTTCCTAAGGTTTCCTTTAACGACAAGCTCATATTCGACGTGCCTTACCCGCATTTTGTTGAAAACATACTCGGGATCTTCCGCTCAAACGGGCGCCTTGTCTGGCCTGCGATGTACGTGCTGATGACGGCTGCCATAGCTTTTTGCGCATATACTTTCAGACGGTATTCGTATGTTGCCGTGATAGTGACTGCTGCAGCGCTTCTGCTGCAGGTGGCCGACATGTCGGAAACATTTGCGCAAAAATATGCATTTTATACCGCGCAGCATCCGGCAGGCACTTTGTGGGATGATGAGGAACTGGCTGCTTTTGCGCAGGGGTGTGGGATGATCGCATTTTTGTATACCGAGAACGATATCACGCTTGAGACGGGATATTACGGGTATATTCACAACGTGCGTCAGAACAATTTCTATTTTGCAAGGGATATAGACGACAAGGTAAGGGAAGGGATCGACACCTATCTTGCCGGTATCGACAGCAAAGATCTTTCGGACGGTGTTTTATATGTTGTCCGCAAGGAAGATTACGAAAACGACAGGAACAGGTTTGACGCCTCGGGCGCCGCGATGATCGAAAAGAACGACCATATATTCATGAAGAAGAAGTAGGAGAGCGTAAAAGAGCAAAAAAAATCGCCTGACTGTTGTCAGGCGATGGATGATATCATCGGATCAGATCACATACTGTGAAAGAACAGCCATTACATCATCGGCATTTCCTTCGGTATGGATGTTAAGATCGATCGGCTTTGAAAGGTCCAGGCTGAAGATGCCCATGATCGATTTTGCATCGATAACGTATCTGCCCGAAACAAGATCAAAATCATAGTCGAACTTGGTAACGTCATTAACGAATGACTTAACCTTATCGATTGAATTCAAAGAAATCTGTACTGTCTTCATGAAAAATCCTCCTTTTCATTACGTAAATCATTTATCCTCTTTGTCTACGACATTAATATAATTCCGCAGACAATAAAAGTCAATTCCGAATAAACACCAAAAATACGGAGTTTTCACATGAAAAAGGTAGCATTTCACAACCTCGGTTGTAAAGTCAATTCGTATGAGTTGGACGGAATTTCACAGACCTTCCAAAAACGTGGCTATGAAATTGTGGATTTTGCACAAAAGGCTGACGTTTATGTAGTGAACACATGTACCGTCACAAATATAGCCGACCACAAGAGCAGGCAGATGCTCTCAAGGGCAAGGGGGAAAAATCCCGATGCCGTGGTTGTCGCCACCGGATGTTACGTACAGACGGATCCGGACAAAATGGCCGATCTGGGGGTGGATGTTGCGATCGGATGCGATCATAAAAGCGAGATAGTGGATGCTGTTGAAAAGATACTGTCCCAAAGACAGGACGGACATGCCGGAGTGATCACCGTTACGGATCCTTCAGGCTTTGATCATTTCGAAGAGACTCCGATATCAGGGACCGGCGGACACACAAGAGCATATATCAAGATCCAGGACGGATGCGACCAGTTCTGCAGCTACTGTGCCATTCCGCTCGCAAGAGGAAGAGCACGGAGCAGGGATCCCCGCAATATCATCGAAGAGACGAAGAGGCTGGCATCGGCCGGCTATAAGGAAGTTGTCATCACCGGCATACACATAAGCTCATACGGACTGGAAGAGCCGTATAACGTATTTGCGAAGAGCGGGCAGACAAACGGGAAGCTTCTCGAAGCGATACAGTCCGTCGCCGACTGTTCGGGGATCGAAAGGGTAAGGCTCTCCTCCCTTGAGCCGCGGCTACTTACTGAGGAGTTTGTAAGAGCTCTCTCGCGGATAGAGGGGTTATGCCCGCATTTTCATCTGTCGCTTCAAAGCGGCAGCAACAGCGTGCTGGAAAGAATGAGGCGCCACTACACCGCTGAGGAATATGAGGAGAAGACAAAACTACTGCGCACATACTTCGATCATCCGGCCATAACATGCGACGTTATAGTGGGTTTTCCGGGCGAGACCGAAGAAGAGTTTGAGCAGACAAGATCATTCCTTCAGAAGGTGGACATGTATGAGTGCCATGTCTTCAAGTATTCGAGAAGACGCGGGACCGAGGCTGCGTCCATGGACGGACAGCTTACCGATGCGGTAAAGTCAGAACGGTCAGCGATACTGATCGCCGATTCTTTGGCAAGAAAGCGTGATTTTATAGCCTATTACAAGGGACGGACGGTCGAAGTGCTCACCGAGGATACGCAGGTACATGAGGGAAAGCGGTACAGTACGGGCTATACCCCCGAATACGTAAGGGCTCTTCTGCCTGAAACTGCGAGCGGCCGGATAAGCGTTACCTTGTGTTTTGAAGCAGGATGCGATACAATTATGTGTGGTCCGGACCGCGGGGATGCATAAACATAAGAAAGAACCGCGGCGAAACATGAATCGTTTAGAGAGGAATGGGTATGCAGAATTTAGGAAACACTCAGTTTTTCAACGTACAAACGGAACCGGAAACAGGCGTTAAGGTCGTATTGGAGACGGTCTATGATGCCCTTAATGAAAAAGGTTACAATCCGGTCAACCAGATCGTTGGATATATCATGTCCGGTGACCCCACCTACATCACCAGCCATAATGGTGCAAGAAGCATGATCATGAAGGTGGAAAGAGACGAGCTGGTTGATGAACTCCTGACATCATACATAAAGAGCAACGGATGGCATTAATATGCGGATACTCGGTCTCGATTACGGGAGCAGGACGGTAGGGGTTGCAATAAGCGATCCTCTTCTTGTGACCGCGCAGGGCGTCGAGATAATCAGACGTGACAAGGAAAATCATTTAAGAAAGACGCTTGCGAGGATCGAGGAGATAATACATGAGTACGGCGACGTTGAAGAGATCGTCGTGGGTTACCCGAAGAACATGAACAATACCATCGGGGACAGGGCAGTAAAGAGCGAAGAGTTTGCCCAAACGCTGGAGCGCAGGTGCGGGCTTCCCGTAAAGCTGTGGGATGAAAGGCTGACAACCGTTGCGGCGCACAGATCGATGGAAGAGACGGGTATCAAAGGGCGCGACCGTAAGGAATATGTTGACGAGATCGCGGCGATGTTCATTCTCCAGGGATATCTCGACAGCAGGAGTAATGACAGAACGGAATAAACGCCGAACGACCGATAGAAGATTATGGACAAGATCAGATTTGAGACTGATGACGGTGCCAGAGAGTTTTATGTGATAGATGAGACACGCATCAGCGGAAGAAATTACCTTCTGGTTTCGGACTCATTGGAGGATGAGGCTGAGGCCATGATATTAAAAGATATGTCGGCTGAAAGTGATGCCGAGGCTGTATATGTTCCCGTGGAAGATGACGTGGAGCTGTCTGCCGTGGCATCTGTTTTTGCCGAAAGCCTGGGAGATATAGATATTGAATAACGGTAAAATGCATATCATACCGCTCGGCGGACTCGACCAGATCGGTATGAACATCACTGCGTTTGAATATAATAATGACATTATAGTGGTCGATTGCGGCTTGGCCTTCCCGGAGGATGACATGCTCGGAATCGACCTTGTAATTCCCGACACTGCTTTTTTGGAGGACAATGCGGAGAAGGTCAGAGGATTTGTGATCACGCACGGGCATGAGGATCATATCGGCGCCATACCGTATGTCCTGCAAAAGCTTGATGTTCCGGTGTATGCAACAAGGCTGACGATGGCACTCATTGAGAACAAGCTCGAAGAGCACCTCATGATGGACAAAACAGAGCGCCATGTTGTAACGGTCGGCGAGAATCTGTCATTCGGATCACTTTGCGTCGAATACATCAGGACCAACCACAGCATCAGCGATTCGTGTGCCCTTGCGATCACATCGCCGGTCGGAACGATAATCCATACGGGCGATTTTAAGGTTGACTATACACCGGTGTTCGGAGATCCCATCGACCTGTCGAGATTTGCCGAGCTCGGAAGCAGGGGTGTTCTTGCCCTGCTTTGTGACTCCACAAATGCGGAACGTGAAGGATTTACAAATTCCGAGAGGACTGTTGGACACGCATTCGATACGATCTTTTCGGAGAACAGGAAATCGAGGATCATAGTTGCAACATTCTCTTCAAACGTTGACCGCGTTCAGCAGATAATAGATGCGGCTGAACACTACGGCCGCAAGGTCGCGCTTGAAGGTCGCAGCATGCGCAACATTACAAAGACAGCGATAGAGATGGGATTTTTGAGGATCCCGGACGGACTGCTGATCGAACTGTCCCAGATATACGATTATTCCGACAGTGAGATAGTCCTCATCACAACAGGCAGCCAGGGCGAATCGATGGCTGCACTTTCGCGAATCGCATCGAGCATGCATAAGAGCATATCGATCAGACCGGGAGATGTTGTCGTATTTTCATCCAACCCGATACCCGGTAACGAGAAGGCCGTGTTCAAGGTCATCAACGAACTCAGTGCCAAGGGTGCCAAGGTTATATTCCAGGATACGCATGTCAGCGGACACGCTTGCCGCGAAGAGATAAAGCTCATCTATACTCTCGTCAAACCGAAGTTTGCGATACCGGTTCACGGAGAGCACAGACATCTGATGGCGCAGAGAGACATCGCGACCGAGGTCGGGATCCCGCCGGAAAACGTGTTCATTCTTTCGTGCGGACAGGTACTGGAGCTTGACAGGGATGAAGCAAAGGTTGTCGGTGAGGTCCCGGCAGGGGCAGTATTTGTTGACGGACTCGGCGTCGGAGATGTCGGTAATGTCGTCCTTCGCGACAGACAGAGACTCTCCCAGGACGGTATTGTGATCGTCTGCATCACGCTCCTTCCCGGAGAGAACATCGTCACTTCCGGACCGCTCGTTATGTCGAGGGGATTTGTCTATATCAAGGAATCGGATGAGTTCATGGATGAGGCAACGGATGTTGTCGTGGAAGCTCTTAATAAGATGAGGGACAGGAATATAACGAGCAGGGTCAAGATCAGGGACGGAATAAGGGATGCTCTTTCAAGCTTTATCTGGAAGCGGATCAAGAGAAGTCCGATCATCCTGCCGATACTGATGGAAGAGGACGAGACCGCGATATGATAGACGATAAACTGGCAAAGTGTGCCGATGCCGTCAAAGCGGCATTAAAGGATACACCGGAATACAGGGACTACGAGGCACAAAAGAAAGCGGTGCGTCAGGATCCGGCCAAAAAGAAAAACATCGAGCGTGCACGCGAACTTCAGAGCAGGCTGATGGAACTTCCCGAGGATCAGAAAAACGGAGACTATGCCGAATCGCTCCAGAATGAATATGAGGAACTGGTAGAGGACACTGCCGTCTACGATTACTCAAGGGCTGAGGCGATGTATGTGACAATGGTCCAGGAAGTGCTCGCGAGGATAATAGAGAACGTTGATATAGAGATCTGACAGAGGAATCAAAATGAATGTTAAGAATCTGGCCCTCGGTTTCATGGGCTTTATAATAAGGGCCTGCCTGCTTGCCATCGCGATACTGATGGTTGGCAAGATAGGCAAGGAAGCGTATGATTTCGGTTTCAGGATATTTACGGAAGAAGCCATGTCCCCCGAACCCGGAAGGGATGTTGCGGTCACCATCGTGCAGGGAGACTCCACGATGGATGTCGGACGCATGCTCGAAGAAAAGGGACTGATAAGGGATCCCAAACTTTTCTACGTGCAGAAGAAATGCAGCGTTTATGATAATGATATACAGCCCGGATTCTACACTCTTAACACATCCATGACTGCCGAAGATATGTTTGCGATAATCGCAGGCAGAAAAGAAGGTGAGGGCGAAGGCGAAGAAGAGGATGCGGAAAATGCTGACGATGCGATAGTTGCCGAGCCTCTTACCGAAGGCGAATCGGCACTCGACAAGGCCTCAGGTGAATGGGAAGGCGTTGAAGGAGAGGACGAGGAAGTCCACGATCCGTTTGAAGAGGGCGAAGGCGAGGCAGAGACCGAAGAAGGTGGCGGACAGTGATAGAGGACGAGCGCACAGCCGCCTATATAGCATCTCTTGACGCACCCCTTTCCGAGTATCTGTTATCGATCGAGCATCAGGCAGAAAGTGAGGATATTCCGATCATAAGGCCGAGTGCCAGAAGCGTGATCCGTTTTCTTCTGACGCTAAACAGACCCGAAAGGATACTCGAGATCGGAACAGCCATCGGATTTTCCGCGATATTCATGGCGGAAAATGCCACAGCGCCTGTTCATATCGATACGATAGAAAACTACGAAAAGCGCATAACGACCGCCAGAAAGAATATAGAAGGATCGGACAGCCGGGGCAGTATCAGCCTTATCGAAGGCGATGCCATGGATGTCTTAAACAGGCTTTCCTCGGAAGGCAGAAAATACGACATGATATTTGTCGATGCCGCAAAGGCACAGTACATCAACTATCTTCCGCTTTGTAAAGATATGCTCGCATCCGGCGGAGTTCTTGTATCGGATAACGTACTGTTTGACGGCGACATAGTGCAGTCCAGATTTGCCGTACGCCGGCGCGACCGGACGATACATGCCAGGATGAGGGAGTACCTTCGCACCCTGACATCTGATCCGGATCTTGTAACAACGATAATCCCCGCGGGAGACGGAATAACGCTTTCCGCACTACGGTAAGACCATATGCAGAAGATCACAAAACCGGAGCTGCTGCTCCCGGCAGGAAGTCTTGAAGTATTGAAGACGGCAGTCAGATACGGCGCCGATGCCGTTTATCTCGGAGGCAGGGCCTTCAGTCTCAGGGCGAAGGCAAAGAATTTTTCGTACGATGAGATGGCCGAGGGCATTAAGTATTCGCACGACAGAGGGGTCAAGGTATACGTTACCGCAAATATCCTTGCGCATGAATCGGACCTTGATGAAGCAGAGAGGTATTTTTCCGAGTTAAAGGAGCTGTCACCCGATGCGATCCTTATAGCGGATCCCGGACTGTTTGACATCGAGCAGAAGGTGTGCCCCGAGATACCGGTGCACATAAGCACCCAGGCAAATAACTGCAATCACATGACTTTTGCCTTCTGGCGCAGGCTTGGCGCAACGAGGGTGGTGTGCGCAAGGGAACTGTCGCTTTCCGAGATCAGACAGATAAGAGAAGAGCTTGATGATGGCATGCAGATAGAATGCTTCGTTCACGGAGCGATGTGCATCTCATATTCGGGACGATGCCTGCTGTCGGCATATATGACCGGAAGAAGTGCGAACCTCGGCGAGTGCACGCATCCGTGCCGGTGGAAATATGCCGTTTCGGAAGAAAAGCGTCCCGGACAGTTCTTTCCCGTAAAAGAGAACGACAGGGGAACATTTATATTCAACTCCAAGGATCTGTGCATGATAGAGCATATCCCGGAGCTTACCGGTGCCGGGATAGCAAGCTTTAAGATCGAAGGCAGGATGAAGACGGCTCTGTATGTTGCGACCGTTGCAAGAACTTACAGAAGGGCGATCGACGATTACTTTACGGATCCGAAGCTCTATGAGAACAACCTTGAATGGTACAGATCCGAGATCGGCAAGTGTACATACAGACAGTTCACGACCGGATTCTATTTCGGCAGGCCCGATGAGGATGCGCAGATATATGACAACAGTACATATGTTGTCGACAGCGTTTTCCTCGGGATCATAGAGGAAGTACTGCCCGACGGTAGGATAAAGATCACGCAGAAGAACAAATTCTGCACAGGTGATACGATAGAGATAATGAAAGCTGACGGACGAAATATCGTGACCGCCGTTAAGAAGATAGAAAGCCTGGACGGGGTCAGCCAGGAAAGCGCACCGCATGCGTGTCAGCCTCTGTATATCACGGTTGATGAGGCCGGTGCCGAAGCGGGTGACCTTATGCGGATGGACCCCGCACCCGGAAAAAAGGAGAGACAATGAGCCTGTTATCGGTTATAGTCCCGTGCTTGAACGAAGAAGCAGCCATACCGTTCTTCTATGAAGAGATGAAGAAGGTCGAGGAGAGATTTGCAGACAGTTATCCCGGCCTTTCGTTTGAGTATATCTTTATTGATGACGGATCAAAGGATAAGACCGTGGATGTCATCAGATCTTTAAGAAAAGGCGATAACAGAATCCATTACATTTCGTTTTCGAGAAACTTCGGAAAAGAGGCTGCATTGTATGCCGGCCTTTCAAAGGCAGCGGGCGACTGGCTTGTCTGCATGGATGTCGACCTTCAGGATCCGCCGGATCTTCTGCCGGAAATGTTTGCCGCCGTTGCCGACGAAGGGTATGATTCTGCCGCAACAAGGCGCGTGACAAGACGCGGCGAGCCGAAGATCAGATCGTGGTTTGCGAGAATGTTCTACAGGCTCATGAACAGGATAAGCGATATCGAGTTCGTGGACGGCGCAAGAGATTACCGCGTCATGACGCGCAAGATGGCCGATGCGATACTGGAGCTTGGCGAGAACAACCGGTTCACCAAGGGAATATACAGCTGGGTAGGATTCAATACGAAATGGATAGAATTCGAGAATGTTGAAAGGATAGCGGGAGAGAGCAAGTGGTCGTTCTTCGGACTGTTCAGGTACTCTTTTGAGGCGATCCTCGGATTTTCCACGGCACCGCTTTCGTTTGTAATCAGCCTCGGCTTTATCGTTACGATCATGGCATTTTTGCTGATCATTTTTGTAATTATCAGAACACTCCTGTTTGGGGACCCGACAAGCGGCTGGCCTTCGATGATATGTATCATAGTTTTCTTTGCAGGAACACAGCTTCTGTGCACCGGGATAGTCGGGGCATATCTGGGCAAGACCTACCTTGAGACCAAGAACAGACCCATATTCATCGCCCGGGAAGAGGAATAGGAAATGGCTGATATAATGCTGTCGGTCATCGTTCCGGTATATAACGTCAGGAAAGAGTATCTGGCTGAGTGTTTTGACAGCATTCTAGCGCAGGATTATCCCGAGATGGAACTGATCATCGTTGATGACGGTGCCGAAAGCGGGATAGCGCGCTTTATCGATGATTATGACTATAAAGGCATGGATGTCCATATAATCCACCGCGAAAACGGCGGAGTTGCCTCGGCAAGAAATGCGGGACTGGATATATGCAGGGGGAAATATGTGACCTTTATCGACTCCGACGATACGATAGAGGGTGACTGTTTTTTACGGATCACGGAGTTTGCCGAAGAGGGCAGCCTGGACGTGCTGATGTTCGGAATGTACTGGGACTACGGATCTCGCAGAAAAGAGTTCGTATCGTACTCAAGAGATATCCCGCATTTTACCCCGCAGCAAAAAGAAGAGGTATGTTACAAGACCCTGGTCGGGATACTCCCGTTTTACGACTGTCCTCCGGCAACGACAGATGCAGCCGGATCCGCTTGCGCCAAGCTCTACAGGGTATCGTTTCTTAAGGAGAAGGGCCTTCGGTATATACCGGGCCTGAAGCGGGCGGAGGACATGGAGTTTAACTTCAGGGTATTCGATCGTGCGACAAACATCGGAAGCCTGCACAGGTTTTACTATATATACAGGCAGGTCGAAACTTCGGCATCGTATGTTTACAGGCCTGACGGGATAAACGTTTTTACGGCATCCCTTGATGCCATAAGATCCTATCTGATAAAAGAAGGCAAGTCCGACCTGTTCATGCAGGTATACTACATGAGATGCATGTTCTTTTTCCTTGAGAGCATGGACATGGATTATCTTAATCCGAACAATCCGGACAGGCTGACTGATCGGATAGCAAAGCTTAAACAAAAGTCTGCGGAAGAGCCATATGTGGAAGCATTTGAAAACCTTCGCACGGATCATCTGACGTTTGCCAGAAAGATCCCGCTCTTTCTCATAAAGCATGGGATGTTTTACACACTCGCACTATTTTACAAAACATACAGGACGGTAGAAGACCATAATGGCTAAAGATCCCGCAATTTCCATCGTGATGCCGTGTTACAACACGGTCCAATATCTGAAGAAGACCATGGACAGTATCTTTGCCCAGACATTTTCCGACTATGAGATACTGATGGTCGATGACGGAAGCACCGATGACACACCGGCGCTTCTTGATGATTATGCGGCAAAGTACCCCGACATAATAAGAGTATTCCACAAGGAGAACGGAGGACAGTCAACCGCGAGAAATCTGGCGCTTGACGCTGCAAAAGGTGAATACATCCTGTTCTGGGACAGTGATGATTATGCGGAAGTCGATTATCTCCTGCCCCTTATCACTGCGGCAAGGGAGAATGACAGTGAGGTCGTATTGTCCGGATCGCACTATGTCGATGAGAACGGAGTCGTTATCGAGAATCTGAACTATCCCGTGGACCGTTTTCCCAACTATGCCTTAAGAAGGCTGTCTCCCCACGGAAAACTGTACCGCAGGGATTTTCTCGACAGGCATAACATCAGGTTTGCGCCCGGCAAGAAATATGAGGATAATCCCTTCAATCTGATGGCGCTGTTCTTATGCAAAAACCTTGTGATACTTCCCATCACCAGGCATTACCAGGTGGTTCATTCCGGAAGCTCCACGGCGGCGACCATAACAAGCGACAAGATACCTTACGATGCGCTTGCCGAAGCGATCTCGTATGTGAACGATCACAGGGATGAGGTAAACGACTATCACGTTTTTGAGTTTACGGTGCTGAGCTTCATCACATATTTTATATTCCTCGGAAACCGTGAACATATGCAGTTCGCACTCCACAAATACAAGGGATGCAAGTACAGCGGCGCACTTATAAATGAGCTGTGTGACTATGCACAAAAGCTCATTCCCGAAAATCTGCCCGGATACTATCACAATCCCCATGTCGGGATCTTTCGCGAGATGGAACTTCAGTGGCGGCACCGAGCAGGTGTCTGGCTGTTTGTAAGACTGGTAAAGACACACACGCTTAAAGCTTTTGCAAGAGTGTACTACCTGTTCATAAGGTGAGACGATGGATAAGATGTTCAGCGTGATCACGGTCTGCTATAATGCGGCATCCGATCTTCCGGTAACGATAGAGTCCGTACTGGCGCAGGACTACAGGGATTACGAATATATCATTCAGGATAAGAATTCGACGGATGATACGATGCGTCTTGTCGGATCATATAGGGAAAAGTTTGCGAAAAAGGGCATTAAGTTCGTCTATCGCAGGGAAGACGATACGGGCCTGTATGATGCGATGAACAAGGCGGCGGCATCTGCCGAAGGAGAGTATGTTAACTTCATGAATGCGGGCGACTGCTTTTATGATAAGAGCGTTCTTTCAAGAGCCGCATCCGCAGCCGGAGCCACGATACTGTACGGTGACTGTGCGGTATATGAATACGGATTGTTTCATCTGTTTACAAAGTCCCTTGCGGACATTGGGGAAAGGATGCCGTTCTCACACCAGTCGGTGTTTGCAAAAACATCTTTTGTAAGGGAACATCCATTTGACCTTGGGTACCGGTACAGCGCGGATTATGATTTTCTCCTTACGGCGTATGATCTGAAAGAGAAGTTTTCGGATATCGGAGCGATAGTGTGTATCACGACCGCGGACGGCCTGTCATCGGTAAACTTTCATGATACGCTTTCGGAGAGCGCAAGGATCCTTGAGGCACACAAAAGGCCGAAAGATTCCGGTGCGGCAAAGTATGTAAAAGAAATTATCCTTCTGGTCAAACAGTTTGTGATGGATCATCTTCCGGTCATAAAGAAGATGATAAGGATCGCACAGATAAGATCGAGAGGACGCATGATAAAGGCGGATGTTCCGCCGTGGTTTGGTTTGAGAAAATCAGGGTACTAAGTTATGAATCCGGGAAACATGTATGCCGCAACCGCGCTCGTATGTGCGCTCGTGAGCATTTCGATATTTCGCTGCAACAGCATCATATATGAAAAAGACAGTGTGATAAGGAGGTATTTTGCGTTTCTCCTTGTCAATTATATCATATGTAATATGATCGACTGCGTATGGGGACTGATGTATACGAAGACAATCTATCCCGGCAGGATCTTGTTTTATGTCATTTCATTTGTCATCAATCTGTACATCATCTTTACGGTTGCGTGCTGGTGCATCTTCCTGACGAGCTATTTCGGGTTCAGGGAAAGCCGCATGGTCATGATACTGCAGACCATACCTCTTGTCATAGCCGTAGCCATCATGGTCACGCAGATCTTCGGAAGCACCGTGTTTGTTATCAGCCCGGATGGAGCATACTCCGCCGGTCCGTACAGAAAGTACATGTTCTATATACAGTACGGGTATTTCATCATCCCCCTGTTCAAGATCGCATATTTTGTGATCAGGCATTTCAAAGAACTCGATATAAAATACATCCTTCTCGTGTTTAAGTGTGCGGTGATCCCGGCAGGGTTCGGCATACTTCAGTATTATCATCCCGAAGCACCTTATTCGTCTCTCGGACTTATGTTTTCCGCAGCAGTCGTCTTCAACGGCATGATGGTCGTTGACAAGCATAAGCGCGCTCTTATGTATGAGACTGTATCCAAGGATACGTACCGCTCTCTCGAGGCGCTTTCCGACGGATTTGTGGCAGTTATCCTTCTGGATCTTGAGAATAACGGTGTGACCACCGTCAAATCATCCAACTACATCAGGAACATGATCGAGCCGGAAACCCCGATAAGAGATAACATACTAAAAGTATTTGGCGAAGTGACCTGCCCCGATGACCGGGATGCGATGCTCGATTTTGTCGATATCGATCTTCTTCCGGAGAGGATGGAAAACCGACGGACTATCAGCCGGCAATACCGCTCCGTCAATCTGGGCTGGTGTGTTGCAAGCTATATAGCAGCCCAGCGTGACCAGGCCAGAAACCTTATGAAGGTCGTTCTTGCGATACAGTCGATCGATGAATCGAAACGTAAAGAGCTTGAGTTTGAAGAAGCACTGGCCAGGGCATATCAGAACAAGAATGCGGTATATGCCGAGCTGATGAAGATGGAGTCAACCGCAATAGTGGCATCATCGGATCGTAAGATCATGCTCGCAAATGATGCAGCCCTTCGGATATTCGGAATGGAAGGGACGGATCCTATCGGAATGGACGTCTTTGAACTGTGGAAGGATACGCCGATCAGAACACCCGAAGAGGTCAAGAACAACTTCCTTGAAATTGAGGAAAACGGCGGAGAATTCTCATATGAGACAGTCCTTTATGATGAGAATAATGACAAGGATATACAGTATCTGATGACGGACGTTAAGAGGGTGGATCTTCTTGACGGGACGAAGGTGATGATCACCTGCTTTACGGATATAACCGAAGGAAAGCTTCTGGAGGATAAACTCCGTACGCTGTCCGAGACAGATGAACTGTGCGGCATAGCAAACAGAAGGTGCGGGGAATCCCAGATAAAGCTTCTGATGAGCGAGGGCGTCGGAGGTATATTCTGCCTGTTTGATGTTAATGATTTCAAGACGATCAATGATACATACGGGCATCAGACGGGTGATGATACGCTCGTTGCCGTATCTTCCGCACTGCGTTCGAGCTTCCGTGCGGAAGACATATTCATGCGGCTTGGCGGCGACGAATTTGCGATATACATGAGAGGCGTCAATACTTTTGATCTTGCAAAGATCAGGATCGCAAGGCTGTTTGAGAACATTGCGAGGATAGACCTTCCGAACATACCGAAAGGAACGATAACGATCAGCCTTGGAGCCGTTGCGGTTGAGTCGGTGGATGGCGTGATCACGAGCACTTTCGACGAAATATACAGCCGTGCTGACCGGCAGATGTACAAATGCAAGGGTAAGCCCGGAAACAATATGTCCATAGAAGCGCCTACAGAAAGGAAAGAAGATGAAAAATCCTAAGCGAGTAGTCAATTACATCAAGGAGAATCTGGGTGAGGTCAAGCATACGACACTCAATCCGGAAGGCCCCGGTGTTGTCAGGATCCATATGGTCCCTCCCAGATATGACGGACCGGAACCCGCAGGCTCCGTGGTCATATTGAACGGGCAGGATATCATCCCGATAAATGTGTCCTGGGCCGTTCTTCTGTCGATGCTGATCGATGCCGTTAATGAATACCACGGACGTCCCATAACAGATGAGGACACAAAAAAGATCGTCGAGAGCACGATCATCTCAGCCCGCAAGGTTTACAGGTTCATTCCGAAGCCGATCCTTCGAAAGGATATCTTCCGGATCATGAACACGTTCAAACAGGTCGCTTACGGCGAAAAACCTGACGAGGAGATCCAGTACATAAACATCGGTGAATATGCCGACAACATGAGGGCGCCTCACCGTATGGACCTTATGGTGTCAGCCATGACCAAGGACAACAGATGGAACTGCAACCAGTCGTGTATCCACTGCTATGCGGCAGGCCAGGAACAGGCCGAAGAAGCCGAGCTTACCACGGACGAATGGAAGCAGATAATAGATAAGTGCAGGAAGGTGTGCATACCCCAGGTGACTTTTACCGGAGGCGAGCCTACGATGAGAGAGGATCTTGTCGAACTGATCGATCATGCAAAGTGGTTTGTGACGCGCCTTAACACAAACGGTATCAACCTTACAAAAGAGTACTGCGAACAGCTCTTCGGCGCCTCCCTTGACAGTGTCCAGATCACATTTTATTCGCATGATCCTGAAGTTCATAATGAACTTGTCGGAGCACGTATGTACGAAAAGACCGTAGCAGGCATAGAGAACGCTCTTGCAGCGGGACTGAATCTTTCGGTCAACACGCCCCTTTGCGTTAAGAACAAAGACTATGTGGAGACATTGAAGTTCCTTCATGAAAAAGGCGTCACATATGTTACATGCTCGGGACTCATCACAACCGGTAAGGCGTGCAGCGAAGAGTCAAAGAGCCTGCAGCTGTCGGAAGAAGAGATTACAAAAGTACTTAAGGAAGCGGTTGACTACGCATATGCCAACGGTATGGAGATAAGCTTCACATCCCCCGGCTGGATCGATGAAGACTTCTTCCTGGAGAACGCCCTTTCGGTTCCCACATGCGGGGCATGCCTTTCAAACATGGCCATTACTCCCGGCGGAAGAGTGGTTCCGTGCCAGAGCTGGCTGACCGGGTGTGACCTTGGAAGCTTTCTTTCCGATGACTGGGAAAAGATATGGAACAGCGGAAAATGCGAGAACAGAAGATATTACAGCTCGCTCATGACAGGACAGTGCCCGCTAAAGATACGGGATGATGACCATACAGACGAACAGAAAGGAGGAGAAGGCGATGAGAAATAAGATCACGGGATTTTTGGTAAGCCTTCTTGCTGCCCTTATACTGTTTGCCGTACCGGTCCATGCGGACACGGATGAGATACTGCGTTACTCGGTATTTGTTGATGTAAACAAGGATGCCACATTAAACCTTCATTATCATTTTGAGTGGAAGGTCCTTGATTCCGGCCCGGGCGTGGGACCCGTTACATGGCTCAAGATAGGTATCCCCAACAGCCACGTTGTTTCGGTCACTCCGCTTAATGATACGGTGGACCATATCAACCGGTCCGGCAACTATGTCGAGGTCTACCTGGACAGGGAATACAACGAAGGTGAAGTTATCGGAGCCGATTTCCTCGTGGTACAGGATTACATGTACCAGGTGGATAAGCTGAAAGAGGGTGAGACCGTTTATTCGTTCACGCCCGGATGGTTTGACGATATAAAGGTCGACGAACTGAACATCGCATGGAAGAATGACAACGCCGTCGCTTTCTCACCGGAGTGTGAGATAGATTCCGACAGGAACGTGTGGACAACGTCCCTTTCAAAAGGCGAGAAGTTCACCGTGACCATGACGTATCCGAATGACGCATATGATTTTGATCTGTCGAAAAGCAATGATTCATCGGATTCAGGCGACAGCGTAGCTGACAAGATCGCAGAGCTTCTGGGGTCACTTCTGTGCCTGCTCATGACGGGCGGGTTCATAGCGTTCCCGGTGTTCATCGGGTATCTTCTGAACCGCGGGTTCAAGGGAAACAGCCCTACCATCCAGAAAACGACACGCGTCAAGATCACGTATTATGATTCGTGTCCGGGATGTGGAGCTCCGAGAAAGGAAGGCACCAAGTTCTGCGAGTACTGCGGAAAATCACTTATAAAGAGTGAGGAGACCATCACGGATGAACAGCTCAAGAAAGAGGAGAAGGGAGCTGCCGCATTTACGAAGAACGGTGAGTACAGATACGGCTCGTCTCCGAATACGTTCATCAGAGTATCTTCCGTCAGGGTACCGAACCCGCATTACCACAAACCGTCTTCTTCCGGCGGCGGACGGGGAAGTCATCACAGCTCATGTGTCCACAGTTCGTGCGCATGCGCATGTGCATGTGCCTGTGCAGGAGGCGGAAGAGCGGGTTGTACGACAAAGGATTTCTACAATACGGACCTGAAACTTGCATCATTAGCAAAGGCTACAAAATCAAAGCATGAGTGATCTGATAAACAAAAAAACACAGGAAGTCGACGCGGTCATAACCCGGTATCTTCCGAAGGAGGAAGGCCTTGCGTCGACAGTTATAAATGCAATGAATTACAGCATCAACGTCGGCGGAAAGCGTATCCGTCCGATGCTCATGATGGAAACATACCGCATGTTCTCGGGCGCTGACGGCGGGGAAACACTTGGCCGCTTTATGGCAGCGATCGAGATGATCCACACATATTCGCTGTGCCATGACGACCTTCCGGCAATGGATAACGATGACCTGCGGCGCGGTATGCCCAGCACCCACGCAAAGTTCGGAGAAGCGATGGGGATACTTGCAGGGGATGCTCTTTTAAACTATGCGTTTGAGGTTGCGATCGGCTCTTTTTTTGCAAACGATAGGGGGACCGGAGCAGCTGCCGGCCCGGCTGATAGGACCGTCAGGATCGCAAAAGCCTTGTCGATCCTGGCGAAGAAGGCCGGAATATACGGCATGATCGCAGGTCAGGTGGCGGATATCGAGGCAGAGGACAAAGAACCGTCCGAGGTGACGCAGCAGACTATAGACTTTATCCATGAGAACAAGACTGCTGCCATGATAGAGTCGTCGCTCATGATAGGCGCCACACTTGCAGGTGCGGATGACGAACAGATCCTTACCATGGAGCAGATCGGCTCGGATGTGGGCCTGGCGTTTCAGATAAGAGATGACATCCTTGATGTCACAGGCGGTGATGCGCTCGGAAAGCCGATAGGAAGCGATGAGCGAAACGGTAAGGCAACGTATGTAACCCTTAACGGACTTGATAAGGCAATAGATGATGTCAAAAAGCTTACGGAATCTGCGGTATCAAAACTGTCACAGCTTCCCGGGAGCGGTAACAAAAGCGGAAAGTTCCTGTCGGAACTGATCGAAAGCCTTGCCATAAGAGACCGGTAGGTTTACTTGTTAGCATTTTTTTCTTTTGATATAATTATTAAATGCCGAAAAAAATTGCACTGTTTTCGTGCGGATGGGCATTTGACCTGCTGCACGACTATTCAAAAGGCGTTGTAAAACGTATGCAGGGGCTCGATGTTGACCTCTACATATTCATCTGCTATCCGCCGTATACCGAAGAAGACTCGCTCAAAGCCGGGGAGCTCAATATATTCAGTCTCCCGTACATGGATGACTTTGACGGTGCCCTGGTGCTCGGAAATGCGATAGACCATGTTGGAGTATATGACGCCATAATAAAGAGATGCAGGGATGCGAAGAAACCTGTAGTGTCCACGGGCCGGAGGGATGAGTATGCGTATTTTGTCGGGAGCGACAACTACGACGGTGCGAAGAACCTGTATACCCACCTCGTGGAACAGCATGAGGTCACTAATCCCATCTATATTGCCGGAAACACCAATAACGATGATTCCAACACTAGGCTTGAGACGCTGATCGAGGTCATGAACGACCACGGCCTTCCCACTGACCACATGGAAGTGGTAGTCACGATGTGGGAGCCCAAGTTCGTTGTAGACTACATACATGATAAATACGCTGACCACAGCGTGCCTCTTCCGGATGCGTTTATATGTGCAAATGACAATCTTGCCATAGCCACGTGCGTTGCACTTGAGGATATCGGATATGAGGTGCCGTCAGATACGATAGTAACGGGATATGATAATGATTATTCCGCCGAGATATACTCGCCTTCGATAACAAGCGTTGACCAGAGGTTTTCGGACCTCGGTGCGTATGCTCTCAGGATACTTCTTGATGTCATTGACGGCAACAAACGCAACAAAGAGATGTACATCGGCTGCGAAGTATTTGAGAGTGAGAGCTGCGGGTGCAGGCCCATGCGCGATCTTGATTATCTGCGAAGGATCCAGGGGAAACGGGTCTTCTATGACCGCATGATGACGACCATCTTCGAGAGAAATGTTGCGATGATCGAGCGTGAAGCACTGTCGGGCGGAACATACGAGGAGTTCGTATCAAGCCTTTGCAGGGCATTTTCGGCCGACAAGAGCTTTATCGGCGAGACATTTCATATGATACTGGAGCCGAGCTTTACAAAGGCCCTGTCAAACATCGATACCGTCTTTCGCTCGAACGGATACAGCAGGAATATGATCCCGGTGTTTTCCATGGATAACGGCGAGGTAAGGGATGTAAAGGATTTTGAATCCAGGGCTCTCGTACCGTTTGCGGATCCCGAAAAGAAGAACAGGGTGTTCGTGTTCGTCCCGATACATGAGATGAATGAGAACTACGGATACATGGTATTCGGAGATAATGTAGATATCATCGGAAACGGAAACCACCTGTTCGAGTTCACGTCAAGGATCGATGTCATAATGTCAAAGGTCCGCCAGAACATCAGTCTGAGGTACCTCAACAAGAAGCTTATTGAGTTTTCCGAGACTGATGCACTGACACATGTAAAGAACCGCCAGGCCTACGCTACGAAAGAGACGGAGCTTAATTCCATCATACGTTCCGGCTCAAACATCGAGTTTGCCGTAGGCGTGTTTGATATAAACGATCTGAAGAAGATCAATGATAACCGGGGACATGAAGCGGGAGATGCTTACATCGTCAACTGCTGCAAAGTGCTCTGCAGGACATTTTCCAGAAGCCCCGTATACCGTATCGGCGGTGATGAATTTGCGATACTGCTCTTTGACGACGATTACCAAAACCGCGCTTTGCTTCTCCAGGAGATCAAGAAAAAAATGGTTGAGATAGCGGCGTCAAACCCCACTCCGGAGGGGAGGGTTTCGATCGCAGGCGGGATAAGCACATTTGACCGCAAAAAGGATGACAGAGTTTCGGAAGTTTTCGCGAGAGCGGATTCGGCCATGTACACAGACAAGATAAAGATGAAGGAGAAAGGCTATGAGATTAATTACACGATCTGATTTTGACGGACTTGCATGCGGCGCACTGCTTCTTGAGGCGGGCATCGTGGACAACTGGAAATTCGCACATCCGAAGGACCTTCAGGACGGGCAAGTTGAGATCACAAAGGATGACTGCCTTGCAAACGTTCCTTTCGTTGAAGGATGCGGACTGTGGTTCGATCATCACTCCAGCGAAGAGGAGAGGAACGAACTTGAAGGAAGATATAAGGGAAAATGCGACAGTTCAGCTCCTTCATGCGCAAGAGTCATATATGAATACTATGGCGGAAAGGAGAAGTTCCCCCAGTTTGATGATCTTATGGAGGCTGTGGACAAGGTCGATTCGGGAAACCTTACCATTGATGAGATCCAGAATCCTCAGGGATGGATACTTGTAGGATTTTTGATGGACCCCAGAACCGGTCTCGGAAGATTCCGGAACTTTACGATCAGTAACTACCAGCTGATGGAAAAACTTCTTGTTGCATGTGCCAAGCTTTCGACCGCCGAGATACTCGATCTTCCCGATGTTAAGGAGAGGATCGAACTGTACGAAGAGCAGACTAGAAAGTTCCGCGAGATGGTGACCGAACGCACGGAGGTATTCGGAAACCTGATCGTTACGGACCTTCGCGGAGTAGAGACGATATACACAGGTAACCGCTTCCTTATATACAGCATGTATCCTGACCAGAACATTTCGGTATGGATGACACCCGGCAAGGGCGGACAGGGTCTTGCCTGCGCCATAGGATACAGTATCCTCAACAGGACTGCAACGATAGATGTCGGAAGCCTGTGCCTCAAATATGGCGGAGGCGGCCACGAGAAGGTCGGCACATGCCAGTTTGAATCTTACGAAGATGCATGCGTGATGCTCGAGGAGCTAAAATCACTTGCCAATTCATGATCGCCAAAAGGGAGGGAATATGTGATGATGAAACTCAGATTTCGAACACTGACAGCGTTATTGCTGTGCCTTGTATTATCGCTTGGCACACCGGTCGCGATCCTGGCTGATGAGCCTGATGCTGAGATATCAGAAGAGGTGCAGACCGGCGGGGAAGAAGTATCGGAAGAGCCGGCAGCGGAAACTCCGGCTGTTGAGGAGCCTTCTGCTGAAACGCCTGCGATTGAAACAACTGTAACAGAAACACCTGCGGCAGAAACACCGGCAGAACCTGCTGAAGAGATCGGGGAAGCGGAGACTGAACAGGAATCCGGATCAGAATCTGAATCGGAATCCGGATCAGATGAACCCGAACCGGAAGCACCGACAGATCCGACAATACCTGACGTGTCAAGTCCTGTCGGCGGAGCCATTCCCGGTGTGGAAAAAGAAGTTGATCCGAGCTTTATTGATGCCGAGAAATATTTGACAGAGGATTATGACGAGCAGCTTTGCTGGGCAGCAACGGCTGCAAATATCCTCTGGAGAGATAACTATGCACAAAACGCGGTCAATCCGCTGACAAATGATCACTTTAAGAGTGAAGACGAAGTATTTGATTATTTCAGAAAATGCTTCACGGATGTTGCAGGAGTTCCGGACGGAGCCATAGAATACTTTACAAAGGGAACTTACCAATATACCGGCGATGAGCACATTTCTCAGTTAAGACCGGATGCACCGGCCGGTGGACTGCTTCCCGATGCTCTGGATGATAAATCAGTAGAGGTGATAGGTAACACATATACGAATAATCTGATGGATATTCTTTACGGAGTGATCGATACGACTACAGGAGCTCTTTTAAAGTGGTGGGATGCAACCACAGGCGGTATAAGACCGGGAGCCCACTGGCTCACCGTAATCGGCCTGGAAAAAGGCGGAGACTACGGATATTCCGGAATATGGCTGGCTGATTCGGATAATGATCCCGCCGTGGATATTTATCCGGGCGTAACTGATCCTGTTAAAAGAGCAGAACTTGCGGCAAGCATGCCCAACTCGCAGACATATTATCCGCTCACGTATGAAGAACTTGGGGATATCTTCTGCTGGATAGTGAACGGATTTTCCGGCTCTGATGAAACGACAAAGGTGCTAATAAGTCATATATGCGCTATTATGAATAACGATGATGAAGACGATGACGATGATACGGATGACAACAATGAAACATCATCATCCTCAAACTCATCATCTGAATCAGCACAGCAGACCTACAGCAATGAGCAGATTGCAGAGTTTGCATTTGCCCAGTTAAAGGCAATGATGATAGATCAGGGACTGTCTGCATACTCTCCGACAGGATATGTATTTGACAGGAGCAGCAATACCGGATACAGCCTGATCATCAGAAGAGCCTCGACAATGGTGAGAAATGTATACTTTGACGGCGTCCGTCTTGCCGATAACGGTAAGTATTACACGATCACAAGAAATCCCGAGGGATTGTTTACGATCACATTTACAAGTGAGTTCATGAAATCTCTCAATGATGGCAGCCATACACTCAAGATGGAGTTTGACGGCTCCGATGATATCGATGCCACGATCACTGTGAAGTAAATTGTAGGCTCTACCTGATGCGCTTCCCGACGACAACGAGTCTTCCGTTATCCACATGATATGCGCAGACCGAAAGAGTTATGAACTCGTCACCGTACGATGCCGTAACGCCGGTGTCGTACATGGCGAGTTTTTTGATGTTATCGTAAAAATCATTGAACTCATCTTCCGTCTGTGCATTAAAGAACTTG
>JAFXQX010000030.1 GCA_017526745.1 Lachnospiraceae bacterium | reverse complement strand
GGGACGGGGTTAGTGGACCATTTTCAGCGCCTGCTTTCGAAAATGGTCCACTAACCCCGTCCCCCAGGTCCACTTCGGCCCCGTCCCCCTGTCTCAGTCTCTGTCCCCCTGTCTCAGTCCCTTGTTTCACGACATCACGTCACGGATAAGTGCCAGCAGGCGGTCGTTGTCGGAAGGGTTCATGAAGCAGATACGGAAGTATTTGTTGTCAAGAAACGTAAATGAAGAACAGTTGCGGATCATCATGTTTTGCCTGATCGCTTTGTCAAAGAGAATGTCGGCATCGACGTTCTCTTTTGTTATGCGGCAAAGGACAAAGTTTGCGATCGGATCATATACCTTAAGGCCAGGTATCTCGCGAAGCGCACGGCACACGCGGTCACGTTCCGAAAAGATCAGGTTCTTTGTATCTTCGATGTATTTGCTGTCGGTAAACATCAACTGTCCAGCCGTCTCGGCGACCGAGCTTACGGTCCAGGGATCCTTGTTCTTTGCGATCTCCTTCATCAGCCGCATGTTACCGCATATGGCGTAACCGAGTCTTAATCCCGGAGCAGCAAAGAACTTTGATACACCGCGAAGAAGACAGAGGTTGTCATATTCAGCCACAAGCGGTATTGCCGAATACTTATCCTGCTCTTTGGCAAATTCCATGTATGTCTCATCAACAAGGACAAATATCCCGAGCGCCCGGCACCTGTCAAGTATCAGACTCATGTTATCGACAGTTACCGCCGACGAGGTCGGGTTATTAGGATTGCATATGATGAGCATGTCATAGGAGTTGTCGAGAGTTGACAGAAGAGATGGGGTATCGAGGATGAACCCGTCCTCTTCCTTAAGGGCAAAATATGCGCTCCTTCCGCCGTCGAGTGACAGCTCGCGCTCGTATTCGGAATAGGTGGGTCCGATCAGCATCGCTTTCTTCGGTGCGATGCTCCTGATGAACAAGGTGATCAGCTCCGTCGAACCGTTTCCGACAAGGATGTATTCGGGTACTGTTTTACAGTGATCGGCGATGACCTGGCGAAGGCGCGTGTAATCCCTGTCCGGATAGGATGATATGACATCAAGACGAAGGGCGAGTTCCCGTTTCATCAGAGGTGATGCTCCGAGCGGATTTACGTTGGCCGAAAAGCTTACGATATCCTCTTTTTTTATCCCGTATATCTGCTCGATTTTTTCGAGGTCACTTCCGTGAAAAGCGTCTGTCTGCCTTGCCATCTTTTATTGCACCTGCCCTGTAATTTTGATATACTTATTTGGTATGCGATGATGCCCAAAGTATATCACTTCATGGCTGTTCGCGTCAAAAAATCTCGTTAGAAAATCCAAAAGAAAGGCGGTGAATAAGGTGCGAAGCGTGATCGACAGGTGTGCTGACGGTTTCTTCGATTACGACTGCGGGAAACTATTGTTCTCCACAGCCAAGATCGAAGCAGACATGCCGCAGGGACAGCTGTATGAGGGCAACTTCGTGCTTTCTTCCGAAGACGGAAGGGAATTTACCGCAACAATATACACGTCGAGCATGAGGCTGGTCTGCAGGAACGATCACGTGGAGGAGGCAAGCGAGGCTTCGATCCATTATGTGTTTGATTCGACGGGACTGGAGAGCGGCGATGTCGTAAAGGGGGATATCCAGGTTGTCAGTAACGCCGGAGAGTATTATCTCCCCTTTGTTTTCTCCATATCCTACGGCATAGTCCAGGGATCGCTCGGAAGCGTCCGCAACCTTTTCCATTTCACGAACCAGGCTCAGCTCAACTGGAATGAAGCCGTAGACCTGTTCTATTCGCCCGTTTTTTCAAGAGTGTTCGGAGGAAACGACAGGATCCACTATGACAAGTACAGGGGTCTGTCCAATAAAAAGGGCGATCCCCAGGCTGTGGATGATTTTCTCGTAGCGATCAACAAGAAGCGTCCGGTCACCTATTCCGTCGACAGGACCAAGTACGAGTATAACGACGTCTCCGATAACGTGGAATGCGAGCTGCTCCTTCACAAATCAACATGGGGCAATATAGATGTAACCGTATCAAGCGATGTCGATTTTATCAGGATCGACAAGGAAAAGCTCGGCCCGTCCGATTTTGTCGGAAACGATCATATGCTGAAGTTTACTATCATCGGTGACAATCTCCATGAGGGAAGAAACTTCGGCAGCATCATCATAAAGAGTGCGCATGATGAAAAGAGCATAACGATCATCGCAAGGCACCGGGCAAGAGTCAGCGCCAAGAGAGTCGAAAGGCGCGAGAAGAGAAATCTCACGCTCCGGCTCATGAGGCAGTACATCGATTTCAGGATGAAGAAGACGAATGTCGGAAGCTGGGTAAGGGAATCGATGAAGGTCGTCGAAAGGATGAACGCACTCGATGATAAAAATCCCGTCTCCAGGCTGTACCAGGCCCAGCTCCTGGTCGTGCAGCGCCGGGAGAACGAGGCACAGTGGGTGCTCGAGCATGTTGAGAACGAGATGAACATCGCCGAGTGTCCGGCAAGGGTGCGTGCATACTTCATGTACCTTCGGACTCTGATCAACAGGGATGATGATTACATAAACGATACCGCTGCCAAGGTGAACGAACTGCTCGAGGCCGAGCCGAAGAGCTTTGAGATACTGTGGACGCTGCTGTATCTTGATGAGGATCTTGCGGACAATGCAACGCGCAAGATCAGTCTTATCGAGAACATGTACGAAAACGGGTGCAAGTCTCCCATCATGTACATAGAGGCATACAACTTCTTTGTCGCAAATACCGAGAAGCTTTCAAAGCTTTCATCGTTCGAGATACAGGTGCTGCTGTTTGCGGCAAAGCTCGGCGTGATGGATGCCGAGGTAATGAAGCAGCTGCTGTACCTTGCCGGCAAGCAGCGGGAATTCGATCCGCTTTTGTATAAGCTTCTTTCGATGTGCTATGAACTCAATCCCGATGATGAGGTGATCGAAGTTGTCGCAACGCTTCTGATAAAGGGAAACGTGTCCGGACCCAAATACTTCTTCTGGTTTGATAAGGCTGTCAGGATGCAGCTTCGCATAACAAAGCTTTATGAATATTTCATGTATTCGGTGCCGGCAGATTACGATGCATTGATACCCAAAGCAGTGCTTATGTATTTCGGCTTCCGGAATGACATGAACTATCACAGGATAGCGCTGCTGTATGCCAATCTCATCGAGCATAAGAGGGAGTACGCCGACACGTACGACACTTACAGGGAGCATATGCAGGTGTTCGCGGTCGAGCAGATCGAGCAGGAACATATCGACGGAAATCTTGCCAGGATATATGAGGACGTCCTGTTCCTGGAGATGATAAAGCCCGAGATGGCACGCCACCTTGCAAAGATCCTGTTCGCACACGAAGTAAAGATCGACGATCCGCATGCAAAGAACGTCATCCTCATCCAGTCACAGTTTGAGGGAGAGATGTCATTCCCCGTTGAGAACGGTTATGCATATCCAACGATATACTCCGGGGATTATATACTCTTTACCGAGGACAAGAGTCAAAATCGTACGATGATAGATCCCGGCAGGGTCAGAAAGCTTCTCAATGAGGCCGTTTATATACAGGCCATCAGGTACTATGTACTCGATAACGTCTATTTTGATATGTATCTGTGCGAGGGAAGAAAGCACTATGTTACGGTCGATGATACGAACGTGGAGTTCTGCAGGGAACTTGCCGAGTCGGAGCTTGTGAGCGAGTATTACAAGCGCGACATAAGGATGGCGCTCATCCAGTATTATTACGACAATGACAGTGTCACAACCCTCGATGAATTCCTTCTTAACATGAACATTAGGGTCCTTAATGCAAAAGACCGTGCCACGGTAGTCAAATACATGACAAGGCGCGGCATGTTCGAGAAGGCATACGAGATCATGAGCATATACGGCACCGAAGATATCGCCGCAAAAGACTGCGTCGGCGTGTGCGCGCACATGATCCAGGAGAAGGACAGGATACCCGACAACCTTCTTATCAAGCTGTGCTATTACGCCTTCGCAAACGGGAAATACGATGAGGTTCTGCTGCGCTATCTTGTCGAGCATTTCAACGGACTGACCAAGCAGCTTCGCAACATCTGGAAGGCAGCCAGGGATTTTGAGATCGATACGTTCCCTCTGATGGAAAGACTCATCATACAGATGCTCTATACCCATACTACGGTCGGCGAGAAGGAAGAGATATTTGAAGAGTACAGCAGGAATGCGACCGGAACAAAGGTCCAGCTCGCATATCTGTCCTACTGTTCGTTCGAGTATTTTGCAAAAGAGCGTCTTACCGACGAGAGAGTGTTCAATCACATCACCGAACTGTACAGACTCGGCGAGCGGGTGAATGACGCATGCAAACTGGCGCTTCTTAAGTATTACTCCGAGGACGGCGTCAAGCGGACCGAGAAAGTAAAAAGCATGCTGAAGGATTTTCTCGTGGACTTCATGCACAGGAACACTTACTTCAAGTTCTTCGGAAGGTACGTGGATCTTGTTCCGGAGATATCCGATTACATGGACAAGACGATCATAGAATACAGGACCAATCCGAACTACCGCGTGATGCTGCACTATATCCTCGAGAACGGGCAGGATATCGATGAGAGCTATCACACCGAAGAGATGCGGAACATGTTCGGCGGAGTGTTTACGAGAGAGTTCATACTCTTCTTCGGTGAGAACCTCCAGTATTACATAACCGAGGAGCAGAACGGCAAGGAAGTGCTGACCGCGAGCGATTCACTCTCGGTAAGCGACACGAGTGATACGAGGATCGAATCAAGATATACGATGCTCAACGACATGGTGGTATCGCGTACGGTCAAGGATGAGAACACGCTCCTTGATATCATGCGTGAATATGTAGAGGCGGATGCCTTCGCCCACAAGGTATTTAAGTTACGCTGAAAGGAGGGCCCATCGCTAATGGGCGACACTCCTTAAGATAGGTAATATGGGAAAATACATACTCGGCTATGATCTGAACGACTCGATGTCGCAGATCAGCTACTTTGAACTGAATAATTCCGTTCCCGAAACGGTCGCAAGCGATGCGGAAGAAGAGCGCCTCGGGATACCGACCGTGCTGTCAAAGAGAAAAGGCGTAGCCCAGTGGGAGTTTGGCGCTGCCGCGCAAAAATCCGCCGAAGGCGGACGGGCCACGCTAGTCGACCACCTCTTAAGCTTTGCCGCATCGGGAGCAAGGATCGAGATCGAAGGCGAGGCATATGATGCCACAAACCTGCTGATCCTGTTCGTAAAGCGCAGCCTTAACCTTCTGTCGATGGTACTGTCGCCTTCCGAGGTCGAGTGCATGATAATAACGGTCGCATCATTGGAGGGCAGGCTTGTCGATGTCGTTGAAAAGATCGCCGATGCCATGCCCATCGACCGCGATAAGATCATCATCCAGACATACGAAGAGAGCATTTATTATTATCTCCTTCACCAGCCCGAGGATCTGTGGGACAGGGATGTATGCGTGTTCGACTATTCGGGACGATGCCTTTGCGCTTACGAGATGT
Source organism: Lachnospiraceae bacterium (assembly GCA_017526745.1). Taxonomy (GTDB): domain Bacteria; phylum Bacillota; class Clostridia; order Lachnospirales; family Lachnospiraceae; genus UBA2868. The sequence continues at coordinate 95,744 of JAFXQX010000030.1, read as the reverse complement.
GGATGAACAGGGCAACGACACCCGTGGTCGCATTTGTTGACCGGACCGAGTTCAAGGAGATAAGGCTTCCTTCGGTCATGATGATGGAAGAAGAGTCGGTCGAAAAATCCGACAGGATCGATGAGATGATCCTTCAGGTGTCGCATGATTATTTTGCGAACAAGAATGTCGGGACCGTATTCCTTCTCGGCGAGGGATTTGAAGGCGGCTGGTGCAAAAAGACCCTCAAGTTCATGTGCATGGGAAAGCGCGTTTTCCAGGGAAGGAACATGTACTCCAAAGGTGCATGCTACTGCGGAAAGGACAAGGTGCAGCCGTGCGAACTGAACAAAAAATATGTATTCCTCGGACCTGACAAGCTCAAGTTCAACCTCGGCCTTAAGATGATAGTGGCAGGACAGGAGGAGTACCTGGCTGTTGCCGATGCCGGTGAGAACTGGTACGATTCCGGCGTTACATACGACATCGTGCTCGGCGAGACCAAGACCATTCCGCTCATCCTTACTCCACTTGACGGAAAGGGTGTGGAGAATATAGAAGTGGATCTGTCGGGACTTCCCGACCGTCCGGCAAAAGCGTCAAGACTGCGCCTTGACGTATCGTTCGAATCCGAAAACCGCATGAAGATAGAAGTTGAAGATCTCGGATTCGGTGAATTCTTCCCGTCCACGGGCAGGAAGTGGGAGAAGATAATAGAGTTTTCCTAAGGAAGAGATAAAGTGGATACGCAGCTGTACCTGTGCCTGGGCACACTTTCGCCAACTCCATATTTTCTGTCGGGACTCGGAGTCAACATCTATTCGATGGATGAACTCTGTTACTACCTTTGCGTCAATGCCTACATACTCGACAATGATCTGATCGATGTCAGGCTGTGCGATTACATGCGTGATAATCTCGGCATGCCCGAGCTTGCCGCAAAACTTCGCAAGATGATAAAAGAAGGCAAGACGCTCGGCGAGATGGTAACGACGATCCTGATCGATACGCATTACTGCAATGATGACGAGATCACAAAGATCAAGCAGATACTTGTCGACAATGCCTCTCTTTCGTTTGCCGCAAAGAGAAAGGTCAGAGGCGACAACCTTCTGTGCGCCAACAAGTATCCGCGAGCGATCGAGGAATATCAGTATGTCCTGTCCGTTCTGTCCAAAGAAGAGGAACCGGAGCTTTACAGCTCGATTCTTCATAATGTCGGGTGCGCATATTCGATGATGTTCCTTCTCGACAAGGCGGGTGAGTATTTCAAACAGGCTTACGAGATCGACGGGTCAAGGGACAGCCTTGTGATGTATCTGATATGCTTAAGGCTTTCTGCCCGCAAGGAAGACTATGACCGTATAGTCGTCAAGAACGGATACGATGAGAGAGTTGCCCTTGAGGCGGTCAGGATAATGTCATCGGCAAGAGAGGCTCAGATCGACACTCCCTACGGAGATGCGATGAAGGACATACTCGAGCTTCACGATAAAGGCAGGGTGTCGGAATTCTACAGGGCACTTGATGCAACGCTTGAGGACTGGAAACTCGAATACAGAAGATCGATGGAGTAGGGTGTCGGATCCTAATGGGCGACACTCCCGCGAGGTACTATATGAAACTGATAAACTGGTTAAAAGACATACTTGGTTTCGGTGAGGATGATTTTGACGATATTGAGATAAACTTCTCGTCCGAATCAGCCGAATCACTGATGCAGTCTCTTGCAAACGCTTCCAAGAAGCGCAGGACGCTCAACATGAATGACAAGGAGCAACGCGAGCAGTATGTAAGGGAATACTGCGACATGATGGCTGTTGCCTCCAAGGATGTCGAAGCACAGAAGATAGAATACCAGCAGGTCACCGAGCGTCTTGCCGATCTTGAGGAGCTCGACAAGCTTCCCGTTACCGACAAGAGCCAGGTAAGGATCAGGGCCAACAAGGTCATAAAGATAGAGCAGGAGGACAGCAACTACACGCGCCCAGCCAAGAAGATCACCGAAGGGCAGTACCGCGAGATGGAAAGACTCGCCAAGGATATTCCCGCGGTTCTTGAAAAGATGAAGAAGGACGAGGAGTACCAGATGGCCGTCCGCAGGGACCTGAACCTTCTCGAGGGCGAAAAGGGCGCCGTTGCTTACCAGCGAAAAGAAGACAGACAGAAAGCAAGGACCGCCAAGAACATCGCCTTTATCGCAGTATTCGGAGCGGTAATGGCGGCGGCTCTGATGTTCGTGCTCAATCAGGCCATGCATGTCAAGGTTGAGATGGGATTCATAATCCTTGCCGGAGTTTTTGCAGTTGCCATAACCGCATCTTTTGTAATGTACCAGAATGCTCAAAGCGACATCGCCAAGTCCAACAGGAAACTGTCCAAGGCGATCAGCGTGCAGAATACCGTCAAGATCAAATACGTCAACATCACGAACGTGCTCGATTACAATTATGCCAAGTACGGTGTCATGAATTCGTATGAACTTGCCTACATCTGGGAAAAGTACATCGAGGAAAAACAGGCCAGGGAACATGACTCCGACATCGCGGAACGCATGGAAGAAGCGCGCAGCGAACTCTATCAGATGCTCAAGCATTACCACATAAACGATCCTTCGGTCTGGGTATACCAGCCCGGTGTCCTCGTATATGATGACGAGGCGAAGGATATCAGAAAACAGCTTATCGTCCAGCGTCAGCGCCTGAAAAAAGGCATTGATTTTGAAATGTATAATCTCGAGACTGCCAAGAAGGAGCTTGAATCCCTTGTAAGGCAGTATCCCAAGTATGCCCAGGACATTATCGCAGTCGTCGGGGAGTATGAGTGATGCGAAAACCCCATATGTCCCTCTTTTTGCCGTCCATAGCCGTCGGCATCATATTCCTGATCGTTCTTGCCCTGGGAGGTTTCTGGCCTTTCGGAAAAGCGACTGTCGACTATTACGACATGGCGCAGTGGGCATATCCGTTCTATTACCACAATTTCGATGAACTGCTGGGGCAAAAATCATTTCTGTTTGACTGGTACACAAATCTGGGCCGTGTGATCCCGGGGCTTAACGAGCCGTCTCCTTTCGACCTTCTGTTTTTATTTATTCCGAGAACAAAGATACTTGAGTGGATGTCGATCCTTATGCTGATCAAGATAATGGCGATGGCATTTACGATGAATCTGCTCATAGATTCTATAAAGCATGACCTTCCGTATGTCTTCAGGCTGATGCTTGCAGGCGGATACGGCATGTGCGGCTTCGTACTGATCAACTACACTGTGCCGATGTGGCTTGATATGGCAGTCTTTGTTCCGCTGATCCTGATGTTTTCACAAAAAGCGCTTAATACAGGAAAGTTTGCCCCGCTTACCATCACAGTATTTCTCGTGATGCTAGATGATTATTATTTTACGATACAGACGCTGATCTTCATTTTCCTTATCGGCGGAGCATACCTTGTCTACAGGCGTTTTACAGATGATCCCAAAGAGACAGGGAACCTTTATGTTCTCCGGTTTGCGGCAGGCATAGTGCTCGCCGTCGCTCTTTCCGCATTTTCATGGATACCCGATATTGCTAACGGAATGACATCCGCAAGATTTGCAAACGGAACGACGGAGGGCGGCATCATCAAAACGTACCTTGAGACGATCGCACAGGTCAGCCCGGCCTATATGGCAAGGTGGTTCTCGCTCCTGTCACTGTCGTTTCCGGCAGCACTGCTTCTTGCCGACTGCAGGGCAGCCGTCGTAAAAAAGAGATTTGCCGGCATGATCTTTGCCGCCGTCTGCATAATGATGGCCGCATCACAATTGTTTCTCGAGAGCATCCATCTGCTCCTTCATTTCCTGTCATACGTGAATTACCCGATGAGAAACGGTTTTATGATCTACTGCATCACCGCCTGTTTTGCGGCCGGCCTTTACGATAAAGACATGCATCCTGCCGGAACAAGATCCGGCGCCCTAAAGACAGCGGCAATTGCTGTACTTACCGCAGCGGCGATCATAGCATTTCACATATGGTACACCGCTCATCCGGGATTTTCCGACCATTTTATAATGCTTCTTACCATGGGCATCATGACGGTGCTGTGTATTGCCGATCTGATACTGATCATGGCAGCAGGCGGAAGATATTCCCGCGCAGTCATATTCTTGTGGGCGGCCGAGCTTGCCGTGTTCGGGATCATCATGATCGGAAAGCCGCTGTATGAAAGCGGGTATGCCAACGATCCCGAACAGGAGGGAGAATACATCAGGATAGCCGATCAGCTCGCAGAAGGGTTTGGAGACGATCTTGCAACAGGTGAGGACGCTGCACTTTCCCGGATCAAAAATCCCGACACAAGCCTTAACGCCAACTACGGAGTCGTCCTAAGGCGAGAGACGCTGTCCGGCTGGACAAATCTTGCGACCGCGGATCAGATAAAAGGCGCCATCGACAACGGCTACAGCAGCCAGTTCACGAGGATACTCGATGCGGGCGGAAACATATTCTCCGATACGATGCTTCACATCACGGATATCATAAGCTTTGAGGAACTCGACGAAAGACTGTACGAGAAGGTTTCGGAAACTGATGCTGTCATCGATCACATGACCGGCAGGACGATGCGTTATTATCTCTACCGGAACAGGTTTACGATGCCGTTTGCGATACCCGTAACCGGTATTATCGACACAACTGATCAAAAGACCATATCTGACACGATAAACGCATACGCAAAGGCCATGGGCGCCAAAGGTGATATCGCATCCGTTGTCGATGAAGGATCGGCCGGTGTATCCGTCGACAGAACTGATGAAACGGGAGGGGCCGGTATCAGCGAACAAAGATATGATATAAGCGTTAGGGGCTGCAAAGCTCTTTACCTTAAAGGCAATTGTGTCGATACCGACTATTACAACACCAGAATATACGTTAACGATAAGCCTGTTCCCATCCCCAGCATCAAGGAGTATGACAACGAGCTTTATCCGGCACACTTTAACAATAATTCGGTGGAACTTGGGACCTTTTCCGACGAGAACGTAAGCATCAAGGTCACGATGGATGTTTCCGATCCCGAAAAGGTATTTGAGTACTATCTGTATGAGATAGATATTGATGAACTTTCCGCTCTGTGCGATGCGATGCCCAAAGACATCAAGGTCGGGCGGCAAAAAAGAGGACTTGAGATCGACGCACCTCTTAGTGCAGATACTTACAAAGGACTTCTTGTTCCGGTTCCGTATAACAGCGGATGGTCCGCAAGATCAGGAAAGGATGAGCTTGCGGTATCGGATGCCGGAGGCCTTATGATGTATGTTGAGACGGGTAATAATGAGCAGATAGAGATGTCCTATTTCCCGACCTATATGCTGCAGGGACTGATAGTGGCAGCCGCCGCTCTGATATGCTTTACTGCGCTTTATATATTTGACAAAAAACACACGGTAAAGACATCCAAAGCTGACCTTGTCCTGTCGTATGCTTATATGGCGGGATTCCTGGCGGCGTCACTTGTAATATACGTTATCCCGTTAGTGTATGCGGTATTTTCAGTGATATAAACAGATGATCCTGCGACAACTGTCACAGATCAAGACCTGCGGAAAAATCATCGAGCATCTGTTTAACGCTCGGAGAGATGGATACGAACTCACATCCGTACCGGTAGCTTTCCTTGTCAATGGCGGCACTTCTTATAACGCGCACATCAGTGATGATCTGGGGAAACTCCGGAGACAGTTCGATGTTGGCAATGAAGTAATAGCCGACAGGGAGAATGCACTGGGATATGAACCCGATACCTTTTGATGATATATCGATGACCTCGACATCAAGATCAAGATCCATTATCGTGTTGGTATCTTCTTTGTAAAGATTTGAGATCGACAGCTTGATACCGATAGGTACCCGTCTGTCCTGTCTTTTTTCTTCCATCCTGCGGCCTCTTTGGTGATATAATAACAAAATCGCACGAATTATAGCATATTTTTATCGAAAGGTGAAGCAATGATAAACACTATCATATTTGACATGGGAAATGTCCTTATCAATTTCCGCTGGAGGCAGTTTTATGCGGACATGGGACTGACCGGGGAAAGATTCGACAGAATGGCAAATGCCACGGTACAAAACCCCATATGGAATGAATTTGACAGGGGGGATTATACCGATGAGATGATGCTTGAAGGATTCATCAAAAACGATCCCGGAATGGAGCCGGAGATCAGGGTCATGATGGGAGAGCGCTTTACCGAGTTTCTTGAGAAGTTTGATTATACGGATGAGTGGATCGACTACTATAAGAGCCGGGGCTATAAGATATACATCCTGTCCAATTTTTCCAGAAAGGCATTTACCGACTGTTCGGAAAAGCTTGACTATGTACAAAAAGCCGACGGTGCGGTGATCTCATACAAGGTCGGGCTGATCAAACCGGATCCTGCCATCTACAGGCTCCTTCTTGATACGTACGATATCAACCCGCAAGAGGCTGTATTTATCGATGACAACAAAGAGAATATCGAAGCCGCAAAACAATTCGGTCTTTCCACGATACTGTTCACATCAAGGGAAGAGGCCGATAAGCAGCTTCAAAAACTCGGAGTAAAGTAACCGTGCAGATTATCGTAAATATGATGGATGCTTACAGGAGATATGCCAGGAGGCATCCTGTAAGATTTATCAGCATCAACCTCATACTCGTTCTTGTCTGGATAGCCGTTATCATGGGGTTTTCGAGCGAAGATGCGGACGTCTCGGGAGACCGCTCCGCAAGGGTCCTTGTGGGGATCGTGAATGTGATCGACCCTGACGCAAACGTGACGCTTGAGAATTACCAGTCGTTTCCGGGTCTTGAGAACAGCGAAAGAATAGTCCGTAAACTCGCTCACATGACGGAATACGGACTGCTTGCGCTCCTTATGTTCTCATTTCTGTACGGATTTAAGGATCTTCCGAGAAAACAGAATTATATCATTCCCGTGGCCTTTGTAGCGCTCCTGGGAACCATCGATGAGATCCACCAGACAACGGTTGCGGGAAGATACGGGTCACTGTTCGATGTCTGCGTGGATACATCCGCAGCATTTATCGTGATATGTCTTGTCCATCATCTTGTTTACCGCTTCCGGATATATTCTGCGAAGAAGAATAGGGGTCAGAGCGTTTAGAACGCCACATCGCATAATTGTGAAGACGCAGGAAAATGTATGCGGCAAGGGGCACAAATATGGTGCAGGCAAAACATCCCTTGAATAAAGCCATTGTATGGGGACTGTCCATAAGCGCCAGGATAAACGTTATGACATACAGTAGCAGGAGAACTGCCACGCATATTAAGGCGGACACGCGTTTTATATTTTTCATCTCAGCCTTTCTCCTTATGATAAAACCTCTCTGATACGATAATTCTAATCCGACATTTACGGCCGTGTAAAGTTGTTATTTGTGATTTTTCCGAGAAAGGAATAAAATGGATAGAAAGCTTACGGAGGACGGATCATGCCCAAAGGGAAAAATCAAAAGCTGAAGCTGTATTATCTTGCCCGGATCATGCTCGAGAAGACGGATGACGAGCATATGATCACGATGCCCGAGATCATAAGGCAGCTTGAGGCATATGACGTTACGGCCGACAGGAAAAGCCTGTATGACGATCTTGAGGCGCTTCGCATCCTGGGCATTGACGTGATCGGTGAAAAGGACGGCAGGAACTTCTATTACCATGTCGGCGGCAAACAGTTTCAGATAGCGGAGCTAAAGCTCCTTGTCGATGCGATCCAGTCCTCAAGGTTTATTACCGAGAAGAAATCAAACGAGCTGATCAGAAAGCTTACCGATATGGCGAGCGAATACGAGGCTGCCCAGCTGAAACGCCAGGCTGTCGTTCACGGCAGGGTCAAAACGATGAACGAGAGCATCTATTATTTCGTGGATGACGTTCACCGCGCCATAGCCGAAAATCATATGATAAGTTTTGAATACATGCGATGGAACGAGAAGAAGGAACTCGTCAGAAGAAGACAGCAGCCTTATATCGTAAGCCCCTGGGCCCTGTCCTGGGATGACGAGAATTATTATCTGATCGCATATGACGAGTCGGATGATACGATCAAACACTTCCGGGTCGATAAGTTAAAGAGCATTAAGGTGCTCGACAAAAGACGTTCCGGTAAGGAAAAGTTTAAGGAGTTCAATATCGCAAAATACGCTCAGATGAGCTTCGGAATGTTCGGAGGCCTGCCGACAAAAGTAAAGATCGCATTTAAGAACGAACTTGCAGGAGTGTTCATAGACAGGTTCGGGAACACGATCACGATCAGACCGTACAGGACCAAAGGCTGGTCGGAGACTGACGTTGACGTGGCCCTAAGCGACCAGTTCTTCGGATGGATATTCGCACTCGGAGACGGTGTCAGGATAACCGGCCCAAAGACCGTTGTCGACAGGTTTGCCAAAGAACTGTCGGATGCTGCAAAACTGTATGAGTAAGGGGAACAGATAATGATCCATTTGAACGTGTCCCGCATAAGGATGTCACCGGGGCGCATCATACCGGTCAGCTTCCTTGCAACGATACTGATCGGTGCGGTTTTACTGATGCTTCCTTTATCGAGTGCGGATGGAAGCGCAACTGATTTTCTTACCGCGCTCTTTACGGCTACAACGTCCGTTTGCGTTACCGGACTGGTCGTTGTGGATACATATGCGCACTGGAGCTTTTTCGGACAGATCGTGATACTGGTCCTCATCCAGGTGGGAGGCCTCGGCGTCGTTGCCGTTGGCTCAATGATCATGATGCTGCGCCGTAAGAAGTTCAATCTCGGCAACCGCATGCTTTTGGGAGATGCGCTCAATGTCGACAGATCCCAGGAGGTCATGAATCTTCTGATAAGGATCTTCCGGGGTGTTCTGATCGTTGAGGGTATTGGCGCACTCTTGTGCATGATAACGCTGATCCCTTTACTCGGAGTTGAGAAGGGAATCTGGGCTTCGATATTTCAGTCGGTTTCCGCATTCTGCAATGCGGGGATGGATGTCATAGGGCCGGACAGCATGATCGGGTTTAACGCTTCGCCTCTTGTCATGGTGGTGACGATGGCCCTGATCGTACTCGGCGGCCTCGGCTTTGTTGTCTGGTTTGACCTTATGGACGGGATCAAAAAGGGCATCAGGCAGCACAGACATCTGCCGGGAGTGTTCAAGCACCTTCCCGAGCACAGCAAGGTCGTTCTTCTGGTGACCGGAGTGCTTCTTCTGTCCGGCGCCGTAGCCGTATTTGCGGCGGAATACAATAATCCGGATACGATAGGAAACATGAGTCTTGGCGGCAAGATCCTGAACAGTTTCTTTCAGTCGGTAACGTTTCGTACCGCCGGCTTTGCGACGATCCCCCAGGAGAAGATGACTGAGCTGTCGTGTGTCGCGGGATACATACTCATGTTCATTGGAGGGTCTCCTGTCGGAACTGCGGGAGGTATCAAAACCGTTACGATATTCCTGTTCTTCATGAATGCGATCTCATATGTGACCGGGCGGAAGGAAAACGTCGTATTCAACCGCAGGGTACCGGAGGAGGTAATGAGAAAAGCAGCGGCTATAGTATGCATCAGTCTGGTGACGGTAGTCGCCGCAACCGTTTTTCTTATGTCGTTTGACAGGCTCGCTCTGACAAACGCCCTGTTTGAAGTGATAAGTGCTCTCGGAACTGTCGGCCTGTCAAGAGGCGTTACGCCGAATCTTGACAGTGCGGGAAGGATCATTATAATCGTGTCCATGTACCTGGGCCGGATAGGACCGATATCCATGGCCATCTTCTTTGCAAAAGGAAGCGGTGCGGCAACGAATATGATAAAACATGCTGACGGCAGATTCTACGTAGGCTAGGAGGAAATAACATGAAAAAATCGATCGCGGTCTTGGGCCTTGGCAATTACGGCAGGAGCCTGGCGGAAACTCTTTTTAACCTTGGAGCTGACGTACTTGCCGTCGACATCAACGAAGAATTGATAAATGATTTTGCCGGAAAGTGCACGTCGGCGATCTGCGCCAATCTGCAGAATGAGGACGAAGTCGCCGCACTCGGCCTCAAGAACATGGATGTTGTTGTCATCGCCATGGGAGACTCGCTCGCACCTTCGATCATGGCGACGGTTGTCGCAAAGGAAAAGGGCGTTCCGCTCGTTGTTGCAAAAACATCTTCCGAACGCATGTCTTCGATACTAAAAAAAGTCGGTGCCGACAAGATAATCGATCCCGAAAGCGAGGGCGGTGAAAGATCCGCAAGGATACTGCTGTCTTCGGGCTTCAAGGATTATTTCAGGATCGATGACAATATGTACATGGTCGAGATATACCCCGAGAAAGACTGGATCGGAAAAAATCTCATCGAGCTTGAACTTCGAAAGAGGATTCACATAAACGTTGTTGCCGTCAGGGACAAGGGAAAATTCTGGCATTTTGTGGATCCGCACAAGCCGCTTACGGAGGATGTCGTGATACTGGCCGCAATGGAAAAGGACCATATGGAGCATGTAAGGATAAAGGGACTGGACGCATTCTGAACATGAGGGTAATTGTTCACAAAAAGCTGTATTGAGGACTATCACATGGATGCATATATAGAAGAACTTACAGGAGTGATACAAAATACGATCATAGTCGACTCTTCGGAGCAAAAGACTTATGAGTACGAAGAAGGGATAAAGCATTTAGTTGCTCTTCTTACGAAAAAGAAGGAAAAGTGTTCGCACATCTTCTTTATCGGAAACGGCGGAAGTGCAGCTATCGCAAGCCACATGACCGCAGACTTCATGAAGAACGGCGGCATGATCACATACAGCCTTTATGACAACGCCGTGATGACCTGCATGGGAAATGACTATGGCTATGAGCAGGTATTTGCCAAACCGCTTGATTTTCTGCTGAGGCATGGAGACCTGCTGATCGCAATCAGCAGCTCCGGCAAGTCTCAGAACATATTAAACGCCATAAACGTGGCACATGAGAAGGGTGCGACCGTAGTGACTTTTACAGGGTTTGAAAAGAATAATCCCGCCATGACCAGCGGGGATATGAATGTATATGTGCCCTGCAGCAAATACGGGATCGTGGAGTCGGTCCATAACCTGATGCTGCAGGAGATAGTGGATATCATCATGGAACGCGACGGAGTAAGGATCTAGGAAGATCCGGTCTTGGGAAAGGACGAAAGATGAGCAATAATACAGGCTTTGAAAACAAAACGATACTTGTTACCGGCTGCGCCGGGTTTGTCGGCGGCTCGCTGGCCCTTCGACTTCTTGATACTGCAGGTGTAAAGATAGTCGGCATCGATAATGTGAACGATTATTACGAGACCAGTCTTAAGGAGTACAGGCTGGAGAGGATCCGCACAAAGGATACGGATGGAAGGTTTACGTTCATAAGAGGCGATATCGCGGATAAGAAGACGGTCCTTGATATGTTTGACAAACACAGGCCGGATGTTGTGATCCATCTGGCAGCCCAGGCCGGGGTGCGCTACAGCATCGATAATCCGGATGCATATATTCAGTCCAACATTATTGGGACGTTCAATATTCTTGAGGCTTGCAGGTTCAGCATGGATAAGGGTGAGGATGCGGTCGAGCACCTCTTGTTTGCAAGTTCCTCGTCTGTATATGGAGACAACGAGAAGATCCCCTATTCCGAGTCGGACAATACCGACCGTCCGGTTTCATTATATGCCGCGACCAAGAAGGCCGATGAGGCGCTCGCATATTCGTACGCAAAACTATACAAGATCCCGATGACGGGGATGAGGTTCTTTACCGTGTACGGCCCTGCGGGACGGCCCGATATGGCCTACTACAAGTTCACAAAGAAACTGGCAGCGGGCGAGAAGATCGAACTGTACAATAAGGGTGAGAACAAACGTGATTTTACGTATGTGGATGATGTACTCGAGTCAATAGAAAAACTGATCACGCTCGTGCCGCCTGTAGGGATCCAGGGCGAGCGCTACAGGATATACAATATCGGCAACAACAGCCCGGTCGACACGAAGACATTTGTCGCCATACTGATGGAGGAATTAAAGTCGGCAGGAGTGATCGATGAAGGGCTTAAATTCGAGGATTTGACCAAACTGGTCGATGCTGCGCCAGGCGATGTCCTGATGACTTATGCCGATATCGAGAAGCTTTACAAGGATACCGGCACGCGCCCTCACACCGAACTGCGTGAAGGGCTGGCAAGATTTGCAAAATGGTATAAGGAATACACTGCAGGGTAAGGGATATGCACAGACTGTATGAAAACGACGATATAACGATATTCTGGGATTCGGACAAGTGCCGCCATGCCAAGGTGTGCGTCCACCAGAGCCCCACGGTGTTCAATAAGGACAACCGCCCGTGGGTCAATATCTCGGGGGCTTCTACGGCCGAGATCTGGAAGACCGTGTCACAGTGCCCGTCCGGGGCGCTGACCTGCGTGTACAATCACGATATAAGAGTGGTCTTTGACGAGGCCGGTCAGTGCGCACTTGCATATGATGGTGATGATAAGATCGGGGAGTGCTGTTATGAGGTCCCCGGGTCCGGTCCGGCATCTGATCCCGCAACTGCCACTGGTTCTGATCCCACAGCGATCACCTGGACGATAGTTCATACCGGTGTGGCGCCCGAGTATGAAGGCAAGGGCATTGCAAAGCGCCTGGTGTTCAAGGTCGCCGAAGAGGCTGAGAAGCGCAAACTGAAGCTGATCCCGGTCTGCTCATATGCGGTAAAAGTGCTGGAAAGACCATCCGTATAATGGTAAAATCATTATGCAACCGTATCAGTCAAAATGAAGGGAGATAAGGCCATGAACGAAGAGAACAGATTATCCGAAGATATGCTGGAAGACGTAAGCGCGGGCAGGATACTTGATGCTACGGGAATGCCCGGATCCGATATCAACAATCCCTGGGAAATAGTAGACAATAATACAGGCGCAACCCTTTACAAGTACAACTGTAAAGAGGCCGCGATCGTTGATGCCGTCAGAAAATGGGGCGGCCAGAACTATGATGATATCAGGGACATATCCCAGGCCGAGGTCATCGCCAAGAGAAAAGCAGCGGGGATAATGTGAATCATATTTGAAGAGTTGATCCATTTGTGGCAGTATTCTATCATAGATTTCCCCTAATTTTGTGAGTTGGGACGGCTTTATCCCCTTATCTTAAGCGCAGATCCCTGTTCAAAAACAATGTCGCAAACGTTGATGAAATTATTATCTCATATCAGAATGTAGTTTCTTTGCGTAGTTGTATAGACGTTGCTTCCCATCTTCCTCCACTTTGTTATATGTCTCCAAGATACAGATAAGTCTATTGTCTTTGGCAGATATAAGATACTCCTCCGGTCTGTCATCGTCGGTCTGGTCGGTCAGATACTCGACGGTGGTGCCAAGTGTAAGTGCCATATCTCTGAGCGCCGTGTATGAAGGAGACCTTTCTCCGCTTTCATAACGAAGATAAATACTGTGGGGCATTGCCATAAACTCTGCAGCCTCTACTTTGTTCCAACCCTTTTCAAGTCTTTTTTCTTTTAGTCTTTCAATGTTGATTTTTGGTTTCTTCATAATTTCATTCTAGCTTATTGACAAACAAAAGTGAATGGTTTAATAATGTACCTATAACACATGACCATAACACATATTACGCTACAGATATCGAGATGGCATTTTACCGGAGGAATATGGATATTATGGAGAAAACTATAAACAAACAAGAGGAAAGATTGATCGGGAAACAATTGATGATCGTAAACATGATTCATGTAGAGAATGAAATAGATCGTAATGGAGGTTTTAGTTTTGTCTCGCCTGATCAAATCTCTGAATGGTCTTCTTTAGACGTGCAAAAGATATACGAGATTCTTGATTCATGTGCGAGTCTTGATAGATGTAATTTTTTCATGAACGTGTCAAAACATTTAAAAAACACCGAATTGGTGCCAAAAGAAAACCATGTGCTTGATTATACCTACTATACGCTGTTAAGGTATGGAGAGCTATTTCTTCAGGAGTTCCTATGCGATTGCTTAGAGAGTTTTTGCAAAAAAGAATCCGAATATAGTTATAAGAGATATATTGAGAAATATGAAAAGTACATAGTAAGCGAAATCTTTGGTACCCCGAAAGTGGTTAATAAGATAGCTATATTCTTTATAAAGTGTTTTGTAGAAACAATCAGTAGTATTAATAAGCTTTTTGATTGGGATGTTGTTAGGGAAATGCTGTTTGAAAAAATGACATGGGAGGAATTTTGTAAAATCAAAACCAAGGTGGAGGATATTTGGTGGGACGATGATACCTCGGAATATGTATGTAGAGAAGAATACAAAAAGCTCAATAGACATGGTATCACGTTGATTGAAAAAAAAAGATAACAATAATATCGGAGCAGTTATCTAAGAATCCGAAACTTAGACGAGTGCACCTTGATTATTTCATACTTTACATCAGAACTCATACATGATAAACTGACCACACTTATACAGATTGTCTTGCATGGATTCTCGGCATTTCGCCAATAATCCCACATAGCATTAACGAATTATATAAAGTGATCGATCAGTTATCAGGATACCTATCCATTTCTGTATCATTATTTCAGCCAATCATTACAGTTCATGCAGTCGTTCTTATAAGAATATGATTATAGGAGGACAATGCATGAAAAAAGAAGAAAGAGTTGTTCCGGACAATCTCGACGAACATGAAGGCATCGCATATCAGAACAAGGATATAGCGTCCAAGTATTTTGCGGAAGAATACAAGGACACCCTGTTCAAGGTGTACGGACTTGACCTGCCGGATATCGTGAGTATTGAACCTACTGAGCTGCCTGCTGTTGAAGCCAACGACATGTTTATGGACAACCTGTTCCTGCTCGCTGACGGATCATATGCCATCATCGATTATGAGAGCAAGTACACGGATGAGAACAAAGTCAAGTATCTTGGCTATGTTGCCAGACTCTTCAAAAGGTTATACAATCAGAACAAGAAGATCCCAAAGATCAGAGTGGTGATTGTTTATACTGCTGATGTTTCCAAAGGATCGACGAATAACGAACTTGATCTTTATGCGGATAAGTTGATGCTTACTGAGGTGTTTCTGTCAGAACTTGATGCGACGTCAATTCTGGCTGAGTGTAAAGAGGTGATTGAAAAAGGCAGTAGTCTTCAGCCAATCCAAAAACTCCGACTGATGCTCTGTCCGCTGTCAGAAATAGGTAAAGAAGCTAAGAGAGCAGCGCTAAGAGCCGTGATTGATCTTGCGAAAGATCTCTCTGATGAGGAGGAGCAAAGACAGATCCTGGCCGGAATGATAGCATTTTCAGACAAGATAATAAGCAGAGATGATGCGGAAGAGATAAGGAGGTTGATGAGCGTGACTAAAGTAGGGCAAATTATATATGAAGAACAAGAGGAAGCAGTAAAGAAAGCAGTGGATTCCAGAGAAGTTCAAAGAATTGAAGATATGCTCCGGCGGGGAAAGACCGTAGAAGAAATTGTAGATTTTTGCGGTTATCCATACGAACAGGTCAAGAAGGTTGAAGAAAACCTCGTGGCAACAGCTAGATTATAATCCAAACTCCCAAAGCAGATCGAGTAATTGAAATGCACTTACTGACCGTCCTTGGTTCCGTGGCATCCATTGTCGGACTAGTTCTGGCGATAGTGTTCCGGATCAGGGACAAACGTAATCATGAAATGAAAGAAAGCAACCGCCAAGCCAAAGGATAGGTTGCTTTCTTAAGTAACCAATAACAAGGCGAACCGTTTGCTTTACGGTAATGCCTTTATGGTTATAATAATAGTGCCTATAGATGCCAATGTCAATGTGTAACGATAAAATGATTGGTTGTACAGCGAATAGCCGAGATTGTCCCAAAATCACTTCATAATAGATGACGTAATAAATGTCGGAATAGAAGAAAAAATTTATGCTATTTATAAGAGCTTTTATTCGCCCGCATCACCTTAGAAAACAATTCTTTCCCTCGGGAAAATCATCCCCGAAATTCCAAGAAACCCAGCGACAAACACCTGAAATTATGCTAAAATCATTTCATAAGCAAGTTTTTCTCATATTTGGCATTACAGCCGTCTACAGTCTTATCTGAACTATTCTGAAATTCCTGCTTATACCCCAACAAACAATAGGCAGGTATGAGGATGAAGCAGATGAGCCGGCCACTCCATACTCCTGCCGGAATAACAGACCGAAAGGAGAAAATCATGAGTGAGCAAAGAGTAAGAAAGAACTATGAGGACTTGGATTTTTCAGATGACTTTATGTTTGGGAAAGTCATGAAAGATCCGCAATTATGCAGGGATGTGCTTGAATGTCTGCTACAACAGCCGGTCGGAGAACTGACAGAAATCCAGCCTCAACGAGAGTTTAGGTATACATCTGAGGGAAAACCGATAAGACTGGATGTGTATAATGTGGATGACACTGGTTCGGTGTTTGATGCAGAGATGCAAAATCCGAATAAGAAAGGTATCGAGTATCACCAACTCCCCAAACGATGCAGATATTATCAGAGTTCAATAGATACGGATTATCTGGATAAGGGAAGACCATATAAGGACCTTCCGGACAGCAAGATAATGTTCATATGTACTTTTGATCCGTTTCGACTTGGTTTTGCACAATACACATTTACGGAAAGATGCAAAGAAACTCCTGAACTAGAGCTTAATGATGGAACGACAAAGATCTTCTACAACTGTTGCTATGAAGGCTATGATATCTCTGCAGAGATAAAAGACTTATATGATTATATAAGGAGCGGACATGCTAACAATCCTCTCACGAAACGTATTGATGAGGCTGTGGTAAAAGGAAGGAAGAATGAAATGTGGAGATCAGAATATATAAAAGAACGTCAAATACTGATGGAAGAGCGAGAAGAAGGCCGTGAAGAAGGCCGTGAAGAAGGCAGAGAAGAAGGCAGAGAAGAAGAACGCGCCAATACGGAACGTGAACGAAGCCGAGCAGAAGCCGCCGAGCGCCGCGTGGCTGAACTCGAGAGATTATTGGCTGCAAAATAGAACATCCATTAAACTCCCAAAGCAGATCGAGAGTGGTCTGTTGCGGGAGTTTTTTATTCACCCGTATTACCTTGAAAACCAACTCTTTACATCTGGAAAATCATACCCAAAATTCCAGAAAATCCAGCGACAAACGTCTAGAATTATGCTAAAATCACTTCATAAGCAAGTTTTTCTCATATTTGGCATTACAGCCGTCTACAGTCTTATCTGAACTATTCTGAAATTCCTGCTTATACCCCAACAAACAACAGGCAGGAATGAGGATAATATATAGGAGTATATCATTTCTGCCGCATTATCCAAATAAGGAGGAGAAATGATATACAGAAAACAGAATAGAGGGAATCGAGCTGAGCCTATGCCTAAAAAACAGTTTCAGCGAATTTGCAAAGCGTTGAAAAGAAAGGGTGTAACTGTCTGGATGGGTGAGGCGGCTGATCAGATATGTAGAGCGCAGGGAGCTGAGACCTTCACGCTTAATGAGAACACGGTTGTGTTTCGGAATAAACCAAGTCGCTCGGTTGTATTTGAGGAATTAATACATTTATGGCAGTATTCGTCTAATAGATGTGATGGAACAAAGCTGTCCCATATAAAGTGTGAAATTGAGGCAAAAGAGAAAGTTTTGAGATGTGCAAAGTCGTATGAATTGACTCCAATGGATATCGAGATCACAAAGATGGCTTTGCAACAGGATTACATTGATTTACAAATGTACTACGAAGGAGGTGCTTAATATGACTATACTGGATGTGATTGATACCGCACCTATAAATGGCGATACAACAGTAATCGTTAGAGGAGATGATTCCATACTTAAGAATGGGATAGGAATACTGGATGCCGAAGGGAAACCGTTTAGGATTAAATCAGTAGGGCTTACATCCGGCGATGGAGATAGAATAACCACGCCTTTGTTGGTAGAGGGGAGTTTTCAGTCGACAAGGATATATGTATAAAGGATAAGCACTCATAGTAGCTGAATTATAATTCAAACTTCCAAAGCAGATCGAGAAAGGTTCGCCTTCCAACGGATGAAACATCCGGACTTCCGCGAAAGGAGGTTTTCGAGTGGAAAATCTAGAGAAAGGTTTGATCGAGTAGTTTTGTGCTGATCTTGACTATTCTTGGAACTGCAGCATCTATTACAGGAGTGATCCTTACGATAGTGTTCAGGATTCGGGATAAAAGAAATCATAAAATGAAAGAAAGCAACCGCCAGTCGCAAGGTTAGGTTGCTTTCTTTCGTAGAAACAATCAACTAAGGCGAACCGTTTGCTTCACGGTAATGCCTTTCTACATGTTATAATAATGCTCATGTTAGAGGATGTCAAGAACCTGTAGCGAGAATCCGGATCGGGCAATACATATTAAAGATTTCCCATGAATCAGCCGATATATTATATTGGATACTTTATCGGCACGGACGCGAAAATCATACACTCGGGACTGTCGTATAAGTACGACGGTCCTTTATACAAAGAATACGTCAGAGCAATACAGGGAAGAAACCTTGTATTATTCGGTGCCGGTAATAACTGTAGAAAAATCCTGAGTACATAATGCGGATAAGTTGATGCTTACTGAGGCATTTTTGTCAGAGCTTGATGCGACGTCAATTCTGGCTGAGTGTAAAGAGGAGATCGAAAAAGGCAGTAATCTTCAAGCGATCCAAAAACTCCGACTTATGCTCTGCCCATTGTCGGAAAAAGGTAAAGAAGCTAAGAGAATAGCGCTAAGAGCCGTGATTGATCTTGCGAAAGATCTCATTGATGAGGACGAGCAAAGACAGATCCTGGCCGGAATGATAGCATTTTCAGACAAGATAATAAGCAGAGATGATGAAGAATAGATAAGGAGGTTGATAAGCATGACTAAAGTAGGGCAAATTATATACAAAGAACAACAGGAAGCAGTAGATAAGGCAGTAACAAAGGTCAGGGCTGAGGAAAAGGCTGAACGCGACAGACTCCAGTCTGAAAATGCAATTCTTCGTGCGGAAAATGAAGAACTGAAGAAGAGATGCGCTGTGGTATAGACAATAATTCGTAATACAGAACTCCCAAAGCAGATCGAGAGCGGCTTGCTGCGGGAGTTTTTTGTTAAAGAAATACGGGGTTTATGCCGATATACATTACTGGAGATATTTACTACCGGCATGGATGCGAAAATTGTTACTTACAGACTGTCGCAGAAATGCGGCAGTTTTTTGTTGTCGCCACCATCAGGACCATGCCAATGGAACCTTGAAAAAACTATATTTGCATTGGGAAAAACCAAAGACAATACGCGTGGCATATGATATAATGCTTCCATAAGCAAATTTCATACCGAAAGCGTTACCGGTCGTCTATTATCTGATTCTCACATCTGACAGATTCTGAAATCCTTGCTTATGATCCAACTGACTACAGGCAGGAATAAGGATGAAGCAGAAAGAGCGGTCACTCCATACTCCTGCCGGCATTTAACCGAAGGGAGATTTATTATGGAAGAAAAGACAAATGGCAAAGAGAAGGACAGATTGTTCTGTTTCATATTCGGAAGGGAACGGCAAGGATGATAAAGAGGATCGGGTATTGAAACTCAGTGATTCGTTTCCCGGGGACGAAGATCATTCGATATCGGATGTTGAAGTTCAGGTACATATGTACAATATCCGCCCGCAGTATAAGAGCGATCTGCTCGAAAGTTGCAAAACGCTATCTGAATATTCGTGGTTTATCGAGAAGATAAGAAAAAACAGCGAGAAGTCAGATGGAGAAACCGCAGTAGACAAAGCCATTAAGAATATGCCTGAAGATTTTGAGATAAAGGAGTTTCTTATGGGGCACCTTAGCGAGGTAAGAAATATGTGTCTAACAGAGTATGATGAAGCAAAGACCATGCAGCTTTTCAAGGAAGAAGGCCGAGAAGAAGGATGAGCAGAGGAACGAGTCAATACCGAGCGCGAACGTAAGCGTGCAGACGCGGCAGAAAAACGCATTGCCGAACTCGAAGCTCTTCTAGCAGCAAAATAGAACATGCATCAAGCTCCCAATGCGAATCAGCAATGCTTCGCAGAGGGAGTTTTTGCTTTATCCCGCCTGCGGCGAAAATCAAATAGCCATAGGTTATATTGATGAAAACAATGTTACATTAGCTTTTTAATTTGAATGGAGGAAGAAACAAATGCCAGATGATTTGACAATTCTTAGGCCCCATGACTCGAGAAGAATAAACATGAATGAACCACATGAGGTTCGCTATTGGACTGATAGATTTAACATAACTGAGCGAGAACTGCGGGAAATCATTTCGAAGGTCGGGGATAGTGTTGATGCAGTAGAAAACTACTTGAGAAATTCTAGTAAATAAAGACTAATCTGAAAATCCGCTTGTATGAGTAAAAGAATCCTCGTTGTATTCGGAACAAGACCGGAAGCCATAAAAATGTGCCCGCTTGTTCTGGAATTAAAAAAGAGACCTAATATCGAAACTATAGTCTGCGTTACGGCACAACATCGCCAAATGCTTGATCAGGTCATGAATGCATTTGACGTTGTTCCGGATTTCGATCTGAACATTATGAAAGATCGCCAGGATCTTTTCGATATTACAACAAACGTTATAAACGGAATAAGACCCGTCCTTGAAAAGGTCAATCCCGATGTTGTTCTTGTTCACGGAGATACGAGCACTTCATTTGCGACCGCACTTGCATGCTTTTATTTGCAGATTCCCGTTGGTCATGTTGAGGCGGGATTAAGGACCTACAATTTACACAGCCCCTTCCCGGAAGAATTCAATCGGCAGGGTGTGGGCATTATCAGCCAATACAACTTTGCACCCACAAAACTTGCAGCTTCAAATCTTATCCGCGAAGGAAAGAGCGAAGACACAATATATGTCACAGGAAATACGGTAATAGATGCGATGAGATATACCGTGAGGGAGGATTATACTCACCCCGAACTTGATTGGGTAGGTAAAGACAAACTGATCTTCATTACGGCCCACAGGAGAGAAAATCTTGGAGAACCCATGCATCACATGTTCCGAGCGATAAGGCGGGTTCTCGATGAACACCAGGACTGTAAGGCGATATATCCGATACACATGAATCCGGAGGTTAGAGAAGCGGCCCGACAGGAACTGGCGGGTTGCGACAGGATACATATTATCGAGCCGATAGACGTTATCGATTGTCATAATTTCGAATCAAGAAGTTATCTTTGCCTGACTGATTCGGGCGGAATACAGGAAGAATGTCCGAGCTACGGAGTTCCGGTCCTTGTGATGAGGGATACTACAGAAAGACCGGAAGGAATAGAGGCAGGAACACTTAAACTTGTCGGGACTGATGAGGAGAAGATTTACAGTTCATTTAAACAACTGCTTGAGGACGATTTCGAGTACGAAAAGATGAGTAATGCAAGCAATCCATATGGTGACGGACATGCAAGTGAAAGGATCGCAGATATTCTGGAAAACAAGAAATACGATCCGTGGCAAAAGCGACAGGGCGAGAAGATTATGCTATAATTTATCGAGACAGTCATGAAAAAAAGGGGCAATTCTTTCGATGAAACTTAAAAAGATAAAACTTAAGAACTTCAAATGTTTCGAAAATTTGGAAATGGAACTTAATTCGCAGTGCAATATTCTCGTGGGTGTTAACGGAGCCGGTAAATCAACGGTCCTGGATGCCATCGCGGTGTCTTTGGGCGCATATTTATCGGGATTTGATGATATGAAAGGAAAGGCTTTTGACCCCGAGGATTCGCACTATTGCATGTATCAGGCGGGCAATCGTGTCGAGGCTCAGGAGCAGTATCCTGTGGAGATATATACGGAGGCAGAGATCCCAAAGGGTGAAGGGATCGAGTTTATAAAATGGCAAAGGGAGCTGAATGGTAAAGGGAGAAGGACGACTCATGGCAATGCCAGACAAGTAATCGATTATTCGCGATTGTTACAGGAAGAAGTAAGAAAAGGTGATAATAGTGCAATTCTTCCTATGGTAGCTTATTACGGGACCGGGAGACTATGGCTGAAAAAGGGCAATCGAAGAGATGTAAAAAAGTCAGACCCGCTATACAGACAAAGAGGTTATACTGATTGCCTCGCTGCCGAGACAAACGACAAACAGATGCTTCAGTGGTTTAAAGAGATGACTTATATTCAGCTGCAGGAAGAAAAGGCCATTCCGGAGTTGGAGACAGTTAAGGAAGCGATAAAACAGTGTTATCTCGGAATGGGAGATTCCGTTTCTGAGGCTAATTTTGCGTATGATGTAAAAAACAGTGAATTAGTGGTTGAACTCGTCAGATACGGAAATAAAGAAAGAATCCCTGTTCGAATGCTGAGTGACGGTGAGAAGGAAATGATCAGCCTGGTTGCGGATATCGCATACAGAATGGCTGTTTTGAACCCCGATCTCCTTGATGGAGTTCTCAAAACGCCGGGTATTGTACTGATTGATGAGGTTGATTTGCATCTTCATCCATCATGGCAAAGGCGAATAGTAAGCGATCTTACGAGGATATTTCCAAATGTTCAGTTTGTCATGACCACGCATTCACCCAGTATCCTTGCAAACGTTCATAAAGAAAGCGTGTGGATACTGGATCGATACAAACTGATCAAGCCCGGTTCGGGAACTTACGGAAGAGAATTAGATGAAATATTAAGCGAGATAATGCATGTAAGAGTACTCCCGGAGGAGATTGAGAAGCTACAGGAAGAGTTTGACGAAGCTATCGATGGGAAAGATTGTATTCGCGCGGAGTCTGTATTGGATAGAATGAAGGAATTGATCGGAGAAAATGCCGAGCGTGTGATAGAGAATCAGATCGCATTGGATGTGGAAAAGGCAGATATATGATATTCATCAGAAAATCACGCGAGCCCGGATCGCTGCTTGAGTACAGACATAAAAAATTTGCTTCTTTTGACGGAATGGATGAACCTGTAAAATCTGATCTTAGAAGATCTTTGCTATGCGAACAGGGACATATATGTGCTTACTGCATGTGCGAAATAGATGATAAAACAACAAAAATAGAGCACCTTGTAGCAAGAAATAAGGATAATGAGCTTGTCTATGGTAATCTGCTTGCAGTCTGCATGGGGAATGAGGGTCAACCTCCTGAAAGACAGCATTGTGACACGAGAAAAGGAAACAGACCATTAAGTCTCAGTCCGTTGAACGAGAGCGACATGGCAAGGATTTACTACTCAAACAGTGGCAGAATCCATTCTGAGGATAAGTTTGACAGAACGCTGGAATATGATAACGATGGAAGGGTCGTCAATATAGTAACTAATCCGGATAGGGATCTAGAAGAGTGCCTTAACCTGAATGATGAGTATGGAGAAATACTGAAAGCAAGGAAAACTGCTCTTCAGAGTTTAAGAAAAGAGTATTATTCGTATTCTAAACTTAGTGGGAAAAAGCATTTCCTCAAAAAGATGAATGATTACTATGCGCAAATGGAAGATCACAAGAAACCATATGTAGGAATACTGGTTTGGTTTATTGCAAATGAACTGAAGAAATAATGTTTATCTTAATTATATACGATTATTACCGCATGGATGTGAAAAACGTAATTTGAGCCTGTCGCAGAGATGCGGCAGGTTTTTATAATATAAGTAAGCAGAGAAGTCGGAATTGATTTTGGAATGATATAGAAAAATGAAGGAGGACTCATAATGAAATGTAGATGTTGCGGGTCAAATAATATCGAAGAAATATTGGATTTGGGTCTTCAACCATTATCTAATGATTATATTGCCAAGGACAAGCTTAGCAAGGCGCAATATTTTATTCCGTTGAGAGTGGGAGTTTGTAAGGATTGCTGGTTATGTCAGGTCTTGGATTATGAAATGCCGGAAAAAATATTCAACGAGGAGTACAAGTATTTTAGTTCTTTTTCGTCAACGTGGCTAAAACACTGCAAGGATTACGTGGATATGATTGTTAAAAGATTAAAACTTGATGCCACAAGTAGGGTTTTAGAAGTTGCGTCTAATGATGGGTATCTTTTGCAGTATTTTAAAGAGTATGGCATTGAACCTTTGGGAGTTGATCCGGCGAGGGCAACTGCAGAAGTTGCGATGCTAAAAGGGATTAATACTATAGTGGAGTTTTGGAGCGAGAGATTTGCTCGAAGACTTGACAAGAAATTCGACCTCATTCTGGGGAATAACGTTCTTGCTCATGTTCCGGATATAAACGATTTCGTTAAAGGACTAAAGATTGGACTTGCATCCGGAGGTACTATCACGATTGAGTTTCCACAACTGGTACCGCTTTTGGAGAATTGCTATTTTGATACCATTTATCATGAACATTTTTCTTATTTATCATTTACTTCCGTTAACAATGTTTTTAAGAGATGCGGTCTAAAACTATATGACGTAGAAGAACAGGAAACGCATGGCGGTTCTTTAAGAATATATGCTACACATGATGATAATGATTCTATAGTCATCAGAGATTCAGTGGCATTAAAGCTAAAGAGTGAGCATGAGATCGGTATCGACAATATTGACATATATCGGCTTTTTTCGCAAAAAGTCCGTAATATCAAATATGATTCGTTGGAAAGGTTAATATCATATAAAAGGGATGGCATGAGAATTGCGGGATATGGAGCAGCTGCAAAGGGGAACACATTCCTGAATTATGTAGGGGCAGGAAAGGAGTTTATTGATTATGTTGTTGATGCGAGCCCGTATAAACAAGGATCTTTTTTGCCCGGCACCCAGATTCCTATTTATGATTTAGACACGATCAAAGAAACAAAACCTGATGTCGTAATAATCATCCCGTGGAATATAAAAGATGAAATACGTGAGCTCCTATCGTTTGTCAAATCATGGGGGGGGAAGATTATAACTCTTATGCCTACGATTGAGGAATTCTAGTTATGTTTGTGGAAAGCGTTTTTTTGGATGATATTATCGTCATGAAAAAGGAGCCCTTTATTGATAATAGAGGGTATTTTGAAAGGATTTTTGATGCTGAAAAATTGGAGGGTTTTGGTATAAAATTTCAGCTCGTTCAACAGAATATTTCAAATAATGTGAAACGAGGAACGCTTCGAGGACTTCATTATCAAACGGGGATATATGCTGAAGATAAAATAATTCAGTGTATTAAGGGACGGGTTTTTGACGTTTTAGTTAATATTGATGTTAATTCGGAAGACTATGGTAAATGGATAAGTGTTGAATTATCTGAAGACAATAGAAGGATGATTTATGTACCATGCAAATATGCGCATGGTTTCCAAACCCTAGAGGACAATACGATTATGATGTACCACATGGGTAATTACTACAATGCTGAAGCAGCCGATGGATATAATTGCTTTTCCGAGACGCTGGGCATCAAATGGCCCATTGATATTGGCTATATTATTTCTGAGAAGGATTCGAAACTTAAGGATTTCGGATAAAGGAGGGTGTGTGAGAATATTACTGTCTGGAGCAACTGGATTTATCGGAAGAAGTTTTATCGATAGTTGTGCCCGGGAATATGAAATACACTGTATTGTACGACAAACATCGGACACACGGTGCTTGGATAATAAAGTCGCAATTCATCGCTTTAGTGAGGTAAAACAACTATATGATGTTGCTTCGGAGATCAGACCGGATGTTTTGATACATCTTGCGGGATTATTTTTGTCTAATCATGATGAGGACTCAATAGAAGAACTTTTGCATAGTAATATTGTGTTTTCAACGGTGCTTTTTGATGCCGTTAATGAGGCGGGTTGTAATAAAATACTGAACTTTGGATCATATTGGCAAAACTATAACGGAAAGGATTATTGCCCTGTAAATCTATATGCGGCAACTAAACAATCTGTAGAGGACATTCTCCGGTTTTATAGTGACGCGAAAGGAAGCAGAGTCATTACCCTTACCATTTTTGATACATACGGTGAGAATGATAAAAGAAAAAAAATACTAAATATCGTTAATGATTTGAAGGATGGGGACATGCTTGAGATGACAGGTGGCGAGCAAAGAGTATATATGGTTCATATTAGCGATATAATTAGTGCAATCAAAATAACCATCGAGTTGCTTTTCAGAGAGCAGGAGGGGGACTATCAAAAGTTTTTTTTGCGCGACGAGAATCCGATACGTTTAAGGGATTTAGTGGATCTTATGATTCGAGTACAGAATAAAAGAGTTGATATAGAATATGGTGCAAAACCGTATCGTGAAAGGGAGATAATGAATCCGGATGGAATTGGACGAGTTCTTCCTGGATGGAAACCCGAAGTATCCCTTGAGGATGGACTGAAGGGTATGATGAATATGAAAGGCAGAGTGGAGGGAGGAAATTGATGAAAAACTATATCGTTTGGGGAGCTGGAAAAATAGGTTGTTCTTTTTTGGAAGAGTGCGAGAGAAAAGGGGTAAAGAACATTCGTGTATGCGATTCAAACAGGGAACTGCAAAACACGGTAGTATATGGTTATAATATTGAAAATCCGTTAGATCTTGTCGAAGTGGATAATGACATAATCATCACATCGGATGTGGCATACAATGATATAAAGAAAAATATTCAGGAACACTATACTCATAATAATAGAATTATTGGTTATAGGGACGTTATGATTATGGGAGAAAAAGAGATTCTAAATATCGGATCTATGAGGTTCCTGAATGGGTTCGAAATAGAAGCCGGTGTTTATTTGCCGAATGAGTTTATTGAAAAACTGGACAAAACGTCTTTTAACAAGATAGATAATTATATATTTCTGAAAAAACATAAAAGAATAAATAAATGGGCTCATTATAGTGAAATCTATGATCACTATTTTAGGAAATACATAGGAACCGGGGTTAGAGTGCTAGAGATAGGTGTTTATTGCGGCGGAAGTCTTCAGATGTGGAAGAATTATTTCGGAAATGATTCGAAGATATTTGGTGTTGATATCAATCCGGAATGTAAGAGACATGAAGAAAACGGTATTAAAGTATTTATCGGATCGCAGGAAGACCGAGCTTTTTTGAATAATCTTAAAGATAAAATTGGAAAGGTGGATATCATTATTGACGATGGTGGCCATACAATGAATCAACAGATTGTATCGTTTGACGAATTATTTGATATGCTGGTGGATGACGGATTATACTTGTGTGAAGATTGTCATACGAGTTATATGGAGGAATATGGAGGGGGATTAAGAAGAAACAATACGTTCGTTGAATATACAAAAAAACTGGTCGATGGATTGCATTATCAGTATTTTTCGGATTCTGATAAAGGGAAAGAAAAACCATGCGATAATATAAAGTCCATTTCGTATTATGATTCTGTCGTTGTTATTGAGAAAAGAAAAAGAATAGAAAGAAGTATTAGCTGGTTATGTTAGAAGGTAGTTGGTAATAATATGATTAGTTATCTTAGAGAATTTAGTTATGACGATGATAACAGAGTTTATATTTGGGGGATTTCAGAATTCGGAAAGAAGCTTTGTGAATTTCTAACGCTGTCCGGAGTTATAGTTTCGGGCTTCTTTGATAACGCTTATCCGGAAGGGCTCGGTACAGATGATAGTTCTACCAAATCATTAAATGATTTGAACGAGCTTCTACCGGAAAGGACGATATTTGTTATTGCGACAAATTATGAGAAAGAGGTAAAAGAACAATTAACCCAATATGGCTTTTATCGGATAGTTGTTAAGGATATGCTTGCAATGCGGCATATTGATCAGTTGGATCCAATTGTATTTAAACGCGAGGAAACCCCCGAAGTTTCCGTATGCATTACGGCATATAACGGATGGGAGATGACATACAACTGTATTAAGTCGCTATATGAAAACAACAATCAATGCAGGTATGAAGTAATACTTGGAGATAATGCTTCTACGGATGAAACAAAGAATGCGGAGCGGTATTTTAAGAATATAAAAATAATTCATCACGAGGAGAATCTTCAATATTTAGGAAACGTTAATGAGATTACAAAGTACGCGAAGGGGGAGTTTATTTTTCTTTTGGCAAATGACATTTTGTTTACGAAGAAAAGATATATCGATGAATTGCTAAAATATTTAAGAACTGATAGTCGAATAGGTATGATAACAGGAAGATTGTGGGTTCCGTCTAAACAGAAGTACGATGTTCACTCCTTTTATGTAAAATGCGGGGTTTGTGAGGAACCTGTGTTGGATAAGCCGAAAAACGTAGAGAATATGTGGCCGGTTGCCACGCTAATTCCCAAAAGGGTTTGGGAAGAATCGGGAGGGTATGATCCGATTTTTCTGCCGGTATATTATGAAGATACTGATCTTGAGATGAGAATCATCCATTTGGGATATGATCTTGTCTCGTATCCTTGGGCGGAAGTTATCCATTATCAAGGAGCAACATATACGCAGGATATGATGAATCAGGAGCATTTTAAGAGAAATAATGCTATTTTTAGAGAACGTTGGCAATATTATATTGATAATGAAAAAGAAAAGAGAGAAGAATATATAAAAAGGCGAAATTAAGAAAAAAAAAGAACGGATACGTTTTGGCGTGTTGCTCGTGATGATGGATATCAGTATGCAGGGAGGAATACACAATGAATTACTATATTTTTGGAGCCGGTAATAATGCAAAAACACTCTTTAAAGAGATGCGAAAACATGGGTGCAATGTTATAGGCGTGGTTGATAATAATGCAGAAAAAGTCAGGAATTCTTCCGGATTGATAGTCGAATCGCCGCGGATCCTTCTGGACGTGGATAAAAGAAAAACATGTGTCGCCATTTCCCCTAGCGCTCCAGATGTTGTGAGTGAGATTGTGTCTCAATTGGTTGAAATGGGATTCGACAAAAAAAACTTCTTTTGGGCAGGAGATGTTTTCAATCTTCACAAGGGAGAACCTCATATCGTTTCTGGAAGGTTGGAAAACTATGGCGAATATGAAAGCGTAAAAACATATGATAAGCACTCGAGATTGGTAATATCACAAAAAGAAAGAAAAATATATCGAATTTATAATGATGAAAATGAAAAGCAAAAAATTGAAGTATTGTTGTCGCAACTAAAGGCAGCAAATCTTTTGGGTAAATATGTTGTAGATAGCTGGATAGAGGAGGACTTGATGAACCAGAAGACATGTTTTGCTATCGGACATAAGTTTATTGACCCAATAACTTATTGTTTCGAGTGGACCCCGGAGATGTTCAGCGCGTATGTTTTGTTTATGCTTGAGCTAATAGTAAAATTGGCCGAGATAGACTTGTGTTTAGGTGATGCTCATAATCTTAATGCAACAATTAGTGAGGGTAGGTTTATTTTCATTGACTTTGGTGCACTGAAAGAAGGAGTTATGCCAAGGTATTCTATAGTTAACTTCATGAATACACATTTGATTCCTTTGCTACTGATGCTAAAGGATCAGTCTGAGATTGCTTATACTTATTTGCAAAATCCCTCGAATAATTACTCTGTATCAGATGTTCATGGTTATCTTAGCGAAAGCGAAAAGGAATCATTGAATGGACTGTACCATAGAGGTTTTACTGCATATGAACATAGGGATGTTATTGAGTTAATGCTTGATGTTAAAGCCTTTATTCTCAACACAGAAAATGAATTGGAGAATACTATTTGGACAGGATATCAGAATGATGAGTGGGAGTGGGACGCTTACAAGGAGAAATGGTCAACCAAAATGCAAAATGTTGCGGGATTATTGGATGAACTGGCACCAACTACGGTTGTTGACCTCGCGGGAAATATGGGATGGTATGGCTCGTATGGTTGCGCAGGTAGAGAACGATCCATTGTTGTTGATTTTGATCGTAATTGCGTAACGGATTTATGGAAGCGCATAAATAACAACAATATGAATAATGTCAGTGCGGTTTATATGTCGTTTTGCTCGCCTACAAATAAGTATTATAAGGATTATCAGATAGGGACAAGCGGGTTGGTTGCTTGGCGTAAAGATGCGTTTGAAAGATTTAGATCTGAATTGGCAATTGGTCTTGCTATAGTACATCATTTGGCTTTCTCCTATCAACTTAGTTTTGATGAAATAGTCGATCAGTTTGCTCTTTTTACAGACCGATATTTGATAATAGAGTTCATTGAAAGAGGTGATATATATAGTATGAATTTTTGGAACCAGTACAAGGGTTTCGAGTGGTATACAAAAGAAGGCTTCGAAGAAGCATTGGGTAAACGATTTAAAATACTTAGGGTTCTTCCGTCGTCGCCAGAGGAAACAAGAAACATTTACTTGTGCAAGAAAAAAAACGACAGCTGAATTGCTGCGATTTACGGGTTTCATCTAGGATA
The DNA here is from genome assembly GCA_017526745.1 of Lachnospiraceae bacterium. Classification (GTDB taxonomy): domain Bacteria; phylum Bacillota; class Clostridia; order Lachnospirales; family Lachnospiraceae; genus UBA2868. The sequence goes on along the minus strand of JAFXQX010000030.1, from coordinate 65,363 downwards.
ATTTAGTTTGCTTTATGTTTGTGAGGATCAAAATGGAAACAAAAAAGTTTGCGAAAACAAAAAGGCTAGTACCCACTGCTATATGTGCTGCGGATGATTCCTTATATGCGATTTCTAGGGAGTCGCCATTGATATATAGAATTGATGTCGATACGGGAACCGCTGATGCGATAAGTTACTTAAGCCACGGGAACGAATCGTTCGAAAATCTTTGCTTTATGATTATTCATAGTGATACAAGATTGTTTTTTTTGCCGGGTAATAGAACTGATCTAACAATATATGACATTGCGAGTGGAGAAACAGAATCCATTTCGTTGAAGGGTATTATTGAAAGAGGACACATTAACTTTTGTTGCGGATGTGTGATTGATGTTTTTTTATATCTATTTGGCTATGAAATTGACAAGATAGTTAAGGTTGATTTAGGAGCTAAGACGTGCACGGAGATTACATATGATACGGGGGACATTGATATAGTTGGAGGCCTTCTTGCAAGAGATTATGTTTATTTTAATGGAAATATTTTCGTAACACTGTTAAAAAACAATCGAATCCTATGCCTAAACACGGCAGATGATAGTGTCTCTTTTGTTGAATTGGGAGCCGCGGAAAAAGGTTTTTCTTCAATTATTCATCGTAATGAAAATTTCTGGCTCATTCCATATGAGGGGAGAAATGTATGTAGATATTGTTTGGATGATGGGAATATGACAATGTTTGATTGTAAAAGCACCGGTAGATCATGGTACTATAGCGGTGGAGTGGATTTGGACGAAGAAATATATATTTTGCCTGCTTATGCTGACAGAATAGTTGCTTTATCAATGGATAATGGTACTTGTGTTGAAGTGTCGAAAGCGATAAAAGAACTTGAACGTCTTATCCCAAGTTCTTTTGATTTTTTTTGCTGCTCAAATCCGATTGTTTGTCGCCGCAAGATTTATTCCTATATGTCCTCAATAGACAAATTGTTTTGTTTTGATCCGGAGGATGACATTGTTGATCTTAAGGAGATTTTTCTGAATTCTTATAATCAGGATGTGATGAGGAGTTGCGTATATGAATGTGGCATTTTTGATGAGGGAGAGATAGGCATTAATGAGTTTTTGGAGTCAATTTAATACTCCTTGATTTAAAGGACTATGAAGGGGGCAAATGAGATGGGTATTAGTGATCAGTATGAACGGTACATTTTTTTTGGAGCAGGTCATATAGGAAGAGAGTTTTTGAAATATGTTGGGAAGGAATATGTTTTATCATTTGTAGATAACGATCCGTCGAAATGGGGAACAAACATTGATGGAATTCCGATAGTTCCACCAGATGGAATCAAGAATGAATTGACCGACATAATCGTTGTTATTACGGTACTAGATACAAATACTAGGAATGATATTGCGAAGGGATTGAATTGTAAAAAAATCAAATATTTGTTTTTTGAAGAGCTCAAATACGTTATTACTAGGGAACGGATTAAAGGGAGAACTGATTACATTGGATCTTACAGAAAATCGATAGAATGGATAAAGAACAATACCATTGAAGATAAGGGGGTAAAGAATAATAGTGATAACTGTTTGCCTTATCCTGAAGTGTCCGGTTATTATATTCCTTCACTTTTAAGGTGGGGGTATAGGGATTTAGCAATTCAATATGCAAAATGGTTATGTTTTATACAAAAAGATGATGGTTCTTGGTATAACACTGAGGATACTAAGCCGTATGTTTTTGATTCTGGACAGATTTTAAAAGGACTTATTTCGATACGCAATATCCTTCCTATCGTTGATGAACATATTAAATGTGGATGTGATTGGATCATATCAAATATTGATAAAAGTGGAAGATTGCGATCGCCACGAGAAAATGATTTTGGAAATGGTAGTGTTTATGACGAGATAATACATTTGTATTGCCTGTCTCCACTTATGGAAGCAGGTTATATTTTAAAAAGAGACGAATACATTGAAAAAGCGAAAAAAGCGTTGAAATATTATTTGAATAATTGCGGAGAGAAAATTGAGAAATTCTCGCTCCTTTCACATTTCTATGCATATGTTATGGAGGCCCTTGTCGATTTAAACTGCATTGATGTTGTTCGGGACGCAATGGATCGCATTAAGAAAAACTATATGAAGGAGAATGGCGAGATTCCAGCCTATAATGATTGCAATTGGGTATGCTCTACCGGGATGTTTCAATTGGCTCTTGTGTGGTTTCGACTGGGTGACGTTGAAACTGGGAATAAAGTTTTTAAATATGCGGTCAAACTTCAAAATGATTCAGGGGGATGGTTTGGAAGTTATCCTTCGGAGTACGCAAAAGATGAAGAGAACAGTTATTTCCCCTATTCTGAGATTAGTTGGGCTAATAAATATTTTTTAGATGCATTATATTATAAGAATAAGATTGAATTTGATAATCAATCGTCAGGTTTTAAAGATGAGTATAGCATCGAAGACGGACGATATATAGTGATAGAATCTTCGCTAAAAAAATATGTTAACGAAAACAAAAAGGGCGATGGATTAAATGTGCTAGATGCGGGTTGTGGAAAGGGGGCATATATCAAAAATCTTTCCCAAAGAGTAGCGGGTATAGGGTTATACGCTATGGATATTTCGGAAAAAGTCTTGAAATTTGTTCCGGGATCGGTTGTGGAAAAAAGGATCGGTACGTTGACAATGATTCCGTTTGAAGATGATTTCTTTGATGTGGTATATACGTGCGAGGCACTGGAGCATGCTATAGATATTTGGAGCTCATTACGAGAGCTCGCACGTGTCACAAAGAAAGGCGGAAGAATAATCATTATAGATAAAAATATAGAATTATACGGACATTATGAGATTGGCGAATGGGAGCAATGGTTTGACAAACAATGCCTTAAAGATATGCTTTCTTGCTTTTGCGATAAAGTTTCCGTGGTTGAGGATTTAAAGAATGAGGATCCGACGCCGGATCTCTTCTGCGCATGGATAGGTACGGTAAAATGAACACCCCTAAGATCTCGGTTGTGATGCCGACTTACAACAGAGCTAATTATATCTGTGAATCAATTGACAGTATTTTGAGACAGACTTTTACAGAGTGGGAATTGATCATTGTAGATGATTGTTCTACGGATGATACGTTGTCAATTGCCAGGCACTACGAAGAAATTGATAACAGGATAAGAGTTATACATAATGAAACCAATAAACAATTACCTGAGTCTTTGAATATTGGCTTCAGACATGCACGAGGTAAGTACCTGACATGGACGTCGGATGATAATTGGTTCCTTTCTCGCGCGTTAGAAGTAATGAATGAGTATTTGGATCGCAATGACCATTACAGTATGGTATGCACAGGCTTCCTTTTTGTTGATGATAAAAAGAAGTTTCTTTATGAGGCACTACCGTATATTGAACAGGATATGTATACGGGGGATGTTGTTGGAGCCTGTTTTATGTATAGACGAGAGGTTCTTGATCAGATGGGAGAATATGATACAACTCTTTTTTGCGCCGAGGATTATGAATATTGGTTGCGTATGTTGTATTACGGGAAAAAGATTGGCTATATTCCCGGGGTATTCTATCTTTACAGATTACATGATGCTTCGTTGGCGGTTGGAAAGGCGGATCAGGTCAAGGAAAAGAATAAACGATTATATCTAAAGTATTTGGATTGGATATTGAACAATATAAAAGAATCCCCGACTCAACTCATGCTTTTCTACAGTATTATGCTTAAATACAGGGATATAGAATTTGACGATATTAATTCCAAATTTTCCGGAATATGTGCCCCAATTATTCATGATAAAGAAATTCCACCGGGAAGCAACATAATACTCTACGGATCCGGTCATATTGGAGGGGTAATAAAAAACGAATTGTCTGAACGGGTAGTCTATTTCGCTGATAAAGATAAGAACAAGTGGGGAACAGTGAAGGAAGGCATTATCATTCTTTCTCCGCAAGATATGTTAAGAAAGTTGGATGAGGGAGGATTTCATTTGGTTCTTTCGGTGGGGAATGATAAGATGCTGGACGTGATGAACGAACTGATAAACATTGGAGTCGAGAGTTTTTCGGTTCCGGCGCATGTATACAGGAAGTAATAATATATGGTGGATGAAAAGCAATTACATGCATATTACGAGAACTATAATGCCGCTCTCCAGTTTTTGGTTGCTAAGCAAAACGGGCGAAAAATGGAGGACTATCTCAAGGCGTTGGGTTATAACAGCGTTGCTGTTTATGGTATGAATGATTTGGGGAACTGTGTTGTTCGTGAGCTTAAGGACAGTAAAACCGTTCGACTTCTTTATGCTTTGGACCAGGGAAGTCCGAAACTATATTTTGATATTGACTGTTATAAATTAGATGAAGTTCCACCAAACAAAAAACCGGATATTGTTATTGTGACACTACCTTATCTGTATGATGAGATACACAAGGATATAGAAAGAACACTTGGCAGACCAACAATTTCTATTACGCAGCTTGTTTATGATATGGATGTATAAAGGATTACGAAAATGTGTGGAATCCTTGGCGGGACAAAGAAAACATGGAATTATAAGAAAGCATTGAACTCTATTGTACACCGGGGACCGGATGGTAAGAGGATTAATTGCTTTGATGATTTTACCATGGGATTTGTCCGGTTATCAATCATAGATCTCTCTGATAACGGGATGCAACCTATGGAGGATACAAGCCATAGCGTGGCATTGACATTTAACGGAGAGATATATGGGTTTGAGCCGCTTCGAAATGATCTTATGGAAAAAGGGTATTCCTTCAGATCAACAACGGACAGTGAAGTAATACTCAATTCATACCTGGAATGGGGAGACAGATTTGTCGAGCATATTGATGGGATGTATGCCATTGCAATACTTGACAGACGTGAAAAAAAACTTAAGCTTTTCCGGGATATAGCTGGCATCAAGCCTCTTTACTATTATTATAATGGCAGAGACTTTGCTTATGCCTCTGAGCTTAAGGCTATTACCAGCCTAATAAATGACACTTCTCTTCAGATCGATAATACGGCAATTCTGGATTTTTATAATTTTCTGTGTATTCCGGCACCCAAAACAATATATAAGGATGTCTTCAAATTGGAACAGGCTTGTGAGTTGGTTTACGACTATGAAAGAGGTGCTGTTGAAAGTAATGCTTCATTTTGGAGCCTGAAACCGAATGCAGAAGAAGGTAATGAGATCATATATGACAAGTTAGGAACTGTAAAAGAGCTGGTTTCAGAGTCGATCGGAGAACAACTTGTTGCCGATGTTCCCGTGGGGGGGTTCCTTAGTGGTGGTATGGATTCGAGTATCATTACGGTTGAGGCTTTGGCAAAAACAGATTCATATCAGACGTTTTCCATCGGATTTTATGACCATAGAAATAACGAATTACCTTACGTCAGATGCCTTGAGGAAAAGTACGGGTTTAACGGGAATAAATACTTCGTTAAAAAAAATGAGTTCCGAGATCTGTACAATAATCTTAAAGAGTGGTATGACGAACCATTTGCTGATACATCTGCCTATCCTACATTTATAGTTTCAAGAGAGGCAAAGAAGAAGTGTAAAGTAATGCTTTCGGGAGAAGGTGGCGATGAGTTGTTTGCCGGATATCCGAGACATCTACGTCTGAAAGATTTTGAATCAGGAAGGAAGACCACAGTTGATGAAGATCTTGAATTTATATATCAATGGTATGTGTTCAGGCCCCTTCCCGAACATAAAAAGCTGAAAAAAAGATTAGGAATAAGTGATGATTATGACATGTTTTGGTTTCTGAGAAAGCACTATCACAAGGATCTTCCGCCCATTACCAGGATGCAGTATATGGAATTCTATACATATCTGTCGGATGATATTCTGCCCAAAACCGACAGAGTATCTATGGCCAATTCTCTGGAAGTCAGGGTTCCGTTCCTTTCGAAAAAACTTATAGAGTATGCTTTTTCGCTTTCGCAGAATGAGAGGTGCCCAAACGGTATACTCAAATATGTTTTAAAGAATGCATATAATAGTGAACTCCCACATAATCTGATCAACAGAAGAAAAGAAGGGTTCACTATTCCCGAATCTTTTTTTGGAATGGGTGTTATGCCTCAGGAAAGAATAGAGGAACTGTTTCTTGGAACAAAAATCATTGAAAAATAAGATTGATGCATGCAGGAGTGAATTGTACTCTGAAATATGCATATGGGGATGCGGGTTTATCGCAAAAGGAAAAGGCTGGGATGCACTTCAGATGCTGGACATATTCCCGACTTGTTTTTGCGATAATGATCCGATGATGTGGGGGAGGACTATAAAGAATGGGATTGTATGTCGATCGCCAAGAGAATTATTCGATAGAAAAGGGGTTCTTTTTTTTGTGCTCGCAGAGGGAGAGAAGGTTGATGATATTGTAAAACAGATATCAGATAATACTCCATCGGATGTTGTAACGTGGGATGAAATTCGTTTTTCGGATGAACTTGTTGAAGCATTTTACAGAAAAAAAGCGATTTCGATTCATGATATAGCTGAGCAAGACGTAACCGGTACTGATGTGAGCTATAAGTTCCCGATTTTGGAGAATCCGGGAAAAAAGAGAATTGCTGTATATACATGCATATCCGGTAATTATGATGCGGAAGCTGAACATGTATATGATACTGATATGTGTGATTATTATTGCGTTTCGGATAATCCGCCTCATGATGGATATGGGATGAAATGGATTGATCTTAATGGAATCATTCCAAGGGAATCTTTAGATCCGGTCAGAAGAGCCAGATTATGCAAGATACTCGGATGCGCCATGTTTTCAAACTATGAATACAGTTTATATGTTGATGGAAGTATGTCAATAAAGGATGCCATGTACGAATTCGTACGTGATATGATTGGGGAAAAAACATGGATTTCGATTTATCCTCACTCCAGATATGACTGTCTATATACGGAGGGAATGGTCTGCGTTTTTGAACGCATGGACAAGGAAGAAGTTATACTGAATCAGATGTTCGGATACATACGCGAACGGATGCCTAGTCATTATGGATTGTATGAAACAGGAGTACTGTTTAGGAAACATGATACACAAATGAAGAAACTGATGGAAAAATGGTGGAATGAGGTCATGAATCACAGCTGCAGAGATCAGCTATCATTTACATATTGTTTGTGGAAATGTGGTTTTTCAAAGGGAATGGTTGCTCCTATAAGAGGATATATTTATGGTTCAAGCTTGGTGAAGGTTAGAAACCATTGTAAAACAAAAGAGTCTTAGAGGGGCGCAAAAGAGTTTCGAGACTGTTATGTGAGGAATCAAATGAAAAAATGTATCGTTTATGGAGCAGGAAGGCATGCGGCTTATCTGGTGGATATTCTCCGAAAAGATAAATTCACAGTGTTCGCTCTTTGTGATTCTGATTCGAAAAAAGTTGGCACACAATATTTAGATCTGGACATTATCAGTAAGGATGAGGCAATCAAACTGTGCCGGGATGACGATTCGATCCGAGTTGTAATTGGTGTTAATTCACGTGAAGCTCGCAGGGAAATACTGGGAATTATTAATTCTGAATTTCCGGGTAAAACTCAGGCTATTACTGATATTGAATATATAAGAGATCATGTTGAAAGGACTGAATTAGAACAATTCTATAATAAAATGGTGTTCAGGTGGAAGGTTGATTTGTTGGAAGCATTTCGCATTTGGCTTAGCAACCTTGATAGTGAGATAAACTTTTGGTTGGAGTACGGACTTGATAGAAATGCAGAAAGTGCCCCTTTTTTAAAACAATCTCGAAGAACGAACAGAAGAGAACTCCTTTTTGAGGAACCCGACCTGGCGGGGGTGGTTAAAGACGGTGATGTGGTAATGGATATTGGCTGCGCACTGATGACTGGTTTTGGTGAGAAGATACCAGATGGTTTCATAAACCTGATTCCTGTGGATCCTTTGGCATATTATTATAATTTGATGAATGCCAGGGATGAATTGGCAATAGAGAGGACATACTATTGCTATTTCGGAATGTTTGAATTAATTTCAAATCTATTTGGGGAAAACTATGCAAAATGCATGTACATAAGCAATTCAATGGATCATTCTTTTGATCCGTACAGAGGGTTGATCAAGTGCCTGTATACCGTAAAGGTAAATGGCATTATCAAACTGAGACATAGAAAGGCTGAAGCCGTACATGAGAATTGGTCCGGATTGCATAAATGGAACTTCGATTGCATAGAAGGTGATTTCATAATTTGGAATAAAGAAAATGCTATCAATATTTCCGAAGAACTAAATGAAATCGCGGAAATTAAAGTCTGCTGCAGTGATTCGACTAAAAGAAGCGATCAATATGTTACGGTGCTTATGAAAAAGAAAAAGAGGTTTGAGTTGTCTGATTTTATTGATATAGAAGAGGAGAACAATCTTATAGGGCAAATTGTCAGTATGTTGTTTGAAAGAATGGCTTTGGATGGTAAAGATTTTCAGGAGAAGCTGTCAAAGGTAATGATTTAACCATGAAATATGAAGTTTGTATTGTTGTTCCGTGCTATAAAGCCGAATTTGATGAGAATGAGCGGATTTCCTTTGACAGGCTGATAAACATTTTGGGGCATTATGATATTTATATTATTGCCCCGAGAAGACTGAAAGAAAAAATCGGATACTTGAGTGGTGTCGAGACTGTATGCTTTGACGATTCTGATTTTGACGGGAGAGATGCATACAGCCGTCTGATGCTGAGTGAGAAATTATACCGCAGATTTGCTGACTACAAATACATGCTGCTTCATCAACTGGATGTTTATGTGTTCTCTGACAGACTAAAGGAGTTTTGTGATCTTGGGTTTGATTATATAGGTGCTCCGCTACCGAAGTATTTATGGAGAAATATTTATGAGGCACTAGGACCTACGGAGGAATACTGTGTGGGTAATGGTGGCTTTTCACTTAGAAAGATCAGTAGTTGTTTACGAATACTGACCGAAAAGGAAAAAATCTATCATAGAACCGGAATGGGGAAAATTTTTGAAGTTGGAGAAGACGAGTTTTGGGGGTACTGTGGTAATTCTGAAGACATCGATTTTTCGGTTCCGCCGATAGATCTGGCAAGTCGTTTTTCTATGGAGGCTTATGATAAAAAAAGGTTTTCGGAGTTTCCTGATGATCTTCCGTTTGGATGCCACGGATGGCCAAGAGAGCCATGGAATAAAGTATGGAAACCTTACGTGTTTTCGAAAGGGGATGTTGATGAGGCTGTAATACGGTTTTGTGATAATTATACATTTAAAAGAAAACTGGATTTTGTTATTGACAGTATGATCAAAAAAGATGAATTGTTGTTGCTGGGCGCTTCGATCCGCGAAATGCTTACGGGTAAAACGGTATCGATCTGGGGGTATGGAAAATACGGACATATTTTATCTACATTAATTCAATCGGAACAAATATCTCTTAAACGGATAATTGACGTTAAAGTGAAAGCAGAAGATGTCGGCGTAAAAAGCGTTGTAACACCGGATGAGTTCTTCGCCGATCCGTCGGATGATTATGTTATTATTTCTTCGTTGGTGTATGAAGAAGAAATAGAAATGAAGCTGGAAGAAAAGGGTTATAGGATAAATGAGGATTATGTAAAATGCTCTGAGCTTTTCGGCAAGATGATCACTCGTTTATTTCAAAAAGACCTTGATCAGGTATATTTGACAGCGTAAAGCAAATTCTTGATCACAGGCAAGAGGATATTTTATGGTTTCTGTTATTATTCCTGTATTTGAAACAGAAGAGTTTATAGAGCAATGCCTGAATTCGGTCATTGCTCAGACTTTTGATGATTTAGAGATAATCATTGTAATGGGGGACAGTAATGATAAGTGCCCGGAAATCTGCAATCGATTTGCGCAAACTGATAACAGAATCAGGATAGTCCGACAGAAAAAAAGCGGCGCGGGAGATGCACGGAATCAGGGCGTAGCAGAAGCAAAAGGTGAATATATCTGTTTTGTTGATGCGGATGACTGGGTTGAACCGGATTACGTTGAAAAGATGCTTGATAAAATGGTGTCTGACAATGCAGATATCGTGGAATGCGATTTTTATTGGGAGGAGAACGGATGTGAGCATATAGGCGGGAACAGTCCTTATGTGCGAATCGGTTTGGACTTTATCAGAAAACTGGCTGCGCCTGCCTGCTGGAAACAGATGTATAGAAAAAGTTTCTGGGACAGGGAAAAACTGTGTTTTTCCAATACGGTAGCGGAGGATCTGTTCCTTTATTCAATCATGTATCGCGTTTGTGACAGTTATTTCTTTCTGGGAGAGCCTTTATACCATTATAGGATCAGAAATGGAAGTTTTACGGACAGTGCGCAAAAAGATGTCGAGAAATTCAAGGAATTGTTTTCGGTTTTTGAGATGCTGTCAAATGAATATAAAGAAAGAGAGTTTTCAAACAGTGCATTCGAGGAACTGTATCGCGAACTTACTCCGCACGCCAATATGCGTTTCAGGGCAATAGTTCCTCATGTTGATGATAAAACCGCGGAACAGTTAAAAAGATACGGGGCGTCTTTTTTCAGGTCGGCCTTCTCACACGAGATCAACTCTTTGAACAGGAGAGTTGTAGCTATGGGTGGATACAGCCTTGGACGCATATCCAATTATATCACTGCAGCTGATATAGGAAATGTAAGATTCAGTTTTTCCAGCATTATCTCGATAATGTCGGATAAAAACGAAAAACATAAGCCGATAGCATGTAACGAATACCGTCAAAGAATGGTTGAAAAAGATTTTCAAGGGTCATTGATAAGTGATGTCCGCCGGCAACCACCGGATTTATTGCTGATCGATCTTCTTGAGGAACGATTCGATATCATGGAATGTAACGGCTGTTACTATACATACAGTGATGGTTTGGATTTGTCAAGAAACGATTTTTCGGAGTTCAATATTATTTCGAGGAATAGTGAAGAATGCGAAAAACTATGGAAAGAGTCATGTGATAGGTTTATTAATGTGATTAATGAACTGGATGATAGTTGCAAGGTTGTTCTTGTCGAGAATTATCTTTCGGAGCGTATTGGTAATATCTACAATCAAGACAAAAAGCATAAAGATGATGTTTCGGTAATAAACAAAATGCTGTCCGATTACTACAAGTATCTTGAAGATAGATCCGACAGAATCAACATCATAAGATTTGCGGATATTCCTGATCACCTGAAGTATACTGATGAGTTATTTAAATATGGCGTGGTTCCCGAACATTATAATGAATATTATTTTTCTTTTGTCGCTGATCGAATAATGGATTATTTATAACTCGAAAGGAAACCATGAGATTAAAAAGATGTAGATTGAAGGAATTTACACAGCAAATTCGTGAAAAACAAATAGTCTGCTATGGAATAGGACACGAATTTGAACAGATCATCCATGCGTATCAAGGTTATGAATGGATAGACAGGATAGGTTATCTGCTTGATAACAGTCCGAATAAAAAAGGCGAGTCTGTTTGGATAGGTAATAAAGAGTTCAATGTAATAACACTTGAAGATCTAAAAAAAATATCTTTAAGCGAAATCGTAATACTGCCGACATGTGCCGCTTTTGCAGAAATCGTAGAGGAACTAAACGGGTATTCATGGCTCGATGATATAGATTGTTATGTGTTCCACTGCATGTTCAATATGAGTGATGGAAAGATCGATATCAAACAGGCCGAGGATATCAGGATCCCGGCTAAGATACACTATTGTTGGCTTGGTAAAAATCCTTTGCCGGAAAAATATAAGGAGAACATTGACAGTTGGAAGAGGTTCTGTCTGGACTATGAGATCATAGAGTGGAACGAGAATAATCTTGATATAACGGAAACTGACTTTACAAAAGAAGCCTATGAAGCCGGAAAGTATGGATTTGTACCTGATTATTTCAGGTTGAAGATCATATTTGAAGAAGGCGGTATATATCTTGATACAGATGTTGAGATTATAAAGAGTCTCGATGATCTGCGATATAATGAGGCATTTTGTGGTATGGAATTCCCCGGGATTGTTGCGTTTGGTCTTGGATTTGGAGCGGCAAGGCACAATGAGATAATGCGCAAAATGATGAATTACTATGAAACAAATCATTTTGTAAATCCTGATGGATCATATGACATGACCCCCAGCCCCGTTATCCAGAGCCGCATTCTGAGCGAAATGGGAATGAAAGAAAGCGCGGATTTTCAGAATTTCAATGGGCTTTCCGTATATCCTGTCGATGTTTTGTCTCCTAAGAATCCATATACAGGAGAACTCAGGATATCAGAGAACACTTATGCCATCCATCATTTTGACGGATCATGGGTGAGCTCGGCAGAAAAGACAAAGGCCCGGCAGAAGCTCGAGAAGGCTGCAAAGCTTCTGGACCGGTTTGAGTGATCATAAACAAAACTATCTTGGTAAGATAAATGAGATTACTGATTTTTGGACTGGGTGATTATTACAGTAAATATAAGAGATGGATCAGGGATGATCTGATCGTGGGTCTGCTTGATAACGACACCGGCAAGCAGGGGAAAATCATTGACGGTCATACGGTTTATTCGCCTGAGAAAATCAGTTCTCTTAAATATGATCTTATAGTGATATTAAGCGTTCACGAGCCTCAGATGAGACAGCAGCTTCTGAAAATGGGTGTAAGAGAAAGCGATATCATCGGCAGCAGTGAACTTCCTGACAGAAAAGACATTCTTAATCCAAAGGCTCCCGTTAAGGTTTATGCACCCGAATCGGATAATTCATCATTGGTTCAAAAAGGGACAGATAACACGCTTCTTCTTATGTCGCCGAATCTTGATAATAATGGTGCCACAATGGTGCTGTTTTATGCCGCACAAACTCTTTGCAAGGCAGGGTTTAGAGTCGTGTTTGCATCATGGCATGACGGAGTCATAAGAGATGAACTTGTAAAAATCAACATCCCGGTTATAGTAGATCCCAATCTGGAGATAGATACTGCCGACGGTATTTCCTGGATAAATGGTTTTTTGTATATCATCTGCAACACGATCCATTACTACCGCTTTTTGTCGAATAGAGCGGGGCGATCAAAGATCATATGGTGGCTGCATGAGCCTCCGTGCTTTTACGATTCTCTTGATATAAAAAGATTACGTTCGATCGATTTTGACGATATAGTTGTGTGTGCGGCGGGACCGCTTGCAGCGAAGGCATTTGAAAAATACAATCCGCAAATTGATGTAAAACTGCTTTTATATGGACTCCCTGATGTCGATGAGAAGTACCTTGCACAAACAAAAGATCTGGGCACAGATGATAAACTCACAGCGCTTGTTCTTGCAAATGTCCAGCAATACAAAGGGCAGGATGTTCTTGTAGATGCGGTATTATCTTTGACTGACAGCGAGAGAGACAGGATATGTTTCAGGATCATAGGAAACAACAACAGCGCTTATGCCAAGGAGCAGATGGCAAGGTCTGCGAGCTTCGGTAATTGTATTGAGTTCTGTTCATTAATGGACAGAGACAGTGTAATGAAGGAACTACGCAGTGCTGATCTGCTTATTTGTCCGTCAAGAGAGGATGTAATGCCGATATCCGTATGCGAGGGGATGCAGTATAGCAGGGTTTGTATAGTTTCTGATGCTGCCGGCAATTCTGCGTACATCACGGACGAATATGACGGTCTGGTGTTTAGTTCCGATGATCCCGAGGGGCTTAGCAGGAAGATACGATGGTGTATCGATCATAAGGATAGCCTTAAGGATATAGGCGCAAGATCAAGAAAGATATACGATGATCATTTTTCAATGGAAGTGTTTGGGCAAAACATCAAAAAGCTCATTAATGATTTTTACGGATTAAAATCATAGGATCAGAGATAGGCAGAGGGTAAGAGAATGTATTTATTTCCTTTTTCTAAGATCAAACAGGGATCAGACATAGTCATTTACGGTGCAGGAAACATTGGAAGGCAGTACGCAAAGCAGCTGGAGCTTACAGGATATTGCAGGGTCATCTGTGTTGCAGACAGATCGAAGGACAGCCTTAGTATAGACGGTGTTAAGGTGTGTCATCCGGATGAGATTGATTACGCAGATGCAGATGCCGTTGTGATCGCAATAGAGAATAAGAATGTGGCTGACCAGGTTAAAGCGGATCTTGAAGACCGGGGTGCCGGGGCTATCGTTTGGAAGATCATTCCATTCGAAGGCGCAGATTCCTTTGCGCATATGAAAGAGTATGTGTCATACTCATCTGATAATAGTTCCGTGTATTCCCAAAAACTGACATCAACTGAGCTGTCGGATTTAAAAAAGTTTCTTGCACCCATGAAGATCCATAGGTTTGACAAAATGAACCTTATCCGCGTCGGAGGAGATGCTGACGGAGGATATGTTATGCATGATGATCTATGCGGGAAGGTAGCATATTCGATAGGGATCGGCGATGAGATAAGCTGGGATAAGGATATGGCAGATCGCGGATATGATCTGTTTATGTATGATTTTACGGTGGATAAGCTTCCATTTGAAAATGACAGGTTTCACTTCTTCAAAAAAGGTATCACGGGAAGTAGAATTGATGATCCCATCTTCTGTACTCTTGATGAGGCGATGGAACAAAACGGACATGACGGTCTTTTGGGCATGATACTTAAGATGGACATAGAAGGAGGAGAATGGGAGTTTTTTGAGAAGGTTGATGACAAGCTCCTTCAGCAGTTCGACCAGCTTGTGTTCGAGATACATGGACTATTGAGATCAGACAGATGGGCATACTACGGTGCATGCCTTGAAAGGCTTGGCAGAACACATTCACTCATTCATGTTCATGCAAATAATTATTCAAAATATGCTCTGATTGACGGGCTGAGACTTGCAGATTGCATGGAACTTACATATGTCAGAAATGCAGGGCAGGAGTTTGAATTTGATGATTCCACACTTCCGAGGAAGACAGACAGGCCCAATATTGCCGGGCTTGACGAGACGGATCTTGGTAGATGGAACAGGCTTATCGACAGGATAAACAGCAAAGGCTGATAGTTTAGATGGGAGAATAAGATTGGGACGCAGGGTTTACGGAATATATCCGGGAATAAATGATGTTTTGGGACTTGCTCAAACACTTCTTTTTGATAAAAAAGATGTCGACAGCTATGATCTTGTTTGGGATGACAAAGAGCCGGAAATTTTGTTCGTTTCGGAGGGTATACTGTCCGATCATGGTATGCTTGAGCAGTTCAAGAGGCTGTATTCTTCTGCTGCGATCTGTGTGTTTGCACCGGGTGAGTGCATTCTTCCCGACCTAAATGTATTTGATTACGGGATAGGATATGCCTGCCGTGGTAGTGATGACCGGATCGTAAGAAGACCGAACAGAAGATTTCTTTCATCATTTATCACAAAATGGGAAAACCCAATAAAAGACACTGCTCAGGCCCAAAAGCTTCTTGATGAAAAGAAAGGTTTCTGTAACTTTATTTACAGTAATCCGAACGGCCACAGCAACCGTAAGATGATTTTCGATATATTATCGGAATATAAACGTGTTGATTCGTATGGCGCGTTTCTTAACAATATGGGACTTGTGGATTCCGGCGGAGACGATCTTACAGCTCTTGTTAAAAACAGTACCGATATAAAGAGCAGATACAAATTTTCGATCGCATTTGAGAATGCATGTTTTCCCGGATATACTTCGGAAAAAGTATATACGAGCCTTGAGGCAGGGACCATACCGATATATTGGGGCAACCCGCTTGTAAACAGAGATCTGAACCCTGAAGCGATCATATGTTGCAGCGACCGGGATTCTTTCAAGACAGCGCTTGAAAAGGTCAGGCAGATCGATGAGGATGATGAGCTCTGGTGTCAGATGATCATGCAGCCTTGGCTGAGTGATGAGCAGCTTAAGATAGAAAAAGAAGAGAGTGATCTTTATTATTCATTCCTGCAAAAGCTGTTTACGGATGATCTTGAGTCCTTAAAAAGAAAACCTGAAGGGACATGGCCAGGACATTATAAAGATTTTTGGATAGGAAGACAGGCGGGTACCGACAAATTCAAGGTCAATTTTGAGATAGCCTCTTCAATGTGTGAGCTGATACAACAGGGAAGGAATTTAAGTGAAGGTTTAGAAACTGATATTTCCTCTGTTGCAGTCTATGGTATGGGCAGGATTGGGAAGATCCTTTACGAAGATCTGAAGCGCCGCGATGATATCACAATACCGTTTTGCATAGATAACCGCGTATCCGACTCCGGCACTGATGCAAAAACGATAAAACTGTCGGAACTTGGCAAACTGTCCGCCCCTGATCTTGTGATAGTTACTGTCTCTTCCGAGTATGATATTATCAGGGACAGCATACTCAGCATTTGTGATACAAAAGTAATCTCAATTCAGGAGCTTCTGGATAAGTGTAATGGATAATAACTCTACAGGGAAAAAGTACATACTGTACGGAACCGACGAAATGAGCTGTAATGCCGCAAAATTTCTCGGGGACAGACACGAGATCAAGTTCTTTTTTGATCCGTCTTATTCTGGAAATGAGATTCTTTCCATTCCTGTCGTTAAGGATGAAGAGAAACTTAAGAACTGCGCCGAAAAATATACAGTTGTTTTGACGTGGAGAGGGGTCAGACAGATCACCAAAGCTGTAGAAGTGTTGTGCAGACTTAATATACCGTATCTGTTGTTTTATGAGGCCGCTGCCGAGATGATCGAGCAGGAGGCCAAAGAGTATAACAGTCAAAACAAGAGAAAATCATTTGCCTACAATCCGGACAGAAAGCAGTTTTTTGCAATCGATCGTGTATCGCAGGCAGGCTCTGTAAATCATTATTTTTGGCAGGATCTGTGGTGTGCGCGACATGTGTTTGAAGAAAGACCTGATATACACTACGACATAGGATCGAGAGTGGATGGGTTTATATCTAACCTTTTGACATTCGGACAGAAGGTTTCTCTTATTGATGTAAGACCGCTCGATGCGATCATACCGGGTGTAAGTTTTACTCAGTCGGATGCGACAATGCTTGAGACCATTGAAAACGATTCGATACACAGCCTGTCTGCCCTGTGTTCGCTTGAACACTTCGGCCTCGGAAGATATGGGGATCCGATTGACCCGGAGGCATGCTTTAAGTGCTTTGATTCCATTCAGAAAAAGGTTGCCGAAGGCGGTTCAATATATATAGCAGTGCCGGTAGGCATGGAAGGCGTGGAGTTTAATGCACACAGAGTGTTTTCACCGCGTACCATATTTAAAGAGTTTGACAGATGCGATCTGAAGGAGTATTCGATCGATTACGGAACCCATATTGAATACGATGCTGATCCTGATGTGCTAAATGATTCGGTTAAATATGAATTCGGACTTTTTTGGTTTGTTAAAAAATAGAACAATAGCGCTTTATGGTCTCGGTACCGAGACACAGCGTTTCTTATCCGACCATGGAGATGAGTTGTCCATTGTCGGTCTTCTTGACGGATTTCGTACTGATGGCACGATGTACGGATATCCGATCATTCCCATTGAAGATACAATTGAAAAAAATGTAGGCTGTATCATAGTTGTTGCGCGTCCGGGGTCTTGCAAGGCTATCACGAAAAGGATCGGGGATTTTTGCGCACAGAACGACATTGAATTATTTGATGTCCGCGGAAAAGACCTGCTTGCCCCAAGTGATGTGGCATATGATTTTTCCGGAGTGGAAGGCTATCGTATTTCGGATCTGAAACAAAAGATAGATGCTTCCGATGTGGTAAGTTTCGACCTGTTTGATACGCTTGTAGCAAGAAAGGTCTGCAATTATACGGATGTCTTCGAACTGGTTGATATGAGGCTGAGAAATAAGGGCATCGTGATACCGGATCTTGCACAGCTGCGGATAATGACGGAAAAGGAACTGTCCCGTAAAGGTTCTCCGAAGCTGACAGATATTTATGAAGCAGTACTCGACAAGGCGGATCATGATAAACAGTGTCCAGGTGGTATGGTCTCGGCAGAGGAACTAAGCCGCATTGAATGGGAGACTGACCTTGCCGTTATGACACCGAGACGAAAGGTTTGTGAGATTTTTCGAGAAGCGGTGGAGTTTGGTAAGGATGTTGTTATCACGTCGGATTGTTATTATGATAAGGAGCAGATATGTTTTCTCCTTAATAAGATGGGCATAAACGGGTATAAGAAGGTCTATGTGTCTTCCGAATACGATACTCTTAAGACGCAGCATTTGTTTGATGAACTGAAAAAGGATTTTCCGGGGAAAAAACTTCTTCATGTGGGTGATGACGAAATCGCTGATATTGACAGTGCATCCGAACAGGGAATAGATACGTTTAGGATATATGGAGGCATGCAGTTATATGATGCGCTTGGAGGACTCGGAGTTGACGATCGTTTGAGGACGCTGCCGGACAGGATTAAGCTTGGAATGTTCATATCACGTATTTTTAACAATCCATTTGTTTTTGAGGACAGCGACCAAAGGCTTTGCGTGAATGATTCGGATGATATCGGATATCTGTTCTGCGCGCCAATGATAACGGATTTTGTCCATTGGATGAGGGAAAAAGCGGCAACTGATAATGAAACGCACCTATTGTTTTGTGCAAGGGATGGGTATCTGATAAAGAGATTATATGAAATGATTGATCCGGACACACATTCATACTATTTTCTAACATCGAGAACTGTGGCGATACGTGCTGGTGTCAAAGATGAGAAAGATATTGAATATGTTGACGGTATGAAGTATTCGGGGACTGTGGAAGAAGCGACGATGAAGAGGTTTGGAATCGATATTTCACAGATTTCAGGGACGAGACAGGAGGCTATACTGGAAAAGGCCGCGAAGCAGAGAGAGCATTACAGGGATTATATTAATGCGCTTGGAATCAACGGAGCTGATACCGTGATGTTTGATTTTGTTGCCAAGGGAACCACACAGATGTATCTGTCTCGTATGTTTGAAGGACACATGAAAGGATACTACTTCCTGCAACTTGAGCCGGAGTTCATGGCAGAAAAGGGTCTCGATATTGAGCCGTTCTATTCAGATACAGAGAAGGATACAAGCCAAATCTTCGATAATTACTATATACTTGAGACGATTCTTACGGCGCCCTTCCCACAGATGCTTGAGTTTAATGATGAAGGTGCCCCGGTATATGCCAAGGAAACAAGAAGCGAGAATGATCTTCGCTGCTTTGTTCGAGCCCAGGCCGGGATCATACAGTTTTTTGAAGATTATATCTCGATAGTTCCGGAAGGTGTTAGAAGTGTAAATAAGCCGTTAGATGAGGCACTTTTGGCGCTTGTAAACAGGGTAAGGATACTTGACGATGACTTTCTGTCATTGAAGGTTGAGGATCCGTTTTTTGGGAGAATGACGGATATAAGGGATGTGTTGGGATGAAGCATATAATCGAGGAATTTAATGTCCGAGTCCTCCAAAACGGTAGACTCGGAGTCATAACTGCACCGGCTATAACCCGCTTAATCTCGTCGCACAATATAGATTAAGCGGATTATAGGAGGCGTTTGCCATTGCTTATCGGAAGAGATAAGGAAATAGAATTGCTGAATATGGCAATAAATGACACTGAATCACACTTTATTGCCATATATGGGAGAAGAGGGATAGGAAAGACCTATCTTGTCAGAGAAGCCTGCACCAATAGGCTTACGTTCCAGCATGCAGGTCTTTATGATGGAGGAATGAGTGACCAGATATTTGCGTTTATAGCCTCCCTAAGCGAGGCAGGATATGACTTTAAAAAGAAACCTCAAAATTGGCTTGAGGCGTTTGAAGGGCTCAAGGAGCTGATAAGACAGTCAAAAGAGAGCAGGAAGATCATATTCATAGACGAGCTGTCTTGGATGGATACGCCCAAAAGCAACCTGATAATGGCTCTTGAGAATTTTTGGAATGGATTTGCATCAGCCAGAAAAGATGTGATCCTTATATGCTGTTCATCTGCCACGGCGTGGATGATCTCGAAGGTCATACATAATAAAGGTGGGCTATACAACCGGCTAACCGAGAAGATTGCGCTAAAACCTTTCTCACTACGACAGTGTGAGGATTATGTTCACGCAAAAGGACTGGTTCTTAATCGTGAGCAGATCCTTCAGTATTATATGATCTTTGGAGGCGTTCCATATTACTGGACTTTCTTAAAGAAGGGGCTAAGCCTTGCTCAGAATATTGATGAGATTTTGTTTTCTGATGATGCAGTGCTTAAAGATGAGTTTAAATACCTGTACGCATCTATATTTAAAAACCCGGATGTATATCTTAAGATCGTTCAGGCTCTTGGTAACAAGAAGGTTGGAATGACCCGCGAGGAGATTATAGATGCAGCCCGAATTGTTAATTCAGGCGATCTTACACTAAGGCTCGAGGAACTTGAAAGCTGCGGATTCATACGAAGATACAATGCTTATGGAATGAAAAAAAAGAATGCGTTGTACCAGTTGATTGATAACTATACTTTGTTCTATTACAAATATTTAAAGAATGCTCCGAGTGATGAACACTTTTGGTCGAACAGCATCAACACTCCGTCATATAACACGTGGTGTGGCCTCGCATTTGAGAGGGTATGTCTCGAACACGTAATTCAGATAAAGATGAAACTGGGTATATCCGGGGTACTTACGGAAGTAAACTCCTGGCAGTGTAAAAAGGACCCGGAAAAAGGAATCTTCGGTTCGCAGATAGATATGTTGATAGTAAGAAGGGATCAGGTTATTAATCTGTGCGAGATGAAGTATTCGGCTTCAGAATATACGATAACGGATAAGGATGAAAACAATATAAACAAAAAGATAAATGACCTTGTTCAACAAACCGGAACAGGATATGCGATATTTCCGACACTTGTAACAACAAAAGGACTTGTCCCCAATACCCACGCGGGAGTGATACAATCCGTTGTTACGCTGGATGATCTGTTCAAAATCTAATCCCTCTTAAATATATCTCTCGTATATACCTTATCTTTGACATCGTCCAGGCAGGAGTCGTACCTGTTTGCGATGATGGCATCGCTCATTTTCTTGAATTCGGCCAGGTCATTTACGACCTTTGATCCGAAGAACGATTCCCCGTCGGAAAGAGCAGGCTCGAATATGATGACTTTCGCCCCTTTTCCCTTGATCCTCTTCATGATGCCTTGGATCGAGGACTGGCGGAAGTTGTCGGAATTCGTCTTCATGGTCAGGCGGTATACGCCGACGGTCACGTCCTTCTCCTTGGCGGGATCCCACTGGCTGCTGTTCTCGTATGCACCGGCGATCGTGAGCACGCGGTCGGCGATGTAGTCTTTTCTCGTCCTGTTGCTCTCGACGATAGCACTTATCATGTTCTGCGGAACATTGGTAAAGTTTGCCAGAAGCTGCTTCGTATCCTTGGGCAGGCAGTATCCGCCGTAGCCGAACGAAGGGTTATTGTACTGGTCGCCGATCCTCGGATCGAGGCACACGCCCTTGATGATCTCCTCGGTGTTAAGACCCTTGGATTCGGCGTATGTGTCAAGCTCGTTGAAATATGAAACACGAAGCGCGAGATAAGTGTTTGCAAAGAGCTTGACCGCCTCGGCTTCGGTAAATCCCATAAAGAGCGTGTCTATGTTTTCCTTGAGAGCACCCTGCGTAAGAAGCGATGCGAATGTGTGCGCGGCGTCCTTTGAGCCCTCGTCGCACGATACGATGATCCTTGACGGATAGAGGTTATCGTAAAGGGCCTTTGATTCGCGCAAAAATTCGGGCGAGAACAGTATCCTGTCGGTGTTATATTTTTTCCTGACCGATTCGGTATATCCTACGGGGATCGTTGATTTGATGACCATCATCGCATGATCGCTGCAGCGAAGGACCTGCTCGATGACCGATTCTACCGCCGAACAGTCGAAGAAGTTGCGCTGGCTGTCGTAGTTTGTCGGAGCTGCGATGATGACAAAATCAGCATCCTTATATGCGCTGTCTCCGTCAAGTGTTGCGGTGATATCAAGATCCTTTTCCGCAAGGTATTTTTCTATATATTCATCCTTTATCGGTGACTTGCGGGCGTTGAGAAGATCGACCTTTTCGGGTACCAGGTCAACGGCAGTCACATGATTGTGCTGGGCCAGAAGAACCGCGAGAGACAGTCCCACATATCCGGTTCCGGCCACTGCAATATTGTATTTCTTTGATCCGCTCATTATAATTCCTCCAGAACACAAAACATTGCCTAAATTCTAATCCATTTGAATTGCCAAGTCAACGAAGACAAAACGGCGGAGCAAAAAGGCGAAGACTTCTTTGACCGCGGGCGTTACATAGTGTAAAATATATAAGTTAGATTTTAACAGTGGGAGATGTGTTTTGGACAAAAGATTCGGAAGGGCCGTTTCGTATATTCTGATAATCCTCGGCGCACTTCTTGCGAGCTTTTCGGTAGCATGCATTCTGCTTCCGAACGATGCGATAGATTACGGTACGGCGGGTATCGCAATCCTGATATCAAAACACTCGGGCTGGAATCTTTCGGTCTGCGTGTTTGCGGTATTTCTTCCGTTTATCATTGCCGGCGCCGCAATGCTTGGAAAAGAGTTCGGCATCAAGGCGGCAGTCGGATCGCTTGTATATACACTCGGGATAGCCGCATTTGAGAAGGTATCGTTTGAGATCAATACCGAGCATTTTCTTGCCGTAGCATTCGGCGGTGCGATACTCGGCGCGGGACTGTCGCTGATCCTTCGGCAGGGCGGATGCATCGACGGATCGGAGATATTTGCGAACATAATCATCAAGAAACTCTCTGATGCGACCGGCAGGGATTTTTCCATGACCTTTATCCTGATCGCGTTCAACGCATGCGTATATTTTGCGGCATTCATCATGATCAATAAGAATTCTGCACTGCTGTCTCTCCTTGTTTATATTGTTGCGACAGCCGTGATCGACCACTTTACCGACCACTTTGAGGCGATCAAACAGGTCACGATAATCACAAAGGATGTCGACGGCCTGATAAAGGATATCAAGGACAAACTCAACAAAACCTGTACCGTTACGGATTCATACGGTGCGATAAGCGGCGAGAACAAGACGCTCGTGTGTTACATAAACTATTTTGAACTGTCAAGGATGAAGGAGATAATATCCGCTCACAAAGGGACCTTTTCCACGGTCACCACGATCGACGAGATACTCAGATAACATATTATGGAAAAAAAGAAAAGCCGGATGTGGACTGTCGTGGCACTCGTTCTTGCAGCTCTTTCGATATGGGCGGTCGCACAGCAGACAAAAGATTACTCATTTGATGATTTTATACAGTATTTCAGGGATGCCAATCCGTTCTGGATCATGATGGCCATAGTCTGTATGGCGTGTTTTGTGCTCTTTGAGGGACTGGCACTGCTTGCGGTCCTAAAGGCATTCGGGCATAAAAGATCCATCAACAAAGGCATAGTTTATTCTGCGGCCGATATATATTTTTCGGCGATCACGCCGTCTGCTTCC
Source organism: Lachnospiraceae bacterium (assembly GCA_017526745.1). Classification (GTDB taxonomy): domain Bacteria; phylum Bacillota; class Clostridia; order Lachnospirales; family Lachnospiraceae; genus UBA2868. Next base: position 41,805 of record JAFXQX010000030.1, on the reverse strand, counting down.
GGCGGACAGCCTGCAAGCGCGTATTTTATGATGGCTGATGCCGTTCCGACTGCGGTCACTGCCGTCGCCCTTTTGTTAAATCTTGTCATGTACACCGCATCCATCATGGCAATAGGTATTATCGCCGTGATAGTCTCGCCTTATCTGTTCCTGGATTTTACCCCGCTTTCCAAGGCACTCATCATCATAGGATATCTGATCCAGGCGACGCTGATAACGTTTATAATACTTCTGATCAAGCGTGAGGACTGGGTTCATGGGATCGGACGATTTTTCATCCGTCTGTTCGCAAAGATAAAACTTGTCAGGAATACGACAAAGCTTGAGAAGAAGCTTGACCGGATCACGAATGAGTACAGGGACTGTGCGGAGATGATCGACGGGCATCGCGGGATGCTTGTAAAATGTTTCCTGTTTAATTTCCTGCAAAGATCCCTGCAGATATGTGTTTCCGTTATGGTATTTCTGGCGGGCGGAGGCGCATACGACAAGGTTGTTGATATATGGTCGACGCATGCGCTCTCGGTCATAGGATCCAATTCGATCCCGGTCCCCGGAGCCATGGGTGTTATCGACTACCTGCTGCTCGACGGTCTTAACAACCTTATGAGCAATGAAGATGCCATCAGCCTGGAGCTTGCCAGCCGTGGTATCTCGTTTTACATCTGTGTTTTAACATGTGCACTGATCGTTGTGATCGGGCATTTTTCGATCAAGAGAAGGATCGGTTTTCTGCAAAGTGAGGAAGATGAGGAATGATAGGGTATTATAACTACACGGTCATACTGACATATCTGTCGCTTGTTTCGGCAGGACTCGGTATAACGATAACACTGATGGGACAGGGGCATCCGTTCCTCGGAACGTTTTTCCTGCTGTTCTGTGGACTGTGCGATGCGTTTGACGGTGAGGTCGCACGCCATAAAAAGAACAGGACGGAAGATGAGATCAAGTTCGGCGTTCAGATCGACTCGCTCTCGGATCTTGTTGCATTCGGTGTCCTTCCCGCTATCATCGGGGAAGTTCTTGTGTGGCAGAATCCGGAATTCACCATGATCCCTCGCCTTCATACCGGTAATCCGCTTGATTTTGTCGTGCCGCTCCTGTGCTTTCTCGTAATGATGCTGTACGTCCTCATGGCGATGATAAGGCTTGCATATTTCAACGTCATGGAAGAGAAACGCCAGAAGGAAGAGGGCGGCAAGCGAAGATCATACACAGGCCTTCCCGTTACAAGTGCCGCACTCATTTTCCCGTTTGTAATGCTCCTGCAGTTCATGACCCCTCTTGACATGACTGTTGTCTACTACGGTGTCATGGTCATTGTAGGGTACCTTTTCGTATCAAAGATCGAAGTCAGAAAACCCGGCGTCAAGGGTGTAGCCGTACTGTGCGGTATCGGGGCGCTTGAGTTTGTGATCATGCTGATACTTCGTTCGTGTGCACATTAAACTTATGCTTGATTTTCTTTATAATACAGTCTTCGGACGAATCATATTAAAAGTGCTGATCCAGCCGCCTGTTTCAAAACTGTGCGGAGCTTTTATGGACAGCCGTCTGTCCTGCCTGTTGATAAGACCGTTTGTCAATGCCAACTCTATCGACCTGTCGGAATACATAGCAAATGATTTTCACTGTTTTAATGATTTCTTTGTCAGGCGGGTAAGACCGGGCATGAGAGTGTTCGATCTTGATCCGTCCGCATTTGTATCGCCGTGCGACGGCCTCTTGTCAGTATATGAAATAAGGGAAGATACAGTGATCCTCGTCAAGCAGTCCCGGTACTCTTTAAAGAGGCTTCTTCATTCAAAGAAGACTGCCGCACACTTTGATGGCGGATACTGCCTCGTGTTCAGGCTGTGCGTAGATAACTACCACCGCTATGCATATATAGACAGCGGTGTTAAAGGCGACAATCATTTCATCCCCGGGAAGCTTCATACGGTACAGCCCGTCGCGCTTGAGCAGCTGCCCGTGTTTACCGAGAACAGCCGCGAATACTGCGTTATCAAGACCGGGAATTTCGGGCCCATCGTTCAGATGGAGGTCGGTGCCATGCTCGTAGGACGCATCAAAAATCACCACGGAAGGCACGTCTGCTTCCGCGGAGAGGAGAAGGGGTATTTTAACTACGGCGGATCGACGGTCATTCTTCTCGTGCAGAAGAATAGGATCGTGCTTGATGACAGATTGATCAAAGCGACTTCGGAAGGAAGGGAAACGCCTGTAAAGATGGGCGAGATGATAGGACGAAAACAATGAGACTGAGGGACGGAGGTGTTGTCTCAGTGAGACTGAGGGACGGAGGTGTTGTCTCAAAAATGGAACGGTAAGGACCGTCCCCGGTGTTTCACAAAAAGAACTCTATGACAAGCACAGTGAGGCAGCATAAAACGGCTGTCTCGAACAGGTTTTTTCGAAACCATGCGACTACTATCCCGACGATGAGGGCGGCATACCCTGCGGCGGGATTTTTTGTTGCTTCGGTGATCGCGGGAAATGTCATGACCGAAAGGGTTGCATACGGAACGTAGTACAGGAATGAACGGATAAATCTGTTTGTTATCTTCCGGCGCAAAAGAGTAGTCGGAAGCGCCCGGATTATAAGGCTTACAACTGCGGCTATGAGTATGTAGATAAAAATACTGTGAGTCATCGGCCGTCCTCCTTTTCTTCCTCGTCCGCAACCGGAAAGAGGATGGAGGCGATAGCGGAGATCACAACTGTCAGTATGATCGTTTTGGTCCCGCCCGAGATCGAGGACAGCAGCGGCAGTTTGGAAAAGATGAAGCTGAGTGCGAAACACACGGCGATTATCGCACCGATCAGACGGTTGCCTCTTGCGGGCGGGATGATTATCGCAAGGAACATTCCGAAAAGTGCGACCGAAAGAGCGCTTACGATCCTCTCCGGAAGAACACCGCCGGAAAAACACCCGATCGCGGATCCTGCCGCCCACATGGGAATTGATATCAGCATACCGCCGTACATATAGTTGGGATTGAGCATTCCCGGACGCGCTATCGATATTCCGAAAAGCTCGTCGGTGATACCGAATCCCATAAGCAGCCTGTGGAAAAATGAAAGGCTGCTGTCCATCCGCTGGCTCATCGCCGCGCTCATCAGAAGGTATCTCGCATTTGCGACAAGCACCATTATTGCCATTTCGATGTATGCCGCATTCTCGCCTATCACAGTGTAAACGGCGTATTCACCGGCCGATGCATGGCAGAGCACGCTTGTGATCATGCATGTTACCGGGGCCAGCCCTATCGACTTGGCGGTTATCCCAAGCGAAAATGCGACCGCAAAATATCCGAGCCCGATCGGCACGCCGTCGCGCATGCCCTTTACAAGCTCGGAGCGGTTAGTTTCAAGTTTTAACGAATAATCTTTTCCCATTTTGCTGTTTTGTGTTCTGCTCCGCCGTATATATTATAACTTTCGCCCGGATTTGCCAAGAGTGGAACAGTGGGGACGGTCCCTGCTGTTCCACTCTTGTGAGACAATACCTCCGTCCCCCTGTCTCAAGTGTGGTCCGCTCTTGCTTCAAGGGCGGTGATGGAGTATATTTGTACATGTAACTGATTTCAGCAGTAGTGTATTGATGACAAGGAGAAAATCATGGCAGATCTAAGGCCCGAATCACTGAAAAGAATAACCGATGCGACAGCCGCAAATGCTTTTATCGACGATCAGGTAAAGGCGATCAAAGAGCAGGTGGGAGATAAAAAAGTTCTCCTGGCACTTTCAGGAGGTGTTGATTCTTCGGTAGTTGCTGCACTTCTTATAAAGGCAATAGGTAAGAACCTTGTGTGCGTTCATGTTAATCACGGCCTCTTGAGAAAGGGTGAACCCGAGCAGGTCATAGAGGTATTCAAGAACCAGATGGATGCCAATCTCATATATGTTGATGCTGTTGACCGCTTCCTTGATAAGCTTGCAGGCGTTTCCGATCCCGAAACAAAGCGTAAGATAATCGGAAAGGAATTCATAGACGTATTCGCGGAAGAAGCTGCAAAGCAGGAAGGAATAAAATTCCTGGCTCAGGGCACGATCTACCCCGACATTCTTGAGTCTGACGGTGTAAAGGCGCACCACAATGTGGGCGGACTTCCGAAGGAACTTGATTTTGAACTTGTTGAGCCCGTTAAATATCTGTATAAGGATGAAGTCAGAGTAGTGGGAAAGCAGCTCGGGCTTCCCGATAACATGGTATACCGTCAGCCCTTCCCTGGCCCGGGACTGGGTGTTCGCTGTGTCGGCGCCATTACGCGCGACAGGCTTGAGGCGGTCCGTGAATCCGATGCGATACTTCGCGAAGAGTTTGCGGCAGCAGGCCTTGAAGGAAAAGTATGGCAGTATTTCACGGTCGTACCTCCCTTCACATCGACAGGTATAAAGGACGGAAAACGTACCGATGACTGGATGGTCATCATCCGCGCAGTCAATTCCGTTGATGCAACATCAGCTACTGTTGAAGAGGTACCTTATGAGCTGTTAAAGAAGATCCGCGACAGGATTTTCGCCGAGGTTTCCGGTGTCAACCGCGTCCTTTATGATCTTTCCACGAAGGGTCCCGCAACTATCGAATATGAATGATCTGACATATGAAAAGAATACTAAGGACTGTTCTGCCCATACTTATTGTGACGGCGTTTTCGCTATGCGGATGCGATGATTTTTGGGATGATGAGGATTGGGAAGTCGAAGAAGAAATTGCAGAAGACGTTGACGAAAACGAAAGTGATACAATCGGACAGAACAGTCAAAGTGAGATTGATAATATCAATGTCGAACCGGTAAATATATACAGCGACGCAGAATCTGCGACCATCCTCGTTTATATGAACGGCTCTGACCTTGAAACCAAAGCAGGTGTGGCCACAAACGATATTTCCGAGATGATCGGTTCGGGTGTGGGTGATAACGTAAATGTGATCATTGAGACCCTGGGAACAAAAAACTGGCATGATTATGGTATCTCTTCGGAGAAGTCCCAGATATACCGTATCAAGGATAAACAACTCGAGCTGCTTGAAGATGACCTTGGGCAACTCGATTGTACTGTTTCCGGGACGTTGTCCGATTTTATAGATTATGGAAAGAAGAATTTTCCGGCCGACAGGTATATGCTCATCTTCTGGGATCACGGCGGAGGTCCGGTGTATGGTTTCGGATATGATGAGTGGCAGGATGATTCTTCGTCCCTGACTCTTGATGAGATACAAAAAGCACTTCGCGATAATTCCGACATAAGCTTTGACATTATAGGAATGGATTGCTGCATTATGGCCAATCTTGAGACGTGTTACGTCCTTGCGCCTTTTTGCAGGTATGCCGTGCTGTCTGAGGATTTTGAGTCCGAGATCGGATGGTCATATAAGGAATGGATGAGCCTGTTTGAGTCAAATCCCGGAATATCAGCTCCGTTGCTTGGGAAAAAGATCATTGACAGTATGATTGAGGCAAATGAAAACGATTACGACAGAGGCGGCTCGTCAACAATGATCCTTGTGAATGAGAGTGCTGTCGGCGATCTTGTTGACAAGTGGATGCAGTACGCATATAAGAATTCCGACAAGCTCACGGGATCTAATTACAGCAAACTTCACAAGGCTATCGGAAGAGGATTGATAGACAGCTTATTTGAAGCATGGGAAGATGATGACAGTTTCGTTACAATGGATGATTTTTACGTTAGTGACGTGCTGTCGATAGTCGAAAGTGCCGGTGCAGAAGGTCAGGCTGCCGATGACCTTCGCACATCACTTAAGTCCAGTGTCGCCTATTTCGGGCACACCTCCGATAAGAACGAACTGACGGGGCTGGCCGTCAGCCTTCCGTACGGTGACGGGGAGTATTACAATAAGCTTGTTGATGTTTATTCCAAATGCGGATTTGACAAGAAGTATATAGACTGGCTGGGAGGGTTTGTTGATGCCAGCGGATGCGATGATTACTGTGATTACAGCCAGTTCGAAGATTCGTGGTGCGGCTGGAGCACATATGAGGAAGGCTGGAACTCCTGTGATACAACGGTGGATTCCGAGGATTGGGAATACGATTATGAAGAAAAGATCTGGTATCTGATCGAAGACGGGAACGTCTATTTCTATGATGATGAAACAGATATGATGCTCGTATATGATGAGCATGAAGATGCTGTTTACTATTATGACGACGAAGATGATGAATGGTATTTGGCGGAAGATTAAATCCTCTGCTGCCGGGAGAACAGTTCATAAAGCGCAACTGCTGAGGATGCGGCAACGTTAAGCGAATCAACCCCGTTGTGCATGGGGATGATCGCAACATGATCGCTTGCTGCAAGCGTTGCGGCGCTGATGCCGTCACCTTCGGAGCCGAATACAACGGCAGTTTTTTGGTGCGACTGCAGTACGGGATCCGAGACGGGTATCGCGCCCTCAACAAGTGCCATGGAGATCACGTTAAAATCATGAGCGTGAAGCAATTTTACCGGGTCACACTCTTTCGGAACATATGTCCATGGAATCTGAAAAACGGTGCCCATGGAGACTCTGGCAGCCCTCCTGTAATACGGATCGGATGATGCCCGTGTCAGAAGGACCAGGTCGGCTCCGAGCGCCGCGGCGGAGCGGAATATCGCACCGACATTGGTGGGATTGACGATATCTTCAAGAAGTACAACGTGCCTTGCCGAGGCCAGAAGTTCGTCGGGATCACGAAGCGCCGGGCGCAAAAATGCGCCGAGAACACCTCTTGTGAGATTAAATCCCGTGATACGGTTTATCACATCAAGAGGCGCAGTAAATACATCGCATTCTTTGGCACGGGCCAGGATGGAACGCACCTCTTCGCGTTCGATCGATCTTTCTTCAACAAAAAAAGACAGCGGCCGGATCCCGGCGTCAAGAACACGCAGTATGACCATCGGTGTTTCTGCGATAAAGACTCCCGGTCCGGGCTCGTTTATATGCAGGAGCGAAGGTTCATTATATCCGATATAGAACGACAGTCTGTCGTCGTTAAGATCATTTATACGTATAACGTTCATGGTTTTGTCATTGCCTGCGACGCTTATATGTTTATTCTTTACTGTTTCCCGCCAATATGATACCATAAACGTGATAAAATGTTTTGTTATTAACGGAAGGAACGATTATGAAAAGAAAAACCGTATTGGGATTGATCACAGCAATTGTTATTACGGCCGGGATGCTTGCCGGGTGCGGTGATAAAGATACTAATGATCTTGAAGAGGAAAACGTTACGGCGCAGGACTATGATGACGCAGAATACGCACCGGACGAGGAGGATATGGAATTCGAGGAGTACGACGATGAATTTGACCAGTTTACAGATGAGTCAGATGAGTCGGGTGAGGAGACCGTAGCTGAGAATGCGGAGGATGACGGAGCTGCGTCTGATAATAAGAGTGATGAAGCCGTTTCTGACAAAAAGATTGACGGTGAATTTGCGGGATTTAAGGTTTATGACCTGCTTCAGGAAGAAATGACTCTTGGTAGTCTCATCTCAAAAAACAAAGTTACCATGCTCAATTTCTGGGGAACATTTTGCGGACCATGCATAAATGAAATGCCGGACCTGGCTGATATCGAAAGAAAGTATAAGGATAAGGGCTTTGAGATCGTAGGTGTTACAGTTGATGCCATAGACTATGATGACGGCAGTATCACCCCTGAAATAATCAATGATGCGATGGGGATCGTGGAAGATACGAACGTGGAATACCCTATCGTTGTGGCAAGCCCGGAGCTCATTAAATTTATGCAGTTAGATGCTGTTCCGGTAACGATCTTTGTTAACGAAAACGGAGATCGTATTTCAGACCCCATACTCGGTTCAAAGAGCAGGGAAGACTGGGAGAAAGTTATCTCGGATCTTCTGAAGTAAGAAGCATCATATCCTGCAGGTAGATTCCTTAGGTTCACGTGATACTGTATTGTCTTACGAAAAATCCCGGGAAGATCTCTTTGGCCTGATCTGTCATTTCAAGTTTAGTTAGCATTATCATTGCCGTGCTCTGGTCAAGGCCGGAACGCCGCGCAATGTCATCGATGCTCAAAGGCTCAAGAGATAAAATATCTGCAACAGTCTGAAGATCAGGTGTAAGGCCGGCTGATCCGTTTGGCATGGCCACGTTAGCCTCTTTCTTTTGACGTTGTTTTTTATGGGTCGAGATATCTACGCATTTTTGCAGTCCCAGCTGTTCCAATACCGAGTCGATCCCGATGGCGGGAAGTGCCCCCTGATATAGGAGTTTCAGGCAACCGACGCTTAAGTTGTCCGTCAGCCTGCCCGGTACTACCATCACGGTCCTGCCCTGGTCTATCGCCATGTCCACGGTTATCAAAGTGCCGCTTTTGGCACGCGCTTCAACGACTATAAGCACATCCGACAGAGCAGATATTATTCGGTTTCTCGGCGGGAACTGCCTGGCAATGGCCGGTGTTTGTGGAGCGTACTCGCTGATCACCCCGTTACCTTCCGAGCAAAGTCTCCTGTAAAGTACGGCGTTCTTCGCCGGATATGTTATGTCAACCCCGCATCCCATTACGGCAAACGATCTTCCTCCTGCTGCAAGGGCGGCAGACTGGGCGATCCCGTCAATTCCCCATGCCATTCCACTGATGACCTGTACTCCTTCCCTGGCCAGGCGGTTTCCGAAATATTCCGCCATCAGACGTCCGTATTCACTGCAATCCCTAGCGCCGACTATGGCAACCGAAGTAGCGTTCGGATCGGGAAGTGAGCCCTTAACAAATATCCCGTACGGCGGACTTGCGATGTTACGGAGCTTTGGCGGAAAATCATCATCAGTATAGTTTACATAACTAATTCCTTTGCCGAGCATCCTTTCGTAATCAACGGTCAGATGATCCTCGCCGGGCCTGTTTTCAGCTATATGATCGGACAGTTTTTGCGACAGGCCGAGTTCTGATATCATATGATTTTTACTCATGTTGTAGAGGCTCTTTGCACCGCCTGCCTCCTGTGTGATGCGGATGAGATTACCGATGTATCCGTCCTGAAGCGTTGCAATCCAGTAATCATATATTCTTTCGTTCATGACCGTCCCTCCTATATCAGCACTCTGCTTTTGAGACGGACCGCTTCCAGGATCGCCTCTTCGCTGATGTGCTCTCTGCCGGCAAGATCGGAGATCGTCCTTGCCACCTTCAGCATCCGGTAGTAAGTTCTCGCGCTCATTTCTTGTTTTTCTGCCAGTTCTCTCATAAGTGCCGATTCCTGCCGCCCCAAAGAGCAGTATTTTTCTATGTCCCGGTTACCCATCTGCGAGTTGAACTGTATCCCTGACCCCTTAAACCTTCTTCGCTGTATGTCATGGGCTGCGATCACGCGGTCCCGTATGGCTTCGGAACTCTCGGGCATACCACTGCCCTGAAGATCGGCGCAGGTAACTTTGTTTGCCTGAATGCACAGATCCATTCTGTCCAGAAACGGGCCCGATATCTTCGACAGATATCTTGCGCGTTTTTTTTCATCGCACGTGCATTTGTTCATGTCGGGGTAATGGCCGCACGGACACGGATTGGCGGCGGCAATGAGCATAAAATCAGATGGGAACACACAGATATCGCGGTTCCTCGTGATACAGACCTTTCCGTCTTCAAGAGGCTGGCGAAGCGTCTCGAGAGACCGCCTGGAGAATTCCGGGATCTCATCGAGAAACAAAACCCCCTTGTGGGCAAGACTGACGGCACCGGGCCTGGGGACCGCACCTCCGCCGACAAGTGAGATATCCGTCGACGAACTGTGAGCGGCCACAAAGGGACGCCTTACGATCAGCGGATTGTCGGATGACAGAGCTCCTTTAATGCTGTATATGGCTGATACTTCCAGACACTCTTCCTTGGAAAGCGGCGGCAGTATTGACGGGATGCATTTTGCCAGGAGAGTTTTTCCGGCGCCGGGCGGTCCGATCACTAGGATGTTATGTAAACCAGCCGCTGCGATCTCCGCACCCCTCCTGGCAGTTTCCTGACCGCGTATCTGAACAAAATCATGTTCGTATTGTTTACCGGTGTGAAGGTGGGTTAGCAGGCGATTTTTCACGGGCTTTATATCACAGTTTCCCGACAGAAGATCAACGGTCTGGGCGAGCGATGAGACGGGATAGACCCTGATATCTTCGACAACCGCACCTTCCGCACTGTTTGCCGCGGGAATGATGCATTTCCTGATCCCGCACCGCTTGGCCATCATGATCATCGGAAGTATACCTTTTGTCGGACATACTTCTCCTGAAAGCGACAGCTCTCCGGCAACAAAAACATCTTCCAGGGCTTCGGCCCGTATCTCTTCCATGCACGATAGTACCGACAGGGCGATGGGCAGGTCAAAACCGGTTCCTGTTTTTTTGATATCACCCGGAGACAGATTTATTGTGATACGTGCAACCGGAAGCATGTACCCTGTATTTTTCAGGGCCGTTCTGACACGGTCCTTTGCTTCCTTCACTTCGCTTCCTACGAAACCAACGATATCAAAACCGGGCAGACCGCTTGACACGTCCGTCTCAACACTGACCGAAAATCCGTCAATACCGCGGATGCCGCCTGACATTACAGAACAATACATATGCTGATAACCTCCATAAAACAGATGGGAGGCTGTCGTTTGTCTGATTCAATACGGGGATCATGACCACAGAAATTAGATGATCATATTGAAATGCAAAAGTATATGGTTAATATATCCGAACAGATCGGACAAGTCAAGGGCCATCCTGCGCATGACGACTGTTATCTGTCCTGGCGCAACGGCCGCCCCTGTTTCCAAATTATGTCAACTCTTTTCAGCCACAAAGCCGGATTGACGGAATGAGTCGATTTTCCCCTTAGTGTTAATTTGCCTGCCGTGTCCGGGGAAAGATCCAAATTCTGTTTTTATCATGTTGCCAAGTTATGTTAAGTATGCTAAAATTAATCGAGTTTGAGGGGTGAGGGGTGAACTATGCTTATCGGATGCTGTGGTAACTGCAAATACACAGATCTGCTTCAGGATATCCTGGATACGTGTCCCAGGTGCGGTGCACGCATGGTTTCTCTCGGAATAGAATCGTTTGACTGGAACGATCTTGACACCGAGGGAAGGCAATCTATCATAGACGCGACGTTTCCGCCGGATTCCCCGGAGGGGGCCGAACCGCCCATTCCCGATACTTTCTGGGAACTGTACCCGAAACGTGAACCGAAGATAAAGATCGAACCGGATCCGGAGCTTTCGACCGAGACAGTCAATACAATCGAGGAGCCCGAGATCAAACCCGAAGCCGATCCGGACAAAGCACCCGAGATCGATCCCGAAGCCGATCCGGAGCCCGAAATAAAGCCTTCGATCATCGCGGAAATGACCGAACCGGAAACCGAAATAAAACCGGAACCGGTAAAGGATCCCGAACCGGAGATCCGGCCTGAAGATGAGACCGTGGATCACACGGGCTACAGCGGATACGTATATGTCTGCTACAGATGCAACAGCATCTCGGGACAGGGAGGAATATGCCCCGAGTGCGGGTCCGATATGATAAAGGTCGGTTACACGGCAAAGGAATGGGCATTCCTTTCCAAAGAAGAGAAGAGACAGGCCGCCGAGGACGCCAAGATACGCCATCTTGTCAGCGCCATTCAGGAGGCGACCTTTGAAGATACGGAATACGAATCAACCCAGAGCATAATAAATGTTGTAAAGCAAGCCGAGTGATATGGGCGACAGATCAGGCAGAAACAACGCGGAAAATCATACGCCGAAAGGCATGATCATAGCGATAGCGGCTGTATCACTTCTGGTTCTGGTACTTGTGTGCGCAATTGTATACATGCGCATGCACGGATACGGGGAAGCTGATACACAATCTGCCGGTAACGGATCCGCCGGAGGATCTCAAAGCAGCATTTCCGCCATAGGGGAATCTCAAAGCAGTATTTCCGACACCGGCGAAGAAATAGAGGATGCGCTCGATGCCATGGAGAAAGCATCCGCCGCGATCCCTGCCCGGCCCGAAGGCTGGTACGGCTCGTTTGAGTCAAGCGGTGACAAAAACGTTGATGCCGACCTTGACAGTTACATCGCCATCTGCCCGGATATATACGCATTCATTGATATCCCCGGGACGGATATCGCATATCCGGTAGTATATTGTGAGGATGCGGCGGATCCCTTCTACTTCACGCACTCGATCGACGGGAGAGAAAGTGCGAAGGGATCTATAATCACGGATTCAATGAACAGCCGCGACTTTTCCGATCCGGTCACTTTGATCTACGGACAGTCACCGGATGACGGATCGATGTTCGGAGGACTTCACCGCTTCAGGGATGCGAAGTTCTTTGAAGAGCATGACAGGATCGATATAGTGCTAACGGATGCGCAGCTTTCATACAGGATATATGCATGTTATATAGGAAGCAGCGACCATATTCTGGCTTCAAATGATTTTAACGATCCGGTATCGTTCGCCGGGTTTTTCGATTCGATAGGGGAGGTAAGGGACCTGTCGATGAACATACGGCCGGACGCAAAGCCGCAGCTCGGAGATCATGTGATCATGCTCGTAACGCACTGCGGCGACGAGAGCAAAAGACTCTTCGTCTGCGCGGTATTAGATGAGGTAAGATATTAATGGGCAGAAAACAAAGGGGAGAAAAGAATACGCCCGCCTGGGCCAAAGCGCTGCTGATCTCGTTGTCGGTCATTGCGCTCGTTCTCCTTATCGTCTTTGCATTTATCTGGAAGAAGTGGCAGCGGGCCGACTATCTTACTGCCGATATGTTTCAGGCAAATGCGGCAAATACCATACCGGTCCACAGGATCAGCCAGCTCGACGAGGCGCCTCCGAGAGACGGTACATCGGTCTATCAGGAAGACAATTCCATCACATATAAAGGAAAACAGTACAGGTACAACGACAACCTCATAAACATACTCGTTATGGGGATAGATGATTATTCGCTCGTGGACGAGGTTAACAACACAAACCCCTATCAGGCGGATACGCTTGTTGTCGGAACCGTGGATGCCGTCCAAAAAACGGTAAGTTTCCTGTGCATTCCGAGAGATACGGTGACCGACGTGAAAGTGCTCGACCTTAATAACGAAGTCGCGTCGAAGAAAAAGGCACCAATCGCCGTCTCGCACAGTTACGGAACGCAGGGCGCCGAAACTAATGAAGCGGTCGTCGGATGCGTGAGCGATCTTCTGTATAATCTTCCGATCTACAGATATGTTGCGATCGACATCTCGGCGATACCCGATATAAATGATTCGCTCGGGGGCATAACGGTTGATATACCGGAAGACCTTACCAAGTGGAACCCCAAGATGAAAGAGGGCATCTCCGACTATCTCCTTAAGGGAAAAGATGCGGTTATCTTCGTGGCAAGACGGGATACTTCCATAGACGACAGCGCCATGGGCAGAATGAAGAGGCAGATGCAGTATATGAAGAAACTCTTTCCTGCGTTAAAATCACAGACGGCAAAGAACATCACATACCCGATAACTCTTTATAACAATGAAGCCGATAAGGTTGCCACAAACCTTTCGATAGATGAGATGACCTATCTGGCAAAACTGATGCTGGATCTTGAACTTGACGAGGATAATGTGGCCGTGGTCCCGGGACAGATGAAAAAGATCGAGCCCGGCGAGATAGATGACTACGAATATGAAATGGGTTATATTGTTGATGAAGATGCTCTTAAAGATCTGATCATCGACCGGTATTATACAGAACAGTAAATGCACCAAACTTCACATCAGGAGGAGATGAAATGAGAAAGATAAGGATCACAGCAGTTGCGGCACTGGTTCTGGCAATGGCTTTTTCGACGTTTGTATCGGCAGCGCCGTCGCCCGTAGCCGGAACGGTCATGGTTGTTGTTCCGGGCTCTTCGACACCTTCGGCGCCTAAGATCAACGTTCCGACCGTAAAACAGCTCGAGGCGCTTGCGGACTTTATTTCACAGGATGCCGCTGCAGCCGGACTGGTACCGTCCGTCAAGTCAACTGTTGACATTGCCGCTCCCGCTAACTACATGGGCGGAGATGTTCCTGTCGTGCTGGCGGTCGCCGGACTTCGCAACGGTGCCGGCAACGTGTTTGCTTACATACTTCTTCCGAACGGCAGGAAGATCGTTGTTCCATGCACTGTAAGGAACGGTTATGTGGGATTTTTCGCCCCCGCATTCGGAACGGTTTCCATTGTCGAGATGAACGTTCCCGGAGCACCTGCGCCGGCAGCACCTTTAACGCTTCACTGAGAGATGAAACCTTTTTCGGACATACACTGCCATGTGCTCTTCGGCGTTGATGACGGCGCCCGCGACATGAAGCATTCGCTTAATATGCTCTCCTTCATGTATGATGAGGGTATACGCACCGTGATCATGACACCTCATTACCGCATCGGATTTGCGGATGCCGCATGCGATGTGCTGCGAAGCCGGTTTGAAACGCTTGCCAGGGCAGCTTCTTCCGACGACAGGCTGTCGCAGATGGACCTGTATCTCGGAAGCGAGATCCACTATACTCCGAGCATGACACAGTGGCTTGACGAGAAAAAAGTGCTCACCATGGCAGGGTCCGATTACGTTCTGACCGAGTTTTCCTATACGGCTTCGCTTCGCGAGATGGAAGAAGGCATCTCTTTGCTCGTTAACGCCGGATATCACCCCGTAATAGCCCATCTCGAGCGGTGCATCGAACTGGATGGAAAGCTCGATGATGTTTACCATCTGATAGAGATGGGAGCATATGTCCAGGTCAATACCGAGAGCCTGTACAAAAGGATGTTTGCAAGAACACCGTTTGCCGTAAGGCTTCTGAAGGAAGACATGGTACACTTTGTAGCGACCGATTCCCACGGCATCAGGCACAGGGCGCCGCTCATGAAAGATGCGGCACGCTTTATCACCGGGTGCTGCGGGCAAAAGACCTGCGAGAGGATACTTTACGATAACCCTTTGACGATGATCGATAACGGGATAATAGACAGCTGATGAACAAAAACGAGATCGACAATAACCACCGTATTATCGAAGGCGATGAAGACGTCTTTGAGATAGATATACTTGAACTGTTTGCCGTTGTTCTGTCCAAGATATGGATAGTTATTCTATGCGCCGTACTGGGCGCGGCGG
Source organism: Lachnospiraceae bacterium (assembly GCA_017526745.1). Classification (GTDB taxonomy): domain Bacteria; phylum Bacillota; class Clostridia; order Lachnospirales; family Lachnospiraceae; genus UBA2868. The sequence goes on along the minus strand of JAFXQX010000030.1, from coordinate 26,635 downwards.
CAACTTATCTTTTCTGCTCTTTCCTGATCATTCCCAAATACGAATCCACAACAAAGATATATGTCATCAACAGGCAGAATTCCGACTCGCTCACATACAGCGACCTTCAGTCGGGATCGCAGCTTACCAAGGACTACCAGGAACTCGTCACGAGCCGTCCGGTGCTTGAAGAGGTAAAGGCGCAGCTCGGTCTTGATATCGACAACGAGAAGTTTGCAAAATCGATAACCGTGTCCGTTCCGACGGATACCAGGATCGTTTCGATAACTGCCGAAGATACCGATCCGTACCTGGCTAGGGCGATCGCCGATAAGGTAAGGGTATCTGCCGCTAATCATATAGCTAACGTTATGAACACCGAGGCGGTAAATGTTGTCGAGGAAGCAAATCTCCCGACCAAGATCTCCAGTCCGAAGACGATAAGGGATACTGTGATCGGAGGCGTGCTTGGCGCATTTATAGCTGTGATGATCATCATTATCATCTATATAATGGATGATACGATCAAAAATCCCGATGACGTGGAAAAATATCTCGGTCTGTCCGTACTCGGATCGATACCGGTACTTGATGAAGAACTTGTAAAGAGCGGTTCGAGAAAGAACAGAAAAAGAAAGAAGGCGGCAGGAAGTGCGACGGTCGCTGACCACTCGCACATTGTGGCAACAGAGACTCTGTCCGATGCTTCGAAACTGCTTCGCCAGGCCAAGGAATCTTCCGTCCGGCCCGAAGAAGGCAATGAACTTGAGGAGCCGGGCGAGCCCGACCCGTTCGGTTTTGAAAATGACAGGAGAATGAGGAGGAAGTAAGCCATGGCTAACGACGGTCGTAACCTTATCACGATCAACAAAAAGATAACGCTTGATTTTCGCCTCAGCGAGGCCTTCAAGACGCTGCGTACCAATATCGATTTCTGCGGTGACGATATCAAGACGATCGCATTTACGAGCTGTGTTCCCGGAGAGGGAAAATCATCCGTCTCGTTCAATCTTGCGATATCGATGATAGAGGCAGGAAAACGGGTACTGTTCATCGATGCCGACATGCGCAAATCCGTGCTTAACGGACGTTACCAGATGTCCAAGACGACAGGAGGTCTTGCCCATTATCTTGCAGGGCGAAAGCCCCTTGAAGAGTGCATATTCATGACCAACATACCCAGACTCTTCCTGATACCGACGGGTGCCGTTCCTCCGAACCCCGCGGAACTTCTCGGCGTGAAAAGGTTCGGACATGCGCTTGAGACTCTCCGCGATCAGTTCGATTACATCATAATCGATACGCCTCCTCTCGGAAGCGTTATAGATTCAGCCATAGTTGCCAAGCAGTGCGACGGCGTTGTCCTTGTCGTTGAGACAAGAACGATCGGACACGGCTTTGCACAGCGTGTCATCGACCAGCTGAACAAGACCGAGTGCAACATCCTCGGCGTGGTACTCAACAAGGTCGATATCAACGGCAAGTACTACGGCAAATACTATGGCAAGTACTACGGCAAGTATTACGGAAACTATTACGGTAAATGATATACAAAGGCGTCAAAAGACTGGCTGATATCCTTATATCGCTGATACTTCTGATCGTTTTTTTGCCGCTTGTGCTCATCGTTGCGATCGTGATAAAAGCCGATTCCGCAGGTCCCGTCATCCATGCCAGGGTCTGCCTGAAATCCGGCGGATCATTTCGTATGTTAAAGTTTCGGTCGATGGTGGAAGATGCTGATGATTACGACAAACATCTTTCGACGGAGCAGAAGAAGGTCTATGAAAAAGAGCTGAAGATCGACGACGACCCGAGGATAACGAGAGCGGGAAGGATACTTCGAAAACTGTCGATCGACGAGATACCCCAGCTGATAAATGTCCTTGCCGGTGATATGTCTCTTGTCGGCCCCCGCCCCGTTACGCCGGAGGAAGCGTCTGTCTACGGCAGCGATCTTGACAGGATACTGTCGGTAAAGCCCGGAATGACCGGCTACTGGCAGACACACGGCAGAAGCAATGTCACGTACTCGAGCGGACGACGCCAGGAAATGGAACTGTACTACGTGGACCACTGCGGCATCCTTTTTGATATCGCGATCCTTCTTCGGACGGTATTTGTGGTCTTTGGCCAAAAAGGAGTTAAATGAAAGCATATCTTCTTGCGGCGGGTCTCGGAACGAGACTTCGCCCGATCACCGATACGATCCCCAAATGCCTCGTCCCGATATGCCACCGCCCGCTCCTTGCATGGTGGGTGGATCTGTTTGATTCGTGCGGCATCACCGAGGTGCTCATTAACACGCATTATCTTACGGATCCGGTAAGAGAGTTTATCGGTCAGAATAACCGCACGTCACGGGTGAAGCTTGTCGAGGTATACGAACAGGAGCTTAAAGGCTCGGCGGGAACGATAAGGGATAACCGTGATTTTGTCCGCGACAGCGGGGATTTCCTGATAGCATATGCTGACAACCTGACCAATGCAGATCTTGCCGGCATGACCGCATTTCATAAAATGTGCGGTGCGCCTCTTACGATGGGGCTGTTTCACACCAATGATCCGAAAGGCTGCGGAATAGCTGCGCTTGACAGCCAAAATCATATAACCGAATTTGTCGAAAAACCCGAAAATCCCAAGTCCGATCTGGCGAATGCGGGCATATATGTGGCAAACGAGACACTGTTTTCTTATATTCCGAAAGAAGGGATGTGCGATCTTGGAAAAGACGTGCTGCCGCATCTTGTCGGGAAGATGTCGGGATTTGAGATCAAAGATTATCTGATCGACATCGGCACGATGCAAAACTACGAAAAGGCCCAGACAGACTGGAAAAGCATTATGGAGAATACAAAATGATCATTACCAGAACACCGTTTCGCATAAGCTTTACGGGGGGAGGGACCGACCTCCCCGGGTATTACAAAAAGCACGGCGGAGCCGTAGTATCTTCCGGTATCAACAAATACATGTACATAACCGTCAACCCGAAGTTTGATAACAGGATAAGGGTTAGCTATTCCAAGACGGAAATGGTCGATACGGTTGAAGAACTCCAGCATGATATCGTCAAGGAAGCACTGAAACTTGTAGGTATCCGCGGCGGCATAGAGATAACATCGATAGGAGATATCCCTGCGGGGACCGGACTCGGATCTTCTAGTACCTTTGCGGTGGGACTGCTTAATGCGCTTCATACTTTTGTCGGCTCGCGTCCTTCTGCCGAAGAGCTTGCCGAGCAGGCATGCCAAATTGAGATCGATATCCTGAAGCATCCGATAGGGAAGCAGGACCAGTACGCCGCCGCCTTCGGAGGAACAAACTACTTCAGGTTCAATGCGGACGGAACGGTCGACAGGACCAGGATATTTCTTGATGAGCACAATGCCAGGCTCATGCGTCAGCGCCTAATGCTCTTTTATACCGGAATAACAAGAAGTGCCAACAATGTCCTTTCCAGGCAGAATGATAATACCGATGCCAATATGCCGATACTTGATTTTATGGCCGCCCAGGCTGCTTCTATGAAAGATGTTCTGCTAAACGAAGGCTTTAACGAGAAGTTCGGAAAGATGCTCCACGAAGGCTGGATGCACAAGATGGAACTGGCAGACGGCATAGCAAATGATGAGATAATGGACTATTACAACAAAGCGATAGAGGCGGGAGCCGTAGGCGGAAAGCTTCTCGGAGCAGGCGGCGGGGGATTTTTGCTCTTCTACTGTGACGAGGAAAAACAGCCTTCCGTGGAGAGGGCCGTCGGACTTCGCAGGGTTGATTTTCACCCCGAGCTTAACGGGACGAGGGTGCTGTTTTATTCATGAGAGCATATCTGCGAAAAGAGGCTTTGGGATCCGGTGCGGGGCTTCGCCCCGTTATCTTTCTTGACCGTGACGGCGTCATCAACAAAAGGATGCCCGTGCACTGTCATGTGCTTTGTGAGGATGATCTTGAGATACTGCCGGATGTATACGAGGCGGTCTCAATCATAAATGAAAAAGGCTATATATCCATAGTTGTGACAAACCAGAGATGCATCGCGCTCGGAACGCTTGACGAGGCAGGCTTTTTCGGGATAAACGACAGGATGATCAGCGATCTTTCATCCTGCGGTGCTTTTGTCGACGGGGTATATTACTGCCCGCATGACGGCTCGGATGGCTGCAGCTGCCGCAAGCCGGGGACCGGCCTTTTCGAGGAGGCGGAGCGCGACCTTGAAGCACTTGGGATTACGATCGACAGACAGCACTCGTGGATGATCGGAGATGAGGATACCGACATCGAGGCAGGCGGCAGATACGGGGTAAATACAGTTAAGATAGGGGAAAAGGTGCCGGATCTTCTTGCGGCGGTAAGGATGATCACAGGTAAACAGTAAGGGGAAATGTACAAAAGATACAGACAGGAGTGGACAAAACATCTCGATTTTGTGATCGTTGAGGAGATAAGCCTTCAGATCGCATACCTTCTTGCGATGTATATAAGGTTTGGGCATATTCTCTACCCGGAGAGCATGTACAAAGAACTTGCGGTCGTTTTGTTTCTCATCGATTTTGTCGTTGTGATGTCGCTCAATACGATGCATAATGTGTTAAAGCGGGGTTTTTTCCTGGAGCTTGTCGAAACGCTCAAGAACTGTACCGCCGTTTTCGGTTTTGCTGTCGTATATATGTATGCTCTGAAGGTCTCGGAGGATTACTCGCGTATCCTTTTGTTCGTAACCTTCCTTCTGCACATAGTTATTTCATATGTCACAAGGGTGGTCTGGAAGATCATCCTGGCTCATACGAAGATAAATGACAGCAGGAAGTTTTCGATGCTCGTTGTCGTTGATCCGGATCTGGCCGAAGAGACCATAGCAAACCTTACGGCCGGAAACGGTGAAATATATAAGATCGCCGGCATCGTGTTCACGAGAAAGGATAAGCGTACCGAACTGTCCGGCATACCCGTCGTATGCGATATCGAGGATGCATCTTCGTATATCTGCAGGGAGTGGATCGATTCGGTATTTGTGGGCGTTGAAAAGGTCACGCCGCGAATAGACAGGTTCATGGAGGACTGCGAACAGATGACGATCCCGATGCATTTTGCGGTATCGGGAGTGCGGCACATGGGATCGCATCCGTTCGGAAACAGGGTAGGCGGCATCACGGTACTGACCGCGGCTGCAAGATACGCTTCTCCCTTGGAACATGCGATAAAACGCGGCATGGATATTGTCGGAGGACTTATAGGAAGCCTGATCACCCTGATCATATTGGCGGTTGTGTCTCCGATGATAAAGCGCCAGTCGCCGGGACCGGTGATATATTCGCAGATCCGTGTGGGCAGGAACGGCAGAAAATTCCGAATGTACAAGATAAGATCCATGCATACGAATGCCGATGAGATAAAGGAAGAGCTGATGGAACAGAACCGCAACAAGGACGGGATGATGTTCAAGCTCGACTATGATCCCAGGGTGATCGGCAACACCGTCGATGCTGACGGAACGGTGCACAGGGGCATCGGTGATTTTCTAAGACGAAGGAGCCTAGACGAGTTCCCGCAGTTCTTTAACGTGCTGCTCGGGCAGATGTCGCTTGTCGGCACCCGCCCTCCGACAGAGGACGAATGGGAGAAGTACAAGTTCCATCACAGGGCCCGTCTCGTCTGTAAGCCCGGGCTTACAGGCCTGTGGCAGACATCGGGAAGATCGTCCATCACCGATTTCGAGCAGGTCGTTATGCTCGACACGAAATACATAACGGAGTGGTCGATATCGATGGATATCAAGCTGATATTAAAGACGATCTGGATGGTCATAAAAGGAGACGAAGGTGCGATGTAGGACGTCGCTTTTTCATAATCGTAAGGAGGTATTAAAATGCAGAACTGGAAAAATCATATCTTCGGGCTGAAGGACATAGTGATATTCTCACTGTTTTTCATGCTCATCGGACTTGTTACGGGATTCTTGATCGCGCCGATCAAGAAAGGCATGACGATCGGATGCAACAACGGAAACAGTTTTCTTTCCGGTGATGATGCCGAAAAGGAATTCCACGAAGACCTTGAAATGGAAATGCAGGAGCTCAGATGATGACATACAAAGAAGTGCTTGATAATGCCAGGGAGGCGATGAAGCCTCACTGCATGGCATGTAACGAATGTAACGGAAAGGCATGCGGGAATTCCCTTCCGGGACCCGGTTCAAAAGGACTGGGGGATACAGCCACAAGGAACTATGATACGTGGAAGGAGATAAGGGTCAACATGGATACTATCCATGGCCAGTTCACCCCCGACACATCGTTTGACTTCTTCGGTCAAATGATGAGATATCCTGTATTTGCCGGTCCCGTGGGTGCCGTTAACATGCATTATGGCCCCAAGTACAACGATATGGAATATAACGGTATTCTGGTACAGGCATGTGCTGATGCGGGGATCGCCGCATTTACCGGAGACAGCGTTTATCCGGAAGTCATGGCCGATGCCTGTGCGGCGATAAAGAAATGTCGCGGAACAGGTATCCCTACGGTCAAGCCGTGGGATGATCAGACGCTTGCCGATAAGTTCGAGCTGGTCCGCGGGTCGGACTGCTCGGTCGTAGCTATGGATGTTGATGCGGCAGGACTCCCGTTCCTGCAGAATCTTGAAAGACCTGCCGGATTCAAGTCCGTGGAGGAACTTGCAAAGATCATAGAAATGGCACAGAAACCTTTCATAGTAAAGGGCATCATGACTGTTGTCGGTGCCATGAAGGCGAAAGAAGCGGGCGCCGCAGGTATCGTGGTTTCCAATCACGGCGGACGCGTGCTCGACCAGTGCCCGGCAACTGCCGAGGTCCTTCCCGAGATAGCCGATGCGGTAGGGGATGACATGATGATTCTCGTTGACGGCGGCATAAGGAGCGGAGTTGACGTGTTAAAAGCCATAGCACTCGGTGCGGATGCAGTCCTTATAGCACGCCCGTTTGTAGGTGCGGTATACGGAGGCGCAGAAGCGGGCGTCAAGCTCTACACCGAGAAGATCGGATCCGAGCTTGCCGACGCTATGAGGATGTGCGGAGCCGCATCGCTTTCCGCGATCACTGCGAGCATGGTCAGATAAAACATGAACGAATTGTATGAATATGCCCGGAAACTGTGCGATGATGCCGCCGAAGAAGACGGCGTCCTTGAAGTTTTCTGGAACCGGATAAGTGCATATCCCGAACTCGTTAAAGAGTTTGACTATTACAGACAAAACAATGATTTTCTCTGTGAACTTGTTGTTTGCGGAATAACTGTCGCGGATATTCTCGTGTGGCAGATCGACCGTTTTAAAGCGGCTCTTGACGAGGGTAAGTTCGCGCTTAAATATAACGGAGCCCATATGGTTCTGGCCGCATTTTACACTATGGCGGACGTTATTGATGAGCCCGCCAGGTTCACATCAAGGTTTTCTTCGGAGACCGGCAGCGATTACGAAGGTAAGACTGCCTGTGTCGACAAATCATGAAAATTTTCTGAATATTTTTCTTGCTATCCAAAATAAAATATTGTATATTAGCGAATGTTTCGAAGAAAGGGAGCATTCTTTTTCTTCATATTATGATGAGGCATGGAGGAGTACAGATGGCAAAGTATCTTGTCATAGTGGAATCACCCGCAAAAGTTAAAACGATCAAAAAGTTCCTGGGACCCAATTATGAGGTCATGGCATCGATGGGTCATGTGCGTGACCTTCCCAAGAGCCAGATAGGCGTGAGCCCGGATAATGATTTTGATCCGAAGTATATCACGATAAGAGGAAAGGGCGATCTGATCGCATCACTTCGCAAGGAGGCCAAAAAGGCCGAGAAGATATATCTCGCGACCGACCCGGACCGCGAAGGAGAGGCTATAAGCTGGCATCTTTTGTATGCCCTTAAGCTTGAAGACAAGAAGGTTTACAGGATAACGTTTAACGAGATCACGAAAAACGCGGTCAAGGAATCCCTTAAGCATCCGCGTGAGATCGACATGGGACTCGTTGATGCCCAGCAGGCCCGCCGTGTTCTTGACCGTATGGTCGGATACGGGATATCACCGGTATTATGGGCCAAGGTCAAAAGAGGCCTTTCGGCGGGACGTGTCCAGTCGGTGGCACTGCGCATGATATGCGACCGGGAAGATGAGGTTGCCGCATTTATCCCCGAAGAATACTGGACGGTCGATGCACTGCTCGGGGCAAAGGGAGAAAAGAAACCGCTCACCGCACATTTTACCGGGGACGAAGAAGGCAAGATAGCGATCTCATCCGAAAAGGAAAAAGATCAGATCACGGATTATATTAAGAAGGAAAAGTTCGAGATACTTGAGGTCAAAAAGGGTGAGAGAACGCGAAAATCACCGCTTCCGTTCACCACTTCAACGCTTCAGCAGGAGGCCGGCAAGGTCCTTAACTTCTCGACGCAAAAGACGATGCGCCTTGCCCAGCAGCTTTACGAAGGTATCGACATAAAGGGCGAAGGTACGATTGGTATCATCACATATCTTCGTACGGATTCGACCAGGATATCCGACGAGGCTGTGACTGCGGCAAAAGAATACATAACGAACGTTTACGGAAGCGAATATGCGGCAACAAGCGTCCCGGAGCAGAAGGCAAGATCTTCCAAGAAGATCCAGGATGCCCACGAGGCGATCCGCCCGACTGATATCTCAAGGACTCCGGCATCTGTCAAGGATTCGCTCTCAAGAGACCAGTTGCGGCTGTATACGCTCATCTGGAACAGATACACGGCTTGCCGCATGAATCCCGCAAAGTTTGAGACGACCCAGGTTAAGATCGGTGCCGGGAAATACCGTTTCTCCGTATCTGCATCAAAGCGCGTCTTTGACGGTTTCATGAAAGTATATACGGAGTCTGATGACAAGGAAAAAGACGACAACATCGTACTTACCGATCTGCAGAAGGGGATGCCGCTCACCCTTAAGGATATTGATGCCAGGCAGCACTTCACACAGGCGCCCCCGCATTATACGGAAAGCTCACTCGTAAAAGCGCTCGAGGAACAGGGCATCGGAAGACCGAGTACTTATGCTCCGACTATCACGACCATCATAGCAAGACGATATGTCGTAAAAGAGGACAGAAACCTGTTCGTCACGGAAATGGGTGAGGCGGTCAACAAGATCATGAAGGAAGCCTTCCCCAGTATCGTGGACCTTCGCTTTACGGCCAATCTCGAGATGCTGCTCGATAACGTTGAAGAAGGTGAGATCGAGTGGAAGACGATAGTCAGGAACTTCTATCCCGACCTTGCGGAAGCGGTCAAAAAGGCTGAGGACGAGCTTGCAAAGGTTGAGATCAAAGATGAAGTCTCGGATGTAAAATGCGATGTCTGTGGACGCATGATGGTCATAAAATACGGACCCCACGGCAAGTTCCTTGCATGCCCGGGATTTCCGGAGTGCCGCAATACCAAGCCGTATCTTGAAAAGATCGGGATCAAATGTCCCGTATGCGGCAAGGATATCGTTATCCGCAAGACTAAGAAGGGCCGCATATTCTACGGATGCGAATCCGGCGCGGACTGTACGTTCATGTCATGGCAAAAGCCTGTTGACGTTAAATGTGAAAAGTGCGGAAGCCTTATGGTCCGCAAAGGAAACAAGCTTATGTGCATGAACGAAGAATGCAAGCACTTACAGGAGATGCCCAAATGAGCTCGGTACGACTCTTAGACGATACAAGGAAGATAAACGCCATACTTCACCGCAAGAACAGCGGAAAAGTCGCCTTCAATGACATCTGCGACGCGATGAGGGCTGTTCTTGATTCGAATGTCCTGGTCCTTTCAAAAAAGGGCAAGATACTCGGAATGTCTTCCGGGACGGGGTTTTCCGAGATAGGTGATTTTGCCGGTCTTAAAGTGTCTTCTTTTATAGATCCGAGGCTTAATGAAAGACTTGTCGATATCCTCTCGACCAAGGAAAGCGTTAACCTTGAGACGCTCGGATTTTCCGAGGAGATCAACCGCGCGTACCAGGCGATAGTGACCCCTATCGATATCGCAGGCAGGCGTTACGGCACGCTTGTCATCTATAGGCCTAGGAATGAAGTATACTCAATAGAAGACATAATCCTTACCGAGTACGGCGCGACCGTTGTGGGACTTGAGATGGTCCGTTCCGTATCCGAGGAGTCCGCCGAAGAGGACAGGCGCGCGCAGGGCGTACAGGCTGCGCTTTCCACACTTTCCGCGTCGGAGACGGATGCGGTGGTACATATTTTCGACGAACTGTCCGGACTTGAGGGTATCCTTGTTGCAAGCCGCATCGCCGACCGCGAGGGCATCACAAGGTCCGTTATCGTTAATGCTCTCCGCAAGCTCGAGAGCGCCGGAGTCATCGTATCGAAGTCTTCCGGAATGAAGGGAACATACATAAAAGTCACAAACGAGCTGATCTATGACGAGATAGAAGAATTAAAAAAGAAGTGGTAGATCTGCTCAAAATATGCTAAACTTTTATACGTGAACAGCCGATAAATATTAAAACGGATTTTGACGTATAAATGAAACGGATTTCGCATGGCGAAGTCCGTTTTTTGATTTTCGCCCCCTTACGGGCCCGAAACAATACGCAAAACTACATCTTGATAATTGTTACATGTTATTATACAATATGTTGCTAGGAGGGGACTCTATGATCGCATCAGGAGTATTTGACCACGTCAATATCCTGGGCAAGGCAGCTGACGGTGCCTGGGCCAGGAACGAAGCAATCGCAAACAACATTGCGAACGTTGACACACCGGGCTACAAGAGACAGGATGTCTCTTTTGAGACCGAACTGCAGCACGCCCTGAAGGCGAGCCGCTATAAGAGCCTTACGGAAAAAGAGGCTGATGCCAACAAGCATCTAAGACGTCTTGAGCCGAGAGCTTATACGGATATTCCGAACTGGTCGTACAGAATGGACAAGAACAACGTGGATATCGATACCGAGAACGTTGAACTTGCCAGCAACCAGATCAAGTATAACGGCATCACAAACAGTATCGACAACCAGTTCAAGAACCTTCGGGCTGTGATCAAATAAGGAAGGGGGATAGACAATGAGCATTTTTAAATCATTCGGCGTTAACGCATCCGGTATGACCGCAGAGCGCTTCCGCATGGATATAATCTCCCAGAACGTCGCCAATGCCAACACGACAAGGACCGAGGAAGGAACGCCCTACAGAAGAAAGATAGTTACTTTCCAGGAGCGTACTACCGATGTTACAAGCTTCGGCACGATCTTCCGCCGTGCCCGCGGAATGGATGTGGGCGACGGTGTAAAGGCGACGGGCGTATACGAGGACCAGTCGGATCTTACGATGGTATATGATCCCTCGCATCCCGACGCAAATGAGGACGGATATGTTCTGTATCCCAACGTCAACATCGTTACCGAGATGACGAACATGATAGATGCGGAGAGGGCTTATCAGGCCAATGCAACGGCATTTACTTCCAGCAAGGCGATCGCAATGAAGGGTCTCGAGATCGGCAGGGCATGATAAGGCTTTAAGGGTGAACACATGGATATAACCAATATTTTAAACATAGGCTCCGAGCCGATAGCAAGAGCCGCCGCAAATGCATCAACGAAAACGGAAGCGACAGACGGAAGCTTTACTTCTCTTTTCAACTCAATGCTCTCCAACGTCGGCGAGACGAACTCGCTCCTTCATAAGGAAGAAGAGGAGGAAATGAAGTTCGCGCTCGGCATCTCCGAGAACACTCATGACCTGGCGATAGCCTCAGCCAAGGCATCAACCGCACTTTCATATACGGTTGCGCTTCGCGACAGATTTCTTGATGCATATAAGGAGCTAATGCAGATACAGGTTTAATCAATGACCGGCATCCAACATCCGCTACGCGGATGTCGCCGCGTCACGATTGCTACGCAATCTTGACATTGTCCGGAGGACTTGAATGAGATGGTAGACCGGCTTAAGGAAATACTCCAGAAGATACAGGAGTGGTGGGACAAGTTTACCGCAAAACAGAAAACGATAATTATCAGCGTAACGGCAGGTGTTATTTTGGCACTTGCCATTTTGGCTACTATTCTGACAAGACCCAGATTCGAGACACTGATCACGTGCGAGAGCGCCAAACAGGCGTCTGAGATCACCGCTCTTCTCGAAGGCGATTCGATACCTTACCAGACGACCGATGACGGTCTGATCATCTCGGTACAGAAGCAGGACATCGCAAGAGCAACACTGCTTCTCGGTGCCAACAATTTCCCCGCAGATTCATACAGTCTTGAAAGTGCACTTGCAGGCGGCCTGTCCACGACCGAATCCGACAAGCAGAAGACATATAAGCTTTACCAGGAGTCTCACCTTCAGGAGATCATGGAAGCGACGGAAAACGTCAAGAAGGCGTATGTCACCCTTTCGATCCCCGACAATGACGGAACGCTCCTTGCCAAGGAAGAGGAAGCATATGCATCCGTTATGCTCGAACTTAATGATACGCTTCCCGAAGGAGTTGCCGAAAACTTTGCGAGAAATATCGCAACGGCACTGGGCAACAAGACGACCGACAACATCTCAATCATAGACTCACAGGGAAATCTCCTCTTTTCCGGAATGGAGGAGGCGGAAAACAATTCCGGTACAGTCAACACATCCAATCAGATCGCACTCAAGACCCAGGCCGAGAACGCTCTCAAGCAGGAGGTCATTCAGGTCCTTCTGGGTTCCAACCTCTACGAGGATGTCAAGGTTTCCCCGAACCTTCGGATGGATTTTTCATCCCTGAAGGAGACGACGCATGATTACACCCAGGCGGATGCAAACGGTACGAATGTCCTGGCTCACGAGGATACATACGAAGCCGAGGGAAAGGGCGGCGCAGGCGGAGTTCCCGGTACCGATACTAACCAGGAAGAGACGACCTACGTGATGGAGGATAACAACAACTCCAACTATTCCGTTACCGAAGAATCCCGTGACTATCTTCCGAGCGAGAAGATCACGGACAAAGTCACACCCCCGGGAGCCATTGACTACGGCAATTCTTCCATCGGCATCACGGCATCCCATTTCGTGATCTATAAGGAGAGTGACGTAAGGGCTCAGGGACTTCTTGACGGCATTACATTTGACGAGTTCAAGGTTCAGAACGAGGAAAAGGTCAAGAAGGATGTGGACGAGGAAATGCTGACCCTCGTATCAAATGCGACCGGAATACCTGTCGCAAACATTTCGATCGTTGCATACGATGTCCCGATTTTCCAGCCGGAGGAAGGCCTGAACCTTTCTCCTTCGAACATAGCTCAGATCATTCTGATAGTGCTCATCCTGGCACTTCTCGGTATCGTTGTTCTTACGACTTTCAAGAAGAACAAGGAAGAAGAAGTGGAAGCGGAACCCGAGCTTTCGGTCGACGACCTGCTCACAACCACCCAGGAACATCAGAATGTTGAAGATATCGACCTCGAGTCCAAGTCCGAGATACGCCTTATGGTCGAGAAATTCGTGGATGACAATCCGGATGCCTCGGCACAGCTTCTACGGAACTGGCTGAACGAGGAATGGGGGTAATACATGGCTGCTAAAGAAAAAGAACCCGCCTTAAGCGGACTCCAGAAGGCTGCTATTCTTCTCATAGCTTTGGGGCCCGAAAGAAGTGCGCTCATATTCAAGCATCTCAAGGAGGAAGAGATAGAAGACCTGACTCTTGAGATCGCCAATACCAGAAGCGTCACGCCGCAGGTCAAGGAAGAGGTCATAAACGAATTCTACGGCGTCTGTCTTGCACAGCAGTACATCGCCGAAGGCGGTATCAACTACGCCAAGGAGCTCCTCGAGAAGGCACTCGGAAACGAGAAGGCGCTCGACGTTATCGGAAAGCTTACCGCATCTCTTCAGGTTAAGCCTTTCGAGTTCATACGTAAGACCGAAGCTTCACAGCTTCTTAACTTCATACAGGATGAACATCCCCAGACCATCGCGCTCATACTGTCGTACCTGAATCCGTCTCAGGCTGCGCTCATCATATCGGCGCTCCCGCCCGACAGACAGTCGGATGTTGCAAAGCGTATCGCAATGATGGACCGTACGAGTCCCGATGTCATCAAGGAGGTGGAAAAGATACTCGAATCCAAGCTTTCATCTCTCGTCAATCAGGATTACACCATCATCGGCGGTGTGGATGCCGTTGTAGATATCCTGAACACGGTAGACAGAAGTACAGAGAAACATATCATGGAAACTCTCGAGATCGACGAGCCCGAACTTGCCGACGAGATCAGAAAGAAGATGTTCGTATTCGAAGACATCCTGCTGCTTGATGACCGTGCCATTCAGAGAGTGCTCCGTGATGTCGACAATTCCGACCTTGCGATCGCTCTTAAGGGTGCAAACGAGGAAGTTCAGAATGCGATTTTCAATAACCTTTCAAAGCGTCTCGCAGTCATGATCAGAGAGGATATGGAATTCATGGGCCCTGTCCGCATGAAGGACGTCGAGGAAGCCCAGCAGAAGATAGTCAATACGATAAGGCGTCTTGAGGATGCATCCGAGATCGTTATCTCGCGTGGCGGAGGAGATGAGATAGTTGTCTAGTACCCTGATCAAATCCTACAACGTGAACTATGCGGGCGACGGCGAGGCCAAAAAGAAACGCGTCATCGATTCCAACCAGGCTGTATCCGACAGGATAAAAGCACTTTCGGAGATACTCGAAGCAGCCCCCGAGGAAGACTTTGCGGATGATTTTAACGAAGGTCTTGATGCCGCTCAGGTTGATGCGCTCCTTGCTGACCAGGAAGAAGTCGCTGCCGAAAAGGCCAGGAACGAGGCTGTCGAAAAGCTCGTTGAAGAGGCGAACGAACAGGCAGAGTCGATAATCGCCGATGCCAATGAGCAGGCGGCAAAGATCATAGAAGAAGCAAACGAAAAAGCCGAGGCTGTCATTGAAGAGGCCAGGCAGCAGGGGCTTGCCGAAGGAAACGAGGCAGGCTACAACGAAGGGCTTGCCAGGGCCGCAGCGATAGAAGAAGAGGCCAGGGCCAAGGCGGCTCAGCTTGACGAAGAATATGAGGCGAAGATCGCCGAGCTTGAACCGAAGTTCGTAGAAACGCTCACCGACGTTTATTCGCATGTGTTCGGCATCGACCTATCAGGCAGGAACGATGTCGTTTGCTATCTTTTGAAGGATGCGATCAGAAACATTGAAGGCGGCAGGAACTTCCTTGTTCATGTGTCAAAGGAAGATCATGAATATGTCATGGAGAACAGGGACGACCTTACGGCGGGCCTGGGCAATTCCGTGACCGTAGAGATCATCGAGGATATGACGCTTTCGGCCGGCAGCAGCTTTATCGAGGCAGACAGCGGGATATATGACTGCAGTATCGGTACCGAACTCGAGCTTCTCAAGAAAGAGTTGCGGATCCTGGCTTACACATGATGACGCAGACGGCTCGGGTTATATGTATTTCCTCGAAAACCCGCTCTCGCTCCTGTTCAAGCGCAGCGGTACATAAGTCGTCAGAAGACGACGACTAAGTACCGGCCCTTTCACAGGGTTTTCTTGGAAACAATATAACCCTCGCCTTAGATTTTACAGATGGATATAGACTTCGATAAATACAAAAAATCATTCGATAAAACATATTTCAAACGGCTCGGGAAGGTCGTGAACGTGGTCGGTCTTACGATCGAGTCAAACGGCCCCGATGCGAAGCTTGATGATCTGTGCAGGATCATTGTCGACGAAGAAGAGGACAAGGCTGTATTTGCCGAAGTTGTCGGTTTCAAGGACGGCAAGACACTCCTCATGCCGTTTGAGACTACCGAAGGGATCGGAAGCGGCTGCATAGTCGAGAACATGGGTTATCCTCTCTCGGTTCAGGTGGGACCCGAACTTCTGGGCCTTGCACTTGACGGACTGGGTCGTCCGATCGACGGGAGCGAGCTTAATACCGCACTCACCTACCCGATCGAAGCACCGGCACCCGACCCGCTCAAAAGAGAGATCATAAGCGAGATACTGCCTCTCGGCGTCAAGGCCGTGGACGGTATCATGACTATAGGAAAAGGCCAGCGTATAGGCATATTCGCCGGCTCCGGCGTCGGAAAGAGTACGCTCCTCGGCATGTTTGCAAGAAACACCAAGGCCGACATAAATGTCATCGCTCTTATTGGAGAGCGCGGAAGGGAAGTACGTGAGTTCATAGAGCGCGACCTTGGCGAGGAAGGCATGGCAAGATCCGTCGTGGTCGTCGCAACATCCGACAAGCCGGCGCTTGTAAGACGTAAGGCCGCACAGACCGCAACGGCGATAGCCGAATATTTCCGCGATCAGGGCAAGGATGTCCTTCTGATGATGGATTCCCTGACGCGTTTTTCAATGGCACAGCGTGAGATAGGACTGGCAAGCGGTGAGCCGCCCGTAACAAGAGGATATCCACCGAGCGTTTATGCGCAGATGCCAAAGCTTCTGGAGCGTGCGGGCTGTGATGACAAGGGGTCGATAACCGGGCTGTATACGGTACTTGTCGACGGGGATGATTTTAACGAACCGATAACGGATACCGCAAGATCGATACTGGACGGACATATAATGCTCGATCGTAAGCTTGCCCATAAAAATCATTATCCCGCGATCGATGTCCTCCAGAGCATCTCCCGTTGCATGAGCCAGATAGCGACCAAAGAGCACAAGGCTGTGGCAAACCGCCTCAAGACCGTGCTTGCGACATATACAGAGGCCGAGGACCTGATCAATATCGGAGCATATAAGTCAGGTGCGAACCCCAACATCGATTATTCCATCGAGAAGATAGACCAGGTGAATGATTTTCTCTGTCAGGATGTCGACAGCAGGTATACGCTCGATGAGGAGATAGAGCTTCTCGAGGGGATATTTGCGGATGATGCGCAGGAACCTGTTAGCTAAGGACGCCCGCCCCCTACCAACAATGGCTAAGGACGCTCGCCGATCAGAATCCGACTGCGTCGGATGGCGGCTCGCGGTGTAGCCAGGGTCCCACCACCTGCGGTGGTCCCCCCTACCAACATATTATGGCAAGATTTCGTTATAGGATGCAGAACATCCTCAATGTGAAGGAAAAGCTCGAGACCCAGGCGAAGAATGAATTCGCCCTGGCAGCGGCCAAAGAGCGCGAGGAAGAGGCAAAGCTTCTAGCCCTTAAGGCGCGCCGCGACGAGCATGAGGCGGTGTTAAAAGGCCTTGTCGGGGCTGAACTTGATATTACCTCGATCAAAGAGGCCGAGGACGGACTCGAGGTCATCAAGTACCACATCGGGCAGCAGGAGCTAAACCTTGCGGCCGCCCGTCAGGAACTTGAGGTCGCCCGCCAGAAGCTTACCGCTGCAATGCAGGACCGCAAGACCCACGAGCGGCTCAAGGAACGTGAATTCGAAGTGTTCAAGCAGGAAGAGGCCGCCAAGGAGAGCAAAGAGATCGACGAACTCGTAAGCTACCGGTTCGGCTCGGAAGACCAACATTGAGTTCTCCCCTTCACGGGTCGAACTCAACGTCGCCGTGTCACGCCCGCTTCGCGGACCTGACATGAGACTCGGGGACGGAGGAACTGTCTCAAAAAATATAACGGAGTAGATACAGATGGCAGACGAAATGGAAGAGAGCCAGGAGCTCTCCGACAAGGAAAAAAAGAAAAAAGAAAAAGAAGAGAAGAAAGCTGCCAAGAAGGCCGGCAAAGGCGGAGGATTCGATGCCCTTGCGACTGATTCGGGCGCTCTTTATGCCGATATCGATGATGAGGACGAAGGATTTTCGCCCTCCGTGCTTATCATTGTCATTTTGATCGTCCTGATATGGCTTGCGATCCTGGCACTTCTCATCAAGCTCGATATCGGAGGGTTCGGATCCGGAGTGCTGCGCCCCATACTAAAGGACGTTCCGGTCATCAACAAGATACTCCCGGAAGCGACCAGCACCGAAGAATATGCAGGCGAATTCGATAATCTTCCCGATGCGCTTGCGGAGATCGAACGTCTCAACAAGCAGATCGACGAGTTAAAAGAAGCCGCAGCCAAGGGCGGCGACGAGGAATCCGAAGAGATCAAGGCTCTCAAGGAGGAGATCCTGCGCCTGCGTACGTTTGAGGACAGCCAGATCGAATTCCAGAAGCTCAAGACCGAATTCTACGAAGAGGTCGTATTTAACGACAAGGCGCCCGAGATAGACCAGTACAAATCATATTATGAGCAGATCGACCCCGAGAATGCCGAATATCTGTACAAGCAGGTTGTGGCCCAGCTCGAGGAAGACAAGATAATGGATCAGTACGTCAAGACGTACAGCGAGATGAAGCCCAAGCAGGCCGCGGCGATATTCGACCAGATGGGCGACAGCCTCGATCTTGTGGCCAAGATATTAAACCATATGGATGACAGTCCGCGGGCGAAGATCCTGCAGGCCATGGACAAGGAGCTTGCATCAAAACTGACAAAGATCATGGATCCGCAGTAATTGTTGGAAGGAGGGGCCCATGAAGCGGGAAGAGTCCTTCCTGTGCGGCACACCTAAAATATCTAAAACAGGGTTAAGTATTTCTCTTCAGAGGTCGATATAGATTGTGAGTGTTAACGCACCTTGAAAACTGAAGAGAGGAGGACGGAAGATGGCAAACACTACGGTAACCAATGTAAGCGATCTGATGCTTACAAACGTTACGGCCGGAATCAAACCCGGCAACGCAGCGGTTTCCGACGCTCAGGGATTTTCCGAGGTAATGAGCAATGCCAAGGAAGATGTGGCAAAAGTTGAGCCGACGGATGATACAAGATCACCCAGGACAACGGTTGAAACACCTAAGAGCAAGGAGATCAAAGCCGAGGAACCGGTAAAGCGCGATGTTATCTCAGACGAGACGGACAAAGCGGAATTTACCGAAGCAGTTGCACAAGAGGCTTCAAAGATCTTTAACAAGATCAGGGAAGTACTCGGGGTGAGCGATGAAGAGCTCACACAGGCGATGGAAACCCTCGGACTTACCGCAATCGATCTGCTCGATCCCGTAAGCATCAAAGATCTTGCGATGGAGCTTACGGAAACACCCGATTCGATCTCACTAATCACAAACGCCGAGCTTTACCAGAACGTTAAAGAGATAGTTGGGACAGCAGAAGATGCGGTTGCAGACCTTACCGCACAGTTCGGTATCAAAGACCCCGAACCGGTATTTAAGAACGAATCTATCAAAGATGCGGTCAAGGAAACATTTTCAGATCTTACAAACAATTCAGAGGCACCTGAGCTTCATACAAACGAAGCAGTCGTTCCCATGGACGGGAAGATTGAGATTCAGGTACCAATCCAAGACAGGGAAGTCGAAACAACAGATGCTGACGCATCGAAAATCATAATTGAAGAAGAAAGGCCCGAAACAGTTCTTACGGAAACAAAAACTGTTACGGTAGAGGTTAAGGGGACACCCGAAGCAAAACCTCAGGAGCCTGCAAGAAGCACAGAAGAGCCTGTAACACAGGATCCGCTGGCAAGGACAACAACAGGAACGACAGAGACCTTCAAGGCAGCTGTCAAGACTGAGGAGTCAAACCTTAAAGGCAATAACGAAGGTTTTGAACATGCTTCGAGATTTGCGGAAAGCGAGATAGTGACCGCAGCACCCGCTGCCACAACGGTAGAGACCACGGTCAATAACCTCGGAGAAGTGATCGAGACCGTTACTCATTACACAAGCGCAAATGCGGAGGCAGAGTCGATAATGAGTCAGGTAACGGAAACGATCAGAGTCAACTACTCACCCGATACGACATCGATGGAACTTCAGCTTCATCCCGCATCACTCGGTACGGTGAACATGAACATAGCATCGACAAACGGAGTAGTTACAGCCCACATCCTTGTACAGAATGAAGCAGTCAAGGCAGCGCTGGAAAGCCAGCTGATCACCTTACAGGAAACATTCAACGAGCAGGGACAGAAAGTGGAAGCAGTTGAAGTATCAGTTGCAAACTACGATCTGAACAGGGGCACCGGATCGGATACGGGAGACGGAAACACGAACAGGGATCCCGCAAGAGCCGGAAGAGTAGGAACGAGACGTCGTATCAATCTCGGTGATCTTGAAGAAGGCGATATCGAAGAGCTTAGCGAAGAGGAAAAGCTTACAGCCGACATGATGGCAAGATCAGGTAACAGCGTAGACTTCACAGCATAAAGGAGACACAGCATATGTCAACAGTAGCAAACATTGTTAATGGAGAGATCCAGAAGAACGGTGTGCCAGCTGCCGAAGCCAAGAAGAACGAGACGGCCAAGTCGAGTGATCTTGACAAGGAGGCGTTCCTCCAGCTCTTAGTTACCCAGATGAAATATCAGGATCCGCTGGAGCCTACTGACAATACCGAATATGTTTCACAGCTCGCCACATTCTCCGAACTGGAGCAGATGACAAACCTCGTTGCATCATCCGACCTGACCAGAGCTTCACAGCTTGTAGGACAGTATGTGACGGTCAAGGTCAAGAACGAGACCACCGGGGAAGAGACCATAAAGGGCGGCAAAGTGGATTTCGTTTCAGTTGAGAACGGAAAAGGTTATCTTAATATCGGCGAAGAGAAGTATTCGATCGATGACCTCGATTCAGTCGTGGACGAGAAGTACTTGAACGCTTATAACCTTGCAAATGAGTTCATGGCAAGCCTTAACTCGCTTCCGACACTCGCAAGCCTCACAACGAGCTATCGTGATGTCGTAGACAATCTCACAAAGGTGCTTGGCGACATGTCGACATACGAGAAGGAATTCCTCTCACCGGCGGCACTTGCAGATTTCAGAAAGTACCAGGACAGAATGGCAGAACTCGTACACATTGAGGATGCGGAGAACGGCAAGACCGAGGAGACAGACACAGAAGACGAAGAAGGCTGACAGAAGATAAGGAGGAGCCTATGAAGGTATTAAACGGACAGTTCCCCTCCATCGAACAGGCAGCAAGCCAGTATTTAGAAAAGGCCGTAAGCAGCGAGGCCGCAGCCCGGGGGCGAAAATCATTCGCCGAGGTTTTTGAAGGCAAGAAGACAGAGAATGCAGTACCGAAGTTTTCGAAGCACGCAGCAAACCGTTTATCCGAAAGAAACATCGAATTATCGGACAAAGTGATGAACCGCCTTACGGCAGGGATGCAGGCTGCAGGACAGAAGGGAATCAATGAATCACTGGTGATGGTCGACCAGCTCGCATTCATAGTAAATGTGAAAAATCAGACCGTGATAACAGCTCTCGACAAAGATGATTCAAACGGCAACGTATTTACGAACATCGACGGAGCGGTGATAGCTTAAAGATAACAGTTAACGGGATCGGACCTTTCAGGAGATCCCTCCACAGGCCCCGAATGACGGAAGGGCACAGGCTAAGGAGGTAAATGCCTTATGATGAGATCACTTTTTTCAGGTGTTGCAGGACTGAAGACTCACCAGACCAAGATGGACGTTATCGGTAACAATATCGCAAACGTTAACACTGTAGCATACAAGTCACAGAACGTGACATTCCAGGAACTTATGTACCAGACAACCCAGTCGGCATCGGCAGCAAACGCAGCTACAGGCCGCGGCGGTATCAATGCAAAGCAGATCGGTCTCGGCGTTATGACCGGTGCGATCAATGCAAATATATCAACATCGGGAGCTTCCCAGTCAACAGGAAACCCCTTTGATGTACAGATAAAGGGCGACAGCTTCTTCGTAGTAAGTGACGGCTCGAACAACTACTTCACAAGAGCAGGCGCATTCTACGTTGACGGTATGGGAAACCTTGCCATGACCTCAAACGGTTATACCGTAATGGGCTGGCAGGAAGATCCGAACAATCCGGGAACGATCATCAAGAACACCGTAACCCCGCTTCGCATCATGTCTCCCGAAAAGCTGGTTTCTGAACCCGAGCAGACTACAAATTCATACCTTTCGGGCGTTATAGACAAGAACAGCACGCAGCTTTCATCAACAAAGGGACTGATCACGAATATCAGCCTGTACGATAACCTCGGTTACAGCTATATAGCAAAGTTTGCGATCACTGACTATACGTCGGCTTACACAGTAACATCAGACACTATAACTCCCGGAACCACTAATGTGGACAAGTATTACATCGAATTTCCTGCCGACTCGGGAAAGTTTATTCAGGCAAGCGGAGTGGCAGTGGACGGTGTTACGTATTACGACAGAACCGACACAAAGATCGCAAAAGAAGGTGACTATAATATCCAGGCCTTTGATCTTGTGGATTCCAAAGGATACAGCCTCATTCACAAAAAGACTGAACCCGGATATGAAAAGACCGGATATGATGCTGAAGGAGGCCCCGGAGAAAAGGATTCCACGGGATTCCCCAAGAGCATATCTCTTGATCAGAATACGCTCCACTATGATCCCAAGACAGGTAAGAACCAGAACCTGATACCAGGGACCACGAACGAACAGCCGTTTACGATCACAATAGATGCCACAACACCTGACGGTATCCAGGCTTTCCAGGATCCGATCAAGATGTTTGTCGGAACATCAACGATGTATGATAACAAGGGTACATCAACGATCAAAGGTAATTCCGGTAACTATGAGGGACAGTACGCAGGACGTAAGGTCGGTCAGATGAGCGGAGTTGCCATCGGTCAGGACGGTAAGATCACAGCAACATATGATAACGGAACAAGCAAGCTCCTCGGACAGATCGCGGTTGCAAACTTTGCAAATCCGTCAGGTCTTGAGAAGATCGGTGACAACCTTTACCAGTCGACACCCAACTCCGGAGCATTTGACGGCATCGGTGAAGATATCACGGCCGGCTCCGGAAGCCTGTCGACAGGTGTTCTGGAAATGTCAAACGTTGACCTTTCCGCAGAGTTTACCGATATGATCACAACCCAGAGAGGATTCCAGGCAAACAGCCGTATAATCACGGTTTCCGACTCCATGCTCGAGGAACTTACAAACCTTAAGAGATAATAAGTGACCCAATATGAAAGTGGGGCGCGTACAGGGTACGCGTCCCTTTTGGGCACTTATTGAATACAGGAAAAATTCATGGACATTTACATAATAATTTAGTAAAATAACTATGTGCGTTTATTAATGGCCTAGCGTCCGATTTATGAGCGCACGAATCAGTAATCGGGAGTGTATTGTTTTGGACATAGCAACCTTAGTAGGTGTAATAGCGGGCCTTGTATTCATGTTCGTGTCCATCCTTCTCGGACAGGACGGAGCAGCGGGAATAAAATACTTCCTTGATGCCCCCTCTGCCATGATCACGTTTGGTGGAGCTTTTGCTGCCATATTCGGCGGTACCAGCATCAAGGATTTTGTAGGCGGCTTAAAGAGCGCCAAGATCGCTTTCATGCACGGAAGCGAGGATCCGGGCGCTATCATTCAGAAGATAATAGATCTTTCCAACGTGGCACGTAAAGAAGGCCTTCTTTCACTCGAAGAAGCAGCCTCAGGTCTTGATGACGTTTTCCTTCAAAAAGGAGTCATGCTCATCGTCGACGGTACGGATCCCGATCTTGTAAGAGGAATAATGGAAACCGAGCTTATCAGTATCGATGACCGTCATAAGGTCAATATCGGATTCTGGGAGGATCTCGGAGGTATGGGTCCTGCCTGGGGTATGATCGGAACCCTGCTGGGACTCGTTATGATGCTTTATCACATGGATGATGTTGCGGCTCTGGGCCCTAACATGGCCGTTGCCCTCATCACGACATTTTACGGTTCGGTTCTTGCAAACTGGATCTGCGCACCGTTTGCTTCAAAGCTCAAGAAAGTCAACGGTGCGGAGATGAAGGTCAAAGAGATCACCATAGAGGGGCTCCTTTCAATACAGGCAGGCGAGAACCCCCGTGTCATAGAAGAAAAGCTTAAGTCGTTCCTGGCTCCGGGTGACCGGGGATCCGGCGGCGGTGAAGAAGGGGGAGGCGAAGAGTAGTGGCCAAGCGCAAAGAAGAAGAGCCCCCGAAAGGCGCGCCGGCGTGGCAATCGACCTTTGCCGACCTGATGAACCTGCTGCTGTGCTTCTTCGTTATGCTTTTTGCGATGTCAACGATAGACGCAGAGAAGTTTGCACTGGTGGCGGCAAGTTTTTCACAGACGTTTTCGATATTCGATTCGGGCGGATCGTCCCTTCTTGAGGGACTCCTTATAAATAACGGTGTCAGTCAGCTCTCACAGCTTGATGAGTACATGAACACGATGGGACAGGCGGCACAGTCCGATGAAGAGTCCGACGAGTTCAAGGAGTTCGATGAAAAGGTTTCCGATGTTCAGGC
The DNA here is from genome assembly GCA_017526745.1 of Lachnospiraceae bacterium. Classification (GTDB taxonomy): domain Bacteria; phylum Bacillota; class Clostridia; order Lachnospirales; family Lachnospiraceae; genus UBA2868. The sequence goes on along the minus strand of JAFXQX010000030.1, from coordinate 2,339 downwards.
GGAGATGCTCAAACAGAATGAGCAGCTGGCGGAAAAGATCGACGAGGCTCTTGCGGAGCAGAACTTAACCGGTGATATCGATGTTGATTTTACATCGCAGTACGTCGAACTGACACTTAACGGAGCGCTCCTGTTTGATTCCGGAAAGGCTGATCTCAAGCCAGAGGCTCTTCCCCTCATGGAGAAGGTCGGAGTCATCCTCCAGAAGTATGCGGAGTCTGTTATAGAGGTCGAAGGACATACGGACAACGTTCCGATCAGTACCGCAAAGTTTGCTAACAATAACGAACTGTCAAGTGCGAGAGCGCTTTCGGTGTTTGATTACCTTGTTGAGAACACAAACCTCAATCCGTCAAACATCAAGCATTCCGGCCGCGGAGAGTATATACCCGTAGCGGATAACGGAACACCCGAAGGACGTGCCAAGAACCGACGCGTCGAGATCAAGATATACAATCCTTTAGCCGCACCATGACCCGATCTTTGATCGGGTAGCCGGAGCGGCGTTTGAGCGGGGATGGTAATTATAGAAAAAGAGGGAATAAACCAATGAAAAAAAACCTTATGTCAGTTATCATACTGGCGCTGGTGGCCGTAAATGTAGTGCTTACGGGGATCATTATGTTCTCGACCGTATCCGCAAACCGCAAGACGATAGCCCTGGTTGATGACATAGCAGCCATCTTAAACCTCGAGCTTGAGAGCAGTGCGGGACAGGAGGAAGTGGCTGAGGAGGCACAGGTTCTTCCGGAGAATTCCGAAGTCTACGACATAGCCGATCCCATGACCGTTGCCCTAAAGGACAGCGGCGATGGAAGAGACCATTATGCTATGTGCTCGATGTCCTTCTCGATCAACAAGGAACACGAGGATTACAAGACCTACCAGCCCATGCTCGCTGCCAAAGAAAGTAAGATAAAGAGCGAGATCATAGAAGTTGTCGGACAGTACACCAAAGAAGAAGCACAGGCCAATGTACACGGCATAGAGGAAGCGATACTTGCCAAGGTTCAGGCCATGTTTGATTCAGATTTCGTGTATGAAGCGTACTTCCGCGACATTAAGTTTCAGTGATTAATCGTGTGCATAAATAAAATTTGAGTAACACAACGGAGTTGTGTTGAGAGAAGTGAGGTGAGCTTAATGGGCGAAGTTCTCTCGCAAAATGAGATTGATAGTCTCCTTCAGGCCTTAAGCTCAGGCGAACTTGACGCAGAAGACATCAATAGCATTGACGAGCGATCGGCGAAAAGCTACGATTTCAGACGCCCGGCAAAATTCTCCAAGGAACATCTGCGAACTCTCGAGATAATATTCGAACACTACGGCCGGCTCCTTTCGACCAACCTGCCGGTGTACCTCCGAAAGAACATACAGGTCAGCGTTGTCAACTCGGAGGCATGTACGTTCTCGGAATTTTCAACCGCACTTGCCAACCCGGTACTGCTTGCGGTGGTAAACTTCGATCCTCTCGGCGGAAACGTTCTGTTGGAGATAGCGGCCAATCTGGGATATGCGATAATCGACAGAATGCTTGGAGGCCAGGGTAATCCGCTGGATAAGAGCAGGGACTTTTCGGAGATCGAGAGGTCGATCATAGACAAGATCATAACAGTGTGCGTTCAGCTGCTGCGGGAACCGTGGAAGAATGTTACGGATATAAATCCTTACCTTGAGAGGGTAGAGACCAATCCCCAGTTTGCACAGATCATCGCACCGTCGGAAATGATCGCGATCGTTACGATAAATGTCAAGATAGGTGATGTCGAAGGACTGATGAACGTGTGTCTTCCGTATTTCACACTCGAATCGGTCATGGACAAACTGAATACGAAGTACTGGTTCGCTAACATGAAGGACAACAGCGGAGAAGAGTTCAGCGAACACATCGAGACGATAATACGAAAGATCCACATGCCGATACGGGCTGTGCTCGGAAGGAGCACGATCACGGTAAGCGATTTTGTAAACCTTCAGCTCGGAGATATCATAAAGCTTGGCAGCAAAGTGGATTCACAGCTCGACATATTTGTAGGAAACATTCAGAAATTCAAAGCCCTGCCGGGTACGTCGAGAGACGGATACGCGGTTAGAGTTACTGAGATTTTAAGAGAGGAGGAACGCCAATGACGAAGTCATTTTCAGATGCGTTCCGACGAACTGGCAGGACGACGAAGGAGTCGTGCCGATACCTTAGAAGAGGAGGAACGCCAATGACGAAGTCATTTTCAGATGCGTTCCGACGAACTGGCAGGACGACGAAGGAGTCGTGCCGATACCTCATGAAAGGAGGAGAGATAGAGTATGGACGGAATGCTATCACAAGATGAAATAAATGC
>JAFXQX010000029.1 GCA_017526745.1 Lachnospiraceae bacterium | reverse complement strand
ACGATGATGACGATGATGACGATCCCAATTTCAGGCCTTATCCGACCGGGATCATAACCCCCACACCGGAACCGACGGATACACCGACCCCGACGCCGGAGCCTACGGATACACCGACTCCCACGCCGGAACCTCCGTCGCCGACGGATTATGATATCGCCGTTTATAATGCCAATATAGATTTCGGTACGATCCATGAAGGCGATGTGGTTCTCAACATGTATTTCCAGGTCGTCAATGTCGGCAATAACGGATTTAACCTTGCCTGGGATGAGATCGATCCCAACACGGCTTTTCTTCTTTCGTGCAACGGAGACACATATCTGGATCCCGGTGACCAGTGCACGTTTTCTGTGGTATCCGAGGACGGTATCAGACAGGGCGATTACAGTGCGAGATACGTGTTCTATTCGGGAGATGACCCCACAAGGGCTCATTCGGATACGGCAAGAGCACACATTACGGTACTTGCCGAGGAACCCTATATCACGAGCGTGACCGTAACCGGAGGCGCTTCTACCGTGGCACCCGGAAAGACTCTGCAGTATACTGCCGATGTCCGGGGCGGAAACGACTATGACAGATCAGTGACATGGTCGGTGAACGGTAACAACAGTTCGGATACATATATTGACGGAAACGGACTCCTGTCTGTTGGATCTTCAGAGACATCTACGGCGCTTACCGTTATCGCAACATCATGCCAGGATACGAGCAAGTTCGGAACATCCACGGTTGCGGTCAAGAAGGCCGATCATATAGTGACGGTCCAGGCAGACCCGTCAGAGGGCGGTGTTGCCACGGGCGGCGGTGCCGTAAGCGACGGAGGAAGCGTGAACCTTTCCGCATCCGCCAACAACAATTATTCGTTCAAGGGCTGGTATGAGGCCGGAAACCTTATCTCTTCAAGCACGCAGGCAAGGATCGACGGCATAACTGCTGACAGAACCTTTGTTGCCAGGTTTGAGCGTGGCACATGTTATGTCAGGACAGATGTAAATGATTCCGATGCCGGTACCATAACAGACAGCGCCAGTGTTCCTTACGGCGGGAATATGACTATAACCGCCAAGGCAAAGGATGGATATGAATTTGAAAAGTTTGTGGAAGACAAACAGACCCTGGCGACCAGCAAAACTATCCAGCTTAACAATATAACAAGCGACAGAAGCATCACTGCCGTGTTCAGAAAATCGCACTATAAGATCCAGGTGGCAGTCAATCCCCAGGGAGCCGGTTCCATTGACGGAGCCGACACATATGACAGGGGCGAAAAGGCCGTTTTGGCGGCATATCCTGCCGACGGGTATGATTTTACCGGTTGGACCATAAACGGGTCGCTCGTTTCAAAAGATAAGACCTATACTATCGATCCCGTCAAGAATGATGTAAGCCTTGTTGCAAACTTCATGAAGAAAGGCGCAACGACATATACCATCGTTTCCGGGATAGCAAATACCGGAGGAAGCATCACTCCGAGCGGCAACTATGTGGTTGCCCAGGGCGGCAGCGTCACATACAATATCATGCCTTCGGCTGGCTACAGGATAGCTGCGGTTATGGTCGACGGTCTGAACATCGGTACGGTCGCAACATATACCTTCAATAATGTCAGCGGCAATCATGCCATCGCGGCAAGCTTCGAACTCAAGCCCGTTGAAGTTACCAAAACGCCGTCACCGTCCAAGAATTCATCCAATTCCGCCACGATAGTGGTTGATGACAAGACCAAGGACCAGAAGAATACGGCATATAACGACAGGACGGCAACAGAGGGAGCAGTTCCGGAACAGCATGTCGTTTACACGGATGTACCGGATGATATTTCTGCACCCGATCCCGAACAGCATGCAGATGATGTATATACGATACTTTTGGATGAACCGGGCACATCCTCTGCTCCTGCGGAAAGTGTTATGGCAAAGCATGCACTTGATGAAGATTCCCTTCGCGTGATGATAAGGGAGAAGAACGACCTTCCCCTCCTTCGTGAAGCATATGAGGCGGGCAACCTTAAGATAACGGTCAATAACAGTTATGCGGCAGACAAGCAGGAGACTTCGGTCGGACTGTACCACGACAATCCCACGATCACAAACTTTGAGGATGTCATCGCCGAATCCCTGACCGAAGATGAGAAAATATCCGTGCTTTCGGGCGGCAATGTTGCATTTAACATTGATATATCCGACAGCACCGAGACGATCGATAAAGAGACCAAATCGGCCCTTTCATCCAAGGTAGGGTACAAGCCTGTCAGCTATTTCGATTTTGTGATCTTAAAGACTGCAGGTGGAGTGACTTCGATCATCAGCAATACCGGTGCCGAGCTTGAAGTGGTCCTTCCCATCCCTCAGGAGTTCCGCAAAAAGGGCAGGAAGTTCTGCGTGATCCGGGATCATAACGGAGAAGTGGATATATTAAAGGACATAGGAAACGATCCGAACAATGTTACATTCAGGACCGACAGGTTCTCGGAATATGCCATAGCTTATGAGGCAGTCAGTCCGAGAACGATCGTCCTGAGGTTTTCAATAATCGCCCTGCTGGGTCTCGTACTTGCACTTCTTTGCTTCCTGGAGCTTGTCCATCACAGGAGAAAGATGCGCATCAAGGCCAGAAGAGAAGCGATGATCGCATCCGAGATGAAGATGAGAGAAACAGAGGAGAGGCATATCAGGCACTGATATCCGATATCACTCTGCCTTGATCTCTTTCCACAGTTCGTTGTACAGTTGAGTGGTTTTTTCGTCAAAGGCTTCATATACTTCGCAGTCTTTGATCGAATCATCCGAAGGGATGATCGCAGGATCGTTTTTGAGATCCTCATCCATCGACTGTACAACTGCTGTATTCGGAGTTGAATAATAGATATATTCGAAGTTGGCGTTTGCAACATCCTCGCGGCAGAGAAAATCAAGGAATTTTACTGCAGCGTCTTTATTTTTGCAGTTGTCGGTGACAATCCAGGAATCGATCCATAAGTTGGATCCCTCCTTGGGAACAACATATGCAAGGTCTTCGTTATACTCGTGCCCGAGATATGCTTCTCCCGAATATACAACAGCCATTACGGCATTTCCGGCTACAACCTCATCCCTTGCCTCATCAACGAGGTAACTTTCCACATCGCTTTTCTGGTCTTTGAGAAGCTGCGCCGCTTCCCTTATCTGTGCCTCATCTTTTGTGTTAAGAGAGTATCCGAGATATTTCAGCGCCACCATGAAGGAATCGCGCATGCTGTCCTGCATTATTATGTTTCCGCGGTATTTTCCGGAAAACAGATCATCCCAGCTGTCTACAGGGCCGTCGGTTTCTTTGGTGTTATACAGTATTCCCACAGTTCCCCAGAAATACGGCACGGTGTATTTGCCGTCAGGATCAAAACTTTTACTGAGGTCGGAAAACTTAGGATCGATATTGGAGTAGTTTGCGATGGCAGACCGGTCGATCTCCTGAGCCCTTCCTTCATCGATAAGTCTTTTGAGCATATAGTCCGATGTGCATAAAAGATCATACGATATGGCACCGGAGGAGAACTTGGTATACATCTCCTCGGGAGTTGTCGCTTCCTCATAGTTGATCTTTATCCCGGTCTCCTTGGTGAATTTGGCAATCATCTCGGGATCGAGATATTCACTGTAGTTAAATACAGTAAGTTCCGTACCTTCATCAGAAGCATTATTACCCGCACAAGCGCAAAGAGCGGCAGATAATGCGCAGACCATCATAAACAACAAAACGATTTTTTTCATAAGAGTTCTCCTTCGTATTTGTGTTCTTTCCATGTTATCTTTTTTGTTATCCTGATCAGCCATGAGTATGTTCACCACGATCAGGATGATCAGTACGAGAAGGAATAAAAGAGATGACAGAGCATACATCTCAGGCTTGATCCCTTTCTTGATCTCACCGTATATGAGCGTAGACAGTGTGTTGACTCCCGGACCTTTTGTAAAATAAGTGATCACAAAATCGTCCATCGACATCGTGACCGCCATAAAGAAACCGGCAAGAAGCCCGGGAAGAAGATCGGGAAGCATGACCTTTATAAAGGCATGAAAGGATGATGCACCCAGATCCCTCGCAGCCTCAAACTGGTGAAAATCAGCCGCTTCGAGTTTCGGCAGCACACATAAAATAACATATGGTATGTTAAATGTGATGTGCGAGATAAGGACACTCGTAAAGCCGAGAGGGAAGAGTCTCACGAGCCACAGCATAAGAGCGATACCCGTCACTATGTCCGCATTCAGAAGAGGGATATTCGTAAAGAAGAGCATTATCCTGTAATCGCGCTTTTTCATGGCAAATATCCCCAGAGCGGCAAACAGGCCGATAAAGCATGCGATCAGTGAGGATAATACGGCAAGAGCGATCGTTGTTCCGAATGCCGACATTATGACATGATTTTCGAATACTTCCCTGTACCATTTTAATGTGAATCCGTTCCAGACAACACGTGATCTTGATGCATTAAAACTGAGCGTTATCAGTACCAGGATAGGTAAATACAGAAACACGATGATCAGCGCCATATAGATCTTTCCGAGCGATCGTCCTATCATATTACAAACCCTCTGTCAGTCTGCGATGCGGTCCTTCCGAAAACAAGCGTTGTGATAAGGACAAAGATCATGAGCATGACGGACAGCCCGGAGCCCAGGTTCCAGTTCATGCTGACCGAGAATTCCTGCTCGATAATGTTTCCGAGAAGCTGGATCTTGCCGCCGCCGAGCAGATTTGCGATAACAAATTCGGTCATCGACGGGACGAAGACCATGGTAACGCCGCTTCCGATGCCGGTAAGTGATAAAGGTATCATGATCTTTGTCAGTACGTACCATCTGTTCGCTCCAAGATCCTTTGATGCCTCGATCATGTCATCGGGGATCGCCAGAACGCAGTTGAGTATAGGCAGCATCATGTACGGAAGATAGTCATATACCATACCCAGTATGATGGCATAGGGCGTATTGATCAGCGACATTTTGTTCATGCCGAAGATCTCAAGAAGATTATTGATCAGTCCGTTTTTGGATATGAGCATCTGTATCGAGAGCATCCGGAGGATGAAGTTCATCCACATAGGAAGTATCAGAACGAATATCATGATCTTTTTATTGGAAAACCTTGATGCTTTAAGGATAAGGGCAGCCGGATAGGAGATGATGATACATATCACAGAACTGATAAATGCGAGAAGTAATGACAGGATTAGAGCTTTTCTGTGTATGGGATCAAAGATCGCAAAAAGATTTGCGAGCGTAAAACCCCCTTTGGGGTCAGTAACGGCGCGCATAACAACAAACAGGAGAGGGATAAGGGTAAATCCGATGATCCATACGATATAGGGGATTGATAATACACGCATCTTATTGGTTTTCATGGTCTTCCCCTTCGCGAAGTATCTGTTCATCCTCGGACTTGGGCTTGTGCATTATCTGGAAATTGTCGGGAATGACATTGATCCCGACAAGGCTGTCCACGCTGAAATACTGGGTTGTCTGTACCAGAAAATTGATGCCGATCGATGACATCACCTGGATCTCATAATGAACACCTTTAAAAATAACGGAAGTTACCTTTCCGGTAACAGCCCCTTTATCAGGCGGCAGAAGTTCAACATCCTCGGGCCTTATGACAACGTCAACGGGTTGGTCCTTTTCAAAACCCGTATCAACGCATTCAAAAGTCTGTCCGCCGATCACGACCTGCCTGTCGGCTGTCATTATCCCGTCTATTATATTGCTCTCACCGATAAAATCGGCAACAAAAGCATTGATAGGCTCGTTATATATGCTCTCCGGAGTACCGATCTGCTGAATGACTCCGCGGTTCATGACAACTATCGTGTCTGACATCGTAAGAGCCTCTTCCTGATCATGAGTGACATATATAAAGGTGATACCAAGCTCATTCTTGAGCCTGATCAGTTCATACTGCATCTCCTGACGAAGCTTCAGGTCAAGTGCGCCGAGCGGTTCGTCAAGAAGGAGCACTTTGGGTTCATTTACGATAGCCCGTGCTATTGCTATACGCTGCTGCTGGCCCCCCGAAAGAGAAGCCGGCATGCGTTCTTCGAAACCCGACAGGTTAACAAGATCAAGGGCATATTTAATACGTTCCCTGATGAAATCTTCGGGTTTCTTTTTTATCCTGAGGCCGAATGCGATGTTCTCGGCCACTGTCATATGCGAGAACAGAGCGTATTTCTGAAAAACGGTATTGACCTGGCGCTTGTTGGGAGGAAGTTTTGTTATATCCTCACCGTCAAAGAACACCTGTCCCCTGTCCGGTGTCTCAAATCCTCCGATAATACGAAGTAAGGTGGTCTTGCCGCAACCCGAAGGCCCCAAAAGCGTCACGAATTCGTTCTCCCTTATATATAGGTCGAGTTCCTCGATGACGGTGCAGGCGCCGAATGATTTTGAAATACTCTTAAGTTCAATAAGCTTTTTGCTCAATCAATGTTCCTCATAAGATGTATGGGCTTATACAAATACAATTCGTGATTATACAGTAAAGTAAACAGAAATACTAGATGTAGCGGTTGACTTTTTTGGGGGTGTGGCACAAAATTACTTTGTATGCAAACTAAAGAGACTACGAAAAAAAACAGCAGGGCAAAATCTGCGCCAAAACCCGCATCAAAAGCCGCAACCGGTACCGGCAGTTACGTTGCGTATGTTTCGACGTATACGAGAAATGCCGATACGGGACTGTATATATATGATGTGGACGTAAGCGGCGGAAGATTTACCAAAAAGGGTGAGGTCACGATAACGAACTCATCTTACCTTTCCATATCACATAATGGAAAGTATCTGTATGCCATTACCGATCTTGGCGTTGACAGCTTCAATATACTTCCCGACGGAATGCTTGAGAAGACAGGATCCGCATCGATAAACGGGATGCGCGGATGCTATCTTTCTACCGATTATGAGGATAAATACTTGTTTGTTGCAGGATATCATGACGCAAAGGTCACGGTGCTGCGCCTAAAAAAAGACGGGAGCGTGGGAGAGATAACCGATGAGGTATTCTCTTCGGGACTCGGAAACATAACGGAGCGTATGTTCCTGCCTCATATCACATGTACCAAGATGACAAGGGACAATAAATACCTTTGCGCTGTCGATAACGGAATGGATCAGGTGAAGGTGTTTGCATTTGATTCAAAGACCGGCAAGCTGAAATTCAAGGACATGATCCACTGTGACCAGCACAGTGCCCCCAGATATATAAAGTTCCACAAGAGCGGACGTTATGCTTACATCTCTCATGAGATGTCAAACATGATCGATATATATTCCTATACGAATGAAAAAGGGATCCCCGATTTTGAGAAGATAGGATCAGTATCGACTCTTAATGACGAATACAAGACTTCCGGGTCGATCTCATGCGCGATGAAGTTCTCACCGGACCACAAGCTTCTCATGTGCTCGGTTGCAGGCAGCAACAGCGTAACGATATATAGGATCGATGACAATACAGGCCTTCTTGATAAATGCCTGTGCCTTCCGGTGTCGGGCGATTATCCCAAGGATGTCGCTTTCTTCCCGGATTCAAAACATATCGTGAGTCTTAACCACGAATCGAACACGATGAGCTTTTTTACATTGAACATTAAGGACAATACGATCGTACTGAACGGTCCCTTTGTCAAGGTTCCGAGCGGTAACTGCATCCTTACCAAAAAACTATGAAACCGTTAACTTATTACGTAGACAGATGCATAATCGTATTTTACGCCGTCGTCATTGCGGGCGGCTTATTAACGGGCGCCTTTTCCGATGATAAAACGACGAATGACTACAGGCGTACCGTTAGTATCAGATATGTCGCATCCACATCGGACAGGCTCGATTACATGTCTGCGGATGATTTTCTGCAGGGCAGCGAGAAGGCGGCAAATCACGAGGATATTACCCGTTATCTGGATAATCTGAAGAGAAACGGATTATATGAGGAAGCGCACGACGCTGAAGAAGAGGCCGGAAGTGATGCGCAGCCTCAGGACAGTACGGACGACAGGAATGAAGAAGCCCTTTCCGATGCCGGAAATGATGCGGATCAGGCTTCGGAAACAGAAGATGAAGTCAAGATCGATCCTTCCGACTGGAAGCTTATTCTCGTGAACAAACAGAACCCCGTACCCGACGGCTTTGACGTTAAGCTTGCCGGCATCAACGGGTCTCTTTATGCTGACGAGAGGATCATCGAAGACATTTACAAAATGGTGGATGCAGCAAGCGCCGACGGTGTGGATCTTATGATCTGCAGCGCATACAGATCGTATGAACGCCAGAGGACTTTGTTCAACAACAAGATAAATACACTGATGGATTCCGGCATGTCATACCTGGAAGCTTACAGGGTGGGGAGCATGAACGTTACCGTACCCGGCACGAGTGAGCATCATCTCGGACTGGCTCTTGATATACTGACAGGCAGTTATACGAGGATGGACGACGGATTCGGCGAGACCGATGCAGGCAGGTGGCTTGCGGCAAATGCTCCGGATTACGGCTTTATCTTAAGATATCCCGCAGGCAAGGAAGATATAACCGGCATCGTATATGAACCGTGGCATTTCAGATATGTGGGCCGGGAATATGCCCGTGATATCACCGATAAAGGCGTAACGCTTGAAGAATATCTGAAGGACTGTGACTGATGTACACTATCCTGAAGACCGAAGGTTTGGCCAAGCGCAGCACTTTTACAACTGTACACGGAACCGTTGAAACCCCCGTCTTTATGAACGTCGGGACCGTTGCGGCGATAAAAGGCGCTGTTTCATCGGAAGATCTTAAAGAGATCGGATGTCAGATCGAACTGTCAAATACATATCATCTGCATGTCCGCCCGGGTGACGAGGTAGTAAAGAGCCTCGGCGGAATCAGAAAGTTTATGGCCTGGGACAGACCCGTCCTTACGGATTCGGGAGGTTTCCAGGTTTTCTCATTGGCATCCCTCAGGAAGATAAAAGAAGAAGGCGTTTATTTCAACTCTCATGTTGACGGGCGAAAGATATTCATGGGCCCCGAGGAATCGATGAGGATCCAGTCCAATCTTGCAAGCACCGTTGCAATGGCTTTTGATGAATGTCCTTCGTCGCTTGCCGAAAGAGATTATGTACAGGCCTCGGTGGACAGGACCACAAGATGGCTTGTAAGATGCAAGGCGGAACTGGACCGTCTGAACGGGCTTCCCGATACGATAAATAGGGACCAGATGCTGTTCGGCATCAACCAGGGCGCAATCTATCCGGATATCCGTATCGAACATGCAAAGAGGATATCGGAGCTCGATCTTCCCGGATACTCTATCGGGGGTCTTGCTGTCGGAGAGCCCAACGAAGTGATGTATGACATCCTCGATCAGGTTGTGCCTTACCTTCCGAAAGATAAGCCGACATATCTAATGGGCGTCGGGACTCCCGCTGATATCCTTGAAGGAGTGGATCGGGGCATTGATTTCTTTGACTGTGTCTATCCTTCAAGAAACGGACGTCACGGACATTTATATACGAATCACGGAACCGTGAGACTTCTTAATGCCAAGTACGAACTTGATGACCGTCCCATAGAGGAAGGATGTTCGTGCCCGGCATGCCGCCGTTATTCCAGGGCATATATCAGGCATCTGCTCAAGGCAAAGGAAATGCTCGGAATGAGGTTATGCGTTCTTCACAATCTGTATTTTTACAATACTATGATGCAGGAGATAAGAGACGCTCTCGATAAGGGAGATTTCCGGCAATATAAAAAGCAAAAACTTGAAAGATTTGAGGAACAGACCGATGACTGACAGGAACGATCAGGAAAAAAAGAGCAAAAAAAAGATCATAATCCTTATCGCTTCGATCGCAGTGGTATTGATCGCAGCATTGCTTGTGTATCTGTTTTCTTCCCGGATAACCGCAACAACAATGCGTGTATTGCGGATGGAAGGTGAGGTTTCGCTTGAGGATGCAGGTAAGGCAAAAACCGTCACCGAAAATCTCCGCCTGAAGAGCAATAATGCCCTTTCTACTGCCGTCAAGAGTCTTGTATCAATCGGACTTGATGATACAAAGATCGTAACTCTCGATGAGAAGAGCCGTTCAGAGTTTGTTCAAAGCGGAAAACAGCTTGAACTGAAACTGACGGACGGAAGTCTTTTCTTCGAAGTCTCCAAGCCGCTTGAAGATGATGAAACGATGGACATCAAGACCAGCACCATGATCGTTGGTATCCGCGGGACATCAGGCTGGGTATCGGTTGACGGAGAACACGAGAGCCTTATCATTACCGACGGTGTTGTTCATGTTACCGGAACCAACCCGGTTACGGGTGAAGTAAAGGAAATAGATGTAGCATCGGGACAGAAGATAAGCGTTTATCTGTATAATGACAGAACTGTTGACAGTATCGAGTTCTTCCTTGAGGAGATCACGGAACATGAGCTTCCGCAATTTCTCATTGAAAGACTGCGCGAAGATCCTGAACTGACAGACAAGGTCTGCAGCGAAACAGACTGGGACAAACCTTATATAATGGGAGAAGATGAAGATGAAGACGATCTCCCTCATGTATCGGTTGATGAAGAAAACAACGCGGATGATACGGATATAACATCCGATGGGAGCGGATCATCTGAAACACCCGAAGAAGAGGCCATAGCCGAAGAATTACCTTTGGAGGCCGATGCTTTGGCTCAGGCAGATGTTCCCGAAAACAAAACAGATCCGGAAACAGAGGCTGCCAGAAGCAGGATAGTTTTCACGGATCCGAATACCGGTATAATCACACTTGATGATGGTACACTTTTTGATCCCCTGTTTTATGCACTCACAAATCCGGATGTTGTAGCAAAGTACGGAACAGATCCGGCTGCACTTCTGGCACACTGGCTGAGTATCGGTAAAAATGAGGGCAGACCTCCCATTGCACCTCCCACGCCTACGCCTACTCCGACACCTACGCCTGCCCTTGTAAGTGCGGAGGAAACATCCGAGTCAGAAGATGAAGAGGAAGATAAGAGTTCATCATCAACTCCGACTCCGACACCTGCACCGACAGCTACAGCCACACCTACGCCGACACCGACACAGGTAACGCCTCAGCCGTCAACAGCAACTGTCGACAGCAGTAACTATTTTGATCCTACCAATACCAGTACTCAGACTTATGAGATCAGTACGGCATCAGGTACTACACATGGACAGATAAACGCCTCCAACCCCGGGTCTAAGCCTTCGACTACTATTTACGGAGCTGCGGATGTTGTACTTCCTTTGACGGTAAGTGATGGTAATAATACGTATACATTTGATCAGTTAAGTGATTTTTCATGGAATTACTGTGGAGGTGGACGCGTCGGTAACAATGGAGGTAACAGTATTAACGAAGGAGATTTCAGCGTGACAACTCAGTCCGGATATAAGATGACAAATTACCATCCCGCTCCAAGTGTAGCAAATAACCCTAATGGCTATCAGTTTTCAGTTACGGATCCAAGCGGAAATGAGACATTTTACAGTGGTGAGACTGATGCTATGAATGCAATACCTTAAAATTTAATTATTTCTTGAAAGATATCTTAAGGTTGTGTATTATATAACAGTCTATTTTGAAATGTTGGAGGAGTAATATGAACCCGATAGTTTTAACAGAGGCTGCCGCAGGCGGCGGATACGGAAGCATTTTGATGATGGTCGGTTATATCGCGATATTCGGAATTGCGATTTATTTTCTTATGATCAAGCCCCAGAAGAAAGAGCAGAAGAGGATGGAAGCACTTCTTTCCACGATGGCTCCCGGGGACTCGGTCCTTACAACAAGCGGCTTCTACGGAGTCGTTATCGATGTTACCGATGACACTGTCATAGTCGAATTCGGAAACAACAAGAACTGCCGGATCCCGATGCAGAAGACCGCCATCACACAGGTGGAAAAACCTGAGGATGCTGCGGCCGGAGAATGATCCTTATATCAGTCGATCGCAAAAGGATGTCCGGTTCGGACATCCTTCTTGCATATTAGGCATTTGATCACAGGAGGAAAATCATATGAAAAGTGATGCCGTTAAAAAGGGCAGTGCACAGGCCCCCCATCGTTCATTATTTCATGCTCTCGGATTTACCGAAGAGGAAATGGACAGGCCGCTCGTCGGTATTGTCAGTTCTTATAATGAGATAGTTCCGGGACACATGAACATAGATAAGATCGTAAACGCCGTAAAGCAGGGTGTTGCCATGGCGGGAGGAACTCCCGTGGTATTTCCCGCGATAGCAGTATGCGACGGTATAGCAATGGGCCATATCGGCATGAAATATTCGCTTGTCACCCGTGATCTTATCGCCGACTCGACCGAATGCATGGCGCTTGCGCATCAGTTTGATGCACTCGTGATGGTGCCTAACTGTGACAAGAATGTACCCGGTCTGCTCATGGCGGCCGCAAGGATAAATGTTCCCACCGTATTTGTTTCGGGAGGCCCCATGCTTGCCGGACACGTTGGCGGCAAAAAGAGAAGCCTTTCCTCAATGTTTGAAGCCGTCGGAGCACAGGCTGCCGGAAAGATGACTGATGAGGAAGTCTGCGAGTTTGAGAAGAAGGTTTGTCCTACATGCGGTTCCTGCTCGGGCATGTATACGGCAAATTCGATGAACTGCCTTACCGAAGCTCTCGGCATGGGACTTGCCGGAAACGGAACGATCCCCGCGGTATATTCGGAAAGGATCGCACTTGCAAAACATGCAGGAATGGCAGTTATGGACCTTCTTAAAAAGAATATCTGCCCCAGGGATATAATCACAAAAGATTCTATAATAAATGCACTGACAGTTGATATGGCTCTCGGATGTTCAACGAATTCGATGCTTCATATTCCTGCGATCGCACATGAGATCGGGTTTGATTTTGACATAACGATGGCAAATGAGATATCGGAAAAGACTCCGAACCTGTGCCATCTTGCACCTGCAGGCCCTACCTACATGGAAGATCTTAACGAAGCCGGAGGCGTGAGCGCCGTTATGAAGCAGCTTATGGATGCCGGACTTCTTAATACGGACTGCATGACCGTTACGGGAAAGACACTCGGAGAAAATCTTGCCGGATGCGTAAACCGCAATCCCGAAGTCATCCGCCCGATGGACAAGCCCTACTCAAAAACCGGCGGACTTGCCGTACTTACCGGAAACATCGCTCCGGACGGTTCGGTCGTTAAAAGATCTGCTGTCGCTGACGAGATGCTTGTACATGAAGGCCCCGCCCGGGTATTTGACTGCGAGGAAGATGCGATCGCTGCCATAAAAGGCGGGAAGATAGTTCCCGGAGATGTTGTCGTTATCAGATATGAAGGACCCAAGGGCGGCCCGGGAATGAGAGAAATGCTAAATCCGACATCCGCTATCGCCGGTATGGGCCTTGGAGAGAGTGTTGCTCTTATCACGGACGGAAGGTTCTCCGGTGCCAGCCGCGGCGCTTCCATAGGTCATATATCTCCCGAAGCGGCTGTCGGAGGCCCGATAGCCCTTATTGAAGAAGGAGATATCATCAGTATAGATATACCGAACACATCGCTTAATGTAAAGGTGTCCGATGAAGAGCTTGGCGAGCGAAAGGCAAAATGGCAGCCCAGAGAGCCGAAGGTAAAGACCGGATATCTTGCAAGATACCAGAAGATGGTAACGAGCGGTGATAAAGGCGCGGTGCTCCTTTAAGAGTGACTGCGGCAGTATGATTTTGAAGGGAAAAAGGGTAAAGACAATGGAATTGACCGGTTCACAGATTGTAATGGAATGTCTTCTCGAGCAGGGTGTTGACACCGTATTTGGTTATCCGGGAGGAACGATACTCAATATCTACGATGAACTGTATAAATACAGTGATAAGATAAAACACATACTGACCAGCCATGAGCAGGGTGCAGCGCATGCCGCAGACGGATATGCAAGGGCAACAGGAAAGGTCGGTGTGTGTATGGCAACATCGGGCCCGGGTGCAACCAACCTTGTTACCGGTATCGCGACCGCATATATGGATTCCGTACCGCTTGTTGCGATCACGGCCAATGTCAATCTTCCCCTTCTCGGAAAGGATACGTTCCAGGAGGTTGATATAGCCGGTGTTACAATGCCGATAACAAAGCACGGTTATATAGTCAAGGATGTGACCAAGCTTGCGGATACGCTTCGCAAGGCTTTTGCGATAGCCCGCTCCGGACGTCCCGGACCGGTACTTGTCGATATCACAAAAGATGTGACTGCAGCAAAATGCAAATATACCCAAAAGGAACCCGTAACATATGACGTTCCCAAAAGGTACACCGACAAGGATATAGAGACGGCCGTAAAGCTTATTGAAAAAGCAAAGAAACCGTATATTTATGCCGGTGGCGGCGTTGTCATCTCCGGAGCATCGGAAGAGCTCAAGGATTTTGCCCACAGGATAGATGCCCCTGTCTGCGATACGCTTATGGGTAAGGGCGGATTTGATGCAAACGATGATCTGTACACCGGAATGATCGGAATGCACGGGACCAAGACATCAAACCTCGGGGTGAGCGAATGCGATCTTCTGATCGCGATCGGTGCGAGATTCTCCGACCGCGTGATCGGTAATGCGTCCAAGTTTGCGTCAAAGGCAAAGGTTCTTCATATCGATATTGACCCGGCCGAGATCAACAAGAACATAAGGACCACTGCATCCGTTATCGGTGATGTAAAGGAAGTCCTTTCCATACTTAATTCCAAACTTGATAAGCACACCCATCCCGAATGGATACAGCATATCGAAGATCTCAAGAAAGAGTACCCTCTTAAATATGATACAACATCGCTTACGTGTCCTTATGTTATTGAAAAACTTTATGAAGTAACGAAGGGCGATGCGATAATCACCACCGACGTGGGACAGCATCAGATGTGGGCTGCCCAGTACTACAAATATACGAAGCCCCGCACGTTTCTGTCTTCCGGCGGCCTTGGCACGATGGGATACGGACTTGGTGCCTGCATAGGCGCCAAGGTGGGCTGCCCCGACAAGATCGTCTGCAACATAGGCGGTGACGGCTGCTTCCGCATGAACATGAATGAACTTGCAACGGCATCCCGTTTTGACATACCGATAATCCAGATTGTCATTAACAATTCCGTTCTCGGCATGGTCAGACAGTGGCAGACCCTTTTCTATGAAAAGAGATATTCCAACACGGTCCTTGCCGACAAGGTGGATTATTGCAAAGTGGCCGAAGCGCTCGGCTGCAAGGCTATCAGGGTGACAAAAAAGGAAGAAGTGGTTCCTGCGCTTACCAAGGCGATTGAAATGAAGGCGCCCGTTGTGATAGAATGTGTCATTGACAGTGACGATAAGGTGTTCCCCATGGTATCACCCGGAGCTGCCATATCAGACGTTTTTGACGCGGATGATTTAGGTTGATAGGAGGAGAAATCGTTGGAAAGAGTTTATAACTTTTCGGCAGGTCCCGCAGTTTTACCGGAGGAAGTCCTCAAAGAAGCTGCAGATGAGATGCTCAACTACAAAGGAAGCGGTCAGTCGGTAATGGAGATGTCACACCGCTCCAAAGTCTTTGACGGAATCATTAAGGAAGCGGAAGCCGACTTCAGAGAGGTTCTCGGCGTTCCCGACAACTACAAGGTTCTGTTCCTTCAGGGCGGTGCCTCACAGTTTTTTGCCGAGGTTCCCATGAACCTTATGAAGAACAAAAAGGCAGGATATATCCTTACCGGTCAGTGGTCCAAGAAGGCTTTTGCCGAAGCTAAGATATATGGCGAAGCGGTTGAACTTGCATCTTCGGCAGACAAGACATTCTCATATATCCCGGACTGCTCGGATCTTCCGATCACCGACGATATGGATTATGTATATATCTGTGAGAACAATACGATATACGGGACCAAGTATAAAGAGCTTCCCAATACAAAGGGCAAGATACTCGTATCCGATGTAAGTTCATGCTTTTTGTCCGAACCCATGGATGTTACAAAATACGGCGTGGTCTATGGCGGAGTCCAGAAAAACGTCGGCCCCGCAGGCTGCGTTATTGCAGTGATCCGTGAAGACCTCATAACCGACGATGTCCTTCCGGGCACTCCCACGCTTCTTAAATGGAAGACTCAGGCAGATGCGCTTTCTCTTTATAACACACCTCCCTGCTACACGATCTACATATGCGGAAAGGTGTTCAAGTGGATCAAAAAGATGGGCGGTCTGTCAGTCATGAAGGAACGCAATGAGAAGAAGGCCAAGGTATTCTATGATTTTCTTGATTCTTCCAAGATGTTCAAGGGTACCGTTGTTGCAAAGGACCGTTCTCTTATGAACGCTCCGTTTGTGACGGGAGATGCCGATCTTGATGCCAAGTTCATAGCAGAGGCTGCTGATGCCGGCTTTGTAAACCTTAAGGGACACAAGACCGTCGGCGGCATGAGAGCGAGCATGTATAACGCAATGCCTATCGAAGGCGTACAAAAACTCGTCGAGTTCATGGACAGATTTGAAAAGGAGAATAAGTAATGTTTAAGTATACTTGCCTCAATCCTATAGCACAGGTGGGGCTTGACGGGTTTGATAACAGATTCGCCAAGACGGATGATATCAAAGATGCTGACGGAGCACTTGTCAGAAGCGCATCGATGCATGACGTGGAGCTTCCCGATAAGCTTTTGTGCGTTGCACGTGCGGGAGCCGGTGTCAACAATATCCCGCTTGATAAATGTGCCGAGAAGGGAATAGTAGTGTTCAATACTCCAGGCGCAAATGCGAACGGCGTCAAGGAACTTGTCTTTGCCGGAATGCTCCTTGCTTGCCGTGACATCGTAGGCGGCATCAACTGGGTCAAGGATAACCATGACAATCCTGATATCGCAAAGCTTGCCGAGAAGGAAAAAAAGAACTTTGCCGGATTTGAGATACAGGACAAAAAGCTCGGTATCATCGGACTCGGAGCTATCGGTGTCAGAGTTGCAAATGCAGCCAAGCATCTCGGAATGGAAGTTTACGGATATGATCCGTACATATCGGTTGATGCGGCATGGAACTTATCAAGAGACATCAAGCACGTTCTGTCGGTAGACGATATTTACGCTAACTGCGATATAATCACGATCCATGTACCTCTCATGGATTCCACCAAGAATACGATAAATGCGGAAGCCATCGACAAGATGAAGGACGGCGTTGTCATCCTTAACTTTGCAAGGGATCTTCTGTGTGATGAGAAGGCCGTGATAGAGGGCATCAAAAAGGGTAAGATCAGAAAGTACGTTTCCGATTTCCCGAATTCGACAACCGCAAATGCCCAGGGTTGTATCGTTATCCCGCATCTTGGAGCTTCTACCGAAGAATCCGAGGATAACTGTGCCAAGATGGCCGTCAAGGAGATGATCGATTATCTGACAAACGGTAACATCAAGAATTCGGTCAACTATCCGAAGGCAGATATGGGCGTGTGCCAGACAAAGGGCAGAGTTACGATACACCACAAGAACGTCACGAACATGATCACACGATTTTCCGGCCTGTTCTCCGAGGCAGGTATAAACATTTCGGATATGGTGAATTCTTCAAAAGGAGAATATGCATATACGATGATCGATGTCGACTCGGATATCCCGGGTGATTTTGTTGATAAGCTTTCCGAGATGGACGGTGTTATCAGGGTCAGGATCATCAAATAAACCGTTAACCAAATGAGATAAGGATTTACATCTTTTTAATCATAAGGAGGTAGATTATGAAAAAGGTTATAGCATTGGTAATGGCTCTTGCCATGGTAACTCTTGCAGGCTGCGGCGCAGCAGGGGCAGCATCTCCCGCTTCAGGCGGTGCATCCGGCGACGTTATCAGGATCGGCGTATTTGAGCCTTCAACAGGCGATTCCGCATCAGGCGGAAAGAAAGAGATCCTCGGCATGCAGTATGCCAATTCAGAGACCCCCACGGTAGAGGTCGGTGGCAAGACTTATAATGTTGAACTCGTACTTGCCGACAACGGTTCATCTGCAGACAAGGCTCCTTCAGCAGCATCGGAGCTTGTAGGTAAGGATGTATCACTCGTTCTCGGATCATACGGTTCGGGCGTTTCGATGGCAGGCGGTCCCAAGTTCGAAGAAGCAGGACTTGCTGCTATCGGTGTAACATGTACGAACCCCAACGTCACAGCCGGCAATGATTATTATTTCAGGATATGCTTCCTGGACAACTTCCAGGCTGACGTTCTTGCAAACTTTGCAATGGATAAGTTCTCCGCCAAGAAGGCTTACTGCCTCGGTGAGAACGGTAATGAGTATGACCAGGGTCTTATCGTATTCTTCAAGCAGGTGTTTGAAGCTGCAGGCGGTGAAGTCATCGCTGACTCTTTCCCGACCAACAACTCTGACTTTACTTCATACCTGAACAAGGCCAAGAGCGAAGGCGCTGATGTTATATTCACACCTGTATCGATCGCTTATGCAAAGCAGATCATGGAACAGGCCGCATCTCTTGATATCGGCATTCCTTTCCTCGGATCCGACACGCTTGATGATAACATGGTCCTTGAAGCAACAAAGGGCACAAACCTTCAGTTGTTCGTTTCAACCTTCTATCAGGAAGGCGGTTCCGAAACATTTGATAAGGGTATCAAGGATTACATCAACAGCAATTCAGATGCCATGACCGCAAACGGCGGTAACGATACGATCTCAGCTGTTACGGCT
Organism: Lachnospiraceae bacterium; assembly: GCA_017526745.1. GTDB lineage: Bacteria > Bacillota > Clostridia > Lachnospirales > Lachnospiraceae > UBA2868. The sequence goes on along the minus strand of JAFXQX010000029.1, from coordinate 313,954 downwards.
ATGGGTTACGATGCTTACTATGTAGCTCTTGAAGCCATCAAGGCGGCAGGCTCGCCTGACAAGGCTGCGATCAAGGGTGCCATCCCTTCTGTTAAGTGGGACGGTGTATCCGGTTCGATCGCATTTGACGAGATCGGTGATGCAGTACGTGACACGGCTTACATCAAGACAGCCGACACGGCAACCGGATCATGGGCGTTTGAGAAGGTCCAGACAGGTTCGGGAGCAAAATAAAGGATAATCATTATGGAATATGTCATTTCGGTATTGCTCTCCGGTGTATCGGTGGGCGGACAATATGCGCTTATAGCGATCGGATATACTCTCGTTTACGGGATACTGCGTCTTATAAACTTTGCTCACGGCGATGTTTTCATGGTCGCAGGACTGATGGGTATATATTTTACGGCAACGCTGCCCGTGAGTGAGTCACTTCCTCTTGTTGTGATCCTTACGGTAGTGCTCGGATTTACCATCGAGCGTGCGGCATACAAGCCCCTTCGAAATGCCCCCAGGATGTCCGTTATGATATCCGCCATCGGTGTCAGCTATCTTCTTCAGAACACGGCGACATATGTTACCGGAGGACAGCCGATGACATATCCTTCAATACCTTTTCTTTCAAATACGATAGGAGTTGCGGGAACCCAGACAAAGTGGGTGGTCATAATCACCCCCTTCCTTGTACTCGCACTTGTATTTGCGCTTTCGCTCCTCATCAACAGGACGAAAGTGGGCATGGCCATGAGAGCCGTTTCCAAGGATTTTGAGACGAGCCGTCTCATGGGCATCAGGATCAACAGTGTTATTTCCATAACATTCATCATCGGATCCGCGCTTGCTGCAGTAGGCTCGGTCCTGTTTTTCACGAATTATCCCGCTATCACGCCTACGGCAGGTGCGATGCCGGGTCTTAAGGCATTCGTTGCAGCCGTGTTCGGAGGTATCGGTTCGATTCCCGGTGCGGTCATAGGAGCTTTCCTTATCGGGATATGTGAGACCATAATAAAGGGACTTCCGTCTTCGTGGGATGTCTCGGTATTTTCGGATGCATTTACGTTTGCGCTCCTTATTGTCATTCTGATATTCAAGCCGCAGGGTCTGTTCGGTGAAGCTGCGACAGACAAGGTGTGAGATCATGAAAGAGAAGAAGATATCATTTCAGGCATTTATCTGTATAAGCATACTTTTGATATTTGTCATTATACTTGAGAATATAAGCATGATTTTCCCATCTCTTCCGCAGATATTCGCACCGACGAGCCCGCTCTTTACGGTGCTGAAAAAAGCCGCGGTATATTCGCTGGTCGCAGTATCCATGAACCTTCTGAACGGGTTTACCGGATTGTTCTCTCTGGGACAGGCAGGGTTCATGCTGCTCGGAGCTTACACATACGCGATACTTACGGTTCCGTCCGCGATGAAGGAACAGGTTTATTATCTGTTCGGAGGCTGTGCGTTCGAGTTTTCGCTTCTTGATATGTTTGAAGGGATATTCGGCTCTGCAGGTTTCGGAGGCGCAGTAAGCATGATACTTGCATGTCTTATAGCGATCATCCTTGCGGGATGTGTTGCCGGATTATTCGCATATTTTATCGGGATCCCGGTACTTCGCTTAAAGAGTGACTATCTTGCGATAGCAACGCTCGGATTTGCAGAGATCCTCCGTGCGATCTTCCAGTGGCAGAAGCTCGGGAAGGTCACGAACGGTGCGAACATGATCAAGGGCTTCCCGACATTTTCAAGCTTTAACATAACGGACGCTTCGGGGAATACCGTATTGAGACTGTCAACGTTTGTTCCGTTTCTTATATCCGCACTTTGCATTCTGATCATAGTCCTTCTCATCCATTCGTCATACGGACGTGCGTTCAAGGCGATAAGGGATGATGAAGTCGCCGCAGAGGCAATGGGCGTCAGTCTTTTCAAACATAAGATGCTCTCATTCGTGATATCAAGCTTTTTTGCCGGAGTGGGCGGTGCGCTCTTTGCGATGTATGTTGCCAATGCGCAGGCAAAAGCCTTCACTTCGGTCATGACGTACGAGATACTGCTCATAGTCGTTATCGGTGGCATAGGCTCCGTCAGCGGAAGCGTGATAGCAACATTCCTTTATGTTGCCTGTTCAGAGTGGTGGCTCAGGTTCCTTGACAGTGAACAGTATGTGGGCGCCATCAAGATCCCCCTTCTTCGAAACGGGTTCAGAATGGTTGTGTTCTCGGTCGTTATCATGGTGATCGTGCTCTTCTTCTCGCAGGGTATCATGGGCAATCGTGAGATAAGCATAGGTGCTCTCTTTAAGAAGAGGACACCCCGGGCGGAAAGGAAACAGTAGAGATGGCAAACGCATTAAGACTTGAAAATGTTACGATGCAGTTCGGCGGTGTTGTCTCAGTCAACAACCTTTCGCTTGAAGTTCCGGAGCATCAGATTATAGCACTTATCGGCCCGAACGGTGCGGGCAAGACAACGGCATTTAACTGCATAACAGGCGTATATCAGCCTACGAACGGAATGATCGAGTTTAACGGCAAGCCGATCGTTCGTAATCATCCTTCAGGAAAATCAGCCAAGTCATATAAAGGTGAGAATGCCGATATGTACGCAAAAGATGCGGTACTTTGTCCCACGCCGGACCAGATCACCGGACTGGGCATAGCAAGGACTTTCCAGAACATCCGTCTGTGGAAGAGCATGACGGTATTTGAAAATGTCCTTATCGCAAAACACCAGCATGCCGATCAGAATGTATTTTCCGCAACATTTCGGGGGAATCTTTCCGAAGAGGAGAGGATGAGAAATGAGACAATGGATCTTCTTGTTGAGCAGGGACTTGATGCTTACAAGGATGATCTGGCGGTATCTCTTCCTTACGGCCTGCAGAGACGTCTTGAGATCGCAAGGGCACTTGCGACTAAGCCGAGCCTCCTGCTGCTTGATGAGCCCGCAGCCGGCATGAACCCTCAGGAGACTGCGGAACTTGCTGATTTTGTCAGACAGATACGCGACAAATATAATCTGACAGTTTTCCTGATCGAGCATCATATGGATCTTGTCATGAACATATCGGATTATATCTATGTAATAGATTTCGGAAGTGAGATAGCACGCGGAATACCGAAGGATATTCAGAATAACCGCAAGGTTATCGATGCATATCTGGGTACTGTAGAGGATGAAGAATGAGCGAAGAAGTTCTTAAAATAGCAGATCTGCAGGTAAGCTACGGCGGTATCGAGGCGGTCCGCGGTATCAGTTTTGACGTTAAGGCCGGTGAGATAGTTACTCTTATCGGTGCCAACGGTGCGGGAAAAAGTTCGACACTCCGTACGATAAGCGGACTGGTAAAACCCGCGTCGGGTAAGGTCATCTTCGATGGAGAAGATATCACGGGCAAGGATCCGACGGCGATCGTGTCAAAGGGCCTTATGATGGTCCCCGAGGGACGCCGTATATTTCCCAACCTTACTGTGCTTGAGAATCTCAAGATCGGAGCATATCTGCGCAAGGACGATCTCGAGTCTGATATAGAAAGAGTGTACGGATATTTTCCCCGGCTTCGCGAAAGGTCGTGGCAGGAAGGCGGTACTCTTTCGGGCGGCGAGCAGCAGATGCTCGCGGTAGGACGTGCCCTTATGGGACGCCCCAAACTGCTTATGATGGACGAGCCCTCATTGGGCCTTGCACCTATCGTGGTTCAGGACATATTTGAGATAATCAGACAGATACATGCAGCCGGTACAACGGTGCTTCTTATCGAACAGAATGCGAACATGGCCCTTCATGTCGCGGACAGAGCATATGTCATTGAAAACGGAAAGATCGCGATGGAAGGAACCGGTTCCGAGCTCCTTTCCGATGAGAAAGTAAGAGCCGCTTATCTTGGCACCACGGCAAATTAAAAGTGAGTCCCTTCTCTTACGCTTAATTGATCGGCAGGTCCAGGACATCGTCCTCGCCGTATTTTGAACGAAATTCGGCATCTGCGCTTGCGTTTGCCTCGCTCGCAAGATCCATATATTTGATGAACACGTCTTCAACGCTCATTTTGTATTCCATAGCCAGATTCTGCATTATCGGACGCAGCTTCTCAAGCTGTTCGGATACATGAGTCTTCTGAGGATCTATATCTCCCAGTTCTTTTTCCGCATATTCATTGATCTTACCAAGAAACACCTTATCTTCATCAGTCATATACATTTCCTCCCCGATGTTCCACCTTTTGTTTCATGTTAACATTATGGGAAATTGTTGTCAAAGCATGGGCGTTTTGATACAATAGTAAAGTCGTGTATAGTGTGTGGGTGATGATCACGATATACAATATATGGTAGATTTTCCCTTCCGGAGGATGTTATGGCAAGAGTCAGACCTTTTTGTGCGATAAGACCGAGACAGGATATTGCTTCATCGGTAGCCGCGCTCCCTTATGACGTATATAACCGTGCAGAAGCAAAGGCGGAAACCCTGCGTCAGCCGCTTTCTTTCCTGTGCATTGACAGAGCGGAGACCCAGCTTGGCGACGATGTCGATACATATGATCCGCGTGTTTACGAAAAGGCACGCTCCCTTATGAAGAAGCGGATAGAAGACAATACATTTGTCCAGGACAGTAACAGATGTTTTTACATCTATGAGCTTGTCATGGACGGCAGGAGTCAGACGGGTATCGTCGGATGCGCGTCAATAGATGATTATATTTCGGGAGTCATCAAAAAACACGAGAACACCCGCGAAGACAAAGAGATAGACAGGATCAATCATGTGGATGCATTAAGCGCGCAGACGGGTCCCATCTTTCTGGCCTACCGCAAAAGGGATGATATCAGGTCCATTCTTGACCGTATCAAAAAATCACAGCCTCTGTATGATTTTACGGCACCCGACGGCGTCGTACACAGAGTGTGGGCGATAAGGGAAGATGCGGATATCGATGCGATCTGTAAGGCATTTGAGCAGGCCGGCAGCGTCTATATCGCCGACGGACATCACAGGTGTGCATCAGCCGTCAAGGTGGGTCTTAAGAGAAGGCAGGCTCATAAGGATTATACGGGCGAAGAGGAGTTCAACTATTTTCTTTCGGTCCTGTTTTCCGATGATGAGCTCTATATCATGGATTACAACCGTGTGATCCGGGACCTGAACGGGCATACGGAAGAAGAGATGCTTGATATGCTCTCGGGGCTTGGGACGCTTACCCCAAAGGACAAGGCATATTCTCCCGGACAAAAAGGTGAGGTCGGGGTATATCTTGGTAAAAAATGGTACAGCCTGAAATTTAATGACAGCCTTATAACGGATGATCCGGTAGAAGGACTTGATGTATCGGTCCTTCAGAAGAATGTCATCTCGCCTCTCTTTTCGATAGACGATCCACGGACAGATAAGAGGATAGATTTTGTAGGCGGTATACGCGGCCTTTCGGAACTCGAGAGAAGATGTGAAAATGACTGCGCCATCGCGTTTGCGATGCATCCGACGAGTATTGGCGAACTGTTTGACGTGGCCGATGCGGGCCTTCTGATGCCGCCCAAGTCCACATGGTTCGAGCCAAAGCTCAGGAGCGGACTGTTCATACATGAGATAGAGGAGTAGCAAGTTGGATAAAAAACTGTACAAAATGATGGACTGGGCAAGAGTGGAGCAGATCGTCTATTCCGAGGAGGACGATCCCCACGGTTATCTCGGGGCACATTTTGTCAAAGGCGGATGGATGATCTCGTGCTTTATCCCGAATGCCGATAAAGTGAGCGTCATCTGTAATGAAAAGGAATACAGGATGGACATGATGGACGAGGAAGGGTTCTTTAGCGTCCTTATCAGGTCACTTACCAAGACGAAGATCAGCTATCATTTCAAGGTCACGAAGAATAAGGATACATATATCGTACAGGATCCTTACAGATTCAGATCTGCCTTTGATCAGAAGACCCTCAGGGCTTTCAATGCCGGGATCTGCTATGACATTTATGAGCATCTCGGTGCGCATGTCAGAAAGACAGAAGGCATATCCGGCGTAAACTTTGCCGTATGGGCCCCCAATGCTGTCCGCGTTTCCGTTGTCGGTGATTTTAACGACTGGGACGGAAGATGCCACCAGATGAGAAGACTCGGGGACTCCGGCATATTCGAGATATTCATACCCAGAGTCACAACGGGCGCCAACTACAAATATGAGCTCAAGTTAAAAGGCGGAATGGTCATCTTAAAGGCAGATCCTTACGGATACTTCGCCCAGCTTCGTCCCGAGACCGCTTCCGTTGTGTTTGATATCGATAGATACAGGTGGCATGATGATGATTTTATCGCATCAAGGAGCGAACTTAATGCCAACGACAAGCCGCTCGCGATATATGAGCTGCATCTGGGCAGCTTCAAAAAACCCGATGACGGCAGGCAGTTTTATAATTACAGGGAACTTGCGGACGAGATAATACCTTATGTCAAAAAGATGGGCTATACCCATGTGGAGCTCATGCCGGTGATGGAGCACCCGTTTGACGAGTCCTGGGGATATCAGGTCATCGGCCTGTATGCACCGACATCAAGGTACGGAACGCCCGAAGACTTTATGAGCTTTGTGGACAGGATGCACGAGAACGGCATTGGAGTCATTCTTGACTGGACCTGCGCACATTTTCCCAGAGACGTTCAGGGACTGTCCAATTTTGACGGAACATGCCTTTACGAGCATCAGGACAGAAGACGTGCCGATCATCCCGACTGGGGAACGCTGTGCTTTAATTACGGACGCCCCGAGGTCAGCAATTATCTTATCGCAAATGCCCTGTTCTGGATCAAAAAATATCACGCCGACGGCATAAGGCTTGATGCCGTCGCATCGATGCTCTACAACGATTACGGAAGGGTAGAGTGGGTACCGAACATATACGGCGGCAAGGAAAATCTCGAAGCTGCGGAAATGCTCAGGCACCTTACGTCGATCAACAAAAAGATGGAAACGGGAGCACTGCTTATCGCAGAAGAGTCTACCGCCTGGCCCGGTGTTACCGGAGATCTTTCCGGCGAAGGACTCGGATTTGACTATAAGTGGAACATGGGCTGGATGAACGATTATCTCGGATTCATCAGGCTCGATCCCCTGTACCGCGCGGGGCACTACGGTGAACTTACGTTTTCGATGATATATGCTTACAGTGAGAAGTTCATACTCGTCTTCTCGCATGATGAAGTCGTTCACGGCAAGGCATCGCTTTTGTCCAAGATGCCCGGGGAACGCGACAGGAAGTTCGCAAACCTCAGGCTGTCGCTGGCATATATGTTCATGCACCCCGGCAAAAAGCTTCTGTTCATGGGATGCGACATAGGCGAATGGGACGAATGGAGTGAGGCACGCAGCGTATCCTGGGATCTTCTGCAGTATGACGATCATATACATGTCAATGATTTTGTGCGCTCACTCATCTCATTTTACAGGGAAAATCCCGCGCTGTACGCTCTTGACAATACGGTTTCGGGTTTTGAATGGATCAACAACATATCGGCAAACGAGACTATCATCGTTTTCCTGAGAAAAGACAAAGAGGGCAACAACCTTCTTGTGGTATGCAATTTTGCCGATATCGACAGATACGATTACAAGATAGGGGTTCCTTTCTCGGGCAAGTACAAGGAGATATTCTCGTCCGATGATGAAGCGTTCGGCGGAAGAGGCCATAATAATCCGAGAGTCAAGAGGTCAAAAGAAGATGAGTGCGACGGCCGTGAGAATTCGATCAGGATAACCGTTCCGGCTCTTTCCGTATCGGTATTCTCATGTACCTATTTCGAACCCTCGGATCTGAAGTACTATCACGCTCCCGTAAAAAGGAGAAGAAAGCGCAAACATTGATAAACAGGGCGTTTTTTGGTATAATATCATACTTGGATCATAATGAATTGAAAAAGGACTGACAATGGATATTTTAAAAGCCGTTTTGATGGGGATCATACAGGGAGCAACGGAATTTCTTCCGGTAAGCTCATCCGGACATCTTGCACTGATCAAGGGCTTGTTCGGGATGGATAATGCGAGCATATTGTTTGATGTGCTTCTTCATCTTGCAACTCTTGTGGCCATCTGTGTCGTATTCTGGAAGGATGTGTTCAAGCTGGTTGCCGAGTTCGGCCTTATGTGCCGCGACATATTTGAAAACATCGTTACTTTCGGACGAAGTCTTTCGGCTCCGGGCCACAGCGAGTATATTCACGTGCTCTCATCCCCCTACCGCAAGTTCGTTCTCCTTGTGATCATTTCAACTATCCCTACAGGGATCATCGGCATTTTCATGAAGAACATAGTCGAGTATACTACTTCAAACCTTCTCGTAACCGGCATCTGCCTGCTGTGTACGGGCCTTATTCTCGCACTTTCCGATTTTCTCGCCGACGGTGATAAAAAGCTTAAAGAGATGAATAACTTCGATGCTTTTGCGATCGGAGTCACTCAGGGTGTGGCAACTCTTCCCGGACTGTCGAGAAGCGGTACCACCATAGTCGCCGCCCTCTTATGCGGGATCGACAGGAAGTTTGCAGCCAAGTATTCGTTCATAATGAGCATTCCCGCCGTGCTTGGAGCGCTCATTCTGGAACTGTTTGACCTTGGCAGCGAGTCCGTTTCGGGTGGCGATGTCGGCTGTTATATAGTCGGCATGATCGTTGCGGCAGTCGTCGGATTTTTTGCACTCAAGTTCATCATGAACATTGTCGTCAGCAGGTATTTCAAGTATTTTGCATATTACTGCGCAGCGATAGGGATCGTTTCGATAATCGTATTTTTCGTTAGGAGATAGATATGCCGTATCTGACGGGGGATAGGGCACAAGAGGTGGAGTATGGCAGCAAAGGGGTCTTCGAGGGGACGAAGAAAGTCTCCGGGATCTAAACGCAAACTTAAGAAAAATCAGAATCCGGGTATTGCCGAGGAGATACTGCTCTTTGGCGCACTCGGCGTGGCGGTCCTGCTTCTTCTGGGCTGCTGCGGACTGCTGGGGTCATTCGGCAAGGTCGTGCGTTCGGTGATGATAGGGCTGTTCGGAATGGTCGGGTATATCATACCCTTCATTTTCTTTACGGTCTGCGCATTCATCATATCCAATAAATGGGAGAAAGTCGCGAAGGTGAAGCTTTCGGCAAGCATTGTGATCACCTTGGTGCTTTGCATAATCTCGCAGCTTCTGTTCGCAAAGGATGCTCCTGCGGAGAAACTTTCGGATTACTATACGGACAAGGCGGGAAACGGCGGTTTCATCGGCGGAGTCCTTGCGAGATTTTTCTGTAAATATCTTGGTATGGCGGGAACGATCGTGATATTGATCGTTCTGTTCATAATATGCGTTGTTCTTCTTACCGACAGATCGTTCTTTACAAGCATCAAGGAAGGCACCAGGATGATCAAGGACGATGTGAAGCGTAACAACGAGTACCGCAGGCAGGTCAACGAAGTTCGCAGCATGGAAAGAGAAGAACGCGACATGGAGCGCTGGGCCAAAAGGAACGAGCGTCATGAAAGGCATGTCGCCAAACAGGAGGCAAAGCGTAATGCGGCCCTTGAGGAGAGAATGCGCCTTGCCAAGGAACGTATTGCTGAAAAAGCAAACCGCATGGACTTTTCGGCAAGCGATCTTAAAAGTACTTCACCCAAGGATATCAGCGAGATCAAGTCCGAGGATATGAAGGAGATCGATATCAATGAGATCGAACTCGTGACCGAGGACGCAGACGAGACATATACCTATCCCGGCGAGAGCATCATTTCGGAAGACGAGCTTCGTGCGATCTCAGGCCCCGAATCGATGTTCTACAAGAGCGCATCTTCGATAGTATCAACGGTGACACCCAAAGAGTCCCCCGATGATAATGAAGAGGGAAGGTCCGGCGGACTCATGTCAGGCACCAAACTTGAAAAAAGGGATTATAATGGCGATGTTACTGAGATAACCGGATATTACGAAGGCGCAAGTGAAGAGGAACTGTTCGGCAAGGCAGAGCCCACTGAACTTCCCAAGCCCAATGTAAGGACCAGCCATAAGATAAGCTTTGCCGACGAAGCCAAAAGAGCCGAAGCATATGAGCGTGATATATATGTCGATGATGAGGATACGTTCGAAGATGATTACAGCGATGTAGCCGAGATATTCGACAGAAGGGGTGCCAAGGAAGTAACACCCAGATCTCTTCCGAAAGAGACAGGGCAGGCCCGGCAGCAGCACGGGATCAGTCTCGAGGAAGAAAACCGCAAACCTTCACCCGAATCAAACATTTCATCAAAAGGAAAAGCGGTCAGGGCCAAAAGAAGCGGAAAGTTCAAACTTCCGACGCCTGTTCTGCTCAATGAAGTCAAGAACACCAACAAAACGGATCCTACGCTCGAACTGAACGAGACGGCAAAGGAACTTAAGGATACTCTTAAGAGCTTCGGGCTCGAAGTTACGATAACCGGATCGAGCCGCGGACCTGCCGTTACCAGATATGAACTGCAGATGCCTGTCGGTGTATCGGTCAAGAAGATCACCGGACTGGCTGATGATATAATGATGAGCCTCGGTGCCAAGGATATCAGGATCGAAGCCCCCATTCCGGGCAAGAAAGCAGTCGGTATAGAACTCCCCAACAAGGAGAGCACGATGGTCCACTTCCGTGAACTCATAGAGAGCAGGACTTTCAAGGGCTTTGATTCGAAAGTGGCATTTGCGGTCGGAAAAGACCTTGCCGGCGATATAGTCGTGACCGATATATCGAAGATGCCGCATCTGCTCATAGCCGGTGCCACGGGTTCAGGAAAATCGGTATGTATCAATACCCTCATCATGAGCATACTGTATAAAGCCGCTCCCGATGAGGTCAAACTCATCATGATAGATCCGAAGATGGTAGAACTGTCAGTTTATAACGGTATTCCCCATCTTCTCATCCCGGTCGTGACTGACCCGAAGAAGGCGAGCAGTGCGCTTGCGTGGGCTGTTGCGGAAATGACGGAAAGATATGCCAGGTTTGCGGAATGCGAAGTCCGTGACATGAAGGGATACAACGCCAAGGCAGAGCCTTCCGAGCGCCTTCCCCAGATCGTTATCGTTGTTGACGAGCTTGCCGATCTGATGATGGTGGCTGCCAAGGAAGTTGAAGAGAGTATCTGCCGTCTTGCACAGCTTGCAAGGGCAGCGGGTATCTATCTGATACTTGCAACCCAGAGGCCTTCGGTTGATGTCATAACGGGCCTTATAAAAGCAAACATGCCGAGCCGTATAGCATTTTCGGTATCGTCAAATGTCGATTCGAGAACGATACTTGATATGGCCGGAGCCGAAAGACTTCTCGGAAACGGCGATATGTTCTTCTATCCGCGCGGCTATAACAAACCGGCCAGGGTACAGGGCGCCTTTGTCAGCGATGATGAAGTCATGAGAGTCGTTGAATACTTGAAGAGCCAGACGGACGGGGATCCTTACAATGAAGAGGCCATGTCCAGGATCGAGGAGGGCGTCAATGCCTCTTCCTCATCATCTTCGTCTCCGGGTCTTGTTGATCCCAGCGGTGCATATGATGATCTGTTTGCCGCAGCGGGACGTGCTGTCATCGAGTCAGATAAGGCGAGCATAGGAATGCTTCAGAGGAAGTTCAAGGTCGGATTCAACAGAGCGGCACGCATCATGGACCAGTTGTGCGATGAGGGCGTTGTAGGTGCGGAAGAGGGTACCAAACCGAGAAAGATATTAATGAGTATGGATGAGTTTAATCAGCTGCTGGAGGAGAAGAACCATCAATGAAGAGTGATATTGAGATAGCATCCGAAGCAAAACTATTGCCCATATCCGAAGTGGCACAAAGCCTTGGCATTTCCGAGGACGATATCGAGCATTACGGAAAATACAAGTGTAAGATAACGGAAGATTATCTTCGCAGCATTTCCGGAAACAAACCGGGGAAACTCGTTCTGGTCACGGCGATCAATCCGACACCTGCGGGTGAAGGCAAAACAACAACCAGTATAGGTCTTGCGATGGGACTTAACCGGCTGGGCAAAAAGGCCACGCTCGCACTTCGTGAACCTTCTCTCGGACCGTGTTTCGGTCTCAAGGGAGGAGCTGCCGGCGGCGGCTATTCGCAGGTCGTTCCGATGGATGAGTTAAACCTTCATTTTACGGGTGATTTTCACGCCATCACATGTGCCAACAATCTGTGTGCGGCGCTTCTCGATAATCATATCCAGCAGGGGAATGAGCTTAACATCGATACCAGAAATATCGTCTTAAAGCGCTGCGAGGATATGAATGACAGGGTACTTCGGAACGTTGTGGTAGGTCTTGGTTCCAAAGCCGACGGGTATGTCCGCGAGGACCATTTTGTCATAACCGTCGCATCGGAGATTATGGCTATCCTCTGCCTTGCAAAAGATCTTGAAGATCTGCGCGCAAGACTGTCAAGGATGGTCGTTGCATATGATACATCAGGCAATATCGTCACCGCCGCCGATCTAAAAGCTGTCGGTGCCATGATGGCGCTTTTAAAAGATGCAATAAGGCCGAATCTGATACAGACACTTGAGCATACTCCCGCATTTGTTCACGGAGGCCCCTTTGCGAACATAGCTCACGGATGTAATTCCGTTAGGGCTACAAGAGCGGCCCTCCTGCTCGGCGACATTGCGATCACCGAAGCCGGATTCGGTGCAGATCTGGGAGCCGAGAAGTTCCTTGACATCAAGTGTCCTTCCGCGGGACTGTCCCCGGATGCCTGCGTTATAGTTGCAACGGTCAGGGCTCTTAAATATAACGGAGGGGTCGCCAAGGAAGATCTGTCAAAAGAGGATCTCGATGCCCTGAAAAAAGGCATCGTCAATCTTGAAAAACACATTGAGAACATCAAGAAATACGGTCTTCCTGTCATCGTGACCCTTAACAGGTTCGATTCCGATACGGATGCCGAACTGTCTTATGTCAGATCATACTGCGAGGATAGGGACTGCAGTTTCGCCCTGTCCGAAGTATGGGCCAAAGGCGGAGAAGGGGGCATGGATCTTGCCCGGGCCGTCGCCTATGTCCTCGAGAACAAAAAGAGCGATTACCGGCCGCTGTACGACAGCTCTCTTCCCATTAGCGCCAAGATAGAAAAGATAGCAAAAGAGATATACGGTGCAGCCAATGTAAACTTTGCGGAAAGCGTCAAAAAGAAAATGGCCGAGCTTGAGAAACAGGGATTTTCCAACCTTCCTGTTTGCATGGCCAAGACCCAGTACTCACTTTCCGATGATCCGGCACTTCTGGGCCGTCCGGAAGGCTTCACCCTTAATGTCAGGGATATGTATGTTTCGGCCGGAGCAGGCTTTATCGTCGCTCTTACGGGAAACATCATGACCATGCCGGGACTTCCGAAGAAGCCTGCGGCATTTGATATCGATGTAGACGAAAACGGAAGGATAACCGGGCTGTTCTAGACAGCCGATGTGAGAAACGGAGAAATCATCATGTACAAACTCATTGACGGAAAACAGATCTCAACAGCCATAAAGGATGAACTGAAAGAAGAGATAAAAAGAGACGGCATCAAGGCAACACTTGCGGTCATACAGGTAGGAAACGATCCCGCAAGCAGCGTATATGTAGGCAACAAGAAGAAAGCGTGTGAATATATCGGGATCGGTTCAAGATCGTATGAACTTGGCGAGGACACGACTGAAGCCGAACTTCTGGATCTGATCGACAGACTGAACGCGGATGATGAGATAACGGGTATACTTACCCAGCTTCCCGTTCCAAAGCATATAGATGAGAAGAAGATCATCAACCGCATCAGCCCGTCCAAGGATGTCGACGGATTTCACCCCGAAAACGTAGGGAACCTGTGCATAGGGCAGAGCGGGTTTGTAAGCTGTACACCGGCAGGAATCATGGAACTGCTCAAAAGGAGCGGCATAGACATCGAAGGGAAGAGATGCGTTGTCATCGGACGCAGTAATATCGTCGGCAAACCGATGGCTCTGCTCCTTCTTGCGGCTAACGGGACAGTTACCGTGTGCCATTCGAGAACGAAGGATCTGAAACAGATCTGCAAAGAGGCAGACATACTCGTTGCCGCAGTCGGCAGGCCGAAGATGATAACTTCCGAATACATCAAAGAAGGAGCCGTTGTGATAGATGTCGGTATCCATCGCATGGATAACGGTAAACTTTGCGGCGACGTTGATTTTGACGACGTAAAGGACCATACGAGTTATATCACGCCGGTACCCGGCGGTGTAGGCCCCATGACCATAGCGATGCTGATGGTAAACTGTGTATTTGCGGCTCGTCAAAAACAGAAATAATAAGAGCAGGATATAATGACAGATGCAGTGCAAAGTCTGTAACGCTTTTATTCCGGAAGGATATATGTATTGCCCCGTCTGCGGCGAAGAGGTCATAATCGTTTCCGATTTTGAGATCAAGCTTGAGGACAATATCGATGTTTCGGCAGTCTCCGAGACGACCGAACTTCCGGATCTGAAAGATATTGCGAATAAACCGGATGTGACCAAGGAGATAGTGGTCAAAGAAGAGGATCTGATCATACCAAACTCGGAGCCTCTTCCGATGATCAGGAAACGACTGATTATCTTCTTTGGTATAATTGCGGCAATCTTTACTGTCGCGGCGATCTGCGGCGGCCTTATGATATACCGCTATTTTTCGTATTCACATCAGTTTGAAAAAGCCAAAGCCGAATATGAGAGCGGCGATCTCAAGCAGGCGATCCAAACGGCAAAGCACCTGAACACCCTCGGCAACGATGAAGAGGGTATGATATTGCTTGCGGACATTTATATCACCGACCATAATTACGATGCGGCGATCGCCGTCCTGTATAAAGCGCTTGATGATTATCCCGAGGACGTATCTCTGTATGACCGGATCGTTGATTGTTACAAGGCTGAGAACAACAGCGACGGAATAGGCGAGCTCATCAGCAACAGCGGTAATACGACGCTGGCACTAAGATATTCCGATTACGTCTCAATAGCGCCCTCGTTTTCGCTTGAGGGCGGCTCCTATATCGAGCCCGATCCCATAAAGCTTTCCGCACCGGGAGAAGGAACGATATATTATACGGTTGACGGCAGCACTCCGACAGCCGATTCGCTCACATATATGGGCCCCATCCCTCTTGAGATCGGTACAAATGTTATATCCGCGATCTTTGTTAACGAGAAGGGGATAACAAGCGATGTGGTAACGAACACTTATGATGTCGAGCTTGATGTGCCCGATCCGCCGGAACTTCTGGTCGAGAGCGGATCACTGTCCACGCCCGAACTGATCGGTGTTACCGCTCCCGAGGACAAGACGGTATATTATACGAGCGACGGAAGCACTCCGACAGTGGAGTCCAAAGAGTATACGGCTCCTTTCCTGATGCCTCTGGGCAAGAGTACATATACATTTGTATGTGTCAGTGAGAACGGGCTTGTATCTGATCCTGTTGTCGCAAATTATAACCTGAACATGAATGTTGCCATCGCCAAGGATATGGCCGAATACGCGATATCATACCAGCTGCTTTCCATGGGCGAGATGAATATCGGAAAGACCTATAAGGCCGAATACGGATTCTCGGACGGGGCAAGATCATATTACATAATAAATGAATACAACCAGAAATCACCGACGGGCAGAATGTTTGCCGTTGATATTAAATCCGGAGAGTTATTCAGATTCAGTAAGGAGGAGAAGAAATGTATAAGATTCTGAAAGCATGTAACCTGGCTTCAAACATCTTTTTAATGGATGTTGAAGCAAAGCGCGTTGCCTCTGCTTGTGAACCGGGTCAGTTTGTCATCGTCAGGATTGATGAGAGAGGTGAGCGCATCCCGCTTACCATCTGTGACTATGACAGGGAAAAAGGAACAGTGACCATCGTTGTCCAGACAGTAGGTGCTTCAACTGTCAGGATGCAGAAACTGAAGGCGGGAGACAGCCTTCTCGACTTTGTGGGACCTCTGGGCAAACCTTCCGAGTTTGTCAACGAGGATATAGAATCCCTGAAGAAAAAGAAGATACTGTTCGTCAGCGGAGGACTCGGTACGGCTCCGATATATCCTCAGGTTAAATGGCTTCATGAGCACGGAGTGGATGCCGATGTGATAATCGGTGCCAGAACAAAAGAACTTGTCATTCTTGAAGATGAGATGAGGGCGGTATCCGGTAACCTTTATATCACAACAGATGACGGCTCATATGTCAGAAAAGGAATGGGAACGGATGTCATCAAGGATCTAGTTAACAACGAGGGTAAGAAATATGACGTCTGTGTTGCCATAGGTCCCATGATAATGATGAAGTTCGTATGTCTTCTCACCAAGGAACTCGGGATCCCCACGATCGTTTCGATGAATCCGATAATGGTCGACGGGACCGGAATGTGCGGAGCATGCAGACTCATCGTCGGGGATGAGGTCAAGTTCGCATGTGTTGACGGCCCTGAGTTTGACGGACATCTTGTTGATTTCGACCAGGCCATGAAACGTCAGAACCTTTACAAGACCGCCGAGGGAAGAGCCATGCTCAAGGAGCAGGAGGGCGATACTCATCACGGCGGCTGTGGACAATGTAGATAGGAGATATAAAATGGATGTATTAAAAAAAGTCCCTGTCAGAGAACAGGATCCAAAAGTCAGAGCCACCAATTTTGATGAGGTGTGTCTCGGTTATAACAGCGAGGAAGCCGTCGAAGAGGCGGGCAGATGCCTTACCTGCCAGAATGCCCAGTGTGTTAAGGCCTGCCCCGTAGCGATCGATATTCCCGGCTTTATCAAAGAGATCAAGGAAGGTAATTTTGAAGAGGCAGGTTATGTGATCGGCCGCTCCAGCGCACTTCCCGCCGTATGCGGAAGAGTATGTCCCCAGGAGAGTCAGTGCGAGGGTAAATGTATCCGCGGGATCAAAGGCGAGAGCGTATCGATCGGAAAACTTGAAAGATTCGTTGCGGACTATGCCCGCGAAAAAGGCATCAAGCCGAAGAAGCCCGAAAGCAGCAACGGCAGAAAGGTTGCAGTCATCGGATCGGGCCCTGCAGGTCTTACGTGTGCAGGGGATCTTGCCAAGATGGGTTATGACGTTACCATATTTGAGGCCCTTCATGAAGCCGGCGGAGTGCTCGTATACGGTATTCCCGAATTCCGTCTTCCCAAGGACGGTGTAGTAAAACCCGAGATAGAAAATGTAAAATCACTCGGCGTCAAGATAGAAACGGATGTGGTTATCGGCAAGTCCGTAACCATAGATGAGCTTATGGAAAAAGAAGGCTTTGAGGCCGTATTTATCGGCAGCGGCGCGGGACTTCCGAGGTTCATGGGAATTCCCGGCGAGACTGCAAGCGGCGTATATTCTGCCAACGAATATCTGACAAGGAGCAATCTGATGAAAGCTTTCCGGGATGATTACGATACCCCCATCAATCCCGGTAAAAAGGTTGCCGTTGTGGGCGGCGGTAACGTTGCCATGGATGCGGCAAGGACCGCACTCAGACTCGGTGCGGATGTTCATATCGTATACAGAAGAAGTGAGGAAGAGCTTCCCGCAAGAGTGGAGGAAGTCCATCATGCCAAGGAAGAAGGCATCATCTTCGATCTGCTCACCAATCCCGTTGAGATCCTCACTGATGAGAACGGATGGGTATGCGGAATGAAATGCATAAGGATGGAACTTGGCGAGCCCGATGAGTCAGGCAGAAGATCTCCCGTTGAGATCCCCGGATCGGAGTTTACGATCGAAGTTGATACGGTGATAATGTCGCTCGGGACCAGTCCCAATCCTCTCATATCTTCAACGACGAAAGGTCTTGATATCAACAGGAGGAAGTGTATCGTAGCAGCGGAAGAAACAGGCGCCACTTCCAAGCCCGGCGTATTTGCGGGAGGTGATGCGGTAACGGGTGCCGCAACCGTTATACTCGCGATGGGTGCAGGCAAGACCGCAGCAAAAGGCATAGACGAATATTTACGAAATAAATGATCGTTTAAGGAGGATATGCCATGTTAATGGTCGATATCATCAGAAAAAAGAGAGACGGGCAGAGGCTGACAAAGGAAGAGATCGATTTCTTCATTAACGGATATGTTAAGGGAAATATCCCCGATTATCAGGTGTCGGCGCTCATGATGGCTATCTATTTTAAGGGAATGGATGATGAGGAGACCGCAGATCTGACAAAGGCAATGCTCTATTCCGGAGAAAAGCTCGATCTGTCCGCAATAAAAGGATTCAAGGTAGACAAGCATTCCACGGGAGGCGTGGGAGATAAGACATCGCTCGTCCTTACTCCGATGGTTGCAAGTCTCGGCGTTCCCGTTGCCAAGATGAGCGGGAGAGGACTCGGCCATACCGGCGGAACGATAGATAAGCTGGAAAGCTTTAAGGGTTTTTCGACATCGATCACGAATGAACAGTTCATTCATAACGTGAACACCATCGGGATATCCATAATGGGCCAGACCAAGGATCTTGCACCCGCTGACAAACTTCTGTATGCGCTAAGGGATGTTACCGCAACCGTTGACAATATGTCATTGATCGCAAGCTCGATCATGAGCAAGAAACTTGCCGCCGGAGCTGACGGTATAGTCCTTGATGTAAAATCAGGGAGCGGGGCTTTCATGAAAACGGATGAAGATGCCACCTTGCTTGCAAAGAAGATGGTCGATATAGGAAAACGTGCAAATGTCAGGACCATGGCGGTGATCTCCGATATGGATCAGCCGCTCGGCCGTGCCGTAGGAAACTCGATGGAAGTAAAAGAAGCCATAAAGACTCTTTCGGGAGAAGGACCGGATGATCTTCGCGAACTCTGTCTTACTCTCGGCAGTTACATGGTATGGTTTGCCGGCAAGGCCGGATCATGCGAAGAGGCAAGAAGCCTTCTTGAAGAACAGCTTTCAAACGGCAAAGCGCTTGAAAAGTTTGCAGACTTTATCGAAGCCCAGGGAGGGAGCAGGGAAGAAGTATATAATACCGATACCCTTCCGAAAGCTTCAAAGAGCAGGATACTTACAGCAGACAAAGACTGCTATGTCTCATCTATAATGAGTGAGGACGTTGGAGTCGCATCGCTCCTTCTGGGCGGAGGAAGACGCTCCAAGGAGGATGTCATCGACCTTTCGGTCGGCATATATCTTCACAAAAAGGTCGGTGAAAAATGCGCAAAGGGAGATAAGGTAGCTACGCTTTACGGCAATGATGAGACCAAGATGGATGAGGCTTTCAAGCGTATCTCGCAGGCATATGATTTTTCCGACGATCCGGTTTCCAAAAACAAGCTGATAAAAGGTATCGTTGAGTAATGGATGATATTATCATAGACGAGCAGGATCTCAGAAATGTTTTCGGTCCTTTTGACAAACACTTAAAGATCATCGAGAACGCTTTTCATACAAGTGTGGTCGAGAGGGACGGACTGATCAGGATCATCGGGGATGAGAATGGCCGCGCCCTCACGCAGGCTGTTCTTTCGGAACTTATGGAGTTATCAAAAAGGGGAAATACCATCACGGAACAGCAGGTAAGATATTCGGTTGAGATGCAGTCGGAGAATGTAAAAGATTCGCTCCTTAGCGCGGACGATACGGTCATATGCCATACTACGACTGGCAAGAGCGTCAAGCCCAAGACTCTCGGCCAGAAGGCATATGTTGATGCAATGAAGAAGAATATGATCGTATTCGGTCTCGGACCTGCAGGAACCGGCAAGACTTATCTTGCGATGGCTATGGCTATCACGGCATTTCGAAATGAAGAAGTGGGGCGGATAATACTGACGAGGCCGGCGATAGAAGCAGGTGAGAAGCTCGGATTCCTTCCGGGTGATCTGCAGAGCAAGGTCGATCCGTATCTTCGCCCGCTCTATGATGCCCTATACCAGATCATGGGTGCGGACAGTTTTGCACGTAATATGGAAAGAGGCCTGATCGAGGTCGCGCCTCTTGCCTATATGAGAGGCCGCACGCTCGACAATGCATATATCATCCTTGACGAAGCCCAGAACACTACACCGGCACAGATGAAGATGTTCCTGACAAGGATCGGCTTCGGGTCAAAGGTTGTCGTGACAGGTGACAGGACGCAGAAGGACCTTGCAAAGGATATGGTATCCGGTCTTGATATTGCGATCAAGGTCCTGTCGGGCATCGAGGATATCGCTTTCTGCAATCTGACAAGCCGTGATGTGGTAAGGCATCCGCTTGTACAAAGGATCGTAAAGGCATACGAGACATACGAGGAAAAAGGAGCAAAGAAGAAAACGAAATGACAGCTCTGTTTGAATGCGAAACCGAGATCTTGTGGGATTTTGATTATATGAAACTGTATGAGCAGGCCGCATCGGTCAGTCTTGATGAAGAAGGCTGTCCCTATGAAGTGACCGTATCGCTGCTTCTTACCGACGATGATGCCATAAGGAAGATCAACAGTGAAAATCGCGGGATAGACAAAGCGACCGATGTTCTTAGCTTTCCCATGATCGAGCTTTCATCCCCTGCGAACTTCTCGGATCTTAAGGATGATAATATGTCCTTTGATCCCGATACGGGGGAGCTTATTCTCGGCGATATAGTGCTGTCAAAGGACAGGATAGAAGCGCAGGCAAAAGAGTACGGTCACAGCCTTGAGAGAGAGTATACATTTCTCATAATACACAGCATGCTCCATCTGATGGGGTATGATCATATGAATGATGAAGACAGGAAATTAATGGAAGAAAGGCAGAAGATCATCATGGCCCGACTGGCCGAAGATCTTCCGAATCTTGCTGTTTGATGGAAGGAAAACGTCCGGCTCCGCAGAATTCCAATTTCATAGTTCAGGGCGGCATTCTTGCCGCTGCGGGTATCATAAGCAGGATCATCGGATTCATTTACAGGATACCCCTTCAGAATACTATCGGCGATGCCGGCATGGGCTATTACTCTGCCGCATTTCAGATATACTCGATCATGCTCATCATATCGTCCTACAGCCTTCCGGTCGCAGTCTCCAAACTTGTGGCGGCAAGGGCAGCAAAGGGACAGTTCAGGAACGCCAGAAGGTTCTTTCACGGGGCGCTCCTTTTTGCATCTTTAACGGGCGGTGCCACATGCCTTGTTGTTCTGTTCGGGGCGGATACTCTTGCCGGCAACATCATGAGCATGCCCAAATCTGCGATCGCACTCAGGATGCTCGCACCGACGCTTCTTGTCGTTGCTCTGATGGGTGTTATCAGGGGTTATTTCCAGGGATTGGGCACAATGGTCCCGACCGCTTTTTCCCAGCTTATCGAACAGATAGTAAATGCCGTTATCTCCGTTGTTGCCGGTATTTACCTGTTTGAGTACGGCGGAAAGGTTGCCGCCATCTTACGTGATCAGGATTATCAGAGCGCCTGGGGTGCCGCCGGCGGTACTCTCGGAACAGGTGCCGGTGCTTTGGCGGGCCTGCTCGTCCTTATGATAATGTTCCTTGTTCATAAGCGGATGATCAGGAAAGACATTATCAAAGATTCCGCACGATTTGTTGACTCATACGGCAAGATTTTCTCAGTGATACTTATCACGGTACTTCCGGTAATACTGTCAACTACCATATACAATATCAGCGATACTATCGACCAGGGTTTGTTCAATTACGTGATGGATGTAAAGGGATTTTCATCTATTAAGGCCGAATACTGGGGTATCTACGCAGGCAAATACAGGGTCCTGACAAATGTTCCGATCGCCCTTGCCAATGCCCTCTGTTCGTCGATGATGCCTTCTCTTGCTGCATGTATCGAGAACAAAGAGAGAAGGCTTGCAAGACATAAAGTCGCGATCGGTACAAGGTTTGTCATGATACTGTCCATACCCTGCGCCGTCGGACTGGCAATACTGGGACGTCCACTTATTTCCCTGATGTTTACCGGAGAGGTTGAGATACCTGCGATGCTGCTTCGGATGGGATCGGCATCTGTTGTGTTCTATTCACTTTCAACGCTTTCAAACGGTGTTCTGCAGGGCATAGACAAGATGAAGATACCGGTAAGAAATGCCGCGATCGCATTGGTCCTTCATCTTGGCATCCTTTATCTTACGATAAGCGTATTTGACTGGAAACTGTACGGTGTAGTAGCCGCCTGCATGGCATTCGGTCTTATCATGTGTATCCTAAACTGGATCAGCATCGCACGTCACCTTCACTACAGGCAGGAGATCAGAAGGACCTTTATCATCCCTTTGATCTCATCCGTTATCATGGGCGGTGTGATGTGGCTTTTGTATTTTATCCTGTCTAAAACATCAACCGATCTTATAAGTGTTGTTGTTACATCCCTTGTCGGCATGATCGTATACTTTATCGTGCTGATGCTTCTTCACGGGGTAAGGGAGAGCGAGATAAGGAGCCTTCCCGGAGGCAATATCATAGCAACTGTTGCCCGCCTGTTCAGGTTGTTGTGATTAAGAGGTAAACTTATGAATATTGCTGTCATCGGAGGCGGTGCATCAGGAATGATCGCCGCCGTTATATCGAAAAGATCCGGAAATGACGTCACCGTTTTCGAGCATATGCCCAGGGTCGGCAAGAAACTGCTGCTTACCGGGAACGGTAAGTGCAACATTTCCAATACCGATATGGATCCCGGACATTTTCACTCGGGAGATCTCGAAAGAGTTAAAAATGTTCTGGAAAAATATCCGCCCGCCCGGACACTGGCATTTTTTGAAGAACTCGGACTTCGCATAAGGGACCGCGGTGGATACCTTTATCCGTATTCCGAGAACGCTTCGGCCGTTGTTGATGCACTCAGGTTTTCGATCAGGGATCTGGGAATAGACGTGATGACCGGGGCGGATGTATTGTCTGTTTCCAAAGTGATGAACGGAAATGACCGGAGTGCCGAAGGAAGGTTTGTGATAAGTTCAAACGACCGGCATTATCACTTTGACTGCGTCATTATATGCACGGGATCCTGTGCACAGCGTAACACGGGCTCTGACGGAAGCGGATATAACCTGGCCAAAAGATTCGGCCACACGATCATAAAACCTCTTCCCGCCCTTACTTATCTGACGTGCGAGGAGGATTTCTTCCCGTCGATAGCCGGCATCAGGACAAGAGCGGCTATCTCTATGTTTATGGGCTCATCAGTTAATTCCTGCACGGATCTTTGCGGTGTGGAAGTTGGTGAGCTGCAGCTTACCAAGACCGGGATATCGGGCATACCGGTGTTTAATCTGAGCCATATCGCGATCAAAGCTCTCGATGAAGGCCGCTTTGTAAGAGCCGTGATCGATCTGGTACCCGATATACCAAGTGAAGATATCAGGTCATATATGAAAGACAGGCTTGCGAAGATCGGTACAAGAACTGTTGAGGAAATGCTTATAGGAGTTCTGGCAAAAACGCTTGGCATCTGCGTATGCAAGAGATGCGGACTCGACCTTCGCAGATCCTGCTCATCACTTTCGGAAAATGATATCGCAAAAGTATGCCGGATGTTAAAGCAGTTTGAAGTTACCGTAAAAGGGCACGGAAGCTTTGAAAATGCCCAGGTTTCCCAGGGCGGCGTTAGCCTTGAGGAAGTAGATGATAACCTTGAGAGCAGGCTTGTTTCGGGCCTGTATTTTGCCGGAGAGATACTTGATGTATTTGGTGACTGCGGAGGATACAATCTGCAGTGGGCCGCAAGTTCCGCAATGGCAGCAGCATATGCAGCGGCTTTGGCCTCACAGATCGGGTGACATATGATCCGGATAAGGGATATTAAGATAAAGACCCCAAGTGAAGATGGCGCTGTCCTCGACAGAATCTTTGATATTCTGGATCTTGGCAGGATATACCGCAAAGATGAGGTCCCTTCATTCTCATATGAGATCGTAAGAAGAAGCGTTGATGCCAGACAAAAGCCCGATATATACCTCATATTGACCGTCAATGTCCTGGTCGGCTCATCTGATGAAAAGAAGATTCTTAAGCATCTTTTTGAAGGCAGGCATATCCCCAGGATCAAAAAGAATCTTACAAAGATCATCACTGACCTGCCCGAAGAATACACGATATCTTCCGTAAGGATCCAAAAGGAAGCCAGGAAGCCTCCGGTCATAGTCGGGAGCGGACCTGCCGGACTGTTTTGCGCACTGTATCTTGCGCGATGCGGGATAAGGCCTGTTGTCATTGAACAGGGAGAAGATGCATTATCGCGCAGGAAAACTGTTGAGGGATTCTGGAAGACCGGCAAACTGTCACCGTATTCAAATGTACAGTTCGGAGAAGGCGGAGCCGGTACATTTTCCGACGGCAAGCTCAATACGCTCACAAAGGACGTTAACGGAAGAAATACATTTGTCCTGAAGACATTCTGTGAGTTCGGGGCACCCAAAGAGGTCACGGTAGATTCGAAACCCCATATCGGAACGGATATTCTCACATCGGTCGTAACAAACATAAGAGAAGAGATCAAAAGATGTGGCGGGGAAGTTTACTTTAATACAAAACTTACCGGGATCGGTGTAAGCGGCGGCTGTGTGAACAACGTTTCCGTCACTGATGTCATATCCGGCAGACAATGGGATATTAATACAGATACATGCGTTCTTGCCATAGGTCACAGTGCAAGGGATACGTTTGAGATGCTGTATGACCTCGGTGTTTCGATGACCGGTAAAAGCTTTGCGGCCGGATTTCGCGTGATACATACTCAGGAGAGTGTTAATGTCTGGCAGTACGGACTTGCCGATCCCAAGGTCATCGGTCTTGGAAGTGCTGATTACAAAGTTACGAACACTGCATCAAACTCGCGCAGGATATACAGTTTCTGCATGTGCCCCGGCGGCTATGTGGTCAATGCATCGAGCGAGGCCGGGATGTTGTGCGTTAACGGGATGAGCGAGAGCAAAAGGGACGGCCGCTTTGCAAACTCAGCGATAATAGCGGCTGTAACGCCCGATGATTTTATACAGGATGAAGTGGCGCCCGGGCATCCCCTTGCCGGAATGTATTATCAGCGAAGACTCGAAAAAGAGGCGTTTATACGTGGAAACGGGTCTATTCCCTTCCAGCCTTTTTCCGATTTTGAAAGGGGTTCATATAATGCGCCTTGCATCGATATGGATAATGCAGTAAAAGGAACTACAGCCCTTGCCGATCTTCGCGGCATTTTTTCCGATGATATCGATAAGGCGATAATTGAATCGATACACAAATTTGGTTATACTATGAAAGGTTTTGACGAAGAGGCTTACCTTCTCGGTGTTGAATCCAGAACATCAAGCCCTGTCAGGATCACAAGGAATGATGATCTTACAAGTTCGGTCCTGGGCCTGTATCCGTGCGGAGAAGGGGCAGGATATGCAGGCGGCATTACTTCTGCCGCAGCCGACGGCCTGAAGATCGCGGAGATGATAGCAAAAAGATATGGGCAAAGATAATATGACAGATAAGGAAAAAGAAATAAGAAAGAGATTAAAGGACCGAAAGAGGATCGTTGTCAAGATCGGAAGTTCTTCACTTCATCATATGAAAACGGGGGAACTCGATCTGACCAAGATGGAGCGTCTGGTAAGAGAATTGTGCGAGCTCAAAAACCAGGGAAGAGACGTTATCCTTGTATCTTCAGGTGCGATCGCCGTCGGCAAGAAGACGGTAAATCTCAATCCCAAAGATACGGATATCCCTCTCAAGCAGGCCTGTGCGGCTATCGGCCAGGCCAGACTCATGATGATATACGAAAGGCTCTTTGCGGAGTATAATCATGTTACGGCCCAGATACTTATGACTCTTCATACGATAACCGAGCCTTCGAGCAGGAAGAATGCGATGAACACGTTCTCAAAGCTTCTTGAGCTCGGAGTCATACCGGTCGTGAATGAGAATGATACGGTAGCAACCCATGAGGTTGAAGACACTTTCGGAGATAATGATTTTCTCGCAAGTGTTGTTACGGCGCTTACGGGCGCGGATCTTCTGATCCTGCTGTCGGATATTGACGGTATGTACACTGATGATCCGCATGTCGCAAAAGATGCCAGGCTTATCCCCATCATCGACAGGCTTGACGGAAAGTATTCCGATATGGCAAAGTCTACGACCGGAACCGGTATCGGTACCGGAGGAATGAGCGCCAAGATAGACGCCGCAAAGGTAGCGACTGCCAGCGGTGCCGATATGGTCATAGCAAACGGCAAGGATGTATCTGTTATACACAAGATAATGGAAGGCCGGAATTACGGTTCGCTGTTTCTGGCAAATCCCGACAAGGGATTTTCTATGAGCGAGCAGATCAGGAAGCGGCTTGAAGGTAAATGATATGGGAAATGACAATTCCATCGGAACCATAAGGACCAAAAAGGCCCTTATCAGAAAAGATATATTAAAGAAGCGCCGCGAAATGTCCCCGGAAGATGTAAAGAGGCTGTCAGCGGACATCTGTGACAGGTTTCTTGCAAGCGATGAGTACAGGAATGCTGACGTTTTACTGTTATACAAGGCTTACAACAATGAGGTCGATACTGACATTATATTTGAAAAGGCACTGTCCGACGGTAAGAAGGTGGCATTTCCCTTATCCAGGATCGTCGAAGGAGAACCTGATCTGTCATTTTATTTCGTAAATGATCTGTCCGAGCTGACCGAAGGTTTCATGGGGATACTTGAACCGGACACGGCATTATCGCCGCAGCCTTTTGAAGGCAGGGCTGATGTGTGCATTACGCCTGGCGTAGCATTTGACGGAAGGTGTCACAGGATCGGCTACGGGAAAGCGTTCTACGACAGATATATAAGGCTTCACAGGCCTGGCAGCATAATAGCTCTCGCATATGAACTTCAGATCACCTCCAATTTCGAATCGGAGAAAACGGATATTGCTGTTGATGCCGTGATAACTGAAAATGCGGTGATCAGGCCATGAAGGACAGTACCGAAAAGATCATAACGGATGCGAGGGATGCAGTATCCCTTATGTCGGCCCAAAAGGGCCGAAAGCTTACCTATCATGTAACGACATTCGGGTGTCAGATGAATGCAAGGGATTCCGAGAAGCTTTCGGGTGTGCTTGAAGAGTGCGGCTTTATGCCCGAAGAAGACGAACAGACGGCGGACTTTGTCATATTTAATACCTGTACCGTAAGAGATAATGCTGACCAGCGGTTCTTCGGGCATCTGGGGTCCATATGTGCCGTCAAGAAAAAAAGACCGGATATGATCATCGGCGTGTGCGGATGTCTTGCCCAGGAGGATAAGGCAAGAGAAAAGATCATGACATCGTATCCGCAGGTCGATCTGGTATTCGGGACACATAATATCTTTGATTTTCCGGCTCTTGTCCTGAAAGTACTGAGTCGTGAAGTGACGACGGGAAAGGGACATATCATCTCGGAAGTGTGGGATGATACCGACATGATCGTTGAGGACATCCCGGTAAAGAGGAACTATAAGTTCAAATCCGGTGTCAATATAATGTTCGGCTGCAACAATTTCTGCAGTTACTGCATTGTGCCCTATGTGCGCGGGCGTGAGAGGAGCAGGCCGTGGCAGGATATATTGCAGGAGATCAGACATCTGTCTGATGACGGCGTTATCGAGGTCATGCTTCTCGGACAAAATGTCAATTCTTACGGAAGAGGCCTTGATGATGGGATATCCTTTGCGGCTTTGCTTCGCAAGGTGGCAAAAGTCGAAGGTGTCAAAAGGATACGCTTTATGACGAGCCATCCCAAGGATCTGTCGGACGAGCTGATAGAAGTGATGGCATCTACTGACAAGATATGCAGGCATATACATCTTCCGCTGCAGTCGGGATCGACCCGCATACTTAATGCCATGAACAGGCATTACACGAAGGAGCAGTATATTGATCTGGCATTGTCCATCAGAGAGAGGATCCCGGACATTGCGATAACGACCGACCTTATTATCGGATTTCCCGGTGAGACTGACGAGGATGTTGATGATACGATCGATGTTATCAAAAAGGTCGCCTTTGACGGCGCTTTCACGTTCATATATTCAAAGAGGACCGGTACTCCTGCGGCATCGATGCCTGACCAGGTCCCGGAAGACAAGGTAAAATACAACTTCGACAGGGTACTGTCCGTAGTACAGGACATGAGCAGGGAAAGGGCAGCCCTTATTGAAGGCCAGGTCAAGGAAGTCCTTGTCGAAGGCATCAACCGCCAGGACAGCAGTCTTGTTACCGGGCGCCTGTCCAACAACATGAGCGTTCATTTTCCGGGCGACGCTTCCCTTATCGGAAAGATTGTTCCGGTCAAGCTTACAAAGAGCATGGGTTTTTATTATATAGGTGAAAGAGGAGACAGAAAAAATGGGTAAGTACTACGATCATGAAGCGATCGAAAAGAAATGGCAGAAGAGATGGGAGGAGGCCGGTGTGTTCAAGGCCGAAGACGGAGGCAGCAAGCCTAAGTTCTACGGGCTTGTAGAGTTCCCGTATCCGTCGGGAGCCGGCATGCATGTCGGTCATATTAAGGCGTATTCAAGTATTGAGGTCATTGCCAGAAAGCGCCGTATGCAGGGATATAACGTACTGTTCCCGATGGGATTTGATTCGTTCGGTCTTCCTGCTGAAAACTATGCGATCAAGACAGGAACACATCCTGCTGTGATCACCCAGAAGAACATAGAACACTTTACCGACCAGCTCAAGACCGTCGGATATTCATTTGACTGGGACAGGGATCTTGCGACAAGCAACCCCGATTACTACAAGTGGACCCAGTGGATATTCTTAAAGCTCTTCGAGAAGGGTCTCGTATTTCGTGCCAACACTCTTGTCAATTATTGCCCTCACTGCAAGGTCGTTCTTTCAAACGAGGACAGCCAGGGCGGCAAGTGCGATATATGCCACAGCGATGTTGTCCAGAAGGAAAAATCAGTATGGTATCTTCGTATAACCGATTATGCGGACAAACTCCTCGAAGGTCTTGATACGGTTGATTTCCCGGATAATGTCAAACAGCAGGAAGTTAACTGGATAGGAAGAAGCGAAGGCGCATTCGTTGATTTTTCACTTAAGGATATTGATGAGAAGCTTGAGATCTACACGACCAGATGCGATACGCTCTTTGGCGTCACATTCATGGTAATGGCTCCCGAGCATCCCCTTATCGACAAGTATAAGGACAGACTGTCCAACTTTGATGAGGTCGTAAAGTACAGGGAAGAGTGCGCCAAGAAGACTGAGTTTGAGCGTACGCAGCTTGTCAAGGACAAGACCGGCGTAAAGCTTGACGGAATCAGTGCCATCAATCCCGTAAACGGGAAGGAGATCCCGATCTTTATCGCCGACTACGTAATGATGGGATACGGAACCGGTGCAATCATGGCGGTTCCCGCGCATGACCAGCGTGACTGGGAGTTCGCGAAAAAGTTCGGCGTGGATATCATAGAGGTAATTGAAGGCGGAGACATAAGTGCCGAAGCATATACCGGCGACGGCAACATGATCAATTCGGACTTTCTTAACGGATGTACCAACAAGAAGGATTCGATCGCTAAGATGCTTGGATTCCTTGAGGAAAAGGGCATAGGTAAAAAAGGTATCCAATACAAGATGAAGGACTGGGCCTTCAACCGCCAGAGATACTGGGGAGAGCCTATTCCGCTCATTCACTGTCCCAAGTGCGGTGTTGTCGGAGTACCTTACGAACAGCTCCCTCTTACACTTCCGGATGTTGAGAATTTTGAACCCGGTGAGGATGGCAATTCGCCGCTTGCCAAGATAGATTCATTCGTCAACTGCAAGTGTCCGAAATGCGGTGCCGATGCAAAGCGTGAGACCGACACCATGCCTCAGTGGGCAGGCTCATCATGGTATTTCTTAAGGTTCTGTGATCCAAGGAACGATAAGGCCTTTGCCGATAAGGACAAGCTTAAATACTGGATGCCGGTCGACTGGTACAACGGCGGTATGGAGCACGTTACCCGCCACCTGATCTATTCCAGGTTCTGGCACAGATTCCTGTATGATATCGGCGAGGTGAACACACCGGAGCCTTATCAGAAGCGTTCATACCAGGGACTGATACTAGGGACCGACGGCGAGAAGATGAGTAAGAGCCGCGGTAATGTTGTTGACCCCATGGATATCGTAAAACAGTACGGTGCCGATACATTAAGGCTCTACGTCCTCTTCATGGGTGACTACGGTGCGGCAACTCCGTGGAGTGAGAACGGTGTCAAGGGCTGTAAGAGGTTCATCGACCGTTTTGCAACGCTTCCCGAGATGGTCGATAAAAAACCCGGTGATACATCGCTTGAATCAAGCCTTCACAAGATGATCAAGAAGGTTACCGAGGATATCGAGCAGATGAAGTTCAATACCGCCATTGCTGCAATGATGACATTCATGAACGAAGTGTCCGCAAACGGTTCGATCACAAAGGACGAGCTCCTTGTGTTCTTAAAGCTTCTGTCACCTTTTGCTCCGCATATATGCGAGGAGATATGGGAAGGACTTGGACAGGAAGGTTTTGTCACGGTTTCCGAGTGGCCTGCATTTGATGAAGCCAAGACTGTGGATCAGACGATCGAGATCGCTGTACAGATAAACGGAAAGCTTCGTGCGACCGTTATGGTTGATAAGGACATATCCAAAGAGGATGCGATCGCAAAGGGCAAAGAGGCGGTTTCCGACAAACTCACAGGAAACATTGTCAAAGAGATCTATGTTCCGGGCAGGATCGTTAACATAGTGATGAAATAACATTTAACAGGGGATCGTGAGTGCTTAAAGGACTGTTCATAAGTGAAGATAAGTTCCTTTTGGAGAGGATCAGGACGGGCTTTTCCGATAAGAAAGGCTATGAGTACCGGTTTGCGTCAACAAGCCAGGAGGCTGTTGAAATTTCGGAAGCAGGGGATATCGCCGTCTGTGCGCTCACGCTTTCCATGTCCGTGATGAACGGTGAGGAACTGACCGAGATCGTGGCCGAAGACAATCCCGAGTGCCGCTTTATATTCATCTACGAAGAGGAAAACACCGAGACCGCGGTCAATCTGTTCAACGAATATGAGATGTCCAGGATAATCCCGAGGGACGGCTTTTCGGTGGAGATCCTATCCGAGATGTTCGATAAGGAGGCCGAGTTTTACAATGCCGAGGAAAATCTGAGGCGCCAGGCCAGGGCTCTTCGTGAAAAAGAGCGTCTTTACAAGGGGTCGATGGAAGAGATGTCTGCGGTACTCAACTCAAGAGTCGACTGCTATTCTCATATCATAAAACTGTATGCCACATGTATAGAAAGTATGTGCATAGATCTTCCGAAGGAGTATGCCCACAGGATCTCCGCATTTTTTGCCGACGAACTCAATGAGTTTGTTGAACGGTTCATAATCAGTTCATTTGAACCCGAAGAGTATTTCCGGTTTATAGAGGAAAATGTCAATAATACGGAAAAACAGAAGCATTTCCAGATCATCGGGGCAGACTGCCTGCATAAGAGTGAACTCGGTGAACTGATCGGTTTTGTATGCCATTTTATCAGTTTCGGTTTTACTACGAATATGGAACGTTACAGGGCTAAACTTGAGATCAAGGAAGGTCCGAATGCCTTAAGAGTTGATTTTCTCATTGATACGAGACTCGGTAATTTTGATAAAGACATATTTGATGAATTCTGTGCCGTGATGAATGAACTTCTCGTGATATTGTGTGACAAGTGCGAGAGGGGGACAAGGGACGGAATACTTCAATACAGACTGTACTTTGTCAAGCCACCAAAGGGTGCGGGAGTGTTTGACAAGGATAAGATCGCCGAAAAGGAAAAGAAGGTGCTTACTGATGTCGCGCAGGAAAAAGGTTAAGATCCGTTTTCGTGATCTTCCCAAACCGATAAAGATCAGAAAGATACTGACATGGGTATTTGCGGCTCTCGGGATAGGGTGCCTCGGATACTTTGTTTTTTATGTCAGACAGGCAACGGATACTCAGAACAGTTATGAGCACCTGGCTGATCTTAAGGGGACCGATTACCGCCAGAACAAGAAGAATGTCATCCACTTGACTCAACAGGAGGATGCGCCTGATATACTTGAAGAATACATTACGCTCTATAATAATAACAAAAGCCTTGTCGGCTGGGTAAGGATCGATGATACGCTCATCGACTATCCCGTGATGCAGTCCAAGAGTAACGAGTATTACCTTGATCATAACTTTGACCAGAAGAAGGATAATAACGGCTCGATATTTATTGACAGCGAGTGCTCGATATGGCCCCGCAGCCAGAATATCATAATGTACGGCCATAACATGAAGTCCGGCAAGATGTTCGGAGACCTGAAGAAGTACAAGAACGAACAGTTTGCCAAGGAGCACCCTTACATATTCTTTGATACTCTCTACAATAAGGGCAAGTATCAGGTCATGTATGTATTCGGCGATAAAGTATATGACGAGGTCGAGGTGACCTTCAAATATTATCAGTTCATCGATGCCAATTCAGAAGAAGAATGGAACAGTGCCATGAACGAGATGGCATCCAAGTCCCTCTATGACACCGGTATAACCGCATCTTACGGTGATGATATCATCACTCTTTCCACCTGCGACTATGAAAAAGACGCCGAGCGCTTCGTAGTTGTCGCCCGCCGCGTGAACTGATTTTGTTTCTTAACCGATCCATAATCTTCAAATGTTCAGCGCCCGTCACATTTTGTGGCGGGCACTTTCTTATACCACAAAATATGTACATTTTGCTTGAAATTTCCACAATTTATTGTACAATATACTATGTGTATTTATGTAAAGCGGATCATTGTGTCAAAAATTGGCGAAAATCCTAATATTTCGCTTATTATTTACCGATATACTACTTGATAAGGCTTAATAGAAATACCGCTTTATATCAACAGAATATATGCAAGGACGCGCCATACATATTCCCCAAAACTTCCTAAGGACAGGAAGAGGGTTATGTATGTTTGTTGTGAGAATAGAAGTTTCATAATACTTTATGATTTGAGGGTTGATAGGTAACTACGGGTAAAAGGGAAGAATTATGGACAGGAAGATGAACGATCCGAAGGAGAAAATCATTCAAGAGAGGGCGTCTTGGGAAGTAAGGCGCGAGGATATTACTCGCCCGAAGATCACACCGCAGAAAAATACGCAGGCGATCTCGGCAAATCCAGGCCCTAAGGAAGCTAATACAGTAAGAGGTAAAGGCAAAAAGAGAAAGATCTATCTTAAGAAGAGCGTGCGACGTACTGTCGGAAGCCTTCTTCTTGCAACGTCCGTGATCGTAGCCGCTGTACCGGTCGGTGATGTCAGTGCGGTGACCGAAGATAACGGTGATGTCCCTTATATTAACGATACACCCTATGAAGTACCTGATTATACGTCTATTCTTTCCACCAACCCTTATGTAGAATCTGATGATACAACAGTTGATGGAACCGCAAACGGCCAATACGGCTTTCCCGTTCAACTCAGGGATACCGTGGATCCGGAAGGGCAGCCAGCCAAAGAAGTTGACTATATATCGATCAATGGTATGTCATTTGCCAAGATAACGGGAGGTTATATCAGCCCTGACGATGTTGCTCCGATATTTGAAATGGGAACTGATCAGGACGGCGTTTCAAGTATTGTAAAATACTTAAATCCTCCCCAGTTTGGCAAGGATCTGACTCTTGACAGTTTCTACGGCTATAATAGGGATCTGGGAGAAGAGAAAAATTACAACAAATTAAAGGAGTTCGTAAATCCCGATGACGGTGAAACGTACAGATACTGGGTAGATAAGATCGGCACCGGAAGTGATCTGTATTATAAGGCACATCTTCAGATAAAGATCACTCCGACACCTACCCCGGCTCTTACTACAATGTCTGCACCTCTCCATATGGCGCCTCTGAGAACCATGAACAGTCCGGACTTTGATGGCGAGACAGTCACACCCACTCCGGAAGTCAGTCCTACCGTTTCTCCGACCCCTACGACCGAGCCGGATCAAACTCCTTCAACAACACCATCACCAACGCCATCACCATCCGTGTCACCCTCCGTAACACCGGAGGGGTCCGAGGCTGATCCGGGGACGGATTCAACCCCTTCATTAACACCTGTTCCCACAACGGAGCCGACCGTGACGCCGGATACTTCGACTGATGACAATAATAACGAAAGTACGGATAATACGGGTAATACGGGTAATACGGATGAGTCTTCCAAACCGGACAATCAGTCAGAACCGGATGAGACCAGGACGGTTGAATTGGAACCTGCAGGAGCACGTGGATTTGGACTTGGCGGTGTTGTTATGGTGGCTGATGATCCGACACCAACACCGGAACCCGATCGGTGGGACGATGTAGCAAACAGTACCGTGGTTCTTTGTACAAACGCAGGAACATATACCAGGTTGTGCGATAAGTCGTTTAAGACTATTCCGGCTGCTATGCAGATAACTATTCCAAGTACTTCGCTTATCGACAAGATCGGTAACAGCGCTTTTGAAGGAACGGGACTTATAAATATCGATCTGTCGGGAAGAAAGCTGGCTTCCGTTGGCTACAAGTGTTTTGCGGATTGTACTCAGCTTAATACTCCGACTTTGGGCGGCTCGATAAGGGATATAGGAGATGGAGCGTTTGCAAATGATGGTCTTATCAAAGAAGTTCATCTGCCTGCAAAGGCACAAAAGATCGGAAGCGCAGCATTTTATCATTGCAGTATATCCAATCTCGATGTGAGTCAGTGCGTAGGCGTCGGGCTTGGTGATTTTGCATTTGCAAATAATGAAGTGTTGTCTACTGTTGATCTTGATTACAGCGTTGACGGGCTTCATACACAGACGCCGATCAGTAATCTGGGAACGGTTCAGTATTTGTTTGCCGGCTGTACAGGTCTTACCGGTGTTGCCTTGCCGACACATTTTGCCGGTAAACTGACACCCGGGATATTCAGAAACTGCACAAATCTTTCCACGTTAGTGGTAAGAGATAAGGATTCCTATTTTACTGGAGGTGAATTCAAGAGAGAGGGATTTGATATTTACGGTCCCGATCCGGAAGATACTCTTCCTGCCCAGGTATATCCATATACGGGAAATGCCGATATGAATCCGGACGCTGCCAATCCGAAGTATAAGGCATATTCGACAAGCCTTGCCTGGGTAGAAGTTGGCGGAACAAATCTGGCATATGATTACCCTTACCACGGGTGCAGTTCGATCGAGTGGACGGGTACCAATACTTTACCCAACTGGATAGTAGCCCACACATACTGTAACCATTACCTGAAGGACGGTAATGTTTATCCCCAGACTGTGATGCAGCTTGACGGTGATTATGTCAGCAGGATCTATGAGAGAAGCGGTGGGCCTGCCACATACGAACTTGCCATTAACGGAGGTGTTGGCGGCGTTGAACCCGAGAATACTTATCAGATAACCGGTATAAATGCACATGTTTTTGATGGGGATGCAAAGCTTGGCAGTGTAAGGATCGGTGACAGAGATCTGGCAAATACATACGCCATCCGCTACCTTGGCGAGAGCGCATTTGCAAACTGCACAAATCTTAGTAAGGTCTTTATCAACGTAAATGAGACATCCGTAGGCGCAAATTGTTTTGCCAATAACGCGGGATTATATGATGTTGAATTCGGCAAGGCCGGAACAACTCCGTCCAAGATCGGCGCGGAAGCCTTTAGTGAGTGTGCAGCTCCTTCCACAGATCCTGATAAGGTATTGACCGTCAGGTTCATAAATGATGACCTTCGAGGCGGAGCGGAGGATGGTTATGCCTGGATAAATGAGATAGGAACCGATGCGTTCAGGAACAGTTCAAGAGAGAAGAGTATCATATTTATCGGTCCTATGGACAGAAAGCAGGAGTATTATAATCATGCCATAGGAGATCCCTCAAAAGGTCAGGCGCCGGCTCAGATAGGAAGCGGGAACAGTTATATAAACTACAGATCGGGTAATCCGACCAATCTTGAATGTCAGTATGATAAGAATGACGGAAAGATCCATCTGTTGTCGTATCCCAATATGACTACTATTGTAGGTACCGATCCCAACTTTACCGAGGGAGATCCGCCTGAACCTGTAAAGCTCAGCCCCAGAAAACTGAAGGCTTACAGTGATGCAGATCCCGACAGTACTACCGGCCTTGAGGACAGGTGCTATGACTGCACAAAGGATATTGTCATCCCCGACGGTATCGACAGTATAGAAAAGGCCGAAAGTGTGATATACGACGTTATCTGTACAGAGACAGATCCGGATTATTATACTATCCATCCCATGTATAAAGACGGAGAAAAAACGTATTATGTTTATGAAGACGGAGAGTATAAGGGAGACGCTCCGCAACCGTCCGGTGATCCGTCATCGCCGTATTGTGTATATAAGCAGTTCAGATATGTTAAGGATCTTAACTCTGTTACATTTAAAGGACCGCAGGAATTCCCGGATAAAATGTTTGAAGCTTCAACGGATCTTACTGGTGTGACTTTTGATAAAGACGTGATAAATCTCGGGAATCTGCCCTTTTATCTTCCTGATACGGAAGGAGATAATACAACCAGTCATTCGAAACGTTCTCCTTCAAAAGTCTATGAAGTCAAATTTAACGGCGAATCCGCAGCTGCCACTGATAATCCCAAGTATTACGGGACCGAATCCGGACTGAATCAGATGGTTGTCAGCGATTATTCGAATAAGGTATTTCTCGAACAGATCCTTCCTCTTCGAGGAACAGATAAGGAATACAATGAACACTATAATGAAGGCGACAAGATATTCTCTGTTTCCGAGATCAATAATGTGGTTGAAAAAGGTCTGGACGAGATCAAGCAGGAGGCGGCAAGAGACTGCGATAAGCTTGTAAAGGTTCAGTTAAATGACTCGAACAAAGGACTACTCATCAGGGAGAAGGCATTTTACGATTGTGACGATCTGGCACAGATCGATTTTCCCGACCAGGTCAATACTGTTGAAAAAGATGCATTCGGACATATTAACAATAAGACTCTGAACGTCTATCTTCCTTCA
Source organism: Lachnospiraceae bacterium (assembly GCA_017526745.1). GTDB lineage: Bacteria > Bacillota > Clostridia > Lachnospirales > Lachnospiraceae > UBA2868. The sequence continues at coordinate 276,957 of JAFXQX010000029.1, read as the reverse complement.
AGGGATACTACATTTGCCAACGGAGCGTTTACTCCTACAAATAACGAGCATAATTTCCCCGAGGCATATCTGTGGGGTCCTGATGATGAAAAAGCAATAAAGAAATACACTGAGTATATTAATGATCTGTCGGGATTGAACTTTAATGTTCATTTTGATATCGATCCTGATCTTAATATGCCCTGGGTTAAGTTTATTATCGACAACAAAGAGGTTGATAAGATCCAGATCAAGAATAATACAAATGTGGCCACCTATGTCAGACAGACAGTCGATCCCAAATGGAATCCCGATGGAAAGTACAAGTGGGTAGGCACTGATCAGAAGACAGGGGATTATCCTATCGATATCTCAGAAAACCTGAAACATGATACAAACTTTTATGCCGAGGAATTAAAGCAGTGGCCTGTCGCATTTTATCATTATGACGGACGTGAGATACTTAAAACGAATGTGACTGAAGGGTCCAAGATCCCGGACAGCGTTCTGGCTTCTGCCAATTCCAAGGCAAAAGAGGAAGAACCCGTAAACGGAAAACTCTTTTCGGGTTGGGATAAGGTAACAGATCAGCCGATAATAGAACCTGGTCTTGATCTTACTGCCCAGTACAAAAAAGACCCCAAGACAACCACTCATCTTATTACTTTCCTTACTGAAGGAACACTTTACAGTGAGATCGAGGTTAATGATGGTGATAAACTGACCGTTTATCCCAAAGATCCCGGTCCCAATAAGGAAGGTAAGAAGTTTTCCCAGTGGGCTCCTGATATAAAAGATGTTACCGTGATCAAAAAGGATTACACACTTAATGCCTTATATGAGGGCGATCCTACTCCGACAACGACTGTTACCCCTACCCCGACACCCACACCCACAGGGTCGTCAAGCTCATCATCGAGCAGCAGTAAGTCATCAAGTTCGTCGAAGAGTTCATCGAGCAGTAAGTCATCGAGCTCATCGTCGTCCTCGTCGGCATATCCCGTATATGTCAGCAGCCAGGATTCACTCCCTTCGGCAGGGGCTGGCGCGGGTATCGGCTCAACTGTCTATGTTGATGAGGCGGGCTCCAGCGGATATGATAACGGTTCGGGTTCCGGAGGATCCGGCGGCAAGAAGGGTAGCGGTAATGCTACCGTTGTATCGACGACCGGCGGTATCACGGATACCGGCAAGATGAGCGCTACCGTAAACGGATCAACCGATAATTATGTAATAAAGATCACTCAGACCCAGGAGGCCGACGAGATGGGCCTTCAGGCTCTTCATAATGAGTATGGTGATGATATCAGTCCTCTTCGTTACCTGTGCTTTGATATATCACTCTATGATTCAACGGGTACGAACAAGATCAGTCCCGTACCGGAAGGTATCAGCGTGACGCTTACGATGCCGATACCTGATGATCTTGCGATCTACGGCGGAAACGCAAAGATATGCAGTACCGCAGGCGGAGTGATGGAAAAGATGCAGCCCAGATTTACGGTCATTGACGGTGTTCCGTGCATGACATTTACATGCACACACTTCTCACCGTATATGGTCTATGTTGATACGAACAACCTGACTGCAGCCGGTATTGCGGATGCCACTCCCAAGACAGCCGACGGAATACACCCCAAATGGTTCCTGTGCTTCGGTCTTGCGGCGATCGCGATCGTGATGTTCCTGAAGAAGGATCCGGAAGAGTAACTGAAGAAGAAAGCAGCCTGATATATGGGTAAGATCATAAGAAGAGTCATTGCCATATTGCTGTGTGCGACAGCCGTAATGCTTGCGGTACTTCCCGCAGGTACGGCTGAGGCTGTCTCTGCCCATGGTGATTATGAATATGACGGAGCGACCGCTGCCAAATACATCGGAAGCGATTCGGAGGTGACCCTTCCCGCATGGATAAACCGTGTCGGCAAGGAGGCTTTTGAAGGGTATGACAAGATGACAAAGCTTGTTTTGCCCGATTCCGTCACTACAGTTGACTTCGGTGCTTTCTCCAACTGCACAAACCTGGGCTCTGTTAAAATGTCTGAAAGCGTCAGAACACTCGGTTCTGCCGCTTTTTCAGGTTGTTCAAGCCTTTATTCTGTCAGCATACCGCGAACGGTCCGCGAGATAGGTTCGGGAACATTTGCAGGATGTTCGTCGCTTTCAAGCGTTCCCGTATCTCCGCTTAATGAGAACTATACGAGTTATGACGGTGTGATCTATTCAAACGATGGCAAAAAGCTCGTACAGTATCTTGCGGGACGTCCTGCGACAACATATCAGATGCCCGTATCAGTGCGCGAGATAGAAGAGTATGCCTTCTGGGGCGCCAATAACCTTTCGAAACTATCCATAACATACGGTGTCGACAAGATCCCCGAATATGCTTTTTCCAACTGCAGGGGGCTGCAGCATGTAACGCTCCCTCGCAGCGTCCAGTCTATATTTGCATATGCATTTGAGAACTGTGACAGCCTGTCTTACATAAATATTCCCGATTCGGTAGGCTATATCGATGACCGTGCATTTGCCAATACAAGAGGTGCCATCCTTAGATTTGTCGATCCAAGCGGAAACGTGGTAAAGACATTTAATTCCGAAGATGTCGATCATTACGGAAGCGGTACGGGAGGAGCGCCGGTTATAGATCAACCCGACTATTCCAAGAGGGCCGAAGAACTTGCCAACGAAGAGGCAGGGCAGACTCAGTCATCTTCACCTTCCGGTACAGGCGATACCGGAACACAGTCAGACAGTGCCTCACAGTCAGATACCGGAACACAGCCTGATACCGCCTCACAATCAGATACCGGTTCGAATTCGGAAACAGATTCGGGATTTGATCCTGAAAATGTCACTCCTCTTGATGAGGGAGATGTTCCCGACATAGTCACTGACACTGCATCAAACCCCGGCGTACAGTCTGATACTACAGATACGACAGAGCCTGCAGACTCTTCCGGTAATGCGCAGAATGGCTCTCAGCCTTCACAGGATCAGACAAGCGCACCGTCAAATATCATTGACGAGACAGGTCTTTATAACGACGGATATTACAAAGCGAGCGATTCGGGAAGCCAGCCTTGGGACACCAAGATCGAATATCATGATTTTGAGAGCAATATGACCCCTTATGATCTCGGGGGCGGAATAGTTCTCGGAGGGAAGACCGTTCTTCGTATGTCGAGTGCGATCCCTGTCAAGGGATTTGATTTTGATAATGCCGAATATGAGGACGGATACGGAGAACTTGCCACGAACAGACGTCCGGTTTTGGACAATGATGTGATAGGCGATACATATGCCGCATATAACGGGGACGGATCTTCCGTCAGTGTTCCTGCGGGTGTAAAAAGGATCGGCAACAGGGCCTTCTACAAAAACGGAGCTCTTGATTCGGTAAAGCTTCCGGGAAGCGTTGATTCGATCGGTGAATTTGCTTTTGCAAGAAGTGCCGTATCATCAGTGAATATTCCCGACGGTGTTACAGATATCGATTATGCTGCATTTTACAACTGTCCCAATCTTTCCGGGATAAGTATTCCCGACAGTGTTTCACGGATCGGACTGGGTGCATTTGACAAGACACCTTTTGTTGACAACTGGAAAGAATCGGGAGATGGGGATTATCTTGTTGTAGGTGACGGAGTCCTTCTGGCATATAAAGGCAGGGATCCCAAGATCCTGATACCCGAAAATGTAAGGCATATCGGGCCGGCCGCCTTTTCCGGGAACAAGAATCTCGAAAGCGTTGTGATACCGGGCACTGTCGAAGATATCGGTGAGGAAGCATTCTGTGACTGTCCCAAGCTCAGAGAACTTGTTATGGATGAGGGAATTAAGAATATCGAAGACCGGGCGTTTAAGAACAGCGATCTTAAGGTTGTCAGCATTCCTGATTCTGTTGAAGGCATCGGACTGTCCGCATTTGATAACGGTGGAAAACTGCAGACCGTTATCTTTAACGGCAATGATGCTCCCGATGTCACATATGATCAAAGTGCCACGAGGCTTTCCGCCAAGAACCTAAGGACCTCGGCTTTTGAGGGAGCCATGAATGCCATAGTCAGCAGGAACTGCGATCTTGATTCCGGGACAATGTTTGACAGCCAGTACTATGGTTTCAAGGGTGAGGTATATTCGATCTCATCAAACGATGATAAGACCCTGCTTCTTGAAAGATCTCTCGCAAGACCCGACTCATCGGGAGTCGTCCTCGTCAATCAGAATGTCGATGTTGCGGGACAGCGATACATCCTGAATCAGGTCAAAAATGATGCTTTTGATTCATACAGGAACCGGAGCGATAACTATGACAACGCCCTGTCAAAAGTTGCCGTAAACGGTGAACAGTCATCGGATCTTGTCAAGCTCCTTGATAGCGTGAATGCGGATATTGCTGCTGATTCATCGGATACGGCCGTTACCGAGGAGCATGATACCGTAAATACCGAAAATAATGCTACCTCAGATGACGCCTCATCAGATGGCCGCAAGTCAAACATCACCGTTTCCGCAAACGGAAAACGTTTCCCCACAAGAGGAAAGGCATATGCGAACATCCCCGGAGACGATGATAAGTACAAGCTTGATATAACGGAAGATGATTCACAGTCTGCAGCGATAAATACCGCTTTTCTTCACAGTATGGGTTCGTCTCCGTCGGGCGGCTATGTACCCTTGTCAATGGATATGTATGACAAGACGGGGACCGTTCCCATCCATAAGCTCGGAAATTCCAAGATGGAAGTATCCGTCCCGGTTCCCGAGGGAATGGAAAATGATGACGGGCTGGCTGTTGCCGCCCTGTCCGATAACGGACTGCTTGAACCGCTGGCTGCCGATGTCGAGGACGTGGATGGCGTAAAGAACCTTAAATTTGTTGCGGGACACTTAAGTCCTTATGTCATATATTCGCGAGGCCATAAGACTGTCACTTATGATGAGGACGGGAATCCGGTTGAGACGGTCGAGGATAAAGAGGCTGCTTCTTCCGTATTTCTCATGAGCGGAACGTGGCAGAGCCTTAACCAAAAAAATGCCTATGGAATATCACCCAAATGGTTTATAATATTTATTCTGATGGCACTTGCCGCAATACTTGTACTGTACAAGCCTTCGGCAAAGAAAAATAAATGATCCCGAAAGGACATAGGTAATGGAAAAGATTCAGATGAAGACCCCGCTCGTTGAGATGGACGGGGATGAGATGACAAGGGTATTATGGCAGATGATAAAGGATGAGCTCTTAAGTCCTTTTATCGACCTGAAATGCGAGTATTACGATCTGGGACTTAAGATGCGAAATGATACGGATGATCAGGTTACGATAGATTCAGCCAATGCCACATTAAAGCACGGGGTTGCCGTAAAGTGTGCGACCATCACTCCGAACGGTGCGAGGATGGATGAGTACAAGCTGAAGAAGATGTATAAGAGCCCCAACGGAACTATAAGAGCCATACTTAACGGTACGGTATTTCGTACCCCGATCGTTGTAAAGGGCATAACACCCTGCGTATCAAACTGGAAAGAGCCTATAACTATAGCAAGACATGCGTACGGTGATGTTTATCAGAACGTTGAGTGCAAGCTTCATAAAGGAGATAAGGCTGAGCTTCTGATAACCAGAGCCAACGGGGATGTGGAAAAAGAGCTGATCCATGATTTTGACTCTTATGCCGGGATAGTACAGACCATGCATAACAGGAAGGATTCCATAGAAAGCTTTGCCAGAAGCTGCTTCAACTATGCGCTTGATCAGAAGAAGGATCTGTGGTTCGGAGCCAAGGATACGATATCCAAGCAGTATGATCATACATTCAAGGACATATTTGCCGAGATATTCGAAAAAGAATACAAGGAAAAGTTTGACAGCGAAGGGATAGTATATTTCTATTCACTCATAGATGACATAGTGGCACGTATCATGAAATCCAAGGGCGGAATGATATGGGCCTGCAAGAATTACGACGGGGATGTCATGTCCGACATGATAAGCTCGGCATTCGGCTCACTTGCGATGATGACATCCGTTCTCGTTTCACCTTCCGGTGTATATGAGTATGAAGCTGCTCACGGAACCGTTCAGAGACACTATTACAAGCATCTCAAGGGGGAGGAGACGAGCACCAACTCAGTTGCGACCATATTTGCATGGACCGGGGCTCTCAGAAAACGGGCAGAACTTGATGATATACCCGAACTTGTAAAGTTTGCCAATAAGCTTGAATTTGCGACCCGTCAGACGATAGAAGAGGGAAAGATGACAAAGGATCTGGCCCTTATAACATCCATGACGGAGACGGTAACTCTTAATTCCCATGATTTTATCAAAGCGATCAGAAAGATGCTAGAAAGCCTTCTGTAATGGACAGCATAAACATCTCACAGGCCGTCATCAAAAGACTGCCGCGTTATTACCGATATCTCGGAGAACTTAAGGATGAGGGGATCGAACGCATCAGTTCGAGGGAACTGAGCGAACTCATGCACGTTACCGCATCCCAGATCAGGGCCGATCTTAACCACTTCGGCGGATTCGGACAGCAGGGATACGGATATAAAGTCAGGAATCTGTATGATGAGATCGCAAAGATCCTGGGACTTGATAAATCTCATAAGCTTGTAGTCATCGGTGCCGGTCATCTCGGTCAGGCACTTTCCAATTACGTGAATTTTGAAAGACGTGGATTTCACATCCTTGGGATATTTGACCGGGATCCCAAGCTTGTCGGGAAGAAGATAAGAGATGTATATGTTGCTCCGATGGAAGAACTTGAAGACTTTATCAGATGTAATGATATCGATATAGCGGTTCTGACCATACCGAAGACGAGCGCCGTTGAGGTTGCCAAGACGCTTGTAGACTGTAACATACGGGCCATCTGGAACTTTGCGCATGTCGATCTGGCTGTCCCCGATGACGTGATCGTCGAAAACGTGCATCTGTCCGAGAGCCTTATGACGCTTTCCTATAACCTTTCAAGGATGTAGAAAGCATTGCGGAGGATATCAGATGAGTAACCAGGAAAAGTTCAACAATGCCATAGGGACCGTCAAGGTCCCGATACTCATACTGGATAACAAGTGGCACCGGATCTTCGGAAAGATGAATCCGACCCAGGAGATAAAGGATCTTGAGAAGGAACTGTCAACGCTTATAAAGCGTCAGGGCAAGCTCGTCAACGAAAACAAAGATCTTAAAAAGATCAAGAGCGATCTGATGAATGAGATCGTCGTCAATATAGACGGCGTTGATAATCGTGAATCCGATGAGTCCGTTGACAAGAAGCTTAACGATAACAAACGTCTGATAAACGATGTCAATGAAAAGCTCGACAATAACGAAGAAGAGCTTATGGAACTGCCCAGGCAGATCGATTCCGTCAACAAAAAGCTTATGCTCGCAACGATGGATATGTGCTATGAACGGCTTCACGAGAACACTGTCCAGATAGAAGAGATCGCGGAGTGGGTCAAGGACATCCGGGTCCAGCTCAAGAAAAACCTTGTAAAAAAGCAGGATATGGAGCTTTATAACGCCGAACTGTATTCGTATATGCATGATATATTCGGGCCTGTCGTCATGGAACTGTTTGATATGAAATATGTTCCCACGATCCATAAAGCGGCTGAACTAAAAAGCCCCGCGCCTTCTTCCGAAGGAAATGGAGATAAACCTCAGAAGCCTGAAGAGAAGATGGTGGAATGATTTTGACCGAAGGTCATATTTTATGTTAGTATAAATATTTGTGGAACGAATAGAATAATCACATTGTATTAAGGAGTTTTATCATGTCAGGACATTCGAAATTTGCCAACATCAAACACAAGAAGGAAAAGAACGATGCCGCAAAGGGCAAGATATTCACGATCATCGGACGTGAGATAGCCGTTGCGGTCAAAGAAGGCGGTCCCGACCCTAACAATAATTTCAAACTTGCCGCCGTTATCGCAAAGGCCAAGGCCAACAACATGCCCAACGATACGATCAACAACGGTATCAAAAAGGCGGCCGGCGATACCAACAGCGTCAATTACAAGCAGTATACCTATGAAGGCTACGGACCCAACGGGATCGCGATTATCGTTGAAACCCTTACCGATAACGCCAACCGGACGGCCGCAAACGTAAGAAGCGCATTTACAAAGGGAAACGGTTCGATCGGTGCCCAGGGATGCGTGTCATTCATGTTCGACAAAAAGGGGCAGATCATCATCGATAAGGAAGAATGTGATACCGATGCGGATGAACTCATGATGATGGCTCTTGATGCCGGTGCGGATGATTTTAACGAGGAAGACGACAGTTTTGAGATACTGACTGCTCCCGAGGAGTGTGAGAATGTCCGCAAAGCGCTTGAAGATGCGGGTATTGCAATGGTATCTGCCGAAGTTACGATGATACCGCAGAACTATGTAAAGCTTACCGACGAGGAAGCCCTCAAGAATCTTAACCGTACGCTCGATCTTCTCGACGAAGATGACGACGTACAGGCCGTATATACTAATCTCGACGAGGATTAAATGGGAAAACCGAAATCCGATCCAATCTTAATGGCTGCGGCCGCGATCTCGCTCATCGCAACCGTGTATGTATTTTACATCACCGTTTTCGAGCAGATCATCAGCCAGAACCAGGGGTATTTTTATGCCGTTATATTCGGCTTTATACTGCTGGTATTGTTTTTGTTGTGCAATCTGTTCACAAAACTAATAGCGATATCCTTAGGGGAACAGCGAAGCCCGTACAGAAGGCTGATCATTGTCATAGGCCTGACCCTTACGTGCGTGATGTTTCTTGCTACAAGGATGCGTTATTCCACGATCCTGTCGCCGGGCGAATATCCGATATACAGGGGCGCACTGGCGATGATCGACGGCACCTATTCGCAGAGCCATGATCTGATCGAGAGCGCAAACACCAATCCGGCCCACTATCTGTATTCCCTTATCCTGTCGTTCGTATACCGTTTTGCCGAGCCCGGTCCCGGCCCCTTTTTATGGACTAACGCTGTATTTATCATAATCTGCGGATATCTTACATATAAGATCGTACGGACATTTACCAATTCTTTGTGCGGACTGTTTGCTGTCATATTGTGTGCCTGCATCCCGTCCCAGACATTTGCCGTATATTCATATTCTTCCGAGCCGATGGTTGCTGCGATCTATCTGGGTGCGGTGCTGTCTCTCGTATCACTTTTTTCCTACAATAAACGATTAAAGGAAATGGAAGACTATGGCGAAGAGACCGAGCATGATATAGCCGGTATCGTATTTACTGTTATCGGATCGGTGCTTATCGGCCTTCTTCTGTTCGTTGAGCCATTCATGATCATACCCATGGCAATACTCGTCATCGTTGCCGTGATATCCCGACGCATCAAATCGATGAGCATGCTCGTTGCTTTTGCTGCCGGGCTTATTATCATGGTTTTGATGTGTTTTGTAAAATCATCGCAGATGGGCGTTGATTTTTCCACAGTAATGACATCCGAGATGTCGGCATTTGATCCGACTACCAACCGCAATTCTGGTGAAGTGATGGAGTTTTCGGATGTTTATCATGAGTTTAATACCGAACTGTCATCAACGGACAGGAACATAACCGATAACTATATGTTCATATCCGACGCGAACGGTGCTGGTGCCTATACCGAGATGAGCGCATCCTGGGTCGTTGTGTTAAACCAGATCATGTACATGTTCGTGCTCATGATGTCGATCAGCTGCATGATCCTTGCGGTCAAAGAGCAGAAAGATTATGTTGTCACGATAAGTACGCTGATCTTAGGGGCTGTGCTCATGCTTTTGTTCCAGACTAACCGCGACAACCAGAAGTTCCTGCTCATCACTGTATTTATAATCGCTACCGCAACCGGTATCCATTATCTATACCTTGATCATCATCCGGAGCTCAAGGTCAGCACAAATGCGCTTGATGCCCTTGAAAAGACTGGACGCAAAGAGATCGCAGCTGCCACAAGATCCAATCTTAAAAATGCTGCGAAGATGAACGAGGAGGACTTTGTCAGACGCGCAAAGGCTCTTATATTCGTCGGAAATGATGAGGATCTGTACTATCAGATCAAGAATGAGGAACATGAGAGGGCCATGCAGTACCAGAGGCCCGGACGTGAGGAAGAAGAGCATCTTGAGTCATTTGATGATTATGATGAGGATTTCTTCCTTGATAGTGAAGATGATTCGGCTGATTCGGTAACGGTAACCGCAGTGGCGCCTTCCGGGATCAGGCAGACGGTAGCGGGATCCGATGCATATGAACCCAACGCAGAGATGCATCAAAGCTCCAATGCGGCTCTTTCCAATACTGCAATACCTGCGTGGAAGAGACCCGAACAGCTCGGCGATGAGATTATGTTCGATGAGGACGAGGCAGGTTCCGATATGGAACGGTCTTCATTTGACGGAAGAGAAGAGCTTCTGGCATCGAAGGGAGTTACTACAGCAGCTCCGGCTCCGGAGGTTGAGAAGATATCAAGAGACAAGAAGAGCCTCAAGAAAAAGGTTTCAAGTTCTTCGAAGGCCAGGAAGGCTGAGATTACCGATGCACTTGATAAGGCGGATGAAGTACTCGAGGCCGGTGAGAAGAAGAGGGCTGCAAAGCTTGCCAGGGCCGAGAAGAAAGCAAAGGCAGAACAGGCCGCAAAACTTGCCAAGGTTGAGAAGGAAGCTAAAAAAGCCGCTCAAAAGGAAATGCAGAAAGCATCCGAGGATGCCGTATCCGCAGGAAAAGCTGTCCGTAGGATCAAGACTGTCGGATCCCCCGCAGGCAGCGTAAAGACAGTTAGTGCATCAAAACCGGCAAGCGCCGTCAGGCCCGGAGAACCTTTGCACAATCCTTTGCCTATTCCCGCCAGAAAGGATCACAAGCCGCTTGATTATGACAAGAACATCTCATCTTCATCTGATGATGACTGGGATTTTGACTTCGATGTGGATGATAATGATGACTGGGATGTATAAGTCGCTCTTGCAATAGAATGGGTTTTCTAATATAATTACCAAGGTTGAAGGGATCTTCCCAATTCGCTTTGCAAATCGGGACCCTCCTTACAACATCAGCTTCCGTGGCTCAGTTGGTAGAGCAACGCATTCGTAATGCGTAGGTCGCCGGTTCGAGTCCGGCCGGGAGCTCACTTTTATAAAACAGCACAGAAGACGGTTTTCTGTGCTGTTATTAATATCAAAAAATATGTTGATCGTTTAATTTTGAGGTAATGATATGGCTCAGTTGTGGGGCGGAAGATTTACAAAAGAAACCGACCGGAAGGTGTATGATTTTAATGCATCCATAAGCTTCGACAAAAGGCTTCTTGATGTCGACATTAAAGGTTCAAAGGCTCATGTTACGATGCTTGCAAAATGCGGGATAATAACGGAAGACGAATGCAGCAGCATAATCGCCGGACTTGACGATATATTAAATGACGTTAAGGCCGGAAAGCTTACAGTCTCTTCCGAATATGAGGACGTGCACAGTTTTGTTGAGGCAAACCTTATCGACAGGATAGGAGATGCGGGCAAGAAATTGCATACCGGAAGGAGCCGGAACGACCAGGTGGCTCTTGATATGCGCCTTTATACAAGAGACAATATCACGGCTGTAAAGGAAAACATCATCGCACTTCTTGCTGAACTGCTTCAACTGATAAAAGACAATACCGATACCGTCATGCCCGGATTCACTCATCTTCAGAAGGCACAGCCGGTCACCCTTTCCCATCATCTTGCGGCGTATTTTGAAATGTTTCGCCGCGATTTCGGAAGGCTTTCGGATATTTATGAGAGGATGAATTACTGTCCGCTCGGGGCCGGTGCACTTGCCGGAACGACTTTTCCCCTTGACCGTGACATGGTTGCAGAAGAACTCGGATTTAAGGCCCCTTGTGCGAATTCGATGGATGCCGTATCGGACAGGGACTATCTGCTCGAATATCTTGGCGCACTTTCTATAGTTATGATGCATCTTTCCAGGTTTTCGGAGGAGCTTATCATCTGGAACAGTAATGAATACAGGTTTGTCAATATAGATGATTCATTTGCGACGGGATCGTCGATCATGCCCCAGAAGAAAAATCCCGACATAGCAGAGCTTACCCGCGGCAAGACCGGAAGGGTATACGGAGATCTTATGGCCCTTCTTACGACCATGAAGGCACTTCCGCTTGCATATAACAAGGACATGCAGGAGGACAAGGAGGCTGCGTTTGATGCCATGGATACCGCAGCATCATGCCTTGAACTCTTTGCCGGAATGATCTCTACAATGACGTTTAACAAGGATGTCATGAAGGACTCTGCGGCAAAAGGCTTCACGAATGCAACGGATGCGGCAGATTACCTTGTCGGCAAGGGTGTTCCGTTCAGAGATGCGCATGGTATAATCGGTCAGGTTGTGATATACTGTGACACAAACCATAAATCGATCGAGGAGTGCACATTGGCCGAACTTAAGGCTGTAAGCGGATATTTTGATGAGGATGTGTATGATGCGATCAGCCTTAAGGCATGTGTCGACAACCGTATCACAAAGGGCGCTCCGTCGAGTAAGGCAATGGAGGAGTATATCAAGGAGGCAGAACAATGGATGAGAGATTACAGGTAGGTATCTTAGGCGGTACCGGGATGGTAGGACAGCGTTTCATATCGCTTCTTGCAGACCATCCGTGGTTTGAAGTGAAGGTTATAGCGGCAAGTCCCAGAAGTGCCGGAAAATCATACAAGGACGCTGTCGGCGACAGGTGGAAGATGAAGACACCCATGCCGGAGTGTGTCAAGGATATCACTGTCATGAACGTAAATGAGGTGGATGCTATAGCCTCAAAGGTTGATTTCGTATTCTCGGCCGTTGACATGACAAAGGATGAGATCCGTGCCATTGAGGAGGCTTACGCAAAGGCGGAAACCCCGGTTGTTTCCAATAACAGCGCACATCGCTGGACACCTGATGTTCCGATGATGATCCCGGAACTTAACGGAGCCCATGCTGCTGTTATCGATGATCAGAGAAAGAGGCTCGGTACAAAGCGCGGATTTATCGCGGTCAAGCCCAACTGCTCGATCCAAAGCTATACGCCTGCACTTTATGCATGGCGCGAGTTTGAGCCTTATGAGGTCGTGGCATCAACATATCAGGCTATCTCGGGAGCCGGCAAGACATTCAAGGACTGGCCCGAGATGGTGGAAAATGTTATCCCCTATATAGGAGGAGAAGAGGAAAAATCAGAGCAGGAGCCGCTTCGCATATTCGGTAAGATCGAAAACGGTCAGATCGTTAAGGCAGCAGAGCCTGTCATCACCTGCCAGTGCATAAGGATCCCCGTCCTTGACGGACATACGGCATCCGTATTTGTAAAGTTTAGGAAAAAACCCACCAAAGAGCAGCTTATCGAAAAGCTTGTAAACTTTAAGGGTGAACCGCAGGAACTTGATCTTCCGTCGGCACCGAAGCAGTTCATACAGTATATGGAGGAAGATAACAGGCCCCAGGTCAAGCTTGATGTCGATTTTGAAAAGGGTATGGGTATCTCGATCGGCCGTCTTCGCGAAGATACCGTATATGACTACAAGTTCGTCGGCCTGTCCCACAATACGTTAAGAGGAGCCGCAGGCGGTGCGGTACTTTGCGCGGAATACCTGTATAAAAAAGGCTATATAACAAAGAAGTAAAGATAAAGAGATTTTTGTTTTGGAAGATTTAAAGTATCAGATCGATCTGCTCACTGCATTAAACGAAAGACTGCTTGGAAGTGAAAAGATGTACCGGCACATTGCTGAATGCTCCGGTACGCTTTTCATGTATTTTGATTATAAATCACAGCCCGCAAAGGTTGAACTTGTCGGCCCGTGGGACGACATGGTGGGAGAGAAGATCGCCAATCATCCTTACGATGAGTCATATATGTTAAATCTTCTGCTTGATGAGGATCAGGATAAGTTCAGGATCCATATGCTTGAGATCGAGCGTGAAGGACTTGAGACTGACAGCATAGAGGTCAGAAGCCGCAGCAAGAGATACTGGCTGTCCTGCTTTGCAAACGTAACATACGACGAAGACCATAAGCCTGTCGAGAAGATCATCTCGATCAAAGATATCACGAAGATCAAGATGAACTCCGAAGAGCTTGAATATCTCGCATTCTATGACTCCCTTACCGGCGTATACAACAGGAACTATTTTGTCAGGAAGTTCCGTGATATGTGTGAGAGAGCCGAGAGCGAGGAAGTCAGCGTCGAGATAATGTTCGTAGATATCGACGATTTCAAGAAGATCAATGACTCCATAGGACTGCTCTTCGGAGACGAACTTGTTCAGGAGTTCGGACAGTATCTGAAAGGTTTTGATTCCGAAGATGTAAATGTCGGAAGGTTCGGAAGCGACGTGTTCGTTGTCGCGGTCTACAATCCGTGCGGGACCAGAAGCTGCGATGTTATCTACAGGAAGATCCTTGAAAGGCTGCGTCATCCGTTTGTGCTTACCAACAAGTCGGAGCTCATGTTCACGGTATCCTGCGGAGTTGCAGAATATCCCGATGCGGGAAGGACCGCTCTCGAAGTCATCAAGAATGCCGAGATAGTTCTGTACAAGGCAAAAGAGCGCGGCAAAAACGGTATCCAGTATTTTGAGATAGAAATACTGAACAAATTCATCAGAAATGTTTCGGTCGAAAAACAGCTCAAAGAGGCTATTGAGACAGAGGGCTTCCAGCTGTATTACCAGCCGCAGTATTTTGCCTCGGACGGAAAACTGCGCGGCGCCGAGGCACTTCTTCGCTGGCCGGATCCCGAAGGTGAAGGCTTCATCACTTCTCCGAGCGAGTTTATTCCTATAGCCGAAAAGAACGGAGCGATCGTCCCTATCGGCAATTTCGTTTTAAAAGAAGCTTTAAAAACATATGCTGACTGGCGCAGTAAATATCATATCCCTATCATACTGTCGATCAATATTTCCGCACTTCAGCTGGAAAAGGACAGTTTTGTTGAGACGCTGTCTCATACTGCCGGACTGTACGGAGTCAACCCCGAATCTGTCGAGATAGAGATAACCGAGTCTGTATTCATCAATAATTTTGAGGATGTTATAGATAAAATCAAGACTCTTCGCGGACTTGGCATGAGGGTCAGTCTTGATGATTTTGGCACGGGATATTCATCGCTTTCATATCTTAAGCAGTTGCCTATCGATACGCTCAAGATCGACAGGACATTCATTGAGACCGCACTTAAGGATGACAGCTCAAGCATCATTTATGAGAGCGTTATCAAAATGGCGCAAAAGCTCGGGTTTGAAACAGTTGCCGAAGGTGTTGAGACGAAAGAACAGTTCAATTATCTTCGTGAGCGAAATATTGACATCGTCCAGGGATTCCTTCTCGGAAAGCCTGTCTCCAAGGTTGAGTTTGAGAAGATACTGATCAGACAGATTCCGTGATATGTATCAGAAAAGCGTTCTTTTTTTCCTGCAGGATATGTTTGCCAGGAATTCGAGTGATATAGCGATTCTTTACGGTCAAAGAGCCCAGGGGCTTGGTGAGATCGTATCAGTTTTTTCCAAAGACAAGGACTGCCTGTATTATACTGCCGGTGCATTTTCGATAGAGATGCAGCGCAGGATCTTCATACAGGAATTCCATGATCAGACAAAATTACCGATATTTACAAATGATGATTATGATAAGCTGCTGTCTTCTTACATCAATGAAGACTCGGGAAAGAAGAAGGTAGTTATCTTCGATGATTTTCAGTATCTGATGAAGGAGGAGAGGACATTCATCAACTTCCTCTCAAGCCTTCTGTCCAGGCACGGCAATACCGGCAAGGCTATGCTGCTCCTCGTTTCCGATGATATCGAGTGGGTAGAGAATGACATGATAAAGATCATCGGCAACAGATCATCTGAAATATCAGGCGTTATTAAATTAAAAGATTATAGTGCAACACAGTTTTATCAGGCATTTGAAGGTCTGCCCTTATCGGAAGTCATCGGAATATACTCGTTTCTCGGCGGAAAGAGTGCATATTATAACGATATCACCCCGGAGTCGAGAACACGTGATGTCATAATGAGACAGCTTTCGGCATGGGCGGATGATAACAGATGTCCTTTCGGGATGCTGCCTCGCGATATAAGAGAGCCCATGTTATATAACACGATTCTTCTCAATATGGCGAAAGGTCCCGTTAAACTTGCCGATCTGCATAAAATGACGCTCACCGATTCAGCAAAACTGTCGGTATATCTTAAGGTGCTGATAAAAAGCGGAATTGTTGAAAAGGTGACTAGTGCCGGGGTCGGAAAGAGCGAAAACACACAGAAGGGCATGTATCGTATCAAAGAGCCCCTTACGAAGTTTTACTACAGGTTTGTACTGCCTCATATGTCATCGCTTCTGCTTCTTGGCCCTGACAGGTTTTACAGAAGGTTTATAGAAAACGAACTAGCATCATTTATCGATGAGACTTATCCGCTCCTGTGCATGGAACATATACGCTGGCTGGCCGATAACAGAAAGCTGAATTTTACGGTTTCATCGATAGAAGAGTATCATGATAAAACGGATGCGATAGATTTTGTGATCATCGCGGCCGGGGGAAGCGCAATCGCATGCAAATGTTCGTACTCCTCTTTGCATATGAGCTATCGGGAGTATGAAAAGGCTGCCGAGGCCGTCAGGAAGAACAAGATCAACTGTGACAATATATGGCTGTTTGCGGCGGGAGGTTTTGACCAGAAACTTACGATAACGGAAACGGTCACGCCGGGTTTAAAACTGATCGACGGGCACGGACAAAAGCTTCGTTGACACTTTAAGACAAAAATGATAGATTTAATTGGTATTTTTTGATTCAGATGTGGAGGAATGATTATGAAAAGATCAATGATAACAGTTTTGGCTGTATGTGCGGCTTTTGTACTTAGCGCCTGCGGATCGGGCTCTTCGAATAAGCTTGTCATGGCTACCAATGCCGCTTTTCCGCCTTACGAATATGTTGAAGGCAGCGAGATAACAGGGATCGATCCCGAGATCGCAAAGCTTATCGCTGATGATCTCGGTAAAGAACTCGTTATAGAGGATATGGCATTTGATTCGATAATCGCAGCAGTTCAGTCCGGAAAGGCTGATATAGCAATGGCCGGCATGACTGTTACCGAAGACCGTAAACAGAACATCAACTTCTCGGATCCTTATACGGAAGCAGCGCAGGTCATCGTTGTAAAGAACGATTCAACAGTTGCTTCTCCCGACGATCTTAAGGGCAAGACGATAGGTGTTCAGATCGGTACGACAGGAGATATATACGCAGAGGATATCGAGGAAGCAACGATCGAACGTTATTCCAAGTATTTCGAAGCTATCAATGCTCTTACACAGGGCAAGATCGATGCCGTTATCGTGGACCGTGAGCCCGGTAAGGTATTTGTTGGCGAAAATGCGGATCTTAAGATGATCGATGAGGAATTCACGGTCGAAGAGTATGCGATCGGGGTCGCAAAGGACAACGAGCAGCTTCTTAACGACATCAATGCTTCTCTTAAGAAACTTCAGGATTCCGGAAAGATCGACGAGATCATCAACAAATATATCAAAGCCGAATAAACATAAATGAGGATCAGGGAAGACTTTTATCTTAATTTCATAAAAGACGACAGGTATATGTATCTCCTGTCCGGACTGGTAAATACATTACTCATCACGATCGTTGCGGTCGTGGTGGGTATTTTACTTGGTTTTTTGCTCGCCTATGTCAGGACTACCCATGACAAAACAGGGAAATGGAAGATCGCAAATGCATTTTGCCAGCTGTATATCACGGTCATCCGTGGAACTCCCATGGTCCTGCAGCTTTTGATCGTGTATTTTGTCATATTCGCATCGGTCAATGTACCCAAGATCATCGTTGCCTTTATCGCATTCGGACTTAATTCCGCAGCATATGTGGCGGAGATAATCCGTGCCGGTATCATGTCTATAGACAAGGGACAGTCGGAAGCAGGTGCGAGCCTGGGATTTTCATATACCCAGACCATGCTGTATTTCATACTCCCGCAGGCCATCAAGAATGTTCTTCCCGCACTCGGAAATGAGATGATAGTGCTTCTGAAGGAAACATCCGTAGCCGGGTATATCGCGATGAACGACCTGACCCGCGGAGCCGATATCATAAGGAGCCAGACATATTCAGCATTCATGCCGCTTCTGATGGCGGCGGCCATTTATCTGTTTTTCGTTATGATCTTTGACAGTCTTGTCAAGAAACTCGAAAGGAATCTCAAGAACAGTGACCACTGAACAAAGGAAACCTCTCATTGAAGTTAAGCACCTGTGCAAGTCTTTCAAGGATGCCCAGGGCAATATGGAAGAAGTACTTGAAGATATCAGCGTCGACTTCTATGAAGGCGATGTTGCATTTATCGTCGGCCCTTCGGGCGCAGGTAAAAGCACCTTCCTTCGCTGCCTGAACCGGCTTGAGGATGCAACAGGCGGCCAGATCTTCTTTGAAGGCGTGAACATACTTGATAATAAGGTTGATATCGACAGGCACAGACAGAAGATGGGAATGGTATTTCAGCAATTCAATCTGTTCCCGCATCTGTGCGTTATGGACAATCTGACCATCGGTCCCGTAAAGCTCCAGGGTCTTACGAAAGACCAGGCTGAGGAGCGTGCGATGAAGCTTCTCGAAAGAGTAAAGCTTGCCGACCGTGCCCGTTCCTATCCCAACCAGCTTTCAGGCGGGCAGAAGCAAAGGATCGCCATAGCAAGGTCACTTTGCATGGAGCCCGATGTCATGCTCTTCGATGAGCCCACAAGCGCTCTCGATCCGGAGATGGTCGGGGAAGTCCTGGAAGTAATGCGTGAACTTGCAAATGATAAGATGACCATGATCGTCGTGACTCATGAGATGGCATTTGCAAGAGAAGTTGCAAATCGCATACTGTTCATGGCCGACAGGCAGATACTCGAAGAGAACGATCCCGTAAACTTCTTCGAGAATCCTAAGAACGAACGTCTTAAAGCATTTCTTGACAAGATGATATAATATCCGCGCGTCCTACAGTAAGATGAACAAGAGTGTATTTATCACCGAAAAGCCCAGTGTGGCCAAACAGTTCGCCGAGGCTTTAAAACTAAATACAAGATCATATGACGGGTATCTTGAATCCCAGAACTGCATCATAACCTGGTGCGTCGGACATCTGGTAACGATGAGCTATCCCGATGCATATGATATCAAATACAAGAAGTGGAGCTTTGCTACACTTCCTTTTTTGCCTTCCGAGTATAAATATGAGGTCATTAAAGCATCGGCAAAACAGTTTGCGACTGTAAAAAAGATACTAACGAGGGATGATGTTGAGACCATTTATGTATGTACCGACTCGGGACGCGAGGGAGAATACATATACAGGCTGGTTGCTTTCGAGGCCGGGGTATCCGGCAAGAACGAACGACGTGTGTGGATCGACTCACAGACGGAAGAGGCGATAAAAAACGGGATAAAAGATGCCAAACCTATCTCGGAATATGATGCGATAGCCGATTCCGCATATCTGCGTGCCAAGGAAGATTACCTGATGGGCATCAATTTTTCCAGGGCGCTGACTCTTAAATACGGTGATTCGATGGCACAGTTTCTCGGAGAAAAGCATTGTACCGTGGCTGTCGGACGCGTCATGACATGCGTTCTCGATATGGTGGTGCGCCGCGAGCGCGAGATCAGGGCTTTTGTAAAGACTCCCTTCTACCGCCTTATCGCTTCGTGTACGGCCGATCAGGTACCATTTGATGCCAATTGGAAAGCTGTTGAGAACAGCCGGTATTATATGTCTCCCAAGCTTTACAAGGATAACGGCTTTCTGGATAAAGAAGATGCTGTAAGCCTTATGGAAGATCTCAAGGAAAGGTCATCCGGCAAAGGGACCATACAGAAGATCGAGAAGAAGAAAGAGAAGAAAAATCCCCCCTTCTTATATAATCTTACCGAGCTTTCAGCCGACTGCTCAAAGTTTTTCAAGATAAGCCCCGCAGATACGCTCAATGTTGCACAGGAGCTGTATGAAAAAAAGCTAACAACATACCCTAGGACGAACGCGAGGGTATTATCGACGGCCGTTGCAAAAGAGATCGTCAAAAACATAAAAGGCCTTACGGGATATGCTCCGGTAAGTGATATAGCAAAGAACATCATTGAAACCAAAGCTTATGAGGGTATCGAAAAGACAAGGTATGTCAACGACAAGCTCATCGAGGACCATTATGCGATAATACCTACGGGACAGGGACTTGATTCCTTAAGGTCATTATCCGACAGATCCGCAAAGATCTATGAACTGATCGTAAGAAGATTTGTATCTGTATTCTATCCGGCTGCCGTTTATCAGAATGTAAAGCTTACCGCAGATATTGGCGGCGAGAGCTTTTTCGCGGGATTCAAGGTGCTCGATCAGGAAGGATTTCTTGCGGTATCCCGCCCGTCATATTGGAAGGATAAGACAGCCTCTAAGGATGAAGATGAAAAGGATGAGGCATCCGAAGAGGAAGATACGGCAGTTGATGCATCATTTCTTGAAAAGATCAAGAAACTGAAGTCCGGAAGCACGTTCGAGGCAAATGATTTTGTCATTAAAGAAGGCCAGACAAGCCCTCCAAAGCGCTATACTTCCGGAACGATGATGCTTGCCATGGAGAATGCGGGACAGCTCATCGAGGATGAAGAACTGCGGGCACAGATAAAGGGCAGCGGCATCGGTACAAGTGCCACGCGTGCCGGCATTCTTGAAAAGCTCGGCAAGATAAAATACCTGAAGTTTAACAAAAAGACCCAGGTGATAACCCCGGAACTTCTCGGCGAGATGGTATATGATGTCGTTGATGTATCTATAAAAGCGCTTCTGGATCCCAAGCTTACGGCCAGTTGGGAAAAGGGTCTTACGATGGTGGCAAACAGGGAGCTGGCCGCCGATGAATATATGACCAAGCTGAACGATTACGTGGCAAGACGAACAAACTATGTTAAGGATCTTCGAAACCAGACAGTACTTCGCGATATGTTCGTAAGATCATCCGGATACTATAAAAGTTAATATGGATTTTTTCACTGCTTTGTGAGAAAATAGAAAAGGTGTTTTGAAATCAATCTGAAAGGAGTTATTTCACATGATCTATTCAAAAGAAGTTGAAGAAATGTGCCCGGTAGCGCAGGGCGTTCATCACGGCTGTGCTCCGATACCCGAAGAAGCTAAATGGGTAAAGGCTAAGGAAGTTAAAGATATTTCCGGCTATACTCACGGAATCGGCTGGTGCGCACCTCAGCAGGGTGCCTGCAAGCTTTCCCTTAATGTTAAGGACGGGATCATACAGGAGGCTCTTGTTGAGACTGTTGGATGTTCCGGAATGACACATTCGGCAGCAATGGCAGCCGAGATTCTTCCGGGTCTTACCGTAATGGAAGCACTCAACACCGACCTTGTATGTGATGCGATAAATACAGCTATGCGTGAACTGTTCCTCCAGATAGTATACGGACGTTCACAGTCGGCTTTCTCCGAGGACGGTCTTGCTATAGGTGCCGGACTTGAGGATCTCGGTAAGGGACTTCGTACAATGACAGGTACGACATACGGAACACTCAAGAAAGGTCCCCGCTACCTTGAACTTACCGAAGGTTACATTACCGCCATCGCTCTTGATGAGGAAGATATGATAATCGGTTACAAGTATGTTAACTTCGGAAGGATGATGGACTTCATCAAGAAGGGTGACGATCCCAAGGAAGCTCTTGAGAAGGCAAGTGGACAGTATGGCCGTGTAGCTGATGCTGTTCGTCTCATTGATCCGAGAACCGACAAAGAAGTTAAGTAAGGAGGAAATAGAAATGGCATTATTTGAATCATATGAAAGACGTGAGCCGCAGATCCTTGCTAAGCTGAAGGAGTACGGTATCTCATCAATAGAAGAATGTAAAGAGATCTGCGAAAAGGCAGGACTTGATGTATATCACCTTATCGAAGGTATCCAGCCCATCTGTTTTGAAAATGCAAAGTGGGCATACACTGTTGGCGCAGCTATCGCGATCAAGAAGAACTGCCGCAAGGCTGCAGATGCTGCAGCTGCTATAGGTGAAGGCCTTCAGGCTTTCTGTATCCCCGGATCGGTTGCCGACACCCGAAAGGTTGGTCTCGGACACGGAAACCTCGGTAAGATGCTCCTTGAAGAGGAGACAGAGTGCTTCGCATTCCTTGCAGGCCATGAGTCATTTGCAGCAGCTGAAGGTGCGATCGGTATTGCCGAGAAGGCAAACAAGGTCCGCAAGACTCCCCTTCGTGTCATCCTTAACGGACTCGGAAAGGATGCCGCACAGGTCATCTCAAGGATCAACGGTTTCACATTTGTAGAGACTGAGTATGATCCCTATACAAATACGGTCAAGGAAGTTTCCAGAAAGTGCTACAGCAAGGACCCCGCATCCCCGCGTGCAAAGGTTAACTGCTACGGCGCAAACGATGTCTGCGAAGGTGTTGCCATCATGTGGAAGGAAAACGTTGACGTATCGATCACAGGTAATTCAACCAACCCCACCCGTTTCCAGCATCCCGTTGCAGGTACATACAAGAAGGAAAGAGTTGAAGCAGGCAAGAAGTACTTCTCTGTTGCATCGGGCGGCGGTACGGGAAGAACACTCCATCCCGATAACATGGCTGCAGGTCCCGCTTCATACGGTATGACAGATACACTCGGCCGTATGCATTCGGATGCTCAGTTTGCCGGTTCTTCATCGGTTCCCGCTCACGTTGAGATGATGGGACTGATCGGAGCAGGTAACAACCCGATGGTCGGAATGACTGTTTCAACAGCGGTTTCAATAGAAGAGGCAGCAACAGCAGGCAAGTTCTGAACGATATGAAATCAACACTCAAAAGGACATGGGCGGAAATTGATCTTTCCGCCCTTTCTTACAATTATAAAAAGATAAGGGAGCACATCGGAGATGATGTGATGTTCTGCGGCGTCGTCAAGGCCGATGCATACGGGCACGGGGCCGTAATGATATCCGAATGCCTTCAGGATCTCGGAGCTGATTATCTTGCGGTATCCTCGATCGATGAAGCGATGGAACTTCGTTTCAACGGTATAACGATGCCCATTCTGATCCTCGGCCATACACCGCGTGAACAGGTCGGAAGGCTCATCTGTTTTAACATCACACAGGCAGTAACGTGTGAAGCAAAGGCAATAGAATACAGCGAAGAAGCGGTCCGTTACGGCGGAACGCTTAAGGTTCATATCAAGGTCGATACCGGAATGAGCAGACTCGGCTATATATGCGAGGGTGATTACTTCGAGCACGGGGTTGAAGGGATCTGCGATGCGTGCGCTCTTCCCGGACTTGATGCTGAAGGGATATTTACACATTTTGCCGTTGCGGATGAAGACGGAGATGGTTACAGAGAGTATACGGATCATCAGTTCAAACTGTTTTGCGATGTGGTCTCATCTGTCGAGCAGAAAAGAGGGATCGATTTTAAGATAAAGCACTGTGCCAACACCGGTGCGACATATTCTCTTCCCCAAACGTATCTTGACATGGTCCGTCCGGGACTGCTGCTTTACGGATACGGAGAGTTTGCCCGAAAGCTCGGACTTCGGCCTGTTATGACGATGAAGACTACGGTCAGTACGATCAAGATATATCCTCCCAAGACCAGGATCAGTTACGGAGGTATATATGTTACTGATAAGCAGACAAGGATCGGCGTCATTCCATACGGTTATGCCGACGGGTTCTTAAGGTGCCTTTCCGACAAATACGAGGTATATACATCGGACGGTGCGGCAAGGGTATGTGGCAGGATATGCATGGATATGTGCATGATCGACCTTACGGATAAGCCCGGGGTCGGGGTCGGAGATGAGATAGAGATCTTCGGGAAGAACAATCCGATAGAGAAAATGGCTGATATTGCAGGCACCATACCTTATGAGATCGTATGTGCCGTCAGCAAAAGGGTTCACCGCGTATATTTGAAAGACGGTGAAGTCATTCATTCCGAAGTTATGCTTCGCATGTGATTTTGTCCCTATGTGATTATGTTTGACAACTTGCAAAGATTTTGCTAATATATGCGGGTATGCCGCACAGTGGGGTTATAAGCGATGACATTCATCCACCGAAGCTGGCGAGTAAATGATATAGGAGGTGCAAGCATGTACGCTATCATTGCAACAGGCGGAAAGCAGTATAAGGTTTCCGAAGGCGATACCATCAAGGTTGAAAAGCTTTCAGCAGAGGCCGGAGATACTGTTAAGTTTGATGAAGTTCTTGCAATCGGCGGTGACAAGCTTCTTGTAGGTGACGATGTGAAGTCTGCATCCGTTTCTGCTACCGTAGTAGAGAACGGCAAGGGCAAAAAGGTCATTGTTTACCGTTACAAGAGAAAAAGCGGTTACCACAAGAAGAACGGTCACAGACAAGCATACACACAGGTTAAGATCGACAAGATCAACGCATAAGTATGTTTTATGGTTACTGCAACAGTAGTAAAGAATTCTTCGGGATATGAGTCATTTTCATGTAAGGGCCATGCGGGCTTTGCCAAAAGCGGAAAAGATATCGTCTGTTCTGCCATATCGGCACTGACTATCAATACGGCCAATTCGATCATGACCCTGACCGATACGAAGATCAGCGTTTCTGAAAATGACGGATTCCTTTCATGGAAATTTGATGAAGGGTCCGATGATCGCTCGGATCTTCTGATGGATTCACTTCTAATAGGACTTGGGTCCCTTGAAGAAGAATACGGTAATTATCTTAAAGTAGAAATAAAGGAGGTAAGCCATGATTAAGTTGAACCTTCAGTTATTCGCTCATAAGAAGGGAATGGGTTCCACCAAGAACGGCAGAGATTCGGAATCCAAAAGACTTGGCGCAAAGAGAGCTGACGGGCAGTTTGTAAAGGCCGGCAACATTCTTTACAGACAGCGCGGAACGAAGATACATCCCGGCGTGAACGTCGGACGCGGCGGTGATGATACATTATTTGCAACTATCGACGGAGTTCTCCGTTTCGAGAAGAAGGGAAGAGACAGGAAGCAGGCTTCCGTTTATCCCGTTGAGCAGTAATTTACACAGGCCTTGAAGCAAAGCGCTTTGAGGCCTTTTTATTCCAGGTATCGATATGTTTGCTGACAGAGCTACAATATACATAAGGAGCGGAAAAGGAGGGGACGGACACGTTTCCTTCAGACGTGAGAAATACGTTGCAAACGGCGGACCCGACGGCGGAGACGGAGGCAAGGGCGGAGATGTCATAGTCGAAGTCGACGAAGGCATGAACATGCTGACCAATTACCGGCATGTCAGAAAATACAGGGCCGAAGACGGCGAAAACGGCGGAAAACGCAATTGCAAGGGGAAGAGTGGCAAAGACCTTGTCCTGAAAGTTCCGAAAGGTACTATCTTTCGTGACAGCGAAAGCGGTAAGGTCATAGTTGACATGTCCGGCGATAACCGCAGGGTAGTGTTGTTAAAGGGCGGACTTGGCGGAAACGGGAACCAGCATTACGCAACGCCCCGCATGCAGGCGCCCAAGTACGCACAGCCCGGACAGCCCGCTATGGAACTAAATGTTGACCTCGAACTCAAGGTGATCGCTGATGTTGGCCTTATTGGCTACCCGAATGTCGGAAAATCAACCCTTTTGTCGGTTGTGTCAAATGCCAGGCCCGAGATAGCGAACTACCATTTTACGACCCTGTCCCCGCATCTGGGTGTTGTTGACCTGGATGGAGGAGCCGGATTTGTTATGGCTGATATTCCGGGGCTTATCGAAGGAGCTGCGGATGGTGCAGGCCTCGGGCATGATTTTCTGCGTCATATCGAGCGCACCAAAATGTTCGTTCATGTTGTTGATGCGTCGGGAAGTGAAGGAAGAGATCCCGTTGAGGATGTCTATGCCATAAATAAGGAACTTGAAGCTTATGATGCCGAACTGATGAAGCGCCCCCAGATCATAGCGGCGAACAAGATCGATGTGATACTGCCCGAAGATGACCCGGTTCAAAAACTTCGCGAAGAGTTTGAACCCAAAGGGGTCAAGGTCATTCCCATAAGCGCTGCAGCAAATAAAGGAGTTGACGACCTGATCCGCGAGGTAAGACAGATCCTGTTCGGACTAAGATCAGATCCTGTGGTATATAAGAGTGAGTACACACCGGTAAGGGAAGAGCAGGACAGCTATGAGGTCTTCTACGATGAGAAGACTGATAAGTACTGTGTTGAAGGACCGAAGATCGATAAGATGCTCGGTTACACCAATCTCGAATCTGAAAAAGGTTTCCGGTTCTTCCAGAAATTCATGGAAGAAAACGGCATAATCGACGAATTAAAGGCTATCGGACTTACGGAAGGAGATACAGTAAAACTGTACGGCTGGGAGTTCGAGTACTTCGAGTGACCATACGGGAGAATAATATGACGAGTAAACAGCGCGCCTATTTAAAAAGCATTTCAAGCACATATGATCCTATATTCCAGATCGGAAAGGGCAGTATCACACCCGAACTGTGTGATGCCGTGAGCGAAGCACTTGCCGCAAGAGAACTGATCAAAATATCGGTATTAAAGAACTGTGCGGATGATCCGCATGATCTTGCAACGATCCTGTCAGAGCGGACAAGATCCGAGGTCGTTCACGTGATCGGAAAAAAGATCGTCCTGTTCCGGCAAAACCCCAGGAAGGAAGACCGGAAGATAGTCCTTCCTCCCCTGTGATATTCGATCGAAAGGATTGTTTCGGATGAATAAGAAAAAAGTCGGTGTATTCGGAGGCACTTTTGATCCGATCCATATGGGGCATCTGATACTTGCACAAAATGCCCTTGAGATACTGGGTCTTGATAAGGTTCTGATCATGCCGAGTGGGTGCTCATATCTGAAAGATACGGAAAAGGTATCCAAGAAGGAGCACAGGATCGAGATGACCAGACTTGCCATCGAAGATAATGACGGGTTTGAACTGTCCGTAATGGAGGCAGAGCGCGAAGGGAACAGTTATACTTACGAGACTTTTGAGATACTGTGCAGCCAAAACCCGGATATTGATTATTATTACATAATCGGTGCCGACGTATTCATGTCCATGCGTACATGGCAAAAGCCCGAAGAGATATTCAAAAGATGCACGATCGCGTGTGCCAGGAGGGATAACATCCCCGAAGCGGACCTTAAGGACATGGAGATGCAGCTGATCCGTGATTTTGACGCAAAAGTCGTGTTCATGGATGTTCCGGAAGTCGTGATATCATCGTCCGATATCAGGGATCTGATCAACAGAGGGATGAGCTGCAGGTATTATCTTAATGAAAATGTCATAGAATATATCAGAAAGAACGGATTGTACCGTTAAATGGTGATATGGGAACTATCGTAATAGATGAAGAGTATGAAAAATGCCGGAAAATGCTGAAGGGCTCGATCAGCCGCAAGCGTTACATGCATTCTCTCGGAGTGAGCAATACGGCTGCATGTCTTGCGATGAAATACGGTTATGACATCAGAAAGGCCCATCTTGCGGGACTTCTTCATGACTGTGCAAAGGGATTGTCCGCAGATGAACTATTTGAGACTGTAGCTTCCGATAATATGGAGATATCGGATATCGAACGTGAAAATCCCGAGCTGCTTCATTCAAAGGCCGGAATGGTCGTGGCCCGAAAGAAATACGGGATGGAAGATGAGGATATTCTTTCTGCAATATGCTTTCATACGACCGGCAGGCCGCAGATGTCCCTTCTTGAGAAGATAGTATTTGTTGCGGATTATATAGAACCGAACAGGGAAGGTATCCCGTCACTTGACCGGATAAGAGCCATGGCGTTCGATGATATCGATGTTGCAACTGCGCTTATCTGCCGCAACTGCATTGATTTTCTGAACAGAGCATCAAGGCTCATAGACCGTATTACGATCGATACATACGAATATTACAGGGAAAACAGCAACTATACGGAGTGAAGATATGGCAATATCTGAGAATGCAAAAATGATCATAGAGACCGGAGTGAAGGCACTGTCGGATAAAAAGGCCGAAGATATAAGGGTAATAGACATATCCGAGATAAGCGTCATAGCAGATGCCCTTGTTATCGCAACGGGAAACAATAAAAAACAGATACAGGCTATGAGCGATGAGACTGACGAAAAACTGTCAGAAAAAGGATACACCCACTACTGCATCGAAGGTTATGACGGCGCAGCGTGGGTGCTGATCGGCTATGAAGATGTAATATTCCATCTGTTCGATGATGAGAGCAGAAGATTCTATGATCTTGAAAGACTCTACAGGGACGGTAATGTGATCACATAAAGCGGAAAACTCCGTAGACTCTTCCAAGTATATCAACATGATCGGTTATTATGGGCTCCATTGTATCGTTTTCCGGCTGAAGCCTGTAATGACCGTTTTCTTTGTAATAAGTCTTGACCGTGGCCGAATCGTCGATAAGGGCCACAACTATATCGCCGTTCCTGGCGGTATTGCATCTCTCCACAAAGATCCTGTCACCGCTGAGTATTCCGGCATTGATCATGCTCTCGCCCTTGACGGTCAGAATGAATGACTCGGCATTGGGAGCATATTCAACAGGGATAGGGAAATAATCGGTGATATTCTGCTGGGCAAGAATGGGCTGCCCGGCTGCAACCGTACCTACAACAGGTATCTGTGCCATCTCACGGCGGGTCAGCTGAAAACTGTCGTCTACGATCTCTATGCATCTGGGCTTGGCAGGATCCCTTCTGATATATCCGTTCTTCTCAAGCTTCTCCAGGTGGTTGAAAACACTTGAAGTAGAAGATAGACCTACTGCAGTACATATCTCTCTTACCGAAGGCGGATAACCCTTCTTAAGGATGACCTCCTTCAGATATTCGAGAATCTCCTGTTGCTTGGCGGAAATATTACTGTTTGCCATAGACACCTCCCCATGGATCGCCTCAAAACCGAGGTATTTTTATTGGACACTATCAGGATTATCATAAACGTGTGATCACAAAAGATCATCTTTTTATGATCAGATGATAACACATATGTTCGTATTATGCAAACATATTTTCGGAAAATATGTTCGAAAAATCATCAAAATCATGTTGACATTCGAAAACATGTTCGATATAATACAAACAAATAGAACAGATGTTTGAAACAGAGGTTTGAACGGAGGGGACATATGACGAACATCAATTCAAGAAGAGCCAGACAGATCAGGGAGAGGCAGCTGAAGATCAGGATAGCATTGATGATAGGCATTATGATCACGTTGATATTATGCCTGGTATTTTCCATAAGAGCATCTGCCAAGACCGATAACAGTGATATGTCCCCTGCTTCGAAGCAGTATAAGAGCGTGATGATCTACTGTAACGATTCGGTCGAATCGATCGCAAAAGAGTATTACAGTGCGGAATATTCATCGGTAGACAGACTTGAAGATGAGATTATGAGCATCAATCATCTGTCTGCGGATTCAGCACTCATACCGGGCAATTACATAGTTGTTCCTTATTACAGTATCTGAATCAATATGATAAGATCTACATCATGAAGGTGCGGTGCATCCTGCAGGGTAGATATCCCCGGCTTTATGATCCTGCCGTATCCGAAGGCACTTTGGCCAATGAGGCGTTATCGTACAGATAGAAGAGCCGCTGGTGTATATCAGAGAGTATATGGATCCTCAAGCAGTCTGATCGCATGATACAGGAATTCATTTACCGGTGTCGGAACACCATATTCTTTTCCCAGTTTTATAACGGTTCCGGCAAACATGTCAACCTCGGTCTTTCTTCCGGCCAGTATATCCTGAAGGGTCGATGACATATTTTCCTTGGGGAGTTTCATTAAGAATTCCAGATGATCCTTCGCATAATCGTCGGCGATCTTTATTCCTTTTTTGTTTGCGAGCTTTATCACTTCATCTGCGGCCATCAGTCTCATGGCGTTCGCATCACTTTTTGCACCCCAGGCACCAAAGGGTATTTTCATAAGAGCGGACACCTGGTTCTCACTGACGTTACAGACGAATTTTTCCCATATGGCAAGCTCCATATCGGCTCTTATGATACTTTTGATGCCGGCTGCGTCAAAGAATTCCTTTACGGCTCTGACATTTTCCGACAGATCCTTTTCATCGTTTGTCTTATCACCGAATTCCACGAATGATGTATCGGGATTAAATGATACTTTATTCTTATCCTTAACGCTGCTGACACGCATAAGAGAGTAGAGTATGCGTTCTTTTCCGTAGATCTTTGCTGCGATATCCTCGCTTTCAACTCCGTTAAGAGGAGTCATTATAACTGTATCCGGTCCGACTTGGTTCTTTACATCACATAATGCCTGCGAAAGCTCTTTAAATTTGGGGATCACGATAACAAGATCCGCATATCCGGTCTTATCATCAGGCGAGACGATATTATAGTATTCCTGTTTCCCGTTAACTATAAGGCCTTCGGCCTCAAGTCTTTTTTTTCTGTCACCTCCGGCAATGATCCTGAGGTCATCATCCAGATGAGGCAGCATCTTATCGGCAAAATATGCTCCGATTGCGCCGAGTCCTATGATAGCGACAGTATTTATCTTATTCATGTTCCTGCTCCTTTTGGATTTTCTTTGATTGTTTGATGATGATTGTAATTCAAGGCCGTTATATTAGCAATATATCACTAAATTATGGCAATTTCATTAAATAATACATGATTATATGGTAGAATATCTCATACAGTTCTTTACGACGTATACAGGTATATACAGGAGGGAAACGTGGACGATATCAGAAAAGAACGATTGATGATATCCATATGTACACTTGCCGGGATATCATGCATACTTCAAAATTATTTCGGAGGTTGGGATTTCTGGGTTCCTCCGGTGGTATTTGCCGGAATGGCAGGACTGTGGGTCCTTCATTTTTCCAATAAGCTTGATCCTAAAGCGAGGCTCATAGTCTATTTCATTTATGCCGCATTTCTTTTGTTTTATCACGGGATCCACGATACAAGCCTGTTTGATATATCTGTATCCGTAGCTTTATTTATGGTCACCTTTACAATGGCAGACCGAATAGGGCTTCTTAACATCATTCTTGCAGAGTATATCGTTGTTATGGCCATCCAGTTCTGGTTCCTGTATATCGGTGGCAGGACAGACATGAGCGCATTTGAGATCATGAGAATGGTCTATCATATCGTTACGGTGCTCACAATGTATGTATTCAGCCGTATAACTGTCGATCGAAGAATCATTGAAAAAGAGCAGAACAAAGAGTGGATGAACACTGTTCTGAAAAACGACAGGGATATGGAAGATTTTCTTTCGAACATTTCACATGAACTGCGCACTCCCGTTAATGTTATAAGCGGAATGACGACCATTCTGCAAAAGGGCGGCTCTTCGGAAGAACTTGATTCGATCCAGAGCGCCGGTATCAGGCTGGCACATCAGATCGAAGATATCCAGGATTATACGGAGATCAAGCGGGGCGAACTTCATATCGATTATGAAAACTATATGTGTATTTCCCTTATGAACGATGTTTCGGAGAACTATAAACAGATCAATAAGAATAAGGATCTTGAACTTGTTCTCGATCTTGCACCCGAAACTCCTACCATGCTTCGCGGCGATATTGAAAAGCTTCATAAGCTGTTCAGACATCTTATTGAGAATGCGGTTAAGTTTACTAAGCATGGCGGTGTATATGTCAGAGTATTTCCGGTTTTCCAGAAGTACGGTATCAATCTGACGATAGAGGTGACCGATACGGGCATAGGGATGACAAGGGCTGATATGTCGCTTGTTTCCAAGGGAATGTATCAGGCGAACAAGAAGCGTGACCGCAGTACGGGCGGTATCGGCATTGGTCTTCCCATTGTATATGGTATCGTTCATAAAATGGGAGGTTTCGTAAATATCAGCAGTACTGTCGGCAAAGGAACCACTGTCAGGTTATCCATCCCCCAGCAGGTCATCGATCCGACATATTGCCTCAAAGCAAATGAAGGCAGTGTCGAAAATCTTGTATTCTTCACAAAACTTGAGAAGTTTACGGTACCCCGGGTTCGTGATTTTTACAGAAATATGGCTGCCAATATGGCCAGAGGACTCGGTCTTAACCTGTATTCGATAAGCGATGCCGGTGAACTTGAACGTGTTCTTTCCGAAACCGGATCGAAGTATGTTTTTATGGGAAAAGAGGAATACGAAGCTGATAAGCGTATTATTGAAGATCTTTCGCGTAAAGGGTTCAGGATCATTATCTCATCCAATGATCAGACAGATACAAAGGGGTCCAAAGGCATCACGGTCATTCCCAAGCCTCTTTATGCATTCCCTGTCGTACGCATGATCAATGGTGAAGATATTGCCCCGGAGCTCGATGATTCTGGAAAGAAGCCATATTTTACAGGCGTTAAGGTTCTTATTGTTGATGATGAAGTCATGAATCTGGTCGTTGCCTCAGGCCTTCTTCGTGATTACGGTTTCGATATCGATACTGCAGAGAGCGGCATGGAAGCCGTGAATAAATATGAAAACGGCGATTATGATGTGATCTTTATGGATCATATGATGCCGGAGATGGACGGAGTTGAGACAGCCAAACGTATCAGGCATATCGCTGATTCAAGTTTCAGGAGTCCGTTGATCATCGCTCTTACGGCCAATGCACTAAGTGGGGCGAGAGAGATGTTCATGCGTGAAGGATTTGACGGATTCATTGCAAAACCGATCAATATAAATGAATTTGAACGTGTAATGAAAAGTATCCTGCCCGAGGAAATGATCAGTTACGAAGGGAGGGATGAACAGTGAACATATTTAAGAAGATAAATCACAAACTCGCAGGTTATCTGTATGATTCATCTGTCTATGTCAAGGACAGGACATTTGTGCTGTTTACGATATGTGAGCTGCTGGCTCTTGCTGTCTTTTCGGTCGAAAGCATATTCATAGATGAAAAGATGTCAGCTTCCCTTATCTTCATTTCCGGAATAGTCATCGGCGGAGCATTACTGTACCATTTTGTAAAAAAAGGCCGCGTCAGGACAGCCAAGATCGTGTTAACCATTATACTTGTCTGTTTTCTGCGGCCCGCGTCATTTTTCGCCAAAGGCGGCATATATAACGGTACGATGATCATGTTCCTCCTGGGAGGGTACTATCTTGTACTTGTTCTCGACGGAAAGTTCAGGATCATCATGTGTATTGTCGACACCGTGATTCTCGGTTCTTGCTGTCTTATCACATATTATCATCCTGAATTACTGAATGCATATTCCCGGAAGAATGATTATATTTATACATTTTCGCAGTATATCATCGCATTTATCGTCCTTACGATACTGATCACATTCTGGACAAAGATACTTCAAAAGGAAGCCCGGACTGCCGAGGAGAAATCAAATGAACTCGAGGAGCTTAACAGAGCCCAGAACCGTTTTTTCTCAAGTATGAGTCATGAGATAAGGACTCCGATAAACACGGTTCTCGGACTTAATGAGATCATTCTCCGTCAGGAAGATGCTTCGGAAGAGATCATAAAAGATGCCAGAAACATTCAAGGTGCAGGCAAGATGCTGCTTGCCCTTATAAATGATATCCTTGATCTGTCCAAGATCGAGGCCGGCAAGATGGATATAGTTCCGGTCAACTATGATGTCGCTTCCCTGATATCCGAGATAGTTAATATGATCTGGCTCAAGGCAGAAGAGAAGGGGCTCAAGTTTAACGTAGATATCGATCCTAACGTTCCGTCCTCCCTTTTCGGTGATGAGGTCAGGATCAAACAGATCCTTATCAACCTTCTGAATAACGCAGTTAAGTATACAAAAGAGGGTTCGGTCAATCTCCACATGGAGTGTGATTTTCCGGAGGCCGGGGAGGTCATTCTGAAGATAAGCATTTCCGATACAGGAATGGGTATCAAGGCAGATGCGCTCCCTCACCTGTTTGATACTTTCCAGCGCGTTGATGAAGAGAAGAACAGGTATATAGAAGGAACAGGCCTTGGTCTTTCTATAGTCAAACAGCTTGTAGATCTGATGGAAGGCACCATCACCGTAAACAGTGTATATTCCGAAGGCTCGACGTTTATGGTCACCTTCAGACAGAAGATATCATCTGACAGGCGTATCGGTGACATCGACATTTCCAATGCAGGACTTACCGGAGGCGAGAAGTTTGCGCATATTTTCCGTGCACCTGATGCGAGGATACTTATCGTTGACGATAACGAGATGAATCTTCAGGTTGAGGAAAAGCTCATAGCCGGAACACAGATAAAAGTAGATCTTGCATTGTCCGGTCAGGACGCTCTTGCCCATACTCTTCGAAACCGCTACGACCTAATATTTATGGATCACCTTATGCCGGAAATGGACGGTATAGAGTGCTTTGAACAGATCAGGGAACAGAACGGCGGACTCAACCAAACTGCACCGATCATCGTTCTTACGGCCAACGCAGGCGGAGAGAACATAGAACTGTATAACAATACCGGATTTGACGGATATCTTGTCAAGCCTGTATCGGGACGCCAGCTTGAAGATATGCTGCTGGCTCATATTCCGGAAGAGAAGATCGAACTGCTTTCCTCCGGTGCGGGAAGTGTGATCTCAATGAAGACCGCCAGCGGATATACAAGGAAGAAACCTGTTGTTATCGCAACGAGCACTATGAGCGATCTTCCGGCATCTATCGTAAAAGACCTTCAGATCAGTATCATTCCCTATACGGTCATAACGAACGAGGGAGTATTCTATGACAATCTCGATATCGATTCCGAGGAACTTGTACGCTATATGGCTGACATGACGAAGATGGTCGATTCGGAACCTCCGACGGAGGAAGCCCTTACCGCATTCTTCTCAAACGAATTAAAGAAGGCTCATCAGCTCATATATATCACGCTTACTACCGGAAGCAGCAGAGAGTACGGACGTGCCATAAATGTCGCCAAGACATTTGAAAATGTCACTGTAGTCAACTCCGAATGTCTTTCAAGTGCTACCGGTATACTGGTTGCAATCGCAGCAAGACTTGCACATCAGGGAATGCCTGTTGATAAGATAGTATCCGAACTTGAGGAAGCCAAGAAACTGATCAAATGCAGTTTTGTCATCAAAAATACCGATATCATGGCAAGACGCGACAGGATCAGTCCTTTTATGAACAATATCCTTAATACGCTTTGGATGCGTCCGGTGCTGCGAATGAAAAACGACAAGCTCGGCGTCGGTAATTTTATGTTCGGAAATCTGAAGAAGTGTTATGAGAAATACATAGATTACGCACTTCCTTCAAACGTATATCCCGACTCTTCGTTTATTTTCATAACATATGCCGGTATGGCGGAAGAGGATCTGTTATGGATAGAAGAGAAGGTCAGGTCCAAGATCAACTTTGATAAAGTGATATTCCAGAAAGCTTCTGCCGGGATCTCGTCAAACTGCGGTGAAGGTACATTCGGCCTGATCTATATAATAAAAGGCAATCATAATTATAATCTCGGCTCGATCTTTGCCAAACGTAAACAGGATGAAGAGCTTTCAGATGATCAGGATAATGGGCCTTCAGATGCTCAGGATAATGAATCTTCAGAGGAGGAAATACAGCCTTCCGAGTGGTATGAGGAAGTATCGGGTCTCGATATTGATACCGCTATAAAGAACAGCGGTTCTAAAGAGTCGTTTTTGTCCGTCCTTCAGATCTATTACGATTCATATCCTGCCAAGTCTGAGAAGATCCAAAGATACTATGACGATCAGGATTGGGAGAACTATACGATCAAAGTCCATGCGTTAAAGAGCAGTTCTAGACTTATCGGGGCATTGAAGCTTGGTGATGAAGCCGAAGCGCTTGAAATGGCCGGCAAGGACGATAATACTTCCTTTATCATCGATAACCATGATAAAATGATGCAGGAATACCGCTCAATTCGTGACGGCCTGTCTGCAGGCTTCGGTAAAGAGGAAGATCTTAGTGAAATCCCGAAGGATATGTTAGATGATGCATACGCGGGCCTTGGCGAATTTGCCTATAATATGGATTATGAACTGGCTAAAATGGTACTTGATTCCGTTAAGGAGTATAAGTTGCCCGAATCTGACAGGGAGAGGTTTGACAGACTTAATTCAAAACTGTCATCACTTGACTGGGAAGGTATGATCGAGATCCTGAAAGAAGTTAACAACTGATCGGAGGAATTAAAACATGTTCAACAGAGTGCTCATAGTCGCACCCGCAGAAGGCTTTATCATAAAAGGCCTTGAGACAAAACTGAATGCCCTTGGCATATTATCGTTATACTCATCATATCAGATGAGTGATCTAAAGGATAAATGCGATGGTGTTGATATAGTGTTCATCTTTACGGATGACAGTGTCGTGAAACATGCCGATGTTTTTAACCATATCAGAAAAGAGTATCAGGACAAGGATTCACAGATCATAGTTATCGGCACAAAGGAAGAATATGATCTTCTGATATCATACATCCCCGAGAGCGACGTCTATAAAATGTATGAAAGACCGCTTGATATGGATCAGCTGATGACTGAAGTTGATAATTTTATGAAAGAGGGAGCCGTTCCCCGTGAAAAACTGAAGAGTATACTCATAGTCGATGATGATGTGGCATATATGGGCATAATCATGGAATGGCTGAAGGATAAATACCGTGTTTCCCTTGCCAATTCGGGAATGCAGGCTATTACGTGGCTTGCCAAAAATCATGCGGATCTGATCCTTCTTGACTATGAGATGCCTATAACACCCGGTCCTCAGGTGCTTGAAATGATCCGTTCCGATCCGTCAACAGCCAAAATACCGGTAATGTTTCTGACCGGAAAGAGCGACAAGGAAAGTATCATGAAGGTCCTAGACCTGAAGCCTGTCGGTTATCAGTTAAAATCAATAGATCGTAAACAGCTTCGCAAGAATATAGCAGATTATTTCGCATCTCAAAGATCATGATGCCTGAATGGCGGAAAGGATGATTAACTATGGCTTTTAATGAATTTTACACGTTAAATGACGGCTCTTTGCTTCCAAAGATAGGTTTTGGCACATATAACGAAGAATTTGCCGATAACACCGATATCGTCTTAAAAGCTATAGAATGCGGATACAGATTTTTTGATACCGCATCTTTGTATGAGACCGAAAGATCGCTCGGAAATGCTCTCCGAACCAGTGGTATAGAAAGGTCAGAGGTCATTATAGAGACAAAGCTTTGGATCGATGAAATGGGCAAAGATAATGTAAAAAAGGCGTTTGAACGCTCATTAAACCGTCTTCAGACCGATTATGTGGACATTTACATGATCCACTGGCCCAGGCAGACAGGTGCCGATG
Source organism: Lachnospiraceae bacterium (assembly GCA_017526745.1). Lineage (GTDB taxonomy): Bacteria > Bacillota > Clostridia > Lachnospirales > Lachnospiraceae > UBA2868. The sequence goes on along the minus strand of JAFXQX010000029.1, from coordinate 239,534 downwards.
ATGAAGACTGGAAAGGCCTTGATATCGAAACATGGCAGGCCATGGAAGAACTTGTCGATTCAGGTAAGGTAAAAAGGCTCGGATTATCCAATTTTCTTCCCCATCATCTTGAAAATATCCTTGATAACTGCAGGATCAGACCGGTTGTCGATCAATTGGAGCTGCATCCCGGATATTCGCAGGAGAGGGCAGTACAGTACTGCCTAGATAATGACGTGGTCCCGATGGCCTGGTCTCCGCTCGGCCGCGGGAGGGAGAATGCCACGATAGGCAATGCCATACTTGTAAAGCTTGCCAACAAGTATAAAAAGAGCATCCAGCAGATCAATATAAGGTTCCTTCTTCAGAAAGGGATCCTTCCGATCCCCAAGGCTTCATCCATTGAACATATGAAAGATAATATGGATGTGTTTGATTTTACGCTTTCCGATGACGATGTTTCGATGCTTTCATGCATGCCTCAGACCGCATGGCTTGAAGAACATCCCGATTTTGCGATCCCGGAAAGAAGAAGTAATCCCGAAAACATATGAATAGACAGCAGATGATCATTTGTATGCTTGATTGTCAGAGTAAATGCAACACCTGAGGCGCTGTATTACGAAATGACCTGAGAAATCACCTGATCGGCTCATTTTTCATGTCAAAAATGCCAGTAAATACGCCAACTTAACAAAATGACTTTATTAAGTGCGCAACTTAACTAAACGACTTACGATTTTTCTGCCAAACTTATCGCAACCCATTTCTATCACGATTTTATGATTTTGGATACAGATGAAACTGCTCAGATAAGAAATTGAATGGTTATCAGTCTACATTAAGCAGACTCTTAGTAAGATTTACATCATCGGGCTCGATGAATTTAAGCCCAAGCAGCTTCATAAGAAGATGCATATCATGATCATCATCCGGGATCATCTCATAAGGCGACATATTCTGGAGCCCCGGCCGTCTGGTGCTGTTGATATGATTCATAAGTACCGTCATATCGTCCTGTGTAAAGGGTTTGAGAGATGTTCCTTTTGGTATGACATAGCGGATGTACTCATGATTTTTCTCAAGCCGGCCCTTCTGACCGGACTGCATCGGATCGCAGTAATACATACTCGTGCGTAGCGTACCGTCGCCGGATGCAGACTGTTCAAGCTCATCAACCCTTTTGAATTCGGAGCCGTTATCAGTCAGGTATAATCCGAACAATCTTTTGAAACAGTCTTTTCCAAGACCATTTTCAAGATAATCGAACCAGTAGATGACCGATTCTGCTTTACAATCCGGCATGATAAAGATAAGCATAACAGAGTTACGGCGGAGCATCATTGTCAGCATAACCTTCCCGACTCCCTGTTTACCCTTAACAGTATCCATCTCCGTAACGATATAATCTGATTTGCCTTCCATATACTTCTGAAAGTCCTGATAGGAGCGCCCCTGCCTGTACTTCTGTGAAAGCACGCTGGATTCACCCTTTTTCTTCCTGCGCCTCTTGTAACGGGCCTGCCTGCGTAGATCGATGTTCCTTACGTCAAGCAGCGACATACCGATATAACGGTAAGCAGTACGTTCGGAGATTATGATATCGTCCTCATGAGCGGATAAGATATGAGACAGAGGCTGACCATTATTTATTCCGTAGCTTATGATCTCGTTAACTGCTTTAAGCTCTTCAGCGGTAAGATGAATACCGGTTCTTGAGGTTGTTTTAAGTTCGTTTGCTTTCTTGTCGGCAACCTTAGCGTCATAAAAATACTTGTCATCTTCGCAATAACGGCGGTTTTCACAGTGATTGCACACATAAGGAGACCTTTCATAGCTACAGCACTTGTCACATTCATATTCGTCACAGAATTGATGACAGTCCTTGGTGCATGCATAGCAGTACATAGGGCAGACCTCATCCCCGCAAACATGTCGCTTGTTACAGCCTTTTGCATACCTGCAGTCGTTTCCGGCATAGTAGCTTCCGCGCACAAAGATGCGGTGTCTTTTGATTTCCTTTGCCACGGATGCGACATGCTTTCCGATATGCTCCGCGATCTTATTAAGCGACTGGCAGCGCATGATCCCGATGGCAATGGATTCCCTGTCATCCAAGGTAAATTGTTTAAAGTTTCTTGGCATCGTTACCTCCTTACTTCCGAGCAGCTTCAAACCATTCAATACGTATTGCGTTATGTGTTGCAATACGTGTTTCAGTATAATATAATTGATTCAAAGGAGTTAGCTAATGTACGAGAGTTTTGACATAGATCTGGATCAATTCTCTTTTGAATGGGATGAAGAAAAAGATCGTATCAACTTTGCTAAACACGGGATACATTTCAAAACAGCAGCAAAAGTCTTTCTTGATCCGGATAAACTAATAAGAGAGGACGAGGAACATCCTCAGGAACTGCGTTATGATATAATAGGAAGGGTAGGAAAGATCATTTTTGTTGTATGTGCGTTTGAAGACCATGGCGTGATCAAGCTGATTTCTGCTAGACCGGCCTCCGCCCCGGAGAAAGAGAGGTATGAACTTGGTGAAGATGTCTTTTGATGAAATAAACAAGGAGCTTACGCAAGAAGAGCTTATAGAGCTTGAAATGGCTGAGAAAAAGGAGCCTGTATATGATGAGGATGCCCCGGCCATGACAAGGGAACAGTTAATGCAATTCAAGCGGATCAACCGGGAGAACAGAACGAAACCAACCGTTTCACTGCGCATTACCCCTGCTACGCTTAAAAAGGCGAAACAATACGGCAGGGGATATACGGGTTTGCTCAGCAGGCTGCTGGATCTGGCGATAAATGACGAAGAAATGGTAAAAAAATGCATTTAGATGGAAATGGATGAAGTGTGACAGTTCTGTGACACTATTTGCGTTATTGTATAATTACAGAAATCTAAAAAGAGCTGAGAGATGAATAGGAGGTTACAGACATGAAACTCATAGGAAATCTTAAAAATCAGGTAGAAAACGCAAAAAGCAAAGAAGAAGCAAAAAGCTTAATAGAAAAAGCGGGAATGGCCCTTAATGCAGATGAACTTGAAATGGTGACCGGCGGGGGTGCAATTTTGTTGCCACCGGAAGGGCTGAATCAGGAGATAAATTTTGATAGTTCACCACGGCAGTGATCATATAAATGCTAATAACGGGAATATATAAAAAGAGCCCTCGCCACCATATAATCAAATGTGGTGGCGAGGGCGTTATTTTGTAAAATTTTGCACAACTTAATGGGCGTGGGAGTTGTCCGGCATTTTCTCATGACTTGAAATCTCGTGCTTTATACCGCTCGTATTCCTCAATATATCCTTTATAAAGCCTAAAATCATAGTCTTCTGTGGTACCGGTGATTCTTGAATATCCGGTTCTGCTGGGACAATTATCAAATATGTTGTTACGAAAAGATTTCACATAATCATGGGCCGTGTATATCTTCTCTGCTTCATTGCCGAGAAGGGCAGTAGTGTACTTTTGAACCATGTATTGCAAGGATCGTACGGATAACCGCGTTCCTTTAACGCTTAAAAACATGGCATGATCACTGCCTTTAAATGAGATTACAGATAATCTTTCTGACATATATGCCGACACAGCCTTAGCGATCGGTTCAGAAATAAAGACAGTTCTTATGGTTCTTCCATGAACAAGAATGGAGTTTTCCTTCAGATCAATATCATCTATGTTTATTTCAATGATCTCGGATGGTTTTAATCCGGCTCCGATTATAAGCATAAGAATAGCTGTATCGCGGGTTCTTGTTTGCCATTGCAGTGCTGCGGCATGTTTTCCGGGAAGTGTGCCTGTGGCAACAAATTCCAATAATCTGGCTGTAATATCAATACCAGGAGCATTTTTAACGGCATAATACTTACGATTCTCACCGGGACGAGATAATTTGGTCACGGGGTTGGAAGTTATAAGACCTTTTCTATAATAGTATTCAAAGAAAGAGGAGAGTACGGAATATCGTCGTGCGATTGCCGCTCCGGAACGTTTCTTCACCTCTCCTTTAACTATTCTTGTACTGCTATAATCCAGAAAATCTTCAATAAGAGAAGAACTGATATGATTCAGATCAAACAGAGTCATAGACATGGAATCTTTACCTATAGAGTCCAGATAACCAAAGAATGCGACCAGATCGTTGGCGTATCCTTCCATACTGCCGGCAGCCATAACACCTATATTATCCCTAAAGAATCTTCTGGCAAACTCAGGCATACAATTCTGCATCTGATACTTTACCCGTTCAATTCTTCTTTTATCTGCTTGTAATTTATCCATGGATAAATTATACGATATGAACCTATATCACGACCACTGACAAGGTTATTGCAACCTTTTTACCTTTTAGGAAGAGCATTAGTTGCGATAAAAATGTCAATTAAAGGGTGATCATTTGTATATAGAAATTTATATCGTTACACAAAATTCCTCTTTTGTGTCACAGAATATATACAAAAAGGGCAAATACTGATATAATAACAATATGGTCTTATATTTTACGGGAACCGGAAACAGCCGTTTTGTTGCGCAAAATATCGCGGATATCATCGGCGACAAGGCTGTCAGTATTTCCGGATTTATAACTAAAGAAGAAAAACCGGTTTTTATCGCAAACGAAGTTTATGTATTCGTTGCACCGTGTTATGTATCATCCACGGCAAAAGCTATGGTTGATTTTATTATGCGCAGCGATTTTCCCAAAGGTATCCGTGCATATTTTGTCATAACAAGCGCATCTTATATGGGTGCCTCTGCCGAAACGAATAAAAGGCTTTGTTTGAAAAAAGGTTTTGAATATATGGGAACGGCCGAGGTATATATGCCTCAGAATTATATCGTTTATTTTGATATGAAATCCGAGGAAGAAAACCGGAGTATAGTTAACGATGCAATACCTGTGATAAAAAGATTCGCCGGCCTGATAAAGGATAATAAGCCTTTTTTGCCCAACAAATGCCATTTTGGCGAATATTTGGCGACTAATCTTGCCTGCAGGTTGTTTTATCCGCTTTTTATGAAGACCGGGAAGTTTAAAGCAACAGAAAAATGTATTTCCTGCAGGAAATGCCTGGATCTTTGCCCGTTAAACAATATCTCTTTTAATGACGGCAAACCGGTCTGGGGAAACAAATGTACTCACTGTATGGCATGCATCAATCTCTGTCCGGTATCAGCCATAGAATACGGGAAAAACACTGCTGGAAAAACACGTTATAAAGGGCCTCTGTCATAAAATAACTCAAGTTATCAATTAGCTTTGGACATTGCATAACTTAAGTTATTAAATGATATTAATGACCATCGGAGAAATCTATGGGTGAAAATTCCGCATATTACAACGCATTAACGCAGAAACGAAGAAAAGACACAGAGAGATACAAAAAAATGCTTCCGCATCATGCACACGGCTTTATTGATGAATGTCTCCTGCGTTATCAGGTCAGCACAGCTTTCAATTATGCCCAGGATCTGTACTTTTTTTATCAGTATATCAGGGAAAGCAATCCGATATACAAAACCGTTGATATTAAGGATATCCCGTTTGAGGCCGTAAAAAACCTCGGACCTATGGATATAAACGAATTCCAGAATTATATAGCCGAGGGTCATAAACCCGATAAGCATGGAAATATCAAGCCTGCAAGGCAGCGTTCGATAGCCAGGAAGATGTCTACGGTCAGGAATTATTTCAAATTTCTGGTCAAATTTGAGTATATTACGACCGATCCGACATTAAAGGCCGTTTCCAAGCGAAAAGAAAAAGAAAAGAAAGAGATCCGGAGGCTTGACAGCGACCAGGTCAAAATGCTTGTAAATTCTGTGGAAAACGTCTCATCCGTAAGTCTTAGGCAGAAGAAAATGTCCGAGGCTACCGCCAAAAGGGATCTTGCGATCATCACACTTTTGCTCAATACCGGGATACGTGTTTCGGAGTGTGCGGGACTTGATCTGTCAGATGTCAATTTTGATGACAATACGATCAAGATCGTCAGAAAAGGCGGATTTGAGGACCAGCTGTATATTAACGAAAACATAAGGAATACTCTTAGGGATTATATCAGCAATGAGCGCCCTGCCCTTCTTCCGAAGGATGATGGAGATAAAGAAGCGGCACTGTTCATCTCATTGCAGCATCGCAGGCTTACCGTGCGAAGCATACAGCATATGGTTGAGAAGTACGGTAAAAACACCGGATTAAAGGAAAAACTGTCCCCTCATAAGTTAAGACGTACATACGGTACCGCATTGTATAATAAAACGAGCGATATATATATGGTTGCGGATGTTCTTGGCCATACGGATGTAAATACTACCGTAAAGCATTATGCCGCGATCGAGGAGGAACACAAGAGGCGTGCTTCCCAGGTGGATATATACGGGCCGGATAATACTGAAAACGGGCAGGCCTGATATGATCTGCCCAGTTTTTAGTCAGTCCAGAAGATCAATTTCCAGTATATCTTCGATCGGGATAACAGTCTCATCCTGCATGATCACCTTCATCTCCTGCTCATCTATCTTTTTTACCTCTCCCGAACATATTGTATACTGACCGCCTTCTTTGAAGAGATCCGGAAGAAAATAGGTGATGGCTATACAGCCGGAGCTTGTTTCCTTTATCGTCTGAAGGGATCTGTTGATTCGCTCGATCTCGGATTCGTCCAGAACTGCCTTCTCATATGTAAGTCTTCCCGTCTCCCTAACCGACTCGTCATATCCCGTCAGGGCCGCAAATGGAGAAAACTGCGCAGCTCTTGCGGTCATTGACATATGCGGTCTTGTCATGGACTGATGATGAGGGTGATCGATTATATCGCTGTAGTCGTTCATCTAGGCCTTGTGACCTCCGATCTGTCTGTTTCTGTCTCTCATCGTTGCCCCCTCCAGGAAATTGGTACCTTTAAGAATGGCATTCTTGCCGTACTTGTTCTTTATGGTCAAAGTGGCAAGCTGCAAAGACCTTTCCTTTTCAAGCATCTCCTCTTCTATCCGGTCCTGCTTCTCTTTTGTCTCATAATCGGTAAACAGATCGAGCTGCTCGTATCTGTCATCATCTTTCATGTCAGATTCCTGTACAACATTGTTGGCACAGACATTAATACGCCTTACCATCAGCCTGTCATCGACGATCTTTTCATACAGCTGCATCACTGCATCCGTTATAAGCTTTGTTGATGAAGTTTGCCTGCCAAGATTGGCTGTCCCGTGGGCATGTTTCGGGGCATATCTTCCATACCAGTCAAGGCCGATCTCCCCGTCATAGTCTGAAAGATCGCTTAGATCCTTTACGCTTTCATATGATATGGTAAGGACCATCTGGTCCGTAACCAGACCTTTTCTGACAAGATCAAGAACCAGGACATCGGTCATTTCCCGAACTATTATTGCAGCCTCGTCATATTTATATGGCCGCATCAGAACCTGTCCGGATGAAAGACTGTTATTTCTGGGCCTGTAATCCCTTGTATCTTCTATCGTGCATGGTTCCCATCCCCATGCGTGATCGATGATAAGCTCCGCATTGACTCCGAATGTCTTATAAAGGATGTCTTCAAATTTCTCGGAGTAACGGGCCACATCGCCCATTGTGTCCAGTCCCAGTCCTTTAAGGCGCTTGGCCGTTCCTGCCCCTATACGCCAGAAATCGGTGATAGGCTTATGGCCCCAGAGCTTCTCGCGAAAACCCCTCTCATCGAGCTCAGCTATCCTGACACCGTCGGAATCTGCCGGCATATGCTTTGCCACAATATCCATTGCGACTTTCGCAAGGAACATGTTCGTTCCTATACCGCATGTTGCCGTAATACCGGTTGTCCTCAGGACGTCCTTTATCATTGTGATGGCAAGTTCATGTGCACTCATATGATATGTGGCAAGGTATGAAGAAACATCTATGAACACCTCGTCGCATGAATATACAAGTATATCCTCAGGTGCAACATATTTAAGGTATACCTTGTAAATGTCGGTACTGTACTTCATATACAGCGCCATCCGCGGAACTGCTACAACATAATCGAGTTCGAGCGAAGGATCGGCATCAAGTTCCGTAGTATATATAGATCTGCCGGAAAAATCTCGTTTGCCAAGTCTTGTAAGACGTGATGCATTTATGAGCTTTACAGCCTGCACTACCTCGAAAAGCCTGGGCCGACCCGGCAGACCGTATGATTTTAACCCCGGGGATACAGCAAGACAAATAGTCTTGTCGGTGCGGGTAGAATCCGCAACAACAAGATTCGTAACAAGAGGATCATACCCTCTGTCGATACATTCGACGGAGGCATAGAAACTCTTCAGATCAATTGCAACATAAATATGATCCATACTAACCTTCCATCATAATTATCGAACAAATGTTTGAAATTGTCAACTGTGAAAAATACTAGATCCGATATCAGAACAGGTCGTCAGAATCAAGCATAACAGTGAACGGTCCGTCGTTTACAAGACTCACCTGCATATCGGCACCGAAAGATCCGGTAGAAGTGTTTATATTATATGTATCCCTGAGTTCATCTATAATATATTCGTAGAGCTCGTTTGCATGACCGGGCTCTCCTGCCTTTATAAAGGAAGGCCTGTTGCCTTTCCTGCAGTCGGCATAGAGCGTAAACTGGGAAATGACCAGCATGGAGCCGCCGACATCACCGATAGACAGGTTGGTTTTCCCGTTTTCATCCTCAAAGATACGAAGGTTTACGGCTTTTTTGATCATCCTGTCAGCGGTTTCCTTTGTATCGGCGTCGCTAACTCCCACAAAAACAAGGAATCCTTTTTCAATGGATCCAATCGTTCTGCCCCCGGTATCAACCGATGCTCTCTTTACTACCTGGATAAGAAATCTCATGTCAATGCTCAGCTGTCAGTACGCTCATCCTTATCATTAAGGAGAGCATCCACCGAAGAGGAAACAGAAACGGCATTGGCACGGTCGAGCTCCTCTTCATATGTCTCTTTGGTTACTCTGTCAAATGTCTTTTGAACAAATCTGAATGATTTTCCGGTATTGCTGACACCATCCTCTTCCGGTGTAAAATCGGAGCTTATATAATAGGCGGTCTCATAAGGCATATGCTTGATCTCGAGCCTTGTATTGATAAGAGTCCTGAATGCGGCATATATTACGGCAAATACCGGCACGCCTATGAACATTCCGACTACTCCGAACAGGCCGGAGAAAACGGTGATCGAGAATATGACCCAGAAACTGTTGAGTCCCGTGGAGTCTCCGAGTATCTTGGGACCGAGTATGTTTCCGTCGAACTGCTGAAGTACGATCACAAATATCAGGAAGATCAGGCACTTCTTCGGATCGACGATCAGTATAAAGAAAGCACTCGGGATAGCTCCGATAAAGGGTCCGAAATATGGAATAACGTTCGTTATTCCAACAACGACTGCGATAAGTACGGGATAAGGCAGCTTCAAGATCAGCATTCCGATATAGCACAGTATGCCGATGATGATCGAATCAATGACCTTGGCTGAGATGAATCCGCCGAATATCTTATCTGAATAACGCAAGTTATTGATAAAATTGTTGGCTCTCTCCCTCTTCAGGAATGCATACAATACCTTCTTGGCCTGGGCGCAGTACTTTTCTTTGTCGATAAGAAGATGGAGCGCGATGATGATACCGATTATGAAGTTTAACAGGCTCTTGAATATCGAGATTATGCTTCCGAGGATACTTGACGATGATTTGCTGATCAGATCTTCAAAATACGGAAGTACCTTTGAATAGAACAGCTGTGACATATCAACACTGTACTGTTTGAGCAGTTCTTCCAGCCGGGGCTGCCCTACAAGCACCTTGTCATAGTATTCGTTGATATTTAAGAAGAATTTGGAAGCCTTGTTCAGAATGCTCTGTATACTGACTATCATCTGAGGAAGGAGCGATATCAGCAGAGCATATATTATAGCTATGAACAGGATAAGGGTAAGGAATGCGCTTATTATCCTTATGATCCTACCCTGTTTGAAGGACAATGTCTCTTTCTTTCCGGCCTTTATCCACAAGTGGGTAAAGCACTTATTCTCTATAAATCTCATGACAGGATTCAGGATATAGGCTATTACCAGTCCGCTTATAAGCGGAGTCAGGATCGAAAAGAACTTGGTAAGAAGCTCGGAAAGTTTATCGGAGTGGAAAAGAATGTAATAGAAGAATATACCTCCGCATACGATTAGAAGTCCGTTTATCCCTACCTTGAAATAAAAATTGTGACTGCGGTTGTTATCCTTCAATTCCTTCTCCGGTCATTCGCCCTGTGATATCATCTTCTCGTAATCCATAACAAACTGGTAAAGCAGTTCAACTGTGCCGTCCCTGCCAAGGAGCGTCGAGTCGACACAGAGGTTATAGGTTTCTGCTTTGCCCCACTTTTTTGTGGAATAATAGTTGTAATAGCTCGCACGCTGCTTGTCCTTCTTGATGATCATGTCTCTGGCATCCTTTTCGGACACACTGTATTTGTTCATGACCCTCGAGATGCGCTTATCCATATCACCGTAGATAAACAGATTTAACACGTTATCGTAATCGGCAAGGGCATAGTCTGCACAACGTCCGACGATAACGCAGGGCCCTTCGTTGGCGATCTTCTTGATCGTATCGAACTGCGCAAGAAATACTTTATGGGAAAGCGGCATATCCACATAACTCGTATTGGTAATCCCGAACGAATACGTATCCATGACCAGATTATAGAGAAAACTGCTGGTAGGACGTTCATCGTTGTTTTCGAGTATCTCATGGCACAATCCCGATTCCTGGGCTGCTCTCTTTATGATGTCCTTGTCATAACACTTGATCCCGAGCTTTTCGGCAAGTTTCTGTCCGATCTCATGTCCGCCAGTTCCGAATTGTCTTCCTACGGTAATTATGCTTTTCACCGGATCCCTCCATTTATCAGTTGTTGATCAGTTTATCGTCTTCGTTGTTCCAGGAATAAAGCTTTCTGACTTCCTCGCCCACCTTCTCCGAAGGATGCTCTGCAGCGAGTTTTCTCATTGCGTTAAAGTGGACCTTTCTGCCTGCGGGTGACATATCGAGAAGGAATTCCTTCGCAAATGTACCGTCCTGAATATCGGAAAGGATCTTCTTCATAGCCTTCTTGGTATCTTCCGTGATGATCTTGGGACCTGTGACGTAATCACCGTATTCTGCGGTATTTGATATAGAATACCTCATTCCTGCGAATCCGGACTGATAGATGAGGTCTACGATGAGCTTCATCTCATGGATACATTCGAAATATGCATTTCTTTCATCGTAACCGGCCTCAACAAGAGTTTCAAATCCGGCCTGCATAAGAGCGCATACACCGCCGCACAGAACTGCCTGCTCACCGAACAGATCTGTCTCTGTCTCGGTCCTGAATGTGGTCTCAAGCACACCTGCTCTTGCACCGCCGATGGCGAGTGAATAAGCAAGAGCCGTATCAAGAGCTTTTCCTGTGGCATCCTGTTCTACAGCAACAAGGCAGGGAACACCTTTTCCGGCCTGATATTCACTTCTTACAGTATGGCCGGGGCCCTTGGGTGCTACCATCGTAACGTCAACGTCCTTGGGAGGCTTGATGCACCCGAAATGGATATTGAAGCCGTGAGCGAACATGAGCATGTTTCCGGCCTCAAGGTTAGGCTCGATGTCTTTCTTGTACATGTCGGCCTGAAGCTCGTCATTTATCAGGATCATGATGATATCAGCCTTTTTGGCAGCCTCGGCAGCGGTATATACTTCAAATCCCTGCTCCTCGGCCCTCTTCCAGCTCTTTGATCCTTCATACAGTCCTATGATGACATTGCATCCGCTCTCTTTTGCATTAAGAGCATGTGCATGTCCCTGGCTGCCGTATCCGATAACGGCGATGGTCTTCTTGTCCAGCATGGACAGGTTACAGTCTTCCTGATAAAAAATTCTCTGCATTTTGTTTCTTTCCTCCTAAGGTTTAATCATTAAGATTTACAACTCCTTCGCTTCCGCGGCGAAGACCTGCGATACCGGTTCTGGCAATTTCAAGTATCTCATAATCACTCAGCATTTCAATGAAAGCATTGATCTTGGACTGAGTGCCGGTAAGCTCTATTATCATCGAATCGGTTGTGATATCGATGATCTTGGCACGGAAAACATCGCATACGGTAACAAGTGCCTGACGTTTGTCCTCGCCGACCTTGACCTTTATAAGGACGAGCTCCCTGTATACCGACTCTGCGGGTTCCAATACCCTGATATCCCGGACATCTATAAGCTTTCCAACCTGCTTTTCGATCTGTTCGAGGATATTCTCATCACCGCTTGTGACTATAGTGATCCTGGTGTATCTGGGATCGGCCGTGATGCCGGCAGTGATGCTTTCAATGTTATAGCCGCGTCGTGAGAACAGGCCGGAAATCCTTGAAAGAACACCGGAAGTGTTATCTACGATCAGCTGAATGACTCTAACCATTTAATGTATACGCTCCTTTATATTACTGCTTAAACAATTGTATTATCAGCCGTTTTCATTGTCAATCGGGGCTAATCCGAAAGACCGCATTTGGGAAGTGCCAAAGTTCCGCATCTTGCGACTTCGGTGATCGCCACACCGTTCAGCATCTGAAGAAGAAGCTGCGATTTTTCGGGAGTATCGCATATCTGGATCATCATCTGGTTCTTCGACATGTCAACGATCTTGGCATCAAGTATCTCGCATATCTCCATTATGTCGCGCCGCGTTTTGGCGGTGTATCTGACCTTGACGAGCATCAGTTCTCTGGAGATACTCTCCTCTTCGGCAAAGGTCTTGATCTTAATGACATTGATCTTCTTGTTGAGCTGTTTTTCGATCTGCTCAAGAGTTCCTTTATCGCCCGAACTTACGACCGTAATGCATGAAATATCAGGATCATCAGTAGTACCGACAGCAAGCGAATCGATATTGAAACATCTTCTTGCAAACAGACCGGATACCTTTGCCAGCACGCCGGATCTGTTCTCGACAAGTATTGAATATAACCTTTTCATAGCGAACCTTCCTATTTGACGGTATCCATCGGATCGATAATGCATTCCATGATCGCACTGCCCTTTGTGGCGAGAAGGTCATCGATGGCCTTCTCCATGTCTTTATTGTCGGACAGTCTCAGATACGGCATTGAATATGCTTCGGCGATCTTTGAAAGATCGGGATAGGATCCCAGATCGACCATCGAGTATTTTTTGTTATACGTATTATGCTGATATTCCCTGACCAGTCCGAGGTAGCCGTTATTAAACACGATCACCTTTACATCAGTTTTGTTCTCAGCCATGGTGGCAAGTTCGTTCATGGACATCTGAAATGATCCGTCACCGCATACGGCCACTACCTGCAGCCTTTTGTCAGCCATCTTGGCCCCTATGGCTGCGGGAATGGAATAACCCATCGTTCCCATTCCTCCGCTTGTCAAAAATCTTCCTGATTTGGCAACATAGTACATGCACGACCACATCTGGTTCTGACCGACGTCGGCAACATATACGGCCCTGTCATTCAGCCTGTTTGAAAGCGTTGTGACAAAAAGAGCCGGATCAACATAACCTTTATGAGGTTTCTTTCTCGGTTTTTCGGCATTGCGGTATCTGTCCAGAGTATCGGTCCATATTTTAAAATTACACTGTACTGTATCTTTGGCCAGATCGTTAAATATATGCTTGATATCGCCTACGATCGGAATTGTCGGTCCGACATTCTTGCCGATCTCGGCGGGATCCACGTCGATATGAATGAGCACGGTGTCTTTGGCCACAAGATCTGGCGAGGATACTGCCCTGTCGGCTATCCTTGCACCAATGACGATGAGAAGATCCGACTCCTGCATGGCCTTATTGGCGCAGCTTCTTCCGTTGTTTCCGATCATTCCGTAATATAGCGGATCGGATGAAGACATCGCACTTATCCCCATCATTGTAGAAACAACAGGGATCTTGTATTTGTGGGAAAAATCACACAGTTCCTTTTGCGCGCCCGAAAGGATCACTCCTCCGCCCGCGCAGATGAGCGGTTTTTTGGCACGCCCGAGTTCTTTACTTACTTTTTTGAGCTGTACCGCATGGCCTTTAACGGTAGGCTTGTATGTTCTTAAGTTTACAGATTCGGGATATCTGAAGTTTTGTATGGTCTTGTTCTGGATATCGATCGGAATATCGATAAGAACGGGGCCTTTTCGTCCCGTCTGCGCGATATGAAAAGCTTCTTTCATTATTCGGGGGATATCCGATACGTCTTTGACCAGATAACTGTATTTGACGAAGCTTTCAGCCGCTCCGGTAATGTCGGCTTCCTGGAAAACATCACTGCCGAGAAGGTTTGAATCGACCTGCCCGGTTATACAGATAAGAGGTATTGAATCCGCATATGCAGTCGCGATCCCGGTGATCAGATTGGTAGCCCCGGGACCGCTGGTTGCTACGCATACTCCGGCCTTCCCGGATACTCTTGCGTAACCGCTTGCAGCATGTGCGGCATTTTGTTCACTTCTTACGAGTATTGATTCGATTTTAGTGTTTAAAATGCTGTTAAAGAAGGGGCAAATCGCCACGCCCGGATACCCGAACAGCGTTGTTACCCCTTCTTTTTCCAGGCATTTTACGACAGCGTCAGCGCCTATCATAAATATACCTTCTTTATGTTTTTTGTTTAAAGATTATTTCTTGAACAGTTTAGCCAGAGGAGCAATGATCGTGCTCAGATCCTTGATAGCCTTGTTAAGAGAATCAAGATCAACGTCATCGATCTTCTTAACCGTATCCTGAACACTCTTCTCACTGGTCTCAACAAGAGAGTTAACATTACCGAGCATCTCATCAAGATTGATAGCTGCAAGTTCCTGTGTGCTCTTGTCAAGGTTGTCTACAACTGCCTGAACTTCGCCCATCATACCGTTAACGCTCTCGATGGCTTCTGATGCGGTCGTGATGGCTGTGCTTGCCTCAGTCATTGCTTCGCCTGCCTGATTAATGATAACAGTTGCATCATCAACCACTTCGGATACCTTGGTAACCTCGTCGTTTACGGAAACGATCAGGTTGTTGGCATTTGCAACAGCTGTCTCAAGCTGAGGAATGAAGTTCTTGATAGTAACGAGCATGATGATAAGGATGATCAGGCACAGTACGGAAGCGCACAGGCTGAATATGCTCTGGATCTTGACGCGCTTCTGCGACTCTTCATTCTCTTTCATCATTTCCACAAGTATACGTGCGATGACCTGATTGTCACCGTCCTTAACTTTGGAAAGCATTTCCCTTACATCGGAATCGGTAAGCTTTGACCCTCCCGTGTACGGATTGATAACTTCTGTTTTGTTCTCTTCGCTCATAAGTAACCCTCCACCAAGTATTTTATATGAGAATTCATATAATACAGTATTCTACCACAGATCTTTTTATTTTTTAACTGTTTTTTGACACTTAAGAAGAAATTCTTCAAAATAGTCCGGAATGGGAGCTACAGTCTCTATATACTCGTTTTTTACAGGATGTACAAAACCCAGAATATATGCATGTAATGCCTGCCCGTCGGTCTTTACGGGTGTTTTTGCCTGCTTTCCATATACAGTATCCCCTGCGACCGGGTGGCCTATCGAAGCCATATGAACCCTGATCTGATGAGTACGTCCGGTTTCAAGAGTACATTTTACATACGTAAAATCCTTAAATCTCTGAATGACTTCGTAGTGGGTGACGGCCCGCCTGCCCGAAGGACTGATGCACATCTTCTTTCTGTCGGACGTTGACCTGGCGATGTTTTTGTCTATCGTACCGGTATCTTCCTTTACTACTCCCGATACGATGGCGCGGTACTCTCTTTTCAGGGAGTGTTCCTCGAGCTGTTTGGCGATGCAAAGGTGTGCACTGTCATTCTTGCATATTATAACGGAGCCGGAAGTATCCTTATCTATACGGTGAACAATACCCGGGCGCATCACTCCGTTGATACCGGAAAGATTGTTACGGCAGTGATACATCACTGCGTTCACAAGAGTGTGTTCATAATGACCCGGTGCCGGATGAACAACCATTCCCTTCGGTTTATTGACTACCAGGACGTCCTCATCTTCGTACAGTATGTCAAGCGGTATATCCTCGGCTGTTATATCGGGGATGAGAGCATCTTCGGTGATCACTTGTATCCGTTCGCCGCTCTTTACCTTATAGCTTGCCTTTACCGCTTTATTCTCAACGGTTATGTTTTGCTGATCGATGAGTTTTTGTATGTATGAACGTGAAAGATCGGCAAGTACTCCAACAACATACCTGTCGATCCTCTCGTTTTCGTTATCTTCTTCAACCGTAAGGTTATATTCTTTCATTGCTTTTTGTTCTTACCGGAGTGTTTGGCAAAAGGAGCCGCAAAAGCAGCCTCAAGAGTATTGTAATCATCCTCGGACAATCTGAACAGTACGACAAGTGCCAGTATTACCGTACATATGCTCACATACATGTCGGCAACATTGAATATCGGGAAATTGATGCAGGAGATATAAATAAAATCAACAACTGATCCGCTTATGAAACGGTCTATCATGTTTCCCGTCCCGCCTGCGGCGATAAACACCAGAAGGATCTCGATGACCTTGTATCTGGAAGGATCAGGCATGTTCCATAACAGATATACTATTGCCAGGACAACTATAAGTGCGATCAAAAGAAACAAAACCCTGTGTCCGGATAAAATCCCGAATGCGGCACCGGTATTCCCGTTGGGAAGATAGTACAGTTCAAGTACTTTCGGAATAAGCGTGATACCATCTTTTCCGGCAAGTCTTAAAACGGCCCATTTTTTTGTGATCCTGTCTATGCCGATAAGACACAGGAAGAGTACAAGATCAAAGATACATCTTCTGACTTTGCTAACCATATCAATCCCATTCCACGATCAGTTCATTGATCGCATCTTTTATTTCATCTTCGGTAACATCATTTACGATAACGGCTTTTCCCGCTTTTTTAAGAAGTATGAACCTAAGTCCGGTATCCGTGTTCTTCTTGTCATGCGAGATGTTGGCCATGACCTTTTTAATATCACATCCGTCTATTGATATCGGGAGACCGAAAGGCACGAGCATATCCCTGATCTCATAATACTCTTCTGCCGTAAGTATCGATCTTTTATAGGATATGAATGAAGCGGCCGCCATTCCGAGGGAGACGCACTCCCCGTGCGAATACTTAAAGTCAAAGTATTTCTCAAGCGCATGACCTATAGTATGACCGAAGTTTAGTATCATCCTTTCGTTTTCTTCATACGGATCTTTCGTAACATAGAACTGCTTGATGGATACCGCCTTATTAAGCATATATGACACGGTTTCTTTGTCCTTATCCATAACCGATGTAAAATCACCTATCAGCCATTCGTAAAACGCCGCATCCTTAATAAGGGCTGCTTTTAATATCTCGGCCATTCCCGAAGAATACTCCCTGTCCGGAAGTGTCTTTAGAGCAGATACAGCCATGTATACAA
The DNA here is from genome assembly GCA_017526745.1 of Lachnospiraceae bacterium. Lineage (GTDB taxonomy): Bacteria > Bacillota > Clostridia > Lachnospirales > Lachnospiraceae > UBA2868. Next base: position 222,034 of record JAFXQX010000029.1, on the reverse strand, counting down.
GAGAAGGCATATAAATGCTTCCGACAAGATTCTTGTATGATAGATAGTCAACGCCGCACTTGCCCCCTACAGATGAGTCCGCCATCGAAAGAAGTGTCGTCGGAAGGTTGATAAACCTTGTTCCGCGCATATATGTCGATGCGGCAAATGCGGCCATATCACCGCACACTCCGCCGCCGAGTGCGACGATCAGATCTCTTTTGTTAATATCTGCTGCAAGAAGTTTATCATATATGGTATTTACCGTCTCAAGATTTTTGCTCGCCTCTCCTGCAGTAAATACATATGAGGATATCTTTTCGCAGCAATTTTCAAGTTCATGCATGACCTCGGAAAGATACAGAGGTTCAACATTACTGTCGGTAATGACAAATATCCTTTTCAGGTTCGGAAACAGTCCTAAAACTTCCCCTGACAGAGAACTATAATCATCACTGATCACCACACGGTAACTTCCGCTGTCTTTATATGTGATTTCAAGTCCTTCTTTATTATCCATAATATCTCAAAAAAAAGCTTCCGACTCTTGATCGGAAGCCTGCCTTTATCAAAACTTATTGTTCAATGCCGGAACATCGAACGCCCCGGACAGGATCTCCTGAAAATCTCCGGAAACATCAACATTCTTGGGAGTCAGAATGAAGATATAATGTGATATCTTCTGAAGATTACCGTCGATCGCATATGTGCTGCCGCTGGTGAAATCTATTATCCTCTGTGCCATATCAACATCGAGGCCTTCCATGTTCAAAAGAACGGTATGATTTTCAAGAAGCGTATCGGTGATCTCTCTGGCATCTTCAACAGAGGTAGGCTTGATAACACATACTTCCATTCCGTTGCTCATCATCCTGCTTCTGCCGTTGCGGGGTGTATTTCTCTGAGGCGCTTTCTTGACGTCATCGTCATCATCAAGTGTCTGGGCCTTGACTGCTCTTTTGTTCACGGAACGGGGTGAGGGCTTTTCTTCGTAATCGTCGTCGTAGTAACCGTCCTCTTCATACTCGTCATCGTCATCATACTTCATCGCGCCAAGCATTTTGTCCAGTAAACCCATAATAATCTCCTATCTTTCCCCTATTCTCCCTTTATCGTCCGCCGAATATCTTTGTCCCGACTCTGATAAACGTCGCCCCTTCTTCGATCGCGACCGTATAATCGCCGGACATGCCCATGGACAGACAATCCATAGTGACATTATCAATGTTTTTGGCCTCTGTGTCAACTAATAATTGCCTAAGGCGTGCAAATACGGCCCTGTTCTCCTCGGGATCCGTCACAAACGGCGCAACTGTCATATATCCTCTGAGCCTGATGCCCGGAAGTGTGCTTATTTTCTCGGCAAGTTCGATCGCATCATCACACGAAACCCCGAACTTGCTCTCTTCTGCGGCAACATTTACTTCTATCAGGATATCCATTGTGACATTCTTCTTTTGGGCCTGGCGGCTGATCTCCTCGGCAAGCTTTAAGGAGTCCACGGAGTGGATCATTGCGACTTTGTCTATTATGTACTTTACTTTGTTTGTCTGAAGATGCCCGATAAGATGCCATCTTATATCATCGGGAAGGAGCGGGTATTTTTCGATAATCTCCTGGACACGGTTTTCTCCGAAATCGCGAACGCCCTGATCATAGACTTCCTTTATCATATCTGCGCTCTTTGTCTTGGAGACCGCAATAAGTGTAACATCGGTTCCTTTCCTACCTGCCTTACCGACAGATGCCGATATCTCTTTTCTGACATTTTCAAGGTTTTCTTTCAGCATGGCTTATCCTCTACATATCATAAATAAAATCGTTTTCCGTTATGGAATCACCTTTTAATGCGATGTAATCATACACTGCAAGGCCGTATTCACTGTTGGGACGGACGATCGCATATTCCTCGTTCTGGTTCAGGATCGTGATCTGCTTGAAATCGGCATAACCTTTGTTTATGTTGTAAACGCCGATAAGACTGGCTTGTTTGGATATAGGATAACGCTCGTTATCTTCGGGCTTTAGCACATAATCCCCTACCCTGAAAACAGATTCGTCAACATATACGTAACCGTCTTCTTTGTTGTATATCGTTGCCGGAACAAATTCGGTGGAAAGCGTTCCGTCCTCAAGATAGGTCTCACGGTTAAACCCGGCATCACCCGTATTGCCGCCGTATGTCATATAATCCTCGGGGATCAGGTAAAACGTTCTTTCAACTATTGCCGAGTTGGGGATCTTCAAACCTTCCCTGGCATTATCAAGAAGCTCGATCTCCACAAACCTGTCCGATGCAAAAGTGATCATCGAATTGTTAAAATCAAGCTTTGCATATGTCTTCCCGTTCTGCCGGAGCACTTCAACCGATGCCCATGCGGTACAGTTGTTCTTCAAGAACCTTACTTCTATGTAGTCTTTTGAGGCCAGCGATTCCGCTCTTTCTTCATCGATCTCGATAAGGATCGTCCATAATTCGCTGTTGATAAGCTTATATGCGCCGTCACCTTCCGATATCAGGTCATTGGAATGAAGCACGGTTTTTTCATAATCCACACCTTCCACCTGCTCGGGTGTTATGGTCTCCGCCGTAAGTGTCTCATAGCCGTCGGTTGAGTACTCTATCACTCCCGATGAGGGAGCATAACCGAAATCGATGGAATCGGCATAATTCTCTGCCCTAAGTTTATCTATGTTTGCAAGTACGGCTGTGTTTGCAAGCTTTAATACGGTACCTTCTATCTTATATTTAAAATCATATGTTGTACTGTACTTGGCCGGTGAAAAATCAACCGCAAAATCCGAAATGCTGTTCTTAATGTCTGAAAGGCTCTCGTTGGAGAGGGAATTCTCATCCTTGCTCTCCTCATTTATCATCTCGGCAAGCTTTCCCGTCGAATCGACCGTATATACCATGGCATATGCGTTCACCTTTTCGGACTCACGTGCATAATAGTTGATATATCCGGAAAAATCACTGGTCACTACCGTCTCATCCCTAAGGATGACGCCGTCATACGTGTTGTTGATCGCCAAAGATCCGAGCTTTACTTCGTAAGGCGTAATATGTGTCTGCCTGAAATACGATAAGACCATTATAACTATATAAACAAAAATAACCAGGAATACGATGACTCCCGGGTTGAAATTTACGGGTTTTTTTAACCTGTAAACCTTTTTGGCTTTTTTGTCTTCCTGCTTCTTTTTAGATCTCTTCTGCGATGCCATGGATTAAATCATAAGGAAAGTCCCGGTCACCCGAGACTTTCCGAAAGGGTCTTGATTATAATGCGACAATCACCTTGGACTTGTATTCTTCAGGCACCTCGTCGGCCTCAAGTGAGACACTGATGATAAAATCAACACTGAACTGATTGCTGATCTTATCGAGCTTGTTGAATACATCGGGGATCTCGCTCTTGTCCTTTATGAACGCCACGTCCATGAAACTGTCAAGATAGACTTCCTGAAGATCATGGTCCTGGGATACTATCCCGCACAGGAATCCGATAAACTCATCCGTGGAAGTAAATGGAAACTCGGATGTGTTGATCAGCCTGATCCTGTTCTTAAGTTCATACATATGTTTTGAGTTCTTATCAAGATAGACGATATTTCCGTCTACGGTCTTGACCGCATTATTGACTTTTTCAAGTAAATGTTTTGTTTTGCCTTTGCCCTTGGCTCCAACAATAAGCTGAATCATTACTTGTCCTCCTTTTGGTAAGTTGAGTTAATTATAGAATATTTGAGGTAAAATGACAACAAAAGATCATTTAATATCGGTCAGAAGCGTGGTCATATTCCGGTAAAGGCTCTCGTGATCCTCGGATCCGAGAATGACCGAAATATATGTATGATCGTTTGAGCCGTTTGACAGCAGTATCAGGCAGCTTTTTGCCGCTTTTGTAGTCCCGGTCTTGCCGCCGATCACATTCACTCCATCCGGAGTCCTCACATCACCTTTCAGATAAGCATTGGTCGTTGATATCTCAATATTTTTCGGGTTGCCTTCCCTGTCCTTGTATGTGCTCTTAAATTCAGTCGTATTTATGATCTTGCGGAATTCATCAAACGACATGGCAGCGTTGAACATAAGATAAAGATCATAGGCGGTCGTATAGTGTTCTTCGTCCGTAAGGCCGTGAGGATTGGTAAAATGAGTGTTTGTGGCACCTATCTTTTTGGCTTCCTCGTTCATTACGGATGCAAAACCGTCAACACTTCCCGAAATGTATTCCGCTATCAGCACACCGGCATCATTCGCGGAATATAGCATAAGTGCATATAATGCCTGCTCCAGGGTCATCTTGTCGCCTTCTTTGATACCCAGGAGCTGGGCGCCGGATTCCGTGATGAGAACATTGGGAGATGCAGTGAGCGTATCTTCGAGATGCCCGTATTTGAGGGCAATATATGCCGTCATTACTTTGGTAAGGGATGCGGGATTCAGTTTCTCATGAACGTTCTTGGCATAAACGGTCTCATGGGCTGTCGCGTCAAAGAGTCCTCCGGCAGCAGCTTCATCGATCTCAAGCGTCAACTCATTCAGATCATCTTCGCAGACGCATATATCTGCCGCAAACGGTTTGACATCAACCGAAGACGCATATGTATTGATATTGAACTGGGTTTCCGTCGAGTCCGGATCAAAAGGAAGCTGCAGGCCCGAGCATGCAGAAAGACATAATGATATGACTGTGATAACAGCTGCGGCAGCTGATCTACTTGTACATCTCACGCCACTCCATATCTCCTCTGTCAAGTGATTTGATAAGAAGCTCCGCAGTGGCAAGATTCGTTGCCAGCGGAATGTTATGCATATCGCACAGCCTTACGATGTAATTGATATCGGGTCTGTGAAGATCGGGAGCAAGAGGATCCCTCAAAAAGATCATAAGATCGATCTCATTATGTTCGATCTGGGCACCTATCTGCTGCTCTCCGCCAAGGTTGCCGGCAAGATATTTATGAACGGACAGATTGGTCACCTCTTCTATCAGCCTTCCGGTCGTACCTGTCGCAAAGAGCGTGTGCTTCCCGAGCAGCCCCCTGTAAGCGATACAGTAGTTCTGCATAAGTTTTTTCTTGGATTCGTGTGCAATAAGTCCGATATTCATCAAAATTCTCCTTCAAAATACTCTCCTGACGGAGACAACAGTTTTACGTTCAATACAAAGCCTATACCTATGAACAAACTGACCAGACTCGTCAGTCCGTAACTGACAAAAGGAAGCGTCAGACCGGTGTTGGGCAAAAGCCCCGTTACAACACCTATGTTGATAAAAGTCTGGAAGCCTATAAGTCCGGCCATTCCGCCTGCGATGATCTGTCCCCCTACATCTTTTGCCTTTCTGGCAATAAGGATGCAGCATATGGCGATCAGAAACAGCAGTCCTATTACAACACAGCAGCCTATAAAACCGGTCTCTTCGCCTATTACCGCAAATATGAAATCGGTATGGGCCGCAGATATGAAGTTTCCGTTCTTGACCGACGCCACAACGTTATTGTTGATACCTTTTCCCGAAAGCTGCCCGGATCCGATCGCTGTCATGGCATTAAGAGTCTGGTATGCTTCGGTGCTGGCAAATTCATCGGGATACAGCCAGGCAAGGATACGGCCTTTATGGTAATCCTTTATGATATGCACGTCATCACGCATCAGATAACGAAGAGCCAGGACAAATGAAGGAACTCCGATAAGGATGGCGGCACCCATGATCTTCCAGCTGACCCCGCCTATAAACATGATCGTTGCAAATATCGTAACAATCATGATTGTAGTGGACAGATCGGGCTGTTTGAAGATCAGCACGATGGGCGGTAATATCAGCAATACGCATGCAAGAATGATACGCACGGTATTGATGTTTTCTTTATGTTTCATAATAAACGCGGCATAAAATAAAATCAACAGTATCTTGACCAGTTCGGAAGGCTGGAACCTTATACCGCCGATCTCAAACCACCTCTGTGCTCCGCCGCCCGAATCACCGAAAAGCTTGACCGCAACGAGGAGTGCTATGCTGACGGCATATATCAGCCAGTAGAACTTGAGCACAAAGGAATAGCTGATGAGCGACACGATGACCATAAGGATCAATCCGAGGATGAATCCTTCCTTCTGATGCTGTACGTAAGACTCATCGGCACTCTTGATGAACACGATCCCGAGGCTGGTGATCGCAACGCACAATAAAACGAGCACTATATCATATTTTTTAAAATTATAACCTTCAAACATTATCTGTCCTGTTATCTAAAAGGGTATATCAGCCAGAAACTCCTTGGTGATATCTTCACAGACAGCGCCTTCTTCACCGGCATAAATGATCTTGGCACCGGCTATCTTTCTCAAAAATCCCGCACTCTTTGAAAACATGGTGCAGGTCTTTTGCGCAACTTCGATACTGTCACATTTGATATCAAGGGCAGCAACAAATGATGATTCATCACCTTTGACGCCCGCACGTACCTCTCCGTAGACAGTTCCCAGTATCACAACGGATCCTTCTGCAACTACGCTCGCTCCGGGATTAACATCTCCCAGGACAACGATCGAACCTTTTGTCTCAAGATTCTGACCGGCGTGAAGCGTTCCCTTGTATACTGATGTATTTTCAACCTTTCCGCTTGGAGAAAAAGCGTTGGCAGCCTGGATAAATACTTCGTTCTTCTTCTCATTTTTATCCATCACGCACAGAACGGTCACGCGGGTATACTCAGAAAAGGCTTCGATAAGAGCTCTTTCTTCAAGTTCGGAAAGATTTCTTCCTTCAAATGTTATGACAAGTTTGGCATCCCCCAGGAATCTTTCCGAATCTATCAGCTTCTGTGCATAAGCAACATACAGATTCTCAAACGGTATGGACGGATCCAATATAAGCTTTAATCCGTTCGGAAAGCTTTTGATCGTTACTGCATCCCTCATATGATTCCTCCTGTCAGTCTTCTATTATCTCATTTGTGGCCTCATCAGCCACGCCGTTAACCAGTGTGTCCGCATCCTCAACCTTGAAATAATAGCTGAGAACATCCCTTGAGAGCTGGGCCGCATTTGCGGATGTGTATCCGTATGCGATACGCGTGGCAACCGTGACCTCGGGATCTTCATAAGGCGCAAATCCGATGAACAAGGCGTGGTTCGTACGTGATTTACTGGTCTGTGCCGTTCCGGTCTTTCCGGCGACGGCGATCGGAAAACCGTTAAATGCGGCCGCCTTTTGAACCACCATGCGCATTCCCGAATATATCTGGCTCCAAGTGGAGTCGGCAAACAGTACACTGTTCTGTATCTCGGGCGCTCCGGAATATATGACCGAACCGTCCTTGGCCATTACCTTATCGAGAAGGGTGTATTTATAACATGTTCCGCGGGTCGCGATCGTTGTGACATACCGGGATATGCCGACCGTTGTATAGTTGTGGGAGCCCTGACCGATAGCAGAGTCAACAGGCAGCTCATCCGAAAACTTGGGACTGTTCTCTTCCATCTCTATTCCGGTCTTTGTTGTAAGCCCGAACAGATCGGCATATTTCTGCAGGCGGTCAAGACCACGCTGTTCATCATAGTTTGAGGTGTGTGTATTGGTTGCGAGCCTGTAACCCACTTCATAGAAGAAAACGTTGCACGAATTACCGATGGCGCCTATAGCATCGAGATATCCGTGTCCTCCGGGGTATACCCAGCACTGTTTTTCCACGTCAAAATACTCGAAAACGCCTTCACACCTTATCATCTCACCGGTATTGACCACACCTTCCTCGAGCGCGCATGCCGCCGAACAGGGCTTGAACGTTGAACCCGGTGCCGTCATCTGCTGGGTTGCATTGTTATACAAAGGGCTGGACAGGTCAGCCAGGAGCTTGGCATAATAATCCGAATCAATGGAATTGGCGAACCTGTTGTTATCATACCCGGGATAGGTCACAAGTGCCAGCAGCTCTCCCTTGGTGTTTGCAACGACACATGAACCGGAGCACGGATCCAGTGCCAGCATCGCCGGGGTTATCTCAAGATTGGCGATCTTGTTAATAATAAAATCATAAGGCGTCTTTGATCCGGATTCGATAAGCGCTTTATCTGCGGCCGAACCGTAAACGATCTTCTGGTCATAGAGTATCATACACAGCTGCTTTCCGGTGATCATATCGTCGGCTATCATGTATTTGTACATTTTTTTTGCAAAGCCCGTATTTGCCGACAGATCCGTGATTATATAATCAACGAGCTGTGTATATACTTCCTCGGAGTCCGAATACTGACTGTTCAGATGGAACTTTGTGACATCCATCCAGTTGTTGGCCAGACAGTAATGCAGATACTCGTTAAGGCTGATCGATTCGTTGGTCGTCCAGTTAATGTATGTGCTGTCATCCCTGTCGATAAGATCCGATACGAGGACACCCGTCGACTGGGACATGAGTCTTGACACAATATAGCTCTCGTATACTTTCATCTCATCGGGAAGGTCTTTATATATGGTCTGTGACGTAAACAGTTCATCCTTGATACGGGCCATCACTTCGGCCTGTTTTTCCAGGAAGGTCGCATGGACCTGCTTTTCGTACACCGAAGCGTTTTCTCCCGCCATATGCTCGATATCGATGACATTGTTGTTGATGAGTGCATAATATACGTCATCGATCGGGATCATCATACGGGATGATTTTACGGTATCGTTGTTATATTCCTTCATGTTGATGATCTTGGAGACAAGTATACCGGCAAGCTTCTGTTCAAGCATGTTATATACCGCCTTCTGAAGATCGGCATCGATCGAAAGATATACGTCATTTCCCGGTTTCGGATCGACATGGGATATGGTATCGATCACTTTTCCCATATTATCGACATAGATGGCATCTTTTCCCTTCGTCCCCTGAAGGTACTCTTCCATCGATTTTTCTATACCGCTTTTTCCGACCATGTCGGCACCGTTATAATCATGGGAGGAAGATGCAAGTTCAGCCAGATCATCGGGCGAAGCATTTCCGGTATATCCTATGATATGGGCAAAATATGCCGGATCGTTATACTGCCTTAATGTGTTTACTTCTATGCCGACACCCTGCAGTATATCCGAATTCTCTTTAATGGCCGCAACTGTATTCTCATTGACATCATCGGCTATAACGGTTGACAGGTACTTCTGGAAACTGTTTGTCGCGAGCTGATATCTGACGGTTATGATCTTCAGGGCTTCCTCTTTCGTATACCCTTCAAGAGGTACAAATTCACTGTTTCCCTTCTGGTCGATCACTGTATGTCCGACACCGTATTTCTTGGAGCCTGCAAGGTATGTGATGACATCATCCGGCGTTGAATTACGCTCATTCGTCGTAAGGTCATCCATCGACTTGTGACCGTACAGATCCGCAAGGAACCTGGTGAGTTTTGTGCCGGTCACCGCAAATTCATACTGCCCGTCATCATTTATTATGATGTTAAAATCATTAGATACGGTATCGCCGCAGTTTTCAACTATACAGATGGCGTGGTAGATAGAGTCGTTTATGAGAGCGTTTTTCTTTTTACCGGATTCGAAATTGTCTTCTATCGTGACCGAGTAGGCAAGCTTGTTATATGCAAGGAGATTTCCGTTTCTGTCATATATGTTTCCCCTCGTACTCTTAAGCGTCGTCTCTTTTTTGATCGTGAGCTTGAAGTTGTTCAGATAATCCTGACCGTTGATGATCTGCATCACGAACAAACGCTGAACGAGCACGATTATCAGTACGATAAAAATAAGATATAAAATCGTGAATCGGTTGAAGATGGCATCTTTGAGCCATTCTTTAATATCAGAAAACAATCAGGCGTTCCTTCTTTCCACGTCTTCGAGCCATTCGTTTATATTGAGAATGATCTTGTAGATGATTATAGTGACAAAGATCGTATAAACTATCTCGGGAAGGATGATATGCACAAAATAATATCCGAATCTGATCTTTCCCTGGATCAGGAATCTGAACATGTATACCAGAAAACAGTAAACAAGTTCACTTGATGTAATAAGGGCCACGGGAAGTTTAATATCTTCCGGATAGAATATGCTTGCAAAAAAACCGTTCAGATATCCTATGACCATGTATATGAGCGCGTAAAACCCTATAAGACCGCCGAACAGTACGTCTATCACAAGTCCGGACAAAAAGCCAACAAACATCCCGTCATTCTTGCCGCGCATGAAACCGAAGCATGACGTTAGGATGATAAGAAGGTTGGGGGCCACGCCTCCCATGGGCAGTATCCTTATCATCGTGCTCTGAACGAGATATGCGGCAAGTATGAGTAATACCATGGTCGCTTTTCTGTACATGTCATTCCTTCGTCTGTTTCATCTGTGTGACAACGAGTACTATGTCTATATGTTCAAAATCCACGACTGGAGTTATGAAGCCGGATTTGGTCAGATTGTTCGAGTCGCTGTTTATCTCCTTGATGTATCCGATAGAGATACCGGGAAGGTACTTGCTGCTGATCTGGCTGGTAACGATCTGGTCTCCTTCGCTTACAGCATCATCCTCATCGCGAAGTTCCGAGAACTTGATAGTACCGTTTGCATATAGTTCCAGATCACCGGTGACTATCATCGTATCCGATGTGTTCAGTACCATGGCGCTTATATTTGATTCATCATCGATTATCGACCTAACCGTCGCCCAGTTCGGCCCGACCGACGTAACGATCCCGACAAGTCCCGAACCGGCCAGGACATTCATGTTGACCTTTATCCCGTCGTTGGTCCCCTTGTCTATTAGGAATGTAGAATACCAGTTTCCGGCATCCTTACCAATGACACGTGCACCCACAGTCGGATAATCCGAATATCTTTCATCAAGAGCCATAAGCTGACGAAGCTCTGACAGTTCGTATTTGTCGGTCGTAAGGTCATTGATCTTAACCGAAAGCTCATTGACGGTCTCTTTAAGTTCTTCATTCTCGGCCCGAAGCGCTTCAAGCTCCTTTATGGATTCGGAGCGGGAAAACAGCCAGTTTCCGGCATAAGATATGGCTTTCTGAAAGGGTATGACGGTATAACCTGCAACAGCCTGCGGAGGTCCGTCCAAAATGTCCGTAGCATAAGAAAGCACCATCGTGATAATGCATATAACAGACAGTGCCAGCAGGATGTATTTACTTGGTATGACGATCTTGTTCCTGTTAGATCTTTTTCTGGCCATTTGGTTCTTCCCGGTGATTTACGGCTCAGTGTCCTATACGGAAAAATCTTCCATAGTATAAACGATAGGATGAAGCCTTTCGTTCTTGATGATCTGCGACAGACCGTAGGCTACGCTTCCTTCTCCGTTTGGAGAAAACAATACGGACAGTCCCGTGCTCTTTGAGATCAGTTCGTGAAGATCCCCTATCCCGGCACTTCCTCCCGTAAGGAATATCCCTTTCTTGTAAATATCCGCTCCAAGCTCGGGCGGCGTTCTCTCAAGGATGAGCCTTACATTATCGATTATCGTTTCGAAATGCTCATGCATAGCCCGTTCTATGAGCATTGTCGGTATCGTTCTCTCGACGGGAAGCCCGGTGACGATGTCCCTGCCGTATACGATTGCATCCCTGTGTTCACTTTCGAGCTTCGGAAGGTCTATCTTGGTCTGCTCGGCGGTCTTGGCCCCGATAAGAAGGTTATATTCCTTACGCACCATATTACGTATGGACTCGTCGAACTTCTTGCCTCCGGTCTTGATCAGTTTTGATAAAACTATGCCTCCAAGGCTCAATATGGATACTTCGGTCGTTTCATAACCGACATTGACCACCAGAAATCCCTGGGATCTGTGCATATCAACATCCATGCCGATACCATCAGCTATCGCCTTTTCTACGATATAAATGTTCTTGGCACGGATGTTTGATTCCTTGACCAGATCAACGAAGGCTCTTTTTTCCACTTCCGTAATATCGGTAGGCACGGAAATGTAGTAATCGGCGCTGCGGATATTACCGTCCATCTCATCATTGATGAAATTACGGATAAGGATCTGCATATGGTTGATATCGGCGATAACCCCGTATGTAAGAGGAAATGTCACCTTGATGTTGTCAGGCGCCTTCTCGTACATGGTAAAAGCATCATCACCGTAAGCAAACAGGTTCCTTCTGTTCTGGATAGCTATCATGTTCTTATGTGATACTATCCGGTCCGTAAAACCGTTATATATTTTTATATTATATGTTCCCAGATCTATACCGAAAGCATTAATGGCCAAAACGGTTTCCTCACATGCATACTATATCTAGCATATTTTAACACAACAGTCTCTATATGTATATATTAACTATTTTTTCATCCACAAGCTTCTGCAGCGATGTAAGAATCCCGAGCTTTGCATGAGGCCATGTCAGACCGCCCTGGAAATAAACGGCATAGGGAGGCTTTATCGGGCCGTCTGCGGACAGTTCAATGGAACTTCCAGAAACAAATGCGCCGGCAGCCATTATGACCTTGCAGTCGTAGCCGGGCATATCCCACGGTTCGGGAGTAAGATGCGAGTCAACCGGTGCGGCCGCCTGTATGCCTTCGCAAAAAGCGCAAACGGCTTTTTCGGATCCCAGAGTCACTGCCTGTATTATGTCGTGGCGTTCTTCATCCCCTTTGGGTATAACTTCAAACCCTAGTTTTTCATATATGTTTGCAGCAAATATAGCACCTTTTTCGGCGCCGGCAGTAACCGTCGGTGCGAGGAACAGTCCCATGAAAAAGTCCCTGTTCACATCAAGTGTCGCTCCGACTTCCTTGCCAAGGCCCGGTGAAGTAAGCCTGTAAGCAGCCCTATTGATACACTCTTTGGTTCCCGCTATATAACCGCCGCATGGCGCGAGTCCGCCGCCGGGATTTTTGATCAGGGATCCGACTACCATATCGGCCCCCACATCGGAAGGTTCGTATTCCTCGACAAATTCACCGTAACAGTTATCAACCATGATCACGATGCCCGGATCTATCGATCTGATAAATCTTACGGCCTCACCTATCGATGAAACCGAAAGCGACGGTCTTGTCTGATATCCTTTTGAGCGCTGGATCGCACAAAGCTTTGTTTTTGGCGTAATCGCTTCCTTTATCCCTTCAAAGTCAAATGATCCGTCCTCTTTCAGATCGACCTGTTTGTAACTGATGCCGTGTTCGATCAAAGACCCTATGCTCTTCCTGATACCGATGACTTCCTCAAGGGTATCGTAAGGCTTGCCGGATATGGAGATCATCTCATCACCGGGCAGGAGTTGTGACGACAGGGCAACTGCAAGCGCATGGGTACCGCATGTTATCTGAGGGCGCACAAGAGCATCCTCTGTTGAAAATAACGTTGCATAAACTCTTTCAAGAGTATCTCTTCCGACGTCATTGTAACCGTACCCGCTCGACGGCATAAAGCATGCCTCGCTGACCTTGTTCTTACGCATGGCATCGATCACCTTGAGCTGGTTGTATTCAGCGGTCCTGTCAATCCTGTCAAACCTGTCCGAAAGACCTTTCAGGATCTTTTCCCCGAAATCAAATACCTCTTTGCTTATCCCGCATTTCTTATACATCCCGGTGATGTCCATCTGTTATCCCTTTCTTATTCAGCGCTTTTATCATGACGGAGACTGCATCCTGACTGTTAATATCTATAAAGATCATGTCTTTTTCGCGCCTCGCCCATGTGAACTGTCTTTTTGCATAATGTCTGCTGCCCTGTTTGATAAGCCTTACGGCTTCTTCGAGACCGTAAGCGCCCGAAAGATGGTCTATCATCTCTTTATAACCGAGACCATGCATACTGACATGATCTCTCGTAAGCCCCTGTTCCATCAGGCCTTTTACCTCATCAACAAGCCCGTCTTCGATCATCTTATCAACCCTGTCGTTGATCCTTTGATATACTGCCTCTCTTTCGTCGCTTAGGAAAAAGTGGCAGAAATTGTATGGGCTTTCTTTTTGGCTGTTGATCCTGTTATGTTCGGAGATCATCCCCCCGGTCTGCCGGTTATATTCGAGTGCGCGTATGACCCGCTTATGGTCATTTTCATGGATCTTTTGTGCCGCAAAAGGATCGACTTCTTTTAACATATCATGAAGATATCCGCTCCCCTTTTTTTCGAGAAGATCATACATCTCTTCCCTGAACTGCGTCATTTCATCAGCCCGGTCAAAATCGATGTCATATACCAGGCTTTGGATATAAAACAATGTCCCGCCTGCGATAATTGGGATCTTATCTGCGGCATATATGCTGTCCATGGCCTCTGTTGCCATCTGTTTGAACATCACTATGTTAAAATCATCCGCCGGGTCAAGTACGTCGATCAGGAAATGATCCACACCTTCCATTTCTTCTTTTGATATCTTGGCGGTACCGATATCCATCCCCCGGTATACCTGCATCGAATCGGCAGATATGACGGATCCGTTTATCTTTTTTGCAAGTTCTACGGCTGTTTTTGATTTTCCGACGGCAGTCGGTCCGGAAATGATAACAAGGTCTTTCATCAGACGATCCTTTTGAACATCTTCTCTATTTCCGTCTTGGAGAACATGACCATCGTAGGTCTTCCGTGCGGACAGTTATAGGGATTCTCAAGTTTAAGGAGCTGCCCGATCAGGCTTTTGGCCTCCTCATATGTTATATGTGTATTACCCTTTATCGCAGCCTTACAGCTCATGGTCGCTATCCTGTCGTATACTGCGGCCGGCTCTTTTATATTCCCGGAAGAGGCAAGCTCGTCTATAACACTTATCAGATAGTCCTTCTCACCCATTCCGAACAGTTCGACGGGAACAGCGGTCACGGCATATTCCCTTCCACCGAAATGCTCGATAACAAATCCTGTATGGGAAAAATCTTCCATGTGTGCCAGTAGGGTTTCCTCCTGTGAGACGGATAATGACAGGATATAAGGCGGGCTGATGAGCTGGGAATCAACCCTGCCGCCCTTTATCTGCCCTATCAGATGCTCGTACTTTATCTTTTCATGTGCGGCATGCTGGTCGATGATATAAAGCTTTTCTTCAAATTCAACCAGCCAGTATGTGTCAAAAAGCTGGCCGATGATCCTGTGCTTTTCTATATTGGAATCATCAAGAAAACCTTCCTTGAACAGGGTGATCTGCTCTGCGGATTGTTTTGCCCTGCTCTCTTCAAGGCTTTGTTCCGCCTCCTTTTGGAAAACGGTTACGGCTCTTTGCTCAAAAGGTTCCGGAACATAAACGGCATTTGCGGCTTTTATGGCTCCGGAAACTTCGGGAAATGATGTTTCGGATACTGGATTGGATGAGGCTGCCGCATCAGGAATGAGTTCTTCTTTTGTCACCGCCTCATATACGGCATCAGTTACGACGGAATAAACAGTACGCTCGTCGGCAAATCTGACCTGTGTTTTGGCAGGATGAACGTTTACATCAAGAAGTTCGGCAGGTATCTCGATATAAAGGATTATGAAGGGGAATCTGTGAAGCATGAGGAAGTTATGGTAAGCCTCTTCAACAGCCGATGACAATAAACTGCTCTTTACCAGGCGTCCGTTTACAAAAAATATCTCACAGTCCCTGTTTCCGCGTCCGATCTCAGGCTTTCCTGCATATCCCGTCACCGTGCAGTTCTCATTTAATAATGATACTTCGGTTATGCATCTTTCAACGCCTCGTCCGAAGACAGAGTATATATCGCTCTTAATATCTCCGAGGCCGTCACTGGAAAGACGCAAAGTCCCGTTGACGGTATATTTGAACCCTATCCCCGGATGTGACAGTATCAGGCGTTCGATTAGCGTAGTTATTAGATTTGCTTCGGATACGGCGCTTTTTAGGAACTTCTTACGTGCAGGCGTGTTATAAAACAGATTCCTTACGATAACGGTCGTTCCGTCCGGAAGTCCGGCCTCGTCAAAAGATATCTCTTTGCCGCCTTCGATCCGGTAACGGTATCCGAGAAAGTCGTCCCTGCATTTTGTCAAAAGCTCGACCTGGGCTACGGCAGCCACCGACGACAGCGCCTCACCACGGAATCCCAGCGTACTGATGTTTCGAAGATCATAAGAATCCTTTATCTTACTCGTCGCATGACGCAAAAAAGCAGAGGGAATGCTTGCTTTATCGATCCCGCTTCCATTATCGGTAACTCTTATCAGATCGATCCCCCCGCCTTTTATCTCAACACTTATGTTCGCCGCACCGGAGTCTATGGCGTTCTCCACGAGCTCTTTTACGACAGATACGGGTCTTTCGACCACTTCTCCCGCGGCGATGCGGTTTATCGTTTTTTCATCCAGGATATTGATCATATTTCACCATCTGTTTTTCAGTTTACTCTGAAGCATCGACAGGGCATTCAGCGCTTCGACCGGCGTCATGTTATTGCAGTCAAGATCCATAAGTTCCGATATGACTTCATCATCGCTTACGGTATCAAACAGCGACATCTGACCGCGGTCCACATCATCACCCTTTTTAAGTATCGCTTTTCTGGGTGCCTCGGAAGCTATCGTCCTGACGCTTGCGGAAATATCGTTTTCGGCAAGCTGCGTGACAAGTTCGTTCGCACGGTTTATGACCCCGTCGGGAAGTCCGGCAAGTTTTGCCACGGCGATACCATAGCTCTTGTCTGCTCCGCCCTTTACGATCTTTCTGAGGAACACTATTGTATCTTTCTGTTCTTTTACGGCGATACAGTAGTTGTTAACGCCGGCTATCTTTCCTTCAAGTTCCGTCAGTTCATGGTAATGAGTCGCAAACAGTGTCTTTGCGCCGAGAAGTTTTGTGTTGCTGATGTACTCAATGACTGCCCAGGCGATCGATAATCCGTCAAAAGTTGAAGTCCCGCGTCCTATCTCATCAAGGATAAGAAGGCTTTTGGATGTTGCATTTCTGAGTATGTTGGCTACTTCCGTCATCTCCACCATGAAGGTGGATCTGCCGCTTGCAAGATCATCGCTGGCCCCGACTCTTGTAAATATCCTGTCCACTATCCCTATATTGGCTGATGATGCCGGTACGAACGAGCCGATCTGGGCCATCAGAACGATGAGTGCGACCTGACGCATATAGGTTGATTTTCCTGCCATATTGGGACCTGTTATCACACTGATCCGGTTACCCGAGTTGTCAAGATAAGTATCGTTTTCGACGAACATCTCATCTTTTGTAAGCAGTTCGACAACAGGATGCCTGCCCCGCTTAATATCTATGATACCCTTATCATTCAATGCGGGCCTAACGTATCCGTTGGATGATGCAACATATCCGAGTGACGAATATACATCGGCAAGAGCTATGATCCTTGCGCTTTTTAATATCCTGTCGACCTGGCCGGAAAGCTTTTCCCGAAGTTCTGTGAAGATGTCATATTCAAGCGAGAACAGTTTATCCTCGGCATTTAATATAGTATCTTCAAGATCTTTCAACTTGGCATTCGTGTATCTTTCAGCATTTGCAAGTGTCTGTTTCCTGATGTAATCTTCGGGAACAAGTTCGAGGAATGAATTGGTCACTTCAAAATAATAGCCGAAAACACGGTTGTATCTTATCCTGAGGTTTTTGATCCCGGTTCTTTCCCTGTCGGTTTCCTCGAGCTGTGCAAGCCACGTTTTTCCGTCAGTTTTTGCATTTCGAAGGGAGTCGACCTTTTCCGAATAACCCGTCCTGACGATACCGCCTTCTTTGATATTGACCGGTGCATCGACGCTTATACAGTTGTCGATAAGACTGCACAGGTCTTCCAAAGTATCAAGATCCTCGCAAAGCTTTCTGACCCTTTCCGATCTTGAATCAAGAAGAAGGTCTTTTATAGGAGGAAGCATTCTGATCGAATTGGCAAAGGCCAGAAGATCCCGGGGATTAGCGGAACGGTAGTTGATCTTTCCCATCAGCCTTTCAAGATCATATACCGGGTTTAAGTATTCACGCAGTTCTTCACGAAGGATCAGATCCTCGGTAAATGCAGAGACCGCATCGAGTCTGTCATTTATCTTGGCTTTATCGGTAAGAGGCTGCTCGATAAAAGACCTAAGAAGCCTTGCCCCCATCGCTGTTTTTGTCTTGTCAAGGACATGAAGGAGGGAGCCTTTCTTTCCCTTCTCAAGCATCGTTTCGACAAGTTCGAGATTTCTTCTGGTCGCGCAGTCAATGATCATATAGTCATCTACGGAATAGACCTTGATGTTCCTGATCTGATCGATGCTGCTCTTTTGAGACTCCTGCATATATAAAAGCAGTGCCCCGGAGGCGACCGTCACTGCGGAATTACCCGTAAGTCCGAGCCCGGTAAGATCCGCAACTTTAAAATGATCCTTAAGGGTGCGTATACAGTTGGTGTCGTCAAAATATATCGGTTCGACCGGATAGATGAACACGTTCATATGATCTTTCAGATCATCGAAATCAAAACCGGATACGGTAAAAGCTTCATTGCAGATTATCTCCGACGGAGAATACTTGTATATCTCATCATTCAAATGCATCGCATCGGAAACGTATGTTGCAAGAAATGCTCCCGTTGTGATGTCTGATACGGAAACACCGTACATATTGTCGGCATAGTAGATGCACATAATATAGTTGTTGGCACTTTCGGAGAGCATCTCCATATCAATATTGGTGCCGGGTGTTGCGATCCTCGTGACTTCTCTTTTTACAAGCCCTTTAGCCTCCTTCGGATCCTCAACCTGCTCGCAGATCGCAACTTTGTAGCCCTTCTGGACCAGTTTGTTTATATAAACCTGTGCAGAATGGAAAGGAACTCCGCACATGGGAGCACGTTCCGAAAGGCCGCAGTTCTTTCCCGTAAGTGTAAGTTCAAGCTCCTTTGATGCCGTAAGAGCGTCATCAAAGAACATCTCGTAAAAATCACCGAGCCTGTAAAAGAGGATACAGTCCTTGTAATCCTCTTTTGTTTCAAGGTATTTTAGCATCATGGGAGACATTTTTTCGTTCATATACAGCCCCTTAAGCATTGATAAAGCGATCTGCTGCTTCTGCTCCTTGTGATCTCGCAAAGCTTCAGATGCGTAAAATCAATAAATTTCGTATTTGCGCGGTCAGACTTTATGGCTGATCTTACCGCATCGGCAAGTTTTATATATGACAGGTCATCTTTCATATTGATGAAATCGATTATGATCATTCCCGAGATATTTCTGAGAACGAGTTGTCTTGCTATTTCTTCTGCGGCCTCGATATTGACATTAAGGAAAGACTCTTCCCTGTCAGCTTTTGCGTCAAGTCCTGCCGAATTGACATCAACAGCCGTAAAGGCCTCGCATTTTTCGATAGTGATATATGCGCCGCTTTTAAGGTAGACCTTTTTGGAAAGCGCCTCGGATATTTTAGCACTTATACCATAGAGATTACAAAGACCGACAAGCGGATCCTCATACATCCTTATGCCGACCCGGTCAGTCATATTGACCGTTCCGGAAATATATTCATGATCCTTTGTTAACGCTTCTTTGATCTCGTCGCTGTCAGTTATGATCTCGCTGATCCCGCAGTCTATCAGATACAAAAGGTCCTCAATATAGGGAGCTGGCGGCCTGTACAGTACGTGATACTGGGGAACATGACTGCTCTTTTGCACGATCCCCTCAAGCAGTTCGATGATCTTTATACACTCGCTCTCGGCTTTATCGAGCCCTCCATCTTCAGTAAATGCTTTTGTGCGGATGATTATCCCCTTGCCGTACTGCTTTGAGATCTTTTGGAAACGCTGTGATATCTCCTCTTTCTTACTTTGCGGTATGTTATGCGACAGTTTGACAAAACTGCCTTCAGAAACCACGGCATATCTTCCCGCGATTGACAGTTTGTCCGTAAAAGCGGCTTTTTTGTCGTCATATGCTTCCTTTTTGAGCATAAGAGGAAGAACTGTCTGCCCCTTGATCTTTTTATTGATAAATCCCAAAGAATCCGGAGAATACTGAACAAAACATGCATCGATATTATCCATCGGTCTTTCTGTACGGCAGTTAATGATGGACCCGACACTTATCTGGCCGGGCCTGTCATATGCATAAATATGTTCCGCCCTGTTATTTTCGATATGCATGAGCACATATTTATCCTGATATTTTGTAAATACGGCAAAATTGTCAGCCATCGATCTTTTTTCCAATCATGTCAAGTGATACGAAACCATCGGGAGAGGATGTATACTGGTCTATCCTCTTCATGATAAGTTCTTCCGATGTGAACTCTCTTTCAAGAGGCGCCGTCAGGGCATTGATAACAAGTTCGGGTTTCAGATTGTCCACCGATCCGGAGCTTATCATCATCCTGAGCTTGTCGTCTTCAGTGTGAAGATCAAATATAAGCGGTCTGATGTTTACCACTTTTTCGCTCTTTTTTGTTTTTTTGATCACATTTATCTCGTATTTTTCCAATAGATCAGATACAAGTTTTTCGAGATCATGTATCTTTTCATCCCTGAAGCCGACAAGGTATTCGCTCGCACACACGGCTGCCATCGCATTTTCACACTTTTCGGGAAGTTCGTTGAACGAATATATTCCGATCTCATCCACTGATCCGGCACGAAGACGGGCAAGTGCCTCATCTGTTGGCACGCTCCTTGTAAGTACGATATCGGCGTACTCCCCCACGCTTTCCATTCCCAGAGGCAGGGGATGTGAAAAGCCAAGAAGCTGATGGGGCGAAAATCCTTCCGAGTAAGCTACCGGAATATCCGCCCTTACGAACAGTTTCTGGAAGTACCGCATGACATCGAGATGTCCTATGTATACCAGGGCGCCTGTTTTGGAGAATCTGATCCTAACCTTCATAGCAGACTCCCCCGTGATATCTGGCGGCCCCGCAACCGCTGCATTTTACCCTGCAGTTCGGAGTGACTTTCTCTTCTTTTGCATTTATGTATTCCCTCTTAAGGAATTCTTTTGTAACACCCGTATCGATAAAATCCCAAGGAAGGATCTCGTCAAATGATCTTTCACGGTTATAATAGAATTTCATATCGATGTTGTTCTCAGAAAAAGCCTCTTTCCAAGGTCCGTACCTGAACGTTTCAGTCCAGGCATCGAATATACAGCCTTTTTCATAAGCAGATACAAGCACCTTTGAAAGCCTCCGGTCTCCGCGTGCAAATATGCCTTCAAGCACGGAAACATCGGCGGCATGCCAATTGTATTTGATGCTCTTGAAGTTGAGCTGGCGGTGCATCGCATCATTTACAACATGTGCTTTATACCTGAACTCATCCATTGTATTCATTTTTGCCCACTGGAAAGGCGTGAAAGGTTTGGGGACAAAGAATGATGTTGAAGAGACTATGCTGACCTTTGTTTTACGCTTCTCCTTTGGTATCAGGTCATAGTACAGTTTCGCTATATCATTTGACAGTTCGGCGATCGCTTCCATGTCTTCTTCTGTTTCATAAGGAAGCCCCAGCATAAAATACAGTTTGACCCTTGTCCATCCGCCCAGGAAGGCCTGTTCGCACCCGTTCAGTATATCTTCTTTTGTCAGGCCCTTGTTGATCACGTTTCTCATACGCTGGCTTCCGGCCTCGGGCGCAAATGTAATGACGGATTTTTTGATATCCTGGACTTTACTCATTACATCAAGTGAAAATGCATCGACCCGAAGAGAAGGAAGTGAAATGTTGACGTGTTTGTCCTTGAACTCATCGATCAGGAAATTACAGAGTTTTTCAAGCTCGGGATAATCCGAAGATGACAGGGATGACAGGCTTATCTCATCATATCCCGTATTTTTAATCATCTCCCTGGCATATTGTTCGAGCTTATATTCTTCCCTTTTACGGATCGGTTTATATACAGAGCCTGCCTGGCAGAATCTGCACCCTCTTATGCACCCTCTTTGGATCTCAAGGACTACACGGTCCTGGGTTGCCTTTATATACGGAACTACGGGTTTTTTCGGATAATATGTATCGGAAAGGTCGACAACGATCTCTTTTTCTATTACGGCAGGCATCCCTTCTTCCGGGATGAATCCGCTGATCGTACCGTCATCGTTATAAGTTACAGTGTAAAACTGCGGCGCGTATATCCCGGGGATATTACCTGCCTTTTTCAGGAAATCCCTTCTGCTTCCCCCACTTTTTTTATGGTCACGGTACAGATCGAGCAGTATTTTGTATGATGTCTCTCCCTCACCGATATACACAAGATCGAAGAAATCGGCTATCGGCTCGGGATTGTATGCACAAGGCCCTCCGCAGATAACTATCGGATCATCCTCACCCCGGTCTGCCGCATAATAAGGTATCTTGGACAGATCCAGTACCTGAAGTATATTCGTATAGCACATCTCATACTGAAGTGTTATTCCGAGAAAATCAAAAGACCTGATCTCATCCTGGGATTCAAGTGCAAACAGAGGGATGTCTCTTTCCTTCATTATCTTATAAAGATCGGTCCATACGGAATAAACACGTTCACACCACACGTCTTCAAAGCTGTTGAACATGTCATACAATATCTGTATGCCAAGATGCGACATGCCTATCTCGTAAAGATCGGGGAAACACATGGCAAATCTTATCCTGCCGGCCGGATCCTTCATTACGGCATTAACCTCATGGCCTATATAACGTGCCGGCTTATCTACCGACATCAGTATTTCATTTGAAAGTGCCAGTTTACTCACGTTCAATACTATAACATAAGAAAAGACGTATTTACATACGTCTTTTCCCCATATTTTTCCAAGCTTAGGTCTTTATTATGTATACATCAACGGTTGGCAAGTTCCGTCATGACATCGTCCCATGTGATCCCTTTTTCTGCCATAAGGACCATTATATGATATAAAAAGTCAGCGATCTCATATTTGCTCTCTTCAGGCTCGGGGTTCTTGGCTGCGATAACGATCTCGGTGGCTTCCTCGCCCACCTTTTTGAGTATCTTATCAATGCCTTTGTCGAACAGATAATTGGTATATGAACCTTCCTTGGGGTTTTCCTTCCTGTCGAGGATGATACTCATGACATCTTCGAGGACTGAATAGGGATTGTACCCCTTTTTTCCGGTTGACAGGGCCTCATTAAAGAAACACGAATGAGCTCCGGTATGACAGGCATTTCCGATCTGAACAACCCTGGCAAGAAGAGTATCATTATCACAGTCAAAATAAAGAGATCTTACAAACTGGTAGTGACCGCTCGTATCTCCCTTTTTCCATAGACATTTTCTCGAACGGGAATAATATGTCATTATCCCTTCCCTGACAGTATGATCAAAGGCCTCTTCGTTCATATAGGCAAGCATCAGCACTTCCTGGCTCATGCAGTCCTGGCAAATAACAGGTATAAGGCCGTTCTGATCTGTCTTAAGATCGGCCCATTTGACGCTGCAGTCGAATCTCTTTACTCTTACGCCTGCTTTTTCAAGTTCATCTTTTAGGGCGAACAGATCATCTGCCCTGTCATTTATGATATCTCCCGACAGGCCGATAACACACTGTTTATTGAAAATAGATACAATATCGGTATCGTCGTTTAATAAAGGAATGACCCCTATCTCATCAAAGCCTTCCACAAACAGCCTTCCGAGAAGCACAGATGATGATGTGTTCTCCTTCAGCACTTTCAGATTATCAAGTATCTGTTCAAGGCTGTCGGCACATGTCATTATCCTGTCTTTTGAAAATCGCTTGCCGGCTTCTTCGATAAGTTCGATATTCGAAGATTTTGCCATATTAAGGGCAACCTTGCGGCATCCGGCATAAAGGAGTTTTTTGACGTCCTCAAGACGGTTGACATTTCCGGCTCCGTATACATCAATATCCGTAGAGGATGTGATCTTTCTGATATTAAGAAGAGCGGCCTCATGTTCATCATCGCCTTTTGACAGATCGAACAGTATGATCGAATCCGCTCCGTTTACCGACAGTCTTGTACAATATGCGGCGGGATCGTCACTTATGACTGTATCATTTGAAAATCCTTTTACCAGCTTATCATTCTTTAAATAGACGCATGCTATGAGTGATTTTTCCATTACAGGGCACCTTTCGTTGAAAGAACGCTTTCTATCCTCGGGTCGACACATACAGCCATATCAAGACTCTTGGCAAAACTCTTGAACATCGCCTCACAGATATGGTGGGAATTCTCCCCGGATAATACCTTGATATGAAGGTTCATCATTGCAGAATATGAAACAGCGTAAAAGAACTCTTTTACAAGTTCGGTATCAAGATATCCTATCTTTTCCGTCTTAAATGAAGCATCATAGGCAAAATACGGTCTGTTGCACAGATCGACTGCCGTCAGAACGAGCGCGTCATCCATAGGAAGTATCATGCTTCCGTATCTTTTTATGCCTTCCTTGGAGCCGACCGCTTCCCTGATGGCTTCTCCGATAACAATACCGCAGTCTTCAACCGTATGATGTCCGTCAACATGAAGATCCCCGCTGCAAGATATCTCAAGATCGAACAGGCCGTGACGTGCAAAACCTTCAAGCATATGGTCGAAAAATCCTATCCCGGTATCGGCCTTGCATATCCCTGTCCCGTCAAGGTTTAACCTTACGGATATCTCGGTCTCTTTTGTAAGGCGTTTTTTTTCAACTTCTCTTGGAGTTACGGTTTTTTTAGGCATTTACAATACTCCTTTGTTAAATCTTACACCGATCGAATTGGCATGAGCCGTAAGCCCTTCTGCCCTGGCAAAGTCCATTATATCATCACATGCATCTTCCAGAGCGCTTTTTGAGTAACTGATTATGCTCGTCCTCTTGATGAATGAATCAACGCCCAGAGGCGAGAAGAACCTGGCGGTCCCGTTTGTGGGAAGGACATGGTCCGGTCCGGCAAAATAATCACCCAGAGGTTCGGACGAATAAGCCCCGAGGAAGATCGCACCGGCGTTGTTGATCTTTGTCATCAGGCTGTGAGGATCTTTTGTCATGATCTCCACATGTTCGCTTGCGATAAGGTTTGCAACTTCAGCTGCTTCATCCATATCTTTTGATATGAGAATGTATCCGTAATTGGCCAGTGATCTTTTTATGATCTCTTTTCTTTCAAGCTTTTCGGTAAACTTGTCCACATATTCGGATACCTGCTCTGCCAGTTTTGCGCTGTCGGTTATGAGTATCGCACTTGCAAGTTCATCATGCTCGGCCTGGGAAAGAAGATCCGCGGCAACATATGAAGGATCTGCAGAATCATCAGCTATAACAAGAATCTCGCTGGGTCCTGCTACCGAATCAATGCTCACATGACCGAACACAGCCTTTTTGGCAAGTGCCACAAATATGTTTCCGGGACCGACTATCTTATCCACCTTGGGGACAGATCCCGTTCCGAATGCAAGTGCAGCTATCGCCTGTGCTCCTCCGACCTTATATATCCTGTCTACTCCCGCTATCCTGGCTGCCACAAGCGTTCCCGGATTCACACAGCCGTTGGCTGCAGGTGTTGCCATCACGATGTTCTTTACCCCTGCTACAACCGCAGGGATGATGCACATAAGTGTTGAGGAAGGATAAGCGGCCTTGCCTCCAGGAACATAGACACCAACATTTTCTATGGGGGTAATCTTCTGACCGAGCATTGTTCCGCTCTCATCTGTCGTAAAAAAACTGTTTAAAAGCTGCTTCTTATGATATTCCCTTATATTGGCCGCGCTTTTTTCCATAACACGGATCAGCCTTTTGTCAAAAGCGGAGTATGCTTCGTCTATCTCGCTTTCTTTGACCATCAGATCATCTTTGCCGATATCCCACTTATCGAATTTCTTTGTCAGTTCGAAAACAGCCTCATCGCCGCGCGCTCTGACATCTGCGATTATATCCGATACCACGCTTTCATATTCGGTATATTGCCCGGGACTGCGTTTTAACAGTCCGGACTGTATGTCTTTCATGGATTCATCCGTTA
Source organism: Lachnospiraceae bacterium (assembly GCA_017526745.1). Taxonomy (GTDB): domain Bacteria; phylum Bacillota; class Clostridia; order Lachnospirales; family Lachnospiraceae; genus UBA2868. Next base: position 196,190 of record JAFXQX010000029.1, on the reverse strand, counting down.
TCGTAACTGTTCTCATATGTTCTGCTTGATCCTTTCGATTAGATTATTGATCCTTCTGCTCATAAGTCTCATCGAAACGGGATTTACGACCATCCTTGCGGACAGATCGCAGATCTGTTCAAGAACCGACAATCCGTTCTCTCGAAGTGTCGATCCGGTCTCGACTATATCGACTATGACATCACATAATCCCACTATAGGTCCGAGTTCGACGCTCCCGTTAAGTTTGATGATATCAACGCTCTGATGTTTGACATCATTGAAATATGTCTTGGCGATTCTCGGATATTTGGTGGCGACTCTTATAAGATCACGGGTATTTAAGAGTTCTTTTGCATCTTCCGGGCCGCATACGCACATCCTGCACTTACCGAACCCGAGATCAAGGACTTCAAGGATCTTACGGTCCTCTTCAAATATCGTGTCTTTTCCGACAACACCTATATCGGCGACTCCGTGTTCCACATATGTCGGTACATCAGGGCCCTTGGCAAGAAAGAATTTGAGCTTCTGCTCCCTGTTGACAAAGATCAGCTTTCTTGTATCCTTGTCCTTCATTTCCTCGCATGTTATCCCTGCCTTTTCAAGGAGAGACAGCGTCTTATCCGCAAGTCTTCCCTTGGTAAGGGCAAATGTAAGATAATCATCCTCATCTTTCTTATCCTGCTGGGAAGCAAGTGCGATCATAAGCTCGTCAAGGCTGATACCGAATCCGATTGCAGGTGCATCTTTTCCGAACTTGCTGACAAGATTATCATATCTGCCGCCCTTCATCAGGGCATCTCCGAATCCGTAAGTATACGCCCTGAACAGAACACCCGTATAATAGTTGTACTTATTGAGCATTCCGAGATCGACCGACAGATGATCCAGGCCGCCTTCCTCATCAAGGATGTCAAGAATGCTTATCAGCCTGTTGACGGCCTCGATGCATTTGGGATTGTCGATCCTTTTTTTCAGAAGATACAGGGAATCCTTTGAGGTATAATCGTCGGATATATGTAAGATAAGATCCCGAAGATCATCATCGATATCTATCTCTGATAATATCTCCTCGGCCTTGTGATAGTTCCTTACTGCAACAAGTTCACGAAGAACAGTCTCGTCTTTTTCACTGATACCGGCCTGCTCGCACAGACCCTTGAAGAAGTTGCCGTTACCGACGGAAACGACAAAATCATCAAATCCGGCAGTTTTCATGCAAAGGATCACAAGCCTGATCATTCTGGCATCTGCCCTGCATGAATCGTCATTATACAGTTCGGCACCGATCTGTGTTCCTTCTTTGAGCCTTCCGTTCAGTTCGGTTCCGTTAACAAACGTATTACCGGCATAACACAGACCGACAGGGGTTGATGTATTACAGTATAGCCTGGAGAATGCCCTTGCCATGGCCGGTGTGAAGTCAGGCCGAAGAACAAGCGTATTTCCTTCCTTGTCATAAAACTTATACAGTTCCCTTGACGGAGTCAGACCGATATTATCGGCGAATACATCAAAATACTCAAACGTCGGAGTTTGCATCAGATTAAAACCGGCCTCTCTCATAACATCGAGAAGGCGGTTCATAACTTCAAGTTTTTTGGAAAACTCCGACGGAATGATATCACGGACTCCTTCGGGAGTATGCAGTAAGTTAGACATCAGGCCCTCACTTTAATACGTTAAATTGCTAATTCGTTACCATGCTACTAAGCGAAATTATATTTTACTGGTCCCGCATTGTCAAATCTTTTTTGACGCCGTCAAGATACGGAACAAACAGTCCGCTGTGCGGAATAAGGTCAAATCCTTCTTCGAGTTCATCAATCTTAAAGCTCTTGCGCCCGCCTTCGATCATCCTGTTCCAGAACTTCATAAGGTGCGAAAACCTTAAATAGTGAAATCTCTCGATATGGGAATAATACAGCACTATAAAACTGATCCCGCCCTGTCCTTCAAACTCTCTCATGAAATCTATCTGGTGTTCATGGATGTTTGCAAGGGCAAATGTGTCACTGCTGCACTCTTTTGCATCAAAACATACCGGAACGGACTGTATCGCGCCGATATAATCGACCGTACTCTTTTTGTCAAAATATGCAAGCGTGATCTGGGTATGGTCTTCATTCATCCTGATGGGAGTGATCGGGGTCGGGATCTTCTGCACAAGGGCAAGACCATGCTCTTTATACATATCATTTGTCCTGTTTATCAGATCTTCAAGAGTGGATCCGCGAAGACCTCTGGAATTCCATGTCGCCATTACATCACCTTTTTGTAATCAACAGGGATGCCGATATCAATGCATCTGCCTGATATGGCAAGCATATCATCATCCGGGAAGATCATCTTTACGCACGAAAGCATCTGATGACAGATCCCGAACGATCTTTTAAACTGATCATTTATCCGCACGTCGCCGTATTTACTGTCACCGATTATCGGATGGCCAACATGTGCCAGATGGGCTCTTATCTGATGTGTCTTTCCCGTAACAAGTTCAACCTCCAGGAGGGTTTGTTTTGTGTTATCGCAGATTGGATGGATAACGGTCACGATATCCGATCCCTTGCCTGTCTTTGTGACCGTAACCTTGTTCTTGTCAGTGTCTTTTACAAGCTTTCCGGTCAGCTTAAGATCTGTATTTATGACACCGTTCACGACACATACATAATATTTCCTTACCGTCCGCATCTTAAATGCCTGAGAAAGATATCTGGCGCCCCGGTATGTCTTGGCAAATGTCACAAGTCCGGAAGTATTACGGTCGAGCCTGTTACATACGGAAGGCACAAAAGTGCTGTATGTCCTGTTCTCTTTTTTTACATATGCAAGCAGTATCTCATTAAGGGTGATATCATTTGGACGGGTCTGCTGGGTCAGCATCCCGGCAGGCTTATCGACGATCAGGATATCATCGTCCTCGTAAACGATCGGCGGCATCATCGATGCATCAAAAGAGAAAACCGCGGATGATCCCGAAAAACTGTCGAATGTTTCATCGGACAGGTAAAACCTTACTGTATCGCCGCTTCTTATCAGTTCCGATCCGTCTGCTCTCTTATCGTTCAGTAAGATGTTCTTCTTACGGAGCATCTTATATATGAACGATGACGGTGCATCATTTAATACACCTCTGATGAACTTATCGAGCCTCCTGCCCTCTTGGCCGGTATCGATCGTAAACTCTTTCATAACGACACCGCCCGGATGGCCGCTAAAACAGCCGCATCCTTTTTATCATCGGGCGCGAGATTGGTCTTTGCGCTTGCTATCCTGGCCGTAAAGGCCCTCTCATCATCAAATATCTTTACGGTAACATCGTATCCTGCGTTTTTGATCACATTCATCAGATGATCCCGGAGCTTATCATCGCATCTGTTTGAAGAAGGCGAATATCCTATGACATTTTTACCTATTGAACATATCACGGGAACATAGTATGATCTGTCACTGGTCGTAAGGACGTTTTCGTATATCCGTTCAACCCCACTGCACACATCTTCATAGCGTGAGTATTCCTCATCCTTAATGGATGAAAAGCGGGCAAACATTATAAATCCGACCAGTGATTTGCATGCCGGAAGAAGCGCCAGTACGGCGAATACCGACCAAAGGCTCTTTTTTGTATGAAGTGTCAACAGCCCCATGAAAAAGATCCCGAGTGCCATTGCAAACAGCAGCAGGGTCTTTATCAGTTCAAACGCTCTCTGTCTGTTTATGTATCCTTTTGTACCTTTAAGCTCGCGATTAATATATTTCATCGGTTATCTCTTTATATGACATTATGTGGTAGTCAGCCAGTTCACATTTTTGATCCCACTGGTCCCCGGAGTAATCATCATGGATCGCAACAGTCATCATTCCGGCCGCATTGCCCGCCCTTATACCGTTGCAAAGATCCTCAAAGACGAGGCACCTGCCGGGCGAAACACCGAGCTTTTTTGCGCAGAGAAGATAAACATCGGGCGCGGGTTTTCCGGCCATCTTGCCTTCTCCGGTAAGAATGATATCAAAGTATTCGATCAGATCGTTTGCCCGAAGGGTCAGATGGCATAAAGTACTTGAATTACTTGTGGCAATCCCGAGCCTTTTGTCTTCATTTTTTAAGAACTCAAGAAATTCCCGGATGTTCTCCTTGGCTTTTACTTTATTCTCATAATGATCGGATGCCATATCGTTCCATTCGCGCATAAGCTCTTCGGCAGAGATATCGGGCATATAGTGCTCATGGGTATATACGGCGGTCTCGTAAAAACTCAGTCCTTCTATTTCCTGTTGGTATGTATCGGGCATCACCAGTCCGCATTTATTGAAATAATCTATATCTATCTGCTTCCAGATCCACATGGAATCAACGACCGTTCCGTCCAGATCAAATAAAACGGCATCGGTCTTTTTGAGTATTTCATTCCATTTCATGACATAACCCAACCTTTTTCATACAGGTTTTTTATCTTATTCCCGTCGTATTTTCCGAACCCGAGAGGAAAACGGTCAACACAGATAAGGACCAGGCCCTTTTTTACACAGTTCATCCGATCTTTGCCGATGATAAGTGTTTCTCCTTTTAAATATCTGATTATATCGGGATCATCGGCTCTTAAACTGAGCACATTGTTAAGATCATCCGGCGAAAGTGACAGGGCAAATGCGGTGCTGGGCTGTACTTTTCCGCTTTTTTGTATCCTGCCGATACATGTCCCGGTCCTCAAATAACGGATATTTCCGGCAAGAAAACCCTTATGCTTTTCGGGAAGCATATATATAAAACCGTCCTGTGTCTTTAAAAAAGATCTGTTTCTGAATCTCTTCCGGTATCCTTCCGACATGTAAGGCATCAGTTCTTCAAGTTCAGGGCAAAACATGCTGTGATCACAGAAGGAAATGTCTTCCCTTACGGGCTTTGCTCCGGATTTTTTGATCAGGGCAATAAAGTGTCCTTCGCCTTTCTGCCGGTGAGGAAATAAATGATAACAGTTCATGCCGGCGTAGTCCTCATATGGGCCCGACAGACCGTAACTGTCATCGACAGGGCATAATACGGCATCATCATGCCCGTCCAGCAGGGACTGTATCACTTTCTCATTCTCGGTGTCGGAAAATGTACATGTGCTGTACAGGAGGAATCCGCCCGGACATACAGTCTCCCATGCACTTTCAATTATCGCTTTCTGGATATTCGGATAATGATATTCGTCAACTTTTGAATAAGACGATATCAGGCTTTTGTCCTTTCGAAACATCCCTTCTCCCGAACACGGGGCATCCACCAGAACGCTTGAAAAAGTCTCACGAAAGTTTGAAGCGAGTACTTTGGGAGAAACTGCCGACACCAGATAATTACCCGTGCCGAAATGTTCGAGATTTTTAACGAGAGCGATGGCCCTTGAAGGGCTGATATCATTAGCGAACAAAAGGCCTGCTTGCTTTACGGCAAGTTTTGTGGACTTTCCTCCGGGAGCCGCGCACAGATCAAGGACCGTATCCCCTTCAGATACGGGCAGTATCTCGGCAGGAAGCATTGCCGAGGGCTCCTGCAGATAATATAATCCGGCATAATAATACGGATGTTTTGACCACGCATCCGTATCATTAATATAGTATCCGTCGGAGATATAAGGGATCTTATCTATATCAAAAGGTGCTATGCTCTCAAAATCGGAAAGACTGATCTTGGAAGTATTGACCCTCAGACCGCTAAGAGGCTTCTCATCATATGAAGCGATAAGATCATCATATTCTCCATTAAGGAGCTTTTTCATGGAATTGGCAAAGCGCTGCGGAAGGATCATGAAATGCTCTCTAATACTTCAAGAAGATATTCGTAAACCCTTCCGGCACTTGCACTGTCAAGTCTTTCCTTCGGTGTGTGGATGTTCAGGATGTCAGGCCCGAAAGAGATAATATCAACATCTTTGATCTTCTTGAAGAAAACCCCGCATTCAAGGCCGGCATGAAAGCCGCGCAGCGTGGGATTTTTACCGAACACTCTCTGATAAGCTTCAAAAGCGATATCCCTTAAGGCAGAATCGCTTTCAAATTCCCATGCGGGATAATCGTATTCTTCACTAAACCTGCCCCCGGCCATCTCGGTCAGATACTCAATCTTGTCAGCGAGCGCTTCTTTTTCCGATTCTGCAAGGCTTCTCATGTTGACCGTAAGAACAAATTCATTTTCGGTAAGCTTCATGATACCGCAGTTTAACGAAGTGCGGACAAGCCCTTCATTTTTGCGGCTCATCTTGATGATACCGTCGGGAACGGTATTTAAGATAAAACCGATATTACGCTTGGAGCCGGAGGTAAGGCACATGCTCTCATCTTCGCCTTTATTCTCGGCATATATCATCATGTTCTCTTCAATACCCTCAAACTCGTCACATATTATGCGGGAGTATTTCTCGATGATCGTCTCAAGGGTATCGATATATTGTTCATCGATTATGATCTCGGCCTTTGCCTCACGGGGAATGGCGGTATCGGTGAGTCCCCCGCCTATATATTTGAGATAAAACGGCATATTCTTGGTCACCGTATGCAAAAGACGTCCGAGAAGAAGGTTCGCATTACCTCTTCCCTTGTCTATCTCCATTCCGGAGTGGCCTCCGCAAAGTCCGCATACAACGATATTGTAACCGATACCGGATACCTTCTCATACTTGACGGGGATCGAACACTTGACCCTCTTTCCTCCCGCGCAGCATGTGAGAAGTTCCCCCTCGACCTCGTGATCAAGGTTTATCAGGTATTTACCGGAAAGCTTTGATGCATCAAACGCAAGGGCCCCTTTCATGCCGTCTTCTTCATCCGAAGTAAACAGTGCCTCGATCGGCGGAAGATCAGGAGCGTCATCATCGAGTATGCTCAGAATATATGCCACGGCGATCCCGTCATCCGCCCCAAGCGTTGTACCCTTTGCATATATGAAATCGTCAAGGACACACAGTTTGAGCGGATCTTTTGTAAAATCATGCTTGGCATCATAGTCATAGCTCTTCTCGCAGACCATATCCGTGTGTGCCTGGAGAATGACCGTACTCTTCTCGGGATGATCTTTCGACGGTTTTTTGATCAGAACGTTATCGTTATCATCCCTGTAATATTCAAATCCATGATCTTTGGCAAAGTCAGTCAGATAATCGGCTATCTTACCGCATCTTCCGGAAGGACGCGGGATCATCGATATATCTTCAAAATACTCAAATACTTTTACCGGTTCAAAACCCTTTAATACTCTTTCCATATCAGCCACCCGTTATATTTTACCAAAAAAACGGAACCGTTATGCGGTTCCGTAAAGAATAGTTTATATCACATTCACGCCTTTACCGCCGCCTTCTCCTCTGCCTCCTTTTGATCCCTGGTCAGTAGGATAACCCTCAAGGGCTGCGATATCATTATCAAGTTCGACCTGCGGATATAACTGCGATCTGTCAGAAGCTATGATGGTCTCACATTCGCGAAGCTTGGCGAGAAGATCACCGTATTTGGCATCGGCAGTATTTATGGCATGATCGATGATCTGCTGGAGCGTGGAAAGCTGGCCGAATGTATATTCCATTGCGGACTGCCTGACATTATTGGCCTCGACCGTTGCCATATCAACGATCTGCTGGGCCTGCTCGGTCGCCTGCTTTACAACTTCCCCGGCCTGGGCATAAGCCTGTTGCATGATCTCATTCTCATCGACCATCCTTACAGTCTCGGCCTGCGCCATATTGAGCATCGCATCTGCCTTATCCCTGGCATCCTGAAGGATACGCTCTTTGTTGCTTATGATCTTCTGATATTTCTTGATCTCTTCAGGAGTCCGAAGACGAAGATCCCGAAGAAGCTCATCCATCCGGTCCTTGTCAACGATGATGTTGGTCGTTGAGAATGTCTGATATTTACATTCGGAGATAAACTGCTCTATCTCGTCGATTACCTGCTCGATCCTGCTGCTCATATGATTCTCCCCTCCTCTTATGAACGCTGACCGTACTTCTTATATGTCTGTTCGGCAACGCTCGGTGGAACAAATTTACTTATATCCCCTCCGTAACTGGCAACTTCCCTGACGGTAGAACTGGACAGATATGCATATCGAAGTGATGTGGCCAGAAATACCGTATCTATTTCCTTGTGCAAAACCCTGTTTGTCTGGGCAAGCTGCAGTTCATAATCAAAATCGGTGACGGCCCGAAGCCCCCTTACAATGACTCCGGCCTCTTCTTCCATTGCCAGATCTACCAACAATCCGCCGTAACTCTTAACGGTAACGTTAGGGATGCCTGACAAAACCTCATTTAATATATTAACACGTTCATCTACAGAAAACAACGGAGTTTTGGCCCTGTTCTCAAGCACTGCGACAATGAGTTCATCAAATATCTCAGATGCTCTTTTGATGATCTCCATATGTCCGTAAGTTATCGGATCAAAGCTGCCGGGATATAATGCTCTTTTCATTCTGTTATTCTTTCCTTAAAAATACGTGTTTACTGTTCTTGTAATCCTTTATCCTCTCGGTAGTAAATCCGAGCTGTTCAATATAAGACATGTCCGTATCGGCTGCTGTCTCGATAATGATAAGGGTCTTGGTGCTGCAAAGCCTTTCATCATCTGCCAGGATCTTCAGTACGTTTTTCTCAAGCCCTTTATTATATGGCGGATCCATGAATATTATATCATATCCTCCGCGCTTTCCCATTTCCGTAAGGCACGTAAGCACATCGGCCCTTCTGAGCACAGCCCTGTCTGTAAAATGCGTGGTCTCAAGATTCTTCTTTATACAGTCATATGCGTTTTTGTCCTTTTCAATAAAGGTGGCAAAGTCTGCACCCCTTGAAAGTGCCTCTATGCCTATCCCGCCGCTTCCGGAAAAAAGATCAAGAAAAGAAACACCTGTAAGATAAGGGGAAAGGATATTAAAGAGAGTCTCTTTTATCTTGTCACCCGTAGGCCTTGTCACATCACCTTTTGGTGTCACAAGGGTAAGTCTCCGGGCCGATCCGGCTATAACCCTCATATCATCCCCTCAGCTTGCTCCCCTTGGTATCACGCTTTGCAGCCTTGAGTCTGGAAAGAAGTATCTCGCGGCTGCCGACCGTGACCATGGTGTCATCTTCTTCATTAATATAATAAACATTAGCGATCCTGTCGGCTCCGGTAAGCTTGATCGCACGTACACCGACCGCTCCCTTTTTCTTGACGGGGATCTCATCGGTCTCAAACTTGAGGAATACGTCAAATTCCGTCTGAAGGACAACATATTTCTGCTCGGTGATGGGAAATACCGTTATCACCTCATCGTCGGGAAGGAGTGAACTTGCTGCCACGGTACGTTTTACAACGTCAAATTCGCTTCCGTATACCTGTTTGAACATTCCTTTTTTCGTCCCGAACATCAGCTTCTGAAGGATCAGATCTCCCATCGGAAGAACATATACGACAGATTCGGCTGATGAGTCATAATTGCTGACATTATCAATCGGAACACCCTTATCCCTGAATCTTCCGAACGGAAGATCACATACCTTGATTGAATGCATGACACCTTTGTTGGTAAACACGCAGATCCTGCCGGTGTTAAGACACTTAAAGCTGACGGAAAACTCTGCATCTATCGCATCCCTGTTCCTGTCAAATGCAGAAACATCGATAGTCTTGGCATATCCGAAGCGATCCATGAGAAATACGACTTCCATCTCTTCGGCCTTGCTCTCTTCAAAGACAACTTCGATGGCGTTTTCGATCGAGGTGCGCCTTTCCCTGCCGTACTCTTTCTTGATATGGTCAAGATCCTTTATTATCGCCGCATCCATTTTGGCCGGTTTGGTAAGTATTTCCTTGTAGTCGGCTATATCCTTAAGGGTTTTGTCATGTTCGGCGATAAGAGCCTCCATCTCAAGCCCGATGAGCTTATAGAGTCTCATCTCGAGAATGGCGTTCGCCTGACGTTCGCTGAACCTTAGGTTGGATGCTATCTTTTCGGAAATACGGCTCTTGAACCTGATATCGGCTGTATTTCCGGTCATAAGGCATTCCCTTGCCGCCTTGATCTCCCTTGAACCTCTGAGTATCTCTATGATGACATCGATAACATCAACAGCTTTGATAAGACCTTCCTGTATCTCCTTTTTATCAAGCTCTTTCGTAAGGAGTGTCTTATACTTTCTCGTCGCAAGTTCGCGGAGGAAATTGACATGGTGTGCCAGCATAGAACGAAGGCCCATAACCTCGGGTCTGCCGTCCGATATCGCGAGCATGTTCACGCCGAAAGTATCTTCAAACCGGGTCTTTTTAATGATCATGTTACGGACATTTTCGATATCGGCATCTTTTTTCAGCTCGATAACGATCCTTATGCCTTCTTTTCCGGACTGATTTGATATATCGACAATATCATTTGTCTTTTTGGAATCTATAAGAGAGACGATATCGAGCAGGAACTTGGAGATATTGGCACCTATCATCGTATAGGGTATCTCTTTTATGACAAGGAGCGTACGTCCTGCCTTTCCGCTTTCGACCTCCATCCTGCCGCGTACCTTGATCTTGCCGGTCCCGGTCTCATATATGGATAGAAGCTCATCCTTGTTGGTCACTATCCCGCCTGTCGGAAAATCAGGTCCGGGCATAATCTCGAGAAGTTCGGAAGTAGTGATGTCATTATTCTTCATATAAGCCTTTTCGGCCTCGATGACTTCACACAGATTATGAGGAGGCATGGAGGTGGCCATTCCGACTGCAATGCCTTCGGTACCGTTCACGAGAAGATTGGGGAACCTGCACGGAAGAACTTCGGGCTCTTTTCCGGTCTCATCGTAATTGGGCATAAAATCTACAACATCCTTGTCAAGATCCGCAAGCATCTCCTCCTGTGCGATCCTGCAAAGCCTGGCCTCGGTGTATCGCATGGCGGCTGCGCCGTCTCCCTCGATGGAACCGAAGTTGCCGTGTCCGTCAACAAGTGCTATGCCTTTTTTAAACTCCTGGCTCATCACAACAAGACAGTCATATATCGAGCTGTCACCGTGAGGATGGTATTTACCCATAGTATCCCCGACTATCCTGGCGGACTTGAGATGAGGCCTGTCATATCTGTTATTAAGCTCATACATATCATAAAGCGTTCTTCGCTGTACGGGCTTCAATCCGTCCCTGACATCAGGCAGGGCCCTCGAGATAATGACCGACATGGCATAGTCAATATATGATTTCTGCATCACGTCGGAATATTCGGTTTTGATAACGGTCTCTTCTACAGGCTCAACCGTCTTTTTTCTTGCCATTATATCTTCCCTTTCACAATAATGCGCAACTAAAAGTCAAGCTGCGCTTCCTTGGCATGTCTGTATATGAAATCTTTTCTGGGTGCAACATCGTTACCCATCAGCATTTCGGTAGTGTTGCTCGCAAGTCTGGCATCCTCGATCTCAACAAGCTTCAGTCTTCTTGCGGCGGGATCCAGCGTCGTCTCCCAAAGCTGGGATGCATCCATCTCCCCGAGCCCCTTATAGCGCTGCAGTTTGAAACCGGTATGATTTTTCCTGTACTCAGAAAGAGCTTTGTCATCATACAGGTATTCATCCTTGCCTTTTGAAGGCATAGCCTTATATAAAGGCGGCATGGCGATATAAACATGTCCTTCGTATATCAGTTCCGGCATGAAACGGTAAAACAGCGTGAGCAGCAAAGTTGAGATATGCGCACCGTCAACATCCGCATCAGCCATGATAATTATCTTGTCATAGCGAAGTTTCGTAATGTCAAAATCATTCCCGTAGCCTTCAGAAAACCCGCATCCGAAAGCATTTATCATAGTCTTGATCTCTGCATTTGCAAGGACCTTGTCTATGCTGGCCTTTTCGACATTTAAGATCTTGCCGCGGATGGGAAGGATCGCCTGGTAATTCCTGTTCCTGGCTGTCTTGGCACTTCCGCCTGCGGAGTCACCCTCGACTATGAAGATCTCACACTTCTTGGGATCCCTGCTCTCACAGTTGGCAAGCTTTCCGTTCGAATCAAACGAGTACTTCTGTTTGGAAAGCATGTTGGTCTTGGCCTTTTCCTCGGTCTTTCTGATCTTTGCGGCCTTCTCGGCGCAGGCGAGAATAGCCTTTAATTCATCGAGGTTTCTGTCAAAGTAATGCGGGACTTCATCTCCGGTGATCTTGGATACGGCCTTGGCCGCATCCTGGTTGTCCAGCTTGGTCTTGGTCTGTCCCTCAAATCTGGGATCGGGATGTTTGATCGAGACGACAGCAGTCATTCCGTTTCTGATATCCGCACCGGTGAAATTTTGATCTTTGTCCTTAAGAACTCCGATCTGGCGTGCATAACTGTTCATGACATTGGTGAACATGGATTTGAAACCGGTCAGATGGGTGCCGCCTTCCGAATTGAATATGTTGTTACAGAAGCCCAGAACATTCTCATGGAACTCGTTAACATATTGAAATGCGACCTCCACGGTGATTCCGTCACAGACACCCGAGAAGAATACGGGCTCGCAAAGTGTTTCCTTATTGCTGTCAAGATCACGGATAAAGCCGATGATCCCATCGGGTTCGTGAAATTCCTCTTTTTCGAAAGGAGTGACTCTTTTGTCGCAATAGTGTATGGTAAGTGACGGGTTGAGATAGGCCGTCTCATGGAGACGGGATTTGATATCTTCCTCTTTGAAACGCGTTTTTTCGAATATCTGGTCATCGGGCATGAAATTGATCTTCGTCCCCGTAGACCTGCTCTTGCCTATGACCGGCAGAAGGCCCTTTTCAAGTTTGATCGCGGGTATGCCGCGTGTGTATCTGTCATGGTATACATTGCCGTCACGCCTAATCTCTATGTCAAGATACTCGGAAAGAGCGTTTACGACAGACGAGCCGACACCGTGAAGACCTCCGCTCGTTTTATAAACTTCATTATCAAACTTGCCTCCGGCGTGAAGGGTCGTAAAGACGACACGCTCGGCGGAAACGCCCTTTTCATGCATCCCCACGGGTATACCGCGTCCGTCATCTTCTATGGTCGCGCTGCCGTCGGCCTCAAGAGTCACATGTATATTATTGCAGAAACCCGCAAGATGTTCGTCAACGGAATTGTCTACGATCTCGTAGATCAGATGATTGAGGCCCTTTGTCGTGGTACTTCCGATGTACATACCCGGACGCGCCCTGACAGGATCAAGACCTTCAAGAACAGTGATGCTTTTGGCATCATAATTGGACTGTGGTGTCATATCTTACCCCTTACAGATCAAATATTTATGTTTCCCCATCTATAGGATTATAACACAATATTATGATTTTTCAAGGATAAAACACAATCTGTGGTACCGGATATGCTATACCATACTAAACCTGGTGGCGCCTTCGACCCGGCTTTTAAGGTCTCTGTGCTTGGGAAGCGACAATGACGGGTCTTCTTTTAATATAAGATCCGCATCTTCTGCGGCCTTTTTCAGTATTGATGAGTCGGTATAGATATCCCCTATCTTAAAACGGATATCCCCGGACTGGCGTATTCCGAACACGTCTCCGGGCCCTCTCTGCTTCAGGTCCTCTTCCGCGATCATAAACCCGTCATTCGATCTGTTTAATATATCAAGACGTTTCATCGTATGCTCATTTGTTGAGCTGCTCATGAAAATACAGTAGGACTGGCTGGGCCCGCGCCCTATCCTTCCGCGCAGCTGGTGAAGGGCGGCAAGACCGAACCTGTCTGCATCTTCTATCAGCATGACAGTGGCATTCGGGACATTGATGCCGACCTCTACCACGGTGGTGGAAACAAGCACATCTATCTGACCGGCCGCAAAAGAATCCATTATCTTCTGCTTTTGCTGTGCCTTCATCTGGCCGTGGAGCATAGAAACATTGATCCCTTCTGGCATGTATCCTGACAGCTCTTTTGTCATATCCGTAACATTCCTGGCATCCATGCCTTCGCTCTCGCTGATAAGCGGACAGATAACGTATGCCTGGTGTCCCGAAAGGACTTCTTTTTTTATGAACTCATATGTTTTCTTTCTGTAGCTTTCGTTAACGACCGCGTTTCTGATCGGAAGCTTGTGTGCCGGCACTTCGTCAATGACCGAAATATCAAGATCGCCGTATAGGATCATGGCGCATGTCCTCGGGATCGGGGTTGCGCTCATAACGAGGATATGGGCATTATCCGTCTCATTCTTGGATGAGAGCGAATCCCTTTGCATCACCCCGAAACGATGCTGTTCATCCGTTATCACAAGCGCCAGTTTTTTATAGGAAACCTTTTCCTGGAAAAGAGCATGTGTCCCGATTATGATATCGCACCCGCCTGATGAGATTATCTTTCTGACGTTTTTCTTGGCACTTTCGGTCATAGTGCCGGAAAGAAGTACCACCTTGATATCGCATCCGCTGCTTCTAAGAAGAGACTTCAGATTATCATAATGCTGGCTGGCGAGTATCTCGGTGGGTGCCATGATCGCGCACTGCCAGCCGGAAAGTGCGCACATGATAGCAGACAGATGTGCGATTATAGTCTTACCGCTTCCAACATCTCCCTGTACAAGCCTTCTCATGGAGCGGTCTGAGCAAAGATCCTGCCTGATCTCGCCCCAGACACGCCTCTGGGCATCCGTCAGTTTATAAGGGAGCCGCTCTATAATCCGTTCGCAAACCGCGCTCTCCATGATATTAAAATCATTATGAAGCGCATTTTCTTCGGATCTCATCATCCGTACCGCGATCAGGAAGGAAAGGAACTCATCATAGACAAGACTGCTCCTTGCTTTTATAAGAGTATCCTCGTCCTTGGGAAAATGCATGTCATAAAGTCTTGCATCATATGCTCCATCAAGATACTCAAAAGCACGGCCGACAGTTGCGGTGACTGCATTGTTTGTCAGTCCTTTTGTAAGAGGATATACGGGATTGATGTGTCCAAGCAGGCTCTCATACTGTTCTTTTTTGTATATCGCGGGCTGTCTTACATGATAATGATCTGCCTCTGCGGTGATGATCCCGCGGAAAACATGTCCGGTCCCTTGTGTAAGAACCTTTGAAAGATATGGCATATTAAACCATACAGCGGATATCGCAACCCCTCCCGCGCTTAGCATAACGCTCGTTATTGTAAGCTTGCCGGCCCGCTTTACCAGTGGACGGTTAACGACAACCGCATAAAAGGCATTCATGCAGTCAGGCTTAAGATCCTCAGGGACGCTGATGTTCTCATATCTTATATAATCTCTGGGCAAGTAAAAAACACAATCCTCTACGGTCTCGATACCGAGCTTTTCGTAGAGCATTGCGTTTTTTTCACCGATGCCTTTTAATGCAGTAAGCTTTGTCATCTTATTCAACTGATATTATGTAATAGTATATCGGCTGTCCTCCCGGGTGGAGTTCCACGGACATATCCGGGTATTTGTTTTCGACGTTCCTGCACAGTTCGTTTGCAAGTTCCTCGTCGACCTCATCCCCGTAATATATACAGATGATCTCCGAACAGTCATCGACCATCTTATCAAGCATTGTAAGTGCGGTATCTTCAACAACGGTACCTACGGCAAGTATCTCATGGTCACCGATCCCCATGATATTGCCCTTCTGGATGTTCATCCCGTTGATGGAAGTATCTCTTACGGCATATGTTACCTGACCGGTCTTAACACGCGAGATCGCATCGAGCATGGCCGCTTCATTATCTGCCGCCGTAGCATCGTTCATGAATGTGATAAGAGCTGTTATACCCTGGGGTATTGTCTTTGTGGGAATGACGATTATCTCCTTATCCTCAACAAGGTACTGTGCCTGATTGGCGGCAAGGATGATGTTCTTGTTGTTCGGAAGGATGAAAACCGTCTTTGCGTTCACGTCATTGATCGCATTTATCATGTCATCCGTCGAAGGGTTCATGGTCTGGCCGCCTGTGATCAGATGATCGACGCCAAGGCCTATAAAGATCTCATCAAGTCCCTTTCCACATGAGACCGCAACAAATCCCATCTCTTTTTCCGGCTCTTTTGAAACGTTTGCAACAGCTGGTTCCGGTTCCGGCTTCTTGGACTTTGCCGGTACAGGATCGGGTGTTCTCTCCTCTTTTTGTACACTTTCCGGAACGGTCTCTTCCGAAGCTTCAGCGAGCACAGGCTTGATCTCTTCGCTGTCCCAGGGCTTGATCACTACATCATCTATCGTACCGTATGACAGGCACTTGGATATGATCCTTCCGGGTTCATCGGAAAATACGGAAATGGACAGTTTTGATCCCGCCTCTTTTATTGAGGCCCCGGTCCCGTAAGAGTCAAGATACTCGGCAAGAGTATCTGCATCTTCACTGTTATATGTACTCTTGACCATAAGGGACAGACAGGTCTCATATGTGATGATCTTTTCTTTTTCGGGTTTCGAAGCAGAAGCTGACGGCATTGATAGGGTAAATATCGCATCGGCGTCTTCTCCGGAGTAAGCGGCATATCCGCCTTTTAATATCTCAAGAAGACCCTGTCCGCCGGAATCGACAACTCCGGCCTCTTTAAGTACCGGGAGCATATCGGGGGTCTTTTGAAGCACATCTTCCGCATAAAAAATGATCTCTTTGAAATATGTGTCAAAATCATCCGATCCGTTATTTATTTCAAGGGCACGCTCCGCAACACCGCGGGCAACCGTAAGAATGGTTCCTTCCTTGGGCTTCATGACTGCTTTATAAGCCGTCTCAACGCCTTTCTGTAAAGCCTGGGTAAATATTTCGATGTCTAGCTCTTCCTTATCTTTTATGATCTTTGTAAAGCCGCGGAACAGCTGTGAGAGGATAACACCCGAATTGCCTCTTGCCCCGCGGAGAGAACCTGAAGATATGGCCTTGGCAAGCGTCGTCATGTTCATATCACCGATATTTTCGACTTCGTTTACCGCCGACATGATCGTAAGCGACATGTTCGTTCCTGTATCGCCGTCGGGAACAGGGAAAACATTCAGTTCATTTATTATCTCTTTTTCGGATTCGAGCCTTTTGGCACCTGCCAGAAACATCTCGGAGAGTGTTTTGGCATCGATCTTGTTAGACTGCAACTTAAATTCCTCCTGTGCTTTAGTCGATAACCCTTACACCTTCAACAAACACGTTGATCTTGTCGATCTCAAATCCCGTAAACTCTTCTACTTTATATTTAACGTTATTGACAAGATTTGATGCGACGGTGCGGATATTGACTCCGTAACTTACGATCACATGAAAATCAAGTATAAGCCTGTTGTTTTTCATTACAACATTTATACCTCTTGTAAGGTTTTCCTTCTTGAGCAACTTGGCTATCCCGTCAGACATGGAAACAGCTGCCATACCGACGATGCCGAAACACTCGACCGCTACACTGCCGGCATACTGAGCAACCACATCAAGATCGATTATAAGATTACCGGAACCTGTTGCCAAAGCTTCCTTCATAGTGAATCCTCCTTTATGACGTTAAAGGTCATTCCCAAAACAAAAGCAGGTATATTATACACATAAAAACTTTTACTTGCAATGAATATTAACATTTGATAAAATACCGTTGTTGCGTTAAAATCCCGTTCAATTTTAATAGATCATTTTCAAGGAGGTAATCGTCATGGCTAAATGTGATATTTGTGATAAAGGCGTACATTTCGGCAATAACGTGAGCCACTCGCACAGAAGGAGCAACCGGATCTTTCATTCAAATGTAAAGCGTGTTAAATGCATGGTAAACGGTACTCCTAAAACACTTCATGTGTGCACGAGATGCTTAAAGTCCGATAAAGTCGAAAGAGCTTAATAAAAAAGAACCTCGCTCGAGGTTCTTTTTTTATGTTCAGATATCTTCGGATCCCGTTGAGGTTGCTTTTAACACTTCTTCATCGGAAACGGTAGTCTCCTTCTTGGCCGTGATCTTATTCATGATCTCCGGGACCATATCTATGATCTTGGTCAGGGAATCCTGATTTTTGATCGATACCACTCTCGTCGAATTATTCTGCACAACAAGAACTGCGGTCGGAGTCATCTTGCCGGTCAGTCCTCCTGCTCCGTTATCCTTCTTGTCTCCCCTGAAAGTCCCTGCTCCGACTCCAAATGATACATCCACAAAAGGAATGAGTATGGTATCGCCCACTTTCACGGGCTCACCGACCACGGTCTTACTGGACAGAAATCCTTCCATTCCGTCAAGAAGCGAATTAACTACAGAATTAAAACTACTTTCAGCCATAACAGTCCTCCGTTATATTATTTCGAATGCTTTTTATATAAGCGCCACAGCCGTCGGCAGTCCCTGTCGAAATACAGCCGGCAAAAACATGTTGCAACACTTATCAGCGCCAGATTTCCCTTTATATCAATCTGTCCGTACAGATCCTGATCCGAAAATGACGGATCGATCGAAAGCTTCCTCGGTAATACAGGATAAAATATCGACAGCCACGCGATAATCTGTCCGACAAGCGCCGGATCTTCAAACCCGAAATGAACATACCCTTTTATCTTTTTCGGGGCGATCTTCTTAAGGAGTCTGACCACCCTGTCATATATCAGTTCCGCCGCTTTTTTGTTCCTTTCGTCATTTACCATCTTATCCCAGTAGCGGACTTTTTTCTTTGCGGATTCGAGTTTATCGTTGTATTCGTTATATTTGCCGGCGATCGCATCTGCTATGCGCTCAAACTTACAGGCAAAAGAATCTTCGTCATCAGGATCCGGGTCTTCACCGGCCGAAGCTGTTGCATCATCCTCATTCCAGTCGACCGTATAATCCTGCGCCGTAACAGTATCGGGAGCGGATCCGCTTACCGTATCAACATTGTTTACTGTATGATCATTAGCATGTTCTGCCGTAAACTGCTCTGATGATACGTGGACTTTTTCTTTTTTCGGCCAGACTCTTATTCCGAAAACCCTGACATATTTTCTTACTTCTTCATCATAGATGAACTTTCCGGATATGATATGAAGAAGATATGTCACCGCAGCCGATGCAGTAAAAGAGGCCCGGGGATCATTTTTCGAGGCTTTTATCCTGTATCTTATGGGAACAAACAGGACAAGGGCCAGGATGATCAAAACCAAAGCTAGTAATGAAGCAAGAACTATTCCAGTTATCTTCAGTACATAAAGTGCAATAGCGGCCATTAAAGATGATCCTTAACGTATTTTTCGAAGTATCCGCGTATATCCGTAAGATCGCCGCAGTTGTCAAGACAGTTCTGTACCATTTCCCGTGTAAGATCTTGGGCATCGTGCCCGCCGGCAGCAACACCAAGTATCAAAAGATCCCGCTTTCTGAATCTCTTCTGCTTGAAGACGGCAGCCGGATAAATATCAAATATATCGTTTTTGTTCTCGGCTAGGGTGATAAAATGAACATTTGTCATTCCGATCCCGCACAAGAGCTTCCATTTTATCACAGAGAGATCCCGCGCTGCCGCATCTGTGACAAACGGCTCATCCACAAATCTGACCACCGTGATACTCCTTATTTTTCAAACAAAAACTTTTTAGATTATAACAAAAAACATGAAAAAAGTTAATCCTTATTATTGACAATATATATTGTGATTTTTATACTAACTATCAGAGGGGTATGTAAATCATGGAACTTAAAGCGGTTATCGGGCTGATTCCCGGAGATGTTGCAGCTGAAGATGTTCTTGATCACAGGGGCAATGTAATTGTAAAAAAGAATACAACTCTTGATAAGTTTCTGATCCAGAAGCTTAATATTTCCAAGATAACATGTATCAATATCAAGGAACCCGAAGACGATAAGACCACATATTTCGAGAAGATCAGGGTAAGCCGTACTTTCAAGCAGTTCTATGAACTGTATTCGAAGAATTTCTTTGAGCTCAAGCGTCTTATCGAGGATTTCCTGAACACC
Source organism: Lachnospiraceae bacterium (assembly GCA_017526745.1). Lineage (GTDB taxonomy): Bacteria > Bacillota > Clostridia > Lachnospirales > Lachnospiraceae > UBA2868. Next base: position 176,332 of record JAFXQX010000029.1, on the reverse strand, counting down.
AAGACTCCTATCGACTCAGACAGACTGTTTGAGATCATCGAAGATATCACATCTCCTTTCAAGCATTCAAAAATTACGATCCTTGATATGCTTGCGGTGCTTGAGACCGCAGAGGCTGATTTTCTCTTTACACATTCCATAAATGTTTCTCTTCTATGTAATTACACGAGTAAATGGTTCAGGCTTAACGAGATAGATTCCAAGGCATTTGTACTGTGCGGGTTTTATTATGATATCGGTAAGTTCATGATACCCCTGGAGATCCTGTTAAAACAGGGAAGGCTTACCAATGAGGAATTTGATCTGATCAAATCCCATACCGCTCTCGGTTATCAGATGCTCCAGCCCTTTAATATCGATGAACGTATCAAGCTTGCCGCATATATGCATCACGAGAGGATCGACGGGTCCGGTTATCCGCAGGGGCTTACCGATGACAAGATAGTTCCCTTCGCGAAAATGATAGCGATCCTTGACAGTTATGAGGCCATGACCAGTTACCGATCTTACCGTGCTCCCCTGTGTCCTTTCGCTGTCATTGAGATATTTGAAAAGGACGGATACGGCAAGTATGATACCGGTGTGTATATGACTTTCCTCGAGAGAATGGTTGAAGAATACATCGGAAAGGAAGTAATGCTTAATGACGGAACGGTATGCGTGGTCGTTCTGATCAACAAACAGAAGTATTCGCGTCCGATGGTCCGGACCGAAGACGGTAAATACATAGATCTGGCGGTTCAGAAGAATCTGTCAATAAAAGCTTTGGTCTAGGGGCCAAAGCTTTTTTAATCCCATTTCTGCTGTCTTTTAAGACGTCTGTACATGTTGTATCCCTTTTCAAGTATCGCTCTTTCATTCTCAAACTTCAAAAGGTGGTATGCTTCATGGTATTTGTAATATCCGCTGTCCCTGAAATACTCTTCTACCTGAGGCTTGGAATCATAGCTTTGCGATCTCATCAGATACCAGTAGACTTCTTTTGATACGGTGTCCTCCGGAACCACAAACGAATATATGGTTTTGTCGATATACTCAACTATCGCGGCATCGACACCGGATTCTTCCCTCACTTCACGAAGAGCCGTAGCTTCATGGCTCTCACCTTCCTCAACGGTACCCTTCGGAAGTACCCAGCCTTCGTAACGGTTATTATAGTTTTTGTATAGCAGCAGTATCTTCCCCCTGTATATAACAAGGCCGCCGCAGCTGACAGCTTCTATCATTATCGATCATCCATTATCCAATATATGTCGCCACTTAGAATAACATTACTTATAATATGCGTCAAATACTCTTTTGGCGATCGGAGCTGCAACCGCACCGCCCGATCCTCCGCCTTCGACAATAACGGTCACTGCTATCTCGGGCTCATCTCTTTCCGCATATCCGGTAAACCAGGCGTGTGACAGTGATTTATCGGACGAGTATTCTGCAGACCCGGTCTTTCCGGAGATAGAGTATCCTTCGGTATCAAGTACTCTTTTGGCTGTACCGTTTACTACAACCTCCCTCATCATCTTCTTCAGGCCGTCTGTATATTTACTGTCGATAAGTTCGGTATACTGTTTCGGTCTGATCTTCCTGATCACACCTTTATCGGCATTTTCTATCCTCGAGACTATATAAGGTTTCATAAGTATCCCGTCATTTGCTATGGCGGACGTTATCATAAGCATGTGTATCGGACTGATGAGCGTACGCCCCTGCCCTATTCCTGTTTGTAGAAGATCATCCGTGGATGAATCTTTGCTGATGTCCGAGTAGCCTATCGAATGCTTGAAAGGCAGGGGAAGAGGTTTGTTAAACAGCAATGAATCCAGTGTATTCTCAAGCTCTTCCTTATCAAGCTGTGAGGATATGTTCGCAAAACTGGAATTACATGATTTTGCAAAGCTGTCATCAAAGTTAAGCCAGCCGTGGACCTGTTCGTTGTAACAGCTGATAACGCTGCCCTTATATTCAAAACTTCCGGTACATTCAAACCCGTAATCCGAAACATTTCCGTTATGCTCTTTAAGATACTCAAGCGCCGTCACTATCTTGAACGTGGAACCCGGCGGGTACGAGCCGAGAAATGCACGGTTAAGGAGCGGCGAATTGACGGTATCCTCATTAAATGTATCCCAATGCCCCATGATATCATTTGGATCAAAGTCGGGCTTGGATATGGCACAGAGTATCTCTCCGGTCTTGACGTTCATAGCGACAACGGCACCGCGCCTGTCATCCATCGCATCATATGCCGCTTCCTGCATTGCCGTATCAAGTGTGGTCCAGACGTTATCCCCGTGATTTTTTCTCCCTTTAAGATCGTTTGATACTCTCTTTACTATATTACCGTCACATGACAGGAGGGTATAGTTCTCAAGTGCTTCCACCCCGAGCACTCCGTGAGTGGAATAGCCGACAACATGTGCAAAAGTGTTCCTGTAAGGATACAGGCGGTAGTATCCTCCGTCATTATCGGATCTGGTAGTGGCAAGGACATTTCCTTCCCTTGAGAGGATGTCTCCTCGAACGATCCTTGATTCAAGAAGAGCCTGCCTCTTATTGTATGTATTGTTAATGACGGTCCTTGACGTTACCTGGGTAAAATATCCCAGATAGATCAAGAGTGCAACAAAAAGTGCCAGGAAAACATAAGTGATAAGGCTTATCTCCCTGTTTGACTTTATCTTTTGTCTGTCTTTCTTCGGTTTTTTATCGGTCCTGCTTCTCATATCAATCAATATTTACTATATCAAGCTTCTCTGTTTTAAAATCAACGGCCTTGGGCACCTTCGTCTTCCTGTTATCCTGGCCTTTTTCAATATAAAGGCCCTGTATTATGGCAAACACGAGGCATGTGACCGCAACGCTCGTTCCTCCGTAACTTACAAAGGGGAGCGTTACACCGGTAAGCGGGATGAACTTCACCACTCCGCCGACAGTAAGAAATACCTGAAAAATGTAAGATACCGCCAGCCCCAGCGCAACAAGCTTAAAGAAGGGATCTTCAAACTTCATTGCAATGTTCATGAACATGACAAAACATGAAAAACACAGAAGGATCAGGCACATACCGAATATCACCCCGAGTTCTTCGCAAATGGCCGCAAATATGAAATCAGCCGCAACCACGGGTATGTTCCCGGGTGCGCCCTGCCCTATTCCCATGCCAAGCCAGCCGCCGGTCCCGATGGCAAACAGGCTCTGGGCGATCTGATATCCTGCATCGGTAATATTGGAGAACGGATCGAGAAATGCCGTCACCCTTACCCTGACGTGTGAGAACAGTTTATAGCCGGCAAAGCATCCCGCAAAACAAAAGAGAAATCCCGAAAGATAATACAGAAGATTTGCCGTTGCAACATACAGCATCGCAAAATACACGACAAAGAATATGACCGCACTGCCTAGGTCCTTGGACGCAACAAGTATCAGAACATGGACAGCGGCAACAACAGCAGATATCATAACGGTTTTGATATCATGTTTTCTTGCAAGTATGGAAGCTGTCGCAAAAACAAATACGATCTTGACGAATTCCGAAGGCTGGAAAGTATGATTGGATATCGTGATGTTGAGCCTGGATCCGTTTATAACGGATGAAAAAGCAAGGACGGCCGCAAGTGACAAGATCCCCGCAGCAACATATGCCCACTTGAACTTCTCAAAAAACCTGACCTTGCTGATAAGAAAGGGGACAACCAGTGTGAGTGCTGCGGATGCCGCAACTATAGAAAACTGTCTCATCGCCCTGCTGTAGGATATCCTTGTCAGCATGATCAGTCCAATCGTGATGAGCATGCACATATTGTTTACTATGAGCGCATTTGCCCTGGGATAAATGAGTCTGTATGCAATAAGTATCGCAAGCACCCCGATCTGCTGTATCAGATAGGCCTTGAAATACTTAATGTCCTGGTTTTGCGCATATAATGATATAAAGCCCAGGAAATGGACCATTATCATGAAGAAATTCTGGCGTATATAGATGCCTTTTCTGTCATATTCATTCGAATACCTGAAAACGGCAAAGCACTGAAAAGTATATATGCACATGCAGATAATGATCACATGTCTTGATACTTCGATTATTATCCTGCCCACTCAGTCGACACCCCTTTTTAAATGTCCCCTTGTATGATCATCGATCAGGACTGATCCCGTATATCCGCCGTCATGCCTTGTATCACTGTATCTTTTAAGAAGATCCGAAGTCTCTTTTCGGGACTCATCTGTAAAGATGAAACAAAGCGATGAAGGATAAAGCGACCTTATCAGGGACTCCTCATCGGTTATACATGTTCTGGTACTGTTATAGATTATGTTGGTACATTCATCACATATGCAGTGAACATACGGCTTCATTGATTTCCTGTCGGATAAGTACATACTGTGGCCTTTTGTCCTGTCACATCCGTACTTGCTGTTATATACGCAGTTTGCACTTACCATCAGCGGGATCCTCCCGTAGACGATAAGATCTTCGCCCTTAATGTTCCTGTGCTTAAGCTCCCATTCATTAAGTTCAACAGGGACCGTAGTTGTTACGCCATAGGAGGCCAGCACATCATGCGCCTGCCTGTTAAAAGCATAGAGAAACTGATCTCCTATGATCCTGCCGCTAAATCCGATGTCCTTTAAGATAAGGATCGATTCAAGGTTTGAAATATATGCTCCCTTTATATCAAGTGTTCTTAAGCTGTTTTGGATGATATCCTTAACCTTACCGGAGGAGTTCATCCTTTTGTCATCCCTTATCACAACGGGAAGTCTGATATATATGTCTTTGGCCGAAAGGTCAACTGCGCCGGCGCATACACTGTCAAGCATATAGGTCGGTATGATCACGGCATCACATTCCGACTCCAGAGCAGCAAGCAGTTGTTCAAAAGTACTTACTGACACATGGATCTTTCGGGAAACATTTAAATTCTCATCAGGTCCTGCAGTGCTGTCAGTGATGGAAGGAGGGGCATACGGCAGCTCTTTCCTGTGATCTTCGAGAAGTGTTTCCGAAAACTTCTCAAGGCCCGTTCTCCTGATGCTGTTCATGTCTTTCTTGGTAAGGAACAGGCCGTCCTCAACATTTACATCCGTATCTACAACCAAAAAAGCGCTGTTTCCGCTCTTTTTCAACTGGGTGGCGACATCATCCGCCGACAGGGAATGGCTTACGGCATCTTCACATATTATGCCGGTATCGGCAGTAACAGAAGCATCATCGTTATATACCCGTACACTGATACTCCTGCCGCGGTTTATGGAACATGAGATGTTGACCGGGATCTTGAGGGAAGATGTCAGAGCTTTGTCAAATCCCGTATCATCCGTACTGTAGGATGGGGATCCGTATGTTATCATATCCTTTCCGTTATGCCGGTGATAATAACCGTCGCAGCTTCCGCCCCTGGTATAATAAGAGATCAGCCGCTTCCTGTCCGCAGGATCGACAGAATACCCGCCTTCATAATACATATCTATATATTTCCTGTAGACAGATGTTGTACCGTAAACATATCCAGCACTCTTCATCCGGCCTTCGATCTTAAAAGAAGCGATGCCCGCTCCGATCAGTTCCGGAATGATGTCTATCACGCACAGATCCTTAAGGCTCAACAGATAGGAATCATCATATCTGAGGCGGCACGGTTGGGCACATCTGCCGCGGTTACCGCTCCTGCCTCCGATAAATGATGACATGAGGCATTTACCCGAATATGAATAGCAGAGGCTTCCGTGAATAAAGCACTCAATACTCATACCTGTATCTGCTATGATCTTTTTTATCTCGGCAAGCGACAGCTCCCTGGCCGGGACCACCCTTTTAACCCCCAGATCCTGTAAGAGCCTCACTCCTTCGGTTGCAGTAACGGCAGCCTGCGTGCTCGCATGAAGCGAAAGGTCCGGAAACATTGTCTTTATCATCTTCATAACGCCGATATCCTGAACGATGACTGCATCAAGTCCGTTGATATACGGTCTGTACAAAAGATCATAAAGATCACACATCTCGCTGTCCTTAAACAGCGTGTTTACGGTCAGATATACCTTAACACCGCGAAGATGAGCCATGTCCAGCGCACGGATCAGTTCGTCTTCGGAAAAGTTTGCAGCAGATGCCCTTGCGGAAAACCTGTTAAGGCCCAGGTATACCGCATCCGCGCCTGCACACAGTGCGGCCAGAAAACAATCCATATCCCCTGCCGGCGAAAGCAGTTCAACTGTTCTTAGCTTACTTCCCATAAACGATCAACCACAATAAAAAAGGATGTCCGAAGACATCCCTGCGTTACCTGCCCTGAAAGCTCTTGATCTGCTTTTCCCTGCTCTCAAGCTTGATCTGAGAGGCTATCAGCTCATGCTTAAGATCATACAGTTCCCTGTCCTTGGCATCTATCTCGTCCTGCAGGGAATCTATCTGCTTCTTGATCTTAAAGTAGACATCCGCAATGTTGAGCAGCAGAAGTACATTCTGCATGTCAGCCGGCTGTCTCCTAAATGAATCTACGTTATTATATTCACTGATCTTGTTATTGATATAGGATGCGACCTTCTGGATATATTCCTCACTCTCGTTACCGCTAAGTGTTATAACCTTGCCGCCTATAACAACTTCAATATCATTGTTCCCGATCATTTCTTCCTCCACAAAAGACTGTACATAATGTCCTCATTGATTATAACAAAAGACAAAAAAATGACAACCTCTTATTTGGAAGATGAGGGGCATTCGAGTCCGAAATGTCTGTAACAGATGTCGGTAACAGTCCTTCCGGAAGGAGTGCGCATTATAAATCCGTTTTGGAGCAGATACGGTTCAATAACATCTGATATTGTTCCGGCATCCTCCCCTATTGCTGCTGCGATCGTATCAAGTCCGACGGGGCCTCCGGAAAACTTATGTATCATCGTAAGAAGCATGTTCCTGTCAGACTGATCGAGTCCCATCGGATCCACTCCCATAAGATTCAGTGCCTCAACAGCCACGGCCCTTGTAATGACACCGTCATGCCTGACCTGGGCAAAATCACGGACACGCTTAAGAAGCCTGTTTGCAAGTCTCGGTGTACCCCTACTCCTCTTGCCAATCTCTTCCGCCCCGTCATCCTCGATTGAAACATCCAATATCGCGGCCGAATGCCTGACTATAGTTGAAAGCTCTTTGATGTTATAAAACTCAAGCCTGTGTATGACGCCGAAACGGTCACGAAGCGGTGCTGTCAAAAGTCCCGCACGCGTCGTTGCACCGACAAGAGTGAACTTGGGAAGATCAAGCCTTATCGATCTTGCAGTCGGGCCCTTGCCGACCATGATATCGATCGCAAAATCCTCCATCGCGGGATACAGCACTTCCTCAACCTGACGGTTCAGCCTGTGAATCTCATCAATGAACAATACGTCTCCTTCAGACAATCCGTTAAGGATGGCTGCCATCTCGCCGGGCTTTTCGATCGCAGGCCCGCTGGTGGTTCTGATATGGACTCCCATTTCATTGGCGATGATGCAGGCCAGTGTGGTCTTCCCAAGACCCGGCGGTCCGTAGAAAAGCACATGGTCCAGCACATCGCTTCTTCTCTTTGCCGCTTCTATGAAGACTTTCAGATTGTCCTTGGTCTTCTCCTGCCCGATATAGTCGGAAAGGGTTCTGGGCCTAAGGCTTCCTTCTATCCTGCTGTCTTCTTCGGTAAGATTTGTTTCTATAGTACGCATATACCTTCTCCTGAAAGATCAGTTGTTCATATCATATGTTGGAAAGCGCAGCTTTCAGTATACTCTCAACATCATCATCCGCAGCGTCTGCCGCCCTTACCGCGGAAACCGCAGCAGATTGCGAATAGCCGAGTGCAACAAGAGCAAGGACCGCCTCCTGTCTTGCTGTCCCCTGCATGCTAATATCCGGATCGTCGGATGCGTTTACGGTATGATCAAGGGAAAGGCCCGGATCGATCTTGTCCTTAAGATCTATAATGATCCTCTGTGCCGTCTTGGCACCGACGCCGGGAGCCTTGGAGATCATCTTCGAATCCTGGGACAGGATGGCAAACCTGAGATCATCCGCACTCATCATTGACAAAAGTGCAAGAGCACCCTTGGGTCCCACACCGTTCACGCTGATAAGAAGCTTATAAAGTTCAAGATCATCCTTTGTCAGAAAGCCGAACAGAGTCATCGCATCTTCCCTTACATGAAGATATGTGTAGACCTTGATATCCGTCCCGATACCGTCTATCATATCGACAGCACTTGCAGGCATATGTACGTTCATCCCGACTCCGCCGACCTCTATCACTACGTTATCGTCATATATCCCGGCGACCGTTCCCTTCAGATATCCTATCATTATCCCTGTCCATCTCCTTGTAATGTGATCTGTTGAATATATATTCAAGTCTTTTTTGCAAAACGGATGCACACAGCCCGGTTAGGAGCCCGGCACCGACACCCGCACCCGCGAGCACGGGAAAAATGCTGAATATATAACTGTTTCCTATAAGCATCGCTGCAACGCAGACCTGCGAGAAATTATGAAGCACCGCACCGGAAACCGAAACTCCGTAAACGGAAAATCCCGTCCTCCGGCAAACGATCATGCCGGCAAGCGATACAAGTCCTCCGGCGATGCTGTACATGAAGCTTACCGGCGTCTGAAACAGTACCGATGCAAGAGACACACGGATAAGGGTAACCGTAAGGGCACTTAAGGGGCCGCATAAATACAGCGCAAGAATTGTAGAAACATTGGCAAGGCCGATCCGTATGCCCGGCACTGATACGGGAAGGACAATAAAGGTCTCCAGATATGAAAGTACCAGTCCCGCTGCCGTAAATGCTGCCGTCTGTGTGATCAGTTCAGTCCGTGATCGCATCATATCCGCTTTCCGCCTCTGATCGTATTATAACGAGTATTCCAGCCGGAGCACAGACGATACTCTGATTGTTCCTGCTGATACGTCCGGTATGAACGCACTGTTTACCCGGACAGGTGGCATCTTTCATATAAACGCACCCGTCACAGATGACAATGTCATTGGATATCCCGTTATCGTTATCAAGATGGACCGACCTATCCTCCGACAGATCGTATGAGCCATAAAGATCGCCTCCGACATATATGTAAACCTTTCCGCTTCCGGTCACAAGAACAGATGGTATCAGAAAGAGCAGGGAAGCTGCAAGGACTGTTACCACCAATGTCATGTCTTTTTTGTTCATAGGGATATGATACTACGCGAACATATGTTTGTAAATGGTTAATTTGACAAAAACCACAACAATTTGTGCCACTCAAATGATTTTCCATTATTTTAATACAAAAAGTAGATATATACAGTAAGAAATGTTATAATATCAGACAGTGTGGAGGTATGTGATGCTCGAGAAGTTCCTGTACGGTCATCAGGACGATTCACAGACGAATTATGATGCGATGAGATATTCTCTGATACTAAATGGAATTGCGATCGTCCATTTGGTGTTCATGATACTCTTCTATGTCATGAATGTCTATTTTATGGGCATTTACAATACTGTAGTTGTCATACTGTATTTTTATCTAGCCAGAGTCATCTCCGATGTAAAGGACCTGAGCAGACTCTACTGGATCGTTCTGGGTGAAGTCGTTCTTCACTCATGCCTTGCCACCTTATTTGTCGGCTGGAATTTCGGTTTCATGTACTATCTATCAAGCCTGATACCCACATCGTTTTATCTGGCATTTTCCATAAAAGCATTCAGAAGAAAACTGACATTCCCGTTCATAACGGCCGGGGTCACTTTTTTTTCTTACATGGCGATCCTTACGCTCGCTCATTTCGTATCACCATTTTATCCGGATACGGCAGCCGGATTCAGGGTCTTTCTGACATATATGAACATCATAATAGGACTGTCTGTCACCTTCCTGTTCTCTGCCCTGTTTGCCGTCGAGGTCAATTCAATGCAGCTTCGCATGGAAAATGAACAGGAAAGACTTGAAGATGAGGCAAGTTATGATCCCCTGACGCATTTTCTCAACCGCAGGAGCATGGATGAGAGGCTCAATCATACACATCGCAATGCGATAATCAATGATATCCCTTACAGTCTTATCATGGCCGATATAGATCATTTTAAGATCTTTAACGATTCATACGGACATGACTGCGGTGATTTTGTTCTGCAGAATATCAGCAAGATAATCACGGCTCAGATACGTTCAAAAGACAGCGCCTGCAGATGGGGCGGTGAAGAATTCCTGATACTTGTCAATGACGGACCCGAGATCGCTGTTGATGTAGCTGAAAGGATCAGGACTGCGATCGAAGCCTTTGAGTTCAACTACGAAGGAAAAGCACTTCATGTGACAATTACTTTGGGTGTGAGCGGTTACTACTCTTCCGCCAAGGTCAAGACTCTTATAGAGATCGCAGACAAGAGGCTGTACAAAGGAAAAGAAGGCGGCAGGAACTGCGTAGTCAGTTCATAAAGAATAAATGATAATAATTAAATGATATTAAAAACAGCACAGGATATCCTGTGCTGTTCTTATATCCGTTTACTGATAGATCAGAAGGTCAGTATCATTCCGCGGAATCGTCGGTAAGCTTGCTTGCCCTGGCTGCGACTTCCTTTTCCTGGACATCTGACGGGCACTGCTCATAACGGACAAATTCATACTCATATACACCGCGGCCACCGGTCATGGACCGAAGTACCGTGCAGTATCCGTAAAGACCCGTCATGGGTATCTCTGCTTCAACGACCTGTTTTCCACCGCCCACAGGGTTCATTCCGAGAACACGTCCGCGTCTCTTATTAAGATCACCCATCACATCACCCGTATACTGATCGGGAACCGTAACCTTAAGGGACGCTATGGGCTCCAGGAGCACGGGACCTGCTTCCATAAAGCCTTTCTTGAAGGCCATTATGGTAGCCATCTTGAACGCCTGCTCCGATGAATCTACCGGATGGAAAGATCCGTCATATAATATCGCCTTAACACCGACGACGGGATATGCAGCCATCGGGCCTTTCTGTACAGATTCGGCAAGTCCTTTTTCAACGGCAGGGAAATAGTTCTTCGGAACCGCACCGCCGACAACTACCTGTTCGAATTCATACGCCTTCTCCATGTCTCCGAGAGGCTCGAATCTCATCTTGACGTGGCCGTACTGGCCGTGTCCGCCCGACTGCTTCTTGTACTTTCCTTCAACGTCACTGGTCTTTCTGATCGTCTCACGATAAGCAACCTTGGGCTCCTCAAGCTCGATCTCAACCTTATATACATTTGCGAGACGTGATGCAACGATCTCTATAGCCTGATCACCGAGGGCATAGATAAGGCTCTGACGGTTCTCGGCGTCGTTGACGTTTCTGATCGTCTGGTCTTCTTCGGCGATCTTGGCAAGAGCGGAACTTACCTTGTCGATGTCTCCTTTGTTCTTTGCCTTGTATCTCATGTATGTATAGGGCTTGCTGATCTCTGTCTTCGGGTAGAGCACGGGAGAGGCCTTGGTAGAGAGCGTATCGCCGGTCTTGACACTTGTAAGCTTTGCCAGTGCTCCGATATCGCCGGCCTGAAGTTCGCTAACCTCGATAGGCTTGTTACCGCGAAGAACGTAAAGCTTACCGATCCTCTCTTCGGTCTCTTTCTCCGTATTGTAAAGAGTATCATCACTCTTTAATACGCCCGAGCAAACCTTGATCAGCGAATACTTACCGATGAAGGGATCCACGATCGTCTTCCATACATATGCAGACTTTGACTTGGAAAAATCATAATTGGCCTCAAATATCTCACCGGTCTTCTGATTGATACCGTTAAGGCTCCTCTGGTCGGGGCTCTTGAAATATTTGATTATATCGTCCATCAGAGTATAGACGCCGCGGCACTGTATGCCTGATCCCATCGTAACAGGAACTATCGTCCCGTCATTTATGTTTGCATAAAGAGCTGAGCGGATCTCGGAATCCGAGAATGTCTCGCCTGCAAAATATCTTTCCATGAAGTCTTCACTTGTTTCGGCAACTGCCTCCATAAGCGACTCTTTGTACTTCTCAAGGTATTCCTTGCTGTAATCGGGAACAGGGCACTCATCAGCTTTACCTGCATCCGTCCAGCGGAAGCCCTTCTCACTTACAACATTAACGTAACCGACAAGCTTTTCATCTTCTCTGATGGGAAGGTGGAAGGGAGCGATCTTCTTGCCGTACAGATTCTCAAGATCCTCTACGATCTTACGGTAGCTGGCATTATCAACATCCATGTCAGTTACAAAGAATATCCTCGGAAGCTTATACTTTTCACATATCTCCCACGCCTTCTCCGTGCCGACTTCGACTCCGGCCTTTCCTGATACGACGATGATCGCACCTGCAGCTGCTCCGACAGCTTCTTCAACTTCACCGACAAAATCAAAATAGCCGGGTGTATCGAGTACATTTACCTTGCAGTCATCCCATTCGATCGGGATAACACTTGTTCCTATTGAAAAATGACGTTTCTGTTCTTCTTTGTCGTAATCGCTTATAGTATTACCGTCATCGGTCTTACCCATTCTGGTAGTGATTCCCGAAAGAAATGCCATAGCCTCCGTAAGTGTTGTTTTACCGCATCCGCCATGCCCGAGAATAACCACATTACGGATCTTATTGCTGGGATAAACCTTCATATGTAACATCCTCCAAGATTATATTTTGAGTGCATGCGCACCTTGTTAACATTATAAGAAAACGGGTGCTGTATTTCAAGTTATTTATGCATTATATACAAAAAAGCCCTGAACACTGTCAGGGCTTGAGAACATATGAAAAACCTTATGTTTTACGATTTTTTGACAAGCAGTGATTTACCTGTCATCTCCTTGGGCTGCGGGATGCCCATACACTCAAGAAGCGTGGGAACTATATCGGCAAGACATCCGCCCTCGCGAAGCGTATAGTTCTCATCATAGTTTACCAGAATGAACGGTACCGGATTGGTCGTATGCGCAGTGTAAGGCTCCCCGTTTTCGGGATCGATCATCATCTCGGCATTACCGTGATCGGCACAGACAAACATAACTCCGTCAACTTCCTTGATGGCCTCATATGCGCGTCCCACGCATTCATCGACAGCTTCTATGGCTTCGATGGCTGCGGAAAGCACTCCTGTATGTCCGACCATGTCGGGATTGGCAAAATTGATTATTATAACGTCGTATTTATCACTCTTTATGGCCTTAACGAGATTATCGCAAACTTCGTATGCGCTCATCTCCGGCTTGAGATCGTATGTTGCGACTTTGGGTGATTTTACCAGAATACGCGTCTCACCTTTATTGGGTTCTTCGACACCGCCGTTGAAGAAGAAAGTGACATGCGCATACTTTTCGGTCTCGGCCATCCTTGCCTGAGTCATGTTAAGTGAAGATAGATACTCACCGAATGTATTTGTGACCGGCACCTTTTCAAAAGCGATAAGCTTATTCTCAATGAGCGGATCATAATCCGTAAAGCAGACATATACGATATCGAGCTTCTTTTCACGCTTGAACGAACGGAATTCATCGTCACAGAAGGCGTGAGTGATCTCTCTGGCACGGTCCGGCCTGAAATTAAAGAATATGACTGAATCATCATCATTGATCGTTCCGACAGGAACACCGCCGTTCACGATAACGGTAGGCTTTACAAACTCATCAGTCTCATCCCTTTCATAGGATGCCGATACCGCTTCTTCCGCATTGGCAGCCTTTTCACCCTCTCCCTTTGTAAGAGCCAGGTATGCCATCTTGACACGGTCATAGTTGTTATCCCTGTCCATCGCGTAATACCTGCCGGTTACGGATGCTATCTCACCGATACCGATCTGGCGCATCTTGCTCTGAAGCTGGCGAATAAAATCGATGCCCGATGTCGGAGGTGTGTCTCTTCCGTCAAGGAAGCAGTGTATATACACCTTTCTGAGATTATTTCTCTTGGCAAGTTCCAGAAGGCCGTACAGATGCGTTATATGACTGTGAACGCCGCCATCGGATAAGAGTCCGTAAAGATGAAGTGCGGAATCCTTCTCCTTGCAGTTATTGATCGCCTCAAGCATCGCCTTGTTCTCGAAGAACGTTCCGTCTTCGATCTCCTTGGTGATCCTTGTAAGCTCCTGGTACACGATCCTTCCGGCACCCATATTAAGATGGCCAACCTCGGAATTACCCATCTGGCCGTCGGGAAGTCCTACAGCCATGCCGCTTGCAAGACCTTTTACAAAAGGATAGTCTCTCATCAGAGAATCGATGACCGGTTTCCTTGCAAGATAGACGGCATTTCCTTCATGCTCATCTGATAGGCCGAATCCGTCAAGGATCATCAGCACTGTTGGTTTTTTACTCATCATGTTACTCCTCTTACTGCATTATATTCTATCGATCAGTTATTGTTTGCTGCATCGAACAGCTCATGAATGTTAAACTTGGACGTATCGTTTTCGGGCATGCCGATGAAATTCGCGCCGTATACATAGCAGTCGCTCCTGCTGTTATCGAATCTGATGATATTGATGAGGGCGTCAACAACATCCCCTGTCCAGATCTTAAGCTCAACTTTATAAATGGAATTCATCTCAAGTATCTCTTTGCACTCAAATCCCATACCGGTTCCTGAAACATCTATGACGCTGATGGGAACAAGACGGTTTTTGCTGCCGTCAACTCTCTCCATGGCAAGAGTCGCCTCAAGAATGAATCTTTTGCTCTTTCTCTTTTCCTGCATAATTCCCTCTCCTTATCACTACTTACACAGACTGCGCAACATAAAACATGATAATACAATTCATCCGATAAAACAAGTTACGACGCTTTGGAAGCTATGAACATCGCATCCCCAAACGAGAAGAACCTGTATCTTTTTTCGATCGCCTCCCGGTATGCCGACAGGACAAAATCCTTTCCGGCAAGAGCACTTACAAGCATCAGCAGCGTACTCTCGGGTAGATGGAAGTTTGTTATAAGGCCGTCCAATACCTTGAACTTATATCCCGGATAAATGAAGATATCGGTCTGACCGCTTTTTGCAAAGACTCTCCCGTTATCATCTGCTGCCGACTCTATGGTCCTGCAGCTTGTTGTCCCGACACATATAACGCGATGGCCTGCAGTTTTTGTAGCGTTGATCATATCCGCGGCTTCTTTTGTTATCTCATACCACTCGCTGTGCATATGATGATCACTGATATCAGCTGATTTTACGGGCCGGAAGGTCCCAAGTCCGACATGGAGGGTCACAAAGCAGATCCCGACCCCCATCGATCTTATCTCATCAAGGAGTTCATTCGTAAAATGCAGCCCTGCGGTCGGTGCGGCGGCACTGCCTTCATATCTGGCATATACAGTCTGATATCTGTTTTTGTCGGCAAGTTTATGGGTGATATAAGGCGGAAGCGGCATCTGGCCCAGCCGGTCAAGAACTTCTTCAAATATCCCTTCGTAATCGAATCTTACGATCCTGTTTCCGTCCGGAAGGGATCTTGCTATAAGGCCGGACAGTTCCCCGTCACCGAAAGAAACTTTTGCACCTTCTTTGAGTCTTTTCCCCGGCTTTACAAGGCATTCCCATTCATGATCGCTGACCCTTTTTAGCAGGAACACCTCAACGGCAGCGCCGGTATCTTTTGTACCGAGCAGTCTTGCGGGAATGACCTTTGTATCGTTTAACACAAGGCAGTCTCCGCTTCTTAAGTATTCTTTTATATCACAAAATGTTTTATGTTCTATGCTTTTATCGGACGGATCTATCACCATCAGTCTTGATGAGGATCTGTCCGAAAGAGGATCCTGCGCTATCAGTTCGGCGGGAAGATCATAGTAAAATTCAGACGTCTTCATTATCAGGACCGCATCATAACGTTTTGTTTTGCAAGCTTATCCGTTATCACATCTATCCTCTTCTGAACTTCCTCTCCAGTAAGTGTTCTGTCGGGAAGGACAAATGAGAATCTAACCGTCACGGACTTTAGTGTTCCCGTATCGTACACATCTATAACTGACACTTTGGAAAGCTCCGGATTATCCTTCCTGTCCCAGCATGAAGAGATACTCTCAAATCTTACTCCTTCCGGAACAAGTAACGAAAGGTCGTAATCTACTGCGGGGAATCTTGAAGGCTCATCAAATTCAAGCGCCAAAGCTGCGACCGAATCAAACAGATCCATGTCGATCTCTATGCAAACAACAAAACAGTTTTTGGCGATCTTTTTAAGAGTGGACGGATGAAGGGTACATATAGTTCCGATCCCGATGCCGCCGGCCGATATCTTTGAAGTGTTCTTCGGATGCTGCCATGCATGCGCTGTTTCGGTCTTAACATATGAGACATTAAGATGCTTCTGCTCGGAAACGATCGTATTGACGATATCAACGCCTTCCATATAAAGGGATCTTTCGCTCTTTTCCTTGGTATACAGCACTATGCACAGATCACGCCTCTCGTCGGCCGTACCGTCTTCCTTTGTACCCTTTACGCACCTTCCGATCTCAAAAATACCGAAAGTATCATCAAAGCTCCTGTTCTTATATACAAAGGGGAGCAGGCATGAAACAAGTGAAGTCCTAAGTACACCGGTTCCCTTTTCTTCCGAAGAGGCCAGAAGCCTGACATTGTCTTCAAGAGGGAGGCCGAGATCTTTCAGATCATCGGGATCACACCAGATCCTTGAATGTACCTCGCAAAGATCATACCTTTTGACGAGGATGTCCTTGACCGCATTCTCATTTATCTTGGCCATTGATGGCCTTGTGGGAAGAAGAGGCTCAAACGTTGTCCTGATATCGAAGTTATCATATCCGTATATGCGAGTTATCTCTTCGACTATATCCGCCTGCATTGAAATATCTTTTGTAGCCCTCCAGCTCGGAACGTGTACGGTAAAATCATCCGATCTTCTGTCAACACCAAAACCGAGGCCTTTAAGGGTGTCTTCTATCATATCCGACGAGATATCGATCCCCGTATAGCGGTCAACAAATGCCTTATCAAAATCGATCGAGATCTCGGGATAGCGTTTTACATATACATCGGATATAAGAGAAACACATCTGGCCCCCTTATCGGCATCATTGAGAAGCTTAAGGAATCTCTTTACGGCCGTAAGGGTCATCTCGGGATCAAGAGTCTTTTCATACCTTGCGGAAGCATCGGTACGAAGTGCCATACGGCTGGCACTCTTTCTGACACATACGCCGTCAAAATTCGCACTCTCGAGGACAAGACACTCGGTATCATCAGCGATCTCGCTGTCCAGTCCTCCCATGATGCCTGCGATCGCAACCGGAGTTTTATCGTCATATATCATCAGAGTATCGGTCGTGATCTGTCTTACATTACCGTCAAGAGTCGTAAACTCAATGTCTTTATCGGGAGTATCCACGACAATCCTGCCGATCTTTTTACCGTCGAATGCATGCATGGGTTGACCGAGCTCCAGCATTATATAGTTTGTTATGTCCGCAAGAAGATTGATCGCACGCGATCCGCAGTAATAAAGCCTTACCTGCATAACGGCAGGACTGACGTGTTTTGTAATGTTCTCCACTCTCACGGAGGAATATCTGTAACAAAGATCGGGCTTGGCGATGGTGATATCAACCTTATCGCTTCCCGTATAATCATCCTCCATTACCGGAAGATCTTTTAACGGCTTTTTGGTAAGTGCCGCAAACTCTCGTGCTATACCGTAATGTCCCCACAGATCCGGACGGTTTGTAAGAGACTTGTTGTCGACCTCAAATATGACATCGTCTATGGGGAATATCGTCTTGATATCGGTTCCGTTAGCGTACGAACTGTCAAGTTCCATTATGCCCGAATGATCATCGCTTATCCCGAGTTCCTTGCCCGAGCAGCACATTCCGTTAGAGACAACGCCGCGAAGTTTGGCAGATTTTATCTTCATGCCGCAAACGCTTCCACCGACCTTTGCAAATGCGGTCTTTATACCGCATCTGGCGTTCGGAGCACCGCAGACAACATCAAATACCTCGGAACCCGCATCGACCTTAAGTACATGCAGATGATCCGAATCAGGATGATCCTCGCATGAGATAATCTCGCCGACAACGACATCACTGATATCCGATCCTTTATACTCGATCCCTTCCACTTCGGCAGTAGATAACGTAAACCTTTTGATCAGTTTTTCAAGATCCTCTCCTTCAAGGTCCACAAAATCTTTTATCCAGTTCATGGAAACAAACATTACTTCTTCCTCCCGTCAGAGATACTATTTGGAAACAAACTGTGAAAGTGCGTTAAGATCACCTTCATTGAACGTACGTATATCCTTGACACCGTATTTCATCATAGCAAGCCTCGTAAGACCCAGACCGAATGCAAATCCGGTGTAAGCATAAGGATCATCTTCCGTATTGATCCCGCCCATTCTCAGCACATTCGGATGGATCATTCCGCAGGGGCACAGTTCCAGCCAGCCCGTATTCTTGCATGAAGGACATCCGTCTCCGTTACATATAAGGCACTGTATATCAAGTTCAAAGCCGGGTTCGACAAAAGGGAAAAATCCCGGGCGGAGCCTGACGGTGACATCCCTTTCAAACACCTCGGAAAGCATGGTCTTCATAAAGTATATGAGGTTGGAAATCGATATGTTCTTATCTATCATGATGCCTTCCATCTGGAAGAAAGTGTTCTCATGACATGCATCGATAGCCTCGTTCCTAAAGCACCTTCCCGGGAATACCGCTCTGATGGGTCTGCCGTTTTCTTTGAGAAGTTTTCCGTACTTGTACATTATCGCATTCTGTGCGGCAGATGTATGGCTCTTTAACAGCTGGTTGGGTGTTGACAGATAATATGTATCCTGCATATCCCTTGCCGGATGAAACTTCGGGATGTTAAGTGCTTCAAAGCAGTGATAGTCATCTACTATCTCGCTGTAATCCTCAACATCAAATCCCATGGATGCAAATATCTGCTCCAGTTCGCGCTGAACGAGTGTTATGGGATGATATGAGCCCTTACGTCTCTTCTCGGGCAGCGACTCGTCATAGCTTTCCGCCGAGCTTATCAGTCTTTCCTCTTCGGCTTTCTTGATCTCTTCAAGCTTATCGTCAAAACGTTTGATGATATCCTGCTTGAATGAATTGATGAGAGCGCCGGCTTCTTTTTTCTGCTCATTAGGGATCTTGGCAAGTTCTGACATGAGTTGGGAGACCTGCCCTTTCTTGGAAAGAAATGCCAGACGCAGTTCCTCAAGGCTCCTCTGGTCGCATACTTGCGACATTTCCTTTGTAAACCTCTCGTTCAGTTCTTTTATATGGTCTTTCATTATCCAACCTTTCCCGGAAGATACAGATACCGGTATCCTCCATAAGAATTTATCCTCAACTTTTGAATGATAGCATAATTAAGGTAAAAATAAAACAAAAAAGATTCTATAGAGTCTATAGAATCCATTGGCCCGAAATGCCGATTCCTGTATTTTGACTCCTAGCGTATATGCCAGGTGGGTAACCGCAACCGTATCTTCTGCCTTCCACTGTGATCGAGGCCTGACATCCGACCGGCAATATAGGAATCCCGTTTAAAGTGATGTAGGTTCAAAATTACAAGAACTTATTCGAACATTTCAGGTTAATTTGATTATATATGGAATCTGCCCGATATACAAGAAAAAAATGGCAGAATCTACCTTAACAGTTTCTCCCAGTGTTTTACATACTTCTTATCGGGCCGTCTGTCGGTAACCGCATAGTTTTGTCTGATATATCGTCCGAGGTATGAGGAAAACTTTTTTGCTCCGGTATCATTCAGATGGCTTCCCCGATCAGGCGTATCCAGCTTGTAATCCAGCCCTATGTCGTCATTATATGCGTCAAAATTTATGTAAGGAAGACCGTATTCCGAAGCTTTTGCAGCTATCTGACTGTCAAGATCGCTGCTCCAGTTGTCGGAAAATGCCGGGGTCTTGAACAGCATCAGCTGAATGTCGTTTTCCCTGCACAGCCTTATGATCCTGTCCAGATAATCCATGGTCCTCGCACCTATGGGATCCGAATCGCCGCGGGAATAAACGAGCACATCCTCATCCGTTCCGTCGATATTTCGGTCCGCAATATATCCGGCAAGGGTTACGGGCTTATCATACCATGCATATCTGATATCATCCCATGACAGTTCCTGCCATCTGGAATGAAATCTGAACAAGGGATATATATAGTCGGCGATCTTTTCATCCTTTCCCATCGATGCCCTGGCACATTCTATCTTCGAGGGTGACAGGCGCATCCCGTCAAGAGCTTTTCGCGTACTCGGTTCCTCGACAAAATCATCATCATATTTGATAAACGTGACATCGAGGCATACAAGTTCGGGTTTACGGCACTTAATGGCATCCTCTATCATATAATATGATATCCACATGGTCTGTGATGCATTTGCCCTTACAAATGACGATATCCCCTCTTCATCCCATAAAACGGCAGGATCTATACCGGAAAAAGCGGTTGAAGGCCCGGCAAAGACCACGTCCGTATACTTTGCACAAGGATAATACTCCCCGGTTATACGTCCGTCCTGATTTTCAAATATATATTTGGGCATGAAGATCCTGTTCAGCGTTGCCGCAAGAAAGATGATAAGTGCGGCCTTGAACAGTATGATAAGTATATTCTTAAGGTTCTTTTTCATGATCCGTGCCTATATTGGGTTATTAATTAACAGCAGTTATACCAAGTCAGATATTTCCGTAAATAAACGATGCCGCATCATACCCCATTCCGTAATATCCGAACACCGAGACTGCAACTATAAGGGCTGAGAGGATGATCCACTGCACAGGAACGGGAAGGTTGAATATCCGCGCCCTGACACTCCCCTTTCTCTGTATGAGGGAAAAGACGAACATAACGGCTACCGCGATCATCACTACGATCAGATCCTCTTTGGGAAGGAGCAGGTCCTTATATACCTTCTCCCATGAAAACGATCCCCATTCAAGAAAAGCATACTTTACGCCGGTAAATGCAGCTATCGTGTCATGACTGATATCAAATATCCTGAGGAAGGACATTAGAAGAAAAGTCTTTACGACCCTGTAAGCGCGGACAGGGAAGCTGCCTTCCGAAAGATTTAAGGATGCTATGATCTTTTTTGATACCGGTTCAAATTCGGTCCCGAGAACGATGAACACGAAGTTACACAGGCCCCATACAACATATTTGCCTGTTGATCCGTGCCACATCCCGGTAACGATCCAAACTGCAAGCATCGGCAGATATATCGGTATCCTCTTCCCGAGTGTCGGCATGCCCTTTTCCCTGACTGTCTTTCCGAGCTTTATCATCGATCTGTTCACTGACAGAGGATAAAAGATATAGTCCTTGAACCATGTACCGAGCGTGATATGCCATCTCTGCCAGTACTCGGTGATCGACTTGGAAAAGAAGGGTCTTTCAAAGTTCTCGAACAATCTTATGCCAAACATCTCCGCTACCCCGACTGCCACATCGATACCTCCGGAAAAATCGCCGTACAGCTGCATCGAATAAAAGAAAAGGGCCAGGAGAATGTATATCCCCTTGTAGTTTTCCTTCATCGCCATCGTAGCGGAAATGTACCCGCCAAGCCTGTCTGCGACGATCAGTTTTTTGAACAGTCCCCACATAACACGGTAAAAACCCGATCTAATATTGTTAAAATCAAACGATGCTGGAGTATACAGTTCCTTTGAAAGATCGCCGAAACGACTGATGGGACCCTGTATTATCTGGGGAAAGAAGGAAACATAGAGGGCAAACCGGAAAAGGTTATGCTCTCTTTCATACTTTCCGTAATAAATGTCGATCAGATATCCGATACTCTGAAACGTGTAAAAAGAAATGCCCAAAGGCATTATGAAATTTTTAAAGGGGATAAAATCACTATTATGAAACATGTTCAGCCTGAACATGTTAAAATATGCGATGGCAAAGTTCTGTGCGGCCGTAAGGCAGGGATTGAAATACTTGACAAGAACCAGTATTCCGAAGTTTAAGATCACACACAGCCACAGGATCAGCTTCTGTTTGTTCTTTACCGAAGCTTTGTAGGCTTTTTTTTCGTCCTTGGAAAGCCTTTCCCTGTTGGCCGAAAGATATTCGTTCGATCTTTTCTGCCTGTTTTCCATAAATGCGGCCGATGCATATACCGTAAGTGTTGTGAATACGATATAAAACAGGTTCTGAACATCGGAGATCGCATAGAAAACATAACTCGCCGCAAGAAGGACGATCCATCTGAATCTTTTCGGTATCAGATAATACAGTATAAGCGCTGCCGTAACGAACAGCGCAAATTCGATCGAAACGAAAGGCATTGTCTCACTCGTCCTCTAACTGTTCGACAAGTTCGGCAATAGCTTCAGCCGAATTGAAGTTCTCGGGGATCATATGCTCGGCTGTTATCTCTATATCAAATTCATCCATCAGTTCCCCGACAACCGTGACAACATCAAATGAATCAAATATCCTCTTATCGATCAGTCCGTTCTCAGTCTCATAATCGACCTCGGGATGTACTTCCATCAATATCTCGATAATCCTGTCCTTGTTCATCTCAACCTCCGTTAACCTTTTAAATGAATTCTTTAAGCTTTACCCTGTCAACCTTACCGTTCCTGTTTAGGGGAATATGGTCCATCTTCCTGTATACGTTCGGTATCATGTATCTCTGAAGCCTTTCGGATAGCGCTTCACCTATAGAAATGTCATCGCACCTGTCGCTTTCATAGAACAGAACTATCTTCTGCCCTTTGTCATCAAACAGGCAGCACGCGTTCTTCATATCGGGGATCGCCATAACGGCAGTCTCTATCTCACCGAGTTCTATCCTGTGTCCCATATGCTTTATCTGAAAATCCTTACGGCATATGAAGACAAGATCGCCGTCGGCGTTATACCTGGCAAGATCCCCTGTCCTGTATATGAGTTCATTATAAAGCTTGTTTAAAGGATTCTGCGTGAACACTTCATGTGTCTTCTCGGGGAAGTTGTAATATCCGAGCGACAGGCAGCTTCCTTTTACGCATATCTCTCCGGTTATATCGGGATCGGTGATAAGCTTATCATCCTCATCAAGCAGAAATACTTCCGTATTCTTAAATGATCTTCCGATAGGGATCGTCTCATCGTCATCGTAATCTTCGTTGATGATGTGGTATGTACATACGCCTGTGATCTCCGTGGGGCCGTAATTCTGGATAAATACCGCATCGGGATAATTGGCTTTCCAGTAATTATATACCTTTGTCGGCATGGCTTCAGCTCCGAATATCACCTTCCGAAGCTTATCGGGTCTTATGGACTTAAACCCCTTAAATGCCGAAACCATCTTCATTGCCGAAGGAACCCAGCGGATCGTTGTAATCTCATGCTTCTGCAAAAATTCCAAAAGACGCAGAGGCACCGAAAAGTACTCTATCGGGACCATCCCCATGGTCGCCCCGTTTCTGAGCGTACAGTATATATCCACAAGACTGGCATCAAAATAAAATGGGGCCTGGTTGGCAATGACATCTTCAGATGTAATCCCGATCTCGGTTGAAAACTGTTCGGTATAATCGATGAGCGACCTGTGGCATACAACTACGCCCTTCGGGACACCGGTGGAACCCGACGTATAAAGGACATATATCGGATCCGTATCGATGGCCGATCTCATCCTGTTTCTGATAAGGGTATCATCGGAAGCGGTCTTTATCATATCGTCAAATATATATACTTTATCCGAAAACCGCAAAGCCCTTTCATAATGGTCCCTGTCGGTAATTATGGCAGCAGGATCGAGATTATCCTTTATAAGGTTCAGCCTGATATCAGGCATTTCAAGATCGATGGGCACATAAAAATTCCGGCTTGCCACTATTCCCCAGAATGAAGCAAGTGCCATCGGACACTTATCCATGAATACTATCACGGGCTTTTGGACAAGGCCAAGATCCTCAATGAGCAAAGTTGCGATGCTCTTTACCTCAGACAGCATCCTCGAATATGTATAGCTTACCTTCTCATCAAAATAAGCACATTTATCCGGAAACTTTTCGGCAGACTCAAACAGATATTCAAGTATATTCGTATACATTGTGCTCATTATCTGAAAATAATCTTCTTATAGTTCTTTTTACCTTTTTTGATCACCAAGCCTCCGGTAAGATCATCGCTCTTAAAGCTTTGGAAGATATCCGTGACCTTTTCGCCTCCGGCAGAAACGCCGCCGCCTTCAATGCTGCGTCTTGCATCTCCGCGTGATGTGGCCATCTCACACTTTATAAGTAAGGACTGAATATCGATAAGGCCGTCCTTAAGATCATCCGGTCCGATATATACTTCCGGCATATTGGAAAAATCACCCGATGCAAATATGGCCTTGGCTGTATCTCTGGCTTTTACTGCCTCCTCTTCGGTATGCACAAGCTTTGTCAGTTCAAATGCAAGGATCTCTTTAGCCTCGTTAAGCTTGGCTCCTTCCCAGGTATCCATCTCGTCGATCTGCTCAAGAGGAAGGAATGTGAGCATGCGGATGCACTTTAATACATCGGCATCATCAACGTTTCTCCAATACTGGTAAAAATCATACGGGCTGGTCTTTTCGGGATCGAGCCATACAGCTCCTCCGACAGTCTTACCCATCTTCTGTCCTTCGGAATTAAGGAGCAGCGTGATCGTCATCGCATCGGCTTTCTTCTCTCCGTACTTTTTCCTGATGAGTTCTCTTCCGCCGAGCATATTGCTCCACTGGTCGTCTCCTCCGAACTGAAGGTTACAGCCGTATCTTCTGTAGAGTTCAAGAAAATCATAACTCTGCATTATCATGTAATTGAATTCAAGGAATGACAGTCCGCCGTCTCTTTCAAGCCTCTGCCTGTAGCATTCGGCACGAAGCATATTGTTTACATGGAAATATGCTCCCACTTCACGCAGAAGCTCAACATAGTTAAGATCAAGAAGCCAGTCGGCATTATTGACCATGATGGCTTTGCCGTCTGAGAAATCGATAAAACGGCTCATCTGTTTTTTGAAGCATTCAATATTATGATCGATGTCCTCCCGGGTCAGCATCTTTCTCATCTCGGTCTTTCCCGAGGGGTCGCCGATCATCCCGGTACCTCCGCCGAGAAGTGCTATAGGCTTATTCCCGGCCATCTGGAGCCTCTTCATAAGACACAGTGCCATAAAATGTCCGACGTGCAGGCTGTCAGCCGTCGGATCGAAACCGATGTAAAACGTAGCCTCGCCGTTATTGACGAGTTCCTTTATCCTTTCTTCATCCGTCACCTGGGCTATGAGGCCACGGGCGACCAGTTCTTCGTAAATCTTCATAACATTCCTCCGAAACTGTCGTAAACGAAATAAATAATAACATAATTAGGAATTATAACACATAATACGGACTAATGGATATATAAAAAACCCCGCTGGGCACCTTGTGCCTTTGCGGGGTTCTTATCATATGTTTTCTTTGTAAGATACTGTTACGAAGACTTACCGGATCAAAGCTTGGGACCAGCTGCAACAAGTGCCTTACCTGCTGCGTTCGTCTCATACTTCTTGAAGTTCTTGATGAACCTTCCTGCAAGATCCTTTGCCTTCTCTTCCCACTGTGAAGGATCGGCATATGTATCTCTGGGATCGAGGATCTCTGTGGATACTCCGGGAAGCTCTGTGGGTACTTCAAAATCAAAATAAGGGATCTTCTTGGTAGGAGCGTTCTTGATGCTTCCGTTAAGGATCGCATCAATGATCCCTCTCGTATCGGGTATTGAGATCCTCTTGCCGGTTCCGTTCCAACCCGTATTTACAAGATAAGCCTTTGCACCGGACTTCTGCATCTTCTTTACAAGTTCCTCACCGTACTTGGTAGGATGAAGCTCCAGGAATGCCTGTCCGAAGCATGCCGAGAATGTGGGAGTGGGCTCTGTGATGCCGCGCTCTGTACCCGCAAGCTTTGCAGTAAATCCTGACAGGAAGTAGTACTGTGTCTGCTCGGGAGTAAGGATCGATACGGGAGGCAGAACACCGAATGCATCGGCAGACAGGAAGATCACGTTGTCTGCAGCAGGACCTGAAGAGATCTTGTTTACATTCTTAACGATGTTCTTGATATGCTCGATCGGATAAGAAACACGTGTGTTCTCCGTTACTGACTTGTCAGCGAAATCGATCTTGCCGGCATCATCAACAGTAACGTTCTCAAGAAGAGCATCACGCTTGATGGCGCCGTAGATATCGGGCTCGTTTTCTTTTGAAAGGTTGATGACCTTTGCATAGCATCCGCCCTCGAAGTTGAACACTCCGTTGTCGTCCCAGCCGTGCTCATCATCACCGATGAGAAGTCTCTTGGGATCAGTTGAAAGAGTTGTCTTACCTGTTCCTGAAAGGCCGAAGAAGATGGCTGTGTGCTTACCTTCCATATCGGTATTTGCCGAGCAGTGCATTGAAGCGATACCGTCAAGAGGAAGGAAGTAGTTCATCATAGAGAACATACCCTTCTTCATTTCTCCGCCGTACCAAGTGTTCAGAATAACCTGCTCGCGGCTGGAAACATTGAACAGAACCGCAGTCTCTGAATTAAGGCCGAGTTCCTTATAGTTATCAACCTTAGCCTTTGATGCAGTATAAACTACGAAGTTGGGCTCAAAAGAAGCTTCCTCTTCAGCAGTAGGCTTGATGAACATGTTCCTTACGAAGTGAGCCTGCCATGCAACTTCCATGATGAAGCGGACAGCCATTCTCGTATCCTTGTTGGCTCCGCAGTATGCGTCAACAACAAAGAGTCTCTTGTTTGAAAGTTCGCTTACCGCAAGCATCTTGCACTCATCCCATGCCTTTTCTGTCGCAGGATGATTATCGTTGGGATATTCGGGAGTTGTCCACCATACAGTATCGTGTGATTTAGCATCATCAACGATGAACTTGTCTTTTGGAGAACGTCCGGTGTAAATACCCGTCATAACGTTAACGGCATCAAGTTCGGTAAGCTGTCCCTTGTCATAGCCGGTAAGATCGCTCTTCATCTCCTCATCATACAGTAACTCATACGAAGGGTTGTAGACGATCTCGGTAGTACCTGTGATGCCATACTTTGTCAGATCAATGTTTGCCATAATAAGTATCACTCCTTTTCTTATATATATACATTGCCAAAATTTCCCGAAGACGATTATATACCAACTTAGACATTCTTCGCAATAATTTCCTTAAAATTGCAATTTCATGTAATTCTCGGCCCATTTCCTGTCATCTTCATCAAGAAGCGGTAGGATCTTTTCCGAGATAAGTTTATAATACGACTTTAGCATTTCCTTCTCTGACTCATCAAGAAGTAAGGGATCGATCGATTCCTTGTCAAACGGGACATAAGTCAGCGGCTCGAACGCACACATCCTGTTATTTTCTATATCATCGGAAGAGACCGTAAGGATGAGGTTTTCAAGTCTTACACCGAATTTGCCCTCTATGTAAATCCCCGGCTCATCGCTGACTATGACTCCCGGAAAGAAACAGGTCTCACGCTCCGAGGTTCCTCTTGAGATCCTTGTTTCGCTCTCATGCACCGACAGGTAATGACCCACTCCGTGTCCGATGCCGTGTCCGCAAAAATACCCCGCATCCCACAGGGCGGATTCAGCATATCCGTCAAGAAGGCTGCCCTTAAATCCCTGGGGAAATACAGCATTCATCAGCCTTAAGTTCCCTTTCAGCACGGTTGTATATACCTTTTTTTCCTCGTCGGATACACTGCCCAAAGATATCGTTCTTGTGATATCGGTTGTACCGAGGTCTTTATACTGGCCGCCGGAATCGACAAGGAGAAAGCCGGCAGCCTTAACCGGTTTTGCCGTATCCTCTTTTGCGATATAATGAACTACGGCAGCATTTTCCCTGTAAGCACATATCGTTTTAAACGAAAGAGATGATGCTCCGCCTTCAAGTCGCATTTGGTCGAGCATCTGTCCGATCATATACTCATCCGTAAGCGATCCATCCTCGGCCATTTTCTTTATACGGCGAATGAATCTTATCATCGTGACCGCATCAAGCGTGTGGGCTTTTCGCATACCGGATATCTCGGCACTGTTTTTTATGTATTTCTTTATGATATCGCAGTTACAGCAATCCTTATATATCCCCTCTTCATCAAACCTTTGGACTATGTTGCAGTTGTTGGCATGAGAGTCGGCGATCACGATATCAGTGGCGATATCGTCAAGATCAGCGTAGAAGCAGCTGTACGGCCTTACATTTACAGCCGTCTCTTCAAGCTGCGCAGCAGCCTCTTTTGAAAGACTCTTCTTATCACAGTAAAGTGTTGCCGTAATATCCGTTATGACCGCATATGAATATGCCACGGGAACACTTTCAACATCGCTTCCCCGAAGATTGAATAGCCACATGATATCTGTCATGTCCGACAGGATAAAAGCATAGCTTCTGTCATGTGCATATTTCTTCCTTATCGTTTTACGGACGTCGGAAAGCTTTGAGGAAGCACTTACTCCGCAGTTTTCTTCCGGTATGGTCACTATAGGCGAGAAGTCCCTGCCGGGAAGATCAGGCACGGCCCTTTTCAGGGCAGCTCTCCCGTCCCTAATTTCGACACTTGAACTCAGTGCACTCCGAATATCGGTATATGCATCGTATGAAACGGTCATAAGATCCATCGCGACCGTCTGCCCGTCCCAAACATGCTCCGAAAGATATTCATCGACAGACAATACTCCCGGAAGCCCTGACTTCATCAAAGTGATGCCGCTTCCCGAAAGCTGAGCAAAAGCCTGCACAAAATATCTCGAATCCGTCCATAAAAAAGCTTGACCGGCACCTACAAGAAGAGTTCCGGCCGAACCGGTAAAACCGGAAAGAGCCGTAAGATATCTGTCGCATTTTGAAATGTATTCGGACAGATGAGGGTCAAAAAGACGGACGATGAACCAGTCTATCCCCTCATCCGACATGATCTTTCTTAATCTTTCAACCATATATATCACTGACGACAGAACTCGCTCCTACCCTGTCGCATCCGCTTTCTATGAATTCTTCGGCCGAAGCCTTTGTCCTGATGTCTCCGGCAGCTTTGATCTTTACGTCCGGACCTATCTCTTCCTTAAACAGCCTGATATCTTCTATCTTTGCACCGTTTGTTCCGAATCCCGTAGATGTTTTGATATAGTCGGCCCCGGCATCGGTAACGCACTTGCAGACTTTTCTCTTCTCCTCATCGGTCAGGTAACACGTTTCGATTATGACTTTAAGGATCTTTCCTTTACATGCCTGTCTGAGTGCCTTTATCTCATTTAGGACATAGTCATAGTTTTTGTTCTTTACTTCACATATGTTTATCACCATATCGATCTCATCCGCTCCGTCTTTGATGCACTCTTGCGCATCGGCGACTTTTCCTTCGCATGTCTCATATCCGAGCGGGAATCCCACAACAGTACAGATATTAAGATCGGGATATTCCTGCCTGATCCTTTTGACGTAGTGCGGCGGTACGCATACGCTTGCAGTCTTATACCTGACCGCCTCATCACAAAGCCTTGATATATCATCCCAGGTCGAAACCGGTTTTAACAAAGTATGATCGATATGTGCCAGAACCTCTTCGTTATTCACTTTAATTCTCCTTATCATCTGCTCTTAAGACAGCACGCCTTAAGTGCTATTTTATACACAAAAATCTTTGAAGTACAGTGTTTTTATGTTAAAATCATATAGTGAAGGTAATATTATTAATTCGGAGGTTACAAAATGAACAGGGACACAAAGATTCTTGTCTGTGATGACTCTATACTTGCAAGAAAGAGCCTGTGCAGTATACTTGAGAATTTTGGCTATACGGATGTAGCGGAAGTCTCCAACGGTGAGGACTGCGTTAATTACTGCCGTGACAACAGGCCGGGGATCGTACTTCTCGATATAGTGATGCCCGTAAAGGACGGTGTCACCGCAACACGTGAGATAATGGAGATCAATCCGGATACCAAGATAGTCATTGTATCTTCCGTAGGTACGCAGACACATATCAAGGAAGCGATAAAGGCCGGAGCAAAGGATTTTGTTCAGAAGCCGATAGATGAGGAACTGTTGAAACAGATACTGGAGAATATAGATGGATAATAAGAAAAGTGTTTCCAAGATACTGGAAGCTTCCAATTACAGCCAGCTTGAAAATATGTCTGATTTTGTAAAGACCTATATAGAAAAGCTTGTTTACAACATAAGCATGTATGTCGATCCGGATTTTAGTCTGGGAAGCATAGAGATACTCAATGATTTTTCCGGGAAGTGCGAACTGTCGCAGGCGATAACGGGTGTACCGAGCGCTTACTCCTGTGTCGAGGGACGCGACGAAGCTTTAGTCGGATTTGCCGAGCACTATTCGCATCTGGGGATCACATCATTTGATGTGCTTGCCCGTGAGGCAATACTTGACTTTCTGAATCTTCACAACGGGCTGTTCGTTGTAATGCTTTCCAAGAACAACATATGCGAGCTTTCTCTCGATGCACCAAGACAAAACGGGAACTTCTCTCTCGATCTTGCCATTTACAAGTCGATAACAGTAATTCCCGTAATGTTCTCGTATGGAACAGTCAAGTTCTTCCTTTGCGAAACGTCGTGATCAGTTCCTTATGAACTCTCTTACCATATCAGGCATTTCAGATGTTTCGCACACTCTGTCATGGATGACTTTGGCGTCTTTGAGAAGACTTATCGCCTTTGGTATCTCAACTTTCGATATATCGTAAAGTGTCGATGCCATTTCAAGATCGTCATCTGAGACAAGCGACGGATCGATCGATGACAGAACATATCTTGTAAACTTATACGGGCTTGCGGTAGAGACTACGACAGACTTGGTTCTGTCGTTTTCCATATTCTTAAGATTTGCATATGCCGCAACGGCAGTATGAGTATCGATAACATATCCGCAGCTGTCATAATAATGCTTTATCGTATCCGATACCTGCTGACCGTTTGCAAAGATCGCGACAAAATCCTTCATGTATTCCCTTTGTGCATCCCCGACTTCATAAAACCCATCTTCAAAGAGCCGGTCCATCAATACCGCATTCTTTTGGGCGTCATCACCGAGCGAGTGATAGATGAGCCTTTCAAGATTGCTTGAGATCAGGATGTCCATCGAAGGAGAAGTTGTGAGTATGAATTCGCGTCTCCTGTCATATATCCCGGTATTGAAAAAATCATACAGGACCTTGTTCTCATTAGAGGCACAGACGAGTTTTCCCACGGGAACTCCCATCTTCTTGGCATAAAATGCCGCAAGTATGTTTCCGAAATTTCCTGTCGGAACGACAAAATTCAGTGCCTCTCCTTCGGATATCTCGTTTGCCTCCATCATCTTGACGTATGCATACACATAATAGACAACCTGTGGTATCAGACGTCCGATGTTGATCGAATTGGCCGAGGAAAACCTGAACCCGTTTGAAGAAAGTTCCTGGGCAAGTCCGGGATCGGAGAACATCTCCTTCACCTTGCTCTGGCAGTCATCAAAGTTCCCTTTTACTCCGATAACCTTTGTGTTGGCGCCGGTCTGAGTGACCATCTGACGTTCCTGGATGGGACTGACTCCCCCTTTCGGATAAAAGACGATAATCCTTGTTGACTCAACGCTGTCAAAAGCCTCAAGAGCTGCTTTTCCGGTATCGCCGCTCGTCGCGGTCATGATAAGTACCCGGTCATTTATACCGTTCTTTTTCAGCGCGCACTTAAGCAGATGCGGAAGAATGGATAGCGCCATATCCTTGAATGCTATCGTAGGGCCGTGAAACAGTTCGAGAAAATGCTGACCGCCCCTTTTAACAAGAGATGCGATCTTATCTGTATCGAATTTTTTATCATATGCCCTGTTGATGCATTCACAAAGCTCCTCTTTGGTATAGTCCGTAAAAAAGAGCTTCATAACTTCATATGCGATCTCTCTGTAATCTTTTTTTGAAAGTTCTTCCAAAGGTACATCAAGTACCGGGAGATTTTTCGGTACGAACAAACCTCCGTCTTTTGCAAGTCCCGCTATCACGGCCTGTGAAGATGAGAACTCTGTCTTATCCCCTCTGGTGCTGATGTATTTCATGACTTCTCCTTTTCATCGGCAGAGGTCGCATCAGTTCCTTCTTTTGCATCCTTTGCTTCCCTGAGTTTCTTCCCGCAGATTACCGCAAGGACGATTACGGCCATACTGATGATGACAAGAATCAGATATGACAGAAAGCTGTTAATGAATGTAATCATGTTTAAACCTCCGGATTAGTTTGATATATTCTATAAGATTTCATCATCGAGAAGATCGGATGACAGTGCTGCTTCAACTGCCATTTTATCACATCTTTCATTCTCTGGATGATCATTATGTCCCTTGACCCAGGTAAAGGTCAGATCATGGCCTTTTGCGGCCTCAAGCAGTCTTTTCCACAGATCTGAATTGAGCACGGGTTTCTTATCGGATTTCCTCCAACCGTTTGCCTGCCAGTTGTCGATCCACTTCTGATTGAACGCCTCCGTAACATATTTGCTGTCGGATATTATCTCGACTTCGCACGGACGGTTCAGACTCTCAAGACCCCTGATCACTCCCATCAGTTCCATCCGGTTATTGGTGGTCTTCTTGTAACCCGCACTCTTTGTGCTCTCATGAAGGACTCCCTTCGGATCTGTATATTGAAGTATGACCCCGTAACCTCCGGGACCGTCGGGATTGCCCCTTGCACTTCCGTCCGTATAGATCTTTACTTTTGTAAGGCTCATGTCCAGTTACCGGTTTCCTTATATCTTGCGACAAGGCCGTCAGCCGTTTTGATTATGCTCTGATCAAATCCGAGCATATCAAGCAGTCTTATCGCGTTTGTCCTGTCCGAAACACCTTCCTTTAACAGGAAAGGGAAAGTCACGTTATCCTCGTTTATCTCTTCGGTAAAATGATACATGACCATGCAGTCATTTAAAAGAGTACACAGTTCACGATCATGTGTTGCCGCAAAGCAAAGGCAGTTTTTGCCGCTCAAAAACCTCAGTAAAGCGCTGCTGGCGGCTATCCTCTCAACAGTATTCGTACCTCGAAGGACTTCATCGATTATACAAAGCGACAAAGAATCCGAGGCGTCTACGATCCTCTTTATCGACCTTGCTTCGACAACATAATAGCTGTTACCGCCTTTTAAATCATCTCTTACCGCCATGGACGTATATACATGAAAGGCTCCCGCGGTAAAACTTTCGGCAAATGCAAGACCGAAATTCTGCGCAAAAAGAACATTAAGTCCGACAGCCTTAAGGAAGGTCGACTTCCCTGATGCGTTTGACCCGGTAAGGAGCACCGGATCGTAGGTTGAGATATCATTGCACACCGGATCCGCAATAAGCGGATGATACAGCTGCTTGGCCTCTATGCATCTTCTGTCGTTTACATACGCGCCGCAGCACTGTTTGGACGAAATGTACGATGCGACCGACAGGCACATGTCCAGATGTCCGATATCACGGTACAAGGATAAGATCTCATCTCTTTCCTTTTTGATCTTAGCGATCTTTCGCTTATAGATCATTATATCCGCATGAGTGATCATACGGACATAATCCAGTATGATCGATAAGGGGTCGGATGAAGTGCCGTCACGGTAGGATATCAGCCCGTTAAAGCGGCACAGGGAAGTGAGTCTTTCGTACCTGGAAAACTCGCATCTGCCGTAAGATGCAAGATCACGGGCAGCCTCGATAAGACGAAGCGAAAGGGATACACCCTTTAAGTGCTCAAGCATCACTCTTCTGCCGGAAAAGTAACTCGCAATACCGACAGCTATCATCACCAGCAATGCGGCAAATCCTGCGGCCGGATAGAATGAAACAAGCACGAGCGACAGGATCAGGAGCACGATAACGAGAAGATCCGCGGCCAGGCCGGAATCTTTTGCCCCCGCCAGACCTTCAAGGATCATAAATTCATCCGTATCTGCATACCTCGGTATCCTGTCCAGTATCTCAAGGCATGAGATGGCACTTTCCTTATCGGATATAAAATGCTTTGCCTCTTCATACACAGACTTTTCCGACTCATTTCCCGTATCGGTAAATAAAGTCGAATAAAGCATGTCCATTCCGGGAAATGAAACGCACCGGTTCATCGCCCGGAATAAATCGCCTATCTGAAGGTCCTCTGCGGTTATCCGGTCGATCACGAACCTGCCGGGATGCTTCTTTGCAAGATACCCGAGAAATGAAGGCTCGCCAGCCGGCCTAGATAACGGATTATTCTTTTGGGGATCACAGAACAGATCCCGCAAATACTGCTTTCTTGCCTTCTTTTTGTCATTAGTGCGGATAAGCGACGATATTACGAGAAGAAGGACCAGCAGTATCAGACAGATATAAAATACTGTGCCGCCCATTATGTATCATTCCCTGTATTTATCCATGAGAGCATTTGCTGTCTCATATATCTTTTCCGGATCCACCGATGAGTCATACTGTCCGTCTTCAAACAGGATCTTTCCGTTACACATCGTCATCCTGATATTTGTCTTGCTTCCGGAATAAACGATATTATCGGTAATATTGTTTATCGGCTGCATATTGGGCTGATGCATATCGATCATGATCAGATCGGCCTTTTTCCCTTCGGCAAGTACATCGCAGTCGGAAAGTTTCATGCATCTGCTTCCGTTAACTGTTGCCATTTTAAGCACTTCGTTCGGAACTACGGCAGCCGCATTCATATCGGATAGCTTTGCAAGTCCCGTAACAAGGAACATCTCCCTGAACATGTCAAGGCAGTTGTTGGATGAGGGGCCGTCGGTCCCTATCGCGACATTTATGCCTTCATCGAGATATCTTGATATGGGTGCTATACCGCTTGCAAGCTTAGTATTGGACCCCGGATTGGTGACGACCGTAAGATCATGTTTTTTGAATATATCGATATCTTCATCGGACATATATACACAGTGGTATCCGCCGCCTCCGAACCTGAACATGTCAAGGCTTTCAAACAGCTGTGTTGGCGTCATGCCGTGGCGCTCAATACACTCTTCCACTTCTTTTTTTGTCTCCGAATTATGCGTAAATACGGGAGATTCATATTTATGCGCAAGTTCGCTTAGTGATGCAAGGAGTTCTTTCGTACATGTATATTCGGCATGAAATCCCATGAAATAACTGGAGAACCCGTCATTTCTGTTTAATACCTTAAACCTGCGTTCAACCTCTTCAAGGCTCGGTCCGAACTTGTTGATGTCACAGCAGCCGACATAACGTATTCCCATCTCATTCAATGCATCGGCTACCCTCTCCGGATTCATGTACATATCGAATACAGCCGTAATGCCGCCCGATACATATTCAAGAGCCGCAAGCTGTGTAAATGCATACATATCATCCGCAGTAAGCTTTGCCTCAAGAGGAAATATCTTGGTCGACAGCCACTCCCACAGCGGCATGTCATCAGCATAAGACCTCATCCCGGTCATGGCCGAATGCGTATGCGCATCCTTGAATGATGGCATCAGAACATTTCCGGCGCAGTCTATGACCCTGTCAAAACGATCGTCAGATCCCTGTATACTGCTGTCTAAAACGGCTTTTCCGACATAAGATATGATATCGTCTTTTGTCCAAAGCTCCCCTTCGAAGCATGTGACATCCCCATCCATTGTCACTATTCTTGCATTTGTAAATCTAATGTTCATTATGTTTCCTTTCCGCCTGTTCTATAACAGATGATCAGGCCCGAAGCTTTCCGGAAGAAGCTCCTCCAGCTTATACTTTTTGTAATCATCGGTACTTCTTGCAACAATAACGGTAAATGATGCCGGATCCGAAAACTCCCGAAGGACCTGTCTGCATATCCCGCAGGGAAATGCATAATCAGTCAACACACCGGTTTCCCCGCTTTTTCCTCCGACGATCGCAATCGCCGTGATGTCGCGTCTTCCGTTTGCCACAGCATTGCCGACGGCAACCCTTTCAGCACATACAGTGGCTGGATACGAAGCATTCTCAATATTGCATCCGGTAAACACCGTATCATCGCCGCACAAAAGCGCTGCCCCGACCCGGTACTGCGAGTAGGGACTGTATGAACGTTCCCTGGCATCCATCGCATGTTTGATAAGTTCTTTTTCATCCATATCTTCAGTTCTGCCCCACTGCATCATAATCTATATATGTCACTTCGGTATTGATAAGAGACAGTTCATCGCACGTTCCTATGTCAGTCTTGTTATACGGAGCTATCATGCCGTCTACAAGATGCGAATAGATCGTATCATAACTATCCTTGTCAAACTTTTCAAATCTGGAAGTCTCCATCGGAAGGCATACACCGTTATCGGCAGCCGTGACATTTTTCTGGTTCCCTCCGGTAAACGACCCCTCAAAATATGCCTTGACATCATTGTATACGGCACTCTTAATATCTTTCATCGCAGATGTTATGACTGTTTCGGATTCTCCGGATTGGTCCACATCCACACCTATAACCTTTCCGTTATGATTTTCGGCAGCGCGGATGACCGGCTTTCCGATATTGCCTCCGCAGGCGAAGATGACCTCGGTATCATCATCAAACCAGGCACCTGCCATGTCTTCTATGCCCGGCTCATCCGAAAATGTATTTGTATAAGTGTAACGGATATGGACATTTACACCCATCTCAATGGCTGCATAATCTGCACCCTGTACAAATCCGTATCCGTATCTGATAACGGGATCAACAGGAATGCCGCCCATGAATCCGAGGCCCTTATAACCGTCACGTACCGCCGCATATCCCGCGAGAAATCCCGCCTGTTCTTCGGCAAAAGTGATGACCTCCGTATTTTCGCCGATCTCGGTCTTGGTGCCGTCTTCATTGTGTGGGATTCCGTCAACTATTATAAACCCGGACTTGCCGTATTTGTCCTGGGCGTTATAAACCGGCACCTCAAGCATGGTTCCCGGACATACGAACAGCTGCGCATCGTTTTTGTAGCCTCGCTTGAACTGCTGCATAATGCTGTCATAATCCGTATCTTCGGGATGATAATACTCATATCTTATGCCCGATTCCTCAGCATACTGTTTGATACCCTCCCAGGCCAGCTGGTTAAATGAGTTGTCATCAATGGTGCCGAAATCGGTCACAAGGACCACATCCACTTCCTTGCCGTCATCCGATCCCGGATCGGATGAGCAGCCGCAAAGTGAAAAGGCAAACAAAAGCGCGGCAAGAAATAGCGATAAGGATTTTACTGTTTTGTTCCCAAATAAGATCATAGATTACCGATCCTTACTATAGTTTCCCTGACGATCTGCTTGAACAAAGGCGCTGCCTTGGCTGCAGCCTCCTGGACCTCATCATGCGTAAGCGGTGTATCACAGATGCCTGCGGCAAGATTACATACGCATGATATCGCACATATCTTCATTCCCATATGATTGGCTGCTATAGCTTCAACAACGGTACTCATCCCAACGGCATCAACTCCGAGTTTGCCGAGCATCCTGATCTCGGCAGGGCTCTCAAACGAGGGGCCGGTAAGCTGAGCATATACTCCTTCCTGCATGCTTATGCCAAAATCATCCGCCACATTTTTGATTATATCCCGAAGGATTGGATCGTATACGGATGACATATCCGGGAATCGCGTCCCTATCTCATCGATGTTGGGTCCGATAAGAGGATTGGGGGCAAACAGCGAGATATGATCATTAAGGAGCATGAAATCCCCGGCCTTGAAATTACGGTTGATACCACCGGAAGCATTTGTAAGGAATGCATATTTTGCACCCATAAGCGCCATCAGACGCATCGGAAGAACAACGTCGGTTATCGGATATCCCTCATAATAATGCACTCTTCCCTGCATACAGACAACAGGGACCTTATCTACATAACCGAAAACGAACTGTCCCGCATGTCCCGGGACCGTAGATGTGGGAAAACCTTCTATCTCACTGTAGGAAATGCTTCCCACCACCTCGATCTCCTCGGCAAACTTACCGAGTCCCGATCCTAAAACGAGAGCAACGGTCGGCGTAAAATCGATCTTTGCCTTTACACTCTCATAACAGTTTTGCAGTTTTTCATATACCGGATTCATTTAGCCTCCTTCCAAGCTCTGTCAAAAGTTCCTTTGCTTTATGATAATCAAACACATCAAGGCTCGCCTTTATCTCCCTGAATGCCTTATTGATGTCGCTTCCGAAATTGATACGGCAGCACTCATTGATGCCGTTCTCGGTCTCTTTGATGTTAAATGCCGTAAGAGAGTCGATAAAACCGTCAATGAGCTTCGGATCGAGCACATTTACCTCTCCTTCCGGCTCGCCGGATGCCCTGTCCTCTTCAAATGCGTTCTGGCTGATCAGGTAATCTTTTACAACACCAAGCAGGCTTTCGAACGTTTCAAGGACATGGGGAGAATGACTCTCTATGAATTCCATGTTTGACGCTTTTCCGGCAAATTCGAGTTCCTTAAAGAGCGCTGACATTGCATCTGCACCGATAGCCGCGCTGCTTGATTTTAATGCATGAACCTCCGTGACATAATCCCTTATGTTTCCTTCTGCCAAAAGAGCCGGGATCTTTTCAAGTTTTGTAAGGCCCTCCGAATAATATGCGTTAACAACAGACGCATACGCTTCCATAAGTCCTCCGATATTATCAAGCCCTCGCTTAAAATCAACATCCAGAGGATCCCTGACCTCTTCAGGTGTCTCGGCCTCACGGACGTTATCGACAGGAGTATCGCCTGCCTCTTCATCGACGACGATATTGACCGCCAACTCAGGCGGCATATACTTTCGGAGCATTCTTTCAAGATAGAATCTTCTGACGGGCTTTGCCAGATAGTCCTGGAAGCCCTCGTTAAGGAGCATTCGCGATACTTCGGGCCCGAAATCGGCCGTTGCGCAGAGCACGGGGGCCAGAGCATTTGCATTCTCGAGTTTCCTGATGAGGTGAAGAAGTTCTATACCGTCCATCTCAGGCATACGCTGATCAAGTATGATAAGGTCAAACTCATCCTTATCAAGTATATCGAGCGCTTCCGCTCCCGATCTGCATTTCGTGATATTGACCATGAACGTCTGCAGCATACCCTC
Source organism: Lachnospiraceae bacterium (assembly GCA_017526745.1). Lineage (GTDB taxonomy): Bacteria > Bacillota > Clostridia > Lachnospirales > Lachnospiraceae > UBA2868. Next base: position 137,234 of record JAFXQX010000029.1, on the reverse strand, counting down.
GAGAACCTTGAGGTTAACAATGGAATCATCAACGATTATTATCTTGCCCTCAGGATAGGTAACGGCCTCTCTCTTCTGTGCGACCTTGTAATTGCTTGCATCCCATGCATTATTGAGTGCATTCGACACACATATGCTCGTCATCGGTTTGCGGAGTATCTTGCAGCTGCCGAAATCGCTGTATATGCTTCCCGCTTCCGTAAGTACATAGATCTCATTACTGATCTGTGCGGACTTTATCGTATCCTTAAGCATGGGATAGAACATGTCATCGATAAATATATGGGTATATCTTCTGTTCTCGATAGCCTGCCTGAATGCATTCGGACCGGAAACAAAGTTCGGATACAGCTGGAACTGTCCGAGAATATCCAGCCATACATCCTGATCTTCAATATTCTTCGTATATATAAGGATGTTGTAATCCTTGACAGTGCTGACTCTTACTATGGGACTGTCTTCTATGATATAGTTGACAAACTCGAAACTGACGGACATTCCGACGCCCTTGACACTTTTTATCGAAAGGCTTCCGCCCATGAGTTCAAGTATCTCCTTGCAGATCGACAGTTCGAGTCCCATTCCCTTGAAATCACTCTTCTGACGGCTGTCGTATTTGGTGTAGGCCGAAAGCATGGCTTCTATCTCGACCTCGGAAAGCCCGAAGCCGGATTCCGCGATAGTACACTTAAGAAGGACCGTATTGGTATTGATATCGGTCTCACCGGTAACTTCCATCGACATCCTGCTGTGCGGAAGCTTATGGACCGTCGAGAACAACAGGTACATGAAAACCTGCTTGATCCTGATGTTGTCACCGAACAGGGTCCTCGGTATGTTGGGATCGATCCTGGCAAGAAACTCGGTATTCTCCTCGGCATATTCATTTGATACCGCATCTATTATCTCGGTCATGAGCTGCCTGAAGTCATATTTTGCAGGATACAGTTCCATCTTGTTGGAATCAAGTTTTGAGAATTCAAGTATGTTGTTGATTATCTTGAGCAGCTGGTTGGAAGAACTCTTGATGTTCTCGGCAAGTTCCCTCGAATCCGGATCAAGTTCTTCGCGGAGGATCAGTTCATTCATACCGATTATCGCATTCATCGGTGTCCTTATCTCATGCGTGACATTTGCGAGAAAGCGGCTCTTGTTGAACTTGGCGGAATCGATGATGTGACGGCTTTCAATCAGTTCCTTCTTGGTACGCTCGAACGAATCGGTCTGATATATAAAGATGAATATCGGCATAAATGCGGCAATGATAAAGGACATGGGGATGCCGATCCCCGAAGGAAGTACATCGTTATATGCCAAAAACCTTTCCCGATCAATGAACGAAAGCGTCAGAAGCACCGTATACCATATGAGTTCGGCGGCACAGATCGGATATACCGCCCTGTTCTTTATAAGGAAAAAGGTAAACACTATCCCGAGAGGGAAAAATAAGATTGCGCCGTTAACAATGTTTCCGGTCAGATAGAACATAAGTGGGAAACATATGAAATTAGTCACAAATACAATGACATACTTAAAGATGTATATCTCATCAAAACGGTTAAGCAGATAAAGTATGGCCAGGAATATGATGAGCATTCCCGTTGCAATGCATCTGCAAGCGATATCAACACCGTTTGCGAAAAAAGCGGCAACAAAGACAGCATTCGCGATACAGCAGTATATCACGACAAGATAAAGTGCCTTTGCATCCGTTGAAACTTCATCGCTTCTTAAAAACCCTATGAAATTTTTGATCTTTGAAAAAGGGTTCATAACATTCCTTCTTTACTGACATCAGATATCGGAACGACCAGTTCGCGTCGGAGATATTTGCGCAGTGTTTTTTCCATCTTGTCAATGGAAACGGGCTTTGCCATAAAATCATCGAACCCGGCTTCTAGGAACATCTCCCTGGCTCCGCTTATAACGTTTGCCGTAAGTGCGATGACAGGCATCGAGGCATACCTGGAGCCGGGGAGTTTCCGGATATTTTCGAGCGTATCTATTCCGTTCATTTCAGGCATCATATAGTCAAGGAATACCATATCGATATCATTGTCTTTCAGTATCCTCAGGCAGTCTTTTCCCGAAAGCGCCGTAAGAACATTTGCTTTGTACTTGGACAGAATGGCCTCGGCAACATTAAGGTTCGTATAGTTGTCGTCAACAACAAGAATATTGGCATGAGGACATTCAAAACCGCCCTTACGGGACACTTCCCGGACGTACGAGTTGGTCTCATTGCGCAGAAGGGCTGCGATATTGAGCGCATGTATAGGTCTTGTAAGTACATTTGAAGCTTTGCTTATCTGTACATTGTCATCGATGTCAAGAAAGGCCACTATGGTCTCCTGAACAAGCCTGCTGTTTAGTACGCGTTCGCATTCCTCATAACGTTCGTTTGATATGAACACATGCGTGTAACGGTTAATGTTCATCAACCGCTCGATATCCTGGCTGTTTTGCGCGATATCGGCTTCAATACCGAAACTTGCCAGGATCTTCATGACATGCCGCGTATACTCTTCATTCTTCTCAAATACAAGAATACGAAACGACCTCGGATCAGGTATGCCGGTAACGGTATCCATTGAGGTGAACCTTTGCGGGACTTTAAACGTGAACACGCTTCCGGTCTGATATTCGCTCTTAACGGATATCTCGCCGTGCATCTCGTTAATGATCTGTGAACATATTGAAAGACCCATTCCGGAACCGTCGATATTGGTATCATCATCTCCCGTTTCGTATTCGGTACGCGTAAAGAGTGTCGGAATATCTTCTTTTCTGATACCGATACCCGTATCCTCGATATCGACAATGAGTTCTATCGAGTCGTTATCGATCAGCCGGTAATCCACGCGCATGATTATCCTGCCGGTATGGGTGAACTTTGCGGCATTGTTTAGTATATTGACAAACAGCTGACGCATTTTGGATGAGTCGCCATATAAAAATCGCGGGATACTCCTGTTTATTTCAACAAAGAAATCAAGATTGGACTCGGTAAGCCTTACGGTCATCATATTAATGACTTCCATAAGAAGATCGGAAAGATCATATGTCGATACAAACAGCTCTACCTCTCCGTTCTCACTTCTGGACAGATCCATCAGTTCGTCTGTAATGGACAGAAGCGCATTACAGGAATTGAGGATATTATAAACACTTTCGGATACATGCTCGCTCACATCCTGATCGAGAAGCAGATCTACAGTACCTACGATCGCATTCATAGGCGTACGTATCTCGTGAGACATGTTGATTAGGAACATGTCCTTGGCTATATATGCATCCATGGCCTCGGCTTTGAGTTTTTCAGCTTCGGCCTGAGCCTTCTGGTAAAATGAAAACCGGAATCTTATGGAAGCGCCGGCGCATATGCCTACCACAACGACTGCTACAATGGCTGCAATATAAGGCCTTCTTATATCCGTCACGCCGGGATACGAAAGATGCGTCAGTCCGAATCTGTCGGCAGTAAAGAGGATGACGCTGTAGTAAACAGCTTCAAGACTACCCAGAACGATCGCCGTCCTGGAATCGAGCATGATCACGGAATATGTGACGCCGAACAGAAAATAGATGGGAATGACACTGATATTATGGCCGAACATATAGAATATCTCCGGCATATAAATGAAATTGAAGACAACTGACATTATGATAATGCAGCGTTTGATGTTATGTGTCCTGTTGGCTTCTGCCATCGTCAGGAAAAACATAACGCAGATCCCGAATGACAGATACGTAGCCCTAGGATCATCAAAGAAGAATCCGACGATGGGACATATGAGCAGCATTCCGATGATACATATAGTATGCGTCACGTTGAACACGTACAGTTCTTCATTATTCTCTTTGTTATATAAGGATTTCAGAAACTTTATCATGTGTATTCAAAACGTATGTCGGCGATCTGTCTCTGTATGCTCAAAAATACCTCGACAAGTTCCGGGTCAAAGTGCGTGCCGCTCCACAGTCTGATCCTGTTGATCGCCTCATTGTGCGTCAGCGGATCGGCACCATCGTTTGTTGTGCGGAATATATCATAACTGTTGACTATGGCAAGTATCCTTGCTTCCAGGGGTATATTGTCCGTCATCAGCCTGTCGGGATAACCTTTTCCGTCCCATCTTTCATGGTGGAAGCGGCACATGTTGTAAGCATATCTGAGAAAACGGTTATCGGAAATAACATCCATGACCTTCTTGACGGCTTCGGCTCCGAGAACAGTGTGGGCATGATTGAATTCTTTCTCCTGTATCGACAGATCTCCCATATCGGCCAGGCATCTGTCGGAAAGGCAGATTTTTCCCACATCATGCATCTTGGATGCAAACTTTAAAATCTCCGCATCTTTCTCTTCGATCTTGAACTGTTTTGTTTCGATAAGTGCATCAAGGAAAACGGACATGTACGTCTGGACACGTCTGCTGTGTTCGCTGATTATGTATGACCTGTTCGACATCAGGGAAGTGAACATCTCAACGATCGCATATTCCAGTTCGACAATGTTGTGGATCTTCTCGGACAGGACCTTCTGGAGTTGCTCGTTAACCCTCTCATTATGCTTCTGTGCCTCAACAAACTTGATATGAATGTCTACTCTCTTGCGCAGGAGAGTTGCTGTAAAAGGCTTCCTGATATAGTCAACCGCTCCGAGCGAATATCCCTCGATCTCCGTTGTGATATCCTCCTGGGCTGTCAGGAATACAACAGGGATGCGGGCCAGTTTCTCAACATTCTTCATTTGAGAGATGACAAAGAATCCGTTTACATCCGGCATATCGATGTCAAGCAGAACAACATCCGGAGGCTCGGGCATTTCCTGCAAAAACTCCAATGCGATATTGCCGGAAGAAACAGGGATTATCTCATACAGATCCTCCAGGGCCTTTTTGGCCATGATCAGATTGGTCATATTATCATCAACGATCATTACTTTATGCATGGTCTACCTCGATAACATTAAATACTTCATTCCCTCTTTAAGGCCTTCTACGGTCAGCCTGTACATAGAGAACGTGTTCTTGACGGCTGTCTCCGCTTCTCTCCATGGAGCGCTGCCGGGTGCCATCTTGGGGTTCAGCCAGATGATACGCTTAAAATGCTTTTTGAGCATCTGAAGCCATTCCATCCCCGAATACCCGTCATTGGGTCCGCGGTAATTCCCGGTTGGGGAATACAGTTCTTCCGGGGCCATCGCGGCGTCCCCTACTATTATAACCTTATATTCGCTGTTAAGGTTCTTCAGTATCCAGTTTGTGTCGATCCAGTCGCCGTACTCGCATTCGGGTGTCTTGTACACATGCGAATAGATACAGTTGTGGAAAAAATAAGTCTTGATGTCCTTAAAATGATTGGACTTGTTAACAGACTGGAACAGCTCGGTCAAAAGATTCGTATACGGGATCATCGTACCGCCCGAATCCATGAGCATAAGGAGCTTGACAGTGTTTTTGCGTGGCTTTTGCATCTCGATCTTCAAGTGTCCGCCGTTATTGCAGGTACTGTCAATTGTCCCATCTATATCAAGCTCGGTCCTGTCTATGTCAAGCCGTGTCGAAAACTGCCGCAAAGAGCGGAGGGCCATCTGAAACTGCCTGTTGTCAAGCACCCGGTCATTTCTGAAATCGCGGAATTTTCTCTCTCCTATGACCTGGAATGCAGACTGATAACCGGTCGTTCCCCCGACCCTGACGCCTCCGAGATGTCCGCCGAGATTTCCGTATGAGCTGTTGCCCGCGGTACCTATCCACTGGTTTCCGCCCTGATGCTCGGCATCCTGTTCCTTCTGTCTTTCCCTGAACTTGCGAAGGACATCCTCATTATCGACTATCGGTATGCCCTCTTCTTCCATAAGGGCTTTCTTCTTCTCCAGATCTTCCATATAGGCGCGGTACTCCGGCTTTTCAAGCCATTTGCGCATCTGCTCGGATATATCATCCGACTGGTCTTTTATCCCTTTAAAGTACTCCTCAAATATTGTGTCATACTTATCAAACTCATACTCGTTCCTGACAAGGAGCATTCTTGAGACAAGATAAAACTCCGTAAAATCGGCATGTATCAGGCCTTTGTCCATTGCCTCTATAAGGCCGAGCCATTCGGACAGGCCGACTTTCATTCCCTTTTCCCTTAAGAAGTAAAAGAACCCGGTAAACATGTCACTCCATTGTCATATGTGAGACTGTTTCAAGATCTTCGTCTTTTTTTATAACGGTTCCGATAAAAGGAAGTGCCTGTTTTATTGTGTCGGCACTTATGCCGCCCAGCTGCAGTGCATTGATCCAGTCGATAAGTTCAGAAGTGCTTGGCTTTTTCTTGACTGATTTCTCATCTCTTATCTGGTAGAAAACATCCATCGCCTCGGAAAGGATCTTCTCGTCAACCCTGTCAAAATGGGTCCTTACTATCTCATCCATAAGTTCCCTGTCCGGGAAAGCGATATAGTGAAAAACACACCTTCTGAGGAAGGCATCCGGAAGCTCTTTTTCGGCATTTGATGTGATTATGACTATAGGACGGTGTTTTGCCCTGATCGTCTCTTTGGTCTCATAGATAAAAAACTCCATCTGGTCAAGTTCCCACAAAAGATCGTTGGGGAATTCCAGATCGGCCTTATCGATCTCGTCTATAAGAAGGACTGTCTGCTTTTCGGAAACAAAAGCCTCGCCCAGTTTTCCGAGCTTGATATACCTTGATATATCGTCGACACCTTCTTCCCCGAACTGTCCGTCGTAGAGCCGCTGTATCGTATCATACATATACAGGCCGTCCTGGGCTTTAGTGGTCGACTTGATGTTCCATGAGATAAGGGGCATATCCAGGGATTCGGCAATGGCTTTTGCCAGCATTGTTTTTCCGGTTCCCGGCTCGCCTTTTATCAATAATGGTTTTGAAAGTGCCCGGGCGACATTGACGGCACTCATAAGTTCATGTGATGCGATATATGTTCCGGTACTTTTAAATCCTCCGGTATTTATGTCCATGTGTTATCCTCTCTGTCTTTCAGTCTTCCTGCCAGGTAAGTCCGTAATACTCTTCCTTCTTTTCCCTGTTCATAAGCGCTCCGACCGCATCCTTGACCTTTGCGCCCTCAAACAGTATCTGGTTGACATATTCAATGATCGGCATCTCAATGTCATACTTTTTAGCCAGTGCCAGAGCTGCTTTTGCGGAATACACACCTTCAACGACCATGTGTACTTCCTTCATGGCCGAATCGGGATCCATCCCCTGACCCATAAGCATACCTGCCTTACGGTTTCTTGAATGCTTGCTCGCACATGTGACAACAAGATCCCCGATTCCGGTAAGTCCTGCAAATGTCTCGGAATTACAACCCATTTTTACGCCCAGTCTTGATATCTCCGAAATACCTCTTGTAATCAGGGCAGCTTTGGTATTGTCACCATACCCCAGTCCGTCTGCCATCCCCGCTGCAAGAGCCACCACGTTTTTTAGGGCACCCCCGAGTTCGATCCCCAGCACGTCAGGGCTGATATAGACCCTGAACACTTTGTTCATGAACATATTCTGAACAAACTCGGCTGTTTCTTTCTTTTTTGCCACAACAACACATGTTGTGGGAATCCTCTCTCCGACTTCTTCCGCATGTGAGGGACCGGACATCACTGCGACTTTGGCCTGAGGTATCTCTTCTTCGATGATATCGGTGAGTGTCATAAGGGAATTCTCTTCGATCCCTTTTGCCACGTTCACGATAACCTGATCCTTTTCAACGTGTGAACTCATCAGTGCCGCAGTACTTCTCGTATAAACCGACGGTACAGCCATTACGATGAGTTCCCTGTTATGGCATGCTGCTTTAAGATCCGTAGTAAAGTCAACGTTTTCGGGAAGAATCACACCCGGAAGCTTGTCTTTGTTCTCATGATACTCGTTCAGCATGTCGATCTCGCTTTTTGCGATCGACCATATTGTGACATTATGGCCGTTATCGGCCAGGACAAGGGATAATGCGGTTCCCCAGCTTCCCGCTCCGATAATGCTGACATCTGCCATGTCTTTGAACCCTCCTGATCATTTATTTACATCTATCTCGGGACGTGAGCGAAGGTAAGTCTTCCTCTCGCTTCCGTCAATGAGTCTTTTGATATTGTCCTTATGTCTTATAAGCATCAGGATCATCATTATTATGATGACTGCAATATATTCCGCATAAAGATCCGGCTCGCCAAGATAGCTCCAGCCGTAATAATCAGTCTTGGCAAACACGAACGAACAGATCACCAGAGCCACATAAAGCAGGATGGATCCGAGTGATACATAGTGAGTGATAAAGAATATGGAAAAAAATACGATGATCCCCACAAGGGTCATAACGGGAGAAAGGCCGAAAATAATAAATCCGGCAGTCGCCGCGATCCCTTTTCCTCCTTTAAAGCCCATATAGAAGGGAAAATTATGACCGAGAATGACTCCGAATGACGCATACAGCGAAAGGAGAGGCTTTATATCACCCATCGTCTTCGAAAACAAAAGCGAGGCGATCAGGATCGCAAGACCGCATTTCAGCGCATCTCCCAAAAGAACGATACCGGCATACTTGGCCCCCATCGTTCTGAGTATATTAGTGGTACCGGCGTTACCGCTGCCGTGTTCCCTGATATCTATGCCTTTATACTTTCCAACGATATAACCTGTCTGAAACAGTCCGCATACATAACCAATGCACACGCAGATCAACCGTGCCGTCACTTTTCGCCTCTTTCCCTTATGATAAAACGAAGCGGCGTTCCGTCAAAGCCGAAAGCCTCCCGTATCCTGTTCTCTATATATCTTTGGTATGAAAAATGCATGAGTTCCTTATCGTTCACGAAGATGACAAATGTAGGAGGTTTTATGCCTACCTGAGTCATATAGAACAGTTTCAGGCGTTTTCCCTTATCCATGGGAGGCTGCTGAAGCGCCACCGCCTCTGTCATTATCTCATTAAGAACGCCTGTTGCGATCCTTCGTGATGCGCTCTCATAAACCTTGTCAGTGATATCGAACAGTTTGGTAAGTCTCTGACCCGTTTGGGCGGAAATAAATATGATGTTGGCATAAGGGATGAATGAAAGAACACTGCGGATATCCTTTTCGAACTTTACGGTCGTTTTATTATCCTTTTCGATCATGTCCCATTTATTGACCGCGATCACGATAGCCTTGCCGGCTTCATGTGCAATACCGGCGATCTTGGCATCCTGCTCCGTGACACCCTCTGCGGCATCGATCACAAGGATGCACACATCGCTCCTCTCGATCGCCGCCACGGTCCGAACTACCATATAATGTTCGAGGTCTTCCCTGACCTTTTTCTTTCTTCGAAGACCTGCCGTATCTATAAATATATACTCTTTCCCGTCATGACGTATGACGGTATCGACCGCATCCCTTGTCGTACCGGCGATCTCGGAGACGATCACTCTTTCCTTTCCGATGAGACGGTTGATGATCGAAGACTTGCCTACGTTGGGTTTTCCCGCGATAGAAACCTTGATCCTGTCATCGTCCTCATCATCAGACTCATTTGCGGGAAAATACTCGATAACACTGTCCAGGAGTTCACCGATACCGAGTCTGTTCGCAGCAGAAACACTGATCGGCTCACCGATACCGAGATTATAAAACTCAAAAACATCGTTACCGTATTTTTTGAAATCATCGACTTTGTTGACGCACAGTATCACGGGCTTTTTAGACCGCCTTAACATATCGGCGACCTTTGCGTCAGAATCAACGAGTCCCTGTTTTACATCAACCATAAAAATGATGACGTCCGCAGTATCGATCGCGATCTGAGCCTGCTCCCTCATCTGTGACAGTATTATGTCTTTGCTTTCCGGCTCTATACCGCCGGTATCTATAATTGTAAAATTGCGGTCCAGCCAGGACCCTTCGGCATATATCCTGTCCCTTGTGATTCCGGGGGTATCTTTTACGATGGAGATCCTAGATCCGGCAAGGATGTTAAATAAGGATGATTTACCGACATTGGGACGTCCTACGATGGCCACTATCGGCTTACTCATAAGTCTTCTCTTTCAGTATGAAATCAACAAGATCTGATCCGTTTGATTTTACAATATGACACCTGACTTGTAAAGCCCCCTCAAGCTCGGAAAGTGCTACATTATCAAGGAAAATCTCCTCATCGGCCTTCATCATACAGTCCGGGATAAGGAGGTGGCCGCCGAGATCTTTTCCCATCAGCTGTGCGATGATATCCTGCCCGGTGATAAGCCCCGCAACAGTGATATATTCCCCAAAAAAATCATTCCTGACGGCATATATGTTAAATGATACGTTCGGAAACAGGCTGCATATCCTTTCGGTGCATCTTCTTACATAACCTTCGGCCAGGATCCCTGTCACCACCGAGAACCTGCAGTAATGCTCCTCGGGGATGATCAGTCCTTTTTCTATATCATTTACCGTCTTCTCGTATGCGGTCTCATATTCATCATGCATCAGTCTTAACATCCCCACTCCGTTTTCAAGCTGGGGATAGTCATCATACTCTTCGGCAGACGGGATCGCACGTTCGGCAAGGATATAGATTTCGTCGGAAGCATGCGCAAAATGGATACCATGCAGACTCATGGCCTGAGCGGCCACTTCTTCAATGATATCAAGCGTTATGAGCGCATCCTCTTTTTCGATCCTCTCAAGCGGATACAGGCCGTCACGGTATTTTGTAAGACCTACCGGGACTACGGAAACGCTTTGGAGAACAGGGGCATATTCAAGAAGATCGGTAAGCGTGCGCCTCAGTTCTTCCCTGTCATTGACATTCTTACAAAGCACTATCTGTGCATTCATCGTGATGCCGGCATCATAAAGCGTCCTGATCTTATCAAGGGAACGGCCCGCAAAACGGTTGTTCAGCATCATACAGCGAAGTTTGGGATTGGTCGTCTGAACTGAGATATTGATAGGGCTTAGCCTGTAACGGATGATCCTGTCGATATCATGATCATCCATATTGGTAAGTGTCACGTAATTGCCCTGCAGAAATGACAATCTCGAATCATCATCCTTAAAATAAAGAGTCGGTCTCATTCCTTTCGGCATCTGGTCAATAAAGCAGAAGATACACTTGTTCCTGCAGCTTCTGTACTCATCCATTATCCCTTCGCCGAAATCAATGCCGAGATCCTCATCCTCATCCTTCTCTATATCAAGTTCCCACACTTCACCGTCACTTTTACGTATCGTAACGGTCAGCTCTTCGCTTTGTATGAGGAACCTGTAGTCGAAGACGTCTTCGATCTCATTATCGTCAATACAAAGAAGAGCATCGCCGACCTCAACACCCATTTCGTCGGCAATGCTTCCTTCTTCAACGCTTTTTATTATATGTTCATGTGCCTTCATGGCAACTATTATACCATGAAACAGCGGGGTCGGAACAGTGGGGACGGTCCCCACTGTTCCACTGTTCCGTCAGCCGGTACTTCCGAAGCCTCCGTTACGTTCATCTGTCGTATCATCATCTTCGGTTATGCCGTAAGGCAGAAATACACCCTGCGCAAAACCACCGCCTTTTGCCACATCAACTACTTTTCCTTCATTGGAATCATTCGTGATCTTGATGAAAATATGGCCTTCGTTGTCGGAATCATAATAATCACTGTCAATGACACCGACAGTGTTGTTTAGCTGAAGCCTGAACTTGAAACCCAGTCCGCTCCTGGGAAAGATCATGAGCACCCAGTCGCTTTCCATCTTCGCGCGTATCCCTGTCGGGATCTTTACAGTCTGTCCGGGCTCCAAATGTATGGATACCGGTGTATAAAAATCATACCCCGCAGAACCTGCCGTAGCCCTTTTGGGGAGCCTGATGGAGTCATATACCGTTCTGATCTCTTCATCCGTTCCGCCGAAATCATCCTTATAAGCTCCAAGGAACTGTTCAAAGCTCACTTTACTGAATCTGGCAATTCTTTTCATATAGCATCCTTTTCATTATGGCAGATATAGCCATGGATCTAATAGTAATCGTCACAGTAGATCACGGGAACTTCGGGGGTTTCGGAAGCGAGAGTTGCTGCCACATCAATCACGCGCTGGTTCGCGCTTCCCTTCCAAAGCAGCTTGACATCCCGCTCCTCTATATGAAATTCCCCGTCTACCAGAACGTCAATATTCTTCATAATCGGATCTTCATACAGGTTCTCCCACAGGTCCCCCGTATACATCCAGATCGTGCGGTTCGGAAACTTGTCCTTTATTTCCTCCGCAAGGCTTCTGATCTCGGGATAATTACCGCCGTACATCGGGTCTCCGCCCGTAAACGTCACACCGGAAACATAGGGCTTGCGAAGTTCCGCAAACACTTCTTCCTTTGCATCCTCATCAAAAGTAAGGCCTCCGTTGGGATCCCATGTTGACGGATTCTGACAGCCCTCGCAGCAATGAGAACAACCGGCTACCCACAGAACCACACGAAGACCGTCACCGTTCAACATGTCGTCCTTCGTAATGTTATGGTATCTCATTACATGCTTTTCCTTTCAGCTATCTCGGCCATCTTGGCGTCATTGAGCCTTGTATCGCCGTGAACCCTTGAATATGACAGATAACCGTTCATCCTGTCTATCTTGGTAAGATTACGGCTGCCGCACTTGGGACAAACATCCATCTCAAGCTCCTGGTGCCCGCAGTCATCACAATATGCCAGTGACATATTGACGCCTTCATACAGGCCCATGTCCATCGCACGGTTGATAAGAGTTCTTATCGCACCGAGATTATAATCGATCGGGTAACGCACATACTGTATCTTTCCTCCGTTTGACAGTTCCCAGAATCTGTACTCAAGGTCCTGCTTCTCTATAGGAGTGATATCTTCCGAGACATGGCAGTGGAAGCTGTTTGAAACATACTCCCTGTCCGAAACATTCTCGACAATACCGTATTTCTTTCTGAACTGCTTGACCTGAAGTCCGCAAAGATTCTCGGCCGGTGTGCCGTATATCGCATAAAGGTTATGGTCTTCTTCCTTAAATTCGGTGATCTTGGAATTGATATATTCAAGAACTTCGAGTGCAAACTGTCCGTCTTCAACGAGCGACTTTCCGTTATACAGTTCCTGAAGCTCATTAAGTGCCGTTATGCCGAATGAAGCAGTCGCATACTTGAGCAGCGGTTTGATCTTGTCGGTAAGCTTTAAATGCCCCTGATAAAATCCTCCTTCACAGTATGCGAGCGGATTCGTTGAAGCTCTCATCTCACCGAGATATGCATATGTTCTGATATGCAGCTGCCTGATAAGATTCAGGTAATAATCAAGTACCGAATAGAAGTCCTTTGATTCCTGCCGCGACTTGGCAAGGATCATGGGAAGATTGAGGGAAACCGCTCCTATATTGAAGCGCCCCACGAATACAGGGACATCTTCATCATCCGCGGGATGCATACCTCCCCTTTCATACCACGGAGATAAAAACGCCCTGCAGCCCATGGGGGAAATGATCTTCCCGTACCGCTTGTACATCGAAGCGATATAACCTTTTCCGGTCAGCGACAGCCAGTCCGGATACATTGTCTTGCTCGAACACCTTACCCCGGCTTCAAACACATCTTCAAGTTCCTTGCCGGGTCCGTGAAGGTTCTCGTCATATAAGAATACGATCTTCGGGAACAGGACGGGCTTCTTGCATTCCTTCTTGCCCTGGCCGGCTCTTCTGACATCAAGCATCGTGATCGTTGCCATTTTGGCAAACCTTCCCGTACCTGTACCGGCCGTTACCGTGATGAACGGATAGTCTCCGCGGGATGATGCCACAGTGTTGAACTTGTATTCCCAGCCCTGAAAACCCTGCTCAAAATCACGTGCCACGTCTTTTTCAGCCTCTGCTTCAGCCCTCTCCTTATCGATACCAAGTGCGGTATATTTATCAATATACTTTTTGTAACTCTTCTCGGCATAAGGCTCGAGTATCAGATCGACCGAAGGGACCGTAAAACCGCCGTACTGCTGGCTGGCAGCCGAAAGAACAATATCACCGATGACATCAAACGCAACATCTAATGTCTTGGGTTCGTTGTACCATATATTACCCATCTCAAATCCGCCGCGAAGAACGTTCTCAACGTCAAAAAGGCAGCAGTTCATCGTATCACGCCTTGCGGACATATCATGGATATAGATATATCCGTCACGGCATGCCTGTATCTCTTCCGTTGTGAGGAAAAACTTCTGGTAAAGCTCTTTGTTGAACTGATTGAAGATAAGGCTTCTCTTGGTTGATACAAGTGCCGAATCCGTGTTCGCATTTTCCTTGTCTCCGACGTACATGATCGACTGGCTCTTCATATAAACGTCATCGAGCATACGGACAAAATCCTGCTTGTAATTGCGGTAATCCCTGTAGCTTTTGGCTACGATCGGCTTGACCTCTTCAAGTGCGGACTCGACTATATTGTGCATAATGGGGATGGGGATCTCGTCAACATCAAGTTCGTTCACACGGTCTACGACCTTCTGGCATATGAACTTCTTCTCATCTTCGGAGAACTTGGTCAAGGCACGGTATGCGCTCTTGCCTACCGCATCCACGACCTTCTGGACATTGAACTCTTCATGGGTTCCATCCTTCTTGATCATCTTGACAGGACGGTCCGGCTTGTACAGAGCGGAATAATTGACGGCCTCTTCTGTATTATTCTCCTTAAGATCAGGTAACTGCGACATAACTACCTCCCCATTTGGCAAAAAAAAATTGCAAAAAAACAATATATTGTATTGGCATAAATAATTTAACACTATATAATGTTGACTGTCAATGTGAAATTTATTACACTGATAGACATAAGAAAACAGGGGTTTATGCAGGAAAGGAAGGTATAAAATGGCACTTGCCGGAGCATTTGAAGCAAGACAGAAAAACGGAAAGGTTTATTACAGGAGTTCCGTGACGTATCGTAACAAGCATATAAGCTTGGGAAGTTACGACACCGAGGAGATGGCACACGCCGCGTATAAAGTTGCCAAAGATATCATATCAAATGAAGATATAACAATAGATGCCTACAGGACGGATACTCCGCTTGATTTTGACAAGTTTGTGACCCTTATCAATTTCAGGGACAACAAAGTCTACATCAAAAATCCCATATATCTTGAGAAGACCTATTTTTCCTACTATCTGACCCCTTCGATAATATTCAAGTTCGACATAGATGACCTGTTCTATTTTGCTTCCCACAAGATCAGCAGGCGAAACGGCCACCTGTGGGTAGCCGACTACGGTATGCAGGTGAACCTTTACAGCAGATACGGCATCAAGCCGCATGCCGTGCTAAACCGCGATTACAGGTTCATAAACGGTGACAGATATGACATGCGCTATGATAATATCGAGATCATAAACCGTTATACCGGTGTGTATGCCGTAAAACGGAGCGTCTACACCAAATACAGCGCAAGGATACTCGTAAACGGGCTCTACACGATAGGAACATATGACACGGATGTGGAGGCAGCGATAGCCTATAACAAGGCAGCCGATATCATCAGGAAAGCACGGCCGGAGAAGAATTTCAGAATGAACTACATAGAATCCATGTCGGCAAAAGAATATGCACTTATGTATATAAAGGTTCCGATCTCGGACAGGATATTCAGAGATTTCACTTGATGGATGTTCGGCAACTTCAGTTGATAAGAGTCAAATAAAGAGGAGAAACATTTAATGTTTCTCCTCTTTTTATGTATCCTTTATGACCGGATATATGATAGATATCACTTATAGAAACTGTGTGAGCCGTGTCTGAACAAAAACTTCTTGCCGCCCCAGGATGTGGCACGTGACTTCTGGAAATAAACGGCCCCTTCAGATTCATCGTTACCGGCCAGAGCCGACAGGACCGCTTCCTTTGTCAGATGATCGACCTGAACATTTTTGTAAGCACCGTTGACAACCGGAATGAACTGTCCGGGAGACTCGATAACCGACACGATATCATCACCCCATATACCTGTATCAACACGGTTCAATACAACATCGGCCACAAGAACTCTTCCCTTGAAATCTTCGGTAGCGGCTTCACACTGGACAAGTCTTTCAAGCGCATCAACCGCATCTGCCGGGTAGACCGTTGACAGATCCACTGTATAATCCGGCTCGTCATCATTTACGATCTCTTCCCCGCCGAGCATATCCGTGATCGCTTCATCAATGCAATCCCTCTCATCATACTGATCGATATCATCATCAGTATCGTCAGTCTCCTGTGCATCATCGATATCACCGGGAATAGCATCAACGATCTCGGCAACAACCTTATGCTCAAGACTGTCAAGACCGGAAAGACTGCCGAGGACCGAACTGTATTCTATTATTATCTGTGCACGAAGCGACTCGTCATCATCCGCAACGAACTGTCTCTGTGACGGCTCAACAAAGAAGCTGACACATAACAGAACAGCGGCCGACAGAACACTTAAGCATCTAAGATGAGTGCTAAGGCTGATCCGCTTCATCACACTGATCGTTTGTCGTAAAAATCTGAACATAAAAATATTCCTTAACCTCCACGGCAAGGAATATTCTAGCACAATAATCACCACTATGTGACAAAGATATTAGATTTCTACATTTTTTACAATTATAGCAGTTATTTTTTAATTCGATTTATAAAAAATCACCATGTTATTTTTGCTCGTAGTTTATGAAGCAAAGATCGAGATCGATATCACCCGTTATTCCATCTATCTTCCCGGTTCTGCTGTACTGCCACATTGCAAATCTGTAGGGATAGTTGGTGGGACTGTCATAATCCTGCAGCCAAACATCATAATCAGTAAGTTCCTCCAGATTGAGCGAGCCTATGAGCATTTCCTTTGAAGCATATATAATGGGTTTATATCCGTAACCTTTTACGGCATCACAGAATGCTTTTACAACTGCAGTCCTCTCGGCAGAAGTAAGCTTATCCGTCCTTGCTTCATCACCGCTCACCTTTTCTATATCTATGGCGATCGGATATTTGATCTTAAATCCCGATACGGCACCTACTATATAATTGGCCTCCTCTATCGCTTCAGCCTCATTTATGGCCTGTGAATAGAAATAAGCTCCTGTCTGGATACCGTTCAGCTGTGCATTCTGCGCATACTCGACAAATCTCTCATCAAGATCGATCTTTCCGGTTCCGTACCCCCTGCTCCCGAGACGGAGCATTACAAATCCTATACCGGCTTCTTTGAGTTTTGCAAAATCCACCGATCCGTTATATTTGGAAAGGTCCGCTCCTTTTATCGCCTCTCTTCTGTTATCCCTGTACGACAACATACCGTTTTCATTGATCAGGTTATTCGAAAGATCATAATCATTCTTCGGGACATCCTCAATGATCTCATAGCTGGTCTTTTTCCCTTTGTCATCCGTGATCGTGATATAACCGTCTCTTTCCTTAAAGTCATCGGCTCCATCTTTATTAAGGCTGCCTTCGCCTTCCTCGAGGCGGTCTCTTTTTTCCGTACTTGATGAAGACGAGCTCATCTCATCAGTAGATGAACTGTTTTTTGATGTATCCGACAGACCGATATCATCACTGTTTTCATCACCATATTTATAAGGAGTCAGTTCGCCCTCCTCTTCTTTGGGCTGTATCCTCTTTTCTTTTTTCGCATCTTCCCAGAACTCAAGTTCAGTTGAAGTTATATTATGACTGTCTTTTAAAAAGTCCTCTTCGGGCTCTTCTTCTGTCTTCTCGGTCTTTGCAACAGGTCTGGTATCAGTTCCCTTGTCGGAATTGACATACAGCACAACAAGAAACAGGAGTATCACAAGGGATGCTGCTGCTACGCAAAGTGCCACGGTCTTCTGGTATGACCCCTTATCCTCGGGATCCTGGTTGTAATAATCCGGTGCCATCTACTCTTCCCCCGTTAATCTTTGACCATACGGTCAGGTTATGATAGAAATATATACATGAGATCACTTGTAAGATTAACTCTCATATCGATCCCGGCGGTGTTTGCCGTATTTCTGGCGTCATGTTCCGCCGCATCCTCAAACGGTCATCTTCAAAGATCGGGCATGTACTATGATACGGTAGTGACCATCGATCTATACGGCAAAGACAACGACGTACTGTCCTCTGCCATGGATGAATGCATGAATATGTGCGGCCGTTACGAGAAACTCTTCAATAAGAACGATACCGAAAGTGACATTGCATCCATCAATTCCAAAAAGACCGGCGTAAAGGTGGATCACGATACAGCCCTGATGATAAATGAAAGCCTGAAATACTGTGAGCTTTCAGACGGAATGTTCGATATATCCGTAAAGCCACTTACCGATCTGTGGGATTTCCACTCGCAAAAAGGAAATATCCCCGATCCGCACTCTCTCAATCAGGCCCTCCCGGCTGTTGATTTTCGCCAGATCTTTGTTGATGAAAAAAACGATACCGTGACCGTCGGCGAAAATACTGCCATAGATCCCGGCGGTTCGGCAAAAGGTTATATTGCGGACGCTCTTGCAGCATATCTTTCGGGATGCGACATAACCGGTGCGATAATCAATATCGGAGGCGACATACAGACCGTAGGCTCCAAGCCCGATAACGAACCCTTTGTGATCGGTGTCCGGGATCCGTTCAATAAAGAGGATGTTCTTATTCCCCTAAAGCTTAACGGACAGGCCGTTGCAACAAGCGGTATATATGAACGAAGCTTTACGGCAGCCGGTAAACGCTACCACCACATTCTCGACCCCGAAAGCGGTTACCCCGCCCAAACGGATGTTGAATCCGCAACAGTGATAACAAGCAGAGCTCTTGATGCCGACTGTCTCGGAACGATATGCATACTGGAGGGAAGCAATTCGGCACTCAGTCTGATCGATAATACAAAGGATACCGAAGCCGTACTTATCCTTACAGACGGATCAGTCGTGATGAGCCGCAATGCAGCCGGTTACATCAGACAGTGATGATCTTCTTCGGGCACTTTTCGGCACACTGACCGCATCTGGTGCACTTATCATAATCGATATGCGCAACATTGTCGGTAACGGTAACCGCTCCGAACTGGCATGTCTTTACACATATCCCGCAGCCGACACAGCCTGCCTTGCAGGCCTTAGCCGTAACATTTCCCTTGTCCTTTGAAGCACATGCAACCCTTACGTTCGAATCATAAGGAACGATCTCTATAAGACCCTTCGGACAGGCCTTTACACACTGCCCGCAGGCACCGCATTTTTCGGGATCGATGACAGCTATTCCGTCAACTATGGTTATGGCATCGTTATCACATACTCTTTGACACGAACCAAATCCCAGGCACCCGTAATCACAACTCTTGCTTCCTCTTCCGGGAGCCATGACTTCACTCTTGCAGTCCTTGGGACCAGTATAGTTATAATCAGTGCCGGCAAGCTGACAGGTACCCTTACATTTGACAAATGCAACTTTTTTAACAAATGCTCCCGGATCAACACCCATGATCTGAGCGATCCTGTCGGCAACAGGTTTCCCTCCGACGGGGCAGCCGGAAACAGGGGCTTCACCTTTTGCTATGGCAGCAGCCAGCCCCGAGCAGCCGGGATATCCGCATCCGCCGCAGTTATTGCCGGGAAGGGCATCTGTTATCGCCTCCTCGGTCTTGTTTACCGGCACCGCAAACCTGGCGGCAAATATGCTTAAGAATATGCTGATAAGGAGTCCGCATCCGGCGACTACGGATACGGCTGTGATGATACCGGAAAATTCCATTCTTTATCTCCTGTCATTTTAGCTGTGAAAAACCAAAGAATGCCATAGCCATAAGGCAGGCCGTAAGAAGCACTGTCGGCATTCCCTTAAAGCTTTCGGGAACATCGTTATACTCCATCTTTTCGCGAAGTCCCGCGAGTATCACTATTGCGATCAAAAATCCTACCGCAGTGGCAAATCCGTTTACCACACCTTCAAGTATCGTGTATTCTTTCTTGACATTTGTAAGCGCAACGCCCAAAACGGCACAGTTTGTTGTGATCAGCGGAAGGTAAACACCAAGGGCCTGATACAGCCCCTTTACCTTCTTTTTAAGAAACATCTCAACAAACTGGACCAGCGCAGCTATGACCAGAATGAACACGATAGTCTGAAGATATGTTATATCAAAAGGTACGAGCAGGTATTTATATATCGCACCGGCAACGGCCGAAGCCAGCGTTATGACAAATACTACCGCTCCGCCCATTCCCGCAGCTGTTTCTATCTTTCTTGATACGCCGAGGAAAGGACATATTCCCAGGAACTGCGAAAGAACGACGTTATTGATGAAAGCAGCTCCTATCGCGATAACAACGAGTTCTCCGATCATCCTGCCACCTCCGTATCAATACTCTTTCCGACGCAGCCTTTATTGGGACAGTTCCTGCAAAGCTTGTCACAGTCGCCCGTAACGCCTGTATCTTTACCTTTTAACAGTTTGATCTTATTCATAAGTGCCACAAGAAATGCAAGAACAAGAAATGCACCAGGAGCAAGTATGAATATCGTGAACGGCTCGTAACTTTCGGGCAGTACCGTAAATCCGAAAACCGTCCCGTTTCCGAGGATCTCGCGGACGATACCTATGCAGGTAAGGCCGAGCGTAAAACCGAGTCCCATTCCCAGTCCGTCAAATATCGAATAAATGACCCTGTCTTTGGATGCAAAACTCTCGGCACGCCCGAGGATTATGCAGTTGACAACGATAAGCGGTATATACAGGCCGAGTGCTTCATAAAGCGTAGGGATATAAGCTTCAAGGCACAGCTCGACGATAGTTACAAAACTTGCGATGATGACTATAAAGGCAGGGATCCTCACTCCGTCGGGGATCACCTTGCGAAGCATCGATATGATCATGTTTGACATGATAAGGACTGCGGTCGTCGTAAGACCCATCCCGACTCCGTTTATGGCGGAAGTCGTCACCGCAAGAGTCGGACACATCCCAAGCATAAGAACAAATGTGGGATTCTCCCTGACAAGACCGTTATACAGTCTTTCAAAACACTTCTTCATATGCCACCTCCTATGGACTCATAATAAGCAAGGGCGGCGTTTACGGCATCGGTAACGGCTTTTGTCGTTATCGTGGCACCGCTGATAGCATCGATCTCAAAGTCCGATGCTGCACCTGTCTTTGTATACGTGAACTGTTTAACGGCTTTATCTGAAAACTGGTCCTTGAATCTGGACTCTTTGGCCTTCATTCCAAGGCCGGCCGTTTCGGAGATCGAAAGCATCTCAACTCCCTTTACCACTCCGTTATTATCGATCCCTATCGAGACTGTTATATCCCCGCCATATCCGTTATGTGACGTCGAGTTGATAACATAACCGAGGACCGATCCCGACGCATCAACAGCCTCAACACAGGAATCGATCTCGACTCCTTCTATACCTGAAGAGGCTATAACGGAAGGTGCCGATCCGATATCCATGTCATCCGAAAATGAAGAAGCCTCGGCAAATACCGTTTTATAAGCATCCTGCCTCTGCTTTTCTTCCATGCGGATGATCGGCTCTTTTGTGAGCTCATACACATAACCGAGTCCGAATCCAGCAGCCAATGTGATGATCGTAAGGCAGCAGATATTCCTGATAGCACTTTTCATCAGATCTCACCTCCTTTTCCGAAAGGCTTCGGAACCGTGATCCGCTCTATGAGCGGCACGAGAAGGTTGCTGATTATTATCGCATAGCTGACTCCTTCGGCACTTGATGCAAACACCCTGAACAGACCTGTAAGAAGTCCGCAGCATATTCCGAATATGACCCGTCCCGTCTTGGTGATAGGGCTTGTGACATAATCCGTTGCCATAAAGAATGCCCCGAGCATTAGTCCGCCTCCGCAAAGCTCTGCGGCAAGATATGTCATATCCCAGCCGGGGGATGAGAATGTTCCCATAAACAGCACGAAAGATAACAGATATGCCAAAGGGATCCTGAAATCGATGATACCCATAATGAGCAAAAAGGCTGCTCCCGCAAGGAGTGCTATGGCAGAAACCTCGCCGATCGTTCCGGGAATGCGGCCCACAAACATGTCCATAAGATTGACCGCACCTCCTTCCTTTAATACGGCAAGAGGTGTTGCACCCGTAAACGTGTCATAGGAAAAATCAGTCATCCTCGCAGCAAAACATATTATCAGGAAACATCTTCCGCCAAGTGCGGGATTCATAAAGTTCTGACCCAGGCCCCCAAAGAGCATCTTTACAATCAGAATGGCAAATACACTTCCTGCCGCTCCCATCCACCATGTTGCCGAGGGCGGAAGGTTTAATGCAAGAAGAAGGCCCGTGACAACAGCGGAAAGATCCCCTGCCGTAACCTTTTTCCTCATCAGAAGTTCAAATACCACCTCCGTAATAACACATGATGCTATGCATACTGCGATCAGAAGTGCGGCATAAAAGCCAAAGCGGATCATACCGAACACTGCCGAAGGCAGAAGGCTCAATATAACAAGGAACATGATGGCAGATGTTGACATCCTGCTTCTTACGTGAGGAGAAGCCGAAACATTGATAAGATCGTTCATATTCGCCCTCCTATCCCTTCTTCTTTCTGTTTGCCAAAACATTCTGACGCATCATCTTTATCTCCTGTGTCAGGTGCCGTTTTGCGGGACAGATGAAACTGCAGCATCCGCATTCAACACATTCCAGACCGTTTAACTTAACAAACTTTTCCTCATCATAATGCTCGGCAATATCAGCCAGTTTTGAAGGGATCAGTCTTGAAGGGCATGCATCCACGCATCTTCCGCAGTTGATGCACGCACCGGGAACCGATTCCGAAACCGGATCTTTAAGAAATGCTGTTATTGCGGATGACGACTTGGTCACGGGTACATGTGTATCAAACAGCGCAAACCCCATCATAGGTCCTCCGGAGATTATCTTCTCCGGCCGCTGCTTGAATCCGCCCGCAGCATCTATAAGGTCATCATAACACGTTCCTGTGTATACCCTGTAATTCTGAGGATACTTGACCGCATCACCGGTAACGGTGACTATTCTCTCACATAAAGGCCTGCCTTCTATCACTGCATGATATATCGCAACGATCGTATCAACATTATTGACAATACATCCCGCATCGGCCGGAAGCATCGTTGAATTGATCGCACGAGAAGTCGTTGCATAGATAAGCTGGCGTTCGGACCCCTGCGGGTATTTGGTCTTAAGTACCTTGACCCCTATCCTCGGTTCATCAAGGCACAGATCCTTAAGAAGCCTTATACAGTCAGGCTTGTTATCTTCAACCGCAAGGATTCCCTTTGCATGTTCAAACAACGCAAGTATTATCTTAAGTCCGGCAACAAGCTTCTCCGGTTCTTCCATCATTCTCCTGTAGTCTGATGTCAGATAAGGCTCGCATTCGGCACAGTTTGCTATAACATAGTGGATCTTCTGGGGATCTTTCGGAGACAGTTTCACATGGGTGGGAAAACCCGCTCCTCCCATTCCGACGATACCGGCTTCCCTGATCACATTGATCACTTCTTCTTTTGTCATTTCTGCGATAGGCCTGACATTAAGGCGCTGTGCCTCTTCGTAAAGATCGTCATTTGTGATGACTATGGAAGGCGTCATAAGGCCCTGCACATTCCGCCGGTTCTCAATGGCGGTAACGGTCCCGGATACGGACGAGTATATGGGGGAAGATACGAAACCGGAAGCTTCCGCTATCTTCTGATAGCGAAGTACTCTGTCTCCGATCGAAACGACCGGTACCGCCGGGGCCCCGATGTGCTGGGACAGAGGGTATACAAGTTCCGGAGAAGAAGGCAGAAGATCTATGATCTTTTTATCCTTTGTAAGGTCCTTGCCTTCATATGTATGGATCCCACCTTTAAACGTAAGATGCGGCATAGACTTCTCCTTGGGAAAATACACAAACAGTGTTCAGTAAAACGCCATTATTATACTATATTTTGTATATTAGGACAATTGATATCACAAAAAATCTGTTCTATAATGACAAATCATGAAGGTGATCGATAAAGTCTACAAAGGGGAGCATCCGCTATATCCGCTCGAACGGCTGTGCGACGTTTCGCATGCACTGTTCATTGACATAGAAACAACCGGGCTGAAAAAAGAGACCACATCTCTTTACCTGATCGGATGCGGTTATTATACCGAAGAAGGTTTTAAAGTCAGGCTGTTCTTCGGGGAAAGATGCAGTGAGGAAGAGATGCTCTTAAGGGAATTTGTCTCATTTTCACGCGGATTTGACCATCTGATCCATTTTAACGGAACAGGCTTCGACATACCTTATCTTTCATATAAGGCAGAACGGTATGACATCAGCGGGATGTTTGACGGCATGCAGCAGCTGGATGTTTACAGGTTATGCAAGCCTTTACGGTATCTGCTGTTTTCCCAGACCATGCGTCAGAAAGCGATCGAGGATTTTCTCGGAATTGACAGAAAAGATATGTATGACGGCGGTCAGCTGATAGAAGTATATAAACAATTCGAACAAACAGGCAGCGATGAGCTCTTCGATATGCTGATCACCCACAATCTTGAAGATGTCCTCGGAATGCACAGAATGCTCCCTGTATTGTACTATCTCGATCTGAAGGATGCCGACATATCCTATATCGGGTATGAGATACGCCCTTACCTCGATCTTGAAGGCAACCGATGCGAAGAGGTAATCTTCAGTTACAACACAAGGGTCAGTTTTCCCAAATCATTTGTCTCCAAGACGGATACCATGTATCTTAAAGCTTCAGCCGATACAGGGAATATCCTTATCAGGCTCCCGCTTTACAGGACTCAGATGAAGCTTTTCTTTGATAATTACAAGGATTACTGTTATCTTCCCGATGAAGATACCGTAATACCCCGTGAGCTTGCATCATCTCTTTTGCCGGGCAGGTACCGAAAGGCCACAAAAGAGACCTGCTGTAAAAAAGCCGACGGCAGATTCATGAAGCAGCCTGATGCGGTATTTTCTCCCGTATTTAAAACATCGCTTAAGGATAAAAAGAAATATTTCCGTTTTCCCGAAGATTTCGATGAAAAAGCGGCCGATATTTTCGGCCGCGAACTCATAAACGTATTTTTCAAAATGAAGAAAAGAAATTAACCCTTTAACAGAGCATCCTTTTTCTCGTAATAGAAAGAATTTCTTCGCTCAAATCCGTACTTGCGATGGTTCATGATCTGTTCGGTACTTCCGATAAAGAAGATACCCCCGTCGCAAAGGCTCTCTCCAAACCTTCCGAATATCTCATCCTTTGCTTCCTCGGTAAAATAGATCAGAACATTTCTGCAAACGATGAAATGATATCCCTTCTGGTATGTGTCCTTTAACAGGTTATGTTCTCTGAACTCAACCCTGGACTTGATATCATTGCTTATCTGGTAGGAATTGCCCACCTTGGTAAAATACTTGTCCTTCAGATCCTTGGGTACGCCGGCAAGGCTTTTTTCCGCATATATTCCGGTCTTGGCAGCAGCAATGACCTGCTTGTCGAGATCCGTCGCATGTATCTTGATCTGTGAAAGCGGCAGATGACGTGACAGAGCCATTACAAGTGAATACGGTTCGTCTCCGGTCGAACATGCCGCCGACCATATCTTCAGGTTCTTACCGAACTTTTCTATGAGTTCCGGTATGAACTCCTTGTCCATCAGTTCCCACTGATCGGGATTCCTGTAAAACTCCGAAACATTGATCGTTAAGTAGTTTACAAACTCCTCAAAAAGTCCCTTATCAGTCTTGAGAGCATTTACAAAATCCTCATAGCCGGAAATCTTATGCTTATCTATAAGCGTGTTAATCCTCCGCTTCATCTGGTTTTCCTTGTAAGCGGACAGATCAATGCCGGTCATCCGGAGGATCGCAGCCTTAAACTTCTCGTAATCCATTTTGTTCCTTATCAATAAGCCTCGGCTTATTCCTCCGTACTATCCTCTGTTGCCTCGTTTGCCGCATCATCAGCTTTGGCTTCTTCAGCAGTATCTGCAGCAGCGTCAGCGGATTCGGCGTCAGCGGCAGGTTCATCGGGAAGGAGTGCTTTCATCGAAAGACTGATCTTCTTGTTGTCCAGATCAAAATCTACGATCTTTGCAGTAACTTCCTGACCTACCGAAAGGATATTCGAAGGTTTGTCTATATGATCCCTTGAAATCTGTGAAACATGGAGAAGTGCATCTATTCCTTCTTCAAGCTCTATAAATGCGCCAAAATCGGTCATTCTGGCAACTTTACCCGTGACCTCTTTACCTACATGGAACTTGCTCTCTGCATCAACCCAGGGATTCTCGTCCTCAAACTTGCGTGATAATGCGATCTTTGTTCCGTTTATCTCCTTAACAAAAACCTTAACTTCCTGTCCGGGCTTATATACCTTCCTCGGGTTCTCAACACGGCCCCAGCTCATTTCTGAAATATGAAGGAGTCCGTCCGCACCGCCAAGATCGATGAATACGCCGAAATCCGTAACATTCTTAACAACTCCGGTGATGACATCGCCGACCTTAAGATGCTCAAACAGTTCCTTCTGAAGCTTTTCGCGCTCAGCCATAAGAAGCTGCTTGCGGTCACCTATGATACGGCGCTTTCTGGGATTAAACTCTGTGATCACGAACTCGATCTCCTGGCCAAGATACTTGGAGAGATCTTTTTCATATCCGTCGGATACGAGGCTTGCGGGAATAAATACTCTGGACTCTTCAACCAGAACACTCAATCCTCCGTCAAGTACCTGCGCGACCTCAGCCTTAAGCACTTCCTTGTTCTCGAATGCTTCTTCGATCCTCTTATTACCTTTGTCAAAAGCAAGGCGCTTGTATGACAGAAGGACCTGGCCGTCTCCGTCATTAACCTTGATGACCTTGGTATCCATCTTGTCACCGATGTTCACAACGGTCGTAAGATCTATATTGGGTGTATTGGAATACTCATTACGTGTAACGATACCGTCAGCCTTGTACCCGATGTTGAGAATTATCTCTTCAGGCTTAACCGCTATAACAGTTCCTTCGACTACCTCTCCGTTGTGTATTGTTTTGCAAGATTCTTCTAACATTTGTTCAAAAGTTAATTCTGACATAATTTTGAACCTCCTCGATTATTTTTTGCGGAGTGGAAGCCCCCGCAGTAATTCCTACACGTCGGAGCGATCTTTGCGGATCTGTTTCAAGTTCATCACTTGTCTGTACAAACTCGGTACAACTACATTCACGACTGCAGATTTCGTAAAGCTTTTGCGAATTGGAGCTCTTGCGGTCTCCTATCACTATCATCATATCGACCGTGGAGGCTATCTGACGAGCTTCTTCCTGCCTCGTATCGGTCGCATTGCATATAGTGTTCACAACGTTAACATTGTACCCTTTTCCTTGCAAAATTTCAACTAATTCTTTAAATTTGCGAACACTGGAAGTTGTCTGTGAAACGACCGTGAGCGTATCGTTTTTATCGCACTCAAAATCACAGGCTTCATCAGCGCTTTCCAGGACGAATGCCTCTTCGTTCCTGCACCATCCCACGATCCCTCTTACTTCGGGGTGGGACCTGTTCCCGATCACAACGATCCTGTCACCGTTTGCGCTTCTTTCGGAAACGATATTATGGATCTTCTTTACAAAAGGGCATGTGGCATCTATGACTTTTGCGCCCGAAGCCTCAAGCATCTCAAACGCTTTTTTGGTAACGCCGTGAGATCTGATGATTATGGTCCCGCCGTTGATGTCCCTGATCTCGGACTCATCGTTAATGACGGTGACTCCTTTTGCTTTCAGATCCGAGACGACAACGTCATTATGTATTATAGGGCCGAAAGTATAGATCTTCTGCCCTGCCGAAAGCTGTTCATAGACCATGTCGACAGCTCTTTTTACACCGAAACAGAAACCGGCTGATTTTGCAACAATGATCTCCATCACAGTTTTTCCTTGGCAAGCCTTAAAATCTCGTTCTTTACTTCTTCGATCGACATTTCTGAGCAGTCGATAAGAACGGCATCTTCCGCCTGCCGAAGCGGCGAATTGGCTCTGTTCATATCTCTTTCGTCTCTTTCGGCTATATCCGCCTTTATCTTATCAAGATCGGCTGCCGAACCTTTTGCGGTAAGCTCGTCATACCGTCTCTTTGCCCTGACGTCAACCGATGCGGTAAGATATATCTTGCATCTGCTGTCAGGAAGAACAACGGTACCTATGTCACGCCCGTCCATAACAACGTTCTCATTTTGTGCGAGTTTCTGCTGCAAAGCCACAAGTTTGCTTCTTACCCTGGCATTTACGCTCGAAGCCGAAGCCATGTTACCGACCTCCTCGGTCCTCAGAAGATCGTTGACGTTTTCACCCATAAGAAGAACGACCTGGGTTCCGTTCTCATAAGCTATCGATATATCCGCATCCTCACATGCGGCCTCAATCGCCCCGGTATCATCCCGGTCTATCCGGTTTCGAATAAGAAACAGTGCCATTGCCCTGTACATCGCTCCGGTGTCAACGTAGATATAGCCAAGTTCCTTTGCGACAAGCTTTGCAATAGTGCTTTTCCCCGCTCCGGCAGGGCCGTCGATCGCTATGCTCTTTGCCATGTTATTATTCCTCCTATCTGCATTCCCCGGCGAGATGTCCCGTCGACCACGCTATCTGGAGATTGAAGCCGCCTGTTTGCGCATCAAGATCGAGCATCTCACCGGCAAAGTACAGGCCTTTTACCGATCTTGATCTCATGGTCGAAGGGTCAACGGCTTTTATATCAACCCCGCCGCGTGTTATTATGGCCTCATCAAACCCCCTCGTTCCGATGACAGGGATCGGAAAACATTTAATGACATCACATAATTGTTTCCTCTCCTGCCTTGTTATCATATTCACTTTCTTATGGGGATCGATCTTTGATCTTTTAATAACTGGTGATATTATTTTATTCGGCAGAAGTTTCTGCAGTGAATTGGAAAAATCCCTGTTTGCGAATTCCTCAAAATCCTTTAGTATCCTTCTGTCAAGTTCTTCATAAGAAAGTGCCGGTTTCAGATCGATAATGACCCTTATGCCGCTCTTGTAATCCTTCTGTCGTATGAATGCAGACGCCGACAGTATCAGCGGACCGGAAAGGCCGAAGTGGGTAAACAGCATTTCCCCGAATCCCGAAAAGAGCTCCTTGTTATTCTTAGCGACGCTGACCGATACGTTCTTCAGCGATAAACCATGCATCGAAAGAACATCCGCATCTTTACAGACGAGCGGAACGAGTGAAGGCTCACAATCATTAACGGGTATATCCAGTTTTTCAAGAAGCAAAAAGGCTGTCCCGTCAGATCCCGTAAGAGGATATGACCTTCCTCCCGTCGCCATGATCACGGCATCGGAAAGCAGTCTATCCTTATTTTCTTTCCTTTTTATAATAACGCTAGTTATTGTATTGTCCGATGATCTTTCCAGTCCGACAGCCTCGGTATTTAACATTATCTTGACACCGAGTCTGTCAAGTTTCTTTTTCAGCACGGCTATAACATCGGAAGAATGGTCTGTTTGGGGGAACACCCTGTTGCCGCGTTCCGTCTTGGTCTTAAGACCGTTTTCGTTAAAAAATCGAATGACTTCCTCATTGTCAAATGAATAAACCGAGCTGTACAAAAACTTCCTGTTGGTCACAATATTGTCAAAAAGCTCTTCCACCGGGCACGCATTGGTGATATTGCACCTGCCTTTTCCCGTAAGGAACAGCTTCTTTCCCAGCCTGTCGTTCTTCTCGACAAGCGTTACGATATTTCCATTTTCCGCTGCCGATATGGCAGCCATCATGCCGGCGGCGCCTCCGCCAACAACCGTTACAGTCATATCCTAAAAGAATCCCTCTATCGTCTCCTTGAGCGTAGGTAGTATCTCTTCCGTCGTAAGATCAAGTTCTCCGCAGATCGCCATGCATGCCATTCCGTGCATGAAGATAAATACCTTCATAAATATGTCTCCCGCCCTGTTCATATCAAGGTTCTTGATCCTGCGAAGCTGCTTGATGACGAAGCCGTTGTTGGCACCATTGATCAGATCATACATGGTATTGTTATCATCATGCGGTGTAAGGAATAACAGTTTGAAGAGATTAAGCTCTTTTCTTGCAAATGTTATATAACACAATCCGAGATCCACAAAAGGTGTCTCGTCTTTTGCTTCAAATCCGAGGCAGAATTCTTCATAAAAGGCCTTTGCCTTTACAAAAACCTCATTGGACAGTTCTTCCATATTTGCATATACACGGAATATCGGCTGAGTGCTGCACGAGATATGTGCGGCAAGTTTCCTTGCCGTAAGCATTTCGATGCCCTGAGTCCTTACAAGATCGAATGCCCCGTCTAAGATCATCTGTTTGGAAATCTGTTCTTTTCTTGCCATAATACCCTCTCAAATAAATATATTTTGACCCTGTACTCCCCTGACATGAAAAAAACGGGCAGTCATTTTGACCGCCCGTTTATTGTAACACACGTTATGATATTTTGCATCATTAAAATACAAAAATCATTTATTTTTTTATACCGGATAAGCGGAAGATTCCGTATCGGCCTTTTTGAGGTCCACTCTGCTCTGCTGAGCCTCGCGGTATTTGAAGAAATCAACCGCTACCTGAGGGAACAGTGCATATGACAGAACGTCTTCGTCCTGCTGCTTGTACTGTTTCATCTCCGACTCAAGCTGCTCAAGCTCGGGCTTATCATGTCCCGTAGCCTCGGCGGATCTTGCAGTCGATCTCTTCTCTCCGGGAATGACCTTGTTGATGACCTCCTCGCTCATGGGCTTAACGGTCTGACCGTAGTTTCCGCGAAGGAGATCCTTGAACTCGCCTGTAGCCATCTTATATCTTTCGCCCATAAGGACATTGAAGATAGCCTGTGTACCGACGATCTGTGACGAAGGTGTAACAAGAGGAGGCTCACCGCAGTCTTTACGGACTCTGGGGATCTCTTCGAGAACTTCCTGGTACTTGTCTTCGGCATTCTGTTCCTTAAGCTGGGATACCATATTTGAAAGCATTCCGCCGGGAACCTGGTAAAGCAGTGTCTTGATGTTGACACCGAGCACCTTGGTGCTCATAAGTCCGGACTCTATGCATTCCTCTCTGTAAGGTCTGAAATAATCGGCGATCTCGGCAAGCTTTGTCTGTGAAAGACCGGTATCATAAGGAGTGCCCTTAAAGGCCTCAACCATAACCTCGGTAGCCGGCTGGCTGGTTCCGAGTGCAAAAGGTGAAATGGCACAGTCGATAACATCGACACCCGCTTCAACAGCCTTTAAGTATGTCATTGAAGCTTCACCGGATGTGTAGTGAGTATGAAGCTGTATCGGAAGCTTTGTATTCTCCTTCATGGCCTTGATAAGCTCGGCAGCCCTGTAAGGAAGAAGAAGTCCGGCCATATCCTTGATACAGATGGAATCGGCACCCATCTCCTCGATCTTCTTGGCCATATCAGCCCAGTACTCGAGCGTATAAGCATCACCGAGCGTATATGAAAGCGCTACCTGTGTGCTTCCTCTGCCCTCCTGCTTTTTAACGCGGTTTGTTGCATCAACGGCAGCCTGCAGATTCCTAAGATCGTTAAGACAGTCAAATATCCTTATGATATCAATACCGTTGGCGATCGATTTTTCAACAAATGCGTTAACAACGTCATCCGCATAAGGTCTGTAACCTAGGATGTTCTGTCCGCGGAAGAGCATCTGCAGTTTTGTCTTTTTGAATCCGTCTTTGAGCTTTCGAAGTCTCTCCCACGGATCTTCTTTCAGGAAACGGAGTGATGCATCAAAAGTGGCACCGCCCCAGCATTCTATCGAGTGATAACCTATCTCATCCATCTTGTCGATGATGGGAAGCATCACTTCGGTAGGCATTCTCGTAGCTATAAGGCTCTGGTGTGCATCACGCAGAACGGTTTCCATAATGCCTACCGGTTTCTTTTCAACTTCACCCATTTTATTATCCTCCATTTAAAATGTATGTTTAAAAGGCTCCAAATATCGCCATGAATGTACCTGCTGCAACCGCAGTACCGATAACACCTGCAACGTTCGGTCCCATGGCATGCATGAGAAGGAAGTTGGTGGGATCAGCTTCGGCACCGACCTTCTGCGATACACGTGCAGCCATCGGAACGGCCGAAACACCGGCTGATCCGATAAGCGGATTAACCTTTCCGCCGGTGAGAACGCACATGAGCTTACCAAACAATACTCCGGCAGCTGTTCCGAAAGCAAAAGCAACAAGTCCGAGAACAACGATCTTGAGCGTATTTGCATTAAGGAACGCTTTTGCGGATGTTGTCGCACCTACCGATGTTCCGAGAAGAATGACAACGATATACATAAGTGCATTACTTGCGGTATCCATAAGCTGTCTGACAACACCGGACTCCCTGAAGAGGTTGCCGAGCATCAGCATACCTACAAGAGGGGCGGTTGTCGGAAGGATCATGCAGACAACGATAGAAACTATTATAGGGAACAGTATCCTCTCAAGCTTTGTTACGGGACGAAGCTGTTCCATTTTGATCTTCCGTTCCTTCTCGGTAGTAAGCAGTTTCATTATTGGCGGCTGTATGATCGGCACGAGCGACATATATGAGTAGGCTGCCACAGCTATCGGTCCGAGAAGTGCCGTCTGTCCGAGCTTACTAGCAAGGAAGATCGAAGTAGGACCGTCAGCTCCGCCGATGATGGCGATCGCTGCGGCTGCCTTATCATTAAAGCCCATGGCGATAGCCAGGAAATAGGCAGCATATATACCGAACTGAGCTGCCGCACCGAGCAGGAAACTCTTGGGATTGGCGATGAGCGGACCGAAATCCGTCATGGCTCCCACACCCATAAATATCAGAGAAGGTAAGATAGCCCATTCATCCAGTTTATAGAAGTAATAAAGCAGTCCGCCCGTTCCGTTGGCGGCTTCTTCTATCTTGAGCATTATATCCGGATAGATATTGACAAGAAGCATTCCGAATGCAATGGGAGTAAGCAACAGCGGCTCAAAGCCTTTTGCTATCGCCAGATAAAGGAACGTGCAGGCAACGACGATCATGAGGTAATTCCCCCAGCTCAGTCCGAGAAATGCCGTCTGCTGCAACAGATTCCCAAATGTATTTGCTACATATGACATTTTATGACCTCCACAGTTTCATTCAAAATGCAATCAGTTGAGTGTTGCAAGAAGCTGGCCTGCAGCACACGGATCGCCTATGGCACAGTCGATCGATGCAACTGTTCCGTCACTGGGAGAAACAACGGGGATCTCCATCTTCATCGCTTCGATGATAACAACTGCATCACCCGCTTTTACGCTGTCACCGACATTGGCTGCGATCTTGAATACTTTACCTGCTGCTCCGGCTTCGATCCTGACAGAGCCTGCTCCTGATGATGCTGCAGCCTTGGGTGCTGCGGGAGCAGCCTTGGGTGCTGCCTTGGGTGCTGCTGCGGGAGCAGATGAGCCTGTTCCTTCTTCAACTGTTACGTCATATACGTTTCCGTTTACGGTAATTGTATAGTTTTTCATGATCAATCCTCCTATTTGTTCCACATGCTGTTGGGTCTTCTGACTATGCTTCTGACAACAAGATCTCCCGATGATCCGGATCCTCCTTGTGATCCTGCCGAACCTGCAGCGGCGATCGCTGCGGCGATAACGGCTGCTATCTCGAGATCGTCATTTTGTTCTTCTTTTTCAACGATCTGCGCGATCGTGTTATCGACTGCTGATGACTTGACATCATCATCATTCTTAAATGCCGCCTGGATCTTCGGAATAAAACCGAACAGGCTGATTATGATACTGATGATTATAAGAACTATGAACACGGTACCCATACCGAGCAGGGTATTAAGTCCCGCCTTTTCCATCTTCTCACCGAACGTCCAGTTGATGTTGGTGGTCAGGGAATTAAGTGTCTTATAAAGATCATCCTTATAGATCGCCTCTACCTGGGCTGTCCTTTTGGAACCCACGATATCAAGAGTTACGATTATGTCCTTGTCTGAATCATCGTATGTCGCGTTCATTCCCGTGATGGAAACGAAGTCACCGAGATCTTCCCGGGAGCTGTTCCATGAATTAAGGGCATTGACCATACCGTTACCGTTGGCTCTTATGCCGAAATAATTCGATATGACATACTCAAGATACTCTCCGCCCTGGTCAGCGATCTCCTGCGCCTGGTTTTCGTCAACCGCAGCTAGAAACTGCGTTACCAGATCACTTGTTGTCTGCTCAAGACTCGTTGCAACCTGGGCATCCAATACCTTTCTCGTTTCGCCGCCACATGCGGTAAGGCTGAAAAGACAGGCAAATGAACATAATACCAAAATGATTTTTTTCATATTACGCATCCCATTCCTTTCTAAACCGTCCCATGCTTCTTGGCGGGTCTGTCCTCTCTCTTTGTATAAAGCATCTCAAATGCCGAGATCACGTACTTTCTTGTCTGGGGTGCTGCTATCACACCGTCAACATATCCGCGTCTTGCTGCAGAATCGATGCTGTTCTGAAGTTTGTCGTATTCCTTTGCTCCTTCTTTAACGGCATCCTCTCCCTTACCGTCAAAGATGACCTTTGCGGCAAGATCCGAGGGCATCATTCCAATCTTTGCACTGTCCCACGCGAATGTCATGTCAGCACCGAGAGCCTTGGAATTCATGATGATACCTGCGCTTCCGAATGCCTGGCCGATAACGACATTGACCTTCGGAACCGTTGCATCCGCAAATGCATATGATAATCTGCTTGCGGCTCTGACCATATTCTTCTCGTTGCAGACATCGGCTTCAAAACCGTTAACATTTGTAAGAGTAAGGATCGGGATCTCAAACGAATCACAAAATGCCACAAAATCGGCAGCCTTATTTGCAGCCTTGAATGTAAGCACGGGATCCGATCCCCATGTTTTATTGCCTTCCTCATCATAGCCTTCGCATCTGTTGGCTATGCATCCCACGGTCTGGCCGTTAAGCCTTATGAATCCTGTTGTTATCTCTTTTGCATAACCGGCCTTCACTTCATAATATGAATTGTCGTCAGCTATGAGTGAAAGTGCAATGGATGTATCTGTTGTACAGTTTCCTATATCATCCGTTGTACGGTTAAGATCGTCAGTGCAGTCGCTTAATGCACCGAACTCGTCATTATTGGAGGGAAGAAGCGATACATAGCTTCTGATCTCCCCGAATATTTCCGCTTCACTTGCAACAATATCAACATTACCCGCTTCATCCGACTGGAATGCGGCCGAAGCAGTATCACATTTTTCCTCGTAGTTTCCCGAAAGCGCATTGGGAGAATTGAGGAACAGTTTGGCGCTCTTTTCCTCCATGAATACAAGGTCCGAAAGACCGGTGATCATCGACAGTCCTCCGCCGCATTTTCCAAACACTGCCGAGATCTGCAGTATCACGCCGCTTGCCATTGTCATGGCTTTGTAGATGCTGCCGAATGCGGCAAGTGCATCGGTTGATTCATTAAGGCGAAGCCCTGCGGAATCTATAAGTCCGATCACAGGTGCACCTACTTTAAGAGCAAGATCGTATAATTCAACGATCTTCTTCGCATGCATCTCGCCGATGGAACCGCCAAGCACGTCAGGATCCTGGCTGTATACGTAAACAAGTCTTCCGTCGATCTGACCGTAACCTGTTACGACGCCATCAGCAACTGCTTCCTTCGGTTCCATGTTAAAATCAGTGCTGCGGGAAGTAACTTGCGCGCCGATCTCAACGAAACTGTTTTCATCAAGCAAACTGGCTATACGTTTGCCTGCAAGTGAAGAATTACTCATTGCAAAACCTCCATATGAAAAATAATAAATATCCCGTAAAAAGACACTTTTCATATTTTAACACAGCAAATTGATTTTTCAAAGATATAAATACAGAAAAAAGGTTACAAAAAAAGGACCCTTCGGGTCCTTCTGTTAAATATCGAGTTTTAACTGTATCTCTTCGGCAGCTTCTTTTTTGAATTCTTCAAGCCGGTCGGGTGCGATGTCCGGAAGATCATCGATAGATTTGACGCCGAACGAACGCAGGAACTGTTCCGTCGTTCCGAACAGGAGCGGGCGCCCGGGAGCGTTCAGCCGGCCAAGCTCGGTGATAAGGCCGTACTCCAGGAGCTTGTTGATCGGATGATCACATGAGACGCCTCTTATCTTCTCAACCTCAGCACGCGTTACGGGCTGCTTGTATGCTATTATGGACAGAGTCTCAAGAGCCGTATCGGACAGATGCATGTTCTTCGGTATCTTGGCTACACTTATCAGATATTCATACATTTCCGTCTTCGAACACATCTGAACGCTGTCATCAAGTTCCACGATCGTTATGCCGAAGTCCTTGTTCCTCTCGAACCTGTCCTTCATCTTACCGATTATCGTCCGCGTCTCATCCTCACTGTAACCGATCGCATCGGAAAGCTTCCTGATCTCAACCGAATCTCCCATTGCGAACAGTATCGCGGAGATCGCGGCTTCCGGATGCTCGGCTTTTTTAACTACCGGTTCCGTCTTCTCGGGTTCCTTTGCGATATCAAGATCGTCAATATTGTTTTTTAATGATTCTTCAAAGTCTTTTTTCATATTCTTCAGGCAGCCAGCGATGTGATCATAATATCATCAAACAGATTATCCTGAACGATGCGGATCTTTCCGGTCTTCATCATCTCAAGGATAACAAGGAATGTTACGACGATCTCCATCTTGGTCGGCTGCGCCTCAAGAAGTGCCACAAACGAGAACTTCTTGTGGGTCCTTACATACATCTCGATATAGAGCTGCTTCTCCTCAAGATTGATCTCATCCTTTTCGATGTTTCCGAAGCGGCTCCTTATAGGATCTATACGGTCCTTCTGACGTCTGACGACTGACTTGAATATCTGGTTTAGTCTTGCAAGATCAACGTCACCGACGAGTTTCTCATAATCGATAGGCTCCACGTATTCCAGGACCTCTTTCGGCAGTGTTGCGCTCTTGTATACGTTCCTGACCGCATCGATCTGTCTGTCTTTGAGCTCGAACGACATATATTTGTACATTTTATATTCGATGAGTTTCTCGACAAGTTCGGCTCTCGGATCTTCTTCTTCGCCTTCTTCATTCACCTCGGCCGGAAGCAGCATTCTTGCCTTGATATCAAGAAGCGTTGCCGCCATAACAAGGAATTCGCTCATCACATTAAGATCCTCGATTTCCATCTGCTTGAGATATTCAAGATACTGATCGGTGATAAGCGCGATCGGGATATCATAAATATCCACCTTGTTCTTATCGATCAGATGAAGGAGCAGGTCCAGAGGACCTTCGAATTTTTCAAGTTTAACTGTTATCGCCATTTCTTATCCTTTGCTTTTGGGGCATATATTGACTATGACCATCTCAGCCTTGTTGAATATCCTTATCGGGATCGAATGCCATCCTATCCCGCGGCTGACTATCATGGTAACACCGTCTTTTTGAAACAGTCCCGCATCATATTTGGGAAAGAACTTAAGTTGGGGCGAAATGACTCCGCCGATCCCGGGTATGGCTACTATCCCGCCATGAAGATGTCCCGAAAGGACAAGGTCCGGATGATATGATGCATATTCCTCAAAGTAGACCGGATCATGCGCTATCAGGATATTGTATCTGTCACCGCTGATGCTGCCGAACGTCTTATCGAGGATCCCGTGCGGGAGGGTCGAATCAACTGCCCGCCTGTAGTTTTCGATCGGAACGTTGAACCCGTATATCCTTACCCTGCCGTCATCCGTATCGGCATAAGTGTTTGATAAAAACTCAATGCCAAGACCGGTGACAAATGAAGAAAGCTCTTCAAACTTGTGAGGGAAACGGTCCGGTTCTTCCATATATCTCTGCTCATGATTGCCGAGTCCGTAGTATACCTTAT
The DNA here is from genome assembly GCA_017526745.1 of Lachnospiraceae bacterium. Taxonomy (GTDB): domain Bacteria; phylum Bacillota; class Clostridia; order Lachnospirales; family Lachnospiraceae; genus UBA2868. Next base: position 99,318 of record JAFXQX010000029.1, on the reverse strand, counting down.
GATCTTCGGAAAGCCTTTTCAAAAAATCATAAGCTGTTCCGGACTTGCTTTTGGGCTCCATGTAGCTTGTGATCATATCGCCTGCAAGGATGACAAAATCACATTCGCTCTCCGATATCTTATCCAGGAGTTCTTTGTTATGATCATGTGTCACATCCGTGTCATGGAGATCCGAGATCATCACGAATCTGACAGGAGAACCTATGTCCTTGTCCGTCGTTATGGAATATTCGACTATCGTATAACCGCTGCTCTGTACATACACAAAAACGATCAACAGTATAACGAGCACGGCTGCGGCCGCATATATCAATGAAAGCTTTAGTCCTTTGCAATATTTAGTTGCGTGATCTTTCCCCTATACAACATATGGTATTATAACACGACGCGATGATAAAAAAAAGAAAAAATTTTGAAAATAGAAAACCCCCGAAAAACGGGGGTGAATATCAATTATATTTCCTTTTTCTGGCAGCTTCGGATTTCTTCTTCCGCTTTACGCTGGGCTTCTCGTAATGCTCACGCTTTCTGATCTCCTGCTGTATGCCAGCCTTGGCACAGCTTCTTTTAAAGCGTCTCAGCGCGCTGTCAAGACTCTCGTTCTCTTTTACGATAACTTCTGCCATTTTCCATACCTCCCCTCAAGTCATAGATTGTGCAGACCCGAAGGCTTTCTTTATTCGCACTAGGCGTATTATAAGCATAAATCAATGCAATAGTCAAGAAAAATATGATCAGAGCATTTCGGAAAGAATATCCTTTGCACCGGAGAGCATCGATCCGATCCCCGAAGGGTCCTTTCCGCCGGCTGTAGCCATGCCCTCGCGGCCGCCTCCTCCGCCTCCTACCATAGGTGCGAGCTTCTTGATCAGGTTGCCTGCATGAGCACCGGAAGATACAGCCTTATCACCTGCCATGACAACAAGGTTGACCTTGCCGCCCTTTTCCGAACACAGAACAAATACACCGTCAGCATATTTTTCCTTCAGGCTGTCAGCAAGAGTTCTTAAGTTATTTGCATCGGAATCGGGAACGGATGTGGCGATGAGCTTTAGTCCCTTTACCTCAATAAGCTTGTCTTCAATGTTTCCGACCGAATCCATCGCAGCTTTTGAACGGAGGGATTCAAGCTCGGATGAAAGATTCCTGATCTCCTGATTCATCTTCGTCAGCCTGTCCGAAAGTGCCGAAGGAGTTGATTTTACGATAAGGGACGCTTCATTAAGATCATTCTCGATCTTGCGGTAATAATCAAGCACGGCAGGACCCGTGACAGCTTCTATCCTTCTGGTGCCTGCAGCTATACCGCCCTCGGACATGATCTTGAAGCAGTGTATGGCTCCGGTGGAAGGCACATGGGTACCGCCGCACAGTTCCTTTGAAAAATCACCCATCGACACGACTCTAACGACATCGCCGTACTTTTCACCGAACAGTGCCATCGCACCTGTCCTTTTAGCCTCATCTATAGACATCTCCTTTGTGGTAACAGGAAGGTCTTCCATTATCTTTTCGTTGACTATATCCTCGACTTTTGTGATCTCATCGGACGAAAGTGCCCTTGAAAACGAGAAGTCAAATCTCGTTCTCTCACCGTCCTGATATGATCCCTGCTGCCTGACATCGTCTCCGAGCACGGTCTGAAGAGCCTTCTGGAGAAGATGGGTGGCGGAATGATTCATGCATGTACGGCGCCTGTTTGTCTCGTCAACTTTAAGAGTCACTTTGTCTCCGACTGAGAAAGTGCCGCTTTTTACAATGCCTACATGGCCGATCCTGTTCTGCGAAAGCTTTACGGTATCGGTAACTTCAAAATCACCGGATCCGGTGATCATCCCGAAATCACCTTTCTGACCGCCCATCGTGGCATAAAAAGGAGTGACGGAAGTTACGATCGTACATTTGCATCCCTTTTCGACGGAATCGGTAAGGCTGTCTGCGGCAATGGCAAGGATGGTTCCCGAATCGGATGTCCTGTCATATCCGGTAAACTCAGTGACATTAGTGGGATCGAGCGCATCAAATGCGGCAAAAGAGTCATCGGATGACTTTTGCGCAAAGTTTGCGCCGGCCCTTGCCTTCTGCTTCTGTTCCTCCATCGCCTTAGCGAATCCTTCTTCGTCCACGCCAAGACCTTTTTCTGCTGCCATCTCGACAGTCAGTTCAAGCGGGAAGCCGAATGTATCATACAGGTAAAATGCATCCTTACCGGAAATACCGCCTGATGCCTTATCCTTGTTGCTCTCGAGTATCTTGGCAAACTCTTTCATACCGTTCTCGATCGTTTCCGTAAAACGGTCTATCTCATTTCTGAGCCCCGTAAGGACCTTTTCCCTGTTGGCGGCAAGATTCGGATAGCTTTCGGAATATACATCGTCGATATATACCGATGCCACTGCAAGAAGATCATCGGTCGACAGTCCTAGTATCCTGCCGTGACGGACCGCACGCCTTATCAGTCTTCTTAACACATAACCGCTTCCGGCATTTGAAGGCTTAAGAAGCGCCTCATCACCCATAAGCATAACCGATGTACGTATATGGTCGGCAAGGACACGTATGGAGCGTGTCATCTTTTCATCTTCGCCGTATTTACTGCCCGAAGCTTTTTCTATATAGGAAACAGCCTTTTCAAAAAGATCGGTCTGATAAACGTCTTTTGTCCCGTTAAGGAAGGCAAGTATCCTCTCAAGCCCCCATCCGGTATCGACATTCTTCTTCTCAAGCTGTGTCAGTTTTCCGTCTTTGTGCTTCTCATACTGCATGAACACGTCATTGCCGAGTTCGGTATATTTGCCGCATGAACAACCGGGACCGCAATTTTTTCCGCAGTCGGGCACATCCGCGATATAGAACATCTCGGAGTCGGGGCCGCAGGGACCGTACTCGAGTCCCCACCAGTTGTCTTCTGCCGGAAGATAAAATATGTTCTCCTTTTTGAAACCGGAAGCTATACGGCATTTTGCGCCTTCCTCATCTCTCGGAGCATTCTCGTCACCCGCAAATACCGTTGCGGCAAGATGATCGCTGTCAAATCCGAACACTTCGGTAAGGAGCTCATAGCTCCACTTGCAGCGTTCCTCCTTGAAATAGTCGCCAAGGCTCCAGCTGCCCATCATCTCGAAAAATGTGACATGAGACTTGTCGCCGACGGAATCAATGTCATTTGTCCTGACGCAGCCCTGAACATTGCACAGCCTTGTTCCCATCGGATGCGGTTTGCCCAGAAGATAAGGCATAAGGGGCTGCATGCCGGCAACATTGAACATAACACCCGTGGATCCGTCGGACACCAGGGACACGGCACCTACATTCTTATGACCTCTTTCCTCGTAAAACTTTATCCAAATCTTTCTGAGTTCTTTTGACGTATACTGTTTCATCATCTCTCCCAAATCAAATCATCTGTTAATATTTAAAGCAGTACAATACCGGCTTTTTCGGCTGCATCATGATCTTCCTCAAGCCACACGGAGCTTTGTACTTCACCTATATGTGCCCTTCTCAAGAAGAACATGCATATCCTTGACTGTCCTATGCCGCCTCCGACGGTATATGGAAGCCTTGCCTGAAGAACTGCTTTCTGGAACGGAAGCTTTGCACGATCGGTGCATCCTTTTTCCTTAAGCTGACGTGCAAGCGACTCCTCGTCAACCCTTATGCCCATGGATGACAGCTCCAGTCCGATATCAAGAACCGGATAGTAGACTATTATATCTCCGTTAAGTGACCAGTCGTCATAGTCCGGAGCCCTTCCGTCATGCGGTTTTCCGTCGGAAAGTTTTCCTCCTATCTGCATCAGGAATATGGCTCCGTATTCTCTGGCTGCCGCATCCTCCCTCTGCTTGGGAGTAAGATCGGGCCACTTATCAAGCAGCTCCTGCGTTGTTACGAACTTGATGTTCTCCGGAAGGATGCATTTGATCTCCGGATGTCTGGAGTTGATGAAAACCTCGGTATTCTTCAGTGCTTCATAAACCTTGCGGACGACCGACTTGAGCGTGGTGACGTTTCTGTCCTTCCTGCTTATGATCAGTTCCCAGTCCCATTGATCGACATATATGGAATGAAGATTGTCAGTATCCTCATCCCTGCGGATCGCAGTCATATCGGTATACAGACCTTCACCTTTTTTGAATCCGTAATCCCCGAGTGCTTTTCTCTTCCATTTTGCAAGTGAATGAACGATCTCCACTTCTTTATCGTTCATCTCTTTTATCCCGAACTTTACGGGCCGTTCTACACCGTTAAGATTGTCATTCAGTCCGGATGACGGAAAAACAAAAAGAGGCGCGGACACACGAGTGAGATTAAGCTCTTTTGCCAGCATCCTCTCGAAATAGTCTTTTACTTCCTTGATTGCGATCTCCGTATCCTTGACGGACATCGGGCTCTTATATCCTTGCGGGATGGTAATGCTCATCTTTTCTCCTTCTTATTCGTTCTGTGCCAGGATCCTTTCCGGGATCACTTTTATCAGCCGTTCCAGTTCATCGATAAGGGGCTTGTGAAGTTTGACCGCACTGTCCCATTCCCCGTCCTTGATAAGTGCGTTTGAACGGGTCGCAAGATCAACAAGCTGTTTTGCTCCGACCGATCCGCCCGCACCTTTAAGTCCGTGGACAATAATACGGTAGTTTTCTATATCCCCGGCAGAATACGTATCTTCCATACCTTCTTTTGCACGTCTTGCATCATCCAGAAACGTGTTGAGAACGAGCTTGTAAAAATCATAGCTGCTGTCATACATCGAAAGACATGCGTCTTCATCAAATCCATCCGAAGGATCAAATAATCTGCCCATAACACACCTCATAAACCGACCTGAAAAACGATGACTATTATATACTCTAACATGGTATTAATCAAGGTGACAACGCCTGTCTTATCCTTATCTCGCCGTCCCTGAAACACTTTTTACCGCCTGGTGTCTCAACAATGAGACCGCCGTCATCGGAAATGCCGCATACCCTGGCCTGTATGGTCCCTGATCCGGAAACATACTCTACCATTTTCCCGATAACGCATGATAACTGTCTGTACCTCCCGACGGCCTCCTTGATAAGACCGCTATCATAATAACGGGAAAAGGACCTTATTATCGTGCGGGCGAAGCTTTCGATCTCTTTGCTGCCGGACACCTTATTATGCGCACCCGTAAGAGACGTATATATATCTCTTATCTCATCCGGGACATCTTCCGCTTCATAGATGTTTATTCCTATACCGAGGATGACATAACGGCTGCTCTTTCCGATATCATATGACTGGGCAACTATACCCCCGGCCTTTTTTTCATTCACTATTATGTCGTTGACCCATTTGATGCCAACCGGGATCTTATAGAACTCGTTTATGGCCTCGGCAGCAGCAACACCCGCAATAACCGTTATCATCTCAAACAGTTTGTCGTCTTCGGGACGAAGGAGCAGACTCATATACAGGTTTCCGTGCGGGGAGTAAAAGGTCCTTCCATACCTTCCCTGGCCCTTTCTCTGGGACAGTGCTATGACACATGTGCCCTCTTTTGCACCGTCATCTGCCATACGCTTTAATACTGTATTTGTACTGTCAACCTCATCAAACAATATGATATCAGCTTCCATCTGCTTCATCCCCGCCCATTCCGGCCATATAAAGGCTCTTGTAAAATCCGCCTTTTCGTATAAGTGACAAATGATCACCCATCTCTATTATCCTGCCTTTTTGCATGACAAGTATCAGATCGGCATTTACCGTCGTCGACAGTCTGTGAGCAACGATAAAGCTGGTCCTGCCTTTCATGAGAGTTTCGAATGCAGACTGGATCTTCATCTCCGTACGTGTATCTATGGAACTTGTCGCCTCATCAAGTATCAGCATGGGCGGCAGGTTTAACATCACCCTTGTTATGCACAGAAGCTGTTTCTGGCCTGCGGACAGTTCCTCCCCTTCTTCTCCTATAACCGTATCATATCCTTTTTCAAGCCTTCTTATGAAGCCGTGCGCATGGGAAAGCTTGGCTGCATTTATCACTTCCTCCTTTGTTGCATCCGGTCTTGCCATAAGAAGATTATCCATGATGGTGCCGTATTTTAACCATGTTTCCTGCAGTACCATTCCATATGACCTTCGAAGACTCTTTCGTGTGACATCCCTGATATCTTTTTTATCAACTGTTATCCTGCCCGAATCCGTATCATAAAATCTCATAAGGAGATTTATGATCGTTGTCTTTCCGCATCCGGTAGGGCCCACTATTGCAACTCTCTGCCCGCTTTTGACCAAAATTCTCAGTCCCTTTATCAGTTCAACGGACGGATCATATGAAAAATCAACATTTTCGACAGCCACATCTCCTCTGCAGTCTGTGATCTTATCTTCTTTTTGAGGAGTTTCGCTTTCTTCTTCAAGGATCTCGAAAACCTTTGCGGCACAGGCAAGCGAATTCTGAAGCTCGGATATCACCGATGAGATCTCATTGAACGGTTTTGTATACTGGTTTGCGTATGATAGAAAGACCGTAAGGGTACCGACGGTTATCGCACCTGCCGCAAAGCCTCCCTTTCCCATCGCAAAATACGCTCCGGAAAGGGCAACGAGGGCATAACAGACCGCATTTACAAATCTTGTGCATGGATTGGTCAGTGAAGAGAAGAAAATGGCTCGAAGCGATGATGCGGTAAGCCTTTCATTTATCTCGTCGAAGCGTCCAAGAGCGTCCTTTTCCATACAGAATGCCTTGACGGTCTTCTCATTTTTGATCATCTCGTCAATGACCGCCGTCTGATTCCCCCGCTCAATCCCCTGTATTTTGAACATATCATACGTATGCTTGGAAATAAATCTGGCGATAAATATCGAAAGAGGTGTAACGAATACGACAACGACCGTTATGACAACATTCATCGAAAGCATGAACATCAATGTTCCCGCTATCGTCATGATGCCAGTAAACGCCTGTGTAAAGCCCATCAAAAGACCATCCGTAAACTGGTCGGCATCGGCCACTATCCTGCTTACGATATCCCCGTGAGGATGGGAATCGATATAGGAAAGCGGCAGCGTCTGAAGTTTTTCGATCGCACGGTTCCTTATATCTTTTACGGTATGATAGGTGATCGAATTGTTGATGATGTTCATCGCAAACTGTGATATACACACTCCGATCGCAAACAGTGCGGCGATGAGAAGATCCCCGTACATACCGGAAGAGCCCGTACCTATAAGGTCAATGGCATTTCCTATCTTTATCGGGACAAGAAGGGTCAGTAAGACCGATACCAGCGCAAGACATAGCGATGCGAAGATCTTAGGTCGGTAACTCTTCAGGAATTCCCAGATCCTCTTTATCGTATGCTTTCGTCCGCTGGCAGATAATGCACCCGAATCGGTGTTCAGATTACCTTTGGGAACAAAGCCCGATGTATCGACAGCCATCAGTCTTCCTCCTTCCGGTATAGGGATAAGTATATCTCTTTATATACACCGCATGTTTCAAGAAGCTTTGCGTGCGGTCCTATTGCCGAACACTTTCCGTCATCGAGCACCATGATGCTGTCGCATCCCTCAACGCTTGCCGTCCTCTGGGATATGATTATGACTGTGGGATGATATGAAAGACCGGTAATATTTTCACGAAGTTTTTTGTCCGTCAGAAAATCAAGTGCCGAAGATGAATCGTCAAGTATGAGTACCGAAGGCTTTGCACAGAGCACGCGCGCAATTGCAAGCCTCTGACGCTGTCCGCCCGAAAAGTTCTTCCCCGAAGCTTCAACATGTGCGTCAAGGCCTCCCTTTTCTCTTACGACTTCGGAACATACAGCCGTCTCCAATGCTTCCATGATCTCCTCATCGGTCGCGCCGGGTGAGGCGATCAGCATATTATCCCTTATCGTGCCTTCAAAGAGTACAGCCTTCTGCATAACGATGCCGACATGCTTTCTCAGGGCGGACAGGTCTATATCCTTAACATTGATCCCTCCGACAAGAACTTCTCCCTCCGTTGCATCATAAAACCTCGGGATCAGATGCGCAACGGATGATTTTCCTGCACCTGTTCCTCCGATTATCCCGAACGAGGAACCTTTTTCGATCTTAAACGAAATACCGCTTATGGCATCGTCGGCATTCTCATGATATCGGAGAGAAACGTTTCTAAACTCTACTTCCGGTACATCGGATGCGTTTATGATATCAGGATGAGAAGGATCACCTGTCATTGAACAGGAAACATCAAATATCTCATTGACTCTCTGTGCGGAGGCGACCGATCTGTTCAGGGTGACGATCAGATTCGCAAACTTGATGAGTTCAAGAAGGATCTGTGACATGTAGTTATAAAGCGCAACGACTGCGCCTGTTGTGAGTATTCCCGCTCTGATCTGATAATCTCCGGCCGCGATCAGGAAAACTATGGAGATATTGACTATGACATATGTCAGGGGATTCAAAAGAGCCGAGATCTTTCCCGATCTTTGCATCATGGATGTAAGATGGGAATTGGCATCAATAAAACGTGCGACGGAATCCTCTTCAAGAGTAAAGGCACGGATCACGCGCACGCCCGAAAGGTTTTCCCTGACAAGACGTGTTATCTCATCAAGTTTGGACTGCACCCTCTTAAGGAGAGGAATGTTGATCGTCATGACAAAATAAATGACGACCGCCAGAGCCGCTATCACCCCGACAAAGATAAAAGCACTCTTTACATCTATCGTAAAGGCCATGATCATGGCGCCCGCGACAATAAACGGCGAACGAAGGAACAGCCGCAGGAACATATTGACGCCGTTCTGAAGTGCATTTACATCGGCAGTCATCCTCGTGATAAGGGTAGACGTTCCGAGCCTGTCGATCTCGGCAAACCCGAACGAGAGAATATGTTCAAAAAGATCGTGGCGAAGGCCCGCGGAAAAACCCGTTGCTGCCTTCGCCGCAAAATACTGAGCGGTAGCTGACACACACAGTCCGACTATTCCGAGAAATATCAGTGTAACGAAAGAAACCGTGATGATCGTCCCGTCACCCGCCTTGATGCCCTTATCTATCATACGGGCTATAACGAGAGGGACCGTAAGTTCAAATACGGCTTCGAGCATCTTCAGAAGCGGTGAGAGCACACACTCTTTTTTATAATCGTTTAAATATTTTACAAGTTCATGCATTTCATGCTTCGGCAGTTATCTGTATCCGTCGGGATTGTGACTCTGCCAGTTCCATGAATCCCTGCACATATCAACTATGTCGTGCTTTGCCTTCCATCCGAGTTCCTTTTCGGCCTTTGTGGCATCCGAGTAACACATTGCGATATCCCCGGCACGCCTTTCTTTGATCTCGTAAGGGATAGTGATACCGTTTGCCTCTTCAAAACTCTTTACGAGTTCGAGTACGGACACCCCTTTCCCGGTTCCGAGATTGTAAATGCAAAGCCCTGCTTTATCACATATCTTTTTAAGAGCCTTGATATGACCGTCGGCAAGATCCGTGACATGGATATAATCCCTTACGCCCGTTCCGTCGGGTGTATCGTAGTCATCTCCGAACACTCCGAGCTTGGGAAGTTTGCCTACAGCAACCTGTGTCACGTACGGCATCAGGTTGTTCGGGATGCCCTTCGGGTCTTCGCCGATCCTTCCCGAAGAGTCGGCACCGATCGGATTAAAGTAACGCAGCAGAACAATGTTCCAGTCGTTATCGGCCTTGTAGATATCCATCAGTATCTGTTCGATCATCCATTTGGTCCATCCGTATGGATTCGTACAGGTGCCCTTTGGACATTCCTCGGTGATCGGGATGACTTTCGGCTCCCCGTAGACCGTCGATGAAGATGAAAAGATAAAGTTCTTCATGTTGTGATCTTTGAGGGCGGCAATAAGGTTTAATGTGCCGGAAATATTGTTGTTATAATATTCCCAGGGTTTTTCAACCGATTCGCCGACAGCCTTTAATCCCGCAAAATGTATGCAGCAGTCAAAATCATTCTCTTCGCATATCGCATCAAGAAGCTTTCGGTCAAGTATGTCTCCTTTGTAGAACTTCGCCTTTTTCCCCGAAAGTTCTTCGACCCTTTTTAAAGCTTCCTCGGACGAATTGGAGAGATTGTCGATGACCGCCACGTCATGCCCTTCTTTAAGAAGCTGGAGCACGGTATGGCTTCCGATGAATCCGGCACCGCCGGTTACAAAAATATTCATTGTCTGTCTCCGTTATTTATGTGGCTCATCATTTCTGAGCTATTGCCGCCTGGGCAGCCGCAAGTCTTGCAATGGGCACCCTGAAAGGCGAACATGAAACATAATCAAGGCCGAGACTGTTGCAGAACTCAACCGATGAAGGATCTCCTCCGTGCTCACCGCATATTCCGACATGGAGTTTCGGATTGACGGGCTTGCCCAGATCCATGGACATCTTCATCAGCTTGCCCACTCCGTCCCTGTCAAGCTTCGTAAAGGGATCATTCTCAAAGATCTTGGTATCATAATATGCGTTTAAGAACTTGCCCGCATCATCTCTTGAGAATCCGTAGGTCATCTGCGTAAGGTCATTCGTTCCGAAACAGAAGAAATCTGCATTCGCGGCGATCTCATCGGCTGTAAGAGCCGCTCTGGGGATCTCGATCATTGTTCCGACTTCGTATTCGAGCTTGAAGCCTGCAGCCTTGATCTCTTCATCTGCCGTCTCCACGACGATGTTCTTGACGAAATTGAACTCCTTCACATCACCTACAAGAGGGATCATGATCTCGGGCTTAACGCTCCAGTTGGAATGCTTCTTGGAAACGTTTATGGCAGCCCTTATCACGGCTCTTGTCTGCATCCTGGCTATCTCGGGATATGTGACGGCAAGACGGCATCCTCTGTGACCCATCATGGGATTGAACTCATGGAGAGATTCGATTATCGTCTTGATATCTTCCACGCTCTTGTTCTGAGCCTTGGCAAGTTTTTCGATATCGGCCTTCTCGGTCGGAACGAACTCATGAAGAGGCGGATCGAGGAAACGGATGGTGACCGGATATCCTTCAAGGGCATCGTAGAGTTTTTCAAAGTCGCTCTGCTGGTAAGGAAGGATCTTATCAAGAGCCTTTTCTCTTTCTTCAACAGTATCCGCACATATCATCTCACGGAATGCATCTATCCTGTCTCCTTCAAAGAACATATGCTCAGTACGGCACAGTCCGATACCCTCTGCGCCGAGTTCTCTGGCCTTTCTTGCATCGTGGGGCGTGTCGGCATTTGTGCGTACTTTCATCTTGCGGTACTTGTCAGCCCATGACATGATGCGACCGAACTCTCCTGCTATCGTCGCATCAACTGTAGAGATCAGTCCTTCATATATGTTTCCGGTTGTTCCGTCTATCGAGATCGGATCACCTTCCTTAAACTCTTTTCCGGCAAGGGTAAAGGTCTTGTTCGCCTCATCCATTGCTATATCGCCGCAGCCCGATACACAGCACTTACCCATTCCGCGGGCAACAACGGCCGCATGGCTTGTCATTCCGCCGCGGACTGTCAGTATTCCCTGTGCAGCCTTCATTCCGGATATGTCCTCGGGGCTGGTCTCAAGTCTTACAAGTACGACTTTCTCGCCCTTTGCATTCCACTGTTCGGCATCTTCTGCGGTAAAGACGATCTTACCGCATGCAGCACCGGGTGATGCTCCGAGTCCTCGTCCGAGCGGCTTGGAGTTCTTCAGTACTTTTACATCGAACTGAGGATGAAGAAGTGTATCAAGGTTTCTGGGATCGATCATCGCAACTGCTTCTTCTTCGGTCTTCATTCCCTCATCAACAAGATCGCATGCTATCTTAAGAGCAGCCTGAGCGGTCCTCTTTCCGTTACGGCACTGAAGCATGTAGAGTTTTCCGTTCTCAACGGTAAACTCCATATCCTGCATATCATGATAATGCTTCTCAAGTATCTTACATACTTTAATGAACTGCTGGTATGCTTCGGGGAACTGCTTCTCCATCTCGTCTATCTTCATGGGTGTACGTATTCCGGCAACGACATCCTCACCCTGGGCGTTGACGAGGAACTCACCCATAAGCTTCTTCTCGCCGGTGGCGGGGTCTCTTGTGAATGCAACACCCGTACCCGAATTATTGTTGAGGTTACCGAACACCATGGGCATTACGGAAACCGCAGTACCCCAGCTGTAAGGGATATCATTGTCACGACGGTATACGTTGGCACGCGGATTGTCCCAGCTTCTGAACACTGCCTTGATGGCTTCCTTGAGCTGAACTATCGGATCGGAAGGGAAGTCCTCATCGAGTTCCTTCTTGTATTCGCCCTTGAACTGTTCCGCAAGAGCCTTGAGATCCTCAGCGGTAAGGTCAACGTCGAATTCAACACCCTTTTTCTGCTTCATGGCATCGATCAGCTCTTCGAAATGCTTTTTGCCGACGCCCATAACAACATCCGAGAACATCTGGATGAAACGTCTGTATGAATCATATACAAATCTTTCGAACTTGGGGTCGGGATTGGCCTTGATCATTGCCTCGACAACTTCCTCGTTCATTCCGAGATTAAGGATCGTATCCATCATACCCGGCATTGACGCACGGGCACCGGAACGGACAGAGACAAGCAGGGGCTTGTCGGGATCTCCGAAATACTTGTCGTTGATCATCTCGATACGTCCGACAAATTCCATTATCTGGCCCATGATCTCGTCATTGATCTGTCTGCCGTCCTCATAATACTGTGAGCACGCATCGGTAGTAACGGTAAATCCCTGAGGCACGGGAAGACCGATATTGGTCATCTCCGCAAGGTTTGCGCCCTTTCCTCCGAGAAGGTTACGCATTTCCGCACTACCTTCGGTAAACAGATAAACCCACTTTCTCTTTCGTAAATTCATTCTCTTTCCTCCTGATCTGATAATTTATATAAAATCACATTATCTTCGTTCTTCAGAACTCGAACTTCTTCTCAAAATATGCGCTAAGATCGTCGATCTTTACACGCTCCTGTTCCATGGAATCACGATCCCTGACGGTTATCGCGTTATCCTCCTCTGATTCAAAATCATATGTCACGCAGTAGGGTGTTCCGATCTCATCCTGTCTCCTGTAGCGTTTTCCGATGTTTCCCCTGTCATCGAACTCACAGTTGTACTTCCTGGAAAGAAGGGCGTATATCTTTTCCGCTCCCTCATTAAGCTTTTTGGAAAGCGGCAGTACGCCTATCTTGACAGGTGCGATAGCCGGATGAAAATGAAGGACAGTCCTCATATCGGGCTTATCTTCGGTACCGATGTTCTCCTCGTCATAAGCTTCGCATAAAAAAGCCAGCGTAACGCGGTCAGCACCGAGACTGGGCTCAACAACATAAGGAATGTATTTCTCGTTTGTTTCGTCATCAAAATACTCCATCGATTCACCCGAAGTATTCTGATGCTGGGTAAGATCATAGTCTGTCCTTGATGCGATACCCCAGAGCTCTCCCCAGTCGGTGAACGGAAATGCATACTCTATATCCGTTGTGTGATCGGAATAAAATGACAGTTCCTCGGGATCATGATCGCGCAGTCTTAAATGGTCTTTGTTTATACCAAGCTTTAACAGCCAGTCATAGCAGAACTTCCTCCAGTATTCAAACCACTCGGTCTGCGTACCGGGCTTGCAGAAGAATTCCAGTTCCATCTGCTCGAACTCTCTTGTTCTGAATGTGAAATTTCCCGGAGTGATCTCGTTACGGAATGATTTTCCGACCTGACATATGCCGAAAGGCACTTTCTTACGCGACGTACGCTGTACGTTCTTGAAATTGACGAATATTCCCTGAGCAGTCTCCGGACGCAGGTAAACAACAGCCTTCGCATCCTCGGTAACGCCCTGGAAGGTCTTGAACATAAGATTGAATTCCCTGATCTGGGTAAAATCATGCTTGCCGCATGAAGGACAGCAGATCCCCTTATCTTCTATGAACTTTTCCATCTGTTCATGCGACCAGCCGTCAACCGAAGATTCAAGTTCAATACCCTTTTCGGCTGCGTAATCTTCGATGACCTTATCGGCACGGAATCTTTCATGACATGCTTTGCAGTCCATAAGAGGATCAGAGAAACCTCCGAGATGTCCTGATGCGACCCAGGTCTGGGGGTTCATGAGTATGGCACAGTCAACGCCGACATTATAAGGGCATTCCTGTACGAACTTCTGCCACCATGCACGCTTAACATTGTTCTTGAGCTCAACACCCAGATTACCATAATCCCAGGTGTTGGCCAGACCCCCGTATATCTCGGAACCGGCATAAACAAAGCCTCTGTTCTTGGCAAGGGCCACGATCTTGTCCATTGATTTTTCCATATTACTCTCCTGACAGTTTTATTTCAGTATAAGGTAAGCAAGTCCGTCTGACTCCGAAAGGACCCGTGCTTCCTTTGAACCGATTACATCAACATTGGCCGAAACATAAGCGATATCGCGAAATGACCTGATCCTTGCATGCTCTGAAAGAATAATGATATCCCTGTCCTTCATGCCCATGATCTGGACCTTTCCGATCTTGTCCCCGTCTTCGATGCCTTTTAACACGACATCCATCGTATATCCGTTGTCATAGGCATCGCTTATCGTTCCGACAAAAAGACTTTCCCCGATGAACTCCTCATAATCCGAAGGAGTGTTGAAATCAAGATCGACATACACTTTGGAGTCCCGAAGATCGATCTTTTTAAGCTTAATCTCATCGCTTCCGATAGACTCGTTATACTTGGACACCGAATCACCGAATTCGCTTGTCAGTTCATTTATGTCATAGTAATCCTTGTCAAACGATTCCACAATGTTCTCGGATACCTTTCCGGACCTTGATATGCGGATAGTCGTCTCGTCGTAATCTTCCTCGCCATCCGCGCATCCTGCGAAAAGAAGTGCCGCAAGAACGGTTAAAATTATAGTGATATAACGTTTTTTCACCACAGGCTCCCAATATAAGCAGTGAATAGATTATACTCCCAGAGTATCCAAAAAATCCAGACTTTTAAACTTTCTGTCCGTAAAAGCGTTCCGGTAGGATGTGGCTACATCCGCAAGTTCGGACAGGACACTGTCCGTCACCGCAAATGTGTACAGTTTTTCCACCGGTGTATTTACTATGAAATTGATCGCATATACGGCGGAATCCGACAGATCCTTCCCGGCAGGTATGCCGGGAAACTCGCCGTTAACGACCAGCGCCTTCATTTCATAGATGACCTTGACCAGTCTGTTGTCAAGTCCCTTGGCGCATATTGCCCTGACCGACTGAAACAGAAGCTTTAACATTCCCGTCTCGTCATTGTTCTCTCTCGTATAATAGTCCGCAAACTCGAGGAAATACATGCCAAGGCACGCACCCTCATAATCATTGCGGAGATCCTCGAAATAATGGGTTATTCCCGCTTCGATAAGATTATAGGCAGTCCTTCCTTCAAACATCTTGAACGTGCCGAAGCAAAAGCATTCGGTCGATGCAAGAAGACGTGATCCCTGGCGTCTGGCACCTTTTGCGAATGCCGTGATCTTGCCTCTTTCTTTGGTCAGTATCACTACTCGCCTGTCACTGTCCGATACGGGGGATGACGAAAGTATCATACCCGTCAGAGTGACGGGACCGGATGAATAATCAGCCATCGTTCAGTTCTTTCCCGTCATATCCGTAGTTCTTCAGCAGCAGGTCGGAATCGCGCCAGTTTTTTCTGACCTTGATCCACAGTTTGAGGTTGACCTTCTGCTCCAGGAGTTTTTCTATCTCATATCTTGCGGCACTTCCGATCTTTTTGATCATCGAGCCGCCTTTTCCGATCACGATGCCCTTGTGTGAATCCTTTTCGACGATTATCGTGGCATCGATGTTTACGATCGTCTCTTCAAATTTCATTGATTCTATCGTTACGGCAACTCCGTGAGGTATCTCTTCGTCGAGACATTTAAGAGCCTTCTCCCTGACCAGTTCGGCTACGATCTGTCTGACCGGCTGGTCCGTAACGGTATCCTCATCAAAGAATGCCTCGCCTTCGGGGAGGTTTTCGAAGATCAGGTCAACGAGAACATTCACGTTATCACCGGTGAGCGCGGATACGGGGACTATCTCCTTAAATGACGCAAGCGTCCTGAATGAATCAACTATTGCCATGAGTTCATCCCTGGACTTTTTGTCGATCTTGTTTATCACAAGGATGACCGGGACCGACTGCTGATCAAGTCTGGCAGCGATCTGTCTATCCGCAGGGCCGATATAAGTATCAGCCTCTACAAGCCACAATATCAGATCGGCTTCCGAGACCGTTTTCTTTGCGGCCTTCATCATATAATCGCCGAGACGGTTTCTGGACTTGTGTATCCCCGGCGTATCAAGATAGACTATCTGCCCGCGTTCATCGGTATAGACGGTCATGATCCGGTTTCTCGTTGTCTGGGGCTTATCTGATGTTATTGATATCTTCTGGCCGATTATTTTGTTCGAAAGTGTCGACTTGCCGACATTCGGCCTTCCGATAACGGCTACAAACCCCGAGCGTTTACTTTTCGCTTCCCTTGTCATCACTGCCATCTGTTTTTACAACCGGTCTGTCCACCGCCGTTGCGACCTTTTGGGTACCTGTTCCGGCTGCGCTCTTTTTGGGTGCTCTCTTCTTCCCTGATGCCTTGGCGATCTTAATGATAAGCTTAACGATACCGAAGATGATAACAAAGATCACCGCAAGGATGATAAGCAGGACAAGGAGCATTGGAAGAAGCGAAACAAATCCGATGATAAAGTCCTGAATGGTCTCCCATGCCTCGGCGCAGCTGTCAAGGAAGCCCTCCGCAAGCCTCTGTCCGAATGTCTTCTCTATTACGGGCTCGGGAGTATATTCTCTGACCTCACGAACATTCAGGTTGACCGTTGAATACACGACCTGGTTGTTCATCGTGCGCAGTCTTGATTCGTAACTTTCTATCTCATAACGCACCTGGGTAAGGCGGTTTTCGAGTTCGATTATGTTTTCAAGCGTATCTGCCTGCTCAAGAAGCTCATTAAGCCTTTCCTGTTCGATCTTAAGCGAATCCCTGTGTGCTTCGGTGTCGGCATACTGTAATGTGACATCTTCCGCGGACTCATTCTTGCTCGTTATGTTCGAATGTTCGGCCACTTCCGACACAAAGAACTCCAGCTTTGTTGCCGGGATCCTCGCAACGATGAAGGCGCTTCTTTCGTTATATGAATCGTAGGAATTTCCGCTGATATCGGTTGACTGAGCATATCCTCCGAGTGTCTCGATCTTGTCGGTTATGTTGGCGATGAACTTGTCAAATTCCCTTGTCTCGGCAGACATGTTGACCGTCTTGATGAGTTTGCGGTTGGAATTTGCCATTATCTCGGAATCCGAGACACCTTCCGCAGATTCCGGATCGGCCGAGTTTCCCGCCGTAGTATCATATGCCTCCTCAGTGTCTACTGCTGCTTCATACAGATCGTCGTTATATGCATAATCAGCGGTACTTTCTTCTCTTGCCTCCGCCACAGCTGACTGTTTGCTTTGTGAAAACATTCCGGAATCCGATGATGAACTGGATCCGCATCCGGCAAGCACCCCTATGATAATAACTGCTGTTATGATTATTTTTCCGGCTCTCTTTCTCATAATGTTCCTCCCATTAACGGTTGACTATTTCAAAAACAAGGGTTCTGTACGGTCAAATAAATCTTCTTCTTTTCTGATCTCCTCTTCACCGCCGAGAACACATATACACTCATCTTCTTTCATCCGGTCTATATATCTGTAAAGGTCTCTTATATCTTCTGCGGTGCAGCCGAGGATCTCATCTCTTTCCTTTTGGATCTTATCTTCGGTATCTTTGGAAAGATAAGCATCCCTGCTCCTGGCCCCTTTGGCTGATGGCGAGAGCGGGAAATCAAGATCGGATATCGTTCCGATTATGTACTTTGTCATATCACGTTTTCCGGCATCAAAAGATAAGAGATAATCGGATGCATTGTCGTACACTTCAAGCGTTCTTTTCAGATTGGGATCCCGGTACGATGCAAACGTCCCTTTTCCGGTTCTGGAAAATCCCGCAAAGCATCCGTAAGCTCCTCCGATAACCCTGACTTCCTTCCACAGATAGTCATAACCCAGGATAACTTTAAGGACCTTGAGTGCTCCGGTATACGGTGTTTTATCGGAAAGGTATGTTCCGGCCTTTGCGACATACTGTACCTTGGCACTGGTCCTGTAAGCCTCCTTAAGGGGCAGGACCTTAAGATCGGGCTCATCCGTTTGAGCGCCTTTTTCCGGAACAGATTTTATGAATCCTTCGGCAAGTCTTTCGAACCTGCTGCACTTATCCTTTTCCGCCGTAAGATCGATAAGACTGAGGTTTTCTCTGGTGAATATAACGGATGACACCTTAATGAGGTTTTCTGTAAGTTCATCCGCAATGCTGTCAAAATCATCCACCAGGTTTTCGATCAGCCTGTAAAAATCAAGGCCTCCCGTCTTCTCCTGGATGAGATCGCTCTTTGAGATCCCTGAAAGCGCCCTGTGAACAGCCACAGCATGTCCGGATGACATCATGGCCTGCTGAAGGCGGGACCTGAGCATTCCGAGTATCTCACGCAGACGTTTTTTGTCGGTAAGATCCGAGGTAAATACTATCTCTTTAATCATATCAAAGGCAAAAGGCAGCTTGTCGTACAGCACCTTGGCCTTGATCTCGAACAGGTGGGAAAAATCACCCGCATCATCAACGCTTACATACATCGACGTTGTCGGACTGATCCCGCCCGAGTTTAAGAATATCTCATTTGCAAGATCTGCATAGGAATGATCAGCGGTGTTTACCATGCCGAGTACCGCTTTTAATATCCCGGCAAACGGAAGAAGGTCCGGGCCAAGCTTTGAGATATCAAACGAAACCGTAAGATATGCGATACCGTTGGTGAATATGTCGTGATACAAAAGCGGTACACCGCATAAACTGCCTTCTTCGTTGATAAAGCCTTCGGCATCTTTTCTGATGTCGGAGATCTCAAGCAGCGGTATGCTCTTCAGTATTTCCTCGCTGTCCTCTTCTTCCTGGTATTGTCTTAAATGAGCGGTCTCTTCTATGAGAGATCTTATCTCATCGGGGCTCATCTTACTCTTCAGATCAGAAAGCCTCAAAGCAAGCTCCTCGTCCTTTTGGGCCGTAAGCCCCCTTACCGGAGTTAGGCAGACTGTGGACGAATGAGTATTATCAAGGATGTACTTTCTTGTAAGGTCCTCAAAGTATGACGTGCTCACCATCTTCTTTAAGAATTCGAATGTCTCAAGAGGGCTGATGTGAACAAAAGGCTTAGTGTCATCGTACAGCCACGAATCAAGAGCGGTTAGCCCGTACATGAGTCCCTTGGGATAATGTCCGAAATCCGCCTCCCGGAATCTGAACTCAAACAGATTGATCGCGGCCAGAAGTGCCTTTTTGTCATATCCGTTACAAGACACATCCGTAAGGACTTCCCGGATTATCTCAAGGAATCTTCCGCAGTCCGAGATATCGGCATTCTTTGCAATGATCGATAAATAAGGCTGCAGAACGCCGTTCTCATACACCGACTGGACATCTTTGCATATGCCGGAATCCAGAAGCGCCTGTTTCAACACGGCTCCGGGCGATGATAAAAGTGCATATTCAATGACCTGAAAAGCAATATAAAGCTTCTCGTCAAGGCTTGTGGAGATAACCGTATTATATGACAGATATGTATTATGATCCGTCGGTTCATCGTTCGTTACGGGATATTCCTTTACGATATCCGACCTTTTGTCAAAAGAGTTCTGAAGCGTTACGGCGGAATCAACATCGAGGCTTTCATACGAAGACAGATAATGCCTGTCTATATAGTCAAGTCTTTCAACAAAGTCCGTGTTTCCGTACAGATAAATGTAACTGTTCGACGGATGGTAAAACTTTTGGTGGAATGCCTTGAACTGGTCATATGAAAGGTCGGGGATCACGTCCGGATCACCGCCGGACTCCACTCCGTAGCATGTTTCGGGAAAAAGTGAATCAAATACCGTTCTTGAAAGAAGGTCGTCCGGAGATGAGAATGCACCCTTCATCTCCGAGTAGACAACACCGTTCAGCTTTATCGGGGAATCGGCATCCTCGAGTTCATAATGCCACCCCTCCTGCCTGAAGATCTCCTCCCGCTTATAGATGTTCGGATGAAAAACGGCATCAAGATATACATCCATAAGATTTGCAAAATCCTGGTCATTGCAGCTTGCAACGGGATATACGGTCTTGTCGGGATATGTCATCGCATTTAAGAATGTGTTTAATGATCCCTTTGCAAGTTCAACAAACGGATCTTTTGCCGGATACTTCTCGGAACCGCACAATACGCTGTGCTCTATGATATGTGCCACTCCCGTCGAATCTTCGGGAGGCGTCCGGAATCCGACATAGAATACCTTGTTGTCATCGTCATTCTCGATGCAGACAACCCTTGCTCCGGTCTTTTTATGCCGAAGAAGATATCCCATGCTCCTGATGTCATCTATTTTTGTTTTTTCTACAAGTTCGTAAGCCTTTATCTTATCTGTATTCATTTTCATCCTTTGCCCGCAGGGGCTGATCATTTCTGTTTTTATCTGTTTCAGACTATATGTTTATGGGTGAACAGATGCTCGTTACAGTATTCGTAATTGCCGTTGCACTTCGAACAGAACCGGAATTCCAGGTCGTCGCCGTCTTTTTCCGTTCTGCCGCAAATGGCACATTTATGCTTTGTGATGCCGCTCCGTCCCGAAGAAGAAGCTGCCTCGCGGGTAGCCGTCCTGTATGCTCTTCTTCTGTATACTTCCTTCGGAGAGACACGCTTGTAATTTCTCGTGGAAAGGAAGAATACAATGAAGTTCAAAAGGCTCATGATGATCGCGATCCTACCCGACATACCGATCATCGGATCGAAGAAGAACTGGTATCCGAGCAGAATAACGTCAAGGTAGGCCAGCCATTTGACTTTGACGGGTATGACAAAGAACAGAAGGACCTGGATGTTCGGATATGTTGCCGCAAAGGCAAGAAATATCGACAGGTTGATATAATACGTCGAAAATCCGCGGCTGACGGCAGTTCCCATATCAACGGGAGCGCCCCCGTTAAGTGTGGACAGGGCATAAAGTCCGAAAGCACCGAGGATCGTAAAGATAATGCCCGAGAATATATAGACATTGTACCGGAACACGCCCCATGTCCTCTCGAGCGCATTGCCGAGCTGATAATAAAAATACAGCATGATGATCGTAAAGATACTGATGCTGCTCGGAGGTACAAGGATCCATGTGAATATCCTCCACACCTGTCCCTTCAGGAAATAATAGGGATTTAAGCTGAATATATCCATCACTCCCGTGATGGAGAGAAAATAACCTATCGCATATGCGATGATCAGATACAGCGAAAGATTCCGGATTGCGTATTTTCCTATCTTTCTCTCGAGTTTGTTAAGCAGTTTTTCCATATAAACCTCAGATGATCACATAATCCGAGATATTATACCATTTTGCACATTACTTGTAAATGAAGCACTTTGGCATTATAATAAGAACTCAAATTGAAGAAATAAGGTCATAAAAATGCAAAATAACTCATACAGTCTCGGTATTGACATAGGTTCAACCACCGTTAAGATAGCAATACTGAATGAAAACGGCGATCTTCTGTTTGCCGATTACAAACGGCACTTCGCCGATATACAGAACACTCTCAGATCACTTCTCGAAGCCGCAAAGGAGCGGCTCGGCCCGGTAGATCTGTATCCGATAATCACCGGAAGCGGCGGGCTGACTCTTGCATCCCATATGAATATCCCTTTTGTTCAGGAAGTCATATGCGTATCAACCGCGCTCTCCGTCATCGCTCCCGAAACGGATGTCGCTATTGAGCTTGGCGGCGAGGATGCCAAGATCATATACTTTGAGGACGGTAACATCGAACAGCGCATGAACGGGATATGCGCCGGAGGTACCGGTTCATTTATCGACCAGATGGCTTCGCTTCTCATGACGGACGGGGCCGGGCTTAACGAATATGCCAAAGACTATCACAGTCTCTACACGATAGCTGCAAGATGCGGTGTCTTTGCCAAGTCCGACATTCAGCCCCTGATTAATGACGGGGCCACAAAAGAAGACCTGGCGGCTTCCATCTTCCAGGCTGTTGTCAACCAGACCATTTCAGGGCTTGCATGCGGAAAACCCATCAGGGGACATGTTGCTTTTCTCGGAGGGCCTCTTCACTTTCTGTCGGAGCTTACCAATGCTTTCATCCGTACTTTAAAATTGGATGACGAGCATGCTTTCATTCCCGAGAACTCACATCTGTTTGCGGCAATGGGTGCCGCCATGAACCATAAAGACGACTGTCCCGTATCCGTTGATTCTCTTATAACTCTTCTGGCGAACAGGATACATATGGATTTCGAAGTGGCCAGAATGGAACCTCTGTTTAATGACCGGACTGAGTACGATCAGTTTACGGCAAGGCATTCCAGGGCCAAAGTCATAAAAAAAGATCTGGCGGATCATCACGGGGAATGCTTCCTCGGTATCGATGCGGGTTCCACTACTACCAAAGCAGCTCTTGTCGATGCAAAAGGTAACCTTCTCTATTCATTTTACGACAACAACAACGGAAGCCCTCTTGCAACATCCATAAGGGCTCTTACCGAGATATACTCGATCCTTCCCAAGGATGCCGTGATCGCCCACAGCTGTTCCACCGGCTATGGCGAGGCTCTTATCAAATCGGCTCTCATGCTCGATGACGGCGAAGTTGAGACAATCTCACATTACTACGCAGCTTCGCATTTCGAACCCGATGTTGACTGCATTCTCGACATAGGCGGTCAGGACATGAAATGCATCCGGATCAAAAATCATGCGGTGGACAACGTACTTTTAAACGAAGCATGTTCCAGCGGTTGCGGATCTTTCATAGAGACTTTTGCAAGAAGCCTTGACTATACCGTGTCCGATTTTGCCGCCGAGGCACTATTTGCCAAGCATCCTATCGATCTGGGAACAAGATGTACCGTGTTCATGAACTCCAAGGTAAAGCAGGCCCAGAAGGAGGGAGCTGATGTAGCGGACATCTCTGCGGGTCTTGCATACTCGGTCATCAAAAACGCACTGTTTAAGGTCATAAAGGTCAGCGATGCATCGACACTGGGCAAAAAGATCGTTGTTCAGGGCGGAACTTTCTACAACGATGCTGTACTGCGCTCTCTCGAGAAGATCGCTTCCGTTGAGGTGATACGTCCCGACATAGCCGGCATCATGGGTGCGTACGGAGCTGCCCTTATCGCAAAAGAACGCTATGAAGATAATCCTTCATCCTCCATCCTTACATTTGAAAAACTGAAAGCTTTCACATTTGAGACATCAATGGCCAAGTGCAAAGGATGTACCAACAGCTGCCGCCTTACCATCAATAAATTTTCCGGCGGCCGTCAGTTCATTTCCGGAAACAGATGTGAACGCGGTATAGGAAAGATCAAAAACGAGGAAAATCTTCCGAACCTTTACGAGTATAAGCTCCACCGCCTCTTTGATTATGAAAGTCTCGATAAGACCGAAGCCGTGCGCGGAGTGATCGGGATACCGAGGGTTCTCAACATGTATGAGAACTATCCTTTCTGGCACACGTTTCTGACAAAGCTCGGATACAGCATTGTCCTGTCTCCGATCAGTTCCCATAAGATCTATGAGATGGGGATAGAATCAATACCGAGTGAAAGTGAATGCTATCCCGCAAAGCTGGCACACGGTCATATAATGTGGCTTATCAAGAAAGGGGTCCCGCTCATATTCTATCCGAGCGTGTTCTACGAACGAAACGAGTTTCCGAAAGCGAGCAACCATTACAACTGCCCCATCGTCACATCCTACAGTGAGAACATCAAGAATAACGTTGATGAGATATGCATGGGACAGGTCAGGTTCATGAATCCCTTCCTTGCATTTACAAATTTCGATACGGCGGCAAAAGGGCTTGTTGCGGCCTTTTCCGACATTCCTGCCGACGAGGTGTACTATGCGGCCAAAGCCGGATGGGAAGAACTTGACCGTGTCAGATCAGAAATACAGCAAAAAGGGGAAGAAGTACTTAAGTATCTTACCGACAACAAAAAAAGCGGTATAGTCCTCGCCGGAAGGCCGTATCATATAGATCCCGAGATCAATCACGGGATCCCGGAGATGATCAATTCCTACGGACTGGCTGTACTTACGGAAGATTCGATCTCGCATCTGTCCGAAGTTGAGCGTCCGACGATCGTTTCAGACCAGTGGATGTATCATTCTCGCCTCTATGCTGCAGCATCATATGTTAAATGGCGGAACGATCTTGAACTTGTACAGCTCAATTCGTTCGGCTGCGGTCTGGATGCGGTAACAACGGATCAGGTCAACGATATCCTCTCATCGGGTGACAAGATCTATACCTGCCTGAAGATCGATGAAGTTAACAATCTGGGCGCCGCCCGGATAAGGATCCGCTCGCTTCTTGCGGCTATCAGGATAAGGGAGCGCAAGGCCGAAAAAAGAGTCATAAGGTCTGCGGCGTATAACCGTGTTCTGTACACCGAGGAGATGTATAAGAACAGATATACCATACTCTGCCCCCAGATGTCGCCGATACATTTCGACCTTCTGGAGAGCGCTTTTAGCGCCGAAGGATACAACATAGTGGTCCTTAACAATTCAAACCGGGCCGCTATAGACATGGGGCTCCAGTTTGTGAACAACGATGCCTGCTATCCGTCCCTTATAGTTGTCGGACAGATCATGGATGCGATATTGTCCGGAAAATATGACACCGACCGTCTTGCGGTGATCATGACTCAGACCGGCGGAGGATGCCGTGCCACAAACTATATCGGTTTCATCAGAAGAGCCCTTGCCAAGGCAGGCTACGAACACATTCCCGTAATATCGCTTAATCTTTCAAAGCTTGAATCCAATCCGGGATTTAAGATAACCCCGAAATTCCTTCTGCGCGGGATATGTGCGGCGGCGATCGGCGACATATTCATGAGATGTCTGTACAGGATGCGGCCTTATGAGATCGTTCCGGGCTCTGCGGATGCCCTTCACGAGAAATGGATAAAACCCTGCCGGGATTTTATAGGATCAGACCATATATCGATACCGACTTTTCGAAAGCTGTGCAAACAGATAGTTTCGGATTTTGACAATCTGGCGATAAATGAAGATATCAGAAAACCCAGGGTGGGCATAGTCGGAGAGATCCTCGTCAAGTTCTCTCCCACCGCGAACAACGATCTTGTCAATCTTCTCGAAGCAGAAGGTGCGGAGGCCGTAATGCCCGATCTGCTTGATTTTCTGCAGTACTGCTTCTATAACCAGAAATACAAGGCGGAGCACCTCGGGACCAGGATGAGTACCGCCACCATCGCCTCTCTCGGAATATGGGCAGTGGAAAAAGTAAGGAGTGCATCGGTAAATGCTCTCCGGCAAAGCCGTCATTTCGAACCTCCCGTACATATCAGGACTCTTGCGGAATATGCCAGATCGATCGTTGATATAGGTAATCAGACCGGGGAGGGATGGTTCCTTACGGGTGAGATGATGGAACTGATACACGACGGCGTGTTCAACATTGTATGTACACAGCCGTTCGGATGCCTGCCAAACCATGTTGTCGGAAAGGGCGTAATAAAAGCGATCAGAAGAAAGTACAGAAAAGCCAATATCGTAGCTATAGATTACGATCCGGGTGCATCGGAAGTCAATCAGTTAAACCGTATCAAACTGATGCTGTCGACCGCATTTAAGAATCTTGATGAGGATGAGGACTGATCACTTTATGGTGATCGCATCCCTTATGCCGGCGCGAAGCTTATTGAACAACTGGGCAACCTTTTCCTCATCATCAAAGATAAGCGCTTCGTTAAGATCCGATGACAGATCGGCTATATCGGAAAGGCCCAGGATCCTGCTGTCGCGTTCTATGCCTTTTATGCAGAATCCGAGCATCTCATATTTTTTCTCTGAAAACATCTTCTCGGCATCACCGACCAGGATATTAAGCTCATTGTACTGAGGAATGAACTTATTCTCTTTAGGCAGTTCCTTTTCCTCTTCACTGCCGAATCTCTGCCAGAGCCATCTCGTAAGTACCGAATTGAGAGACCTTCTTGATACGGGTTTTTCCAGATAATCATTGAATCCCGCTTCAAGAAATCCCGTAAATACATCATTTATGTCCGCAGTGGTCGTGAACACGATAGGAACCGATGCGAAGTATTCGCCTTCCATGCTGCGAACGCTCGATACGAGCAAAGCACCCGTCATCTTCTCCATCTCATAGGCGACAAAGATAATGTCATATATATGATTTTCGATCTGTTCAAGCGCATCCTTGCCTGAAACGGCACGCGTCACGACGACCTCGTAAGGCTTGAGTATACGCTGGAACACGTTCAGGAACAGAATATCCTCGTCCACGATCAGTACTCTCGCTCCGCGGGTTATATTTACGGCGTTCCTGATCATCTCCTCGCCGTTTTCCTCACTCACATCATTGATGAGATTGTCGTTCTTCTCGATATCCTCCATGTTGTAGACAAAAACGACCGTGGCAATGATCTCGCCGTAGTCATCAAGCCTGTGGTTGATGATCATGTTCACGTGACGGTCATTTACCGCATAGTCGGCACTTAAGCCGAACGCATTCTCATCACCGGTCTGGCAGATCTGTGCGAGCGCACCGGATGAAAACCTGAACACATCGGTGATCTTGCGGCCCACATATTCATCATCAAACAGATCCGACAGAACTTGGGCTCTCCTGTTCTCAAATACGATCTTAAGCTGATCATCGAGAATGAATACCACGTCTGTCCTTCCGTCATCGAGTTCTTTTTTAAAGTGATCGGCCCTAAGCGAAATGGTGTCATGATAGATCAGCAGTTTTCTCATGAATATGGCTGCGACCAGATTGAAAAGTATGACCAGCGGAACATACGGAAGCGAATAAACAATAATGAACTGCTCCGCAATGAATCCGGCGGCAGAAAACACATAGACGATCAGAAGAAGCATAAGATCCTGCTTCTCGCATTTCTTGTATATTGCCGCAGCCCTGTATACCACAAAGGTTATGAGCATAACGACATAGAACATGTAATATATGAAATACAATGCCTGATGCCAGGGGGCGCGTGGAGAAAGATAGATCCCGAAAGGGCTCCGGTCCAGCATTCCGCCCTGCATGATCGTATCCGTAAAATACAGGATGACCGATGCATATGATACAAGACTGATAAATACCGACGTGTACCGTTTTTCCACATCGATCATATCCATGGTAAGAAGAAGGACTTCACACATCATCAGGACTTTGAAAAACTTATCAAGTCCGTAAAGAATGAAGCAGAACATGCCGGGATATGACAGTTCCATCGCCACCGAGATAAACGCCGATGCGGCAATGGAAAACGTAAAGACCATGTATCTGATCCTGCTTTGCTCAGATACAGATCTGCCTGCATATGAAAAATACTGGGAGATTGCCACCAGACCCGCCGTAACGACGATCGACAGCGCTATGATCGTTTCCATACTATACCTTTTATATCACAATCCGGCCTAAATTTCATTACGTTTGATAAAAGCCGTCGATCAGTTCCGACGCCTCTTTTACAGGATCATCCTTCATGTCGATCCACAGGATATCCCTTCTTTTTCGAAACCATGTCATCTGCTCTTTCGCCAGATGTCTTATCTCCATGAACAGTTTGTCATGGAAACTGTCGTAATCGTCAAATCTACCCTGCAGATACATGAGAATATATCTGTATTCAAGTCCCAGCCTGTACAGAAAATCATCCGATACTCCCCGGTCAAGGAGCCCTTCGACTTCTTCTATCATGCCTTTTGCAAGTCTTTGATCAAGTCTTACCCTTATGCGCTCATACAGTTCCTCTCTCGGCCATGTAACACCGATGATAAGGGTATCGTATCGTTTGACATTGGGCTGATCTTCAACTCTTGCCAGGGCTTTTTCAGCCGCCCTCTCAAGACGTCTTTTGTTATTCATATCAAGGGCTAAAAGAGCCTCCGGGGCATTTTGGCGGATGATCCCGATAAGGTCCTCTTTGGTCATTTCTTCGATAGATCTTCGAAGTTTTGGGTCCGGTGCGGATCCCGACAGGACATAACCGTCTGCCACGGCATTGATATACAGTCCGGTGCCTCCCGCAAGGAAGGCTTTCTTTCCTCTGCCGATTATATCATCTATCGCATCATAAGCAAGCTTCTGGAAATGAGCGAGCGAAAAGAACTCACCGGGATCTGCCACATCCAGAAGATGATGTCTGATACCCTGCATCTCATCTTTTGTGACCTTTCCGGATCCGAGATCCAGCCCCGCAAACACCTGTCTGGAATCGGCACTTACTATCTCAGCGTCGTATTTTTTTGCAAGTTCTATCGCCAGAGCGCTCTTTCCCGAAGCATTCGTTCCTGCGATACAGACGAGTTTATCCATTATCACCTAAAGGCCGCGAGCACGAATACAAGCGGTGAATTCCAGTATATCGTTATCTCATTGCATGAATAACTGTCGGAGACATCAATATAGCATTTGGCCTTCGGAACATTTTTAAGCGCCTTCTGAGCCCATTCGTCCTCGAGATACGAATCAGCTCCTCCGACAAGCATGCCCTTCATGGCTTTTTTTTGCGCAACGCTCGGCCTGTGATGCGGATTTTGCGGACTGTTCGTTCCGTATCCCGTAAGAAAACAGTATGAGCACGGATTGGTCCCGAGTATATAGTCAAGCTGTCTCTTTGCGGCAAGTTCATAATCCTTGTTATACTCAAGAGACGATGCGAGAAGAAGTGCCATTGCATTGTTGGCGATGTACATATTGGATCCCCATGCATAATCATCGTCAAGACTGGAACCGTATGCCTCTCCGGTAAGCGCTGTCCGGGCCGCCTTATCGCACATCCCGTAAAATCTCCCCTTAAGATCATGTTTCGTCTTCATCGGATCCTTTGCGGCAAGGTATGCATAATAAGCATAACCGCTCATGTCATCCCAGCCGAAACCCTCGTATCTTATCAGCGACATATCGACCGTATCTAGAAGAGACTCAAATCTTCTGTCACCTGTCGTTCTGTAGCCTTCGCAGACAGCCCAGAGGAACTCGTCCTCACTGCAGTCATCCCTGTACTCACCGGTCAGTACATCCGGCGGATTGGTAAATCCCTCATCCTTTCTGTGGTCTGTATATGCCGCCAGCGCACGATCAGCTGCCGCTATGCACTTGTCGGAAAATGCGGGATCGATATCCCTGTATACTCTTCCAGCCATGTACATGACGCCAGCAAAATCAGCCGTTGCGGTCTTGGATGCCGGCATCACATACAGCTTGCTCGTACATTTATCAGGCATAATAAACCCGTCAAAATCAAGCCCCGTCACTTTATGGGAGACGCATCCGGAAGGAAGCTGCATCTTATGGAGCCACTCCAATTCAAATCTTGCCTCATCAAGCACATCCTTTATTCCGTTATTGCTTTCGGGAATACCGAGGTTATCATCAAATGAGCCGGGATACAGTTCATATGCAAGAAGAAGATCGGCAACAGCCTTTGCTCCCGGGACGGTATATCTTCCGTAGTCACCCGCATCATGCCATCCTCCGGAAACTTCCATCTGACCGGTTTCTCCGTAGATCGTTGCGATCTCATCATGACATTTTCCATGGGCAAACTCTCCGGCATATTCTTCGGGAAGATCCGTTCCGCATCTTTGCAGATAAAGCATCCTGAGCGAATCGGCTAATGCCCCGTCATATACTCCATCACCTATCTCAAATTCATACGATTCCTTTCCGGAAGATGTTGTGACCATATATCTGCCGGGCCTTGTAAGCGCCGACAGATCCGCATAAGAAACACTGTCCCCAGACGATCCGAGACCGGAGCCATTTGTTATAGTGCCCTTAAATACGGATTCTTTCGTATCACATCTTCTGACGTCAAATTCCGTATCACCGCCGGCATCTCTTATGACGGCACGTTTTTCGTCTTTGGGGCGGTATCCTATCTGATTAAGATTTATCTGTGTTTCTTTGATCATCATCTCTTCCTTCTATCGTCCGAAGTGCCTCGGCAAACGAAATATCCCGGGCTGATGCTGCGGCAGCTATATCCAAATACTCATATTTTTCGCGAAATACCCGGTATCCTTCGGAACGTTTCAGATCGATCTTTCCGAGAGGTGTTTCAACCGTTTCCTGTGTTCTTGACAGTTTATATCTGTCATGAACGCTCTTCCTGATCCCGATAGTCGATGTATGTTTGAACATGAGCAGAACAAACCTGTCTGTATCGTCCCTGTCACAAATAACGCTGATCATCGTTCCGGGTCTTGAACGTTTCATCCCGATCGAAGTCGTAAATACATCAAGTGCGCCCTCATCTAGGAACTTCTGCACCGCATAGCCGATCTCTTCCGCCGTCATGTCATCGATGTTGCAGGAGAGCATGACTACAGTATCATCAGAGGAGTCTTCACTGCAAAGAAACGCCCTCACGCAGTTGGCCGCATCATGATCCCTCTCTCCCATTCCATATCCGACAGCATCAAAACGCCTTACCTCATCCTGCCTGTTAAAATCGGCGAAATACTTAAGAATCGCAGCACCGGTGGGAGTACACATCTCTCCCTCGATCCTGCCCGGCTTTACCGGGATGCCGCGAAGGATATATGCAGTGGCGGGTGCGGGTACGGGAAGTATCCCGTGTGCACATCTTACCTTTCCGAAACCCGTCACGACATATGATGCTGATATCTTTTCTATCCCGAGCATCTCCTTTATGAGACAGAATGATACAATATCCGCTATCGCATCTTTTGTTCCGACCTCATGAAAATGGATCTGGTTTACCGGAACATCGTGAACATGACTCTCCGCTTCGGCGATCATGTTAAAAACCGCTTTGGCATCATGTTTTACCGTATCGCTGATATCCAGTACGTCAATAACATGAGCTATATCATCCATCCCGCTGTGATGATGGTGATCATGTTCATGACCGTGATCATGGTGATGTTCATGCTCATGTTCGTGATCATGTTCGTGGTCATGGGCATGGTGATCGGCATCACCCTCATACTTCCCGTCGACCATCACCTTCATCTTTGTACCGGTAATACCGCATTTGCTGCATGATACTGCCTCAACGGTAACACCGTCTATCCCGCAGGAATTGATCTTATCGATAAAACTCTTTTTATCATCATCACCGAGCAGTTCGTATAACGCTGCACAGAGCATGTCTCCGGCCGCACCCATTTCGAGTTCAAGATATATGGTCTTCATGATTTCTCCCGTGGTTGATCATATCCGCCACATAAGCAGCCCCGAATCCGTTATCGATATTGACAACACTGACGCCGCTCGCGCATGAATTGAGCATGGAAAGCAGAGCGGACAGTCCCTCAAATGATGAACCGTAGCCGACGCTTGTGGGAACGGCAATGACCGGGCAGTCGGAAAGTCCGCCGATCACGCTCGCAAGAGCTCCCTCCATGCCGGCGACAGCTATAATGACAGTTGCCGACATTATATCATCAAGATAAGCCAGCAGTCTATGGAGGCCGGCCACACCGACATCATACAGCCTTGTTACTTCATTTCCGAAAAACTCAGCCGTTACAACAGCCTCCTCCGCAACCGGTATATCACTTGTACCGCCCGTCGCGATGACTATCTTCCCGACCCCGTCCGGCTTTTTGACACCTCCGTATGTTGCGATCCTCGCCTTATCGTGATATGTGATATCTATGTGCCCGGATATCTCTTGGGCAGCCTCACAGGACAGCCGCGTTACCAGTATCCTGTCCTGGCCGTTCATTATCATCGCATCCATGATCCCCAGTATCTGCTTCGGTGTCTTTCCTGCCCCGTAGATCACCTCGGCGTTACCCTGCCTGATCTTTCTGTGAAGATCGACCTTTGCAAAATCAATATCCTCAAAAGGCATCTCCTTGAGCTTTAAGACGGCTTCATCCACCGATATGCTTTTGTCTCTGACACCGCACAATACGGATCTTATATCATCATTCATAGAGCATCAGACATCATATAATAAAACAAAGGCGGTTCTGATCAACAAAACCGCCCAACAGTCAGTTCATATTCTTTGTGATGGCTTTTCTTACAATTCCCCGGGGATCTTTGATAAGAAGGATCGCCAGCCAGATCACAAGACCAAACGCAACGACCGACAGTCCCAGATAAAGATCATTGAGCATATCTTCCGCTGCCGGAGTAAAAAATGCAGCACCATCTTCAATGTAGCCGGCAATGGCATCAACAAACCACATGATCGAAGCACCCCAGTACATAAGGCACAGCGTCCCGACCATCATTCTGTTGTCGTTTTCCTTATTATACCAGATAAGAGTAGCTGCCACTGCCGCAAAAACCGTAACAAGAAGTGTCATGATCTCTCGCCTCCCAAAGCATCCGTTGATTTGCTGCGTTTTGTGATGACCCCCGACGCAATGACCATTCCTCCCCAGATAAGGGTTACAAGAACTGCCATTCCGACTCCGGCCGTTAGCATCTCCGCCAGCATATCCGCAGTTTCCCCGTTTTGAACGGCGGTAAGGAAGGGGAATGTCGGTATCACTTCACCATGCCATACATGTTCAAATGCAAGCAGAGCGCTTCCTCCCCAGAGCATCCTG
This sequence comes from Lachnospiraceae bacterium, assembly GCA_017526745.1. Taxonomy (GTDB): domain Bacteria; phylum Bacillota; class Clostridia; order Lachnospirales; family Lachnospiraceae; genus UBA2868. Next base: position 66,576 of record JAFXQX010000029.1, on the reverse strand, counting down.
TTAAGCCATCCGAGCTTTTCGGAAAAATGCACCTTGGGAACATCGCTTTTTACTTCTTCGGTATTCTTTTCCCTGGATCTTACAATATGCTCCGCAACCGTTGTGATCACGGCCTCCGAAGCGGGTACAAGAAAACAAGCCATACTAAACCTCCATATAATACAAGATAGTAAAGATTATACCATACAGCCTTATTCCCCTACAAGTTCAAGGAGCTTCTCGCGTGACATGGCACCAAGACCGGATGCGACCTCCTGTCCGCCCTTAAATACCTTGATCGTCGGTATGCTCATGATGCCGAATCTTTCCGCCAGTTCTTCCTCATCATCGATGTTGACCTTACCGACAACGTATTTGTCTCCAAACTCCTCGGCAAACTTTGCAACGACAGGTCCCATCATACGGCAGGGTCCGCACCAGGGGGCCCAGAAGTCGATAACAACAGGCTTTTGCGCCTTAATCACTTCCTGCTCGAAATTATCCTTTGTTATAACAAGTTCAGCCATATCTTCCTCCTTTACCGTTACTGTTTATCACTTTATTTCATCGTTATAAGTTCATATTCCCTGTTTCCTACACCTATCTGCCGGGAATGTTCGAGTGTCTCCTCCCATGAGATGTTCGGATTGCTGTTGTGCCAGACATCTCCGTGATCATGGAAATGTTCACTTGCCATATTGTCACCGAGCTGGGAATTTCTTATAGGTTCAGCCTTCTGGCACAGATCGACACACGCCTGATCGAGAGCTACCGGATCGAAGCTCGCAAGCATTCCTATATCCGGAAGTATCGGTGCATCGTTTTCTCCGTGGCAGTCACAGTTCGGCGAAACATCGGTTATAAGACTGATATGAAAATTCGGTCTGCCGTTAAGCACCGCTGCGGTATATTCCGCCATGCGGCGTCCGAGCATATCTGCCGCATCCCAGTTATCGTTTTCTATGGCATCAAACGCACAGGCACCGATGCAACGTCCGCATCCTTTACACTTATCGGGATCGATAAAAGCCTTGCCGTCATTGTATACGATCGCATCGGATCCGCACTCTTTTGCGCATCTCTTACAGCCCCTGCACAGATCGGATATGACATGGGGATGACCGCTGTTATGCTGCTGCATCTTGCCCGCACGGCTGCCGCATCCCATTCCGATGTTCTTGATCGCGCCTCCGAACCCGGCCTGTTCATGCCCTTTGAAGTGGTTAAGGCTAATAAGTATGTCGGCATCCATCACTGCTCTTCCGATGTAAGCTTCCTTGCAGTAAACACCGTTCGGTACGGGCACGGCTATATCATCGGTGCCGCGAAGACCGTCCGCTATGATTATCTGGCATCCGGTAGTGACGGTATTGAATCCGTTTATGTTTGCACAGTCAAGATGCTCAAGCGCATGCTTGCGGCTGCCCGGATAAAGTGTATTACAGTCTGTAAGAAAAGGCAGACCGCCTGATTCCTTTACCACATCCGCAACGGCTTTCGCATAGTTGGGGCGGAGATACGCAAGGTTTCCGAGCTCTCCGAAATGCATCTTGATCGCAACAAACTTACCGTCCATGTCGATATCTGTTATACCTGCCATCCTGATCAGTTTCTGCAGTTTTGCGGTAAGACTGACACCCAGTACTGTACGAAAATCTGTAAAGTAAACTTTTGATCTTTCCATCGGATCTCCTTTTGATAATAAACATATACGACTATAATTTTAATTTATGAGGTGATTTTTAACAAGCGGTTTTTATTCGTTCCGGATAAGAACGACCTTTTCGGAAGGAAGATGCGAAACAAGCACTCTTTCAAGATCCTCACCCTTTACGGGTTTTGACAGATAATCCGTAAATCCCATATCAAGATACTCCTTCTCGACTCCGGCAAGCGCATTTGCAGTGAGCATTATGACAGGAGTGTCAGTATTGAGCCCCTCCTTTGATATGACAGCAAATGTCGCAACCCCGTCAGGCTCGGGCATCCTGTGATCGAGAAGGATCGCATCGTACTTATTGCTGCGGCAAAGCCCGATCGCCTCTGTACCGGAGGATGCCGTATCTATCGCTATACCGGTCTTCTTGAGAAGTGCTTCCGTAAGATCAAGGTTGAGCTTCACATCGTCGACAACGAGTATCTTCGCACCTTCAGCCCTGAAACTCTCCCTGTACTCTTTTTGTCCGGTCTTTGACTGTGTTACAAAACTGCCGGCAGGTGTGGGATCTCCTATAAGCTGCGGGATGGTCACGGTAAACGTGCTTCCCTTTCCCGGAGTACTTGAAACCTCTATAGTTCCGTTCATCAGTCCGACAAGATCTTTTGTTATCGCAAGACCCAGCCCGGTACCCTGGATCGTCGCATTCTTCTGTTCATCGATTCTCTTGAATGCATCAAACAGGCTGGCTATATCCTTATCCTCGATTCCCATCCCGGTATCGGTAACGCTAAACACTACCGAAGTCGTATATGCTTTTTGATCTTTTGTACTCACATCGATCGTAACTCCGCCTTCCGATGTATACTTGATCGCATTTGAGATCAGATTTGCGAGGATCTGCTTGATGTGCCTGCCATCTCCCGTAAGCACGGAAGGAATGTTCTTTGCGCAGTTTATCCTGATATAAAGATCCTTCTCCTCTGCAAGACGTATGAAAAAGCCGAAACAATCGCGCAGTATATCATGTATGCGGTAATCAGTTGATATGATCTCCATCTTATGCGCTTCGATCTTGGAGAAATCCAGTATGTCATTGATGAGCGATAAAAGTGCATCTCCCGATGACATGATGTTGTTCGCATACTCGGTTATCTGCGGATCATCCGAAGTCCTCAAGATCAGCTCATTCATTCCGAGGACTGCATTAAGAGGTGTCCTTATCTCGTGAGACATGCTTGCAAGAAAATCGCTCTTTGCGCGGTTTGCAAGTTCGGCGGTTATCCTTGCTTCCTTCAGTTCCTGAAGAAGATACTCGTTTTCGGTTGTATCTTCTACAAGAAAATATGAACCGATCGGGCGTCCCTTTTTATCCGACAGTTTGTTGTAGCGGATGTTGTAGTACTCTTTTTCCCGGTCTTCGGATATCTTTGCCGGCCGGCTGTACGAAAAATGTCCGAAATCCAGTCCGAATTCGGACAGCTGAGCCATAAACGAGCTTGCAGGCTCCATTGTAAGATCATAGTGCCCGGGATCTATACCGAATCTCGTGCGCATGAATGCATTGGCATGGATACAGCTGCCATCGAGTTCAAACAGCATAATACCCTCGCTCATATCATCAATAGCCCTTTCGACGGCAACGGCTTTAAGACTCCTCGGAACAAATCTCGTGATCCCGAAATAGATCAGTATACCGGAAACAGCATAGAATATCACCGACGCATCAAGTACAAGGCCGAATGCCATATAGAGGATGTTAAGTATGATGACAACAACTATGAAAGACAGTATGATAACGTATCTCGTCCTGTAAATACTGTAAGATCTTACGATACGGTAGATCATGAATGCAAGCGTAAGGATAACCAGCGCATAATCGATCATAAGATGGATATAATAGTGCGTACGAAATGTTGTCAGGTAAAAATCACCGAACGAAAAACTGCTCTTTGAAACAAGGAACTGATGCCCGAAGAACAGGTTCAGAAACAAGGAAACAGAGTCAAACAGCATCAGTCCCGCAACCGGGTACATCCATTTTCTCATAAACTCTTCATGGCGCGTATAAAGCAGGCAAAAGCCCGTGAGAAAATATATGATCCAGTCAATGGAAATAAAATACAGGCAGTAAGAACTCTCCGCAAACAACTCGTTTGCGGAGAGCGCTATCATGATATTTGCGATAATGGCAGCGGCACCTGCAACAAGCGTCCGCTTCAGCCATATCCCGTAATCTTTTTTTATCCTGCCTGTCCGGCCGGCCAGAAGCAGCAGCGTGAGCAGTGCGAGGATATCAACAATCACATATATGGTTTTCATCAGTTTATTTTACCATCGTGGTAATTATCTTCCCGTCCTTGACGGCTGCAAGTTTGATAAAGCTGACCTTGCCTGTATTGTCCGCTTTGGCAGCAAGATTATAACCTGCCGGAACCGCCATAAGATATGTATGTCCGTTATAAGGATATGCGATAAGGAGTGAAACATCGGGACGGGCCTGAAAGGATGATCAGTGCGGCAGCTGCGCACATTATCCTCAATTTCAAAGATTCTTTCATAAAACGTTCTCCTTATCTGAGATTATCATACCGTAATATTCTATCACATATCGGGGGATAAATGATAGATAAACATGTCCGGTCCTGTCATTCGGATAATAACATCCTGTCATTATCAAGGTCCCGGCCGCTTCTTGATCTGAACATCTTCAGCAGGTCGTCAACCGTAAGATCATGCCTCTTTTCTCCTTCAATATCAAAAATGATGTTTCCGTTATCCATCATCAGTGTCCGGTTTCCCTGCGAAAGGGCCGAGTGCATATTATGTGTTATTACGAGGCATGTCAGATGATTTTCACCCGCTATCTTCTCGGTCAGGGCCATGACCTTATCGCTCGTTTCGGGATCGAGCGCCGCCGTATGCTCGTCGAGAAGAAGGAGCCTGGGCGGGTTGATCGTTGCCATCATAAGCGTAAGAGCCTGCCGCTGTCCACCGGACAAGAGTCCCACAGGGCTGTCCATCCTGTCCTCAAGGCCCATCGAAAGCATTGCGACCTTTTCACGGAGCATCTTCTTTTCCTTTCTGGATATACGCGACAGCCAGCCTCCGCTTCCTGCGGCAAGTGCAAGATTTTCTTCTATGCTCATGTCGGGAGCCGTTCCCTTTAAAGGGTCCTGGAACAGGCGGCCGATGTTTCTGGCACGGATATGTGCGGGGGTAAGGGTGATATCTTCCCCGTCAAGTACTATCGACCCCTCATCCGTCAGGAATGTTCCGGCTATTGCATTAAACAGGGTTGATTTTCCTGCTCCGTTCGCGCCTATTATCGATATGAAATCACCGTCATTTACGGTAAGTGAGAGTCCCGAAAGAGCCTTTTTCTCATTTACCGTCCCGGGATTAAACGTTTTGGATATAGCATCTATTTTCAGCATTTTTTCTTCTCCAGTCTCCGGGCAAGTTCGGGATATCTGCTCTTAAGATACGGACCCGATATCGCCAGGATGACGATAACCGACGAGACGAGTTTGAGCATATACGCAGGCATGTTGAAACGAAGCGCTATCGTATACACGAGTCTGAATACAAAAGCACCGACAATGGTGCCTGCTATGCGCAGGCCCATTCTCCTGCTTCTGATGAAAGTTGAGCCGATAAGAAGCGATGCGAGCGCGATCGTCACCATACCGGAGCCGATATCGATGTTGACCGATTTCTGCGACTGTGCCAGCAGGCATCCGGACAGTGCGGTAAAGGACCCTGACACGCACAGTCCGACGATCGTCGTCGTCGCGGGATTGATGGATGAGGAACGGACCATCTCCGGATTATTGCCGGTAGCCCTTATCGCCAGTCCTATCCGTGTTTTTAAAAACAAATACAGAAAAGCCGCAACCGCAGTAACTGCGGTTGTGGCAATAATGAGTTTGTTTGTTTCCGCGACAGGCGTTTTCTCAAAAACCGAATGCAGTTTTGAAAACACAGTCGGTGTCTTATTCATGTTAAGAAGAGAGCTTCCGCCCATGATGCCGATATTGACCGAATACAGGGCTGTGTTCATGATTATCCCGGCAAGCAGACTGTCTACTCCCATCTTCGTCTGCAAAAATGCCGTTACAAATCCTGACATAACTCCCGCAGCCATCGCTGCGATTATTGACAGATAGGGATGGCCCGATATCGCAACAACTGCCCCGACCGTGGCCCCGAGCGTAAAACACCCGTCGGTTGAAAGGTCACATACGTTCAGCATCGAATAGCTTAGGAACAGTGCAAGGACTGTGAGCGAACTGATAAGGCCCAGTTCTAATGCTGTCTGTAATAAAGGTAACATTATTCAAAACTCTCCGCTGTTGTGATCTCCTGGACTCTCAGGCAGTAAGGCTCAAACACTTTATTGAGCTCATCATAGTCAAGTCCGAGCGTCTTGCATATATCGGTGTTGATTGTTGCGGTTCCGTTATCAAATGTCATTACCGGTGTGCTTGCGGGATCGTTTCCGTCAACAAGAATGCCTTTTACCATGTTTGCAGTCTCAACTCCGAGATTTGCATAGTCAACGCCGTATCCGAGGAATGCACCGTTAAGCGCGAATGAATCCGCCCCGGTGTAGTGAGGGATGCCTGCCTCGGCAAGTGTCTCATAGATCGAAAGCTCAGCCGTCATTACCGTATTGTCGGTAGGCGTGAATATGGCATCAACGCCGTCAGCTACCATTGCCTGGGCCGCAAGTGCGATCTCATCAACATTTGTTCCGGTATGCTCAACATACTCAATACCCTTGTCATCAAGATACTTCTTGGCTGCCTCGATAGGGGCCGTGCTCGCATCCTGTCCTATATCGTATAAAAGACCGATCTTTTTTGCATCGGGATTATTTGCAAATATGAGGTTCATGATGGCATTTGTATCAAGGTAGTCGCTCGTGCCCGTGATATTTCCTCCGGGTGCGTCATTTGATGCAACAAGCCCTGCCCCTTCGGGATCCGATACTGCGGCAAATACAACCGGGATATCCTTGCCTTCGGTAAGTGACTGCATCGTCATTGCAACCGGTGTTGCCACACCTATCATCAGATCGACATCATCCGCGATGAAGTTTGCAACTATCTGATTAAGTACGTTGGGATCAGCGTTACAGTTATCATACTCTATCTCAAACTTAACATTGTTCTCGGCTCCGAGAGTTTCAAGCTGTGCCTGTATGTTGTCAACGATCTGGTTAAGTGATGCATCGTCGACATAGTTACAGATCCCGACCTTAAATGTCTGTATAGACTCGTTTGCTGCTTCCTCTACGGTCTCTTTTACTGAATCCACTGCTTCTTCCACTGCCTTTTCATCGAGTGAATTTGTAAACTCCGCCGCCTGCTCCGGTGTGATGCCCGAGCATCCTGCAAGACCGAGCATAAATGCGGCCGTCATAAACACTGCTGTCATTTTTCTGATCATCTTCTTCATTTTCCTGTCTCCTTTTCTTAAAACCTGCGTTGATAGATCATGAGACTTACAGTCTTAGAAAATAAAAAAACCTGTCCCACATCTTTAATGCTGGGACAGGATACTGTATCCTGCGGTGCCACCCGGCTTGATGCTGTCGCATCCACTCAACGCATACCAACATATGCTGACTTTGTTAACGAAGTGTCTGCTCCGTCTCCCATACTCGCCATAAGCTTTCTGTTCGCCCTCGAAAGTCCATTCGGACCTGTATTCTTTATCGCAATCCCACCGCCTGCGACTCTCTTTTAAGAAGTGACAGTACCTACTACTCTTTCTCAACGGTTTGGTTATCTTATATCACAATGGTAACTTTCGTGTCAACAGTTTTTTATCCAGCCCTTTTGGATCCCGTTTTCGATGTTTTTTTCGATCCACTCATAGACTTTCGGCATATTCTGCTTCACAACCTCTTCTCTTTTTTCGATATCCTCTCTTGTAGCCTTCCCGAGTACCCAGGTATGACCATCGGTAAGAGTATTATGAAGGAGCGGCTGGATACGGTCCATGCATGCCGCATATTTTGCATCATCCGTCTCCATCTCATCGAATTCTTCCCAATACGCACGAAGCATGCTCCCCTGTTCTGTCGGAAGAAGCGAAAACAGTTTATCGGCAGCCTCTTTTTCCCTTTCGGCCTTATCAAGGTTGCCTTCTTTATCAAACGCAAAAGTATCTCCGGCGTATATCTCGACAAGATCATGTACTACACACATCATCACGGCACGGCCAAGGTCGGGCGTACCGGTGAAATAATCCTTGAAGATCATCGCCATTACCGCGATATGCCAGGAATGCTCGGCATCGTTCTCCCTGCGGCTCTTATCGATAAGGACCGTCCTTCGAAGCACTGCCGTCATCTTGTCTATCTCTGCCGTAAAAAGCAGAAGTTTATTCAGTTGCTCATCATCCGAGGGAATAAAATCATTGATACCCATTCCGGTTTCCTTTCCTTATGGTCATTCCTCATCTTCGGAATCTTCGGAATCATCTTCAGACTCGGACGAGTGTTCTTCGGAGTGTTCTTCGGAATGTTCTTCAGAATCTTCTTCGGAATGTTCTTCAGATTTCTCCTCCGAATGCCCGCTGTCATCATCATTTTCTTCCGACGCTTCGGATGCTTCCTCGGTGCTTGCCTTGGGCTTGGTATTCCATTTGTAGAAGAAAGCATGATTACCGATCATCGTATAGTCGCTTATGCCATAGTAATCGGCATAATGCTTGGTCATAAAGAAGAGATAATCTCCGATACGGGCACCGCCTAGCACTTCCTGGGCAGCATTAATACATGCACTGTTGGGACCGTTTGCGATGATCAGTTCAACCTTTCCGGACCTGTATGAAGCAAACTGCATGTTCTGTGTGATGACCGACTTGATATCGTTCGGAAAAGCGGAACTCTTAACCCTGTTCATGATGACCGATCCGACGCCAAGTTTTCCGGTATAGGATTCCCCGCCCGCTTCGGCCTGGATGGTCGCTGCCAGCCACTCGAGCTCCGAACCGCTCGCCGAGTATGAACCCGAAGTATCCTCTTTTTTCATCGCCAGGCGCTGTGCCACCTGTTTGGCCAGTTGTGCCTGGGCAGCAGCTGTCTGGGACTCCAGGGACTTCATCGTCTTATCAAGTGCCGCAAGCTGTGTGTCAAAGTTTTTGAGCTTTCCCGTCTCAGCGTTGATGCTGCTGTTGGTCGAGTCAAGTTTGCCCTGTATTTCATCTGTAAGGTTCTCCAGTTCGTTATACTTGTCGTCAAGATCATCCTGATAGGCATTAAGCTCCGATTCCCTGGCCTCAACCTCCGCTATCTTTGCTTCTAGCTGTTCTTCAAGATCACGGCACTCCGCGATCTTTTCCCTGTCATACCGCACCATAGCATTCAGGTACTCATATCTCGTAAGGACTCCCCTTAATGACGAAGCATCAAGTATGTTCTGAAGCATCCCTCTGGATCCGCCTTTTTCATAGACGTTTTTAATGCGTTTTTTAAGGAGAGTCTCCTTTTCTTCTTTTTGCTGCCTGATTGCCGAAAGCTCGTCATTGATCTGTACGATCTGTGCGGAGACCTTCTGCATCTGATTTTCGGCCTCTTCTATCTGTGAATCGAGTTCGTCAAGCTTTCCGTTGTAGCCTTCGATCTCGCTCTTTAAGGCATCGCTCTTTCCCTGAAGCTGCGACACATTTCCTTCAGTAGCCTTTCTCTGCTCCTGCAACAGGGCGATCGAATCCCTGGTTGCCTTGGTCTGCTTCTCAAGGTTTGAGATCATGTCCTTGGTCTGGTTCTCCTCGTTTTCCATATTGGCTATCTGATCCTCATATTCATCGGCCAGGGCATAACGAGAAGAAGCGGTCATCATAATAATGGCCGCAACTGTAACACAACATATGAATCTGATATATTTATACTCACTCATCTTTAATGATATCCGTCATCCGCAAAAGAGTATATCATATCAGCCATCCTATACCAATACTTTTCCCGCAAGGACATTTTTGTAATCCTCAAGATTCTTTTCCAAAAGTGACGGTGTATCCAGTCCGTAAGGGCAGTTGCTTTTACATGCATTGCAGTGAAGACAGTTTTCTATCTGCGCCATATTCTTCTGCCATGTCTCGTTCAGCCATGCAGAAGAGGGAGCACGCCTGAGCATCAGGGACATACGTGCACAGTTGTTTATCTCAATCCCCGCGGGACATGGCATACAATATCCGCATCCCCTGCAGAACTCACCGCAAAGTTCATTTCTGTCATTATCGATAAGCTTTCTTATATCGTCATCCATCAACGGAGGGTTATCCATATACGACAGCCATTCATCAAGTTCTTCTTCCCTCTGGATCCCCCATATAGGAAGAACGTTTCCGAACTGAGCGATAAATGAAAAGGCAGCCTTCGAATCGGTAATGAGTCCCCCTGCAAGGGCCTTCATTGCGATAAATCCCATGTCATTTTCTTTGCAAAGATCTACAAGCTCCGTTTCCTGTTCTCCGGACAGATATGAGAACGGAAACTGAAGGGTCTCATAAAGGCCGCTTTCTATGGCTTCTTTGGCAACCGACAGCCTGTGATTGGTGATCCCGATGTGAAGGACCTTTCCCTCCTGTTTGGCCCGGACCATTGCATCATATATTCCGCTTTCGTCTCCGGGTTTCGGGCAGAACGCCGGATTATGGAACTGATAAACATCTATATGATCGGTCGCAAGTTCGCGAAGCGAAGTCTCCAGGTCCTTGTTAAATCCATCAGCCGTAACTGCTCCGGTCTTGGTCGCGATAGTGACCTTATCCCTCATGCCGGAAAATGCCAGGCCGAGCTTATGCTCGCTGTCACTGTAATATCTGGCCGTGTCAAAATAAGTCATGCCGCCTTCATACGCTTTACGAAGTATCCTTACGGCCGTATCATCGTCAACCCTCTGTATCGGAAGTGCCCCGAATGCATTCTGAGGTGTCTTTATTCCTGTCTTTCCAACTATCATTTCGTCTCCTCACATCTGATGTCTGACAACAGCGTACTCATCACCGTTCCTGAAAAAGGGGCAGTCTTTTGTGCCGCCCGAGAGCATGCGGAAATAGTCATCCTCATCCATATCGGCAGAGCACACATACTCCTCATCATCCTCGTCATATTCAAAATAAGCGCATTCATCACATAATGCCATATCCACACCTGCTTTCAGATTGTATTATAATACAGGAAACAGCATAAATGAAAGGACAAGAAAATAAAGAACCCGGCGGGAACACTGTGTCCCGCCGGATTCTTTGTTTAGGGAGGTTACAAAATGAAAAAGAGTTTTGGCTTATTTTCTTATCTTTGATATATTTATCGTCACCTTTTTCGGATCCCTTAACCCCCCGGACGAAAAATTTAAAATTCTACCAGATGCTTATTCTGTCGGAAGGCGCAAGGTACATATTATCACCCTCTTTGACGTCATATGTCTCGTAAAATTCGTCAAACTGCTGAAGCACGGCATTGGTTCGAAGATACGAAAGCGGGTGGACATCGTGCATTGCCGAATCCATTTCATATTCGGGAGTTATTACCGTCCTATATACAGTTGCAAGCTTTTTAAAGAATGCATCATAGTCAAACCCGTCGACGGATCCTGCCATTGACAGCAGTACCTTCACACTTCCCATGTCGGCAATCGCTTCGGTCTGTATGTTATTCCCCGGGACGTTCAGGCCATCCCATATCGTGATATTATTGAAATATGAAACAAGCTTGTCCGTCCTTTGTCTGAATGCGGCATAGTCCTCTTTCTGCCACCAGTCTCTGAAATTGCCATCCTTGTCAAACTGCGACCCGTTCGTATCAAAAGCATGCGAGATCTCATGTCCGATGACATATCCTATTCCTCCCATGAGTTCTTCTTCCGACATGTTCTCGTGGTAGAAGTCTCCCTCAAGGATCCCCCGGATGATCATGATCTTGTTTTCCTGAGATTCGTAACAGGCATTTGCCTGAAGGATATCTGATATCGGCCACAGTTCCTCATCGACCGTCTGATCCGTCAGTCCGGCATTTACGGATCTTTTATAACGTGCTACCGTTTTACATGCTTCGTAATAGTTCATTCCGGCAAGATCGATACCCTCGTAATCATACATCCATTTATCCGGATATACTGCACATACAGTTAGCGCATCCAGTTTTTCGATCGCTTTTTTGCGGGTCTCTTCCGACATCCAGTCCTCGGACTCAAGCATGGTACGATACTCTTTGATGATCTTCTCACACAGTTTTGTGATATCCTCCTTCATGGCAATTGAATCATACTTTTCAAGATATGCCCTGGACACAGCCTCAGGCAGGGCATTGCGGGTGTTCTTAAGGGCAAGTTTTTCATATGGCATGAATCCGCTTATGCCATAGATGGCCTGGGTCCTGTTCCCTGTGGTCTCATACGCAGCACGGTCCGCCATGTATGCGGCCGAATCAACATAGCCTGTCAGCATATACGCCTTGACGAGTTTCAGATTATCTTCAGTATAAATATCATTCAGCGCCCTGAAATACCCGGGATTCTCGACCAGATACTCTTTCGCATCACCGTATCCGTTTGCCGATATCATATTCATTACGGGAATATCGGGACAAAGTGCGGCAAATTCTTCTTTGGTGTAAACATTATTGCATTTATCGAAGAAATCGGGTGACATCTGCTCAACGCTTGTATACATATGCCCGGCAAGTTTTGTTTCAAATGCTATGGCATCATCGTATATCTCAAGCGCCTCCTCTTTGCTGTATAACAGACGCATAAGGAGAGTGACCATTTCTTCCTTATATGCCTCATAAGCCCTGTCCCCCTGTTCAGTTCGATCCGTATACTCCTCAGGGGCACCGAGAAAGAGCGAAGGCTCCGTAACATCTGCTACATATCGGGACGAATCTGATAATGACTGTGTATTTGCAACATCAAAGAGCGTGGGAATACAAAACGACCTGTCCTGATCACACAGGAGTGCGGTTGCATCATCAAGAGACTTAATGGCCTGTATATCATTAACTGTCTGCCGAAGCGGTGACAGTCCTTCGTCATTTCTCCTGTCCCAGTCGATCGCGATATCGTAGAAGGCACGCACAAGCTTTGCATCATTGCCGGAAAGAGAATCGTCGTTTATCATCTCCAGTAACTTCTTCTGTGTCTCTTCATTTGCTTTGTCAAATGCCCCGTAATAATACGGCGTTCCTTCCGGGATCTTGCTTTTGCAGATCCAGTCACGGTTTACATACAGGTGAAAATCATCCGCAGGATCCGTAGGCATGTCGGAAGTTATATTCTCTTTTATGTCCGAATCGATCCACGGACTGCCGCCTGTTGTGATGATATCAGCATCTTCCGAAGTTGCAGGTACATAAGGAACTGCTGCTTCATACAGATCCGACAGCCAAGTGTTGCCGTTGGCTCTTTTTACGTCAAGCGTATTGATGATCACGGATCTGACTCTGGCCTTGTCGTTTGTTCCCGGATACATCATCGAACTTGTGGCGCTTATCACATAATACCTGTCTTCTTCATGGCCGAGATACAGCATCTCATGGCCTTTAAAGAACAAAATCGCGCCGGGAGACAGCGTATCAAGAAGTGCCTTTTTTTCATCATCATCGGCTTCGGTGATGTCATATCTTTCAACAGGCATGGCAGCCTGCCATGTCGTATTTCTCGGAAGTTCAAGGCCGAAACACTTATATACATCCCTTACATAGCTTGAGCAGTCGACCGATGAGAGCATTCCGCCCCATCCGTATGTATCCCCGAGTTTTGCATAAGCCTGCTTTAGGATATTTGCAGTCGTAAGCGGAAGATATCCGTCATTAAGGCCGTGATGAACGGAAACAAGGGCCTGCTTTCTGGCAAACATGCCGTTCTCATCCCTTACCGGTATCCAGACGGTATAGTTGTAGTATGAGCTTCGGTTTCCGATCATATTCCCGAATTCATATGGCTCGACTTTTTCAAGAACCGTACCCATCGTAAGCATGAGACCGGAAAGTTCGGGATCCGTATTGGACGCTTCAAGCGTAAACTTCGAATCCGTAACGACCATCACTTTTCGGTCCGGTATCTGCCATGCTGACAGCCACTCATCCTTATCATGGCATAAAGCTATATCTTCCGACGGTATCCATCCCGAAACACACGAAGTATTACAATAATAGTATTTACCGTCTGAAGATGATGCATATACTGTGACCGGTTCACCTACACGAACTGCGGAATTCTGAACATTGTCAAAATCGCTGTCCCCGGGATCATCGGCGATGATCAGATCCGTTGGATACGCACGTACATCCGAGCGGTGCACTGCGATACCAAACCTGATCTCTTCCAAGGTCGATGCATCGGGATCTTCAATATTATTGAGAATCTCCATCACATACGGGCCGGAGACCGCATCATCGGATCTGTCATAATGATTACCGTCAAGATAGGCCGACAGAGAAGACATGGCCGATTTCCATCTTGCCAGATTGGCCGACTTGCCATTATATGTGCCTTCCGCAGCAGCAAGATCGTTCATGTTGCAATCCGTGCAGTGAAGAAACGACTCGTTAAGCCTCTTTATCTCATCAGCTTCCGCAAGAACTCTGTCTGAATCCGAAGAATCCTTCAGCCAGTGCTCATATGAAAGCATCTCTTCCGACACTTCGGGAAGTGACCTGACATTCGCAGATGAAATGGTCGGAAATGCCAATGACATGGCCACCATTAATGAGATTACCTTTCTGATCATTACGACTGTCTCCTTAACCTTTTGTAAAACAGAGCACCCGCACCAAATGATGCGGGTGCTCCCCATATTATACTATCCTTTTTTGTACTATGCAGCAGGCTTTTGCACCTGATCAGATGTCTGCGTAGTTACAGCGGGTGCTGCTGTCGCAGGAGCTGCCTGGGTGGTCGCCGCAGGAGCCGCCTGGGTTGTAGCTGCAGGTGCCGCCTGAGTTGTAGCTGCAGGAGCTGCCTGGGTTGTAGCTGCAGGTGCTGTTGCTTTATCACCCTTATCCGCAGGAGTTGCTTCGGTTACCGATGAGGGAGCCGTAGCATTGTTCACAGATGCCGGATCCGCTTTGGACTTCTCAGATGCCTGATCCGCTTTGGACTCCTCGGATGCCTGATCCGCTTTGGACTCCTCGGATGCCTGATCCGCTTTGGACTCCTCGGATGCCTGATCCGCTTTGGACTCCTCGGATGCCTGATCCGAATGAGACTGTGCTGATGATGACGACTCAGAAGATGATGAATCTGAGGTTGCTGCCGGTGTAGAAGAAGGCTCATCCGTTGAAGTCTCTGTTGCGGGAGGTGTCACAACCGCCGGCGCAGATGAATCCGTATCAGTAACGGATTGCGCCGTATCAGTCGGTAAAACAAGGGTGTTCATAAGATCGGCAGCTGTAAGCTTTGTCTTCGCAGCTTGCTGATCAGCACCCTCCGGCTGAATAGCAGGGCTTCCTTGACCTACTTCGGAAGTTCCTCCTGTTGTGTTTGCACGGACATCATCTGTTGATGTTTTAACAGGCGGACGCTGATCGGCTATCTGATAGGGCAATCCTTCCGGTTTGATGCCCCAATCGGGGATCGGATCACTGTAGTTTTGCTCATCACGAAGGATCGATCCGTTGGCTTCCATATGCTTTTCCCCGTCATCATATCCCTGACCTTTCATCCAGTTGAGATACTGCTCTGTAAACCACAGGGATCCGCCTGCCTGACCCTCTGTATCTCCTTTTATGAAATTGTCCTGAAATGCTTTCGTATTTGCATATTGTTCATTACTCAGCTTTTTAATAATAGTGTCAAGACTCTGTGCATCGCTACCGTTTGGGGTTGTTCCGTGAAGATCCAAAAGGATGTGGTCTACACCGTCTCTGATATAACTGATATTGACATTACCGTTAGCATCGATCGGATCCTGATTAAGTATGTTCTTGGAATACAGATAACCCAGGTAAACTGTCGCAACGGATCCCATTACATATGCACTGGCACCATTATTCTGACTGGCGCTGTATTTGATATCAAATTCCTCGCCATCGGCAGACGTAGTGGTATACCTATCTTTTATGCTGCCCGTGGTGTATGCTCTTTCATCCTCATTGTATAATTCCATAAAAGTAGCATTTCTGTATTGATAAGCGTTCTCGACCGTAGTGGCAATCCCCTCTATAAACCAGTTCGGAAAAGCACTCTGATCTGTCTGCCCCGACATGCCATACCGGGTATAATCATCCATGATGCCATGCATCATCTCATGTACGACTGTATTTGTAAAATCATCCCTCTTTGTGTCTATGATCTCATATTTGCCCGTTTGAGCGTTAAATGTCACATACTGATTTGCATCAATGCCCATATATACAACGTATTCTTTATTATTATCATAAAATCCCGATACATAGCCAAGAGCACCCTCCGGAGTAGGGTCACCATCAAGGCTTCCGGTTTCGAAATATATATACAGTCCCATACTGTCAGTAAGCTCTTCATCGCGTGCCTTGCCGAATGAATCGTCAAAACCATCTATTAAAAGCTGTACAGCCTGAGGCTGGATACTGTCTCTGATAACACCGATAAGCCATGAAAGAAATTCGGGTTCCTGCCAGTATATCGCATTAATGGCAGTATCATCACAGAACTTCCGGATCTCTTCCGGTATATCGTCGTCGTCATCATCGTCGTAGTCATCTTCATCAGCGTCATCGGACCCTTTATTTTCTTTATCTTTATCTGCCGCTTTATCTCCCGATTTTGTCGTATAACTTCCTCCGGGGCCGGGGGCGATCAATCCCTTCGCATACGTAATATATGTGATCCCGGTTGCAGGATCGACCATATATACTAATCCGTCGGGTGATAATAATGCCGGGAATCTGACAATGATATGTCCGGCTGCATCAACGTCTCCAAGCTTATATCCGCCGGGAACATACAGTACAAACGTAGGAAAGTATATCTTTCCCGGTTCCGGAACAGTCACCGTCTTGCCGCTCGCATCGTTCCAGACAACAGGAATATCCCAACTGAATCCTTCTGCCGAAGTTATGGTAACTCCTTTCGCAAAAGGGACTCCGCCTGTCGGAGCATTAAAACCGGTCACCGTAAGTCCGGTAAGGTTTTTCGGGGTGTTGGCGATCCTGCCTTTTGACTCATCGGCAAAAGCGTTCACTCCGCCTACGCTGCCCATTATCAGGGCGGCGGACAAAAGTACACTTAACGTTCTGAATATCCTTCTCATTTTTTGTAACCTCCACCACAATCTTTCTGTTTTACAAGAAAAGCTACACGCAAAAATCTTGCGTGTAGCCCGATTATAGCATTTCCACCCCAGGTAAAGTCAATACTTTTCATAACACTTGTAATGAAATTTTTTTAAAATCACATCCTCAAAACTCTGACCTCTTCATCGGTCAGTTCGCGAAAGCTCCCCTCGTCAAGTTCCCGATCAAGAACCAGACCCCCTATGGACAAACGTTTCAGATAAACAACCTTTTTCCCGCGGCTGGCGATCATGCGTTTGATCTGATGATATTTCCCTTCACGTATTGTAACTAACGCAGCACACTTATCATCTTCAAAGATATCAAGCACGGCGCTCTTAAGCCTTGTCCCGTCTGAAAGGGTTATACCTGAAGCAAATGCCGTTACATCTTCTTCATCAAGCGGTTCATCCGTACGGATACAGTATTTTTTGTCGACATGTGAGGCAGGGGATGTAAGAGCGTGGGCAAGTTCTCCGTCATCACATATTATGAGAAGACCCACGGAATCCTTATCAAGCCTTCCGACAATAAACAGTCCCTTTTGAAGATCCTCGGGAAACAGATCGAGAACCGTACGTTCTTTTTCGTCTGTCGTTGCACTGACACAGCCTGCCGGCTTGTTGAGCATATAGTAAACGTGTTCTTTATAAACTACGGGCAGACCCCTGCAAAGTACCGCATCCTCTGATCTTATATGCGTTGAGGGATCACGGCAGATATTTCCGTTGACACTGACGGATCCGTGTTTTATCAGATCCCGTACTTCCTTCCTGCTGCCGGCACGGGAAGAGGCCAGATATTTATCCAGCCTCATCGTCTTACCTTTATCTGTTTCTTCTTTACCCTGCATAGATCAGACCGTCAAACAGATCATCAACACTTATTCCGTCTATCTCGGCGGGATAGTCGGTCTTGGTATATTTGAGTCTTACTGTTCTTTCGCCATCAACTGTGCAGTCCATATAGGTCTTGTTATCTGTCCTTACCGGCACAAAATGCGTTCCGGCCGGAACCGCTTCTTCTCCTGTTTCGTTTCCTTTCTCATCAAGCACGGTAACTGTAATATCCTTAAGGGAAGTGACATCTTCCGAGCCCCAGTTTATCCTGTAATCGCTGTCCGCAAACTGCGGGAGCCCGTCAGGTCCTACAACATATCTGCCATAGCATGTGTATGTCCCGAGCAGGTCTCCGACCTCGGCATAGTACATATTATCGGGATCGGTCGGTATGAATTCTCCGGCATAGGTGTCATCCCCTGTATCTTCATACACAAGATGGCATGTATGCACGCCGGCAAGTTTTATGTCTCCTCCCGTTATATCAAATACGACAACATCGGTATAATCGTTAAAAGTCAGCAGATCCACATAGATATATTCCCTGTTGTCAGCCGTAACGACCCTGTACTGACGTGAGGAATTCTTGCTGTAACTGTAACTGAAGTACTCATCTTCTGCCACAGCTTCTTTTGATCCCTTTTTCAGTGTCAGTGACGTGGCATCTATATATTCGCTGTCATCATACTGTTCGTCTTCTGCTTTAAATGTGAAGTGAAGACTGTCATCACTGCTATCGTCCGAATCCGACGACCATACCGGAATGAAGGAAGCCGTAACATATCCCTCATCTGTATTGGGCAGGTACTGTTCTTTTACCGTTCCGGGGAACTCATCGTAACCTATTATGACCTCCCAGTCTCCCAGGGCATATGCCGCAAGTTCATAAGGTCCGAAGTAGAAATGTATACCGTCATATCCGAGATACCAGACAAAACCTGTTTCTGTATCTGTTTCTGTATCTGTATCTGTTTCCGTTTCCGCATCATCGCCGGAAAACTCGTAATAGTTTGCAGGATCATTCTGAACGGTAAGGCTGTATCCCTCCAGCGTCTCATCCAGATCGAAGAATACATCCCCGTCTTCTTCGTCCCTCTCTTCGCCCATTTTGAGGAGTTTTTCCTTGAGGACGCTCACAAGGTTGTCCTTAGTGGTATCAACGACGTCCGTAAGAACAAGTCTTTTACCTGTCTTTACATCATATGTGATCCCGCTTTTTCCGTAGATGCCGTGGGCTCCTCCTGAAAAGCTTGAAAAATCACGTGTATAGCTTATTACTTTTCTGTCAGCACGGATAATGTTTTCCTGTACATAATCTGTCCAGGGGCCAATAAACGGGCGCTTGTCGGTAACAGAGCTGTCGGCATCTTCATTCGCCTGACCGATCATTGAATCGGCATATTTTTTTGCCGCTTCTATCTCCTTTTTTGCCTCAGCGTTTAAGTTCTCATAAAGATCAGGATACAGTTCTTTGCTTTCATCAGCCAGCATGATGGTCTGATTCGTACCGTCATAGACCTTTTTCCCCTCCAGGGGCTCTCCGTCCCCGTCGGTCTTGTTCGTGCCTTCGTAATACTGGCCAAAGTACTGCCTTACAAGCTTATAAACGGGTTTTGCCGCATCCTTGATCTCTTCTTTCTCAGCGGCTTCAACGGCTTCGACAGCTTCAACCGTTTCACCGTCAACTACATCGTTAGCCTCGTTTTTTGCGTCATCAGCAGGCTGTACGGTATTATTTACCGTGACGCTTGTGCAGGCCGATAAGACCATCATCGTCATTGCCAACATGATGCACATGATTTTCTTCGTTCTCATTTTGAAAGATCTCCTTTCGTCATAGTACTGGTTTAACTCTATTGTGCGGATCTTATGATATTCATGAGTTCTTCTGACGCTTTACGCGTTCCGGCAACTACCGGACAGGGTCTGTCAAGTGTTATGGCCGATCCGTCGGGCTGTCCGATATATCCGCCGGCTTCTTCTATGATAATACTTGCTGCCGCATAATCATACGGCCAAAGTTTCATTTCCGCATATCCCACATTTGATCCGGAAGCTATCCTGCACAGGTCTATCGCGGCTGAGCCCCCGTTTCTTATTGAAAGGGAATTCATGAACACTTCTTTCAGTACCGAAAAGATGATGTCACCTTCATTGTATCTGGCGCATCCGAAGGCAACAATACCTTCATTCATTCCTTTATCCGTAATGTGAAGCGGCCTGCCGTTAAGGGTTGCACCTTTTTTTCGTACACCACAATACATCCTGTCTTTGTAAGGATCATATACCCATCCGGCTGTCATCACTGTACCCTCCGCTAGCCCGACGCTAACACAACTGTTATTGTAATCAAACATCAGGTTTGTCGTCCCGTCTATCGGATCGATGAAGAATGTATATCCCCGTCCTACCTGCCCTGTGCTTCCCTTGGTATCCTCTTCACCGTAAAATGATGCATCACCAAATACCGCAGACAATTTCCCGATCAGGTATTCCTGTATCTTCACATCATAGTCCGTCACATAATTGGCCGGGCCTTCCTTTTTGTGCACCGAGCCCTCATCAGGCCTGGCTTTAAGAAGCATCTTTCCGGCACAGCGGACAAACTCTTCTATAACCTTTACGTCTTTATCACTTATCATACGAGTTCACAGTCCCAGACACCGATCTCGGTATCGGCAAATACACTTTTTAATCTGTTCTGCAGATCTTTCTTGGTAACGCCTTTTTTTAGTACAGCCTGAAGGAATCCGCCGCCGCCCGCGCCACAGATCATCTTTCCTGCCAAAAGATCGCTGCATGAATCAAATATCTGGTCTATGAGCGTATTGGTAGATCCGCCATCTATCATCTTGGAAAGTTCCCAATGTTGATCAAGAAGCTTGGCAAAAGCATCTATATTGCCACGCTCAAGTTCAAACCTTTGCAATGTCGCATTTCTTTGTATCTCATACAGGGCATTGACCGTATCCTTTTCGTTCCCTATGTATCTGCCGACCACATCACGCAGAAGGTTTCTTGCAAGCCTGCGCTGGCCGGTATATATAAGGGTAAAACGGCTGTTGAGTTCCTCAAGCGTTTCGTCATCAAGCATGATATGTCTGACGTTTAATGACTGTTCAAGACCGGGTCTGCTGGTGATGTACTTTATCCCGTCTGTAACACCTCCGACCTGATCCTGCCATCCGCCGCCGGTCGACATTATCTGTTCCATTGCCAGCACATGTGAGTACAGATCATCCTCGGTATGCTTTATTCCAAGAAATTCGAATAATGCTTTAACGCAGGAAGCCGCAAGTATGGAACTGGTCCCCAGTCCCGATCCTTTCGGGACTCCCGTAACTTCGGTATCCATCCAGATGCCGCCGCCGAGTCTTTTTAATACGCTTTCAAGGTCTCCTCCTTTTGAAGGTATGACCCCGCATGCAAGAAAGGCGGATTTCTGCAGCACGAAAGGGTCAAAGGGATCACCTACTGCCCTTAGCTGATCGATGTCATCAAACTCGCCGTGAACGTCCATGTCCGCGGATTCGAATACTACCCTGTATTCCGGAAGCTTTCGGAGCGTTACCTTTACCGGGCGCTTTCCATCGATGAGAATGGCTGCATTTAATACAGTTCCCCCGTTTTCATTACAATACGGCGGTGTATCGGACCACCCTCCCCCGAAGTTCACACGAAGAGGAAGTCTTACCGTATGCTCATCATATATGATCTTAGCATCGGTGTTCTCCTTCAGGCCAGAAAGCGCTGCAGACAATATCGCTTCGGAAAGGACCGAAAATGCCTTGCTGACCTGCATCTCATCATTAAGAGCCGTCCCTATATAATAATGGTAACGCATTTTCTCGCCAAAGGCGGACTTCTTAAGCCTCCTGTCAAGCCACTGCTTTTGTATCTTTGATAACGGTCCCGGAAGATATGCCTCATTTGCAGGTGCGCCATCGCTGATGAGTACCGCAATATCGTTCATCACAACCAGCTCTTCCATCCGCTTATTCCATTCGATTATCGCTTTGGGATCGGCGTCGGCAAAACCGTCAGCCATTGATTTTCCCGAGGAAAGAGCCTTGTCTTCCATTACGGATCTGTATATTTCAAGCGCTGATGCGACCGCTTCGGGGATCGTGCTCTTTTCAGGATAGATGTGGGCATTCCAGAGATTGTGTTCTTCGCGATCTTCCCACAATTCTCCGCAGAGTTTTTTCCCAAACAAGAGGTCAAGTTTCGGATTGTCATCAATTCCGAATATCCTGACAACAAACTTTCCGTTGTTCTGCTTCAGTCCATGGATCACGACATTATCCGGTATCGTCTCATCATGGATATCTATATATGACAGAACACAGTTATTCCCGATCTGTGCCCCGGCATGAACATAGGAAACCTCAAGGTATGTCCGCTCCCCGACAGAAGCGCCTGCGTTTAAGACCGAGTTGTAACCGGCACAATGCTCAAGAGAACTGTTGACCACACGGCTCCATCCCAGTTCCCTGTAATTATCCACGCCCTCGCTCATCAGATCCATTATCTCGCGTGTAGTTCCGAAATGGATGAATTTGGCCGGAGCAAGACGGAGCAGTTTCATTCTGTACGGACGCAGTGCATTCCATATTTCGGTGCGGCACATCCGAAGCTCCTTGCTGTCTTCTCCTTCCGGTTTCTCGTTGTAAAACTGTTCAAGGGTACTGTCTGAGGCAAGAGGATACTGAAAATCGCCGTAAAGACTCAGCCGGACTTTGTCATTGACCATCCTTTTGTACTTTTCTTCATCGGCTTTTCCGTCTGATGATATGAGATCCCAAAGACTGTTTAATATGTCCGTACCAAACAGAACTGCGCCCGTGTCAATATCAACTGCGTTGTTGTCATTTACGGCGCCGACGCTCCTTAGCATCTCAACGCTCTGCTTGTGCAGAAAACTCCTGACATTCCCGTCCTGTCCGCGAAGGAAAACTCCGTGGTCTTTTCCGGTCATGACGTCTTCCTTGAAACTTATCGCTGCCGCGCCTGACCCGCTCCAGTCAATAAGCAGCGGATTAAACAGAAGCAGAACATCTCCGGCAAGGATCAGCATCCCTTCGTGCATCCTTCCCGGTACGGCAGAAGTGGCAATAAGAAATTCATCGAATAAAGTGCTGCTCCTCCCGTCCGGAAGCTGATGCGGTACAGGCGAAAACAGTTTCCCCAAAGCGCTGTACTGCGGGACACGTTTACTGTCTCCTCCGGAGTGTATGACAAGAACACGCAGTCCGGATACTGAGCCTTCCTGTTCGTGAAGATACTTCACCACGGACAGGGTTGCTCCGCCGCTTCCGACTCTGACGCCACCCTCATCGGGTATGATCGCGATCTTTGTCCTTTCCGGAACACGGTCACGACGGCTGTTTATCTGAAGACGGAAACTTTCCGCCTGATGTTCGTTGGATGCTGTCAGGATGATATAATCCCAGACAGGAAATGAAGGCGACTTAAGAGATCTTTGATAGTCGCTCCATGAATCCTGATATGATTGTGAAAGGTATAATGAAGGCTTCATTGGATCATTATATCACATGTTATGTTCGAGCTCATCCTCTGAGATTCTATACGTATGAGATATTATAATTCTTATACATTCTTACAGCATAATTGGCTTTCCAAACCGCAAGTGATGCATGCTCATATCCCTGCAATTTAAGCAGTTATATCTGTCCTGCCGGTCCTGTTGTGCATACCCTTTATTTCGGAACTCCTGTATGATCCTTATTATATTATAACAGATATTCTTTGATTTATTTCTATTCGTTTAACATCCCCGAAACCCACGATTTTACAATTCAGGACTCTTTCGCAACGGTTTAGAAGCTCATATACAACAAAGAAACAGCGCTGCATTTTGCAACGCTGTTTCTTCATCATATTAAGATATCAATATGGTTTATTGTTCGATGAGAGATACAGCGGATCCCATATACGAGATCGTGTCAGCTGCCGAAAGGAACTCACCCTGAACTACATTTCCGTCTTCATCAAAGAAGGCAACCTCATCGGTTTCGGGTCTTTCGCATACACCGAGTTTAAAATGATTACCTGTATAAACATCTTCAACATCGAAATATGTCCACTCGTCACCATCCTCATCCTTCTCAGTTTCAGCTTCGTACTGCCCGCAAATCACATCACCGCTGTTACTGTTGTTATCAAATGCGAAGAGCGATACATACTTATTTCCATCGGGACCCGTAAACATCGAAAACACAAGTTCAGTACCATCTTCATCTTTTCCATATGCACCTACATCAATCATGTTTTCATCAACATCAAGAAGTGTAAATGATCCGTCGTCTGATGAATCATCAGCAGGAGCCTCCTCTGACGCAGTATCTGTCGCAGGTGTGGTTTCACCCTTCTTATCTTCTCCGCATGCGGAAAGAAGTAAAGCAGAAAGTGCAACCGTCAAAACCATTACAATAACGTTCTTTTTCATAATTGTCTCCTCCTCTGTCAACTGGGATAATTTATATTTGGTTATAATCCGAATGTATTATGAACCTTCATTATCAAATAGTCAACTTTTATTCCACACCCGTATACCAACAGAAAGATTAGCCAGGATCGCACCGATACCGGCGATCTTCGTAAGTACGACTTCGATATATTTAAACGGCCCCTTCCTGCCGTCGGTAAACGCCTGCCACAGAAATACATTTTGAAACGCCGCAGCTGAACTGATATACGACCAATCACGCTTGGCGTAGCCCATTTCAAAAGGGCTCTGGTTCATCCTCAATGATTGTCTGTCCGTCTGTTCCGACAGACTTTCTACAACGTGAATACGGTCAGGATCTTCAAAGAACCATTTGATCCTGCCGTCGGGTGTATAGACGTTCAGGTCCGTATACTTAATGGCAACCCTTGCAACACCCAGACTGTATTCATCAATACTCTCAATCTCGATCCTGTCAAACTGTCTGAGAAAACCCATGCAGAGGTTTTCCGTATATTGTCCTTGTAGGCAAGGTCATAATCCTCCACTCTGCCTTCCGGATCGGTGACATGAAAGCATAATTCTGCTGCAACACCGGATTGGAACACCATAACGATATCACTTCCTCCGAACAGGTAATAACCCATGGGATCACCCTTCTCAACCCTGGCTCCGACCTTGACCGACTCTTCCCAGTTACACGAACATATCTGTGACATTCCTATCAGGAGGATCGCCGCAAGGCCAAAATCGCCGGTATCAACTATAACGCAGTCTCTCGTTTCGATCATCTGCCAGCCCGGGATACTGTCTTCCAAAACATATTTTTTATTCTCCGGATCCCAGACAGTTATACCTTCCGCACCGTTTGTTCCCTTTATCTTCCTCAAACCAGGGTGATGGATGTCTGCCTTTGGAGAAACATGTGTCTTATCAAGCTTTATGATCTCTTCAATGTTATGACCATGTCACTGTGCTGATCATCGGTCCTGTATACGCTCGTGTCCTTATTGTATCCATCGGGAACTTTGAGCACATGAACCTCGTATACTCCGGGCGGATCATCAAAAGACGCTATTCCGTCACTTCCGGTCACACCCATTTCACAAGAATCATCGGAACAGAACTGGACCGTAGCCCCTTCAACCGGTTGCAGATCTTCACTGATCACCCTTATCCTGTACATACCTTCAGAGTTTGTGTATGAATTCGTTCGCCGAGAACGGGTTACTTCCTTATCGTTAAGGAGCTCGTCGAAACGCTGTTTATATTCTTCAACCGCTGCTCCCGTTATCGGATCGGAGACTATAACTCCTTCTCTGTTCACAAAAAATGATGTTGGCCATGAACCTTTATTATCAAACATATCACTCCAGCCATCGAAGGGGCGCAGATTGGTATACGCCTCATAGTCGTTTTGATTCATCAGCATATTCGCAAAATCCAATGAGTCATCATCAACGACGTCACCGCACAGACCCACTATCGCGCAGTCTTTGGCGGCAAGGTCGTGATTGAGTTCACAAAGAGCGGGAAGCTCCTGGCAACAACATCCGCACCATGTGGCCCAGACATTTATCATAGTGAACTCGTGCTGTGAGAACAGCTCTCTGCTGGTTATTGTATTGCCTTCAAAATCTGTGGTCGTAAAGTCCAGCCCGTTTTCATCATAAGGATCCATCGCATCATCAGGCCTGTAATATGTTGCATTTTTCAGCAGATCATCCTTAAGTGCAAACAGCTTATCATATTCGGCTTTGAATTCATCATCTAGATTATCGTAATTGGATGTATCGATAACTGAACATTCGTAAAAATCAAATCCATCCTCAGATGCAAGAAGAGTCAGATCGGACGCTTCGATCGTGCTGTCTGTTTCGTCGTTAACAACCGCGGCAAGCTCCTCTGCACTCCTGTCGCCGGTTATTGCAAAAACACCAAACAGCTGAACCGTATGACTGCCGTATGCAGCTGCTTCCTCTTCACTTATTTCGTCTTCGTAGTCATCCGTATGTACTCCGATATAATTCATTTCCGCATAAAACAGTTCTCCGTAACCGGTCAGATCAGTGTCAGTCAATACAACACTACCGATTGTATTGGTGTATTCCACCGGAAGGGTAACGGTCATACCGATACTGTCCGCTTCGTAAACCATTTCCGGATTCGAATACTCATCGGTATTATCCTCTCCTTCACCCTCGGATTCATCCTCATTTTCATCGGAATAGTCGTTGTCAGTCTCTTCCTCAGTAACGACAGGCTCCTCTGTTTTGGGTTTATCCTTATCACCGCAACCTGCGATTCCTGCCGCAAGAGCGACCACCACGACAATAACTGTTAACTTTTCTGCTATGATCTTTACCATCCGTGTTACCTCTGCCTTTCTGACATAAATACGGGCGAAACCATAAATAAAACAGTCCTATCGACAATAATGCTCCGACAGCAGTTCCAACACCGCCTGCCTGGGATCTTTCCTTACCCATAATAGTCTGTGTGAAAGCATAGCCGGAAATAAATCTGGCTAATATCATGTTGTCTATGATAGCGCTGATCACTTGTGAAATTATAAGTGCAAAAAAAATCAGCAGGAAATATCCGAGTATGGGATGGTTCAGAATCTTGTGTTTTCTTTCTTTCATGTCTTATGTCTCCTTTCAGGCAACGGAAACTGTATCTCAACATCCGGATCTTTTTTGGCAAGCTTCAGTCCCCAGATAAGACAAAAGGCGTTGGTAAATATGATCATCGCAATGCACACAAGAATACGTGCGGTCAAAGAATTCGGCGCATCCGCCCAGCCTGATTTCGAAACCTTGTCTATGTATATCCCGGAAATCTCGCAAAATAGATCATTTATACCGTGTATCAACATAGGTATTGCCAGCGAAAGTATCATATTCTTTCCGGCCATCGCTTCATCACCCATATCTTTTGCATGGATACTCTCATAGAAGAAGTGTCCCATAATAAACTGATACATTATATGAGCTACAAATATCCCTCTTCCGATCCCGGCAATAAGATTCCCGATCATAAGTGTTTCCGCAATCTCATAGCCCATTCCGACAAACCCGAAGATCAGCATAATATCGATCTTCTTTAATCTCTCAAATCTTCTTACAACAAGACAGGCAAATCCATACTTTACAGCCTCTTCGACTATGCCGTACATAATAAAGGCACGCATGAAACATATCAATATCCCGTTATCGTCTATCCGCGCCAGCTTGAATAACCATCCGAGCGCAAACTGACACAGTAGCAATACAACTGTTGCCGGGAACAGGCCAAACAATAAGGCTTTAAGTTCCGTTTTTCTATCGATGTATCCCGACATTTCCCTATGTCTCTTCAGGACCGGATTACACCATAGAATTATAAAGATCAAAAGGATGATCGTTCCCAATAATCCCATACAATATTCCTCTCTTTATGTAGAACACCTATAACAGGATAAGTTATAGGCGTTTTAGAAAACTATTCTCCGTCAGTGTTCTCATCTTCCGCAGATGACTCATCTGACTCATCATCTGCCTGACCTGTTTCAGACGGTTCCACAGCATCTGAGGGTTCAGATTCTCCATTCTCGGCAGGTTCGTCTGCAGGCACAAGGTCACCCTCAGGTGCGGGATAAATTTCAGGTGACGGATCGTTTTCGGCAGCAGGATCGCTTTCGGCAGCAGGATCGCTTTCGGCAGCAGGATCGCTTTCAGGTGCTGTAGCGCCTTCCGGTGAAGCGGTACCTTCAATCGGAGTCAGACTGTCATCGGGAGGTAATCCTGTATCTTGTGGCATTTCACCATCCGAATCACGAAGAGGTTCCGCTGCATCATCCGCTCTATCGTTCCTGACAGCCCCTGTCTGTTCTCCTACTGAAGATGCATTGGGCGCACCAGAGTCATTAGCCTGATTTCCCATATCGGTAAAAACTCCGACACTTGCTATTTCATCATCATCTGTATTAGCCCTATCGATCTCCTTCAGGGGGCCTTCGCCAACATTTGAGTAACTGTTATAGTATTCATCCTCGTTAATATAAGCAATCTTGGAATACTCGTTCTCGTCCCTTAAATCTATACAGTATCCGGTCTCGGTGCCGCTGTACTGCCCTTCACCTGCCCATTGTGTCACAGGGATATTGGTTCTCAGATAAGGTTTATTATCCGTATCTGTTACGGCAAAATATCCGACATCGATGCCGTTCAGGTATTCGAGTGTTTTCTTCTCAAGATTTCCATCATCATTTCTCTGAAGGACATAATGATAAGCTGCAATGGCTGAAATACTTTCAGAATCTATCTTTTCATACACATATGTATCATCGACTTTATCTTCCGCCACGGTTCCGCAGTACTCATAATCTCCGTTATCTTTCTTCTTGAAGAAATGAAGCGTATCACCCACTACGTTGTCGTCGGTTTTAAGTGTTTTTCCATACAGCGTCAGTGTCTCCGATTTATCATCAGTACCAAACAAAGCCCTGGTAGCCCTGTCTTTTGAGCTTGAATTAAACTCAAGATATGATTTTAATACATACTGCCAGTCGTTCTTGGTATCATTCCAGAGTTTTCCCTCAAGAGTGATTCCGGAAATAATGCTTTGGGTGGCATCAGTCACATCAAACGATATCGTTTTGCTGTCAAGTGCAAAACTAAAGGGAGAGACCGATGATTCCGCACATATCATGTTGACCTCAAGTGCACCTTCACTGGCTTTAAACTTCTGTTTATGAACTGCAACCATACTGATGAACGGCTGTGTCTCAAGCAGATCGAGCATCGGATCACCCGTGGAGTCTGCGGGTTTTTCAAGACCGGCATCATCATAACTGTCAGCTATCTTAAAACTTAAGAACCGGCGCGTCCTTTCGCCGTCATCCGTAATCTCCCGCAAATAGCTTCCTTCATCGTGCGTCTGTGAAACAAGCTTATTGATATCAGTACCCATACCGGATAATTCTGCCTTAAGATCTTTGATCTTCTTCGCGTATCCGTCAGCGTCATTGTAATATTTCAGATAGTCACGTATAAACTCTACATAATCGTTAAGATCCGATCCGTTATAAGCAGCATAGTAATTTGAGCTGTAAAAATCAGACATAGTCTCGTTTAGCGGCATATAGATGGAACTGCCGTAAAGATAATCCCTGATACCGTTTTTATCTGCTCGTATATCAGTCCAGATGTTTTTTCCGTCAGGAATGCTCATAGTATAATTAAGAGGAATGGGGGCGGAATCTCCCATCTGATATATACCGCCAAACTCCGTATTATACATGGACAGATATGCCAGGAAGCCCGAATTCAGCGTCTTGTCAAGCTTACCCATGAGTCTGTCAAAGACCTTTTTGTCATTATCACTGTAGTCGGCTCTGGATATACTGTTCAGGTTGTATTTAACATGTGTAAGAAGTTCTCCGATATCAACAAATTTAGTGTTATCCAGATAATTGATGTAATAGTCGTCAATATTGGCACCGTTTGTGGGATAACATGCAAGGGATGCCTTTCTTATCGCCATAAATACATCGTTCTTCATCCCGTCGGACGTGTTATCATAATCACCGAGTATATTTGATAGTTCTCGAGCCAGTTCATTTATATTATCACGGGTGTTTTCCATATCATCGGATGAAAATACCGCTATCGATCCGACAAAACAGTTATCAAAGCCATGATGTGTAGCAGGATACTGCTCATATATTTCGGCAGTACGAATGGCAATATCACGGTCGCTTCTTCCCTGTTCAATATAGTCACTCAATTCGGTAATAAGATACCGGTACGATGTATGGCCCGAAGATGTTTCCTCGGATGCCACCATATATCTGTAATAGTCCTTCGTATTATATGCCAGCCCTGTTGATGCCATAAGGCAGGCATTATAGAATAACAACCCCAGTTTTCCGTCCGATGAAACACTTTTGTCCCTGTAAAGTTCGGTTGAAGCCAGTGCGGATTCCAGTTTGTCTATGGATATACCGTTTTCCTCAAGATGTACCGATCCGTCATCCAAGCTGTCCGGGAATATAACCCCATCCTCAAGCCCGCCGCCATGGTCGGAAAGCGTTAAGCCATAGTTTTCCGCGGGGAAAAGATTGGTGCAAAGATTGATAAACCCTGCCAGAAAAGAAGGATCTGCCATATCCACCGCAGATGTTGAAACGAGCTGGATAAATGAATCCTTATTAATGATATCATCAAAGTGAAGACCCTGTGACTTGTCAGTTCCCGCATCAGTTCCTTCGAGCTGATACATCGCAGTGCCTTTATCGGTATCGACACGCATCAGCCTGTCTCTAATAGCTGATAATGCACCCGGATTAAGGTAGTATATCCCGGATCTCAGCCTTGACGCTCCAAATGATGATCCGTCCTCTGCATCGCTGTTTATATAGTTACTGCCATATTCTTTGGTACCGCCGACACACAGGATTACGTTAACATTGCTCATGTCTGCCTGCATCATACTTACAAGCTCGCCGGATACACTTCTGTTATATGGATCTGTCTCAAGATTCGTTCCGCAGAAATAAAGCATCAATGTGTACCTTTTTCCCTGGGACAGTTCCTTTGCACGCCTGAGATTCTCACCCATGAACCTGACATTTACAACCTTATTGTTGTTCTTGTTATCAAAAGGATTGTACGTTGTAAATGAGAAAAACTCATTTTCATAAGAATCACTGTAAAGTACATACGGATCGATATCCCGGGATTTATTGTTTACATAACTTGGAACCCGGAAGTCCTTTTCCGATTCATCATCATAGTCGTCATCTCCGTCGGAATTGCCGGCATTATCAAACGGCTGAAAACCGTCCGGATATGCTGTATTATCGGTATACTTTTCTATAACCACCAAACTGTTGCGGAGAACCTCATAAGACTCTGTTGTTGTCTTTCCCGTGACGCGTATGAATGATTCATAGAGTAAATCAGGGATTTCTTTTTCGGAAAAAAATACAATCTCAAAAAGAATCTCGGGTTTTGCAAGAATTGCCACCATCGGATCAAAGTCTGTCCCGCAAGACCGGCCTTCAAATATACCCTTTTCAAGATAGTGCTTTATGGCATATCCATAGATATCGTTAGGGCTGAGTTTAATTGCAGCCAAAACGACATCTTCATTTGCGGCAAGGTATTTCACAACATTAAAATACTTGAAGCCTTTGTTTCTGTAATTCTTAAGATAATAATCTCTGGTGAACTCGACATACAGTCTTAACCTGTCAACGGGGCAAAGCGCAGCTATAAGATCCCTGGCCTTTTTGATATCTTCTTCGGATCCGGTATGCCTTGCTTCCTTAACCGCATCAACAGCCCTTAAAACCGCTCTGGCATCCGATCTTTGTACACCGGCGGACATATTCGCCGCCTGGTATGCATCAGTCGCAGCATAAACACCTGTTGCCGGCACACCTGAAACAAAAATGGACGCAACCAGAACAATCGATATATATTTCGAAACCAGCCTCTTTAATATACGCATATTAACCTCACTGAATAATACACCGTAACAGTTAATTATAACATAATATAGACCATATAATACCCGGATATGACTGATGCCCCTTGTCATTAGAAGATTTCGGGGATGTGTTATTCATTCCAGCTCAATGGTTCCGGGGGGCTTGCTGGTCAGATCGAACATTACGCGGTTGACTCCCTTTACTTCATTTATGATCCGCCGCATGCATGTCTGCTGCACTTCAAAAGGGATATCGCAGCACTCTGCCGTCATGAAGTCGGTTGTGTTTACAGCACGCAGTACCACAGCATAGTCATACGTCCTGAAGTCTCCCATGACACCTACGGAACGCATATCGGAAAGTGCAGCAAAATACTGGCCGGGACGCTGTACAAGCTCGGCTTTGTCTACCTCTTCACGAAATATAGCATCAGCCTCCTGAACGATTCTGACCTTTTCGGCTGTAACCTCACCCACAATACGAACACCCAGTCCCGGTCCGGGAAAGGGCTGCCTCATGGTAAGGTGATCGGGAAGTCCCAGTTTTTTTCCTGCAAGTCTTACTTCATCCTTAAACAGCATGCGTAGAGGCTCGATTATCTCTGAAAAATCAACGCAGTCCGGAAGCCCTCCCACATTATGGTGCGATTTTATCACGGCTGATTTTCCAAGCCCGGACTCGATCACATCGGGATAGATAGTCCCCTGCACCAGGAAATCAACCTTCCCTATCTTCTTTGCTTCTTCCTCAAATACCCTTATGAACTCTTCGCCTATGATCTTTCTCTTCTTTTCAGGCTCTTTGATTCCGGACAGCTTTTCGTAAAACCTGTCTGCTGCATTTACTCTTATAAAGTTAAGGTCATAGTCCCCCGAAGGGCCAAAGATAGCTTCTACCTGATCACCCTCATCCTTGCGAAGGAGCCCGTGATCGACAAATACACATGTAAGGTTTTTGCCTATGGCCTTTGACATAAGAACAGCGGCAACGGATGAATCAACTCCACCTGACAGAGCGCAAAGTGCCTTGCCGTCTCCGACTTCTTCCCTTATCTGCGCGATCTTCTCTTCAACAAAGGAATCCATCTTCCAGTCGCCGGAGCAGTTGCATATCGTATATACAAAGTTCGATATGATCTTTCTGCCTTCACGCGTGTGTGTGACCTCCGGATGGAACTGCGTTGCATAGAGTTTCCTTCCGCTATCTTCCATAGCTGCCACGGGGCATACATTTGAATGCGCCGTGATAACAAATCCTTCCGGCACTTTTTCTATGTAGTCCGTATGGCTCATCCATACATCCGTAACGGCATCTATACCATGAAGCAGTCTGCTGGATGTATCGACGCAAACGCTCGTCCTTCCGTATTCGGAAACCGGGGCTGTCGACACCTTCCCTCCTGCCATGTATGCCATCAGCTGGGATCCGTAACATATCCCAAGAACAGGTATTCCAAGGTCAAGTATCGCGGGATCGTAATGAGGCGAAGACTCCTCATATACGCTGTTCGGCCCGCCCGTAAAGATTATGCCCTTCGGTTCCATGCTGATTATCTCGTTAAGCGTCATAGTGTACGGATGTACTTCTGCATATACGTTACATTCCCTTACACATCTGGCAATTAGCTGGTTGTACTGTCCACCGAAATCGAGGACGAGGATCATCTCTTTTTTCATGTTAACCGCCTTAAAAATGCGGGGTCAGATCCTGACCCCGCTATTGATCAAATAAACCGCTGTACCTGCTCAGACGATACCCTGTGCCTTCATTGCATCGGCAACCTTAAGGAAACCTGCGATATTTGCACCTGCTACGTAATCACCTTCAAGACCGTACTTCTTGGATGCATCATCAAGATTATGGAAGATGTTGACCATGATGTTCTTAAGCTTCGAATCAACTTCTTCGAATGTCCATGACAGACGCTCCGAGTTCTGGCTCATCTCAAGTGCTGATGTTGCAACACCGCCTGCGTTTGCAGCCTTACCGGGAACAAAGTATACCTTGTTCTGCTGGAAGTACTGTGTTGCCTCAAGAGTGGTAGGCATATTTGCGCCTTCACATACTGCGATCACGCCGTTGGCAACAAGCTTCTTGGCGTCTTCAAGATCAAGCTCGTTCTGTGTCGCACACGGAAGTGCGATATCAACCTTGATCTCCCACTGGTTCGTGCCTTCCTTAGCCTTATCATGATACTGAGCGCTTGAACGCTTTGCGGCATACTCTGTAAGTCTTGCACGGTTAACTTCCTTAACCTCTTTAAGAAGCTCAACGTCGATACCTTCGGGATCATAGATCCAACCTGTGGAATCAGAACATGTAACAGGCTTTGCGCCGAGCTGCTGTGCCTTTTCGATCGCGTAGATCGCAACATTACCGGAACCGGATACGGCACATGTCTTGCCCTTGATATCAACTCCGTTACACTTGAGCATCTCCTCTGTCATGTACAAAAGGCCATAACCCGTAGCCTGGGTTCTTGCAAGCGATCCGCCGTATGACAGGCCCTTACCTGTAAGAACGCCTTCATACAGTCCTGTAAGTCTCTTGTACTGTCCGTACATGAAACCGATCTCTCTTGCGCCCGTACCTATATCACCTGCAGGAACGTCTGTGTCGGCACCAATGTATTTGAAAAGTTCGGTGATGAAGCTCTGGCAGAAAGCCATAACCTCACGGTCTGATTTTCCCTTGGGGTCAAAATCGGAACCGCCCTTACCGCCGCCGATGGGAAGTCCGGTAAGTGAGTTCTTGAAGATCTGCTCGAATCCGAGGAACTTGATGATACCGAGGTTTACCGAGGGGTGAAGGCGAAGACCGCCCTTGTAAGGTCCGATCGCGGAATTGAACTGTACACGCATTGCATTATTAACCTGGACCTGGCCCTTATCATCAACCCAGGGAACTCTGAAGAGCACCTGACGCTCGGGAGTAGTGAGTCTCTCAAGGAGTGCGTCTTTTCTGTACTCCTCTTCGTTTGCTTCGATAACAACACGAAGTGATTCAAGCACTTCCTTGACGGCCTGATGGAATTCGGGCTGAGCAGGGTTTTGCTTTACAACTCTTTCATAGACTTCATCAACATACGACATTTCTCTTATCCTCCATATATAAAATAAAATGTAAAAATAAGGCGCAACGAGGGAGTTACCCCTCGAGCGCCTTTGCTCTCTAGCATGATATACCCGCAAATCATTTTTTGCAAGTATATTTTAAAATTTATTTATGCTGCCGAGGCTTTCTGCTTCTTGAACGTCTGAATGCCTTCAACTATAAGGATGATGGCAAGAACGAACATAGCGATCGCAAACACGAGCTGGAAGTAGTCACCCCACATGGGAGTTGTATCTGCAACCATTCCGCCGATAACCTTGCACAGGCTGATTATCTTCTGAGCCAGGAATGTAAGTGTTGCAATAAGCATGAAGGCCATGGGGATATAGAACATCTTATTGTTCTTGCCCACTTCACCGAGCCATGCGGCAACAGCCATAAGAGCGATACCTGCAA
This sequence comes from Lachnospiraceae bacterium, assembly GCA_017526745.1. Classification (GTDB taxonomy): domain Bacteria; phylum Bacillota; class Clostridia; order Lachnospirales; family Lachnospiraceae; genus UBA2868. The sequence continues at coordinate 31,374 of JAFXQX010000029.1, read as the reverse complement.
GGAGCTGGTTGGCAGCACCGAACAGTCCCCAGATCTGTGACAGTGACAGTCCGCCGAGTACGCAGCCTACTACAACCATAAGTGTCGTACCGAACAGCGGATGAGCAAGGAGCTTTCTTGCACCCTTTGCATCTTTCCATGTATCCTCATCATCCTTCAGGAAGAGCTCTGAGAACATAAATCTTGAAAGCCTTGTACCTGTATCAAGAGATGTAAGAGCAAATACGGAAACAGCAAGTGTCAGCAGTGCATAGATAGTTGTATAAGCTTTTGTTGTCTCACCGCCGAACATGATAGCGATACCTGCACCAAATGCTGCGGAAGGTGATCCGAAGTCACCGTTTGTGAACTTATCCCAAACCATTCCGACAGCGATAAGTGAAATAATACCGAGAGCTGATTCGATAAGCATAGAACCATATCCGATAGCCTTTGCATTCTTCTCGTTATCAAGCTGCTTAGATGATGTACCTGTTGAGATTAGGCTGTGGAAACCGGAACATGCGCCGCAGGCAACCGTGATGAACAGTGCCGGGAACAGGTTACCGATCTTGGTTGACCAGCCGGTGAATGCGGGAAGTGTAAATGTAGCGCTTCCTGAAAATGCGGAGATAAGTATACCGATAACCGCAAGACCCATCATCGCATAAAGAAGGAACGATGACAGATAGTCACGGGGCTGCAGCAGGATCCATACCGGAACAAGTGAAGCAACCGCGATATAAACACCGATGATAACGATCCATGCGGTACGTCCAATGGCCAGTCCAAAGTTAAGACCGATGATCGTTGAAACAACGATACCTACGATACCGATGATCGTAGCGGGAAGTGTCTTGATACCTGCCCTGTTCGTCATAATACCGTAGATGATAGCAAGTATTATGAACAGGAATGAGATCATAGCCGTTGTCTGGTTACCTGTAGGATTAGCTACGAATCCGGCCACGCCCTCTTCGGGAGCGGTAAAGAATGTTCCGGCAACGACGTTTACAAATGAAGCGATAACGAGGATCAGCACCAGAAGCGCAAATACGATAAAGAGCTTCTTTGCACGGGGACCCATTGAATCCTTGATGATCTCACCGACTGATTTACCCTCATGTCTGATCGATGCGAACAGTGAACCGAAGTCCTGTAATCCTCCGAAGAATATACCACCGATAACACACCAGAGAAATACAGGAACCCATCCGAATACCGCCGCCTGAATGGGTCCGTTAATCGGGCCTGCACCTGCGATCGATGAAAAGTGATGACCCATAAGTACCGCGGGCTTTGCGGCAACGTAGTCAACACCGTCTTCCATCTCTACAGCAGGAGTCTTCTTTGCAGGGTCAATTCCCCACTGCTTTGCAAGCCAGGAGCCATAGTAGATATAGCCGATGACAAGCAGGATGATAGCTGCAATGATGATTAATAATGCTGTCATGTTTCTCTCCTCCCTATGATTTACATTATATTGCCAACGAGCTTCTTGAAGGCCTTGCCCTGGTGGTTATAGTAGGCACGCCCCTTTGAACACCCGATAACAACCAGTCTGTAATTGCTCCATCCCCAAAAGCCCCATTTATAGCTTTTGTAGTGACGCATCTTTCTGACCGATCTTCTCGCCTCTTCGTCCATGTTTCCCGCAATGACAAAAAGCGTGATGTCTGTATTTCTGTGACCGCTTGCAGGCATTACCTGCGCTATCCCTCTCTCCCAGGCCGCCGCATCAAGCTTTGCAAGTTCTTCATACGTAAGATCATCGCACTTGGCAAAATAGACGAACTCTTTTGTGTCAACATCCGCGACCTTCGCAGCCTTGATGAGATAATACTGCTCGTTATGAGATTCGAACACCGCCTCAGCGGCAAAAGGCTCCTCTACCTCTTCGGTGTTTATGTTGTAGTAGTTCTTAAACAAAGGCAGAAGCTTCGAAAGCATTTCATCCGTAGTCATATCCGAGCGTCCCCTTCTGTCTGCATCTAATATGCAATATTACATGGTACACAATATATTGAGCCATTTTCTGCATATCATACATATAATAGAACTTAATCGATACATATTCAAGATATAATAGAAATTATTTTTCGTCACATATTGCTGTGAATATGACATTTATGCATTTCCCATGCACTTGCACATACTGTATAAAATAAGTAAAATAAAGCACATGCAAAAGTTTATGCGCATATTAAAGAGCATATCGGGCTGGCTGGCCGCAGCTGTTGCTGCCGCATTTATATGCAATCTTTCCTGTTTCTTATTCTATATGCCGTTTCAGGAACTGCAAAGGAGTGCCGGTTCTACCACGGGATTCCTGCTCCCGCTAAGCTGCGGAGTATACGGTCTTGAAGGATACTGCCGGGATATGGTCGATGAGAAGGGATACGTTAACCGCGATATTCCACGTTCCGATGAATACTATGTTGCCGCCGGTGCATCCCATACCGAGGGACTCTTTCTTCCCATGAATCTCCGCTACAGTGACATATTAAACGACACCGTCTGGAATGACGGTAAAAATCATGTGATAAACATCGGAAAGAGCGGCAATTATTTTTCGGTGGTTTTACAGCATCTGGAAGGGATCCTCGGCGAATTTCCCGACGCAAAAGGGATAATCATCGAGACCGACAGTCTTTGTTACGATACAAAGGCGCTCTATGATTCAATGGTCCAGACAGGATATGACCCCGATGAGACCGCCGCATCCCTGGTCGGCAAAATGTCACAGCGGCAGAAAATGATCATAAAGACAAAGCAGGCACTTCCGCTTCTTCGGCTTTGCCACAAACAGTACTACACATTTCTCGAATCCAGGACAGAAAACGAAAGATCCGATATTCTCGATCCCGAATTCTGGCAGTCGGAATACGACGGTGATTTTGAGACGGCTCTTGATGATCTGATGAAGTTTATAAGAAGCAAAACGGACAAGCAGGTGATCATCCTCTACCACCCGGCGGTAAGCCTAAATGAGGACGGGACCATGACTGCTCTTACCAACAATGCCGAACCATACTATGAAAAAGTATGCAAGGCAAACGGGATCGATTTTATCGATATGACGCAGCCTTTTATGAAGGCATATGAAGAGGACCACATCATCCCTTACGGATTTATGAACACCACCCCCGGTGAAGGACATACCAACCGGGCTGCACATGAAATGATGGCCGAAGAGCTGGCAAAGGTGATCAGATGAATAAGAGTATTTCAGGCGCAAACATCACAAATATAGCTCTTCTGGCTGTATGCTACGTATTCTATGCTTTTTTCGACTCCCGCGGCCTCGTCATCCTTGCTGCGATCTCTCTGTTTGCATACATGGGCGGAAAGTTCATATCCGAAAGCGTTTCGCACGGTGAAGGTCATAAAGCGCGGATGTACTGCATCCTTTTTATCGCAACACTTGTCGGGGTTCTTTGTTACTTCAAGTATCTCGCTTCCGTCCCCCTTCCCGTCGGAATGTCGTTCTACATGCTCATGGCGATAAGCTTTCTTGCCGACTGTCTTAAAGGAAATTTTGAGGATTACCCCTCGCCTGTCGAGGTCATGATATTCGTAAGCTTCTTTCCCACGATACTCTCGGGTCCGATACTGAAGGCAAAGGATTTTATCCCGCAGATAAGTTCAAGAAAAAGGCTTGATAAAGAGCGGCTTACAAAGGGGATATGGCTCATTGCTATCGGCCTGTTCATGAAGCTGTGCCTGGCGGACAGGCTTGCCGTATCAGTTGACAAGGTATACTCGTCTCCTCTTGTGTACAGCGGCATGACACTCTTTATGACATCGGTAGGCTATTCACTGCAGCTCTTATTTGATTTTGCCGGATACTCCGATATGGCCATCGGGGCTGCAACCATACTCGGATTTGATATCCCCGTAAACTTCAACCTCCCCTATATGGCAACGAATCCCTCCGAATTCTGGAACAGGTGGCATATAAGCCTGTCATCGTGGCTGAAGGAGTACGTATACATCCCGCTTGGAGGAAACCGTAAGGGGATCAGGCGCACATACGTAAACATAATGCTCGTTATGACAGTAAGCGGCCTGTGGCACGGCTCAACCGCAAACTTCCTGTTGTGGGGACTGCTTCACGGCCTCGGACAGATGGTCCACAGGGCTGTTTGTGGCAATAAAAAAGATGCGAACGCCGGCCCGGTCGTACGCATCCTTTCCGTCATATTAAATTTCTTGTTTGTTAACTTCCTGTGGATACCGTTTCGCATCAGTACCCTGTCCGGATCGTGGACAGTCATAAAGCGCATATTCACACTTGCCGAAGGTGCATCGTACTATTACGTTTACACGTTCATCTTTTGTATCGCATTGATCATAGTTCAGATCATCGGAGCAAAGCGCTTCGGCGGAAACGATCCGATAAGGCCGCTTCCCTTTGACCGGATGTCGCACCGCATCATTTTCTGCATGCTCCTGATCGCGACCGCAATGTTCGCCTACTTCGGGAACAGCGCGTTCATATATGCACAGTTCTGATCATTTACCCTCGTAGATGATCGCGGATCCTATATCGTAATCTTTCAGTTTTTCGCGTCCGCAAAGACCTGCCAGTTCGATCAGAAAGCAGAGTTTTACAACCTTTCCGCCAAGCCTTTCCACAAGTTTTGCTATGGCTTCAACCGTGCCGCCCGTGGCGATAAGATCGTCAACTATCACAACCTTCTGTCCGGGCTTTATCGAGTCGCTGTGAAGCTCGATCGATGAAGTTCCGTACTCGAGCTCATATTCCTGGGACACGACTTCGCGCGGAAGTTTTCCGGGCTTTCTGGCCGGAACGAAGGGTTTATGGAACATATGCGAGAGCACGGAACCGAAAATGAATCCGCGTGCCTCTGCACCTACAATCACATCAAAATCCACGCCTTCAAGCATCTTGGCATATGCATCGATCGCCAGCGAAAACCCATCTGCATCCTGCAGCACCGTTGTTACATCCCTAAACATTATCCCTTCTTCGGGAAAATCGGGGATCGTAAGAACATAGTCTTCAAGTCTTTTCATGGTATATCACAATCCTCTTATCAATAATTCTCGGCACTGATCTCAAAGTAGCTCTGAGGATGTGCGCATACGGGACAGACTTCGGGGGCATCTGTTCCGACAACGATGTGTCCGCAGTTCCTGCACTCCCATACCTTGACCTCACTCTTTTTGAATACTTCCTGCGCCTCAACATTCTTGAGAAGGGCACGGTATCTTTCTTCGTGATGCTTCTCTATTGCAGCAACACCGCGGAATTTTTCCGCCAGTTCGGTAAATCCTTCCTCTTCGGCCGTCTTGGCGAACTCTTCGTACATATCCGTCCATTCATAGTTTTCGCCGTCTGCTGCAGCCGCAAGGTTTTCCGCCGTATCACCTATACCCTCAAGCTCCTTGAACCACATCTTGGCGTGCTCTTTCTCGTTATCAGCCGTTTTAAGGAACATGGCTGCGATCTGCTCATAGCCTTCTTTCTTGGCCTTTGATGCAAAATATGTATATTTGTTCCTGGCCTGGGATTCTCCCGCAAATGCTGCCTCAAGATTCTTTTCGGTCCTGGTTCCTGCGTATTTGTTTGCCATATCAAACCCTCCCTTTGATCAGTAAGTTAAGATTTCCACAGGCTGTGAAGATTACAGTAAGCGTATGCTGCTATAACCTCATCGCCGTCGCATATCGAAAAGCATGTCCTCGGAGCTTCTCCCGGAGATAATGATTTTCTCTGGTTTCCGGACTTGGTCTCAAGCGCTATCCACTCTATGTAATGCTCGGGGAGCATCGGATGTTCAACCGATCCGACCGTAACCGTCACCTTATTTCCTGACACCTCAATGACTGGTACGTGCTTTTCAACGGCAGCATCCGTTGTGCCGGGGACTATCTCTTTCATCGGCTCCCCGCAGCAGATAATGGGGACACCTGTTTCCTTGACAACAGCTACGATCTGTCCGCAGTGCGAACACTGATAAAACTTCATTCCCATACTCTTTCTCCTTTACCTGTAAAGCGCCATATTGACTGCATTTCCGGGAGTCTCGATCATGACTGTCATATCCATCATGGGACGTTCCACTACTCCCGAGTAACCTGCATATGTTCCGTAAATGTAGCCTGCTTTTCCGAGTATCTCATTCTTCATAAGATCATATTTTGTCTTGTCGCAGCGGACCCTCATATACCATTGATAGCCGTCACAGTCGTTGACAAGGACAGCAACCTTGTAATCATTGTCTCCTTCTTTTACGGGCTGGACATCCATTACCGTTCCGAGAAGATATATCGGCGTTCCTCCAAGATTGTTCTTGGAATTGTAATCGTTATATCTGCCGAAATCAGCATATGAAAATCCCGCGCTCGCAGGTCTTTGCGTGGTTACGGGTGTCGAACCCGTCTTGGGATTTGTCTTGGACCAGAATTTGCTCTTTCTCTGGCGGTCCGTCATAAGCTCCTTGTAGCCGTCAGATGACGAAGATGACGATGACACAAGGGATGTTGACTTCTTTTTGGATGATCCCGATGATGTTGTTGTCTTCTTGGATGATCCCGATGATGCCGTATCACTCGCATCATTGCTCTTGGCAGCCGTATCTACATATTCGTCGTGGGACTCCGAACTGTCGGATTTACTGCTCTTTGTGCTGCTTTCCGCCGCGGTATCCGATTTCGCTGTATCCGATGTCGCGGAATCTGATGCTGCGGTGTCGGCTGCCGTATTATCGGCCGGTCCTTCCGTAACGGTCTTGGTCTCTGATGCGGCCGCATCTTCGGTTGTCTCGGACGCATTGGTATTTGCCCTCTTTGCGGCATACGCATCTTCCGAAAAGCCAAATACTGCCGCTGCTGTCACTACAAGTGCCAGCAGCACTCTGATGGTTCCTGATCTTTTTCCTGTCTTCATGATTACCTCCAACTCATCTGATTCTGAAAAACAAATAATATGTATATCTATTCCTGTCCGCCGATACTTTCCACATCATACGGGGTGGACTGATAAACGTAGTAATTGAGCCAGTTTGTGTAAAGGAGCTGGCCTGTTGATCTCCAGTTGACGACAGGGGATCTGGCAGGGTCATCATCCGGAAAATAGTTTTCCGGGATCCTGGGTTCAAGTCCTTTTTCCAGATCACGGAGATATTCGTTCTTTAATGTATCGGAATCATATTCCGCATGGCAGGTCACGAAGAATTTCTTTGAGTCTTCGGTCTTGACGATCGTAACTCCTGCTTCTTTTGAATCTGCCATAAGTTCGAGTTCCGGCACTCCGGCTATCTGTTCTTTGGTAACATATATCTCCCTTGACTGGGGAGCGTGGAAAACATCATCGAATCCGCGGAACAGCGGGGACGTGGGCTTTAATACCCTGTGCTCGTATATCCCGGAAAGCTTCGTATCGTAAAAGTGATGCCTGATACCGTAAAAATAATACAAAGCCGCATATGCGCCCCAGCACAGATAGTATGTACAGTGGACATGCTTTTCCGACCATTTCATTATCGTGCACAGTTCATCCCAGTATGCAACATCTTCATATTCGACATGCTCAAGCGGTGCACCGGTGATGATCATACCGTCAAACTTTCGGTCCCTTACCTTATCGAATGTGGTATAGAAGCTGTCGAGATGCGTCGAATCAACATGAGTCGGCGTATAACTTGCGGTCTGAAGGAGTTCGATGTTGACCTGAAGGGGCGAGTTTGAAAGTTTGCGCAGAAGCTGGGTCTCAGTCACCTCTTTGGTAGGCATCAGATTCAATATCAGAACGTTGAGCGGACGGATATCCTGATGCATCGCACGGAATTCCGTCATCACAAATATATTCTCATTTTCCAGTATCGCCTGCGCAGGCAGGGAATCCTGTATCTTGATAGGCATGATACGCTCCTTTATCTATTCGTTCAGATAGGTATTTATGAATTCATCCTCCGATATAATGGGGATGCCGAGTTCTTTTGCCTTCCTGTTCTTCGATGAGTTCGAGGTCACATCATTATTGATAAGGCATGTCGTATTGCCGCTCACAGATCCGGCGACCTTGCCTCCGCGCTGCTCTATCTCATCCTTGAGCTCATTACGGCTTACGTAGTTTACGAGCGAACCCGTTATTACGAAAGTCATTCCGGCAAGCTTTTCATTATCCCCTTCCTCCGGTCTTGTGATGTCAAGACAGGCAAGAAGATCATCCAATATCTTTATATTATAAGCGTCTTTAAAGAACGATACAATGCTTGAAGCTATAACATCGCCGATCCCGTCGATCGCGGACAGCGTCTGCTCATCCGCTGACCTTATGGCATCGATATCCTGGTCAAAATGCCTGCACAGTACCTTGGCGTTTGAAAGACCAACATTCGGGATCCCGAGACTGTATATGAGCCTTGCGGGGGTTGTATGACTGCTTTTTTCTATCCCGGCGATAAGATTGTCATATGATTTTGGCCCGAAGCCGTCCATGGCACAGATCTCATCACGGTAGCGGTCAAGGTGATATATATCGGCATATTCCCGGATCATACCGTGCCCGATGAACTTCTCGAGCGTGGCCTCGCTCAGACCGTCGATCTGCATCGCATCACGGCTGACAAACAGGGAAAAACTCTTGATCTTTTTGGCGCTGCAGTCCTTGTTCTTGCAGACAAGCGTCCTTGTGCCGTTTTCGTTCATTACGGAAGTAGGACCGCCGCACGCCGGACACGTGTCCGGGATCGGAAGGTTGCCGCTCCTCGTAAGATTGTCGGCTATCTGCGGGATTATCATGTTGGCCTTGTAGACCGTTATCGTATCCCCTATCCCGAGTTGAAGCGAGCCTATCATGCTCAGATTGTGCACGCTTGCACGTGATACGGTCGTTCCTTCAAGCTCAACGGGCTCGAATACGGCCACCGGATTGATGAGGCCGGTCCTTGAAGGACTCCATTCAATATACAGAAGATGCGTGCTCTGTATTTCGTCCGCCCATTTGAACGCTATCGAATCTCTCGGAAACTTGGCGGTACGCCCCAGAGTTGCGGAATAATCAAGATCATCGTACGAAAGCACAAGGCCGTCCGAGGGGATATCATAGTTTTCAATGGCGGCGGCAAATGAGTCGATGGCATCTTCTATCGAATCCTCAGTTACCATACGGTACTCAACCGTTTCAAATCCGCAGCTGTCAAGGAACGAAAGCTGTGCCGACCTTGTATGTTCCATGTCGGCGCCTTCCGCCGACACGAGTGAAAAAGCAAAGAACCTTACAGACCTTGATGCAGTGACCCTGCTGTCAAGCTGGCGTACCGAACCGGAACACAGATTCCTCGGATTCTTGTACTTGCTCTCCGCATCCGGAAGCAAAGCATTTATCCTGTCAAAGTCACTGTATCCTATGACCGCCTCGCCGCGAAGTATTAGCTTTCCCTTATATGGTATCGCGGCAGGAAGATTGATGAACGTTTTCGCATTTGCGGTTATGACTTCACCGACCTCGCCGTTCCCGCGGGTCACGGCTTTTATAAGCCGGCCTTCATCATATGTCAGTACTACCGTAAGACCGTCGAGTTTCCAGGAAAGAAGTGCCGGCTGATGATCAAGCCACTCTTTCAACTCATTCCGGTCTTTGGTCTTGTTAAGGGACAACATCGGCCTTTCGTGTCTCTCTTTTGGAAGCGATCTTACAGCCTCATAACCGACAGACCTTGTCGGGGAATTGGCAAGCACTATGCCCGTTTCTTCCTCAAGGGCCAACAGTTCATCATACAGCCTGTCATATTCATAATTGCTCATTATCTCCGCATCCTCGGCATAATATGCACGTGATGCGTCGTTTAGTACCGAAACGAGTTCCCGGATCCTGTCCGACTTATCCATATACTCTCCTCTTAAGCTCCGTAAGTTCCGCTCGTTCGAGCTGTCTGTACTCGCCCGGGCCAAGATCGCCAAGCATTATGTTTTCGATTCTGACACGCTTTAAGAATCTCACATGATAGTCAAATGCCCTGCACATCCTCCTGATCTGACGGTTCAGGCCCTGCCGGAGGACTATCGTAAATGTCACATCCGATATCTTCCTGATGCGGCATCTTCTGGTCGTAACATTCAGTTCAGGGAGGAAGACTCCCTTCTCCATTGATTTTATGACGTCATCCGTAAGCGGTTTGTCAACCCTGACAAGATATTCCCTCTCATGCGCATTCGCGCCCTTCATCAGATCCTGGATAAGATCGCCGTCATTGGTAAGAAGGAGCAGTCCCTCGGAATCCCGATCAAGCCTTCCGCAATATGTGACCCTTACCGGAAGATCTATGCGGTCCATGATATTATCTTCTTCGCGCCGGTCTGCCGTGCATACGATCCCTGCGGGTTTGTTCAGTGCGTAATATACTTTCCGTTCCGGGCCCTGTATCTGTTTCCCGTCAACTTTTATCACGTCAGCACCGCTTACCCGGGAACCGTTCCGGGCCGGCTCTCCGTTTATCGTAACCTTGCCCTGCTCCACAAGAGCATCCGCTTCCCTTCTCGAGCATACGCCAGACTGTGCGAGATATTTATTAATCCTGATGTTTTCTTCCATGACCCTTGCATTTTAAACGAAAGCCCCATAAACGGTGTTTACGGGGCTTGACGACCATATCTTACCTGCAGACTACTCAACGTAGTCTGCCTTCACAAACGCTTCTTCGCCTTTATACTTGATCTTGCACCAGCCGTTTGAAAGTTCGATCAGTTCAAACTGTTCTCCGCGGTATGCGGTAGCGATCTTCTCCCCGGTCTCACTCGCCGACTTCCTGACGTTTACATTTTCCTTGACTGTGATCTTATCGCCGGGCTTGAAGTTCTTGGAAGAAGACTGTGACTCTTCCGAAGCATCTCCGCCTTCGGATGACGATGATGATGAATCCTCGACAGGTTCAAGGAACTCGCTCTTGATATAAGCTTCAGTTCCGTTGTAATCGATCTTGCTCCAGCCGTTTTCCATCTTCTCATACTGGGTATAGACATCACCGGCCTTTGTCTTGCCGATACTCTCGGCATCGGTGCTTGCCGAAGCACGTATATTGACATTCTCGTCAGTACATCTTACCTGGCTGGCAGATGCGGCCTGAGCTTCGGCCTGAGCCTGGGCCTCGGCTTCCGCTGCTGCCTCAAGATCCTTCTGCTGCTTGGCAACAAGGATCTCCTGCGCATCCTTGTTTATCTCATCCTTAAGGGCACTTGCCGCCGATGCCAGATTGGAATCCGATTCAAGTGCGGAATTGTAATCCATCTCCACCTGGCTGATAAGATCGGCAAAATCCTTCTGTGCCACAAGTTCGAGAATGTATGCCTCCTCATCAGCGGTAAGGCTTTCGGAATTGATATAAAGGCTTCCGGAATCGTTCCTGCATACATACAGTGAGATCAGAGCCGGAAGCGGTGTCGTCTGGCCTTCTATCAGAAGATCATATGTGGCCAGCAGGAAATACGAATTCTCCGCGGGTCCCTTTTTCGTATATACATTATAGTTCGAATAATTTCCGACATATTTCGCCTGGGCTTCATAAAATGCTTTCATGTCATCGGAAAGCGATGATGAAAGAGATGCCATCGTGACCGTATCCCCCGTGCTCATCGCACCCAGATATGACGAAACAAGGGAATTAACGTCGGCATAAGCATTTTCTTCGTATTTATCCTTGGGTACTTCAACAGTGGTCTCAAGTTCCGGGATAACGGATGCCGTATCCTCATTCTCCGATGCCCCGTCCTTGTTCTTCCTCCATACAACGATGAGGACGACAAGAAGGACCACGAACAGTCCGCCGATTATGAAATAACGGTAATGACCGGAAAGATACTCTTTAAAACCTCTTTTTGCCATAAATCCAACCTCTTAACTTATTCGCTCCGGGGATTGAGCGCTGCACCCGAGAGGATTCGAACCCCCGACACGCGGCACCGGAAACCGCTGCTCTATCCACTGAGCTACGAGTGCATACCGGGGATTTATGCGAAAATAACACAAAATCCCCGATTTCACACGTATTTTACTATACCATAGGGGTATTAAAATATCAAGACTTCATCCTTTAACGAGTACATATAGACATGGTCGGAAAGAACGTCATCCGGGCCGAGCGATGTGCTGTTGACATCCCTGATCATCTCATCGATGGAATCGGTCATATCATCGCATTTTGCGATAAGGATCACCTCATGAACCGAGCTGGGGATGACGTAATAGTCGCATCCTATCGTCTTTCCGAACTCTTTGAGCTTATCTTTCAACGTAAGGACGGCGGCACCGTTCGTCATCTTCCGGTTTGTAGCAACGTACATGGGAAAATCGTTTACCGGGTCGTTTGAGACCGACGGCGGGAGGGCCGATCCGACTACATCCAGTATATGTCGAAGACTATACCCGTCATGATCATGAGTATTCTTTTGGGCAGCCGCAAGGACCGTATCGGCATCAGCATTCCACAGCCGGAGATGTTCATTTCTGACCATTATGACTCCGTTGCCGATCTTTTTGTCGCTGATCCTTACATAGGCAACCATTGCAAGGTCAAGAAAATCCTCGTACGGGGCATCCTCCAGGAAGCCGGTGTTTTTCTTTTTATTGATCAATTTGATGAACAGTCTTTTCTTTACAAGATCAAAATCCTCAAAGAACGACATGTCAAGTTTGACCGACATGTTATTCTCGCGGTATACCGTCACGATCCTGTCGGCTATCTCGCTTATATCGGACCCGTTACAATAGTCCGAATAGTAATTCTCCATGTAGATCGTCGGAGAAGCATTATAGCCTTTGCGCGAAAATGAAAGGCCGGACATCTTTACTCCGTTATTCTTTACGGCCGAGTGCACGCTGACAACAATATCGGAAGAAGCTTCATTGATATGATCTTTTACGCATTCCAAGAATTCCATATATTCCATTTTTTATCTCCTTATGATTATAGTCACGGAAGGTGATATGAAACGGAACATGCATTATCGGAAGGCATCAAAAAAGGGCTGCTCATGCAGCCCTTTTGCAAAAACTATACTCTTGAAAGATATTCGCCTGTTCTTGTATCGATCTTGATCTTGTCGCCAAGTTCAACGAAAAGAGGAACGTTTACGTTCGCACCGGTCTCAACCGTTGCCGGTTTGGTGGCTCCCGTTGCCGTATCGCCCTTGAATCCGGGCTCGGTCTCGGTTATCTCAAGCTCCACGAAAAGCGGAGGCTCGATCGCAAATACACTTCCTTTATATCCGCAGACCTTAACCATCTCGTTCTCTTTAACGAACTTGAGGGCATCTCCAACGGTCTCACCGTTAAGAGCGACCTGCTCAAAATTCTCAGTATCCATAAAGTAGTACAGATCACCGTCGTTATACAGATACTGCATATCTTTTCTGTCGATACGTGCCTGTTCGAACTTTTCCGTAGGACGGAAAGACTTCTCCACGACACCGCCGTTAACGATATTCTTTAACTTAGTTCTTACAAAGGCTGCGCCTTTTCCCGGTTTAACATGCTGAAACTCGATAATCTGAAAGACCGTGTTATCTATCTCAACAGTAATTCCGTTCCTGAAATCACCTGCAGAAATCATTCGATATTCCTCCTTAATTGTTCGTCCGCAAAAAGATTCTTCAATAGTTTACATTACAGTAATCAATAATTCAACTGTTTTTTCTCATGAGGTCTTACAAGGTCGAGTTTACGCCTCCTGTATGAGGAAAGCACCACTGACTCCAGCCGTCTTTTAAGTACTATCTGTATCTCCTCCTTAGGATCGATCGGCCTTACAAGAATGTTGCGTATTCCGGCTCTTTTTGCTCCCCATACATCGGTGAACAGCTGGTCTCCGATAAAGACCGTCGAGCCTTTGTCTGTCTGCATCATCTCCATGGCCTTTAGGTATCCGCTCTTTAACGGTTTACCGGCCTTAAAGAGATACATCGCATCTTCCGTGCCGGCATCCCTGAAGCTCTTTACTCTTTCTTCTTTGTTGTTTGACAGATACAGTATCTTAAATCCCATCCCGGACAGGTCTAAAAGGAGCTGCCTCGAGCGCTCATTCTGGGGATGATCGTGCATGACGAGCGTATTGTCTATATCAAATATTATGCCCCGTATGCCTTCTTCATACAGTTTTTTGTAGTCGATGTCATATGCGCTGTCCAGATACTCATCCGGGTAAAAAAAGGCTGTCACATCAGTTTCCACCATCACCATGGCAAGGATCAGTAGGGCACATCCCGTCATCATGCGCGGTGTCATCACTTCGTTAAGGAAAATACAGGACGCGGCGGCACCGAAAAGTGCCTCCATACCCATGATTATCGCTGCAGGTGCCGGAGGTGCGTACTTCTGGCAGACAACCTGCAATCCGAATCCGAGGATAGAAGCTGCAATGGCAAGGAACAAAATGCTCTCAATCGTGTCTTTGGTGAACATATCGGCCCTTAAAGGACCCGAAACAAACGGTGCGATCACAAATGCGAGGACCGATGTAATAAGAAATTCCCAGATAACGAGAAGAAAAGGATCATCATCATGGGCATATCTGGCGATCAGAACTATCTGAAGGGCATAGCATACCCCGCTTCCGATGGTCATAAGATCCCCGGACCCGATCGAAAGCCTTTCTGTCAGTGATATAAGGCCGATCCCCAAAAAACCGGTAAATGCGGCGATGATATAAGTCATCCTCGGAATGACCCTGTTAAATATGAAATGGACAAAAGGCACGAGTATTACATATATCGTTGTGAGAAATGCATTTTTACCTGCTGTCGTATATTTACAGCCATATGTCTGTAAGGCCATTGCGGCAAAAAGAACAATGCCGATGACAAGTCCGTGTCTTATCACCTTCCTGTCGGATCGTATCAGCCGTTTTATGAATATCGCCGCAAGAATAACACATGCGATCGAAAAACGCAGGCCCAGAAGATACAGGGGCGGGATGACTTCTACGGAGGTCTTGACGAACACAAATCCGAGTCCCCAGCATAACGTCACAAACAACAGTCCAAGGCATGCCCATAATTCTTTTTTTCTGTCAGCACTCATGGCAAAGAGTATAAAAAAACCTCCTGCAAAATGCAAGAGGTTAATGATCTGCGTATATTATGATCACTTCTGTATAACGATACCGTCCTCGCTGTTTGCTATGTTGGTATCTCCTACAAAGTACTGGTACTGCATGAGTGCCTGATCCTTCTGCATATCCGATACGGCCTTTTCCATATCAAGCGATGCAAGATCCGACTCTCTTCCCTTCATCGCAAAGCCGTTCGGCTCATTAAGGGAAAGTGATACATCCTCAAGGCTCGCATTCTTGCGGGGACGGATGTCCTCAAGTCTGAGATCGATATCCTTTGCCGGTGATGCGGCTTTGTTCTCCCCCGAACGAAGCTGCTGCTCATCTGCTCCGGATCTGGCGATACCGGCTTCCCTTGCCGGATCGGAATTGATCCTGTTATAAACGTTATAATTAACTGTCTGTAAATTGTCGATTCCCTTCAACATTTTATTTTCCTCACCCCCGTGGCTGACGTTTGCAAATCACATTCAAAGGTTTACATAATCAGCACGAGTTAATTATATCACATATATAATCATTTGCAATAAATATATCGACAATGGTGAGAAAAAGTTTATATCATTTTGATAAAAAAATCGGCATCAATCAGACTTTACATATCCTGCACTTGATAACAGCTGTTTTGTATACGGATGACCGGGGTTATTATATATCTGTTCATCCGTTCCCTGCTCTACGATCTCGCCCGATTTCATCACTATGATATGTGAGCACAGCTCGTAAACGACCTTCAGATCATGGGAGATGAACAGTATCGCTATGCCAAGCTCCTTATTCAGTCTGACAAGAAGGTTTATAACCTGTCTCTGAACCGTAACATCAAGAGCAGAGACCGGTTCATCGGCTATGATGAGCTTGGGCTCCTGCATAAGTGCCAAAGCGATGCATACGCGCTGCCTCTGTCCGCCGGAAAGAGCACTTGTCTTTCTGTCCATAAAGGTCCTGTCAAGTCCGACCAGTTCGAGCATGGAGGCCGCCTTTTCCCTTTGTTCTTCCTTGGTAGATCCCCCTTTGATGCGCATTGGCTCGGTAAGTATCCAACCTACCCGTTTTGCCGGGTTGAGCGATCCGTAAGGATCCTGGAATATCATCTGGGGCATCCGGGAGTAATGAACGATCTCTCCCGAGGTATCATCGAGCATTCCCAAGATCGTTTTTCCAAGCGTGGTCTTTCCGCTCCCGCTCTCCCCTACAAGTCCCATGATCTGGCCTTCATACATAACGAACGAAGCATTCTTTACAGTAAGCTTTTGCCTGGCGCCGGGCGTGAAATAGCCGGTGATCTTTTTATATCTGGCACTTACGTTCTTTACTTCAAGGATCGGCTTCTTGCCGGATATATCATAGTAAGGTGCGACCTTGGCAAACTGAGGGATGGCGCCTATGAGCTGTTTTGTATATTCTTCCGCGGGGGCATTAAATACCTGCTCAACCGGCCCGCTCTCAACTATCCTGCCTTTGTTCATCACAACAACCCTGGAACAAAGTGTCCTTATGACACCAAGATCATGCGATATGAACAGAATGGCCGTTCCCTTTTTACTGTTGATGCGCTTTAAGAGTTCGATTATCTGGGCCTGGATAGTGACATCGAGCGCAGTCGTCGGCTCATCTGCAATAAGCAGCTTGGGATCGCAGATAAGCGCCGCGGCTATCATGACACGCTGACGCAAGCCTCCGGACAGTTCATGGGGATACTGGTAATATCTCTTTTCGGGCTCATTTATCTCAACGTCGCGCATCATCTGTATGGCACGCTCTTTATACTCCTCATCAGTCATATCCCTGTGTATCCTGAGCGCTTCCTCTACCTGCCACCCGATGGTCTTTACCGGATTAAGGCTCGTCATGGGCTCCTGGAACACCACGGCTATGTCGTCTCCCTGTATGGACCTTAAGCGGGAGCGCTCCATCCCGAGCAGTTCTTCTCCCTCAAATACGATTCTGCCCCGTTTTTTCATGTCCTTTCGCGACAAAAGGCCTGCTATGGCGTGAGCGGACATTGATTTTCCTGATCCTGATTCCCCGACGATGCCTACGATCTCTCCCGCAGACACTTCTATGTCAAAATCCTCAACGACTGTCTCGGGGATCAGTGAATCTTCTATTTCTATGTGAAGATCTGTAACTTCAAGCATGTTTTTTCAGTCCCTCCCCGAGAAGCGAAAATCCCAGAACAATAACTGCTATCGTACAACCGGTAAGTATCGCATAAGACGGTTCCGAGAACAGAAATGCCTGAGCATCGGACAGCATCCGTCCAAGCGATGAATCCGGTGGCTGCACTCCTATGCCGAGGAAGCTCATGCTCGCCTCCGCAAGAACGGCATTATTGAATCCTATAACGGTCGAAGACAGCAGAACCGGAAACGTGTTCGGAAGTATGTGTACAAACATGATCCTTAAGTCCCCTGCGCCCATAAGGCGAGCAGATCTTACGTAGTCAAGGTTTCTGCACCTAAGGTACTCTCCTCTGACGATCCTAGCAAAGCTCGGGACAAAAACAATACCGAGCGATATTATCACCTTAAAAGTGCCGCTTCCGAAAACGCTTATGAACACAAGTGCCAGAAGGATGCTGGGAAAGGCCAGGACAGCATCATTGAACCGCATCAGGACCTCATCTACCGCACCGCCGTAATAGCCGGTAAATGCCCCTACGATCGTTCCGAACACTACTCCGATCGATACGGTGGCAAGTGCGATGAACAGTGTCGTAACGCCTCCGACGCAAAGACGGGTGAACAGGTCGCGGCCGAAGTTGTCACAGCCCAGAAGATGTGATACCGACGGGGCCGCAAATTTTTCCGCTGCGCTCATCGCATTGGGATCATACGGAGAGAACAAAAATCCCGCAATCAAAATGAACGATATTACTGCGGCTATAACGGCGCCTGTATACAGTTCCGGATTCTTCCTGATCCTGAACATGAGATCTTTCATGATCTTTCCCTCATTCTCGGGTCCATAAAACGGTACATTATATCAACGATAAGGTTTATCACTATCACTATCATCGCTATTATGGCTATTATAGACTGGACAACCGGATAATCCCTGTTCGATATCGACGAGATAAGAAGCCTTCCGAAACCGGGGATGGAAAATACCTGCTCGATCACAAGGCTTCCGGCAACCGTATCCGCAAGCGTCATACCGAGAAAGGTTATGACCGGGATTATCGCATTTTTCAGCACATGCCTGTACAGCACGTCCATGGTGGAGTTTCCCCTGCTGTAGGCAGTCCGAACATAGTCAAGTTTTCTTTCGGACAATATCGATGTGCGGAGCAGTTTTGCGCTCATGGCCGCTTTGGGAAGTGCGATCGCGACCGAAGGAAAGAACATATATCCGATAAACCTCACGGGATCGGTCTGCCAAGATACAAAACCTCCGGGCGTGAATGCATGGATGATCATACCGAAAACATACATGATGATTATCCCGAGGAAAAAGGGCGGTATGGACATCGTAACCTGGCCCAGGGCATCAAGCGATCTTGCCCACATCCTGTCCTCATATTTGGACGTGAGGACGCCGAGCGGTACAGATAAGGCAACGATCATGACAAACGACATAAGAGTCAGGGTGATGGTGATGGGAAGTTTGGATGCAAGCATTGACCTTACGCTCACACCGTATGAGAGTGACTGTCCCATATCTCCGAAGAAGAAGGAGTACAGCCACGTGAAATAGCGTACAAAAAAGGGCCTGTTAAGTCCAAGCTCCTCCCGGAGGCGCTCAAGCGCCTCGGGAGTTGCATTGGTTCCAAGCCTGAATGTTGCCGCATCACCCGGTATCAGCTCAAATGCCAGAAAAACGAACAGGGTGACCAGCAGTACTGTTATGATAAAAGAAGCAAGCTTTTTCAGAACAGTTTTCATATATCACTGACCTTTTAGCTTCAGCTTTGCAAAATCCTGCACATACATGGGATAGAAAACATATCCCTCGTACTTGTCGGAAAGCGCCACAAACTCCGCCATATCCTGGATATAGATGTTTGCTGCGTTATCCGCAAGATTCTTCTCCATATCCTTGTAAATCTTTGTCCTCTCTTCATCGGAGGATTCGGCGCGTACCTTTGCGCAAAGGTCATCGTACTCCTTATTGGAGTAATTGGTGAAATTATTATCGGCGTCCGATCTGAAACGGTCTAGCATAGCAGATGCCGTAAGGCTCGATGCATCAACTCCGATGAGAGTAGCCTCATACTGTCTTCCGGAGTATACGTCGGACAGCCATGAATTCCACTCCACAAGCTTGATATCTGCCGTAACACCGATCTTTTTGAGCTGTTCGACAACCACCTGCGCTGCCTCGATATGAGGCTGGTAATTCGAAGGGACCGTTATCGAGAATGAGAACCCGTCCGGATATCCGGCAGATGCAAGCAGCTCCTTGGCCTTCTTTATGTCAGTAGGATAAGTATCCGTCAGATCCACATAGTATTTCGCAAACGACGGGAACATACTGCTGCCTACCGGGAAGCCCTTACCGTCGCTTGTAAGATCAAGTATGTTCTGAACATCCACAGCGTATGAGAGCGCACGACATACATCAACGTTGTCGAAAGGCTCGACAGCATGATTAAGGTATACTGCCTGTACAAGGTTCATCTCGCCTTCAAGGATATTGAAGTTCTTGGACAGCTGCTGTGTCTGGGTTGAAGTAAGCCTTGCGAACATATCGACGGATCCGCCGTTAAGGTTCATCACGATCGAATCGGCGTTGGGTATCACCTTCAAAGTGATATCAGTGATATTTGCACCTTCTCCCCAGTACTCGTCAAACTTTTTCAGGATGATGTTCTCCTGAGGCGAACGCGAAACATACATGTAGGGACCCGTTCCCACAGGCTTTGTTTTCGGATCCTTATTATCCGCCGGGATGATGCTTGCGTTCAGGTTGGCTACATAAGCCGGAAAATCGATATCGGGCTCGGTAAGAACGATATCAACTGTCTTCTCGTCCTTTATCTCAACCTTTTCGATATTGGAAAATGCCGATATAAGGGACTGCGCTCCCGTCATACCGGCACTTTTTTCGATGCTGTATTTTACATCCTCTGCCGTAACGGGCTGTCCGTTGTGAAACTTTACATCGTCCCGGAGAGTGAATGAATATGTTTTTCCATCCTCCGAGATCGTGTAGTTACTTGCTACGGCAGGTACTAGATTTCCTGTTTCATCGGGCTTTAAAAGCCCTTCATAGATATTGAACAAGATCTCTTTGGTTCCTGCCGCAACTGCTTCGTGTGGGTCAAGACTGTCTTCCAAATCCTGTGGAATACCGATCGTTATGCTGGAAGAAGCATCCGGCTTGCCACCTGAGCATGCGCTCAGTGCAACAGCCGTTACCGCACACAAAGCGAGCATTTTGATCATCTTACTCATTTTGTGTGATCTCCTCTCTTGTTTATGGCTAGTGATTTTAACATAAAAGAGATCATTTTGCAAAAAAAGCAAAATAAATGCCCCGCACGATGTACGGGGCATGTCATAACATATGGTGTTTAAGGCTATTTGAGTACCTTCTTCAGTTCATCCATGAACGTGTTGACATCCTTGAACTCCCTGTAAACCGAAGCGAATCTTACATAAGCCACGGCGTCAAGATCTTTCAGCTTGCCCATGATCAGTTCGCCGATGATACTGCTCGGTATCTCCTTTTCTTCATATGAGAAGATGGATGTTTCAACCTCATCTACTATCTGAGCTATCCTTGCCGCAGAAACGGGACGCTTGTGGCACGCACGAAGTATGCCTGCTTCGATCTTCGACCTGTCGTATGTTTCCCTGTTATTATCCTTCTTGATGATGATAATGGGTATCGTCTCTACCTTCTCGTAGGTTGTGAATCTCTTATCACATTCATCACATACCCTGCGGCGTCTTATTGAATTGTTATCATCTGCCGGACGGCTGTCAATTACCCTTGTATTCTCATGACCGCAAAATGGACACTTCATAAAACTGTCTCCTGTTCTTATTTATTATTCTTGAGGAAATCAGGTATCTTTATTGATTTGGCTTCGACCTTGCTCTCAAGAGGCGCTGTAGGTCTGGATATACCGGATAATGAACTTACGGTACGCTGGGTCGGAGCCGAAGGAGTCGGGATATTGGGCGCAGGCGCTGCAGCGTTCTGCATGGGCATCGTCTGATTAAGGCCCACGGGATTCATCGGATTGTTCATCGCACCGGGAGCATTCTGAGCAAACGTTCCGCCCATCTGTCCGCCATACATTGGCTGAGGCATATTGGGCATTTGGTTCATCATATTGCCGCCCATCTGTCCCAGTCCGTTCATCGGAGGCATAGTGCCGGGCATCTGCTGTCCGGGCATACCCATACCGGGCATACCTGCCTGAGGCCTTCTGGCATATCTTGCAGCCCCCTGGGAAGGATTCGGAGCCTTGACCGCATTCTCGTCAATACCCGTGGCAAATACGGTGACGGTACATGTATCGGCATCTCTTGTGTCGTCTCTTGCACCCATGATGAGGTTGACCTCGTCACCTGTGATATCTCTTACATATTCAACGGCATCATACGCATCATACAGCGAAATGTCACCGGAAATGTTGACGATAAGATCACTCGCACCCTGAATGGTCGTCTCAAGAAGCGGCGAATTGACTGCAAGTTTGACTGCCTCAACAGCCTTGTCGTCTCCGCTGGCCATTCCGATGCCGAGATGTGCGATCCCTTTGTCCTGCATGACAGTACGGACATCGGCAAAATCCAGATTGATGAGTGAGGGAACGTTTATAAGATCCGTGATACCGCGTACACCCTGCTGAAGTACCTCATCGGCTTTCTTGAGTGCATCGGCCATACTTGTTCTTCTGTCAACTATATCAAGGAGTTTGTCGTTGGGGATAACGATAAGTGTGTCGACGTTCTGCTTGAGCTTTTCAATGCCTCCGATGGCATTTTCCATACGCTTTCTTGCTTCAAATCTGAAAGGCTTTGTGACTATACCGACCGTAAGAGCACCCTGCTCTTTTGCGATCTTGGCAATGACGGGAGCTGCTCCCGTGCCTGTTCCGCCACCCATACCGCATGTGACGAACACCATGTGAGCACCTTTTATCGCTGTAGCTATAGTCTCAGCGGATTCCTCGGCAGCCTTTTCTCCGATCTCCGGAACGGCACCCGCACCAAGTCCCTGCGTGAGCTTTTCTCCGATCTGCAGAAGTCTGTGGGAATTGCACATCTTAAGCGCCTGGCTGTCCGTATTGACCCCCAGGAACTCAACACCTGCGATATTTTCTTCCACCATGCGGTTTACCGCATTGTTTCCGGCCCCGCCGACCCCGACGACGAGAATCCTTGCTGCAGCCTCCACTTCATTGTTCTTAATCTCCAGCACGTCTAACTCCTCCTTACAATCACTAAACTATCCCTCATATATTTCTTGTGTATCGTAAAATTCATACCACAATTTGTTACGTCAACAATATTACGTAAACCCATACAAACATATAATATATATATTTATTTCATTTATCAACACTTTTTTGTAATTTTTTGCATAATTTTGCAAATTATGAATAAATCACCCGGGATCATTCACCGGCAGGTTTGGTGACTCCTTCCGCCGCACCGGCTTCGTCCGTATCGCCTTCGCCGTCTTCGGGCGGTTCTGCGGATACATCTTCTTCGCTCACCTCATTTGGATCTTTGTCCTTGTCAAACGAGAAATTGACCTCCTCGCCGACATAATTCTCCATATGCAGTGTTCCCGAATATCCCTGGAGTTTCGGAAGAAGAAGGTGCATCTCGTTGATCTTTTCGTCTATATAATCATCTGTACCGAGAGATACCCTCGCATTGCCGAAATAGAGTGTGATCCTCCCCTCGGAATCAAAGGCGATCCTGTCGGTCTCGATGTCGTATTTGCCGAGCAGCTGCGTCACGTTAAGGATCGTCAGAAAGACGGATGATTTTTTTACCGGCAGCGGCTTGTGAAGCACAACATGGTCATATGACAGTCCGGTGACAAAAGGTATCCCTTCCATGATCCTGTTGGAGCTTTCGACAACTATCCCGTCCTTGTCAAAGTACATATAATGGCCCAGATATTCGACATAACCTGCAACGGCTTTTTCAAATACGTTTATCCTAACCGAATTGGCATTTACTATATCCACGTCCATCTTCTCTATGAACGGGATATCCTTGATGCTCTTGTTGCGGTATATCACTGACAGAACCAGCGAATTATAGGAATACGGCCCGGTAAAAACCATATCCTTTATCTCATCATCGGTATAATGGGAATTACCGGTAATGGTCACGCTCGTAATCGAATAATGCTCCCAGAGAAACAGCAAAATGCCGAAGACCGCAGCCATCACCAGAACGCTGATGAGCAGTATGCGGATCATCCTGTTGTTTTTCAGTACCGAAGGAAGGTGCATGCTCTACCCCTCCAGCTGTATACTTCTCGAAACGCTCAATACCAGGCCCATCTCGGCAAGGAGGAACACGACCGACGAACCGCCGTAGCTTATGAACGGCAACGTGATACCCGTGTTCGGGATAGTATTTGTCACGACCGCGATATTAAGTATGACCTGTATCGATATATGGGCCATGACCCCGACGACGAGCAGCGCTCCGAACATATCCTGTGCATTGTTGGCGATCACCATGAATCTCCAGATCAGGAGCATGAACAGCAGGATGATCGCAATGGCCCCGAACAGTCCGAGTTCCTCGCATATGATCGAAAAGATCATGTCGTTCTGGGCCTCCGGAAGGTAACCGAGCTTCTGTATGCTCTCTCCGAGACCCTTTCCGAAAAAATCACCCGATCCGATCGCATACAGGGCCTGAAGTGTCTGGAAACCCTTGTCCGCAGCAAAGCTTTCCGGATCCATCCACGCCTTTATCCTCGCGAATCTGTATGACATGCTCGCCGGGAGTATGTCGTACTTTACGAGTAATACTATGATGACCGCAAGGGCGATGGCCGAGGCGGCGATTATGATATATTCCTTATACTGGGGAGTTGCCACAAACAGCATCATGAACACTATCCCGACTATTATTATGGCGGAACTTAAGTTCTGCGTGATCGTAAGAACGCAGAATGCGTGCGGGATGGCGAGAGCCAGAACGATTATGAATCCCTTTTTTTCTTTTATCTGTTCGGAGAATCTGCACACTATAGATGCGAAGAATATGATAAGGGCCAGCTTGGCCACCTCCGCCGGCTGAAGGGACATGCCGAGATTGAGCCACCGTCTCGCACCGCCGGCCTCATATCCGAGCGGGGTAAGTACCAGGAGGATCAGTACAAGCGAGACCACGTAAGCGGTCAGTGTGAACCTCTGAACGATATGGTAATCCATCAGCATGAGGAACAGCATGACTCCGATACCGATCGCAGAAGCGACCGCCTGCTTTCTGAAATAAAATGCCGAATCCTCAAACTTGATGTTGGCCTCATAAGAACTCGTCGAGTACAGCATGACGAGTCCGAACAGCAGCAGAAATACAACGATGAAAAGCATCGTATAGTCAAAGAAATATTTTGCTTTTTTCTTTTTGGGCCTGTTATTCTCACTCATGATCAAAATCTACCAGAGATCCGATACCGGGTCTATCGGTGCACCTGTATCGGGATCAAGCAATATTCCCGTTGTGGGATCGATGGCATATCCCGTTTCGGGATCTATCTGAACTTTTCTTTCGGTCGTATCCTCTTCGTCGGCTTTCCCGTCAACAAATGTGATCGCTCCGTTTGTTTCCTGTTCGGCACCTTCACCTTCGTTTGTATCCTGACCTGATCCGTTCTCATCAACTATGATCTGTCCCTGCGCTTCCTCGGTCTGCCCGTCTCCCGTTGAACCCTTTGAGAACTCCTGCTGCTTCTCGGCAAGTTCTTCAGCTTCTTTTTCGGTAAGCTCTTCCGTCTGGAAGATGCCCATGTAGGGAAGGACTTCGGTCAGGATATCCTTGCACAATACAGCCGCATATTTGGAAACAGCCTGATTGCCGGTGTTTGGTTCATCAACCACAACATAGCAGACGAGCTGCGGATCTTCAGCCGGCGCAAAGGCCATGAAGGATACGACGTAATTATGCTTATCACGGGGATATTTTTCGGCCGTACCGGTCTTGCCGCCGATACGGTATCCCGCGGGTCGCGCGCTCTTTCCTGTACCGTTATCTACAACGCCTATGCAAAGTTCCCTTATCTTGGAACTCGTTTCTTCGGAGACGGTCTGCTTTAAGACCCTCGGTTCGATCGTTTCAACGGTCGCACCTGCGGAATCAAGTATCTTGGTAACAACGTGCGGTTTGTAGTAGTAACCTCCGTTTATCAGGCTGCAGTAGCCCGCTATCATCTGTATCATCGTAACGTTGAAGCCCTGTCCGAAGGAGCTTATGGCAAGGTCGGTAGGCGTCATCCTGTTCACATCAAAAACAAGCGAATTGGTCAGGGCCTCGCCTGTAAGGTCGATATTGGTCTTGAGACCGAAGTTGAATATCTGGTTGTATTTCATGAAAACGGTCTTGCCTATCGTTGCCCCTATCTTCATGAACGCAACGTTGCATGACTGCTCAAGAGCACCCGCAAAAGTAAGGGTTCCGTGTCCGAGACGGTTGCTGCAGTGGATCTCATGATCTCCCACGGTGAGAACGCCGTTGCAAACGTAGCTCTCATCGCCCTTTAATATACCCTCCTCAAGTCCGGCAGCCATGGTAAAGGGCTTCATTGTGGAACCCGGCTCATAAGTAAAGTTTATGCAGAAATTCTTCCACAGCGAATTGAGGGCTTCCATCTTGGCTTCCTCATATGCCTTGTCATAAGCTTCGGCATATGTCAGTCCCTCGTACGGATCGGCCCCGGAAGCCTCTCCTTCACCTTCATTCTCCCCGCCGACATTTATGTCTATGTCATTTCCGCCGGTCTTCTCTTCGTCGTCCCCGGCTGTATCCGCCTCATTTCCCGCATTTTCCGTATCTGCGGCATTCTCAGTCTTTTCGGTTTCCGGGGCGTTTTGCGCCTCCTGAGCTTCTTCGAGCTTACCGCCTTCTTCGGCCATCTTGCGAACCGCATCGGCTATCTCGGAATCATCGAGCCCTTCAAGATCGGGATTTCCGTCAAGTATGCCGTTCATAAGACCGAATTTTTCCGGATCGAGCTCAACCTTAACTTCAAGGTTATCGGTATTCCTCGGATCGTTAAGATTGAACGTGGGATAGCTGGCCATCGCCAGTATCTCGCCGTTGTTGGGATTCATTATGATGACACCGGTATTTGTGGATCCGGCGCCTTCCCTTGCCTCATCCCTGTGTTCCTCGTTAAAGGCAAGGATATTCTTTTCGACGATGCTCTGAATGTTAACGTCTATACTCGTAACGAGTGTCTTGCCGTCCTGGGCGGGCTTTAAGGTCCGCTCGAGATTTTCATCATCATTCAGATATCCGTATTCCCTGCCGTTTGTTCCGACAAGAGTATCATTATAGAATTCCTCAAGTCCGTACGCGCCCTCGTTATCTCCCTGTACGAAGCCTATCACATCGCACGCGAGCGAATTGTACGGGTACTGCCTGACATACGTATCTTCCAGCCATACCCCCTTAAAATCAGGGTACATCGTAGGATTGTTGACCATGTTCATGATCTCGCCGACAGCGTCATACTCCTGTTTCTTGGCGATTATCCTGTACTGGCTGTCGGGATTGCCCATGATAAATGATCTGAGCTCATCCTTGGTATAATTAAAAGTGACGGGAGTCTGATACAGAGCCGTAAGTGTCGGCTCGATGTAAGCCCCGTCATCTTTGTTTAGTGTCTTGGGATCGATGCAGACGTTGTAGACCTTCTGACTGACGGCGATCTTCGTGTTGTTCCGGTCCACGATATCCCCGCGTTTAGCCGGGATCGTGACTGAGTCATAGGCCTGTTGAGACAATACTCTTTTCTTGTATTTGTCGCCGTTATCCCTGTTAATGACAAACAGTCTCACACTCAGAAAAGCAAAAGCCACCAGTATCATCACAAATAATACTGCCAGCTTTATTGACATCCTCTGTGTGAATCTTTTGGATCCGTATCCTCTCTTCTCTTCCCGCTTAGCCAAAACAGTACCGTTCCTTTATTGCCGGAAGATCACCCATTATCATTCGAGAGAAACAAACTGTCTGACGTAATCGGTTCCGTCGCTGTTATATACAACGATCTGATCATCGCTCGCATACGTCATTCCGAGTTCGTCCATCGCGCGTTTCTTTATGTTCTCCAAACCTATGGCACCGTTTATGCGTTTCTCGTAATCGTCATTTTCCGCACGGAGTGACTGCAGTTCGATCTCCATCGCGGATATCGTGTTGACATATGTCGTCAGTGACGACTGCATACGTATGTATTGAACGCACACAATGCCTGTAAGCACCATGGCAAGTGTCATAAAGATCATGAAACCGGGGTTCATTCCCGACTCCTTGTTGATCTTCCTGTGGGACTTTGCACCGGTCCTTCCGGGTGATCTTATTTCCTTTTCAATTGGGCGAAGGGCTCTTGCAGTATTGCCATATACATATTCGTTTCTTCTGCCGGCCACTTAAACACCTTCTTTCCGAGTATACTATATCTTGTGTTCAATATCAAAGTTTTTTACAAAATATTCCGTTCGTTATGATCTTTCAAAGATACGGAGCTTGGCGCTCTTTGATCTGGGATTGCGTTCCATCTCCTCATTTTGGGGGATGATGGGGCTTTTTGTGATCACCCTTCCTTTTGATACCCTTCCGCAGGCACATACCGGAAGGTTCGGCGGGCAAATGCACGGATCCTGAGCTGTCTTAAATGCCTGTTTTACGATCCTGTCCTCGAGCGAATGAAATGTTATTATCGCGATCCTTCCGCCGCGATCGAGCAGATCGATCATGGTCTCGAGCGAATCGGACAGCCCTTTTAATTCGTTGTTGAGTTCAATGCGTATCGCCTGAAATGTTCTCTTGGCCGGAT
The DNA here is from genome assembly GCA_017526745.1 of Lachnospiraceae bacterium. Classification (GTDB taxonomy): domain Bacteria; phylum Bacillota; class Clostridia; order Lachnospirales; family Lachnospiraceae; genus UBA2868. The sequence goes on along the minus strand of JAFXQX010000029.1, from coordinate 3,325 downwards.
GCCCTGCATTCTTCAAATACTTAGCGGGTATCGAAGCCTTAATGATCTCGACAAGCTCTCCTGTTGTCTTAATTGGACCGCCTTCCCTGGCAGCCGTAATGTGACCGGCAATGGCCGCTGCGAATCTTTCTTCCCCGTACTGCTTTATGATCCTTGTAAGATCTGACTGCGAATACGTGTTGACGATATCCGCCGCGGTCATGGCTCCCCTGTCGTCCATCCTCATGTCAAGGGGAGCGTCGCTCATATAAGAAAATCCCCTCTCGGGCGTATCGAGCTGATATGACGATACTCCCAGGTCGAGAAGTATGCCGTCTACGCTTCCGATATTAAGCGAATCAAGCACTCTCGAAATGTTGCAGTAGTTGTCACGCACTATAGTGACATTTGAAAATCCTTTGAGACGTTCCCCGGCGGCTGCAACTGCCGCTCCGTCCCGGTCTATTCCGATCAATCTCCCCTGATCGTTCAATCTTTGGAGGATACAAGCCGAGTGTCCGCCGCCTCCCAACGTGCCGTCCACGTAGGTCCCTTCAGGCCTGATGCGGAGTCCTTCTATTGTTTCCTCCAGCAGAACCGGTATGTGATCAAAACTCACTTATGGCTCCTTCCTTTTTTCATCCCCTAGATGGAAAGCCCCAGTCCTGCCATTTCCTCAGCGATGTCATCCATGTTGTCGATACCGGTCTGCGCTCCCCAGCGCTCCTTGTCCCAGACTTCTATCTTGTCGATGACTCCGGCAAGGACAACATCTTTTTCAAGTCCGGCATGTTCCCGAAGGTTGCCCGGGACCAATATCCTGCCCTGTTTGTCCGTTGTGACCTCAACCGCCGATCCGACGATGTTACGGACATAGGTCCTGATATGATTATTGGCCGGCAGAGATTGGATCTTTCCCAAAAAGTTTTCCCAGTCCTTATTGGTGTAGATCGCAAGACAACCATCGTTCCCCTTGGCTACAACGAAAGCTTCCCCAAGCTGTTCGCGAAACTTTGTGGGGACAATAAGACGCCCCTTTGCATCAATTGTGTGGTTGTACTCACCCATGAACATGGTGCGTTCTCCTTATTCACCACTCTCTACCACTTTTCACCACTTATGTGGTTATAATACCCCCTTTTCTCCACAATAGCAACTGTTTTTTTTATTTTTCTCCGAAAAAATCGCAAAAATAACAGGGAGGCACAATATGTTGTGTCTCCCTGTCTGATGAACCACAAGTGTTATATAACTGCTATTTTTTACTTTATATCAGACATTGAATCTGAACAGGATAACATCTCCGTCCTTTACGACGTAATCCTTGCCTTCCATTCCAACAAGACCCTTCTCCCTGGCACCGGCAAGGCTGCCGCAGTCGAGAAGATCCTTGTAGTTAACGACCTCCGCCTTAATAAACCCTCTTTCAAAATCGGTATGTATCTTTCCTGCCGCCTGCGGCGCTTTTGTTCCTATCTTGATCGTCCAGGCCCTGCACTCATCCTCTCCCGCAGTCAGGAAACTCATAAGATTGAGTATACGGTAGCTTGCCGCAATAAGCTTATCAAGTCCCGACTCGGCAAGTCCGAGGTCTTCGAGGAACATGGCTTTTTCGTCATCGTCAAGTTCAGCGATCTCCTGCTCGATCTGTGCACAGATGACAAAAACCTCACAGCCGTTATCTTTGGCAAATTCCCTTACCTTTCTGACATGTTCGTTTCCCGCGCCGTCATCAGCAAGATCTTCTTCTGCCACATTAGCCGCAAATATCACGGGCTTTGCGGTAAGAAGGTTGTAGGAATCAAGCCAGGCCTTCTCATCATCATCCGCACATTCGATACTTCCGGCAACGTTTCCGTCCTCGAGGTGCTTAATGACCTTCTTCAGGAATTCAACTTCCCTGGCGATCTTCTTGTCGTTGTTGGCTGCACGGCCCTGCTTGGCCACTCTTCGCTCCAGCACTTCAATGTCCGCAAAGATCAGTTCGAGGTTGATAGTCTCTATATCCCTTATGGGATCGACCGTACCGTCAACATGTACGACGTTCGCATCTTCAAAACACCTTACAACATGGACTATGGCATCTACTTCCCTGATATTGGCAAGGAACTGGTTGCCGAGGCCTTCACCCTTGGAGGCTCCCTTAACAAGACCTGCTATATCAACAAATTCGATCGTTGCCGGTGTTACCTTCTTCGTATTGTAAAGTTTCCCGAGGAGCTTTATCCTCTCGTCCGGTACAGCAACAACTCCCACATTGGGGTCTATCGTGCAGAACGGATAGTTCGCCGATTCCGCTCCTGCCTTTGTCAGTGAGTTAAAAAGTGTGGACTTCCCAACATTGGGGAGCCCGACGATTCCTAGTTTCATTTTTTCTCCTCTATGCCCGAATTTACGGGCTTTTCTTGTATTTTATTTCGGAGGTTTACGCCAATTTTACGCCAACTGGCGCAAACCTATTGATTATTTTTTTACTTCCCAAATCATAAATTTCAGTTTCATTCCGGTGTCAAATCACAAAATTGGCGTAGCATTTTTTGAAAAAATCTCCATTGCTTCCTCAAGGGATTCATCCTTTCTTTGGCAAATCCCTTTTGCAAGAGGTTTACCTGTCAAACTTTTTCCCATATGAACTCCCTCTTTATAAATAGGAAAAGAGCCCAATACAACGATGCTATGATACCACAGAAGCGTCGCTTCATCAAATGATTCATCAGTTTGAAAATAACGTGTTTAATTAGCTTTTCATTGTTCTCAGTCATAACTGCCTCCGCAAAAATACAACAAAAAAGCAGATCAAGCAAAATTGCCATCTTTTGCTCGCCCGCCTTCGATGTATTCCCGCGTCAGGGTGACACCTTATAGTGTACTCATATCTGAGTTGGACCCCCAGATATTCAGACCTTATTATGTTTTATGACTGTATCAAGGCGAACAACCTGTGTTTTGAAAAGAATCACTCCGATTCATACACTTCAAAAACATTCCGCGAACATATGGAAAGATGTAAATACAGTGAGGTCGTTCTCGCAGGATTGGATGAATGCGGATGTGTAGGAGCTACCGCAAAAGGAGCTGCGAAAACAGGTGTCAAAGTAAAAATGCTGGGAGAATGTATAGTCAGCAGATTCCCCAAGAAGAAAGTTCAAAAAATGAGAGAGCAACTTAAATCAGCCGGAGTTGAGTATATCTGAATTATCTGGTTCATATGGGAACTGCCCCCTCCAGTCCCATCAATCTCTTTTCATTTCCTTCTTCCGGTTTTGCCCAAACTCATCAATGAGATCCATCCACATTTATTTATAACAAAACCTCATCTATATTTTAAGAAAAAACTCAGTTTTTT
>JAFXQX010000003.1 GCA_017526745.1 Lachnospiraceae bacterium | reverse complement strand
TTTGCGGGACGGAGAAGAAATTGCACGCGCTGTGCAGACAAGTCAGTTTCCCCATGAGGAAGATACAGAAGCACATAAAGTGGAAGGCAAGATACCTATTCGGGGATTTTATCGTATTTGGACGACAGAGGTATATCTTGATCTGCTGTTTGTTACTCTTATGGCCTTCGCCAGAAGCGGAGCCGGTGATGACAAGGGCGGCACCTACGGAGCTATACTTGGAACACTTGATAAAATGAAAAATAATGAAGGAAATATATGATAAGAGGAGAATATGATTAAGATGAGCAAATTTGTTAATTTTATGAGGGATTATGTTTTTGCAAGGTCTGTTATTCCCATCGGAATAATAGTGATCGCAATCGGTATCTATGCAAGTACTATTTATGGTGACAGGAAGGACTATCCAAGGTGTGAGGCAACAGTTACAGATTCCGAACTTTTAAGTGGAAGTTATGATTCGGAGGATAATACTGATAGCAGAGTATATAGGAATTATATCAAATACACCGTTGACGGACAGGAATATGAAGGGTCAATTGACAGCGGAGATAATATGAAGATAGGTTCCACGGTTACGGTTGACTATAATCCCGATGATCCGACGGATGTGGGGGCATGGACCGGTCTGTGGCTTCCCATACTGCTGATATCACTTGGCGCGGCGGCAATTATAGCCGGATGTGTCAGTATCGTTATTGTCCATAAACGTGTCAAAGGGGACGGTTCTGTTTGACTTTCTTATGGATAACGTTGAGCTATAGATTGGAACAGGGATCACCTGTCATTATAAAAACGTGAAAAACGGAGGATTTTCCATATTCGATCAAATATATCAATTCGAAAGGTGAAGGGGGATAGATCACATGAATTGTCCAAGATGTGGGAGCGCTGTAGCAAAAGGCCAGAGTTTTTGCACCGAATGCGGAGCGCCGGTGTTAAATGCCGCCGGCTATGAAAACAATAACGGGGAGCCGCCCCGTAAAAAGAATGTCGCGCTGATCGTTGTGCTTGCCATACTGGGCGGGATAGTGATAGCCATCATAGCGGCAGTTATTCTCTTCTCGGCAGTAAGAAGTCATTACAGGGCCGCAAGGGATTCTTACGATCCGCTCGAAGGGATGGATTTTGATTATGAGGAGCCGGAAGATATCGATCTTGATAAGCTCAATAAAGCTGCGGAATCAATGAAGGATCTTGACCTTGATACGGATATAGATGTTGACTTTGAAGATCCGGATATCCCGGAAGTTCCGGATGATATCGAAACGGCAGCGAAAGATGAGGTCAATTACAGTTATACGGATGTTGTAAGAAAAGGGGAAGATATCACCGTCACGCCGAACGGTGGGCTGAACGGCTCTACGGTTCTGGCGAACGGGAAGGATCTGGGAGGTTTTCTTGACTATGTTGATTCGACGGTCCTTGAAAAAGGACGTACGATAAATAGGGATCTTTTCTATGATCTGCTTGCCATAATGCTGGTAGACAAAGACTTGAGTTCCGATTTTGAAGGTATAGAGAAAAACATGATCATGGCCCTTGCCATGGCCAACAATTTCCATGATACGGATGTTGCCGTTAAGGACTGTTACCTCAACGCAAATAATGCCGCAGAGTACAGATATCATGTGAAGGCGTTCGGCAAAGATGATACATGGATAGTGAACTACAATGAACGTTCCGTATATTTTAACGATGGCAAGACAGAGTATTCATCCGATATGTTCAAGGATGAATATCTTGCAATCTGGATGATCGCTATCGAAGAGTATTACGGAAGATAAGCCTGTAAAAACCCGTGCGGACTATGTGCAGGATTGAGAAGTACATATATTGATGGACAGATCGTCTAGATAACATCTATCTGACATGTTTTCATGGCTTCAATGGCTGTTTTATGGCTTTCCGGTGTAACACAGGCGCACAGTCTTTCGATAACCTGTATGTTGGTCTCATGGGATGCAGCCTTTGCAAGAAGGACATTGCTAATGACACAGATTCCGGTGCAGACCCCGCAGAACTTTATTGTGTCAAATCCGCCGTTTTTGACGTATTCCTGCAGGTCAAGACTTCCGAATGTCGGTTTGTCGATGATCGTAACATCCTTACCTGTCGCTGCATCGGTAAGTTCTTTCCGTATCTGCCAGCCGTCGGTATCTTTTATGCAGTGCTCGACGGGGAGTTTCTTTCCTTCAAGCGTACTTAAGTAATCTTTCCCGTGGGTATCTCTTGTAAAAACAATCCGAGCGCCCCAGTTACTGATATAGTCCGCCATATCCGATATGAGACTTTCGGCTTCTTTGGTGCCAAGCGACCCATCGATAAAGTCATTCTGCATATCAACTACAACGAGTAATTCGTTTTCCATCTTGTTCTCCTTCCGCCTTCTTAAAGTGCCCTTGAATAGATTTGTGATGCAAATCCGTCAGGCTCTCATAAATAACATTAGTTATTCAAAAAATAACACATAAATAACACCATATATTTTAAAGGTATGTTTGACAGACTCTTTCCCGGAAGGGTATTACGGGAGAGAGTTTTTTTATATCAATATCTCATCTGATTAAGGCGATCTTCTATAGCCTGTTCAAAAAACGCTTGCGGAAGGTCACCCTTTTTGTACAGATCCTGTAGTTTGAGATAATACTCGATGAAGGCATTGATCTCGATCCGTTTTGGATGATACAGACCCTTGACATTCAACTCGGATTCGACCCTTTTCTTTTCTGACTTGTTCATGTCCTTCGTATTGGGAAGAGGTCTGTAGTTTGAAAAGTAAAACATCTTGTACGGACTCTTTTTCTTCTCATATCGAAATGCATTTGCGGGATTGTCTGTCTCCTCCTTGTTCGGCTGGTAAGTATTCTCTTCGACAGTCACATTTATGACATTGACCGTACCGGTCTCCATCAGATTGACCAGCTCGCGGCATATATCTGTATTTGATCCGGGCTTTTTGGAAAGACTGCTTACAGTCCGACCCAGAAGCTTATCTATCGGGACTTTGAAGTAGTCAGAGATCCTGATCAGCATATCAATACCAAAATAATTGTTGCCCTTCCGGCTTAAACATTTACTGAGTTGTGCCGGACCTGTATTTATCTCGCGGGCAAGCGTGGCCTGATTGATCTTATTCTCCTCCATCAGAGCCTCGATGGTCTCAATGATGGTCAATTGAATACCTTCTTTTGTCTTTTTCTCTGCGTGATCCATAAGCCGGCCTCCATCTGAATGTGAAGATGATGATACCATAATGGAATCATTATGTCAAAATGGAAACAACATAGCCCGGATTGAAATACCGCTTTATAAATGGACTGAAACGAAGGTGATCTGAAAGATAAAATGCAAAAACCAAGCCAGTTAAAACCGTTGCGACCTGCACGGTCAATGGATTAAAAAGGCACGGGTGTGTTAAGAGGTTTTGCAGGTAAATGATTTGCCGGGCTGATGTGTTATATCTAATCACCTTCTAACTTCAAATGCTTGTGGTATAATTTCAGGTGAGGTATTTGATGTAGTTCTACTGAAAGGGGATGGCACTTCGGGGGAAACAGAAGAGAAGGCAGCTGAGGAAGCAGCGACGGAGGATGGCGATAAAGATCCCGATCCGGGGGATGAAAAGGAACCGAAACAGGAGGAAGAGAACCCGTATGACGGGGGGTCCCGACTGGGTAACTCTGGCTGATGAGTTTACAATGCCGACGGATCCAAATCAGGATACTGGCTTACTTACTATAATGTCAGCTATTGTCTTGGGTTTGATCAGTATGATGATAAGTATATTGGTTTTTTGAAAAATGGAAAAGAATAATAAAGACGCGGTCGGATCCATATTGATCATTCTGGCGGGATGCTTTTGGGGAAGTATGGGGATCTTTGTCAGAAGGCTTGCTTCATATGGGTTTGGTTCCATACAGATAGTTTCAATACGGGTGACATTAGCGGCAGTGCTCTTTGCGCTGGTGTTACTGATAAAAGATCGTGCGGGATTCAAGATTTTGCTTCGGGATTTACCGCTGTTTCTCGGGCTTGGATTTGGAAGTATCCTGTTTTTTACGGTATGCTATTTTACTGCCATCACAATGATGCCGCTGTCAACGGCGGCGATCCTGCTCTATACATCACCTGTATGGATTATGCTCATGTCGGTTCTGTTCTTTCATGAAAAACTGGACAGAAGGAAACTAATGGCTCTTGTTCTTGCTTTTGCAGGCTGTATGCTGGTTTCCGGGATCTCCGGAGGCGGACTGACGCCGATAGGATTGTCAGTGGGGCTAGGATCCGGGATAGGATACGGATTATACAGCATTTTAGGTACGATAGCATTGCGGAGATATTCTCCGTATACGGTCACCACCTATACTTTTATATTTGCCGCTGCCGGATCATGGATAATATGCCGTCCGGCAGACATGTTTGATAAGTTTTCGGATGCGGCAGATCCGGGATTTTTGACGGCACTCTGTTGCCTGACAGCCTTGATCACTGCTGTGATCCCGTTTCTTGCGTATACCTGCGGACTTCAGAGTGTGGAGGCAAGCAAAGCGGGGATAATAGCAACTATAGAACCTATGGTAGCCACATTGATCGGAATGCTGGTGTTTTCGGAACCATTAACACTTATGTCCGGATCGGGGATCCTTTTGATCTTGTCTGCAGTGATCATCCTGAATTTAAAGCAAGGTAAGCAGGGATAACAGACACCTTCCGGATGATTGCGATGTAAAACAGAAACTATGAAAAATTTATAGGCTGAAATTTATCGCGCTTCCGTTGACCTTTTTACTCTCATATACACCGTTGTCAGCCAGCTTATAAAGCTCATCGAAGGAACGCTTATCTCCTTTTTTGAAGAATGCAGCACCGGCACTGACGCAGATCCGGCTGCCCGCGAGCTCAGGGACATCCAGCTTGGAAATCTCGTTAAAGACGCGGTCCATTACAGTCTTGCCGGCTTCCTCATCACCCATGTTCATAACATAAACGGCATACTCATCGCCGCCCAGCCGGAAGATGATATCTTCATCCCGGAAGGTAAGCTTAAGCACATCCGCGATCCCGCGAAGCACCTTATCACCGACATTATGGCCGTAGTCATCGTTGGTATCCTTAAACTTGTCGACATCCATGATGCAGAGCATTCCCGCCTTGTCGTTCGCCATGGCGTCGATCACTTTTCTCTCTCCGCTGCCGCGGTTTAAAATTCCTGTCATGATATCGGTGCTGGCCAGGATCTCAAGATTCTGCCGCTCCTTAGCCGAGGCCACGATGTCGTCTACATTTTTAAAACCGGCAAGCATATCGCTGTTTGGTATATTTGCGTTGATGAGAATATACGTAAACTGATAATAATGTACCTCGCCGTTATCCATAACACGGTAACTGGAAACATACTCCGAATTATCCGCAAGCTTGCTATTGATCGTGTCCAGTGATATGGCATCATACATCCACTCCTGATCTTCGGAATATACACGGTCCTTCACGTACTGTTTATAGAGCACATCATAGGGATATATCTTTTCGCCTGCACCCTCCATACCTTTTGTAACATAACCGTCAAGCTTTAAGATCACAACATCGCCCGTTTTGGGATTGATCTTGAAGATATTGTAGTAATCGCGGCTCAAGGTCTCCACGATATCCAACTGTTCTCTTAGATATCGCTTATCGGCAATGTGCCTGCGGATAGACTTGTCGATATCACGGAAAGCCAGAATAAAATTCTCTGTTTCTCCCGGTTGTCCGGCCAGCGCAAAAGCCATCTGATGATAGGACATATTCCCGTCATCGGCCAGGCGCATATAGTCAATCGAAAACAGTTCTCCGTCCTTGATCCGCGAAAATATAACATCCAGTTTCACATCCTTCTGGATGTTCTCTATGCTGTTTACCACGCACCGGTCTACGTATTCTTCGATAAAACGGTCGTAATTGTCAAATCTTAATCCCAGTTCTATCGCATCACGGTTCGTATTTTCTCCGGTAGAACGGTACAGATACATTTTCTTTGTATTGGCGTTAATGACCCAGATTGTATGATACTCTTTTCCGATCCCGGTGATGATACCGGTAAGACGCCTTATGCGTGAGTTAAAATCATCCACCAGGCTGCGCTGGTCCTCAGGATAGTCTGACGGATCGATAAGTTCATTTTCTTTGATTACTAAATCTGATTGCATATTCCCCTCCTGCAAACAAACTCTGATCTCTTGAGATCGTTATACAAAAAATATTACATCATTTTGTGCATGGCTACAACTCTCCGTAAAATGCTACACCTGGAGAGATTAGACGTTTGACTGTGGTGTGACAGGCTTCAATACGATATAATCCTGTTAGACAAACGTTTTATCACAGAGGAACATCATCATGAAGAGAAAATCATCTGCCGCATTTCTTATCTGCCTTATGAGTGCCGCACTCCTTGCGGGATGCTCAAAAAACTCCGACACTGATCTTAGGGACAAGTTGGAAAACATCAGTGAGAATAAGGGCGGCGAAGCCGAAGACAAGGCCGGGGCCGGCAAAGATAAGACAGGATCCGAACCGGAGAAGAAGCGCAAGGATAACAAGACTGTAACCGCAGACCTGAGCTCGGAGAAGGGAATACTTGCATACCTTCGCGGGGACTGGACGCTCTTTGACAGAAAAACGGGCGAGGATCATGGAACGCTTTCGATCGGGGAGGACGGATCGTTTACGTTTACAAGGCTGTCTGATAAGGCAACAGGTTCAGGCACACTGTCATTTAAGTATGATCTCGCAGACAAGGGCGGGGAGCCGGACGGATTTCGCCTGGATTTTGATGATTGCAGACAGCTTATCCCTAAAGAGTTGGAGCTGTACGGCAATGAAGGCACGGGCGGAGTATTCCATATTGGTACGTTCGGTAATGAGGATTACCTGTATCTGAAAGAGATAGGAAACGGAGATTCCGTTGTATCCGTGTACGTGTTCAACACAGATGAGGAAGCGGACACTATCGGCAACTGGGCATATGACTGGCTGCTTTATCGCGATAATGATACGGACAATCCCGCGGATGTCATAACAGATGAAACTTTCTATGCATGGGCGTGGGAGACGGATGAAGACGGCGTGTGGCTGCAGCCGATGACGGAACACACGTATGAGACCGAGGAAGAGTACTCGGAGTGTAAGTATCTGGGCGGCTGGTTTAACGAGACGGATAATATCGGAATAGGGCACTACATCATAACAGATGATACCGACCTTACCGGCCTTATCAATACACATGACTGGGAGTCGGGCTATCCCCTCATGATGTGCGAGGTCACCGTTGATAAAGACGGCAATGTAGATAAGCTGTCTGATATCGATCTGATGATGTACGGCTCATATTACATGGGCGATATCGAGCCTGAGTATTCATACAAAGGTACAACATTTACCGTTAACGGTTACGATATGGATATCACGGAGTATGCTCCTGCAGCGAATGCGATAATGGATGCGAGGCGTGTGGGTGAGTGGATAATAGTTGACTGCCATATCAATCCCAATACAGGCACCTATCTGTTTTATAACATCCCCAACGGATTCATGGATTATTTCGAGTACCAGATAGACGGGGCAAACCTTATCTGGCAGGGGGATGATCTGTCAACAGCCGTATATCAGCAGTACAACTCTATATATGATATATGGGGGCACGAGATCGGAAGCATTCAGGAAGGGGAACTGTACGCTCTGTCATTTAAGGACAAAAACACGATAAGTGCCAAGTGCTGGATAATAGATGAGATCGGACGTGAAAAAGAGTTTACCAAAGAGTTTGAATATGATCCCTGCGACAAAGCTGTGTGGGCATATTACGAATATCTGCTCGGAGGCGGTAAACAGTGGAGACATCTTAAGGAAATGGCAGACGGAGCATCGGCTCTTATCATCATTGACCCTCCCGGGATGCTGCGAAACAGGATGCCATCTCCGGAAGCTTACGAAAAAGGAGCTCTTAATACGGTTGCGGTAGTTCCTCTCTTTGATGACTCGAGAGTCAGGATAGGATCGTACAAAGAGGATGTTACAAGAGGCAGAGCTGCGCTTATCGATGTTACGGTTCCCGAGGGCATATCGGAAGATACGATAACCGTAGAGACTCCGAACGCCGGGAAAGCGGTATGGAAAATAGGGATACTGTCAGGCAGATACCCGCAGATGAGCACATTTATCAACTGACATAGGGGATCGGAATAGGAGATACATAGTCCATAATAAAGAATACTGAGTTCGACAGGACAGAAAGAAGAAATGGATCATATGAAAAAAAAGATAATGTTTGTGCTTTCGCCGGTGATACTAGCGGTCATCACGCTTATCTGGCTGTTTTATAAGGATGGGAGATGGTATTACTACAGGCAGGAGTGGCAGTGGACGCCGCTCTTCCTGATGCATCTGCTGTTCCCGGCATTCTATCTGGTAATGCTTATTGTAAGCATCATCCGGCACGCAGGAAAGGATAAGCGATCTTCCTCCGGTCTGTTTTATATCATCTCCTCGATCATCATGATGATCGCATGTTCTGCAGGACTTCTATTGTTCCTGATCTTTACGAGCGGAGTATGAGCATTGTTTTCCGGGTTATTCCAGCTGCGACTCGGCGATCCATCCGGTCAGCCAGTCATAACCGTCTTCATTATCAGCTTCAGTATAGTAAGTCACCTTCAGCCAGGTTTTACCGTCTGCGGAGGTGGCATTTTTTCTGTAAACTTCCATACTGTCGTCGTTTGGTATCCTGCATACGATATCGTATTCTGTGCCGGGACCTGTGCGCAGATTTGCGTAACCGTCAGGTGCCCCGACGTATTCAAGGTATTCCGGGATAACTTCTATAGCTTCCCTGTCAGAGAGACTGGATGATTCGGGAAGCTTGACCGGAGAATCCTTCGGGACGAGACGTTCAAAGTCTTTTTTGCTGATCTTGTCGGACCACTCGTGGAGCCATACGGGATAGTCGTTTATATCTGCAATTGAGTCGTTGATCTGCCGGATCTCTTCGTCGCTAAGGTTATAAGCGCTGAAGGTATAGTATTCTTTGTCCAGCTCTTCAAATACGGACAGAAAATCGCCCCATTTGGGGAAATACTGCATCCACATATCTTTTGTACCGTAGTCTGATTTTTCGTTGCTCTGTGCCCTGAGCATCCCCTTCGGATAAAGCGTCATATCGAGAGATTCGGGACAATCGATCGTGAGGTTGGGTTTATTGTTTCTCATACCGTATATTTCCTTGATACGTCCCTTGTCGGTGAAGATGATCTCTTCGATCCCGTCTGCATTAACGTCGTACATTACATATTCGAGATCCTTTTTTTGGGGATCGTTCATATAACTGTCCAGAAGATCCTGCACGGGATCGGATCCTTCTGATGCTTCTTCATCAGGTTCATTTTCCTCCGCTTCACTATCGGCCTCCCCGGAAACCTCATTATTTTCAGGATCCTCTGCTGCCTCAGGATCTGTTGTTTCCTCAGGCGTCTTCGTTTCCTCCGGCGCAGCTGTTTCTTCAGGCTCTTTTTTTTCTTCGGTTTGCGCCTGCACCTTGCCGGCTGTATTTTCGGAAACGGTATCACCTGCTGCGCTGCCGCATCCGCTGGCTGCACATACGATAAGGGCAAGCACTGCAATGACCATTGATCTACTGAGATTGTTCTTCATATATGACTGCTCCTTTCGCTTCTTGCGAATCAAAATCATGTAAGATAATGAAGCAATTATACCATAGATTATCGGAAAATGATCGTACGTTTGGCTGTGGTGCGATAAGAGATAATGAGATATAATAAAGTGTTATTTTCTGCATAAGGATATGTCAAAGGAGTTCTTTATACAATGAAATGCATCAGCTGCGGCGCAGAGATAGGGTAAAACATATGAAGAAGACCGTACCGGTAATTGCTGCGATATTCCTAGTTTCGGTCCTGTACATCCTGTCCGGACAGGAGAACAGGCCGGTTTCACCTGCCGGTTCCGCATCGACTGCGGGTTCCTCCTCGACTGCGGGTTCCGGCTCACTTAGCATCGTCGAATCCGATCCGGGATCCATCCCCGACTATTCGGGAGAGGATTATATAGTTCTCAACAACGGCCTTCCTTGCTTTGATCAGTGGGATCTTGAGAATATTACCGGCGAGCATTACAGCGACCTTGACGGTCTTGGCAGATGCGGGTGCGCATATGCGCTTCTTGACAGATCGATGATGCCGACCCAAAAGCGAGAAGATATCGGACATATCAAGCCGTCCGGATGGAAACAGAGAAAATACGAGGGGTTGGTAGATGCCGATCCCCCTTTTTTGTACAACAGGTCGCACCTTATAGCACGTGCCCTGGCGGGAGAAGAGGCAAATGAGAAAAACCTGATCACCGGGACCAGATACATGAACGCCACCACCATGCTCTACTGGGAGGAAATGGTGATGCGTTATATCGAGGATACGAACAATCACGTGCTGTACCGGATCACTCCGTATTTCAAGGATGACGAACTGCTTGCAAGAGGAGTTGAGATGGAAGCATATTCCGTTGAAGATGACGGCAGGCTGTGTTATCACGTATTTGTCTATAATATCCAGCCCGGGATCAGACTCGATTACAGGACCGGGTATAATGAAAGAGAGCGTTGAATGAACAATACTGCGTTAATGAAGGCCTTCCGGGCGGTCAATTTCTTTTCGGGAAGTTCCGTCTCAGGCGAAAAATTAAGACGCCACCGCGCGGCGATGGAACGTGCGGGAAAGATTGCCCTTGCCCATCAGAATGTTGATGTCCGGCAGTTTACGGTAAACGGCATGAAGTGCGAAGCGCTCAGGCCCGAATATGCACATGATCCGCGGTATGCCGTTCTTCATATCCATGGCGGCGGCTATGTGTGCGGCGGACTGTCATATGCGGGGATACTGGCGGGAAAGACAGCCGAGGCGACCGGCTTTACGACATATACTTTTGACTACGCTCTTGCGCCCGAAAATCCCTATCCGGCAGCTCTTGACGATGCCATGGTCATGTGGGATCATCTCTCAACAAACGGATATGCGCCGGATCATATATTCGTTTCGGGTGAATCGGCCGGAGGCAATCTGGCCCTGTGTCTTGTCAGGAAACTTATCGGGCAAAAAAAGAGTCTTCCGTGCGGACTCCTCTTGTTCAGTCCGTGGACCGATATGACGGGAAGCGCTCCGTCATATGAGTCAAATGCCGAGATAGATCCGATCCTGACAAAAGAATATGTTCAAAATGCGGCCAAAGTCTATATCGCTGATAACGGTACTCCTGATGATGAAAGGTTCAGCCCTCTCTTCGGAACTTTTGACGGTTTCCCGCCTGTTTATATCATGGCAGGGAAAAACGAGATACTGCTCGATGACTCTGTCCGGCTGCATGAAGCGATAAGGCGTGATAACGGGGTGGCCGAACTTGATATAGAAGAAGCGGGCTGGCATGTTTACCAGCAGATGCCGGTACCTGTCGCCGCACGTGCGATGAAGCGGCTGGCGGCATATGTTTCCGAAAGGATATACGGGGAGGATAAATGGCAAACGATAACTGGTCAAGATTAGATAATGTAGCCAAGCTGTTCCTTGCTACGATAACAAAAAGGGATACAAAAACTCTCAGAGTCAGCTGCATTCTCAAGGAGGATATCAGACCTGATCTTCTTCAGGAAGCATTGATGTCGGCGATCCAGGACAGACCGCAGATGCAGGTGAGAATCAGAAGGGGACTCTTCTGGCATTACATGGAGAGTACGGATATCATGCCGGAGGTTACCGAGGAATGCGACAGGATATGTCCGCTCCTGTATTCACCGGCCAAATCGATGCTTCATTACAAGGTCACCTATTTTAACAACAGGATCAACCTTGATATCTTCCATGCCCTTACAGACGGGACGGGTGCGCTTGAGTTTTTGAACATAATAGTGCTTGATTATTTAAGACTGTGCTATCCGGGTGAATTTGACAATGTTACGATACATTCTGGAGCATCGGAAAATGATCTCGGGCAGGACAGCTACAGGCAGTTCTTCGGCAGCATGGGCCTTAATCCGGGAGGCTCGTCAAAAAAAGCGTATCATCCGGGGAGCCTCAAATATCCCTTCGACCAGCTACGGTTTTTTGAGATACACATGCCTTCGGATCAGGTCCTGACAAAGGCAAAAAAGATCGGGGTATCGCTGACAAGTTACATGGGAGCCTGCTGGATGATGGCGATACGCGACGAGATGCCGCCGAGGAGACGCAATGTTCCCGTCACCATGACACTCCCCGTCAATCTCAGGAACTATTACCCGTCATATACTGCGAGGAATTTCTTCAATAACATTACCGTCACTCATGTATTCTCCGGACCTGTCACCGTGGAAGAACTTGCAAAAGAGTTTGATGCTTCATTAAAGAGTCAGCTTACGGAAGAGAACATCAAAAAGCAGATGGACGGTTTCGAGACTATGGAGTATGTTGCTCCGGTAAGAGCGGTCCCGCTGGTCATAAAACAGCTCGTTGTCAGACATGTCAAAAAAGTGTCCGATAAAAAGGTCTCAATGGTCTTCTCAAACCTCGGGGTTTTAAAACCTCCGGCAGAGGTGGCCGAAAAGATCGGCAATTACAGCACGTTCTGCAGCAGCAGTCATATGTTCTCAACCATGTCCGCTTTTAACAAGGATCTAACGCTGGGTGTTTCAACGCCCTATCAGAACACGGGCGTGATCAAGAACCTGGTAAGAAGCCTTGTGTCCGACGGGGTTGATATCAGAGTATATGCGACGGAGGTAATAGGATGAAAACGTGTCCTTACTGCAGGATAGAGGTCGGGGGTGATCTTGCGAAATGTCCGCTGTGCCAGAGCAAGCTTACCGGAGAAGGCGAGAGGGCCTATTTTCCGAAACTGACAAACCTTCAGAGAAGGTCTTTTCTGTATAAGCTTCAGTTGTTTTTGGTGTGGATCGTTGTGATAGCAAGTCTGGGTCTCGACCTGCTGCTTCATGTGAAGATACCGCCGTCGTCGGATGTGCACTACAGTCTTCTTGTCTCCATGTGGCTGATAGCGTTTGAGTTCGCCATGATCAGACAGTTCAGAAAGGGGACGGGATCTGCCAGGAGAGTTACCATGATGGTGCTCATAATCCTGGTGCTGCTTACCGTTACGGCATATTATTACGGATTCTTATGGCTGACTGTTGACTGGATAGTGCCGTGTGCGATAGCGGGAATGATGATCACCAATTTCGTTCTTGCGATGATCGACAGGGGAGGCAATACCATGGTGTATCTCCTGACCAATCTTCTTACGGGAATACTTCCGGTCATCGTTTTTATACTGTGGAACCGCACTGCACCGGTCACCTGGATCCTATGCATGCTCACGGGCATAATACTGTTTGTCGGAGCAGTCATCTTTAAGGGAAGGACTGTTGCGGGAGAGATACGTAAGCGTCTTAATCTTTAAGTTTGCTGTTACGGTCGATGACGGTTTTCATGATCTTAACAACGACCGGCCCCAGGATGTAGCATGATAATATCTCGCCTGCCCCGACCGAGAATGCCATAAGACCGAGAACGGCCCATTTTGCCGTGGCAAACCACATGGTATTTACACCGTAACCGTAATACAGGACGAACGGGATTATCACTGCATTTGATATCACAGTCGGAAGGGGGATCAGAAGACTGTGCTTTATGCCAAGACCGGATCCGTATTTGCTGCGAAGCCTTGAAGCTATGGGAAGAGTGAATAATACGGCTGTAAGTGTTGCAAGAGTTCCGAAAACGGTATCAAGCCAATGCGCTCCTCCGAGAAGGTTTGTCAAAAAACATCCGATGACCATACCCCATGCACCGGCAGGAGAAAAGAGTATCGTCATGCACAGTGCTTCGCCGAATCTGCACTGGACCTCCTTGAATGAAAGCGGGTTAAGAGACAGCACAACATACAGCCCCGCTATGATGGCACCTTCGGTGATCAGCCGGGTGCTCAGTATCTGATCTTTGTTTTCGTTGCTCAAAACATGAATCCTTCCTTTTTTTGATACCCGATAATATTATCATGCCCTGATCTCATTTTGAAGGTTTTATTTTTGCATCCGTTGTATATAATAGGAAACGTGAACCTTATCTGGCAATTGATATTAAAAACAGACCGGCGCAGGCTCATCATCATAGCGGCTGCGGCAGTTGCCGCAGCAGTGCTTATCGTTGCGGCAGTCATTGCGTTTTCGAAAGAAGAAGAGCCTGAAAAGATCACGCCGAGGATCATATCGCTCACCATAGATGCACCCGATGATATCCCGATAGAAGAGAAGGAGAGGATCTTGTTCAAAAGCCTTACGGCAGCGGGATTTTCGCCCGCGGGGGCCTGCGGCATGATGGGAAACATCGCAGTGGAATCCTCTGATCTTGATCCGACCGTCATCAACGAATCAAACGGAGCCTTCGGCCTGTTTCAGTGGACGGATGTCGGAGACAGACAGCAGAAACTGAAGGATTTTTGCAGGGAGAATGCGATGAACTGGGGATCCGTGGAAGGGCAGATCGCATTTGCCGTCTACGAACTTTCCGGTGCCGACCCGATAGCGTGCAGGCTTTACGACCTTCTGAGGGAAACGGATGATCCCTATACGGCCGCAGCAGAGTTTACGGCGGGATTTGAAAGGTGCATCACCGATACGAAAGCTTCAGGCGACAGATACACGGGATCGCTGTACCCGGAATTTTACGGGCAGTATTATCAGGGCCTGAAAAAGCGCATCAACAAAGCGATGAACTATTATGAGCGGTTCAAGGACGACGGCGACGATGCCGGCGAAGAAACACAGATAAACATAACCATAGAATGAACAGGGATTATTCGGTAAGATCATTTTTCATACGGTCATTTTGCTGCGCCGTTTTTATTTTGCAGGCGTTTGTCTTTTTGTCCGGGTGCGGCAGGAAGGAAGATGCGTCTCTTTATGTATACGCATTTTCTGCCGGCGCCGCAGACTCCTTCCTTATCACTACCGGCAGGTCCGCTGTTATGATCGACTGCGGAGAAAAGAACGACGGTGAGGATATTGCGGATCATCTTCTCCGCGCGGGCATAACCCATCTTGATTATCTGATAATATCCCATTTTGACAAGGATCATATCGGAGGGGCCAAAAAGATACTTGCAAACGTATCGGTCGATCACATACTTGAGCCGGACTATGTCAAGGATTCCGACACGTTCGAAAGATACCAAAAAGCCGTGGAAGAAGAGAAGAGTGACACCGAAAAGATCACCGAGCCTTTCTCGTTTGAACTTGACGGGATAAGGTATCATGTCGATCCCGCAGACGGCGGATATGAGGATGACGAGAGCAATAACTCTTCGCTCATCGTGTCGGTGACAAACAAAGATGATACGATGCTGTTCATGGGTGATGCCGAAAAAGAACGCATTGCCGAATATCTTGAGAGAGATGACAGTACGTATGATCTTCTTAAGGTCCCCCACCACGGAAGGCTCGATGACAATACGGGTGAACTCGTTAACAGCGTAAAGCCGCAGATAGCCGTGATAACTTCATCCGAAGACGAGCCGGAGGACGGGGAGGTAGTGCGGATCCTTGAAGATGCGGGGGCCCAAGTTTATCTTACGATCGACGGTCCCGTCCTTATAGAAAGTACGGGAAGTGGAATAAATGCGAGGACTGTGGTAGAATAACGCTTATGATACATTTTAACGTGCCGCCGTATTTCGGCGAAGAATTTGAATATATGCGTGAAGCTGTCGAAGCACATAAGATATGCGGAGACGGCGGCTTTACAAAAAAATGCAACGAGTGGCTTGAGGATCATACCGGTGCAGGCCGGGTGCTCCTGACAACAAGCGGCAGTTCCGCACTCGAGATGTCCGCGCTTTTGTGCGGCATACAACCCGGGGATGAGGTCATCCTGCCGAGCTATACTTTCTCCTCGACAGCAAACGCTTTTGTCCTTGCAGGTGCAAGGCTCGTGTTCGTTGACATCCGTCCGGACACGATGAACATTGACGAGAAGAAGATAGAAGATGCGATAACGGACAAAACGAAGGTCATATGCGCAGTGCACTATGCGGGCGTGTCATGTGATATGGATACGATCATGGATATTGCAAAGCGTCACGGCCTTTTCGTTGTGGAAGATGCCGCACAGGGTGTCATGAGCACATATAAGGGAAAGAGCCTCGGCACCATCGGTGATTTCGGATGCTTTTCATTTCATGAGACCAAGAACTTCTCCATGGGCGAGGGCGGTGCGATCCTGATCCGGGAGCAGCGTGATGTGGAGCGCGCCGAGATACTCCGTGAGAAGGGTACGAACCGTTCGCAGTTCTTCCGCGGACAGGTTGCGAAATATAACTGGGTGGATTACGGGAGCAGCTACCTTCCGAGTGATCTTAATGCGGCATATCTGTGGGGACAGCTTCAGCATGCCGACGAGATGCAGGCCGACAGGATGGCAAGCTGGTGCGCATACAGTGATGCGTTAAGACCTCTTGAGGAAAGAGGCATCATTTCGCTTCCGGTCATACCCGATGACTGCGTCCACAATGCGCACATGTTCTACCTCAAGTGCAGCGATCTTGAAGTAAGGACGGTCTTTATCGGATATATGAGGGAGAACGATATCCTGGCCGTGTTCCATTATGTTCCGCTCCACTCGGCTCCTGCGGGCCTTAAGTTCGGAAGGTTTAACGGAACGGATGAATATACGACAAAAGAGTCCGACAGACTTGTCCGTCTCCCGCTCTACTACAAGTTGTCAAAGCAGGACAGGGACAAAGTCATAGATAGGACTCTTCATTTCTTCAATACATTATAGGCTGTTTAGGACCTTAAGACCGTTCAGCAGTTTATGCTTTCCTGGATCGCATAAAGCGGACGGTCTTTACTCATGTCAAAAACGTTCCCAAGATATATGCCGATTATCCCGAGCGTCGACAGGATCGCCCCGCCGAAGAAGAACAGTGCGGCAGCGACCGTTGTCCAGCCTTCGGGGTTGGCATTATATACGAAGTACTGGATCAGGGCGTAGATGATGTATATGAACGAGAATAAGGCCGAGAAGGCACCGATCCATATCGATACGTACAGCGGCCTGTTCGAATAAGTGCTTATGATCCCGACAGCCGTTTTCCATTTCTTGATGAAGGTGAACGATGATTTCCCTTCGTAACGTCTTTCCTGCTCATACTCAACAAATGTGTGCTTAAATCCCAGCCACATCAGGAACACGCCGAAGTCCCTTCCGCGGTCCTTTGATGCGATGTAGTGGTCGGATGCGCGGCGGGAGGCGATCAGATATGTTGCCAGATCGTAATCGAACTCAACACCCGACAGGATGCATAAGAGGTCGTGATACCACTTTGCGAACAGCCTGACAAAGAAGGACTCCTTGCGCTGGCGGCGCCTTACGAACACGACATCATATCCTTCAAGGGCCTTGGCATAAAGGTCCGGTATATTATCGGGATTGTCCTGAAGGTCGCAGTCCATTGTGATGATCCAGTCGCCCTGGGCCTGGCGCACACCTGCCGTTATCGCACATCCCTGTCCGAAATTCTTGGTAAAATGAATGGCCTTGACCCTTTCGTCTTTTTGAGCGACCTTTTGTACTTCCTCCCAGGAATTCATCTTATCGCAGTCATCGACCATCACTATCTCATATGAAACGTTCATGCCGCCGAGCACGTTTGTCAGTTTCTCATAAAGAGGAACGAGTGCCGAAGGGCATCCGTATACGGGAATAACAACCGAAATATCCATTTTCGTCACCTTTCAATCTGTTTATGCTTCTTGTTATTCTATCAGAATAAACCCTGCTCAACAAGGGAGAGATTGTTGTTGAATTTGGCGCCTTTTCGAATTATTATAAGGTGTGGACGGAGTTTACGGATGATCTTTTTTGAGCTATACAGACAACTTGATATACGGATCTTTCAGACGATATCCGCGATAGACCAGACCTACGGATCTTGCGCAAAATACGTGTTTGACGGAGATTCCCTCGTGCTCCTGGGAATGGACCATTCGGTGAGGCTTGATGTTCTTACGCACGAGGTCAGGAAGGATAATCCGATCAGGAACTGGGATATCGAAAGCGAGACGGTAATGTGGTTTGCCGAAGATTCCGCCGAAGCCGCACTCATCCGTCTGATCAATGATGCATACCGCAAATGGATGCAGCTTGACTATAACATAACCGATGCGTATTTTGCGGCCGAGCTCGAACAGGTCAACCAGATACTGGCGGGATATGATCTTCGCATATTTGCCGATGATTCGGGTATGTCGATCTTTCGGGCGGAAGTGTCCGAGGACGACGAGATCACTTTCGAGCAGGCCGTCGATCTTATAATGGATGTGGATGAGAACCGCATGGATGATGCGGGGATCAGCCAGCTGATCAGTGAAGCGCTTTACTACAGGAGCCTTGACCGCTATGAGGATGCAGCGGTCCGGCTCGAGAAGGTGGTAAGGTACGTCGACCACACACTTCCCATATATACACAGACCGTTTTCACTCTGGCCGAGACTTATTATTTCATGGGCAATTACGAACGTGCCGTAATGCTTTACTACAGGGTGAACCTTCAGTTCATAGAGGACGAGAATGATTTTTACCTTCATCTGGGACATGCGCTCGTTGATGCAAGGATGAAAAAATATGACAGGCACCTGCGCATCTATTACCACAGCCTTATAGACAGCCAGTTCGCGGATACGCACAGGCAGGCCGTTGCCGCCGCCAAGGCAAGCGTTGCCGATGTGTTTACCGAATATGAGGCAACATGTGCGGATATGGGACGCAAGAAATATGCCCAGTTTAGGAATTCCCTTCCGGCCGGAGCCGACGAGATAGATGAACTCATCGGGGAATACGAGAGTCCGGAGGAAAGAACGCGTGAGATCCACAAGCAGTACGAAGGGATCAGGCTGTCAGAGCCCCGTGCGGGCGCCGAGCAGACAACGCTTTCGGTGAATGAGAGACTGTCCGTTGCGCTTGACTATTTTCTTACCGGCGAATACCAGAAAGCATTTGAAATGTACTGCCGCCTGGCATCCCAGGCAGACGAGGATTCCGATTTCTATACATGGATCCATCTTCAGCTCGGCAAGCTCTACTGTTTCTTCGATGAGCCGCAAAAATCAGCCCGCATGCTCTCCAAATGCGACCCCACTAGATTCGGGATAGTATACAGGCTCGAGGATTTTCTCGTGCTCTTCCAGCATGTTCATATAGTTGCGGAGGATTTTGAGAGCGACGACAGGTTCAGGATACTGATCCGCGGCCGCATGGATCCCTATTTTGCCCAGTATGACAGAAAATACAACCAGCTGCTTACGGACAGAAAGCTCATGCGCGCATACAGAACATACGAGAAGGAGTGTACGGACGATTCGAGATATGAGCTTCGAAACCGTCTGCGCGAGAACTCAAAAAGAGGGGGCAGGCTGTTTGGGCGCATGTTCCAAAAACGCGAAAATGCGCATGGTGATAGCGATTGATACAAAAGTTCAAATGTGTTAGAATATCAGAGTTACTTTTGTTTAAGTAGAAGGAGGATTACGGAATGGGTTTAGTACAGGCAATTGCCGGTGCAGCCGGCGGCGCACTTGCGGATCAGTGGAAAGAGTTCTTTTATTGTGAGGCTATCCCCGCTGATGTCATCGTAACAAGAGGATTAAAGCAGATCGACGGAAAGCGTTCTTCAAATACCAAGGGACATGACAATATCATCAGTAACGGTTCGGTCATCGCTGTTGCGGACGGACAGTGTATGCTTATCGTTGAACAGGGAAAGGTAGTTGATATATGTGCGGTTCCCGGTGAATATGTTTATGACACGTCAACAGAGCCGAGTATTTTCTACGGAAAGCTGTCAGACTCCATCGTTGAGACATTCAAGCAGATAGGAAAAAGGTTCACGTTCGGCGGTGATACCGGCAAGGATCAGAGAGTCTACTATGTAAACACAAAAGAGATCCCCGGTAACAAATACGGAACGGCCAATCCGGTCCCTTTCCGTGTCGTTGATAAGAACATCGGCCTTGATGTTGATATCACGATCCGCTGCCACGGCGAGTACTCATACAAGATCGAAGACCCCATTCTTTTCTATACAAATGTTGCGGGCAACGTAACGGATTCATACACAAGAGACGAGATCGACGGACAGCTCAAGAGCGAACTGCTCACGGCTCTCCAGCCCGCATTCGCCAAGATAAGCGATATGGGCATCAGATACAGCGCACTTCCCGGACATACCGAGGAAATGGCTGATGCGTTAAACGAAGTATTGACCAAGAAGTGGAGAGAGCTTCGCGGTATCAAGATCGTATCATTCGGTGTAAGCTCCGTAACGGCTCCCGAGGATCAGGAACAGATGATCCGCGATCTTCAGAAGGCAGCTGTTATGCGCGATCCGAGCATGGGTGCCGCTACACTTGTCGGTGCACAGGCAGATGCAATGAAGGCAGCGGCAAGCAACACATCGGCAGGTCCGATGATGGCATTTGCCGGAATGAACATGGCAGCAGGCGCAGGCGGAATGAACGCTTCGCAGCTCTATCAGATGGCAGGCGCCCAGCAGCAGGCAGCTCCGGCTCCGGCAGCAGCTCCGGCTTCGTCACCTGCAAACTCCTGGACATGCGAATGCGGCGCGGTCAATACCGGAAAGTTCTGCGGTAACTGCGGAAAGCCCGCACCCGCTTCGGACTGGACATGCCAGTGCGGCACGGTCAATTCCGGAAAGTTCTGCAGCAACTGCGGATCACCCAGACCGTAAGGCTAAGGCCGGTACGGTAATACAATCAAAAACGGAAAGTGCCCCAAAAACTGGGGCACTTTTTAGAGCAAAGTTTACATCATCTAAAAAGCGAAAAGAGGTATCACAATGGAAAACAAATGGGTGCGCGGTGCGATCCCTGCATTGCTTCTTCACTGCAGTATCGGTACGGTATACTGCTGGTCAACATTCTCACAGGAGATAGCCGACTATGTGACCGGAACGACAATGGCTGACAAGGCTCCGTTCGAGTGGGCGTTCTCACTGGCGATCTTTTTCCTCGGTATGTCGGCAGCATTTCTCGGGGATGTTGTTGAGAAGGATATTCACAGGTCTTCGCTGATCGCAACGATCTGTTTTACCGTCGGAATGATAGGGACCGGATTCGGAATAATGATAAGATCACTTCCGGTCATATTGCTCTTCTACGGATGCATAATGGGTATCGGTCTCGGGACCGGTTATCTGTCACCCGTCAAGACACTGATGCTGTGGTTTGAGGACAAGAAGGGTCTTGCAACTGGTCTTGCAGTTGCAGGCTTCGGCCTTGCAAAGGCTATCGCGAGCCCGATCATGCAGGCGATCCTTAATGCGTTCAACAAGGATCCCAACCAGCCGGTCAATCCCGCTCCCATGTTCTTCATCATGGGCGGCGTTTACTGTGTGATGATGTTTATCGGACACCTTCTTCTCAAGAAGCCCTCAACATGGGTTGAGGCTCATTCCGAAGGCGGCATCAAAGAGTTCTTCAACACTCTTGCAAACAACTTCAAGACTTCGTTCGGAAACAAAACCTTCATCGGTATCTGGCTGATGTTCTATATCAACATCGCATGCGGATTGGCTCTTATCTCACAGGAGAAGATGATATTCAAGTCGGTAGGACTGTCGGTAGGCGTATGTGCGACTCTTGCGACCGTAACGGCTATCGCCAATGCTGCCGGACGTCTCGGATTTTCCGCATGGGCTGATACGTTAAAGGACAGGAACACGATCTACAAACTGATCTTCATCCTTTCGATCGCATTCACCGCACTCGTTGTAGTGACTCAGGGTATCGTCAAGGGGGCACAGATCCCTGCGCTCGCGATACTGTGTGTTGCGCTTCTGATCATGGTCAACGCAGGATACGGCGGAGGATATTCAAACGTTCCGACACTGCTTTCGGACCATTTCGGAATGGGCAAGATCTCATCCGTTCACGGCATGTGCCTGTCGGCATGGGCAATAGCAGGCCTTACCGGTAACCAGATGGCGACCGCTATCGTAAATAAGCTTGATGCTCACGCAAAAGAGATCGTACTTTCAAACGGTGATATCGCAGTCGTTAATCCCGTCGGATACCAGACGGTTCTGTACGTTACGGGAACCCTGTATATCGTAGCTCTGATCGTCAGCTGCGTGATGATACCGAAACTTAACAACAAATCCGGTAAGTGATCAAGGAAGGCTTATACAATGAAAAAAAGAGACGACGTCAACAAGATACTGATCATCGGCAGCGGTCCGATCATAATCGGCCAGGCATGCGAGTTTGATTATTCCGGGACACAGGCCTGCAAGGCATTAAAGAAGCTCGGATACGAGATCGTGCTCGTAAACTCCAATCCCGCCACGATCATGACCGATCCGACAACAGCCGATGTTACGTATATTGAGCCGCTTAACGTTGAGAGGCTGACGCAGATAATCGAAAAGGAACGTCCGGACGGACTGCTTCCCAACCTGGGAGGACAGACCGGATTAAACCTTGCATCTGAGCTTTACAAAAAGGGCGTGCTTGATAAGTACGGCGTCAAGGTCATCGGCGTTCAGGTCGATGCGATAGA
The DNA here is from genome assembly GCA_017526745.1 of Lachnospiraceae bacterium. Lineage (GTDB taxonomy): Bacteria > Bacillota > Clostridia > Lachnospirales > Lachnospiraceae > UBA2868. The sequence continues at coordinate 10,377 of JAFXQX010000003.1, read as the reverse complement.
ACGCGGCGAGGACAGGATAGAGTTCAAGGAACTGATGAACAGTCTCGGCATAAAGATGGCAAGATCCGAAGTTGCGTATTCCGTTGATGATGCACTTGCGATAGCGGACAAGCTGGGCTACCCGGTCGTTCTTCGTCCCGCATATACGATGGGCGGTGCAGGCGGCGGCCTTGTGTATAACGTCGATGAATTAAAGACGGTATGCGAGCGCGGCCTTGCCGCATCACTGGTCGGACAGGTCCTTGTTGAAGAGTCCGTTCTCGGATGGGAAGAACTGGAACTTGAGGTCGTCAGGGATTCGACAGGCAAGATGATCACGGTATGCTTTATCGAGAACATCGATCCGCTCGGAGTGCACACGGGCGACAGTTTCTGCTCGGCACCGATGCTCACGATCCCCGAGGATGTCCAGAAAGAGCTTCAGAGGCAGGCATACAAGATAGTCGATGCCATAGAAGTCATCGGCGGAACAAACGTCCAGTTTGCAAGGAATACCGCTGACGGAAGGATAATAGTGATCGAGATCAATCCGAGAACGTCCCGTTCTTCGGCACTTGCTTCCAAGGCGACCGGATTCCCGATCGCACTTGTTTCCGCAATGCTCGCGGCAGGACTCGATCTTTGCGACATACCGTGCGGTAAATACGGTACGCTCGATAAATACGTACCGGACGGCGATTACGTTGTCATCAAGTTTGCCAGATGGGCATTTGAAAAGTTCAAGGGATCCCAGGACAAGCTCGGCACACAGATGCGTGCCGTCGGCGAGGTGATGTCGATCGGAAAGACATACAAAGAAGCGTTCCAGAAAGCGATACGTTCGCTCGAGATCGGCCGTTACGGACTCGGAGGTGCGAAAAACTTCGCCGAACTGCCGTTGAAGGACCTTCTCAACATGCTCCACACACCGTCGAGCGAGAGACAGTTCATCATGTATGAGGCGATCCGAAAGGGTGCTGACCTTGACGATCTTTATAACATAACAAAGATCAAACCTTATTTCCTCGGGCAGATGAAAGAGCTGGTTGATGAGGAGGAGAAGTTAAGATCATATGCCGGCAAGGTCCCTCCGGCTGATGTGCTGCGCCAGGCCAAGCAGGACGGTTTTGCAGACAGGTATCTGTCACAGATCCTTGGCGTGCCCGAAGAAGATATAAGAAATGCCAGGATAAAAGAGGGTATCGTGGAGGCCTGGGAAGGCGTTCATGTAAGCGGTACCGAGGATTCGGCATACTATTACAGTTCATATAATATGAAGGATGGCTCCGCCGTTTCCGATAAGAAGAAGATCATGATACTCGGCGGCGGCCCCAACAGGATCGGACAGGGTATCGAATTCGACTACTGCTGCGTACATGCCGCAATGGCCCTTAAAAAGCTCGGGTTCGAAACGATCATCGTAAACTGTAATCCGGAGACCGTATCGACCGATTACGATACGTCAGACAAGCTTTATTTCGAGCCCCTCACTCTGGAGGATGTTCTGTCCATACATGAAAAGGAAAAGCCGGTCGGAGTCATCGCTCAGTTCGGCGGGCAGACACCGCTCAACCTTGCGGCGGATCTTAAAAAGAACGGCGTAAACATACTGGGTACTTCGCCCGAGACGATAGATATGGCCGAAGACCGCGACCAGTTCCGCGCCATGATGGATAAACTCTCCATTCCCATGCCCGAATCAGGAATGGCAGTTACCGTTGATGATGCACTGTCGATCGCCAAAAAGATCGGGTATCCTCTTATGGTCCGTCCTTCGTATGTCCTGGGCGGACGCGGCATGGAAGTCGTCCATGACGATGAGCACATGAAAGTATACATGGCTGCCGCGGTAGGTGTTACACCCGACAGACCGATACTGATTGACAGATTCTTAAACAATGCCCTTGAGTGCGAGGCTGATGCGATCTCCGACGGGGAGAACGTTTTTGTCCCCGCCGTCATGGAGCATATAGAACTTGCCGGTATCCATTCCGGTGACAGCGCATGCGTTCTTCCTTCGAAGAACATCTCGGAGAAGAATGTGGAGATCATCAAGGATTATACGAAAAGGATCGCAAAGGAGATGGGCGTGCGCGGTCTTATGAACATGCAGTACGCGATCGAAAACGATACGGTCTATGTTCTTGAGGCAAACCCCAGGGCATCCCGTACGGTACCTCTCGTATCAAAGGTATGCAACATAGGGATGGTACCTCTTGCCACAGAGATCATAACCATGCCTCTGACCGGAAAACCTTCACCGGTGCCGGCGCTTCGCGAAAAGAGATTTGCCCATTGCGGCGTCAAGGAAGCCGTGTTCCCGTTCAATATGTTCCAGGAAGTAGACCCCCTCCTCGGACCCGAGATGCGTTCTACCGGAGAAGTTCTGGGCATGGCGGGTGATTTTGGCGAAGCCTTCTTCAAGGCTGAGGAAGCAACACAGACGAGGCTCCCGCTTGACGGAAAGGTTCTCATTTCTGTAAACGACAGGGACAAGTCGGAACTTGTCGAGGTCGCAAAGGGATTCTCCGAGTGCGGATTTGAGATCATCGCCACGGGCGGAACATACGACATGATCGTAAATGCAGGCATTCCCGCAACGAAGATATTCAAGCTCCAGCAGGGACGTCCGAACGTGCTCGATGCGATCACGAACAGGGAGGTATCGATCGTCATCAATACGCCCGATGACAAGAAGGGTGCGATGGACGATTCGTACATCAGAAAAGGAGTCATAAAGGCAGGCATCCCTTATGTCACGACAATGGCTGCCGCCAAGGCAAGCATAGCCGGGATCAAGGCAAGACAGAAGGGTATGGGAGAGGTCAGATCGCTCCAGTCCTACCACGCACAGATCACGGACAAATAAAAGCATAGTCAGTAAGGAGATGAACATAACATATGCTGGATATGAAATTCCTCCGGGAAAATCCGGACATAGTAAGACAGAACATCAAAAACAAGTTTCAGGATGAAAAGCTCCCTCTTGTCGACAAGGTTATCGAACTGGACGAGATGCGCCGCAACATGCAGCAGGAGCGCGATGACCTTAGGGCCCGCAAGAACGTTTTATCCAAACAGATAGGTGCTCTCATGAAAGAGGGCAAAAAGGAAGAAGCCGAAAAGGTCAAGGAAGAAGTGGCAAAGGATGCCGAAAGACTTTCGGAACTTGAAGGAGTCGAGGCACCGGTCGCTGACGAGATCCGCAAGATCATGTACACGATCCCGAATATAATCGATCCGAGCGTTCCGATCGGAAAGGATGACTCCGAGAACGTTGAAGTAAAGAAGTTCGGAGAGCCCGTAGTTCCAGATTTTGAGGTGCCTTATCACACACAGATCATGGAAACCTTTGACGGTATCGATCTTGACAGTGCCGGAAGAGTTGCCGGGAACGGATTCTATTATCTGATGGGCGATATCGCACGGCTTCACTCGGCCGTGATCAGCTATGCAAGGGATTTTATGATAGACAGAGGCTTCACCTACTGCGTGCCTCCGTTCATGATCAGAAGCAGCGTCGTAACGGGCGTCATGAGCTTTGACGAGATGGATGCGATGATGTACAAAATCGAGGGCGAGGATCTCTATCTTATCGGAACGAGTGAGCATTCGATGATAGGAAAGTTCATCGATCAGATACTTGACGAGGATACGCTTCCCAGAACGCTCACAAGTTACAGCCCGTGCTTCAGGAAGGAAAAGGGAGCACACGGGATCGAGGAGCGTGGTGTCTACAGGATCCACCAGTTTGAGAAACAGGAGATGATCGTTGTCTGCCGTCCGGAGGAAAGCCCGATGTGGTTTGACAAGCTCTGGCAGAACACGGTCGATCTGTTCAGATCGCTCGATATCCCCGTCCGCACGATAGAGTGCTGTTCGGGAGACCTCGCGGACCTGAAGGTAAAGTCATACGATGTGGAGGCATGGTCTCCGAGACAGAAGAAATACTTCGAAGTGGGAAGCTGTTCAAACCTCGGCGATGCCCAGGCAAGAAGACTGCGCATCAGGGTCAACGCAAAGGACGACAAGTATTTTGCGCACACGCTCAACAATACGGTTGTCGCTCCTCCCCGCATGCTGATCGCATTCCTTGAGAACAATCTGAATGCAGACGGCACGGTGAGCATCCCGGAGGTTCTGCGTCCTTACATGGGCGGAATGGAAAAGCTGGTTCCCAAACACTAAGATCATCAAACTCGGGTGCCGGCACAAGGCAGGAGATATATATGGAAGGACAGGAAAGAAGACTGGCGGTTCTCATAGATGCCGAGAACATTTCGATCAAATACATCAAGGTAGTCCTCGATGAGATAAGCAACTACGGGATCGCTACGTACAAGCGTGCATACGGTGACTGGACCAATCCTGTTTTAAAGGGCTGGAAGGAAGAGGTCCTCAAGAACTCGATCACACCGATGCAGACCTACAGTTATACGCAGGGCAAGAACTCAACCGATTCGGCAATGATAATCGATGCGATGGACATACTGTATTCGGGCAAGGTTGACGGGTTCTGCATAGTAAGCTCGGACAGTGATTTTACGCGCCTTGCATCACGCCTTCGCGAAGCGGGCATGCTCGTTGTCGGAATGGGCGAAAAGAAGACCGTTGAGGCCTTCCGTACAAGTTGTACCATGTTCAAGTATCTCGAGGTTCTTGCGGCCGATGAGGAAAACCAGTCGGATATATCGCGCGAGGATGTAGAGGATTCGATCATGAAGATACTGATCGACAATGAGGCCAATGACCGTGAGACCACGGTGGGAGAACTCGGCAACAAACTGTCGAACAGGCATGCCGACTTTGACGTCAGAAACTACGGCTATTCAAAGCTTTCCAAGTTCCTGGAGAGCATTGACGGGCTGACACTGACACAGCACGGCAATTCGATCACCGTTACCCGCAAGGAGAGCGAAGTGTCGAAGGACCAGATCGTAAAGCTGGTTTCGGATATATTGAAGAGATCCGCAGGTAAGACGATGAGCCTTCCCGAATTAAAGCGTAAGATCGAGAAGAAATATCCCACATTCAAGATAAGCGACTACCAGTACAGCAGGTTCTCCCAGTTCGTAAAGGACATGGACGGACTTGTTGTCAGAAACAACACCGTCAGCAGAAAGGGCAGCAGATGAATGTATCGATCCTTGGCGCCGGCAATATTGCCGGGACCATGGCAACAACACTCCAGCCGCTTAAAAATGTGACGTGCTATGCGGTCGCATCGCGTGACAGGAATAAGGCACAGGTATTTGCCGACAAGTTCGGATTCGTAAAAGCGTACGGCTCATATACAGACATGCTTGAAGATCCGGACGTTTCGCTCGTGTATATCGCAACGCCTCATTCGCATCATTACGAGCATATCAGGATGTGCCTCGATCACGGAAAGCATGTGCTGTGCGAGAAGGCCTTTACCGCAAATGCCAGGCAGGCCGAGGAAGTCCTTCGCATGGCGGAGTCCAAGGGTCTCCTTCTTACGGAAGCGATGTGGATCAGATACATGCCTATGGCGGAAAAGATCCGCGAGGTCGTAAACTCCGGTATCATAGGACGTCCGACATCGCTTTGTGCAAATCTCGGATATCCCCTTGAACACAATAACAGACTCGTTAACCCGGCTCTGTGCGGGGGCGCTCTGCTCGACCTGGGTGTTTATGTATTGAACTTTGCATCGATGGTGTTCGGAAATGATATCGAATCCATAGCCGCAAACTGTATAAGATACCGTTCGGGCGTCGATGCGCAGGAGACGATAATGCTGTCATACCGCGACGGCAGGATGGCAACGCTTTATGCGACGATGCTGGCCCAGACCGACAGACGGGGCCTCATCAACGGAACGAACGGCTATATAGAGATCGACAATATAAACAATTTCGAAGCCATGCGCGTGTACAACCTGGAGCGAAGGGTTGTTGCCGAATATGCAGCGCCGACCCAGGTGACGGGTTATGAATACGAGGTCATATCAGCGATAAAAGCTGTAGAGGAGGGCATGATCGAATGCCCGGAAATGCCTCATATTGAGACTCTATACATGATGCAGCTCATGGACAACATAAGGGGCGCATGGAACTTGAAATACCCCTATGAGGTCGAAAGGGTCGATTCGGATCCCGAAGAAGATCCGGTTGTTACCGCAAGACGTGCCGCCCAGGCCAAAAAGACCGAGGAGGAGAAAAAGAAAGCCGAGGAGGCCAGAAAGCGGACCGAGGAAGCGGTAAAGCGCGCCGAGGAGAAGCAGGCCGAGGAAGAGGCGAAGCGTAAAGAGGCGGCAAAAGAGCTCGAGGAGCCCACGGATCCCGATGATTATGACGAGGATATGGGATCCGAAGAAGAATTGGTCAAATAATGATCAAATTATGTATTGACATACGTTGGCAAAACTTATAGAATATTCGAGTGTCTCAAAGTTCCATATTATATGAGATTGGAGGTAAGACTGTGGCAAACATTAAATCCGCAAAGAAGAGGATACTTGTCATCAACACCAAGACCGAGCGCAATAAAGCGATCAGGTCCAAGGTTAAGACATATGTTAAGAAAGTATACCAGTCTGTTGAATCAGGCGATAAGGAAGCTGCAGCTGAAGCACTTCGCGTAGCTACAGGTGAGCTTAACAGAGCCTGCTCAAAGGGTATCTACCACAAGAACACGGTATCAAGAAAGATCTCACGTCTTGCTGCCTGTGTAAATAAGATGGCATAAATATTGTAATGAATATATAATGTAAGGAGATACTCATACCGTCATGTGAGTATCTCCTTCTTATATATGACGGATGTACGGTAGATCGCAATACAGATAATATGAATCAGGATCATATCAGGAATTTCTGCATAATTGCACATATAGATCACGGAAAATCAACTCTTGCAGACCGTATCATCGAGCGCACGGGACTGCTGACCCAGCGTGAGATGTCCGAGCAGGTCCTTGACAACATGGACCTTGAAAGAGAGCGCGGCATCACGATCAAGTCCCAGGCAGTGCGGACGGTGTACAAGGCAAAGAACGGGGAAGAGTATATCTTCAACCTTATCGATACACCCGGTCATGTTGATTTTAACTATGAGGTATCAAGGTCCCTTGCGGCGTGCGACGGGGCCATACTTGTCGTTGACGCGGCCCAGGGGATCGAGGCGCAGACTCTTGCAAACGTCTATCTTGCCCTGGATCATGATCTTGACGTTGTTCCCGTTATAAACAAGATCGACCTTCCTTCCGCGGAACCGGAAAGAGTCATAAACGAGATCGAGGATGTGATCGGGATCGAAGCGCAGGATGCTCCGAAGATATCCGCCAAGATGGGCATCGGGATAGATGACGTGCTTGAAGCCGTGGTACAGAAGGTACCTGCCCCGAAAGGGGATGCATCAAAGCCCCTTAAGGCTCTTATCTTTGATTCGGTATATGACCCTTACAAGGGCGTTATTGTGTTCTTCAGGATCATGGACGGGAAGGTTTCGCGCGGAACGCATGTACGCATGATGGCAACGGGCGCCGTGGCCGAGGTCGTAGAGGTCGGGACTTTTGGTGCGGGCCAGTTCATACCGTGTGACGAATTGTCTGCGGGAATGGTCGGGTACCTTACCGCATCGATCAAGAACGTAAGGGATACGATGGTCGGTGATACGATAACCGATGATGACAGGCCGTGCGATGAGGCCCTTCCCGGATACAAGAAGGTCCTGTCAATGGTCTTCTGCGGAGTGTATCCCGCCGACGGTGCAAGATATCCCGATCTTCGCGATGCGCTTGAAAAACTGCAGCTTAACGACGCATCCCTTAATTACGAACCCGAGACGAGCGTGGCGCTTGGTTTCGGATTCCGGTGCGGATTCCTGGGGCTCCTTCATCTGGAGATCATCCAGGAGCGTCTCGAGAGAGAATATAATCTCGATCTTGTGACCACCGCCCCCAGTGTTGTCTATAAGGTCTACAAGACAGACGGTACATCGTTTGACCTTACCAATCCGACGAATCTTCCGGATCCTTCCGAGATAGAGCATATGGAGGAACCGATCGTTTCAGCGGAGATCATGGTGGCCAAGGATTATGTCGGACCGATCATGGATCTTTGCCAGACCAGACGCGGACGCTATCTTTCGATGGAATACATTGAGCAGTCGCGCGCATTGCTGAAATACGAGCTGCCGCTCAATGAGATCATATATGATTTTTTCGATGCCCTAAAATCACGGTCCAAAGGTTATGCTTCGTTCGATTATGAACTTAAAGGTTATGAGCAGTCAAGCCTCGTCAAGCTGGACATACTCGTGAACCGTGAAGAAGTCGATGCCCTTTCGTTCATCGTGCATTCCGACAGCGCATATGAACGCGGAAGAAAGATGTGTGAAAAGCTCAAGGACGAGATACCCAGGCACTTGTTTGAGATACCGATACAGGCTGCGGTCGGAGGCCGCATCATCGCGCGTGAGACCGTAAAGGCAATGCGCAAGGATGTCCTTGCCAAGTGTTACGGCGGTGATATAACGCGTAAGAAGAAACTTCTTGAGAAACAGAAAGAAGGCAAGAAGCGCATGCGCCAGATAGGAAACGTGGAGATACCCCAGAAGGCGTTCATGAGCGTTCTCAAGCTTGAGGAGAATTAACAGTGCAGCTGTACGTACATATACCGTTTTGCTTAAGAAAATGCAATTATTGTGATTTTCTCTCCGGTCCCGCGGATGAGAGCGTAAGGGAGCAGTATGTTAACGCGCTCATAAAGGAGATCACGCAAAGAGCCCAGCTGTTCGGAAGAAGAGGAGCACTGTCCACCATATACTTCGGCGGAGGCACTCCGTCAGTGCTTACCGTACGGCAGCTCGAGTCGATATTCAATGTGATCGGCAAAGAGTTTCGGATCGACAGAAGTGCCGAGATAACGATCGAGGTAAATCCCGGAAGCGCCAGGGACAAGGTCCATTTCCTTGCCAACCTCGGATTTAACAGGTTGTCGATAGGATTGCAGTCGATCCATAAGAGCGAACTTGCATTTCTCGGAAGGATACACTCGTTCGAGGATTTTCTCGAGTGCTATTCCGATGCAAGGCAGTCGGGATTTTCAAACATAAATGTCGATATCATGACCGCATTCCCGGGACAGACCGAAAACTCTCTCGCACAGACTATCGAGAGGATCACGCAGCTTGAATGCGAGCACATAAGCGCATACTCTCTTTCGATCGAAAAGGGCACGCCCTTTTACGAAAGGTTCAATGATATAGAGGGACCTGTCGTCGGCGAGGAGAACGAGAGAAAACTGTACTGGATGACTGTCGATATGTTAAAGGACCGGGGATACAGGCATTACGAGATATCCAACTTTGCCAAGCCCGGATATGAGAGCCGGCACAACAGCGGTTACTGGAAGAGGGAATACTATCTCGGGGTCGGACTCGGGGCAAGTTCATGCATCCCCGCACCTACGGGAGACGAGAGGAACCGTAACACGACCGATATGGCCGCGTATCTTGCCGACCCGCTTACCAAGGAAGAGAGCAGTGTCCTGACAAAGGACGAGATGATCGAGGAGACGATTTACCTGGGACTGCGCATGATGGACGGGGTGGATACCGACAAGTTTGTTAAGAGGTTCGGAGTAACGGTCAGATCGCTCTACGGTGATGTGATCGATGATCTTGCGGCCCAGGGGCTGATATACGAAGGGAGCAGTTCGCTCACGCTGACCGATCTCGGGATAGATTACGGAAACTACGTATTCTCGAGATTTCTTAAATAGACGAAGACCATGAAGGATAAACTTGCATATATTCCAGCTTTATATTATGTTTTTGCCGCGCTTTGCTATGCGGCAACGCTTCTTACGGATGCCATGCGCCCGGGCATTGCGGGCGCCGTACTGATCTTTGCCGTTCTGGTCTCTTTGATCGCATCGGGCAATATCCGCATTTTGTGCTTAGCCGATGCGGCTGTTGCCGTACTGTTCTTTTACCAGGTCCTGTCGGTCATCTGGCTGATGCAGGGCGGGTATCCCTTGTCGGTATACACGAGTGAGTTTGTATCCTCTACATTTCCGATGGTATTTTACTTTGCCGGAAGAAGTGCCGGAAAGCTCAAGGGCAGATGGTACGGGTATTTTGCCGCTTCCGTGATCTTTCTCGGAGTCCTCGGGATAGTTCTGTATGCGTTCGCTCCTCAGTTTTACTGTGATTGGGCGTACAGGTGGAGCTATATCTCCAAGCCGGATGCATCCACTGCACGTGTCAGGATGCACTCCGTGATAGGCAGCACCTGCCTTTCATTCCTGAGCGTTTCAGGCATACTCGCAGGCTCATATTTTCTTACCGGAAATGAGACAGGCGGACGGAGTGAGACAGGGGGACGGAGGTATTGTCTCAATTTCTTGAGACAATACCTCCGTCCCCCTGT
>JAFXQX010000028.1 GCA_017526745.1 Lachnospiraceae bacterium | reverse complement strand
TATATCAGAGTGGCCAATGCCGGGAACTGATACTCCGAGGCTCTTTCTGGATGCCTTCAAAAACAATAAGATATAGGTTGTAGTGATTCTTGTTTAATCTACCCCTTGACAAAGGTCATTACATATCAGTTAACAAAATCAAAATATTGTAACTTCAATAGCTATTTATATGATACTATATATTGGGCTGAGCATTCTGCTCTTTGAATCACCATAGGCAGGAAGAATTCCCGTCAATTATCATGATTGTTTTGGAGCTTTGAATTGAAAGAGTGTATTGATATTACCGAACATTATCTCAATATCTCCACCCCCGGTTTCGGAGAAATTATCAAGCAAGAAGGCTACAATGATTCCCTACATTCGAATGAAATATCTATGGCCAAATTGATCATTAATACCCTTGGCGGAGATGTTGTTCTGCTTAATGAGAAAAACCTTGACAACGTCAAAACACCTGATTTCCTCTGGCATGATAAACATTGGGATCTGAAGGATGTTTCTTCATTAAAAGCCGTTGACAATGCTGTAAGAAAAGGGTTACGGCAGATAAAAGACAATCCCGGCGGAATAATCCTTGATTTCGGAAAGAAGGAAATCAAACTGAACGAAGTGAAGAAATGCTTAGAGGATAGGCTTAGAAGAGGATTCCCCTCGTCAGTTGATTTTATCCTTATCGCAAGAGATACGATCATTGCAGTTTTTAGATATAAAAAATGAGAACACCCCCTCGCCAATACGGGTAAAGGTTTGCTCTCATCTATTTTATACCATACTCTTCCCTGATTATCAACCCCAAATTTTAGGTGTTGCAACACGTGTTGCGGGTGGGTGCTGATGCTGCAAACCCTCCTTTTTCCAGTATTTTTGATACACCCTTTGAGTTCAAGTCCCACCACCTGCATGGAATTAGAAAGGAGCACTTGCTAAAGCAAGTGCTCCTTATACTCTGTAATATTGACTTATATCTATTAACGCTTATTTGTCTTCCATTTCAACATTTCATCATATGTTTTTCGTTCAAACATAAGACTATCCTCACGATTGCGCCTAATATTTACAAACTCATTATCACGTTTGCGCTACATTTTGTCAGTTTTTTTAAACACTTTATCCTCCTTTGTCTCCTCTATGAGTGTTTCAATCCCACCAGTAGCTGCCGTAGTATGTCGTAATGTTGTTGCCGGACAGGCCGACCTCGAATACTCCGGACAAGGCAGGGCCGTACATCATATACATATCAGGATCCTTATTCATCAGCTCGTAGTTTCTCTTGATCCATTCGTAAGGAGTGTCTCCTTTCTCGTAGTTCCCGAAGCTGCCGGTCTCGACCGAGCTGTCAAATACGGCATCCTTTGGTACGAAAAGATCAGCCGTGACCGCATCGCCTTCTGTACCGTAAGGTATATCAACCGATACGCCGCGAAGCATGACGCCATCCTTCAGAATTTCTATCCCTTCACCGCTGTGTTTGATATACCAGAATCTGTCTCCGGTATATTTCCCCGCTTTCTTAACATAAGCATCGGTATAGCCGGCTGATCTTACATCCGAAAGTGCTTCTTGGGCATCGCTTTCCGAAATATACATTCCCGTGGTTACCGCATAGTAGGGTTCGGGGTTTAGTCCTTCAAAATCAGGTGTATATACAATACCGCTTCCCACAAATCCGTCCTCTTCAAGTTTTGGGATGACCGGAGCAAGTTTATCGGAAGCCTTTGCGGATGATACAAATACACCATAGTATTCCCGTGATGTAAGTTCATCAATATCAAAGGTTCCCGCCATCATCCCAAGAGAGGCCGAGTCAAGTTCCACCTCGTCCATTGTGATCACATGAACGTCCCCATCCATTATCCTGGTGAATTTGGCGTTTTCCGGAAAATCTTCGGGCAGATCATATCCTGTAGAATGCAGTGTAAGCGTATCACCTGAAACTTTATAATCCCAGGCAAGTTCACACGGCATGCCCCCGTTTCCGAGGATGCTTGCACTGCACTGCATCGATCCGTCCGAGAATGTGCATCCTCCAGCAGCAAAGAACACCTTGGAATCACCGGCCTTTTTGTAGATATAAAGATCCAGGCCTTCGAACTTAAGATACAGATCCGCTCCTTTATTATCAAGAATCCAGAGTCCCTGAAGCTGTTCATCTCCACCTGACTTATCATTTGTCAGATATCCGAATGTATCCTCTATGCGCTCATCTTTAAGAAAGAGTCTGCTGTCGTCATCTTCCGGCACAAGGAAACTGTCATTGTCAAATCCTTCAAACACAAGGCCGTCATCTGTAAGGGAGATCACTCCCTTACTGCCCGAATCCCAGAATTTGCCGGCGTTTGACATCACTGAGAATCGAAACTCATTTACGGTTACCGAATCCGAGTCCGGACTTGTTATCTCATCCTTATCATAGGGGATGAACTCGCTTGCCCAGAAAGAATACGGTGCAAAGGTTTCATAGTATTCGGGCGTTGCCTGTCCGCAGAGCGCATAAAGGTTGTCGCCAAACGGCACCACTTCCATAACATAGAATTCGTCATTGCCGTCCTGATCGCTGTAATGATAGCTGTACTTACCGGCCATGCGCTGTGCCAGGGACTTCCTGCCTGAAGCTTTTTCCTTTGATGCTTTTTCCTTTGAAGCTTTCTTCTTGTTCTTATCAGACAGATCCTTCTCATCTTTACTGTTGTCTGCGGTATCTTCCGCACTCTCCAGGGCGGCATCTTGCGGCACTTCCGAAGTAGCAGGCGGCGCAGACGCGGAGCTGCAGCCGGCAAGAAGTACGCAGAGCAGTGTGCAGACAATCGTAATTCTTTTTTTCATGGTATTACTCTCTCCTATCTACATATCCCAATCAGTGACATGGGTCTGCTTGGGTATCGTCTTGGGCTTGCCCGTAAAATAGCTTATCACTTCATCAAAGCCGGCACCCCTGAAATACTCAACACTTTCCTGCGGATATCTGGGATAATCATCGTCCGACCACTCATCGTCCAGTCGTCTCATGCCTATCGTGGCATCTATCGAATCACCGTTATCAGCCTTAACAATAAGATTAACATAGAAGAATCCGTTTTCAACACTTGCAAACTCGGTGTCAAATTTTCCGTTCTCGAGAAAATCACCCGATACATACATTCCGTCAAATGAAGGATCGAGCTCAGCTGTTACATTACGGAAATTAACGGTCTTCGGATCACCCTTCATTCCTGACAGGAGGAACATATCCGTTACTTTTCCGTCTTCATCCAGGCACACGCGTGCAACAACGTCGCTCTTCTTGCCTTCGTACTTTGAGTATGTGTCGCCCTGCGCATTATTAAGTATTATTAGTCCGTGCCAGTCTCCCTCATATCTTTTCATCAGTTCTTCGGACATCTTTGCATCTGCCATGTAAAGATCACCCGTATCCAAGCTTCCGGCATCTTCCGAAGCAGGCTTTGAAGATCCACCTTCATGTATGAATGTAAGCACCATTCCTTCATCAACGAGCACAAGATATTCGTTTGATATGGTATATGTATACTGCTCACGCTGACCTTCACCGTTGTCAGGCACCGTGATCACACCGTCATCCCACTCCATATCCATGAGCTGTCCGACAAGATTGATCCTTCCGGTCCCGTCATCGTTCATTTCGATCCAGGCTTCGATCCCTTTATCCTTAAGCTCGTCTTCCATGTAAACCTTTCCGTTCTGGTTTACGTTAAACAAGGTCCATTTCCCGGATATTGAAGAGCCGCCGAGCATTTCACCAAGCTTACCAGACATGGATTTGCTCTTGCCAACTTGTTTTTCTTCGGATCCGTCCTCTCCGTCATTTTCCACTCCGTCTTCAGATGATTTTTCATCATCCTTCTTATCATTTGCCGCAGCCCTGGCCTTGATCTCATCACATTCAAGCGTCAGGGTCATGCCTGAATCCATTACATTCTCAAGCACCATAACACCGTCGGAAAGCGTTCCGTCAAGAACCGCTCCGCCGCCTTCCGCATGGAACTTATTGCCGTCAAGTGTCCACTTGATATTGCCTCCGTCACCGTCGGCTTCAAGGCGGGCTTTGCCCTTCTTTTTGAGTTCGACCGTAAAGCCTCCCTCAAATACATCCTCAACCCCAACGGTAAATCCGCTCATCTCGGCTGATTTTGCCTTGTAGAGTCCAAGGTTCGGGTCGTTTGCATCATCATCACTCCCGCATCCCGCAAGAACCAGCATCATTGCCGCAAACAGCATGACTGCAAGCTTTGACAAAACACTCTTTTTCATTTTTTCTCTCCTTCTGATCAATCTTTGTCGCTTATTGCTATCCCGTAATGTCTGGCCATCAGAGCAAGTTCAAGACGGCTCCGGTAGCCTGACTTCTGAAGCATGTTTGTTATGTGCATCTTGACCGTAGATTGTCCCATTGACAGTTTTTCCGCTATCTCCTTGTTGGATGCGCCTGTCACGAGCTCCCTTAACACCTCGGTCTCCTTGTCGGTAAAATCGGTACTCAAGGCGTTTCCGATCGCAACCTCGATATGCTCGCTCGGGTAAACAGTCTCGCCCGACATGACCCGGTCCATTATCTCCTGGATCGGCTGCTCCTGTATCTCCTTCTGCCAGAAGCCTTCTACGCCTATCTCCCTCGCCCTTTTTTCGTATGACAGTTCCGGCATGGATGTTACTACGATTATCTTTGTATCCGGCCTTATGCTCTTGATCTTTTCTGCGGCATCCAGTCCGTTCATACTGCCCGGAATGAGCACGTCCATCAGTACAAGGTCGGCATGATTTTTTTCAAGGTACTTCACTGCCTGAACAGCCGTGGGATATGATGCCGCAAGGTTATAGCCTTCGGCTCTGTTTACCGTATTTTCGAACAACTCGCGGATCATGCGGAAGTCCTCCGCGATCACGACGTTATATGACATAGTCTTCTCCTTTCGGAAGGGTCAGCTCATACATTTCAACTCCGTTTACCGTAACCTTGCTTCGTCTGACATTGTAAATCCCCTTGTTGCCGGCATTTACGATCGCATTGTTCTCATCCTTTATAACTGCGTTACCGTCAAACTTCGTTATCTTATCCCAGAAAGCATTCGCATCCGTAACAGGCTGTGAAATAACGCAGCGGGACAGCTGCTGCATAGTCTCATTTACCATGATCGGAACACCGCTTGGCAAATAATAGGCAAGTCCTGCAGGAAGTCTGTCAAATGCTTCCTTGACCGACATTGCTGATATGTTCGTTCTCTGCCATACGACAATGTCGTATAACATATACGCACCGAAGATCAGAAATGCCGAAAATGCAACAACCAGAACGGATACAGGAAGGTCAAACGAAGAAAGGTCTTCCTGCTGGTACATTACCATTCCCTGATATAAGGAAAAAGCCGCAAGGGCTATAATGCACGTACATACAAACTTCAGGTTTTTCCTTCCCGCATCAAGCATCCTGATAATGCAGTAGATATACAGGATAAGGACAAGTGTAGCAAAGGACAGCAGATAACCTCTTTGTAATTCGACAAGCGCGGTAAAAGTCATACGCCTGCCTCCTTGTTCTCTGCCTTGTCCGCTGCCGGGGCCGTAAAACGGATATAATATGCAGTCTGAGGCTTTCAGTTTCTTATCCTTCCACGCCGGTGATATGGCCTCGGCTGGCGCATCCATGGATATCGTCATAACAAAATCATCTTCCCGGGTAAAACATACCGAAACAGCGTGAAGTCTCAGCCATACGTCCTCGACAGCATCTTCGAACAGTTCGTATGCCAAAAGGACAGCTTGGGAGCCGAGAAGGCATTCGTCGTTCTCATTAATAAAGCACCGGCATCCGTTAAGCTTAAGATACTCAAAAGATTCGCGGATCGATGATACGAGCTCAGCGGACGAAAATCAGCCAGTAAAACCATTCGTGTGTGTACTCCTTATCGGGATGAACAGTAATACGGTATACAAAGGAATGGTATCCGTTTGTCATGGCAACGGCAGCTATCAACACATCCGCGATGATCAGAAGTCTTTCCGTCAGAACGACAAACTTTTTGTCCCTGACAGGCTCCACGTAGAGCGCTGCCAGGAAAAAGCACATCGGTATGGTCGTAAGCGGGATCGTGTATGCGTACCACAGATATTCATTCACATAAACATCATCGGGAAAATACGAAAACTTGCACATCCTCAGAAAGAACAGAAAGACCATGAAAACGCAGGCTGTAAGGATGCGGTGGCGGATAGCGTCATCAACTATCCTTCGCCTGATGCTGACCGCCCATATCAGGATCATCGTGATATACGAAAAAGCCGGTAAATGATGAAGCTTGGTTACGGATACCGGGAGCATGCAGGTAACGATCCCCGTCAAAAACAGGGGGAAGAATATGATCATTATTCTTTTGTTCGCAAAGTTCAAACGTTCCACAATATATCTCCGCTTCCGGATCCCGTATCCACTTTGGGAAATAATAACCGAAATCTATCTTAATCAAAAAAAAGGGGGTGGACTACCCCCAAAGGTCTAATCTTCCATGACTGCCTTTTATTGTTATAACTTCTGTATCCTTATATCGGTCAGTGCGACCTGATCGCCCGAAAGTGCGACATAAACCTTCGGAACATCTTCCTTTATGGTCGTAACGTTTGAAATGCTGATCCCGGCATTTACGGTCTCAAGCGTTATCCTGTTTCCTTTTCTTTCAAACAGGATCTCAACCTCCATGCCCTTCCTGTTTGCATCCCGCCAGTTATCCCAGCCGGTAAAATCAGCCGTTCTCTTCATCACGAATCTGTTTGACGCAACATCTTCAATCTCATTGTTCTCGCCGTTAAGCTTGATCATCGCATATTCCCGGTAATCATCACCGCCGACCCTTCCGTCAGTCGAGCTGTAAATGACTATATACGGGCAGTGCCATATCAGTTCCGCGCCGGGAAGGCTCATCGTGTTAAATGCCAGTCTCATCACGCCCTTTATCTCGACCCCCTGAGTGTATGCCGAGCGGGCCGTATCAACCTGAACATTGGGTACATCCGCTTCAAGATGATCGATATAGTTGACAGACTCTACGATCCTTGGAATATCACCGGCCCCTATGGTATCACCGGTAGGATGGACCGTAATGTGGCTGAGGCGGCAGTTCTCTCCGGTAAGGCCGATATATGCCGCATTTGTTTTGTTGGGAAGGGCAACGATAACCTCCTTGGCATAGTTATCGGATCTCATAAGAAGTCTTAAATGGTCTTCAAAACGCCCCGCAACGATCTCACAGCGGCTGCCGTTTGCAAAGAAGCGATCATCAGGCCCATCTTCGAGCCTTGTTTCCTCGATCTTTCTGGCCGCCGTTGTAATGCTGTATTTATCAAACCATACTTCACCGTACTCAAGATAATGAGCATCTTCTATGGTCTTTTCATTGTCATGGCACCTGCCGTCAAAAGAATCAAACAATACTATCGACGGTGCGGCAAAGGGATGTACTACATCAAGAGGCATCTCACAGTCAAACGAGACGGATATGGCCTTATTCTCTATCGGGATACCGGTTGAAACAACTTCACGGTATCCATGGCATTCTATCTCTTTTTCGAGCATCAGAGTCTTTTTCTGATTTTTCTTGTTGGTATCCGAATCGATTATGGACACCATCAGTTTGGCATAAGCCGGATCAAACTCAGTCCCGGAACCTTTTATGATCGACTCCCTTGCCAGAAAAACGGGGCGGGCATCACGGTATCTTTTCGGAGACGTCATTGTTACATAGGCGTCCGCAATGCCGATTATCCTTGCTATCTCAGGGATCTCTTCACCCTTGAGGCCTTCCGGATATCCTGTTCCGTCATATCTCTCATGACTGTAACGGGCTCCCCGGCAAAGGTAGGGATACTCCGTGATACTCGAGAGAATCTCATCACCTATGACAGGCTTCTGCTTCAGCAGGTTTTCGGTCTCCGGATCCGGATCGGCATCATTGATCACGACCTTATCGGGAATGCCTATCAGTCCGACATCATGAAGCAATGCCGCATAATATACCTCTTCGCACTCCTCATCGCTCTTTCCGGCAAGAGATGCCATCCGTTTGGAATACTCGGCGATCTTTAAGGCATGTCCTTTAGTGTACTCATCCTTCTTTTCAACAGCAGAGACAAAGGCAGTTGCAGTCTGCTCGAACAGTCTTCGCATATGCGCCTGCTCACCCTGTATGTTTTCTATCTCTATCTCATGCGCATGCTCGACCGTATTATTCAGATCAAGATACATGAACACATACAGGAATACCGAAACGCAGACCATAGCCATGTTAACGATCGAAATGCCATATGCATAGATCTGCAGTATGCCGCATATGATGGGAACAAAGATATAAAGCACGAGGGATACATAGATCAGTCTGCTGAATGCCTTTTTGTACTGCCTGATCACCGTATACTGCAGCAGCGGACATACGACCGGTATGATATAAGCTATCAAGAAGCCGTGTCCTCTGTGATATACATTTATCTCGTCAATGTAGTAATACAATCCGGTAAAGGCCGAAATGACAGCCAGGATCATCCCGACAACCGACATTCCGCCGCACAGGATGAGGCGTCTCGGAAGGGAGGTGCTCTTGCCCTCATTCATCAGAAGATCGGAAATGTACAGGTTGAATCCGAACACTATCGCAGATGTCAGGAAAAAGACAGAAAAGTTGCTGAGCCTGACCATGACATAACCTTTACGGCTGACAACACCGGAATATATATAAGCCTGTCTGTCAAACCACAGCAAAAACAATGCCAAAAGTTCCATAAAGATGAGTATCTTCTTCCTGCTCTTTGACAGGAATCTTGTGTTAAAGAGAAGGAACACGAGTATGGCACACGCCCCGCACAAAAGGAGCATAATATTTAATTGTGAATCTCTTATCAGTTCAAACATGATCCTCTATAAGTGCCAATTAAGGCTGTTATCTGTGAAGAATGAAAAATTCATTCAGTTTTTCAAGCAGTTCATCCTTCTGTATGCCTTTGAGGAAATAACCCTCCGGCTTTAGGGCAACAACGGACATGACACTGTCCTTGTCTCCCTTTCCGGTCAGAAACATTACGGGAATGGAACTTGTCTCGGAATCGCTGCGCAGCATTTCAAGCACCTGGGGGCCGCTCGTTACAGGCATCTCATGATCCAGAAGGATCAGGTCGACCCTGTTCTTTCCCAGCCACTTGATGGCCTGTAGGCCCGAATTGGCCATGGATACCTTATATGTATCCTTGAGCCACTCTCTTACCATGGTAAGATACTGGGGATCGTCATCGACAACAAGGATGCTCTTTCTAAACTCTCCCGATGCGACCTTGGCAAGATAGTCCGAAACTGTTTTTACAAATTCTGCATTATCGACCGGTCTTGCAAATGTCCTGAAAACCTGACCATCCGAGAAGTGAGTCCTGACCGCATCTATATCATTTTTTTCACCGACGATCATTATCTGAAGGCCCTTCTCCTCCATGGCATCGCCCAGATAGTGAATGACCTCATCATTGGGAGTTTCCCCATCCTCTATAAACAGAGTGATAAGAGCAGCATCATCGATGTTCTTGCTGATATCATTTACAGTCCAGGGCACAAATGTGCAGGCCGAGCCGGCCTCCAAAACTTTCTTTATGAGAACACGCGAGATGAACGATTCTTTTTCACCTATAAAGATCATCCTGCTTTCAGCCATTACCCCATCCTCCGATCAGGCATCCTTTATGCCGTTTATCAATGATTCCATACCGTCCCAGTCAAATACCCTGAGCATCTTCTTAAGTTCTTTTATCCTGCTGTCATCTTCTGCGCCAAGAGCGTATTCATTCAGTTCTTCCAGGATCATCTCGACCGCATCGTAATCCATCTGAGGGATCACATCGGAAAGAGCCTTATATGCTTTTGCAAGTTCAGACTCCGAAATGGCCTCCTTGGGTGATGTGTCCTCTTTGTCATGGATCCTTTCAAGCCTGTACTTGAACACTTCATAGTCAGCCAGAAGCTTATCGGCATTTTGATCGATAAATGCAATATCTTCCTTGTTACCGGCCTCTTCTACAGCCTCACAGAGTTTTGAAAGTTCCAATGCACCGACTATCCTTGCCGAGCTCTTTAAGGAATGGACCTTAATGGTATACAGACGTATATTACCCTCGTTATATGAATCCCTTATGACCTTGGCATTCTGGTCGATCGTATCAAGGAACAGCTCCAGTGAGAAGATATAATTGGATATTCCGCCGGAATTCCTGATACCGTCGGGAACCGATATGCCCTCCGTGTCATATATCCACGTAAGATTATCCGGTATCTCGGTAAGTTCGGGTACGGCATCCGCTATCTCGGGTTTTTCCATCATCTCTTCGGGAAGATGTTTCATGATGGTCCGCTCGAGGATGCGGCTGTCAACAGGTTTGGCCAGATAACCGTTGAATCCTTTTGACTTGTAGAATTCCTCTCCGGATGCGGAATTGGCGGTAAGCGCATATACAGGAAGATCCGGATAATCCTTGCGAATCTCTCCAACCGTCTCAACACCGTCCATGCCCGGCATCATATGATCGAGAAGGACTATATCGAATCTGGTATCCTTCAGTTTTTCCAGGCACTCCTCTCCGCTCGAAGCCGTCGATACAAATACTCTTGTACCCTTCAGAAGACCCTTGATGACATTAAGGTTCATAGGGTTGTCATCAACGACGAGCACATCGGCATCGGGAGCGATAAACAGCGGAACATAAGGTCCCTTGGCTTCGGAATCATCGTGCTCCCGGAATGCGCCGACCGGCGTCATATCAACTATCTTCTGCTTCAGGGTAAGGATAAACTCGGAACCTTTTCCGTACTCGCTCTCACAGGTAAGAGTGCCACCCATAAGTTCCGCAAATCTTCTGGAAATATCAAGACCCAGTCCCGTTCCCTGGATCCCGCTGTTTCTCTGTTCGTCAAGACGTTCGTATGCGGTAAAGAGTTTTTCCATATCCTCTTTTTTGACACCGATACCGGTATCCTTTACGGAAAATCGTATGACACACTCTTTATCCTCGCGTTCTTCCATTGAAACGCTCAGCGCAAATCCGCCTACCACCGTATACTTTACCGCATTTGTAAGAAGATTGAGAACGATCTGTTTGATCTTTCCGGGATCTCCGTACATACGGCTCGGAAGCATCTCATCAACATCAACGTCAAAGGTCAGTTCCTTTTCGGTGCTTCGTATCCTTATCATGGAAACAACCGACCTTATCATCTCAGCGGTATCATACTCCTGCATCACAAGGTGCATCTTGCCCGACTCGATCTTGGACATATCCAGCAGGTCATTAATAAGGGACAGAAGTGATTCCGATGCATTCCTTATATCAAAAGCATAGTTCATCATGGACATGAAATAAGGCTTGGGAACACCTGTGGCATCTTCTCTCATGGCCATTTCATTCATACCCATGATCGTATTGATGGGCGTGCGGATCTCATGGGACATATTGGCCAAAAACCTTGTTTTGGCTGTATTGGCACGTTCGGCCTCTTCCTTGGCCCGTTTGATCTCATCATACTGGTTACGTATGATGGTGCTGGTCATGACGCGCCATACGATGAATCCTGCAAGAAGCGCGATAACGGCAACGATCAGAAGTCTTACGAACGGGCGCTCGAAAAATCTCGGCTCCTTTATGATCCTATACTCTTCGTTAAGGAGCTCGTTCTTGCCGGTGGCATCCATTACAAGTATCCTAAGCGTGTAATTGCCGTATTCGAGGTTCGTATACTCAAGCGGGGCAAGATCACTTCTTGCAACCGACAGTCCCTCATCCTCCTTGCCGTCAATGAACACTCTCACCCAGGGATTGAGCAGGGAATAATCCAGTACGGATACCGTTATCCTGATCCTGCCTCCGGATGAAGGGATGACGTATTTTCCGTCAGGATCGGGCAGGATCTGTTCGTCACCGCAGTATATTGAACTGATCTCGGCCTTGATCGGAGCAGACTCTTCGGAAAAGAGATTGACATTTACCTTACAGACTCCGCTCCTGCCGGGAATATAGAGGTTTTCGTCATCATCAAGTTCACAGTAGCACTGCGCCGTAGGAGCGCTCCGAAGCCCGTTTGACAGGGAATAAAGCCTGTAATCGGATATCTGATCGTTGATCATGTCAACGGTTTTGGTCATGTACAGTCCGACGGATGAGACGACCCACATGTTCCCGTTTTTGTCCGGATACAGATCATAATTGTTGTTGTAGGGGAAAGTCGTTACCTGACCGATCTTTCCGTCTTTGAAATACTGTATGGAATTGGATGTTACGATCCAGTACAGATCATTTTTCTCATCTTTCCTGATCCTGAGAATAACGTCGGAAGTAAGGCCTTCATCCCTTCCTATCCGTCTGACGTTAGGACCGTCCTTTACGTACATCCCGTCCCCGTCGGTACCGACAAATATCTTGCCGTCATCCGTCTGCAGTGCGGTCAGAAAAACTGTATTCTTCACTTCGTTATCAGCGCCGAAAGTATCACTGACCTTACCGTTTTTGATCACGGCAAGCCCTTTATTGGTGCACGCAAGGACTGTCCCGTCATCAGTTACGGATATGCATCTGATCTCGTTATCGGGCATGCCGTTTCTGTCCGTATATGATGTAATGGCACCGTTTGACGAAAGATGTATCAGTCCGAGTCCGTTAGTGTATGTACCTATCCACAGATCGTCATCAATGCCTCTTTGAATGCAGCGGACTCTGGCCGTTCCGATCTGGGCAGTCAGCCTGTTCTCTTCCGTAAAGTTATTCTCATCTATGATCCGGATCCCCGAATCCGTACCGATATACGTTTTTCCTTTGTAGGTGCATACAGCATTAGTAACTTCTTCCGGAAGATCCGCCTTGTCATTAACATTGACAAAGCTGTTTGCAACGATCTTCATCACGCCCTGTGTGGAGGATGCGACCCACAGATTACCCTGAAAATCAGAAGTTGTCATTTCAATCCCGCTGTTCATCGGAATATCCTTGAGAACCCTGAAGCCGTTACTGTTATCAAGGTAACCGAGTTTATCGATCGAAGACACCCAGACACGGTTGCAGTCGTAGCTGATCCAATGAACCGTCTTGATCGGCGAGACCGAAATGTACTCCATCTTATTTGCGGGATCACCGAATCTGCCGTGATATACCACACTGTTTCCCGTTCCGATATATACCTTTCCGGGATTTACGGGATCGGCCATGATGGTCGAGATGGTCTCCATTCCGAGATCCGTATTGTTGTATACCCCGGTCACTTTCCTGTTCTCGATAAGAAATACAAGTCCGCTCTTGGTCTGTCCGTATATTTTGTTGTCCGGACCCTTATCAAGTCTTAAAACTCTTTCGGAAGCTATCCTCGTATCATCGATGCGGTGGATCTGCATGCCGGTGTCGACGTAGCATACTCCTTCCGTTGTCCCGATATATATATTTCCTTCGTCATCTTCCGTAAACACTCTTATCGATGAAGACGGCAGTCCCTCTTTATATGTCAGATGTATCCGCTTCCGGCCGTCAAGTACGACGACTCCGTTATCATTTGTACCGACCCATATCCTTCCGGCAGAATCCTCAAACAGTCCCCGTCCGCTGGTCAGGCCGTCGGAAACATCAAGCCTGTTAAATGAGGTTCCGTCATATCGGATTATCCCGCCGTATCCGCCTATCCAGATATGTCCGTCGGAATCGCCGAGGATATAGTTTGCATCAGATGTCGCAAGACCGTTTGATGCATCATAGAGCACGGATGTATAACCGATGTCACCGTTCTGACCGGAGGCGGCAAATCCCCCTCCCAGTTCGTCGGAATAATCGGCCGACGCAGGACATGCACCAAATGACATATGCATTATCAGCACTGCAAAGAAAGCATATATGAACTTGGATACGAAATTATTCTTGTTCAATCCCGACACCTTTAAACATTCTGGTTGTATTTGTGAAGAATTACCTTTACTTCCGGAAGTGCGTCAAGGAATACCTCCACGCATTTCGGATCGAACTGTGTACCCTTTCCTTCTTCGAGTATGGCCAATGATTTTTCCAGGGGAAATGCACTCTTGTATACTCTGGGCGAAGTCAGCGCATCAAAAACATCGGCCACGGCCATGATACGTGCGGAAAGCGGAATGACCTCTCCGTGTATTCCCTCGGGATAGCCCTTGCCGTCCCATCTCTCGTGATGGTATGCAGCCATATTTCTGGCTTCCTTCAGGTAGTTATCCCCTTCCACAGTACTGATGGCATTTTCCATTATCCTTTTACCCGCGACCGTATGGGTCTTCATGATCTCATATTCTTCGTCGGTCAGCTTGCCGGGTTTGTTGAGAACCTCATCGGGTATGTTGATCTTGCCGATATCATGAAGAGGTGCAGACCTTACGACATCCGACATGAACTTGGGAGTGATCTTCTGAAGGTAGTAGCCTTTCTTCTTCAGGCCTTCCACAATGATCTTCACATAGGCCGCAGTCTTCTGTACATGAGCGCCTGTATCGGAATCCCTGCTTTCCACAAGGTCCGCCATCGTGATTATGAGTCCGTCCTGCATCTTTGCGGTCGAGTCAGACAGGCGTCTGATGCTTCGCATCTGCTCGGCCGAAGTCTTCGTCATGCTGCTTGCCGCAAGATACAGATTCTCGAGTTCATCTCCGGTATGTATACCGAGTTTCCGGAACATCTTGACATCCTCGTCCATTTTTTCCTGGGTGTCGGAGCCGCGGGCGAGTTCATCCATTTTGCTGACAATGGAATTGATCGGAACAATAAGATGATAATCGGCCATCCAGACGATAAATGTACAGATCAGTATAAAAAATCCCAGGAACACGGAGATCATCTCCGTAAGAAAGCTCCGGCTGTCAGCAACAAGCTTTTCCATGTCGACATCTGCTATCGCATAGCATGCGCACAGGCCGTCGGAATCGTAGACAGGACATGCGGCAGTCAGCAGATATCCGTACTCGTCATTTGTAATGATGGGATCTACCGCTTCTCCCGCAAGAAGCTGCGGAATATATGGTTCAAATGTACTGTCATAGGGGATCAGGCTTCCCAACTCGCCGGCAGGAACATCCTCCGTTTCAACGTCGAATATAACCCGGAAGCCTTCCGGCTCCATCTTATAAACATACAGATATGAGATCTCGGGAGAACTGCGAAATACATTATCGATACGTCTTGCCGTATCTTTGTATTCTTCGGACTTGCCGCCGCTTTCCAGGTAATCCTTCACATGATCGCCATTGATGACACTTGCGGCAAGTTCTGCCGTCCCCATTGCAAGCTGCGTATGTTCCTTTACGGTCATCTTCTGAAATACCCTGACACTCAGCAGCGAGCATATGATGGCAACAACGGTAAGTGAGAAGACGAGGACGAATAGGATCTTGGTCCTCATTGATACTGTTCTGACGTTTGCTTTTTTGATCCGGAAATTCTGGGCTTCCTTATCCGGATTCTGCATCCACATATTAAGGTCAAAATAATGATGGAATCCTGCGGGAATGAAACGAACCGCCAGAACAGACAGGATAACGGTGATGGTTTTGTCCGGAAGATCGGTAAGAAGCGCAGACAAAACATGAGATATGCCAAGGCCTACATGGAGATTTTCATGGATCATGCCGCTAAGCGATTCACTGTCGAACGCAAGTCCTTCCATGAACCATGGGATGAGCGATCCGATGCCTCCGCCGATAAGCGTAAATACAAGGACCATCCCGATCATGCCGCTGATCCTTCTGTGCCACTGCCGCTGCGCCATAAACGCAGCAGAAAAGCCGATCAGGACATTTAATACGCCATAGTAAAGAGCCGAAGGATCAGATAAGGCTTTGATCAGATTGGTCGCAAACCCGACTACTACTCCGGGCAGATATCCACCCATAAGTGCGACAGCTACCGTTCCTACCGTATCAAGATAAAGCGGCAGTTCGAGTGCGGCGGCGCCGAAAGAAAGAAACAGGTTCAGCGCTATTCCGGCAGCGCACAGCAACAAAGCAGTTATATTTGATCTCTTTCGGATCATTTCCGATAAGCTGGTCTTTCTCATCGAGTCATATCATAGTTTATAATCAGAAAAATCGAACGTTGAAAAATAATCTTTCGGAGTCTCGGCACGGCGGATCATTTCAAAGCTTTTATCGGGATGCAGAAGGACTTCCGCACTGCGCAGCTTTCCGTTATAGTTATATCCCATCGCAAATCCGTGGGCTCCGGTATCGTGAATATAGATATAATCTCCTATATCCGTTGCAGGGAGCGGTCTGTCGATCGCAAACTTATCATTGTTCTCGCACAGTCCTCCCACGACATCGTATATCCCGTCGGATGGCGCATCTTCCTTGCCGAGCACCGTGATGTGATGATAGCTTCCGTACATCGCAGGCCTCATCAGGTTTACGGCACATGCATCAACACCGATGTATTCCTTGTAGATATGCTTCTTGTGGATCACCTTTGTAACGAGTGCGCCGTAAGGACCCGTAACATATCGTCCCATCTCGGTATATATAGCAACGTCCGTCATGCCTGCGGGACCAAATATCTCATCATATACCTTCCTTACGCCTTCACCGATCACAAATATATCGTTAGGCTCCTGGTCGGGCAGGTAAGCTATACCTACTCCTCCGGAAAGATTGACAAACGAGATGTGCGCACCTGTCTTCTCATGCACTCTGACAGCAAGCGCAAACAGCTGCTTTGCAAGCATGGGATAATAATCATTCGTGACCGTATTGCTGACAAGGAACGAATGAATACCGAAATGCTTCACTCCACGGTCCATCATCTTTTTAACCGATTCGATCAGCTGGTCTTCGGTCATTCCGTACTTGGCATCCTGAGGATTATCCATGATGCCGTTTGAGACAGTAAACGTGCCGCCGGGATTGAACCTTAAGCTCATGGTCTCATCAAGGCCGCACAGTCTGTCATAGTAGTCGACATGGGTTGCATCATCAAGATTGACGATACCCCCGAGCTCTTTTGCCAGAATGTAATCGGCAGCGGGAGTCTCGTTCGAAGAAAACATTATCTCATGTCCGCTAAAACCGGCCGCCCTTGAAAGCATCAGTTCCGTAAGGCTCGAACAGTCAACCCCTATGCCGTTTTTGCGCAGTATCTCGAGGATGAACGGGTTCGGGAGCGCCTTTACGGCAAAGTATTCCTTAAAGCCATTATTCCACGAAAACGCTTCTTTGATATTGTTAACGTTTGCAATGATCCCTGCCTCGTCATAAATATGAAAAGGCGTAGGGATCTTCTCATCAATGGCTGCCGCCAGATCCCTGTCAATAAACGGTGTCTTTCTCATCATTCAAAAAAACCCTCCACTCCTCGTTTTGAGCCGTCGCTTGTCAGGCTCTCGCTCTTATCATCCGTCTGGGCGATAATGTACTGACCTTTTACGCCAGATGATTCGCTGCTTGATTTTTCGGCTACGCCGTCCTTTGCTTTATAGGTAAACGTTCTCTTCTCTCCGTTCTTCTTGGTGCCGGAAAGCGTCATCGTGCCGTCCTCAAGACCATTCGTATAATTGCCGCTTATCTCCTTGGTGACAAAATCGCTTGCGGAGACTCTGTCCTTGTAATAATTGGACCTTGCCGTTCCGTTGCCGTTTGGCTTGTCGTCAGCCCACTCTCCGTCATATATGAAAGAACCGATCGACGATGTCTCCGGATAGGATGATCTCATCAGCACGCCGTGGCCGTTCCTTGCTCCGTCATGGAACTCGCCGTAGTAATAGTATCCGTTCTCATATAGAGCGATCCCGTATCCTTCACGGTTGCCGTCGAGATCATAGTCACCAACATAATATGAATTGTCTCCTATGACCTCCTCCGAAAATGCCACGTACTCATCTTCGCGAAGCTTATCCTTGATGGCATCGTAATCCTTGTTTTCAAACAGTTCCTTGAGAGGTTCAAGCTTAGCGGCCCTTGCCTCTTCCTCGGCGCGCTTGGCCTCCTCTTCCGCCAGCCTTGCTTCCTCCTCGGCCTGAATACGTGCCCGTTCTTCTTCTATGGCGAACACTTTGGCGTTCATCGACTCATCGCCGGTATCATCAAACCCCTGATGAAGGACTTCGAGCATTGTGTCCTCTTCGCCGCGGTCTTCATAAATGTTGGCTATCGACCAGTATGCGGTCTTGTTGTCGGGATTGATGGCAAGCGCATTCTGGTAATACAGTATCGCCTCGTCGGTCTCTCCTGCCGCCTCTCCGAGCGACATATATGCTTTTACTATCGCCGACTGCAGTTTCTCATTGCCCTCTTCGTGTTCAAGTGCCCTCTCGTAGCACTCGATCGCTTCCTGAAAGCAATCGGCTTCCATGTAGTTGTTGCCCTTGTTGATCAGGTCTGCCACTTCATTGGCCATTGACTTGTAGCTCGCGTAATAATACGTGCCGAACAACAGCGCACCGATGAGCACAGCTCCGACAAATATCTTAAGGGCAAGCGCCTCTTTCTTCGTCATTTTTACGGTTCCTTCATATATTCTCGATCTGCCAGTCTATGGGGGTGATCCCGTTTGCCGACAGAAAATCATTTGCTTTTGAAAAATGCCTGCAGCCGAAAAATCCTTTGTATGCGGAAAGCGGACTCGGATGAGGGGCAGTGAGCACGAGCTGTTTGGGGTTGTCAAGCATCGAAGCCTTCTCCCCCGCATTTCTTCCCCACAGCATATATACGATCGGTCTGTCCTCTTTGTTAAGAGCCGCGATCGTTGCATCCGTGAACTGTTCCCAGCCCTTGCCCCGATGGGAATTGGCTGCATGCGCTCTTACGGTAAGTACGGTGTTGAGCAGCATAACGCCCTGCTCGGCCCACTTGATCAGATATCCGTTATTCGGGATACTGCAGCCTATATCATCATGCAGTTCTTTGTAGATGTTCACAAGGCTCGGAGGTATATCTGTTCCGGGAGTTACCGAAAAGCACAGTCCATGCGCCTGTCCCGGTTCATGGTAGGGATCCTGGCCGAGTATCAGAACCTTCACTTTGTCGATCGGTGTCATCTCGTATGCCCGAAACACATCCTGCTTGGGAGGGTAGATCACCGACCTTTTGTATTCATCATTTACAAATCTGTACAGTTTTTCGTAATACGGTTTGGAGAACTCCTGCTTCAACGGAGCGAGCCATTCATTATCGATCACTGTATGTACTCCTTACTGATACACCGTTACTGCTTAAGTATTCCTTGAGATCGTTTATCGCAAGTTCTTTGTAATGAAAGAGCGATGCAGCAAGAGCCGCATCTGCCGCTCCTTCGGTCAGAACGGTAAGAAAATGCTCCCTGCTTCCGGCTCCTCCGCTTGCGATCACAGGTATTCCGACACTTTCGGAAATGGTCCTGGTAAGCTCCACATCAAAACCGGCTTTGGTCCCGTCAGCATCCATGCTGGTCAGAAGTATCTCTCCCGCGCCGAGCGATTCTGCCTTTACTGCCCATTCGACCGCATCCATGCCGCAGTCGATCCTTCCGCCATTCTTGTAAATGTTCCATCCTCCATCATCGCGTCTTTTGGCATCTATCGCGACAACAACACACTGGCTGCCGAACTTGTCCGCCGCGTCTGATATGAGCTGCGGGTTCATTATCGCTGCGGAGTTGACCGATATCTTATCGGCGCCTTCCCGAAGAAGGCGTTTAAAATCATCAACGGTCCGTATACCGCCTCCGACTGTGAACGGAATGAATATGGTATTTGCAACCTTGCGTACCATGTCCGCAACAGTTGCCCTGTTATCGGATGATGCGGTTATGTCAAGAAAGACAAGTTCATCCGCTCCCGCCTTGTCATATGCGGCAGCTATATCCACCGGATCACCGGCATCTCTTAAATTAACAAAATTCACGCCTTTGACAACACGGCCGTTATCTACATCAAGGCATGGGATTATCCTTTTAGTATACATATTTGTTCACAATCTGATGAAGTTTTCCAGTATAGCCAGTCCGACGCTGCCACTCTTTTCCGGATGGAACTGACAGGCGAACAAATTCTTGCACTCTATTGAAGCATCGATCGTAACGTTATAATCAGTTGTTGCAGTAACAGTACTGCGGTCTGCTGCCTCAAGATAATAAGAATGGACGAAATAAACGTAAGGGTTTGGACCTATGCCCTTAAACAGCCTTCCTTCATTGGGAAACGAAAGTGAATTCCATCCCATGTGGGGGATCTTCTTGTATTCACCCTTGGGGATCTTTCCGATCCTGCCTGAAAGCACTCCTATGCCCTTTACTCCGGGGGATTCCTCGCTTGATTCATAAAGGAGCTGAAGTCCCAGACATATCCCGAGGAAAGGCTTATCCTCTTTGATACAACGTCTGATAACGGGAACAAGACCATAGCCGTTCAGTCTGTCCATTGCATCTCCAAAAGAACCTACACCCGGCAGTATGATCTTGTCTGCTTTATCAAGCGCAGCCTCATCCCTTGTTACGGTTATCTCCTGTCCCAAATGGGAAAAGGCTTTGACAACACTCATCATGTTGCCCGCATCATAATCGATTATTGCGATCACAGATCATTCTCCTCTGCATTGATCACGGAATTGTCCTGTTCGTCGGCACCTGCTCCGGGAGGCAGTTCCTGCGAAGGTGCCCCATCGGAAGGAGCCTGGCCACCGGATCCCTCATCAGAATATTCCGATGTTCCCCGGAGTGCATCATAAAGTGCACGGGTATATTCGGGGGATCCTTCAAGTTCGATCCAGCTGCGCGCCCGATTCACAGTGACTCCGAATGTATTGTAGAGTTCATCATAGACCTGCCTAGACTGAACGGAATACTTGTCTATGATACCGAGCGTCGCCGCATCTTCCGCATACTTATCTATCATCTGAACGCCCTGAACGAGCGCATTGAGAGCTTCCATCCGAAGTCCCATCTTCATATAGTTCTGGTATGAATCAAAAGGCCTCTTAACGCGAAGCAGCGTTACTGTCCTGTCATAAAGTATCTGGTCATCCTTGGTCAGCTTATGACCTCGCATGTATTCATACGTCTTCTGATACTCGCCGGTAGTATAGAACTTCTTGGCCTTCTTGATATCCTGGGAATAAGGATAAAGGAATGCGGTGAAGACTATAACAAGTCCGATCGTGATGCAGAACAGGGAGATTGCCACAACCTTCTTGCGCGGCAGCTTCTTGCCGGGGATCTCGGGAAGCTTCTCCTTTTTCTTCTTTTCTTTCTTCTTCTTCTTTTTC
>JAFXQX010000027.1 GCA_017526745.1 Lachnospiraceae bacterium | reverse complement strand
GCGGATCAAAGGAAAACGTGGCGAATATTATAGGATTAAGCTTGGCGGATACAGAGTCATATATACTGTTATCAACGGCACAATTGTTGTAATTTCCACTCTGCTGGCCGGATCCCGCGGTGATGTTTATAAGAAAATGAGCGGAATGAAATAGCGATTTAATACGAATAGTTATATACCACGACAATTGAAGAGGTTAACGAGACCTTTTGAGGGGGAGTGGTATGTCGAAAGTCTTGATAAATTCTTCATTTTATAGGTTTACATAATGTTTGTTATGGTAAACTATTCGCGAAAGTCAGCTTTAACGAACATATGTTCGATATATGCCATTATGATCGATTATATAATAGTTGACGTAGTATAGGGATTTTGATATATAATAATCAAGAGGGCGCTTTCCTACTTCGTATTGAGGTGGGTTTGCGCCTTTCTTACTATCGTATTAGTATCGGAGATGAATGAATATCCGTGAATCTTCTCCATATCAGCAAGTAGATCCGTTCAATGGATTCCCAAAAGAACCCAGTTTCTCATTTAGACTCGTTAGTTACTTCGTCTCTGTTCATACACACGTCTTAGTAGTTCAGAATTATTAACTTCCCGGCTTCCCTCTGCAGGTTCTGCATTTGAGCAAAAATCCCCGGTCGGAAACGCCAGACCTCTTTCGTTCTGGCACATGCCTATCCCTTCCGGATTAACAAAGAAATGCTTACAATTGCCGCACAGTGTTACTTCCTTATACATTTTTTCCCTTCTGGAATATAGGGACCCGATCTTTCGACCGGGTCTCTATATCATCAGTTCATGAACCATTCATTCTAAACGGCGGTTTTTGTGAGCTTGCGTTTCTTTCCCGACGGATCCTCATATATATCTTTTCGACTTCTTCGATGGAGAACTCTCTAAAAGCTTTCCGTAGTTCGTCAAAGCTCATTCCGGTCCGGGCCATATTCTCTACAGCTCTAATATCCCGCTCGTTCATATGAGTATATTAGCATAGATTTCGTCTTTTGTGGGGACAAAACATCAAAAATGTGGCTTATTTTGACATCAAGTCCCATTTTTCATCCTTTTTTCCATTTTTTTGTGAAATACAATGGCGGAATCATTCCCGATAAAAGTCATCGGGCTCCGGCCATAACCTGTACAGGGGATATCCTCCCCATGGATCCGGCTGGGCTGCCCATATCTCCATCAGGCCGTTATCTTTTCGCTTGCAGATCCTGTACCGATCTATATCTTCATATCCGAATCCGCCGGGAAGTGAGACGCTGCCCTCTTTCTTTTTCGAAAACTTTGGTGTGATAGCAGAATTCATCTCTGTGGTACTAAGACCCAGTTCTCTATTTATAACTCCGTAAAAACCGGCGCTTCCGTTGGGGCTTCCTCCGTGGAAGGCCGCTACACCTCCGTTAAAGCAGTTGGATACCCTGTTGGTAGACTGGGTTCCGCTTGAACAGACCAGATCAACGTTATATGTTGAAGTAACTCCATTTACCTTTGCCGAGACCCTTACATTTAGCCCACCTCCGGATACTCCCCATTTCTTATATGCATCATAAGCCTCCGGATGTTCCACAAATGCAATGTTCACGGCTCTTGCTATCTGATCGGCTGTGTATATATCTTTTGACTTTCCTGCCTTATCAACGTACTTTACAAAGGTTGGAGTGAGTATGCCAACAAGTACCGCCATGATGGCTATTACAATTATCAACTCTACAATTGAAAACCCTCTGTCAGAGTTTTCCTTATCGAACGCTTTCATACAATATTTCCTCGGTTTCATCAACTGTTTTTGAATCCCTTCTATAATATATATCGACAATAATCCCCTGTCTTTCAGTATGTTCCTTTTTCCATACATAAGAACCGGGCGCTGACCCTGTGCAGCGCCCGATGCATAACTGTTTGGGAGGTTTACAAAATGAAAAAGAGTTTTTGGCTAATTTCTTATCTGTTATCTAATATATCGTCACAAATAACAAGAGACATTACAGTTTGGGAAAATCAGCATCGAACACGGGTCTTTTGTTATCCTTTGAGAAGTTTGTGATCGTCCCGATGAGGATATGGCGGTCACCCTGATGCGCTATCTCACGTAACGTCAGGCACAGCTTGCTCGATCCGACGGAATAGTAAAACGTTTCCTCCTTGCTTGATCTTTCCGCGATATCGGCAAATTCCCGGTATTTTTCCATCATTTCGGATTCGATACCGTAGAGTCCATCGTCGATCTCATGATCAGCCAGCATCCCCGCTCCGATCTGATCCCGGTATGCCCTGTTCATGAACAGCGTCTTGAAAGTCTTCCCGTCGTCCTCCACGATCTCCAGAGGGATATCGGTCGCCCGGGCATTTAAGCTTGCTTTCTGATAATAATTGCTCCAGTTGATATCCTCGTCCTTGATCCCGTTTTCCTTCAGATGCTCAAAAACATCATCTATGGGTTCGGGCTTGCCGTAATAGTATCCCTGAATGAGCCCGCACCCGATCTCTTTGAGAAAATCAAGCTGCTCCTTTGTCTCGACGCCCTCCGCAAGAGTTTTGATACCTATGTCTTTGGCCATTGTGACAACGGATTTGATGATACTGCGACTCTTTTCCGTAAGGGGAGTCAGAAACTTCATGTCAAGCTTGAGAGTGTTAAAATCGTAATCCTTCAGCATGGTCAGGGATGAATAACCGCTTCCGAAATCATCCATCCAGATCTCATATCCGGCATCCCTGAATGCTCTTATGGTCTTTCGCATCAGTTCCTCGTCGGAAACGATCATGCTCTCAGTGATCTCTATATGGATGAATTCCTTCGGGATCCCGTGTTTGCTGACGGCTTCCTCCACAACGGCGAGCATGTCGCACATGACAAAATCAAGTCTCGAAAGGTTCACCGAGGCGGGAACCGTAGGAAGATTTGCGGCAAGGCGCTGGGCGATCAGTTCACACACTTTGTCGATGACAAAGCAGTCAAGCTTGTGTATGCAGCGCTCTTCTTCAAGTACTCCGATGAACTTGTCGGGAGGCAGGAACCCTATCTGCGGATCTATCCAGCGGACAAGGGATTCCATGCTGCAGACTCCTTCGGTAAGCGATCTGACCACAGGCTGAAAATACACCTGTATCCAGCCTTTTTCAATGGCTTCGTCTATCCTTCCGACAACATACTCGACGGTCTTGACTGTCTCTTCAAGCTTCTCCGAATACTCGGCAATATCATGCTTGTCATCCCGTCTGACGGAGTCACATGCCACCTTTGCACGCGACAACGCCGTCTCGATGTAGAAATCCTCATCGGGAATAAACCTGTATATGCCGAACTTGCAGGTGATGTCGTATTTGTTGCCGAAAGACTCCCCGAACGATCTGATGAACTCTTCGGTCTTTGCTGTAACGTCCTCATATTCTGTGAACACCGCAAAATGATCGTCATGAAGTCTCGAAACGAAACCGTTGTTATATGTCTTGCCAAGGATCTTGGCGACTATCTTAAGACATTCATTTCCCTCATTCACGCCGCGCTTCAGATTCAGCAGTTTGAAATTGACAAGATTGACATAGACTATCGCATAGGCCGTCGTATCGTTTTCGGAAAGGCACTGTTTACTCAAGCCCGTCGCATATCTTTCAAACTTTCTCTTGCCGAGAAGTCCGGTCACCACATCGTAATCATTTGCCGCATTATCAAGCCTGTGCATATATATCATAGCATAAAAAACATCCCCCATCTCGTCATCATGGACAAGCGTCCAGTGATTGACAACCCGGAGGACATTCTTTTTCTTCGTCATTATATGGTAGAACACATACCCTGATCCGTTTATGGAATGCTTCAGCTG
>JAFXQX010000026.1 GCA_017526745.1 Lachnospiraceae bacterium | reverse complement strand
GGCCGAAGTGGACCTGGGGGACGGGGTTAGTGGACCATTTTCGAAAGCAGGCGCTGAAAATGGTCCACTAACCCCGTCCCCCAGGTCCACTTCGGCCCCGTCCCCCTGTCTCACTTCCGTCTTAATTCACACAGACAGGCCGGTGGCAGGATCGATGCCCATCGAGATGTTGAGGCATTCGATGGCAGCTCCGCTGGCACCTTTACCAAGATTGTCGAAAAGTGCGGACACTATTATCCTTTCATCATTTCCGGTTACGTATATTTCGGCATAATCTTTGCCGGCCAGATCGTTTGCGGAAAGGAATCCGTTCTTATCGGCCTCCGAGCCGAATTCCATGACCCTTATGAACTGTTTGCCCTTATAGTGATCAGCAAGTAAGTCTCTTAGTTCTTCCGGTCCCATCTTTTTGGCCATAAGGCGGGTATGGATCGGCAGCATCACATTCATTCCGCAGTAATAATCATCCACAAGCGGCATGAACACAGGCTCTGCGGCAAGGCCCGCGATCACCTTCATCTCGGGAAGATGCTTATGCTTCTGGGGCAGGGCGTATTCTCTCGGAGCGAACAGATCCTCGGATTTGCCGCTTCCCTCGTACAGTGCGATCGCCTTCTTTCCGGCTCCGGAATATCCGGAGACTGCCGGTACGGTAAACGGATAATCGGCTGCAAGTACCCTCGCCTTAACGAGCGGATACGCCATCATGATGAATCCCGATGCATAGCACCCGGGAACAGCTATCCTTTTTGATGTCCTGATCTTTTCAAAATGCTCATCCGACAGTTCGGGAAGACCGTAAGCCCAACTGCTGTCTGTCCTGTGAGCGGTCGAAGCATCTATGATCACCGTATCGGGATCATCGCACAGACTTACCGCCTCGCGTGCCGCATCATCGGGAAGACACAAAAACGTGTAGTCCGACATGTTAATTAGGCGGCCTCTTTCTGCGGGATCCTTTCTGAGGTTGGGATCTATCGCAAGAAGTTCGATATCATCTCTTTTCTCAAACCGTTCGTTTATGCGAAGGCCCGTCGTTCCTTCAGCCCCGTCTATGAAAACCCTGACTTTTTTCATAACTTTCTTATCCTTAATAATCTTATGTTAACCTGCCGTACAGTTTTGTCATTTCTTTTATACGCTTTGCCAGAGCATGTGAAAATGCTCCCTCCTTCATGCGCCAAACCCAGTTGCCGCCAAGCGTTGATGGATAGTTTATCCTGGCTCTTGCATCAAGCGCCAGATGATCCTGCATGGGGATGATGCACAGTCTCGACACCGAGCTTTCGGCAAGCTTTACAAAAGAAGCTGCCAGATCCCTGTCATTTTTAAAGCCGTCACGGTTCAGGTACGAGAGCGCCATCTTCCTGTCGGCCGGCTTAAGTGCGGGGAACCATCCGACCAGCGTATCGTTGTCATGCGTACCCGTATAACATACCGAGTTGGCTGTATAGTTGTGCGGCAGATAGTCCGAATCCTCCCTCGAATCGAATGCGAACTGAAGTATCTTCATCCCGGGATAGCCGCACCGTTTTACGAGTCTGATCACCGATTCGGTTATGTACCCGAGGTCCTCAGCTATGATATCAAGATCCCCGAGTTCTTTCTTTATGGCCGCAAACAGGTCATACCCGGGGCCTTTTACCCATTTACCGAACTCTGCTGTCTCATCCCCGTACGGTATCGAATAATACTCATCAAATGCCCTGAAATGATCGACCCGGAGCACATCATACAGAAGAAAGCAGTGCTTTATCCGCCTGATCCACCATTTATAACCCGTTTTCTTATGGTAATCCCAGTCATAAAGCGGGTTTCCCCACAGCTGGCCGGTAGCGGAAAAGGCATCGGGCGGGCAGCCGGCAACCGCAACGGGGTATCCCTTTTCATCAAACTGGAACAGCTGCGGACCGGCCCACGTGTCCGCACTGTCAAATGCGACATATATAGGGATATCACCTATTATTTTAATGCCTTTTTTGTTGGCATACTTTTTCAGACCGCTCCACTGCTTCAGGAATTCATACTGGAGAAAGCAGTAAAACTCAACATCTTCACCATATTTTGCCGAATAAATATCGAGCGCTTTTTTATCCCTTCGTCTGATATCTTCAGCCCATGATATATAACTCTTTCCGCCGAAATGATTTTTGATGGCCATGTAAAGGGCATAATCATCAAGCCAGAAGGAATTGCGCCTCTTAAAGCTCCGGTATCCCCTGTCGCCCGAAGCGTCAAAGCGCTTAAATGCCTTTTTCAGCATTTTAAAACGGCTGTTATATAACTTGAGATAGTCTATTTGATCGGCTTTTTTGCCAAAATCATATGCGTCCGCTTCCTTCCGGGTCAGGAGCCCCTCTTCTATCAGAAGATCCGGATCTATGAAGTAGGGATTTCCGGCAAAAGTCGAAAACGACTGGTAGGGAGAATCCCCGTAGCTTGTCGGCCCGAGCGGGAGTATCTGCCAGTATCTCTGTCCGGCCTCTGCGAGCATATCGACAAAATCATAAGCCGCCTTTCCGAACGTTCCTATCCCGTATTTTCCCGGAAGCGACGCTATGGGAAGAAGTATCCCGCTCTCTCTTACTGCTTTTGTATCTTTCTTCATGTTATGTAAACCTCGCTAACCGCCAGCCACCAATCATTAAGCATCAGCCGCCAACCGCGAAACAACGGCGGTCACACCATCGGCCTGTCAACCTGAACCACGGCATAGTGATTGCCCGGAAGGCTCTCGATCTTGGCGTTTATCGTATTTTTGATCTCATCCTCGGTAAGTCTGCAGTCAAACGGAGCGACCACATCAAATATGAGATTTGTATGGGACGGCCCTTTGACCATGCGAAAATCATGGATGGTAAATCTTTCGTCAACGCTCTTGGCGATCAGATTGCACAGTCTCTTCATCCTGTCGGTCGCCTCGTCATTTACCACGACGGGGTCCATATGGATGACGCACTGGCAGCCAAGCGTTTCGTTGATCCTGCGCTCGATATTGTCGATCGTATCGTGCACATCAAGAATGTTGCGGTCCGAAGGCACCTCGGCATGAAGAGATATCATGACACGGCCCGGGCCGTAATCGTGCACGACAAGGTCGTGGATCCCGATGACCTCATTATATGAAGTCACAAACTTCTCGATGGCATCGACATACTCTTTTGACGGCTTGCTCCCCAAAAGCGGATCTATGGTATCTTTTGCCGACGACAGTCCGGCATACAGAACGAAAAACGATACCGCAAGTCCGCACCATCCGTCGATCGATATCCCGAAATAGAATCCCGCAAGCGCACATCCGAGCACCACAAGCGTTGCGATCGAATCGGTGAAGGAGTCGAGCGCAGTCGCTTTCATGGCCGATGAGCCTATCACGTCCGCTATCTTCGAGTTATAGCCGTACATGTACAGCTTAACGATTATCGAGACAACAAGAATGACCGCAACGACCGGCTTTAATTCGATCATTGCAGGATGCATGATCTTCTCAAACGATGATTTTAACAGTTCGAATCCCATAAGGATGATGATCATCGATACGACAAGACCGGTAACGTACTCGATCCTCCCGTGTCCGAACGGATGCTCCGGATCGGGCTTCTGGCCGGCCATCCGGAATCCGACCATCGACACGACAGATGATCCTGCATCGCTTAAGTTATTTATCGCATCGGCGGTGATCGCGACACTGCCCGAGATAAGGCCCGCAGCAAGCTTTATCCCGAAAAGCACGAGGTTTAGAAATATCCCGAACGCACCGCAGAGCACGCCGTACGCATGCCTTACGCGAACATCCCTGGTCTTATCCGCATCCTTTATGAATATCTTTGCTAGTAATCCTATCATTGTCTGTCTCTTTCCGTGATCTTTCCCGAATCTGCAGTCTGCGCCTGGGCAAATCCCGTCTCGGTCACATCGATCCCCTCAGCCTCGATCTCTTCCTTCGTAAATATGCGCATCCTGCGAAAATCGTTAAACAGCATTCTCGTGCTGATGATGAAGTTCGAGAACAGGCCTGCCCTGTAAAGGTTATAAACGATCATCCCTATCGGTACGGCAAGGATCAGCCCGAGTGCGCCTCTGACGCGGAATCCCACATATAAGAGCACAAGCGTCGGTATCGCGGGCATTCCTATCGAGTCACCGACAAGCTTTGGCTGTATGAGCTGGCGCACGAGCTGCGACAGCCCCCAGACTACCATCATGCCCACGGCGAATTTGTAATCTTTTTGTATGAAAGCATAAAGAGCCCACGGCCACATCACCGCTCCCGTCCCGAAGAAGGGCAGAAAATCAAGAAATGCGATCAGCAGCGCGATCAGAAAAGCATAATCTATTCCGAGAACAAGAAATCCGATAAGGAGCACGATATATACAACGGCCATTATCTTGAACTGAGCTTTGAAATAGCCGCCCACAGCGGATTTCATCGTACCGGTGACTATCGTGAACCGTTCGCGGACGTGTCTGGGCATTATCCTGCCTGCGAACCTTCCTATGGACTCACGTTCTGCAACAAACAGGTAACTTGCAAGTACGCACATGATGATGCCCACAAGCACCGTGGGGGCGTTCTTTACACCGTTTCCGGCAGACTGAGCCGCACGCTCCCCGATCGAGCTTCCTATGTCCGAAAGCGAATCGTATATACTCTCGCCGACATTTTCGAAAAAGTCTTTCGTGCCCTTCGGAAGCAGGGCATACCTGTGGCTCATCTCCTGCGAGAGATTCCTTATCGCTCCGTTAACCCTGGCCCACATATCGGGTGCACTTGTAAAGAAGCCTATGACCTGCGTGACGAGCAGATATAATATCCCGTAGCACGCCGCACCTACCGCCGCAAGCGTCAGGACTATGACAAATACGGATCCCGCACGCCGCTTTATATTCATCTTCTTTTCAAGGAATCTGACGAGCGGGTTCGCGATAGCCGCTATCACGGCTGCAGTCACGAAAGGCCAGAAAAAAGACAGCGCCCTCGGGAGCACAAACAGGATGAGTGCGGCCACGAGGATCGCGAACAGATAATTAAACAGTATCTTCAAGTATTTTGTCGATGATCTCATATATCTCCTCCCTTCCCTGCTTGGATGTGGCAGAAAAAGGTATCATTACCGAGCCGGCCGCACCGAGTGCGTCCCTTATGAGCTTTAGCTGTTTTGAAAGCTGGCTCCTTTTTATCTTATCGAGCTTGGTTGCGATGATAACGGGCGTATAGCCGTTCGATACGATCCAGTCATACATCATCTTATCGTTCTCACCGGGCTCGTGCCTTATGTCTATAAGAAGAAATATGCATCGAAGCTGCTTGGAAGAGGTAAGGTAGCGCTCGATCATGCGCCCCCATTTTTCGACCTCTTTCTTGGAAGCCTTCGCATATCCGTATCCGGGAAGATCCACGAAATACAGTTCTTTATTTATGTTATAGAAGTTGATCGTCTGCGTCTTTCCGGGCTGAGCGCTCGTACGGGCCAGGCTTTTTCGCATCATCAGAGCATTGATAAGGGATGATTTTCCGACATTCGACTTGCCGGCAAAAGCAACCTCCGGCAGCATATTTTCGGGGAGTTTGCTCGTGACCCCGCAAACGGTCTCAAGTTCTGCGCTCTTTATCTTCATTGTGATCTGTCCAAAAAATCTTAGTGAACGGGCCTGACTTTTTGCGGTGCAGCTACGCCAGAGCCTGTCTTAGCACCTCGTCCATATGCTCCACGAACACGATGGTAAGGCCGCGCGTTATCTCATCGTCAAGCTCATCGATATCCTTCGTGTTCGCCTTCGGAACGAGGACCTTTTTGATGCCTGCGTTTTTCGCGGCCAGTATCTTCTCCTTAAGGCCGCCTATCGGAAGGACTCTGCCGCGAAGCGTTATCTCGCCCGTCATCGCAACATCGCACCTGACCTTTTTGTTCGTTATCGCCGAATACAGCGCCGTAGCCATCGTGATCCCTGCGGAAGGGCCGTCCTTGGGAACGCTTCCCTCGGGAATATGCAGGTGAAAATCATGTTTTTTGAAGAAATCGGCCCTGATCCTGCGCCCCGGCGCGATCGAGCGGATATAGCTCATCCCGGCCTGGGCACTTTCCTTCATAACGTCGCCGAGCTGTCCGGTAAGAAGTATCTCGCCCTTACCCGGCATGACGTTTACTTCGATGGAAAGCGTATCGCCGCCGACGCTGGTCCATGCAAGGCCTCTCGCGATCCCGACCTCATCCCTGTTGGCTCTTTTATCCTGCTCGTACTTACGGATCCCGAGAAAATCATACAGATTCTTTCTGTTGACCCTGACGCATTTCTTTTTGTCCTGATATATCATCCTGGCGCTCCGGCGGCAGATCGCTGAGATCTTGCGCTCGAGCGAACGCACTCCGGCCTCTTTCGTATAGCCGTCGACGATATCCGGCCAGACGGTATCCGCTATGATCAGCTGCTTATCCTTCAGCCCGTGATTTTTCAGCTGTTTCGGGAAGAGGTGCTCCTTCGCGATATGGATCTTCTCATTCTGAGTATAGGAGCTGACCTCGATCACTTCCATACGGTCAAGGAGCGGCCTGGGGATCCCGGAGAGCGAATTTGCGGTCGCAATGAAGAGCACTTCCGACAGATCGACCGGAAGTTCTATATAATGATCGGAAAACCTGATGTTCTGCTCACTGTCGAGAACTTCCAAAAGCGCTGCGGAAGGGTCTCCCTTAAAATCATTGCTCATCTTGTCGATC
This sequence comes from Lachnospiraceae bacterium, assembly GCA_017526745.1. Lineage (GTDB taxonomy): Bacteria > Bacillota > Clostridia > Lachnospirales > Lachnospiraceae > UBA2868. Next base: position 4,676 of record JAFXQX010000026.1, on the reverse strand, counting down.
TCGTCGAGCAGCATGAGCGGATTCTTAACGTGCGCATTTTTCAGCCCGACAGCAATCCTTCCGGGCATGGCGCCGACATAAGTCCTTCTGTGGCCCCGTATCTCGGCCTCGTCCCTTACGCCGCCGAGGCATATCCTAACATATTTTTTACCAAGCGCTTCGGCAACGGATTTTGCTATGCTCGTCTTGCCGGTACCCGGAGGTCCCACAAGGCATATGATCGGGGAATTTCCCTTCTTTGTAAGGTTTCTTACGGCGAGGAATTCGAGCATCCTCTCCTTTACCTTGTCGAGCCCGTAATGGTCCCGGTTTAGTATCGCTTCGGCCCTGTCCATGTCGCGGTTATCCTTGGATGCGGTATCCCACGGCATAGCAAGGAGCGTTTCTATGTATCCCCTGGAGACCTCGGCCTCGCTCGATCCGTCATGCAGATGCGAAAATCGTTCGATCTCCTTTAATATCTTATCCTTTATCTCTTTTTTGGCTTTAAGCTTTGATACCTGCTCGCGGTATCTTTCCTCTTCGGTCGCGGTGCTTCCCTCGCCGAGTTCTTCCTTTATAACGCGCAGCTGCTCGCGCAGAACGTATTCCTTCTGATTTTTGTCGACCCTTTCCTTGATCTGCTTGGCTATGTTAGTCTTGATGTCAAGAACGTTGACCTCACGCTGCAGGATCGTCATTAGCGACATGAAACGGTCTTCCGCCGTCTCACACTCTAGCAGGCGCTGGCGGTCGGAAAAGTGCATGGGCACGTTTATCGCAACAAAATCAAGAAGCTCTGCAAGACTCTGAGCTTCATCGAACTGTTTTGTGAGCGTCTTTCCTATCTGGGGATTGTATCCGAGCATTGTGGACAGAAGATCTTTTAAGATATTGATCTTCGCCATGATCTGAAGCCTTACGTCTTCATTGTCGACGGAAAGCTCGGGATATACGGGGGACACGGTCTTTCCGATGTACCAGTCGTCAACGGGTACGACTTCCTTGGCCGTTGCGATCAGGCATTCTTCCTTTACGATATCAAAAAGGCGGGCGCGCATCTCGCCTTCGACGAGAACACGCAGGACATTGCCGGGAAGGCGCACCACCTGTTTTATCGTGACCACGCAGCCATAAGCATACAAGCTGCCTTTGTGGGACTTTGACGCGGCATCGTCCTCTTTTTCGGCAACGCAAAACAGTTTCCTGTCCTTTACCATGGCCTTTTCGACGGCCTTCACCTGCACGCTTCCGTTTATGTCGAAATGTATGACCATGCCCGGGAGCACGACCATATGGTTAAGAACCACGCAGGGATATTTCTTCCTGATTATCCTTCGCAAATCTACTCTGCCTTCTTAAGACTCTTTTTTACCTTATCGTTATTGCGCACGATCAGAGGTGCTCCGTCGCCCGTGACCGCGCCCTTGGTGATAACGCACTTTGTGATGGAATCATCGGAAGGGATCTCAAACATCAGATCGTTCATGATCCCCTCAAGTATCGAGCGAAGGCCTCTTGCACCGGTCTTCTTCTCATATGCCTTGCGGGCGATCTCTTCTATGGCATCATCCTCGAACTCGAGCTCGACGCCGTCTATCTCGAAAAGCTTCTTATACTGCTTCGTGATCGCATTCCTAGGCTCTTTTAACACCTTGATAAGTGCCTCAACATCGAGTCCTTCAAGGCTGACGCAGATGGGCACGCGACCGACGAACTCGGGGATCAGGCCGAACTTGATAAGGTCCTCGGGCTGCACCTGTGACAGGAGCTGTCCTACCTCATGCTCCGTCTTGTTCGCGATCTCGGCGTTAAATCCGATCGACTTGCGGTCAAGCCTGTTCTCAACGATCTTTTCAAGGCCGTCAAATGCACCTCCGCAGATGAAGAGGATGTTCGATGTATTTATCGGGATAAGTTCCTGGTGCGGATGCTTTCTGCCTCCCTGGGGAGGAACCGATGCATTCGTTCCCTCGATTATCTTAAGGAGCGCCTGCTGCACACCCTCACCGGATACATCTCTTGTTATCGAGACATTTTCCGATTTTTTCGTTATCTTGTCGATCTCATCGATGTAGATGATGCCGTACTGGGCCTTTTCAATGTTATAGTCGGCTGCCTGAATGACCTTTAAAAGAATGTTCTCAACATCCTCGCCGACATATCCGGCCTCGGTAAGTGCCGTCGCATCGGCGATCGCAAAAGGAACGTTTATGATCTTTGCGAGCGTCTGTGCAAGGAGCGTCTTACCCGAACCTGTGGGCCCGAGCATGATAACGTTTGATTTTTGCAGTTCAACGTCGGACGTATCTTTTTGGGACAGTATCCTCTTGTAATGGTTGTAGACCGCAACGGAGAGGACCTTCTTTGCCTCCTCCTGGCCGATCACGTTCTCATCGAGGAACGACTTCATCTCCTTGGGCTTTACGAGGTTGATATCGAGGTCATTTTCCTCGGGCTGCGCCTCTTCACGCTCAAACAGCTCGTCCTCCACGATCTCCATGCAGACCTCGATGCATTCATCGCAGATGAACACGCCCTCGGGGCCGGCTATGAGTTTTCTTACCTGTTCCTGGCTCTTTCCGCAAAAGGAACATCTTATATCTTTCTTTGCCATTTAATCTCCAATCAGTTGCGGTTTGTAATGATCTTGTCGACAAGTCCGTATTCGAGGGCTTCCTCGGCACTCATCCAGTTGTCGCGCTCGGTATCTTCGGCAACCTTCTCGAAAGGCTGTCCGGTGTTCTCCGACAGTATCCTGTTAAGGCGCTCTTTCGTGCGGATGATCTGCTTGGCAACGATCTCAATCTCGGTCGCCTGGCCTTTTGCACCGCCGGAAGGCTGGTGGATCATTATCTCGGAATTGGGAAGGACGAATCTCTTGCCCTTTTCGCCGCCCGCGAGAAGGAATGCGCCCATGCTGGCAGCCATTCCGATGCAGTATGTTGCAACATCGCATTTGACGTAATGCATGGTGTCATAAATCGCAAAACCGTCCGTGACCGATCCTCCGGGGCTGTTGATGTAGAAATGGATATCCTTTTCGGGATCTTCAGCCTCTAGGAACATCATCTGAGCAACGATCAGGTTGGCTGTCGTCTCGTTGACCTCTTCTCCGAGAAAGACGATCCTCTCTTTGAGAAGTCGTGAATAAATGTCGTAGCTGCGTTCTCCGCGGCTCGTCTGTTCAATGACGTAAGGTACTAAGCTCATGTTATACTCCTCTTACTGGTTCTTTCTATTTTTTCTCCACTGCACTTTCGGTAATAAGGTCTATCGCCTTCTGGATCTTGAGATCGTCGATGATCCGGTTCTTTCCGTATTCGTCGTCGCCGATGTATTCTTTGAGCTTGTTGATCTCCATCTTGGACTCTTCGGCGATACGCTCAAGCTCTTTCTCATACTCTTCATCGCTGATGCTAAAATCCTCTGCCGCAACTATCGCATCAAGCACCAGTCTTGACTCGATACGCTTTACAGCGCCTTCGCGCATCTGAGAGCGGAACTTGTCCATGTCAAGGCCCGTGAACATGAAGTACTGCTCAAGCGACAGCCCCTGGCTCTGGAGCCTCTGCGCATAGTCGCTGATCATGTTGTCCACGTTGGTATCGATCATGGGCTCGGGGATCTCCATCTTGGAATCCTTGATGATGGCCTCGATGACTGCATCTTCCTTCTTGTCCTTGGCTTCCTTTTCCTTCTTCTCGGCAAGCTTCTTCTTCACGTCTTCGCGGTACTCGGCCATTGTGTCGAATTCGGAAACTTCCGATGCGAACTCGTCATCAAGTTCGGGAAGCTCCTTTTCCTTGATCTCGTTTACCTTTACCTTGAAAACGGCATCCTTTCCGGCAAGATCCTTTGCATTGTAATCTTCGGGGAATGTCACGTTAACGTCGCAATCATCACCGGTGTTCTTTCCGATGATCTGGTCCTCAAATCCCGGGATGAATGATCCTGACCCGATAACGAGCGGATAGTTCTCGCCTTTTCCGCCCTCAAAGGCCACGCCGTCAACAAATCCTTCAAAATCGATGACCGCGGTATCGCCGTCCTTGACCGGACGGTCGGTGACCGTTATGGTTCTTGCGTTTGCTTCCTGTTCGCGCTTGATCTCTTTGTCGATATCCTCGTCCGTCACGGCAGTTTCGATCTTTTCGATCTTAACGCCCTTGTATTTTCCAAGGTCAACATCAGGCTTAAGCGCAACTTCCGCGGTAAATATGAAAGGCTTGCCCTTCTCGCACTGCTCGACATCGATCTTCGGACGGGATACGATCTCAAGATCCTTCTCCTCTTCGATGGCATTTGCATATGCATCGGGTATGATAAAGTTCGCGGCATCCTCGTAGAACACCTCGGGGCCGTACATCTTCTCGATCATTGCCTGGGGGACTTTGCCCTTGCGGAAGCCGGGCACGCTCATCTTGCCCTTGTTCTTGTTATATGCCTTCTTCACGGCCTGCTCAAACTCCTCGGCTGAAGCCTCGATAGTGAGTTTCGCCATGTTTTTTTCCAGTTTCTCAACCTTAACGCTCATTAAATAATTCCCTCCAAAATACAGTATTTCGTAATGCTTGCAGCACTAATGTGTGATTATAACATATAAACATAGGAAATAAAAGGAAAAATTGAGACAGGAGTGAGACAGGGGGACGGGGCCGAAGTGGACCTGGGGGACGGGGTTAGTGGACCATTTT
>JAFXQX010000002.1 GCA_017526745.1 Lachnospiraceae bacterium | reverse complement strand
GGAGATGAACCTTCTGAAAAACAGCTCAAGTCCCCAACCGAACATACTGCCGACCATGAACAGGAATGCGACGGTAAGAAAAACAGCCTCAAAAACAGTCATATTATCCAATCTCAGAACAACTCCTTTGATAAAATGATGCTCTTCGATCCGTAAACGGATAGATGAGACCATTATACCACGGGCGTGATATATTCAGTTCTGATTCTATGTATATCCTGTCTGACAGTGTTAGGTGGTGATGTCCGTTTCCCTTTTTATTTTTACTCATAGGGACTCCTTTCTTGGCGGACAGATAACCGACACAATCATATATAGTTGTAATTCCCCTGTGCAAGAGTAGTTTCTACTTCATATAGTTATGTAAACCTAGCAAAATTAAAAATTCACCTTACGAGCAGATCAGGGCACTGATTTGAAAAATGTATTGCTCTTGTCCGTACATTGACTTATAATATGGGTAAAAGAAAGGGGCGTGATGATATGGCAGCCAAATCAGCAAATCTTTATGCAAGAATAGAGCCGGATGTTAAAGAACAGGCTGAGGGAATTCTGGCTACTTTGGGGATCACGGCATCTAATGCTATCAATATGTTTTATAAGCAGATCATTCTAAATAGGGGTCTTCCGTTTGAGGTAAAGATTCCAACTGCGAGACCTGTTGATATTTCGAGAATGAACGCAGAGACTTTGGACATGGAACTTGAGAAAGGATATGCGGATATGCAGGCAGGGCGTACCAAATCTGCAGCTCAGGTTTTTGCGGATATCCGAAGGGATTATAATGCATGAAATATGATGTTACCTTTACGGAGCAGGCTGAGAACGATCTTCGCGGTATCTTTGAGTATATAGCATTTGATCTTCTTTCACCTGAGAATGCAGCCGGACAGCTTGACCGGATCGAAGAAAAAATCCTTTCCTTGGGAGAGTATCCGGAGAAGTTCCGGCAATATGAAAGAGAGCCCTGGAAGAGTCGAAATACACGAGTTGTGCCTGTTGATAATTATGTTATTTTCTATATCCCCGATAGGACAAAGAAATTGGTTACAGTGATTCGGGTTATGCATTCCGGAAGAGATGTAGATAAGCAACTTGATGAATTTACAAAGCTATAATCATAAATCCTATGAGGCGTATGAGACATTTGGTTTCATACGTCTTTTCTTTTTTGAGACAAAGGGACGGAGGTGTTGTCTCAACCCCGCAAACATTTGTTCACCATTTTTATTGGACAGTAAAAATCATATGCTTAGTTTACCGAAGGACTCAAAGAAGGACAGCATACGACAACAGGAGGGGAGAAAATCATGACGATCGTATCTAACAACAGCTATATGTTTAACATGGAGATGGATTTCTGGGAGCTTGCAGAATTCAATGCGGAAGATCTTACCGAGAATTGGGACAGGATCTATGAATTTGCCAAGGATGATCACACGGAGGATGCAGCATATTTCCTGGCAGACTGCATGGACGTACTGTGTGAAAAGATTCTTGCCCTGCCGGCAAAGGACAGAAACAAAGTGATCGATAAAGCTAGCGAAGATATGGATTCATACAACAAAAGCCATAAACTTGGCGCCGCTTAGATAGTTAATAAACAAATTGTATTTTCGCCCTAAGAGTATTGTTTTTTTACTGTTTGTATATGTACTATAATAAGCGGTAGAATGATTGTAAGTTTTGGATCAATAAAATCACGAGGTGTTGTCATGGGAAAAACCCCGCGATGTTTATATGAAAGTGATATAGAGTCTTTCCTAAATAGGGAAACTGAATCCGTTTTTGGAGTATTATGCGATCAGTATCATGGCGATGCATTGACATCAACCAGGGATGCATGGAAACGCGAGATTGAATTATTGAAAGAAGTACTCATTCCTTGGGAAAAGTCCGATGGCCGCATTGTTTTCGAATATGATATTCCACGTCTTGGTAAACGAATTGATGTGGTAGTACTTCTTAGTGGTATTGTATTCTGCCTTGAATTCAAAGTGGGTGAGTCCGTTATCCATGAGGCGGATGTGGATCAAGTTTTGGATTATGCTTTGGATCTCAAGAATTTTCACAAATTTAGTCGTGATAAATTGATTGTTCCTATTCTGATTGCTACAAAGTATACTGGTTCATCGTCTCTTATCCAGGAATCAGTTTACAATGACCGGATTGTTAATCCATTGATTACAGGTGAGGATGGAATATCAGAACTGATATCAGAGGTTTTGAGCTTTTTCCCTGGGGAAACACCGGTTGATAGTAATTGGATTATTAGTCCATATTCCCCCACCCCTACTATAATTGAAGCTGCAAGAACACTGTATGAGAGCCATTCTGTTGAGGATATTACACGACATGAGGCTGATGAGGTAACTACAGATGATACAATTTCGTTCATTTTGAATGTGATTAATAAAAGCAAAACGAACGGAGAAAAGAGTATCTGTTTTGTTACTGGCGTACCCGGTGCTGGGAAGACGTTGGTCGGATTGGATGTTGCTGTAAAACAAACATATCAGAATACAGATAAGCCTTCCGAGGATGAAGGAGCAGTATATCTTTCCGGAAATGGCCCACTTGTAGCTGTGCTAAATGAGGCACTAGCAAAAGATAACTGTGAAAAGTGTAAGGCACGAGGAGAGAATAAGAAACTAACAGATTCAAGAAGAGAAGTAGGTAAATTTATACAGATCATACATCGATATCGTGACAATATGCTTGCTAAGATAAAGAATCCAGTGGAAAATGGTGTTCTGGAAATTGATCCTCAAAAAGCAGTCAAACAGGATGCTTCGGGATTCGGAGAAGTTGAGCATGTGGCAATATTTGATGAAGCGCAACGATCATGGACACATAAGAGACTGTCCGATTACTTAAAAAGGGGAGGCACTTATGGTAACAAGTTGAAGGTACCAAACTTTCCGATGTCAGAAGCCGCTTTTCTTATTTGGTCTCTTGATCAGAGAGAAGACTGGGCCACAATAATCTGTCTTGTGGGCGGTGGCCAAGAGATTAATACTGGCGAGGCCGGAATATCAGAGTGGATCAGAGCTCTAAACGAATTATTTAAACATTGGAAGGTTTACATTTCTCCCAAACTTACAGAGACAGAGTATGCGGAGGGAAAAGTCAATGAGCTTTTAAAACATAATGAAAATGTAGTATATTCGGATCGATTACATCTTGCTGTCTCTTTGCGATCCTTTAGAGCAGAGAAACTCTCTGCATTTGTTCATTCGTTACTGGCAATAGATGGTAATGCTTCTTCAATTTACGAGGAGATAAAAGAGAATTATCCTATTATTCTGACTAGAGACATGGAGAAAGCAAGAAGATGGTTGCACGACAAAGTCAGAGGCTCAGAAAGAACAGGTGTGCTGATCACAAAAGAATCTGCCAGGTATAAACCCTTGGGGATACATGTTCTTCAATCGGGTGATGAAAATGCAGTTCATTGGTTTCTCGATGATAAATGTGATACAAGGTCTTCTAATTATTTAGAAGATGCGGCAACAGAAATACAGGTACAAGGATTAGAGCTAGATTATACGTGCCTTCTGTGGGATGCGGATATGCGTTTTGAAGATGGAAAATGGAGATTCTATAAGTTTAATCGAAATACGGAATGGGGCGAAGTATTACCTGTTAGCGAAACCAAACAAGAGCTCATGAAATATATGCTTAATGCTTATAGGGTTTTGCTAACAAGAGCGCGGATCGGAATGATCATATGTGTGCCGGAAGGAAATTCACATAAAACAGCCAGTGGTTTTTGGGAAGACAATACGCGCTTGCCGGAGTATTATGACGGAACATATAAATATCTTAAGAGCCTCGGCCTTGAAGAAATATAATGAATACGATCAGAGTTGTAGCAGCGATAATTAAAGACAACAACAAGGTTTTTGCCACAGCCAGAGGCTATGGCGAATTCAAGGGCCAATGGGAATTTCCGGGAGGCAAGATCGAGGAAGGTGAGACTCCCCAACAGGCACTTGTTCGAGAGATCAGAGAGGAACTTGGGGCTGAGATTAAGGTTGGAGATCTGATTCATACGATCGAATATGATTATCCGACCTTTCATCTTTCAATGGACTGCTTCTGGGCAGAGGTGGAGAAAGGCCAGCTTGTTTTAAAAGAGGCTGAAGCTGCAAAATGGTTAACTAAAGATACAATAGATAGCGTGAATTGGCTTCCGGCTGATCGGGAATTGGTTGAGATTATAAAGAATAACTTGTAACAAGGGGTACTCATCATGATCGTGTACGATGGTCTGAAAACTGACTTCTTACAGAGCTGTGAGAATGACACAATTGCAATACAGATAGAAGAAAATGTTTTGGAAAAGCTTGGAAAGCATACTCCCAAAGCAGAATTCCGTTCATGGGAAAACTCACTTAACTATATGTACAAGGTGCTGAATGATAATGAGATCCCTGATGATTCGGGTGTGGCGATAGAGTTTAATATTCCGCAGACATCGAAGCGTGTTGATTTTATGATATCAGGTTACGGGAATAATGATTCACCCGGAATGGTTATTGTGGAATTAAAACAATGGGATTCCATAAAGGAAGTGACAGGAACTGATGCGCTCGTTGAAACATATATTGGAGGAGGGAATCAATTACTTGTTCATCCTTCGTATCAGGCGTGGTCATATGCTCAGTTAATACAGGATTATAATCAGGCTGTTCAGGATAACGCAGTAACGCTTTCTCCATGTGCATGTCTTCACAATTATATCAGACATGAGAATGATCCGCTCGATGCCATTCAGTATCAAGAGTATCTTGATGAAGCTCCGGCGTATACAAAAGGACAGCTCCAGCAGCTTCGCGATTTCATAAAACAATCCATCAAAAAAGGAGATCATAAGGAAGTCTTATATCTTATAGATCACGGAAAAATCAGGCCGTCCAAGAGCCTCCAAAACGCAATTGGATCAATGCTGAAAGGTAATCGCGAGTTCATTATGATTGATGAACAAAAGGTTGCGTATGAGGAAATTCTGCGATTGTCACTCAAGTCTCAGAAGGATCTTAAAAAGCGGACTGTTATCGTCAAGGGTGGACCCGGAACAGGCAAGTCGGTTATAGCAGTCAATCTGCTTGCTGAACTTACAAGGAGAGATCAGATGGTTCAGTATGTTTCCAAGAATAGTGCCCCTCGGCAGGTCTATTTGAAGAAACTTAAAGGACAGATAAAAAAGAGCAGCGTTGATAATATGTTCAAAGGCTCAGGGACATATACTGAGGTCGGAGAAAACATGGCCCATTGCCTTTTGGTCGATGAAGCTCACAGACTCAATGAAAAATCCGGAATGTTTCATAACCTTGGAGAAAATCAGATTAAAGAGATTATCCACGCTGCTTACTGTAGTGTTTTCTTCATAGATGAGAGTCAGCGAGTGACAATGGACGACATCGGCTCTGTTGCGGAAATAGAAAAGTGGGCAAAGGATGCCGGATCAGAACTTCATTACCTGGAGTTAAAATCACAGTTCAGGTGTAACGGGTCAGATGGATACCTTGCTTGGATAGATAATGTATTGGATATCCGGGAGACTGCTAATTACGATCTGGAAGGTATAGACTACGATATAAGAATATGTGACTCTCCCGAGGAGATGCGGGAAATAGTGATCGAGAAGAACAGGCAGGCCAACAGGGCAAGAGTACTTGCGGGCTATTGTTGGGAGTGGATAGCAAGCGGAAAGAATTCAACTGATGTTCATGATATCAAGATCGGAGATTTTGAGATGAGCTGGAATCTTGGAAGTGGCGAACCGTTTGCTGTAAGTGAAACATCAATAAATGAAGCCGGATGTATTCATACATCTCAGGGCCTTGAATTTGATTATGTTGGTGTGATCGTTGGAGATGATATACGGTATGAGAACGGAAAGGTTATAACAGATTTCTCAAAACGTGCCAAAACAGACCAGTCATTAAAAGGTATAAAGAAACTATATAAGGAATCGCCGGATGCGGCATTGTCGCGAGCTGATGAGATTATTAAGAATACGTATCGTACACTTATGACACGCGGAATGAAAGGATGTTACATTTATTGCACTGATAAAGGTATGAAGGAGTACTTAAAGAAAAGATTGGAGCATGCTAAGAAATGAAACAGGAGACGATTGAGAGAATCAGAAGATTTTCAGATGAAAGAGACTGGGATCAGTTTCATTCTCCGGCTAATCTTGCAAAGTCAATTGTAATAGAAGCGGCAGAATTACTTGAGTGTTTCCAGTGGGATAATGAGAATTATGATCTGGATCACATAAAAGAAGAATTGGCAGATGTAATTGTATATTGTCAGAATATGTTAGATAAGCTTGGTCTTGATGTCGATGAGATCGTGAATATGAAAATGTCTCAGAATGAGTCGAAATATCCTGTGGATAAAGCCAAAGGAAAAGCAGACAAGTATAACAGACTATGAATACCGACAACATTACGGCTGAATACTACAATGCTAATGCCCGTGATTTTGTCGAAGGAGCTCTGTATTAGGTAGAAGAGATATGGCAATCGCATGACGTGCACCGCAACAAGGCTGCCTATTGGATAAACGTTATCGCAAGGAAGTTGTGATGGATTACACTCTGAGATCAGGTGATTTTTCAATTCATATTGATGAGCTGTACAATAATAAGCTTGATCTAGAAGGATTTTCACGTATGATGAAAGATCCTTCTTATTGTTATAAATTCTATTGGCTTGAAGCCATAGTAATTCTAATATCTGAGGATATTCACCAGGCGACTTTTGATGATGTAATTAACGAAATGATTTGCAGCGCCTGGTATTCTGTACGTGAATTCCATATTCATTTAAGCGGACTCAGAGTTGATGGAATGGTCAGGGACGGTCTGGAGAGAGCTGTCCTTAAGCTGGCCGAGATCAGCAATCTATCTGCGAATTCATCAGAGATTGAGATAAAGAACGCCATAAAAAAGTATGATGATTTAATCCGGGTAGAAAAAAACCAGTTAACCAATATGGTTCCTTACCGAGCACTTGCCGGTTTCCTGCCTGTAAAAAACCCTGTTCAAAGCGATGAGAGTAAATCAAGGATCATAGCATATGTCGAGAGATTTAATGCCGCGGAAAAACTATTACCATATACACTGGGTAATTCAAGTGGATTAAAGAGGGAAATATTTTTTCAACCTGCTTGGTCTGAGATGATCAGGGATAACACCGTCCCTATATTGGGGTGGATAAGGTTTGAAAAACTGAAATGGTTACAGAATAATAATCCCGAGGTTCCCGGACTTGTATATAAATTATCACCTATGGACGAGAAAATGCGAAAACTCGGAAAGGTTAGGGAACTGTGGGAGATGGTATTAAGCATTACCGAGATCAGAGATGTATTCACTGACAATGCTATCATCCCGAAGAAATACGATGTTGATCATTTTATCCCATGGTCATTTGTTATGAACGATGAGCTCTGGAACTTAATGCCGATGGATTCATCACTTAATTCATCAAAGAGCAATCGTCTTCCGCAATGGGAGCCGTTTTTCAAGAAGTTTGCAAATAATCAATACTTACTATATAGCCTGATTCATGAAAAAGATGCGATACATAAGAAATTCGAAGAGTGCTACAGAGATAACCTTCACTCCATATGGGCAGGACGCGAGCTGTATCGGAAAGGCAATTCAAAAGATGAGTTTTACGGAATTCTTCAGAAGAATATGCAGCCGATTTATGATTCTGCCAGAAGACAGGGTTACGAGATATGGGACAGACTAGGAAAGAATATATGATTATATAGATTAGTGCTATAAGATGGAGAAACATGGCGCTTAAAACAGTCAGGGTTGTGGCGGTCATTACGGATGGTGGTATGATTTTCGCTACGCAGCGGGGATATGGAGAATTCAAAGGCTGCCGGCTGATCTGGAGCTGATTGAATATATCAGATATAAACTGTTGACGAGATCATGAATACGAAAAATACGACTGAATACTACAATGCTAATGCCCGTGATTTTATCGAGGGGACTATAAATGTTGATACCGGGGATCTGCGAGACAGATTCCTGAAGTATGTACCGCCGGGCGGAGAAATACTGGATCTTGGATGTGGCTCGGGCAGAGACACTAAGAGCTTCATTGATGCCGGTTATAAGGTGGAGGCAATAGATGCGTCGCAGGAGCTTTGCATTAAAGCGTCAGAGTACACAGGGATCAAAGTCAAGTGCATGCGGTTTGAGGAGCTTGCTGAAACCGACAGATATGACGGGGTATTTGCCTGTGCGTCACTGCTCCATGTCAGCCCGGAGGAACTTCCCGGTATACTTGACAGGGTTAGGCTGGCGTTAAGACCCCGGGGAGTTTTATATGCATCGTTTAAATATGGAGATTATTTCGGAGAAAGAGATGGCAGATATTTTCATGATATGAATGAAGTATCTGTGCAGGAATTATTCGCCGGTGTTTCCGGATTTAAGGTAGAAGAGATATGGCAATCGCATGATGTGCGACGCAACAAGGATGCCTATTGGATAAATGTTATCGCAAGGAAGTTGTGATAGATCCCACTCTTTGAGACAAAAGAACCGTCCCTCTGTCTCAAAAGAACGGTTCCTTTGTCTCAAGATGCGTAGCGGTCTGTATCGAGCAGGTTTTCGCGCTTGGCGACTGCAATGCTGACTGCGACGTCTCCGGTACAGTTGCTCATGCACCGAAACATTCCGACGAGGGAATCTATTCCCATGATAAGGCCTATCGCTTCGGTCGGAACGCCTATCTGAGTAAGGAGAACGCTTAAGCAGATGAGTCCGGAGCCGGGTATGCCGGGGGCTCCGATCGACAGTACGACTATAGAGATGATCATGGCGGTAAGCGCTGCGCCTGATACCTGCACGCCGTAGATCTTGGCAAGCGAGAGCGCAAACACTGCCATGTAGATGCAGCCGCCGTCCATGTTCACTGTGGCTCCGAGCGGTATAGACAGGCTGTAGAGCTTTTTGGCAACGCCCATGTTTTCGCACGCTTCCAGGTTTAACGGGATGGACGCGTTGCTTGATGCCATCGAGAATACCTGCATCATGGTCTGCGGGTATTTTTTGAGAAAGGGCAGGGGGCTCATCCTGGATATTCCCACCATCATTATGCAGTAGACAACCATCTGGCAGACAAGTCCGAACAGGAAGGTCGCAAAGATCCCGAAGACCGATGCGATGGTCCTGATCCCCATCTTCAGCATCATGGAGCATATCGAGCAAAATACCGCTATGGGCATAAAGCTGATGATGATCGTTGTCATCTTAAGGAACAGGTCATTGAGCGCCTCGAAAAAGCTCTTGACCATCTGGGAATACTGTCCGATTGCACCGGCGGCTATGCCGCATATGATCGCCAGAAAGATGAGTTGGAGCATGTTGGATTCGACAAATGGCTGGACGAAATCGGAAGGCACGATGTCGACGATCATGTCCTTTATTGAAACGTTCATGGTCTGGGAAGTGATCGATTCTGCCGCATCTGCTGCCATGTCTGCGGGGATCGCCCCGCCCGGCCTGAACAGGTAAAATGCGCCTATTCCCACAAATACCGCGATGATCGTTGTGATCAGATACAGTGACATTATCCGGCCGCCGAGGTGCCCCAGTTCCGATATGTCCGTAAAGCGGACGATGCACGATACTATCGAGAAGAACACGACGGGTGCCACGACCATCTTCAGTCCGTTTAGATACATGGTCTTTACGGGTGTAAGGATATAGGTGTCAAGAAGGTTGTTAAACGATGAGGGCATTGTCTGTGACAGGATGAGTCCTGTGATGATCGCAAGCGCCATCGCTCCGAGTGTCCGGTACAGGAAGGCACGTTTTGACCTTACGACCTTAAGGCGGATCAGATTGGTGCCGAGGATGTATCTGTACTTGAAGTGCTCGGACATCGACCGCAGCAGTATGGAGCTTATCATGCTTTGGGTCGCCGCACTGCTGTCGGTATCACTTAGAAGGTCCGCTCCGGCCTTTTCGACGGGATCAAAACGCTCGCCCTTTGAATATATGTCGACCGTAACCGAGCCGCCAAGCTTTCTGATGATCACATCGACATGATCGGCTGCGGCGTGGCTTATGATCATCGTTGCTGCTTCTTCTGCTGCAAGGCAGGCGCGGTCTGTTTCCTTGTCAGGGATAGCGCATCCCGTGATTTTCTCCCGTACAAACTGCACGATATCTGCGATACCTGTTTTGTCGGCGGTGACTGTTTTCTTTTCGTTCAGTATTCTTGTCTTCATCTTGGATACCTTTATAGCATTGTTGTGCGTGCCTTAAAAAAGCTCGGCCGTAAGGCCGGGTAATTCGGCCTTAAGGCTGTTTATGATGTTGTCGGCTGCGGCGCTGTCTTTTTCATACAGGGCGATGATGCTGAGCCTGTCGGAGTAGCGGACCGATATATCATGGTTGTCGAGCTTTGATGATACGGCGTTTGAGAGCTTTTTAATGTATGAGGTAAGTTCGGTGCCTTCTGTCGTCTCATCGGAAGGGCCCGCGAATATCACGCGGTAGGCCATGCCTTTTTTCTCCATCAGCTTGATGATATAGCACAGCATCCGGATGTGCGACGGGTGTATGATTTTCGCTCCTGAAAGAAGGTCGCTCTGAAGCCTTGATTCAAGGCGGGCGGATGCTGTGACGTTGCCGTGCGAGTCGACGGCCATTCCCTCGACGGTGTTTTCCGTAAGGTCACCATGTTCAAGGAGCGCGGTAAATGCCTTGGCGAGCTTCGGATCGAACTGGGAACCGGAACAGCGCAGCAGTTCGCTTCTGACCTCTTCGCCGGTCAGCCTCTTCCTGTACACGCGGTTCGATGTCATGGCATCGTAACTGTCGGCGATGCACAGGATCCTGGCAACAAGCGGGATATCTTCGCCGGTCAGACCGTCCGGGTAACCTTTACCGTCGTATCTTTCGTGATGGAACCTGATCCCGTCAAGGACGCCTTCTATTTCCCCACCCATCGAGCTCATAAGCTCGTAACCGATCTCCGTATGACGCTTCATAAGGCTGTATTCCTCATTGGAAAGCTTGCCGGCCTTGTTGAGGATGTTGTCGGCAACACCGATCTTGCCGATGTCGTGAACAAGCCCTATGTAGTGTATGCGTATGATGTCCTCCTCGGACAGGTCATACTCGTTTGCGATCTCTTTGGCCAAAAGATGTGCGTACATACCGACCCGCTCCGAGTGGCCGCCGGTGTACTCATCCCTGGCATCTATGGCGCCGGCTATCGTTTCTATCGTCTTGTTCATCATCGCGGTGCGCTGTCCTTCGTGCGCTCGGAATTCGGCAAGGATATCGTATATGGTCTGCATGACGGTCGCTATCATCAGGCCTATAAGACCGATGCACATGTAGCTGCCGAAGATGACGAACTCGGCAAAATAGAACCTTGCAAGTTCGATGAGCGAGAGCGCTATGAACACGAGCGCACCGATCATGTTGATCCGGTATGATCTTATCCTCCCGCTCTTTATGTCCTGTATTATATTGATGATGATCATGACAGAGACTGCGGCGGCCATTGCGTGGGACGCGGGCAGGGACTCGTAGAGTTCGCACACTCCCGTTGCCCACAGGATTATATTGACCGTTACAAGCAGTGCCGATGCTGCCTCGCCGACAAGGTATCGTTTGTGGTAAACCCTGTGCTGTACCTCGTCAAAATACATGCATGCAAGTGCCGCGATCAGCTCAAGTGTCAGATATGAGAAGATGCGTGTGAGTGAGGGCCTCGTAAAGATGAACTGCCTGAGGGCCGATTCGGAAAACATCCACATGGTAACATCCATTACCAGAAGGCCCAGGCATCCGGCGGAATCGGTTTTGTAGCGCTTGCCGAGAATGAGGGCCGCGAGCGTTATCAATACTCCGCATACAAATACCATGAGTGCGATGACGTTGACCGCAAGAGAGCTCTTTATGACCTTGTACCAGCCGTTGTTGCCGTGCGCTATGGTGATGGGATTGATGCTGCCACGTGATTTTACCGTAAAGTGTATTGCGATCGGCTTTCCGCAGTCATGCTCGTCAAGCTCGGTGACCACGTAAGCGCTTGGAATGTAAAAGCTCATGTCGCGGACCGAATTCGTGGAGTATTCGGTGCGCTTCCTGCCATCGACATATACAACGACATCTTCCATCGAAGCCCTGATCATCAGGGTCATCCCGTTGCTTAGGTTCATGGGAAGGGTGTTTGATATGATCAGCTCATCTCCGGGAGCGCTGTCTGCGTAAAAGGGAAGAGTGACGGCTTCCTTTTCGCCGTTATGCATCAGCGTCCATCCGGTGTTGAAATCCTTGACCCCGAATGAACCCATGGGGGCTTCGTCAATGTTGTCGCGGTCGGTGGCGGCAAAAACCATAACGATCAGGTTTACCGCAAACAATATGATGAGGATCGCTTTGATGATGTGGGTTGCGACTCCGGTTTCCTTGACTTTTTTAAGAAACATGGCGGCCTTTCGTGTGGTTGTCTTGGCGGAGGGTTTAGATGCTGTCTATCTCTTGAAGTTCTTCGTCGGTAAAGTCCGTATTATCAAGTGCTTTGATGTTGGCTGTTATCTGTTCCGGCTTTGACGCACCGATAAGGACGGAAGTGATCTCGCGCTGCCTTAGCAGCCAGGCAAGGGCCATCTCGGGAAGGAGCTGTCCCCGCTTTTTGGCGATAAGGGAGAGCGCCGTGATTTTCGCCATTGTTGATTCGGTAAGGCGCGACTCGTTCAGGAAGCGTCCGTCGGTCCGGATCCTGCTGTCATCGGGAATGCCGTTCTGATACTTGCCGGAAAGCAGGCCCTGGGCCATAGGAGAGAAGCAGATGATGCCCTTGCCGAGCTTTGCGGACGTCTCCTTAAGGCCGTTGTTTTCGACCGTGCGGTCGAGGATGTTGTAGCAGTTCTGATTGATGATGAAAGGGACTTTCAGGTCATCCAGGATCGCGGATGCGCGGGACAGGGTCGGGCCATCGTAGTTTGACAGGCCCACGTACAGGGCTTTGCCGCTGCTTACGATCTGCGAAAGCGCGCCCATGGTCTCCTCGAGAGGGGTCTCGGGGTCCATGCGGTGATGGTAGAAGATGTCGACATAGTCAAGGCCGAGCCGAAGCAGCGACTGGTCGAGGCTGGCGATCAGGTATTTCCTGCTGCCCCAGTTGCCGTAGGGGCCCTCCCACATGTCGTAGCCGGCTTTTGTTGAGATGATCATCTCGTCGCGGTGCGAGGCAAAGTGGTCTTTGAGGATCCGGCCGAAATTGCGCTCGGCGCTTCCGGGTGCGGGGCCGTAGTTGTTGCCCAGGTCGAAGTGGGTGATGCCTTTGTCAAATGCGGTAAAGATCATCTGTTCCATATTTGCCGGATCGCCGGTGTCGCCGAAATTATGCCACAGGCCGAGTGACAGCGCGGGAAGCATCAGCCCGCTGTTGCCGCAGCGGTTGTATTTCATCGTTTCATATCTGTTCGCGGAAGCAGTATACATGCCATGGCCCTCCTTGGGTGAGACTGGTGAGACAGGGGGACGGAGGTATTGTCTCAATGGTTGAGACAATACCTCCGTCCCCCTGTCTCAGTTTGTCCCCCTGTCTCATGATTTTTTATGGACCATATCGGATTCGAACCGACGACCTCTTCGTTGCGAACGAAGCGCGCTCCCAGCTGCGCCAATGGCCCTGACATGATCCGTTCGCATATCTGTGGACGGATGGATGATAGTATTATATCATGAAGAGTAAAGTAGGAGAACCAAAAATGAGACAACACCTCCGTCCCCGAGTCTCAAAAATTGAGATTCTATTGTTACAATAACTTCTGACCAATAGTTTTTTTTGTCGATATCATGTATAATCACAATAAGGGAGAAAAGGGGCTGCGTAAGGAGAGATCGCATTACACGGGTGTGTTGATGCGATCTTTATTATTAGTCTTAGGAGAGAAATGAAAAATGAGTAGAAAAGTAACGTTAGTAAAGTACATTGTAAGCTTACTTGCAGGATTTATTATAAGTGTTGCAATAGGTGCGGTAAATACTGTGGAAGTTAAGGCTGCACCGGATATTGTCATGGTAAATGCTACGGATGTTAATGTTCGTTCACAGGCAACTACCACAAGTAAGTCTTATGGCAAAGTATCAAAAGGAACTATGCTTAACAGAAACGAGGAAAGAGCAGATGGCTGGAGCTGCATAGACTATGCGGGAAAAAAGGCATATATTAAATCTGAATTTCTGACCCCATATACAATGGGCTTTGCAAGCGTTTCACTTCCGACAGCTACGGAAACAACGGGGCTTGATTTTGCTTTACCGACAGCAACAACTTCAGCAGTGGCAGCATCATCAGTACCGGTGGCAGCAACAGCGCCTGCTGTAACCAAATCTCAGCCTGTATCTTCCGGCGGGACGGTTTGGATTCCACGTACGGGAAGTAAGTATCATCGCAATCCCAATTGCAGCAATATGAGATCTCCGTCATCCATGTCTGAAAGCGATGCAATAAATGCAGGCTATGAGCCTTGCAAGAAGTGCTATTGATCATAAGTTTATAAGGACGGATTAAACATGGAAGTAGGATTTTGTTCGAAATGTAACAATATAGATGAGTATAGCGGCAATCCTGTCTGTACAAAGTGTGGTGGAAAATTTCTGAACCTTGGCGTGGATATTTCAGTTTGGAATTCTATGGACAACAACCAGATGCTTGATTGCATTGAGGCTGCGGTTTCGAAAGAAGTACAGTCTATTAAGAACGTAATGAAACAGCCTGAGCCGTCTATTCCTTCAGTTACAAATGCCCAAAGATCCAACGGATCTGGAACAGGAGCAAGCCTGGTTCCGGGGATTTGTCCCCAGTGTGGTGGGAAGCTAAAGGTGGATAAGACGAAGGATGCCGCCGTGTGTGAACACTGTGGTACCCCCTTTATTGTCGAGAAGGCAATTAATATTGTAAATAACAATATTAAACTTGATTCTGAGGATATGGATGCCATTGTTGATAAGATCAAAGACAGAGATGCATCACTTCGGGACAGGGTCAGAAAAGCTCACGATTTTCTCAATCAGTATCATAAATATGATGAGCAGGTTGTTCAGAAGCAGCAGGCGTTAAAGAAATATAAGGCAAGTTCTTATAAATCTAATGGTTTTATGATAGGGGGTGCTATTTTAGGCGGATTTGGTTTGATGATGATCCTGTCCTTATCCCTTTTGCCCGTATTATTGGGATTGGTATTTCTTGGAGTCGGAGTGTTTCTTGTCCGAACCTATATCGTAAAGATTAAAGTTGAAAAAGTGGAGAAAGCAAGTTCGATCGCTTCGAGTGAGCAGGAGATTGATGCTATTATCAGAAAAACTGAAAAGAGCTATGAGAGTATAGCGGAGATTCTTCCGGAACTACCTGAAGACTATTATGATGAAGACACTTTTACGGAACTTGATAAGATCTTTACAACCAACAGAGCAGATAATATGCGCCAGGCTCTTTCTATTATTGATGAGCGTAATCACAGACGTAAGATGGAGGAGTTTGAACGACAGAATGTTGAACTGCAGAAAGAAAGCAATGAACTGCAGCGTCAGCACCTGGAGGTTTCGAAACAGAATCTAGAAACCTCCAGACAAAATCTTAAAGCCCAAAAACGCGGTAATAAAATATCCACAGCAAATGCGTTGGTGAATACTGCGCATTTAGCATCGGATGTTTATAAAATATTCAAGTAACCAAAGGGACGAAGTGAGACAGGGGGACGGAGGTATTGTCTCATGACATGAGACAATACCTCCGTCCCCCTGTCTCATATTTTAAGAAAGGGTGAGCGTTATGCCATTTCAGATAATTAGGGATAAGATCCAGAAATTGCCGGTTGGCTCTGATGAAGAGTCTGTAAGGGACTGGTACAAAAGCGCCTTTATGAAGGCGGCCGGAGAGGACGCCGAAAGCCTCAGGGTGCCGCTCGTGGCGCCTTTTAGCCTTGCTCTTTCGGAGACTGAGACGTTTCTTACAGATCATGACATGACGGTATATCTCGTCATGCCTGATGATCAGTCAGCGCCTTCGCAGGATCGTTGCAATGATATCGATGAGTATATCAGCAATAATTATGTAGAAGAAGTCAAAGAGAAAGAGAATCACTTTTTCGGAAGCGCGATCTGTGATCAGGCCCTGGCAAGGCCGGTGGGTGGGCTCAAGGCTATGTCGAGGAAGAAGAGTACGGCCGCCCGGGCAGAAACCTTTATGCCTGATGAGGTTATGGAAGAGTGCTCAATTTCGTTTGCAGAAGCCCGCAGTCTTGACGATGTTGTAAACAATCTTGACAAGACGTTCATGGAGCTTGTCTTTTCGTTTGCCGATGAAAAGGGCATGACGGATGTAGAGGTTCAGAAGAGAGCCAACCTTGACCGGAAGGCGTTTTCCAAGCTGAAGTGCGGTACCACGAAGAACCCGAGCAAGGGGACGGCGCTTGCGCTTGCAGTGGCGCTCCGGCTCGGACTTGATGATACAAAGGACCTGTTATCGAGAGCGGGATTTGCGCTCTCGCCGTGCAGCAAACAGGATGTCATCGTGCAGTATTTTATTGAGCATGGCGCATATGACATTTATGAGATAAACATGGCGCTTTTCGAACACGGTGAGCAGCTTTTGGGATCGCAGGCCGTGTGATTTTTACTTGTCGCCTGACAAGTGACCTTCCTATGACCGAATGACGGTATGATTGCCTCAGAAACAGTAAACAGCCACTTTACAGGAGGTAATCATCATGAGAGAAAACTTAACGGAACTCGTATTTGTACTCGACAAGAGCGGATCCATGAGCGGACTGGAGAAGGACACCATCGGCGGGTTCAACTCGATGCTCGATAAGCAACGCGAAGAGGACGGCGATGTCGTGATCTCGACGGTGCTGTTCGATGACAGGATGCAGATCATTCACGACCGCGCAAAGCTTGACAAGATCGCAAACCTGACGGCCGGTGATTATCAGGTCGGAGGATGCACGGCGCTGCTTGATGCGCTCGGCAACACTATCAGGCACATCAATAAGGTGCACAAGGCGCTTCCCGAGGATGAGCGGCCCGCAAAAACGGTGTTTGTGATCACGACGGACGGCCAGGAGAACTCATCCCATGATTTTACATATGAGAAGATCAAAAAGATGGTCGAGAAAAAGCAGGAGAAGAAGGGTTGGGAATTCCTGTTTCTCGGTGCCAACATGGATGCGATAAGTGCGGCGGCCGATATCGGGATCAGGGCCGACAGGGCGGCAAATTACTGCTGCGACGCAGTCGGAACGGCGGTAAACTATTCGGCATTAAGCAAAGCCGTGTCAAGAGTCAGGAAGGCATCTGCGGCCCGCATGGATGAGGCGCTTTGCGGCTGGGATGAGGAAGTAAGGGAAGATTTCGGCTCCAGGGGATGATCATCAGAAAATCACTTTGTAGCCAAAGGCGTCTATGGTATAATTTCTATCAGCGTAACTGTTGTGGTTATACTGCAGGGAGAATGGGTTATGAGGAAGAAAACAGGACTTGTCTTGAGGATGGCTACTATTGCGGTGATGAGTTTTGCCTTGGGCATTGCCTTTTCGCAGGAGACGAAGGCGGTGTCCAGTTGGCATATACATGTATCTGCAGCCCCGAGCGTGGGCGGTACCGTTTCGCCTGAGTATGCTTTTGAGTATGGTAGTATTGGACTTTCGGCTACCCCAAATCCCGGATATGAGTTTGACAGGTGGGACGGTGCAAACATTGATTTAATACCTGAAGAAGGCAGAAAACAACCCACGGTAACGGCTATCTTACCACAACCTCCTGATAATAACCACGCTTATTTTACGGCTGTATTCAAACGCCTTCACAACGTCACCGTTACAAAGGACGGGCACGGAACTGCCGGTGCTTCACCGACAAGTGCATCAAACGATGCCGTGATCAATTTGTCCGCTTCACCCGATAGCGGAAATTAATTTGACGGATGGACCACGGAAAGCGCTGTAGATATCATTAATCCGAAAAGCGCCGATACGGCTTGGTTCAGGATGATAGATTCGGATGTGACGGTAAAGGCCAATTTTTCTGCAGTAAAGCCTACGCCGACTCCTACTCCCACACCGACTCCCACACCTACTGCTACACCTACGCTGACTCCTACTCCCACACCTACGCCGACTCCGCGGGATAAGGACGATGATGATCATGAAGATGATCCCGCACCGGCTCCTAATCCGGCCAATCCGGCCAACCCGAATGCGGTCATAGCATCCACGTTTTCGGTGACAGGGGCAGCGGGCTCTACAGTATTTGGAGGCGCAAATGTCGGGATCGGACCTCAGGTGCAGGGCAGCCTGGCTCAGGCCGCATTCAGGTTAAATACTCCCAAGGGCTGGAAGGAAGCATTCACCTTTAATATGACCGTTAACGGCAAGACCGACTATTCGCTGAAGAAAGGTACGTTGTCATTTAAGATCCCGACACAGTTTCTTAAGACAGGAAGAAAGTTTGCCATACTTGGCATCGACAGGAACGGCAAAGTCAAGGTGTTCGATGATATCGATGTGTCGTCCGACTCCGTAACCATAGACCTTGATATCGAAGGCTACGCATTTGAGTTGATCTTTTTTGATTGAGACAACACCTCCGTCCCCGAGTCTCAATGTGAGGTTAATATGGAATTATTTAAAGGAAGACCGTCAAGTACAGAAGGCCGGCTGGAAAGAGAGGTCCGGACGTATGATTTTCTCGATGAACTGGGAATGGAATATGAGAGGACCGATCATGAGAGGGCCGACAACATGGCCGCATGCAACGAGATCGATGCCGTGCTCGGTGTGATCATCTGCAAGAACCTGTTTTTGTGCAATCGCCAGAAGACGGCGTTTTATCTTCTGATGATGCCTGGTGACAAGAAGTTCAAGACCAAGGAACTGTCAGCCCAGATCAACTCCGCAAGATTGTCGTTTGCTGATCCGGAAGATATGTTAAAATATCTTGATATAGAGCCCGGGGCTGTGAGCATCATGGGCCTGATGAATGACAGGGAACATGCGGTAAAGCTTTTGATAGATGAGGATGTATTAAAGGATGAGTATCTCGGGTGCCATCCATGCGTATGTACATCAAGCCTTAAGCTGAAAACGGCTGATGTTGTCGAGAGATTTCTTCCGGCAACGGGGCATACGTACCAGACGGTACATCTTGTCGGAGAAGACTGAGACAATACCTCCGTCCCCGAGTCTCACTTCGCGGGCGTGACACGGCGACGTTGAGTTCGACCCGCAAGGGGAGGACTCAATGTTGGTTGTTATTCTTACCAATGAGACTCGGGGACGGAGGTATTGTCTCAAGGGATATGATTGATGGAGGAAACGTAAAATGAAGGATCTTATTGTTTATTATTCACTTGAAGGGAACACGGAATATGTGGCGCAGGTTCTCAAGGAAAAGCTTGATGCGCGCGTTCGCTGCCTTACACCCAAGAAGGCATACAGCACCAAGGGGTTTGCCAAGTATTTCTGGGGCGGCAAGAGTGCGGTCATGGCGGAAAAGCCGGAGCTTGAAAGCTATGATATCGACCTTTCGGAAATTGACCGCATTATATTCGGCTTTCCTGTATGGGCATCAACATTTGCTCCTCCGATAAGGACTTTCATCGAGGATAACAGGGAGGCACTTGCGGGGAAGAGATTTGCTGCTTTTGCCTGCCAGGCCGGTTCCGGAGCAGAGAAAGCCCTTGATAAGCTCTCAAAGTGCCTGAACGAGACAGCGTTTGAACAGACTGCCATATTTATTGATCCGAAGGCCAGGCATTCTGAAGAGACCGATCGGAAGATAGAAGAATTTGCCAATGCCCTTAAGGCGGAATGAGACAATACCTCCGACCCCCAGTCTCAAGTTTTGAGACCGGGGGTCGGAGGTGTCGTCTCAATTTTAAAGTATGAAAGATAAGATTATGAACTACAGGTTTTACGGCTGGGAGAGAGCCGACATAAGGGATGAGCGCGGACTTACGCCGAGGGATTACTATGATCTTCTTGAGAACATCTGGACAAAAGAAACGTGCGCACCGCGCTTAAGAAAAGACTGGAGCGAAGATAACAGAACGCTCGGGCAGTGCTCCATTACGGCATTTGCCATGCAGGACATCTATGGAGGCAAAGTATACGGTATAGAAAGAAGCGGCGGGACATTCCATTGTTTTAACGATGTAGACGGCTGCATATTTGATCTTACGAGTGAGCAGTTTAAAGGTGAAAAGCTCGATTATACTGATTGTTCCGAACAATTCAGAAAAGTGCATTTTGCGAAGGAAGAGAAGAGGCAAAGGTACGAGCTTTTAAAGGAAAGACTGGAAAAGGAATTGTCGGAGAAATGCAAAACGAACTTGAACCGGAACAATTGAGGATATCACCCATGCCGAAAACATGGATCCTTGATCTCGACGGGACGCTTTTGGTACATGACGGCCCGTATATACGCGGAAAGGATGAGTTTTTACCCGGGGCACGTGATTTTCTCGAATCCATACCACGCAGGGATATGATCATTTTCCTGACGGCCAGGAGTGATTACGAGAAGCCGCACACGATGCGGTTTCTCGAGGAGAACAAGGTCAGGTATGATCATATCATCTTCAACGCCGGCGAAGGCGAGCGGATCATGATCAACGACATGAAGCCCGACGGACTGGTGACCGCCTACGCTGTTAACACGGTGAGGGACAGATTCTGCCGGACAGAGTTTGTTACGGACAAAACAATGGGGACAAGATTTGACTGACCCCTGGCAGATGATTTTCCGGCCCGCCGGAGGAGCGCGGCCGCAACGGGATATGACATGACAGTTGACGAAAAAGCCGGAAAGATGATTTCCGATATCAAATCCGAACAGGGAACGAATCCCGTCAGGATATTTAAGAACATTGCGAAAAAAGAATATGTCAGCATGCAC
Organism: Lachnospiraceae bacterium; assembly: GCA_017526745.1. Lineage (GTDB taxonomy): Bacteria > Bacillota > Clostridia > Lachnospirales > Lachnospiraceae > UBA2868. The sequence goes on along the minus strand of JAFXQX010000002.1, from coordinate 11,646 downwards.
GGGCCGGAGCATCATATTCTGGATGGTGCGTGTGTTCTTGCGGCTTATCATAATGCCGGGGGCGATATCGATCTTGACGACGCACTTGCCAGGCTCATGCAGGAAGGAATAAGGATGCCGGGGGCGATGTGCGCTCTGTGGGGAGTGTGCGGCGCCGTCACTTCGGTAGGAGCCGCCCTTGCCATCATTGACAAAACTGGGCCTTTATCCGAGGACGGGACATGGGGCGATCACATGTCGTTTACGTCACAGGCGATCGGAGATCTTGGCAGGATCAATGGGCCGAGATGCTGCAAAAGAGATGCGATGATCGCATTTAAGAATGCGGTTTTGTATATCAATTCCCGTTATAAGGTTAAGCTTGAATACGAGGATGAGCAGTGCTCATTTTCATCATGTAACCCCCAGTGTATAAAGGAAAGATGTCCGTTTTACGAAGCTCTCTGAGCCGGCGGCCTGCAAAACGGATCGTAGAAAAAACAGTTGTGATATGAACATTCGTCCTCATCATTTATTGTGTGTTCAAAACTATGTCGGATACGGCTATAACGATGAGTTCACACATCATATGGACCAGATAGTGGAAGCGCTCTCGGCAGATGCCGAGGTGACGATACGGGAAGGCTGTGATGACATATGCAGCGCCTGCCCGCATAACATTGAGAATACCTGTCGATCGCTTGAGAAGGTTGACCGGATGGATAACCGGATCGTTGATGCGTGCGGGCTTACTTATAATGCGAGGCGGACATGGAAGGAACTGAAGAGACTTGTCGGGAAACGTATATTTGATGACGGGCGGTTTGACGAGATCTGCAGCAGTTGTCAGTGGTATGATCTGTGTGCGGGACAGAATCACTGAGACTATACCTCCGTCCCCCAGTCTCAATGATTGAGACTATACCTCCGTCCCCCAGTCTCAAAAGGAATGATAGAATATGTTATTTATAATGGGTATCACACAGGGCAGGAAGGATTTTGACATAAACCAGCTCATGACATGCAGCCTTTGCGGCGCGTACGGAAGCTTCAGGGTTTTTATGACCTATACCGTTTTGTCGCTTTTTTTCATCCCGACGTTTAAATGGGGAAAGAGATACTATGTCGAGACGACATGCTGTCACGGTATTTATGAACTCGATCCCGAGGTCGGAAAACGCATTGCCCGCGGTGAAAACGTAGAGATAAGGCAGAATGATCTGACGAGGGTCATGAACGGCCCAAACCCTGTAAAAACCTGCAGAAACTGCGGTTACACAACGGACGAGGATTTTGAGTTCTGCCCGAAATGCGGGAACAGATTTTAGGAAGTACAAAAGATATGATCAAGAACCTGATTTTTGATGTCGGCGGCGTCCTCATAGGATACCGCTGGAAGGAAATGCTCACGGCTGATTTTGGCATGTCTGATGATGAAGCCGAAAAGATGGCGCATATGATTTTCGAGGATCCTATTTGGCGCGAGTTCGACAGAGGATGTGTTGATATAGACTCGCTCGTAGAGTATTACGTTTCGCGTCATCCTGATATGGAAAACGATCTGAGGCGGTTTTTTTACGGAAATGACAAGATGGCGACGGAGCGTGAGGCTGTCTGGGAGAGGATCAGACAGCTCAAGGAAAAGGGCTACAACATCTATATCCTGTCGAATTATTCGGAGTATCTATTCAAAAAACACACGGACCCCATGCCGTTTAGGAAGATGATCGACGGGGGGATAGTCTCCTATCAGGCAGGGACAATAAAACCTGAGGCCGAGATCTACAAGCATCTTCTGGATAAGTATGATCTTGATCCGAAAGAGTGTATGTTTTTTGATGATATTAAGGCCAATGTCGATGCCGCCGGAGCACTTGGGATCGATGCCGTTCTTGTGACTTCCGAGGAGTCTCTTCTTGAGGATCTTGGCGGATTGTAAGTAGGGTGCTGCATATATGAAGGATCATCATAAAGATCTTGATAAGGTGATAAGGAATGTCATAAGGGATATGAACGCAAACAGGCCGGTTGAAAAGATCGCTCAAAAGAACTGCGTTGATATACAACTGGTCGAGGATATCCTGCAGATATATACCACTCATCCGGGGATAGACCTTGACGGCATCCTGGACCGGCTGCAGTTTTATCTATAGTGGGCATATGATTTTCGCCGTAAAGACGGCTGTCAGGAAAAGAGCAAACCGAGGTCAGTATGAAGAAGTCCGACAAAACTAATGTTATGAGGGTGCTCGATCAGAAAAAGATCGGATATGAGGCGCACGCATACGATCCCGACCCGACGCTTACGGGTGAGCAGATCGCGAAGATCCTCGGGGAAGATGCGCGGAAGGTCTTTAAGACTCTGGTTACGCAGGGAAAGAGCGGGACATACCATGTTTTCGTTGTTCCCGTGACGGATGAGCTTGATCTGAAGAAGGCGGCGAAGGCTTCCGGCGAAAAATCGGTTTCGATGATAAAGCAAAAAGAGCTGCTGCCTCTTACGGGATATGTCCATGGCGGCTGCTCACCGATCGGTATGAAGAAGACATTTTCGACTTTTATCCATGAAAGTGCGCCTGCATATGACAGGATCTACGTCAGTGCGGGTAAGGTCGGATGCCAGATCGAACTGGCGCCTTCCGACCTGATCGAGGCTGCCTCGTGTCATATCGCAGACCTGGTCATTTGATATGTGAGCTTGGCTGGGACTTTGGGATGAGACTTGAGACTTGGTGAGACTCGGGGACGGAGGAACTGTCTCAGTTTTTGAGGAAAATGAGACTCGGGGACGGAGGTATTGTCTCAATAAAGGATATGGATCATGGGATTACTGATAAGTGAAACGACAAGAGAAGAACGTGAGCGGATCGTTTCCGAGTCTCTCGGAAACATAGACGGTGCATGCGACGGATGTGCGGCCGGCCTTGCCGAAATGTATCAGGAGTACATAGACGGGAAAAAGGAATTACGCGACATCAACATGGAATTCAGGGCTTCGTATGTTTCGGGTGAAATAGATAAAGAAGACAAGAGCGGATGCGGGTACATGTAGATGGCAGATTCGCAGGACGAACGTGACGAAAAACTCGGAAGAGTCATATTGACGCTTAACTGGTGGATCTTTGCGGCGAAGTTTCTTGTGACAGTGACCGTGATCGCCGGAGTTGTGATTTTATTTCTTGGAAAGCCTTTGTGGATCGCTCCGCTTGTCGCGGTCGGAGTGTTTATTATCTACAGGCTCATATGGAGACTTATCTGGGCATTTATTGCCTGGGCCGGGCGGCAGTAGGTGGGATTGATAAAGTGAGACGGTGGCTTTGAGACAACACATAATTAGTCACGCCCGCTTCGCGGACCTGACATGAGACAATACCTCCGTCCCCGAGTCTCAAAACCGGTTGTGTGATTTTGCCGTAAGGCGGGGAAATGATATGGGAAGATTAAAAGAATTGAATAAATTTGTAAATAAGCGGTTGGCGGAAATGAAGGATCCGGACGATATGCTCAAAGCCGCAGGGCACTTGTACGGTGTTTCGATGTCTGCGGAACTTATAGCACAAAAGCGCGGGCTGGATACGGAACTTGCCGGTATGGCGGGGATGCTTCACGATCTGTATGCATATGAAAGCGGCTCGTATGACGATCATGCGCATAAGGGGGCTGATCTTGCGCGGAAGGCGCTTGAGAAGCTTGGTTTGACATCTTCTGAAGAGACCGAGATCATCTGCTCGGCCATTTATCATCATGACGATAAGGCTTCTGTTGATTCTCCCATGGATGAAGTGTTAAAAGATGCAGATGCAATGCACCATATTTACAGTGATCTGTCCAAGGAGGTCAAGGAGAAGGAAGCGGCAAGATATGCAAAACTCAGGACGGAATTCGGAATAGGATCGTGAAGCAAGCAGCATAAACAGGAAGGGAGAGATACGATAATGAATCCGCAATCAGCCATGAAAGTTCTGGCATCACTCAATACATTCAGGTCAAACCATCCGAAGTTTGCAGGGTTTGTCCAGTTGATGCTGAAAAGAGGATTTGATGAGGGAACGGTTATAGAAGTCACCGTGACGAGGCCCGGAGAGGATCCCATAACATCAAACATGAAGGTCACCCAGAGCGATCTTGAGTTGTTTTCGTCCCTTAAGGACCTTGGAGTTTGATGAGGGTATAGAGAGTAGGATTTGTTGGGACTGTATGAATGAGACAATACCTCCGTCCCCTTGTCTCAAAAGAGGAAGATGATGTGATGAAGAAATTTAAGATAACGTTGAATGCTCCGGTGACATTAGGCATTGTAGGCATAAGTCTTGTTGCAACAATCCTAAGTTTTATTACCGGGGGATTTTTAGGAAGGGTGCTGTTTATGACATACAGGGCGCCCGTCTATTATCCGACCACATGGCTTAGGGCGTTCACGCATATATTCGGGCATGCTGATTTTGCCCATTATGTGGGAAATATGAGTTACATACTTCTGCTGGGACCGATGCTTGAGGAGAAATATACTTCAAGGACGCTGGCAGGCGTAGTTGCGGTAACTGCATTTGCGACAAGTCTCGTAAACTTTTTTTTCTTTCCGAATTCTGCCCTTTGCGGAGCGAGCGGCGTGGTGTTCGCATTCATACTGTTGTCTTCGTTCACAAGTTTTAAAGAGGGCGAGATCCCGATAACATTCATTCTGGTTGCGGTCTTTTTCATAGGCCAGCAGATCATTGAGGGCATCACTGCAAGAGATAATATATCCAATACGGCTCATATCGTCGGTGGGATCGTCGGAGGAATGCTCGGATACACATTTAACAAGAAATCGGGGAAGGCAGGTTGATGATGGAAACGTGGTATTATGAAGTGGTAAGCATAGACGGAGATTATGCGAATCTTCGGAGAACGGATATTGATTCCGATGATCTGAAACTTGTTGCAAGGGCGTTGCTTCCTCCCGAGATAGTTGAAGGGAGCAGGTTGAAATATGAAATGATGACTTATTCAATGGAGGAGAAAGCATGAAGATCGCGATTTTTAACGGAAGTCCCAGAAAAGAAAACACATATGCGCTTGTTGAGGCGTTTCGCGAAGGAGCAGAGTCGGCCGGCCACGAGGTGGACATATACCATGTGGGCCAGATGAAGATAGCGGGATGCCTTGGCTGCGGGTACTGCCACACAAAGGGAGAGGGCAGCTGTGTTCAGAAAGATGATCTAGAAAAGATCATGCCTGCGTATAAGGAAGCTGATGTGATCGTATTTGCTTCCCCCATATATTACTTTACGATGACCGCGCAGATCGAGGCGGCGATCCAGAGAGTGTACTGCATCGGAAAGCCTGCAAAGGCAAAGAAGACGGCCCTTCTTCTGTCGTCGGCTTCCCCCAATGTTTATGATGCTTCGATCGCACAGTTTAAGGCCTATGCCGGATACACCGGTATCGAGCCGGCCGGAGTCATCACGGCATGCGGCGATGAGAACCGTTCGGAAGCCAAACTTAATGAGGTAAGGAATTTTGCACGGAAGATATGATTTTTGAGACTGGGGGACGGAGGTGTTGTCTCAGTTTTTGAGACAACACCTCCGTCCCCTTGTCTCAGTTTTGGAGGATGTATGGAAATATATGATATTTCGCAGGAAGTTTTTGACTGTACCGTGTTTCCGGGAGACCCGCAGCCGGAGAGGATATGGATGGAGAAGATCGAAAACGGAGGCGTCTGCAATCTGACCGGCATCAAAATGTGTGCCCATAACGGAACACATGTTGATGCGCCGTTCCATTTCATAGACGGCGCTGCAACGATAGATAAAGTTGATCTTAACAGGTTCATCGGGCCGGCGTATGTGGCAGGGTTTGACGGGGTGATCAAGGCAGAGGATGCGCGGCATATCATGGAGAAGGCAAGGGAAGCTGATAAGGTTCATCCCTTTCCGGATGACCGGGCATCATTTCGGATACTGGTAAAAGGAAAAGCCGTAGTATCGGAAGAAGCCGCAGATGTATTTGCAAAAGAGGGGATAAAACTGTTCGGGAACGAATCCCAGACAGTCGGACCGGAGGATGCTCCCAAAGCGGTTCATATGACGATGCTTTCGGCACAGATCGTACTTCTTGAAGGGATAAGACTGGCAGATGTTCCAGATGGTGTATATATGTTAAGCGCCGCACCGCTTAATCTCGGAGGTGCAGACGGCGCACCCTGCAGGGCAATTTTGATGAAACTATGGGACTGAGGTGTTATTATGAGCAAAATTGAACTTATTAACGCATCGTGTGCGGATCAGACGGTGGATGCAGTAGTAAATGCGGCAAACGACGGACTTTGGGCAGGAGGCGGTATATGCGGTGTGATCTTTAAAAAAGCGGGCATGACAGAGCTGACTAACGCATGCAGCCGGATACGCGTGCCGTTAAATGACGGGGATGCGGTGATCACTCCATCTTTTAACATGACAAATGCCCGTGCGATAATCCACGCCGTCGGACCGAATCTGTCTGTAACACCCGGCGCATACGACAAGCTGTTTGATGCGTATTACAATTCGCTCGTAGTGCTGAAGGACAACGGATATCACAGCATTTCATTTCCGCTTATAAGTGCGGGGATTTTCGGAGGAGATCCTTCAAATCATCCTGCAGCCAGATCGGTCGAGCAGTGTGTTCTTGCGTACAAAAAGTTTGCGGATGATTTTCCCTCCTATGAAGTGGATGTTAAATTGTGCGCTTTCTCGGCATCCGAGATGAGTGAGGCAAAATCGGTGTTTGATTCATTTGATATATAGGACGGAGGAGTCAGGAATGTTTTCTTATATTTGGCCTATAGCGCTTGTTGTAATATCGAACGTTGTGTATCAGATATGTGCAAAGTCGGTGCCGAACGGGATGAACCCGTTCGCGTCGCTTACAGTAACGTATCTGGTGGCTGCGGCAGCATCGGCGGTCGTATTTTTTGTATTGAAGGAGAACACAAGCCTGATACGCGAATACAGTAAGCTTAACTGGGCGCCCTTTGTTCTTGGGATTGTGATCATAGGACTGGAAGTCGGCTGGATATATGCTTATAAAGCCGGCTGGCAAGTGAGCACGGGTTTCATTGTCCAGAGTGCGTTTCTTGCGATCTTACTGATAATCGTGGGCTACGTTATTTTTCGCGAATCCGTCACATGGAATAAGATAGTCGGGGCTCTTATCTGTCTGGTTGGCCTGGGCTTTATCAATTACAGGTAAGGCTTCGCCGGTAAATATGATCCGGGATTGAGACTCGGGGACGGAGGTGCCGTCTCAAAAGTTGGCAGGATCTGGCCGCGCTTTCGCTTGGCATCCCGCGCCCCGGATCAATCGGCAGTGATTTTTAAGGTTGAGCATGTGATTTTAAGCCGACTGATCCGAAACGCGGGCTTAAAGAGTTTAGATATCAGTTACGGCTGCGAGGTGAGTTCGAATTGATTTGCACACCGGTAAACCGTCGCCCGGGAGATGCCGGTCAGCCTGACGATCTGACGGATGTCAAGACCCGCATCCAGCATTTCTACAATGCTTTTCCGCCTCACTATTTTGTCTGCGTTTTTGAAGTCCTCGATCGATAAATGATCAGCGATCAGCGATATGATGCTTTTTGCTGCCTCATCTGAGATATGCTGCACAGATTCGTTCATATCCATCACTTTTTCCCTTACAGGAGTTTGCAGATACCTGGCAAGTGTTTTTTGCGACCCTGCAATCTTTATCGCAAGCGATGTATCGGTCAGTGTTCCGGGGCCGCCTTCATATTCGCGGAAACTCGTCCAGGGATAACTTCCCGGCTGCTTTTCAAGCCCGGCTTTTGCGGGATTTTGAATGATGTACCTGAGCACGGTCAGGAAGTATCGCTCGTTCTCGACATTTTCACTTTTAAAACGATCCTGGAACACATGGCCGACGCGGTCGTATTTTTTATTGATCCACATCGCGTAGCGGGAGTCGATGCGCCGAAATATCAACCCAAGAGTGCTGCTTTCGGCCCTGATCAGCAGGTGAACGTGATTGGTCATAAGGCAGTATGCGTATATCTTGAAGCCGAATTTGGCCTTGCATTCGGCAAGATATTTGAGAAAGGTCATCCTGTCCATGTTGTCCATGAAAATGTTCTGCCTGTTATTGCCGCGGATCATTACATGATAGACGTTAGTACTGCTTTGTTTTCTGGGGATTCTTGGCATAATTCACCTCTTTCTAGAATAAAACAGATATGAGTTTGCAGATTGTAAGCAGGAATTTCAAATAAACGAACGTTTAATGATATGAAAATCGAACTGCCTAGATGTTGTTTATATTAACACCGGTGATGTTCCGGTGCAACAATAATATTTAAAGTCGAATAATTGAGGCAGTTCTGCTTAGAGGGTCATTTTGAGACAATACCTCCGTCCCCGAGTCTCAAAATTAGTCACGCCCGCTTCGCGGACCTGACATGAGACAACACCTCCGTCCCCCTGTCTCATTCGTATTGAAAGTGGGGGAGTTTCGGAATATACTGTTATGTAGTGTTGGGAGGTTCTGAAGTTTGATCAAGGGAGGAATGATTATGTCTGAAAATAATAATATTGCAAATGTTCCGTCGGAATATACGCCGATATCCATGTGGGGATATTTCGGGTATGAGCTTTTGTTCTCAATCCCCTGCATAGGGTTGATATTTCTGATCGTATATGCGGTTTCTGCAAAGAATGTAAACTTAAGGAATTTTGCAAGATCGTACTTCTGCTATCTGATAATCGTGCTGATAGTGTGTGCGATCATTTTCTTTATGACGATGAGTGCCGGAGTTATGGTAGAACTTTCAAACCGGTTCTGAGCCCTGAAAGGAGACAGGTATGACAAAGGTTAAATGGGGCGTTTTGGGAACCGCCGGCATCGCAAGGGGCTGTACGATCCCCGGAATGAAAGAGGCAGACAACTGCGATCTGTACGCCATAGCCGGACGTGATGAGGCAAAGGTCAATGATTTTAAAGAAGAGTTCGGATTTGCAAAAGGCTATGCGGGATATGAGAAGCTGCTTGAAGATCCTGAAGTATCTGCCGTCTATATCCCGCTTCCGAACAACCTTCATAAGGAATGGGTCATAAAGGCTTTGGAGGCAAAAAAGCACGTGCTGTGCGAGAAGCCTTTGTCGCTTAGCGAGGCGGATGTAAAAGAGATGTTTGATGCCGCCGAAAAGAACAATGTACTTTTGATGGAAGCTTATGCATATCTCCACAGTCCTTATATCACACAGCTTAAGTCTGATATCGACAGCGGCATGATCGGCGATGTCGATTATATCGAAACCGCATTTGTTACCCAGGGCTATCTTGATGATATCCGCATACGCAAGGAAACAGGCGGCGGTGCGGTGTATGATCTCGGCTGTTACTGCACAACGATAATCGGATACCTGACAGGAATGCAGCCCGATACTGTGATGGCCAATGCGGAGTTTAATGATAAGGGCGTGGATATTTTTACATCGGTAATGATGCTGTACAAGAGCGGTTTACGTGCGGCGTTTAACGTCGGGATGATATTCCCTGCCGGATGCGAGGCCAGACAGGACAGGCTTTTTGTTCACGGATCAAAGGGTACGATAAGATCCGATGTTGAATTCAATCAGGCCGGCGAACTTAAGTATATGGTACAAGCCGCCGGAAAGACAACAGAGAGGATTGTAAGCGCCAGACAGAACTATGCACTTGAGACAGAACAGTTCGGACGCTGTATAATAAACGGAGAGGATCCGCATGTATCACGTGATTTTTCCGTGGCAAACGCACGGACCATCGATACGATACTTAAGAAGATCGGATACTGATACGGATCAAACCGGTCATAAGGAGAGAGGAAAATGAAAAGAAAGATTGCATCTGTGTTAACTATTGTTTGTCTTGCCGCAGCGTTTGCCGCATTGACCGTAAGGCCTGTAAAAGCAACGGATTATATTCTTGTGTCCCAGGCCCAGAGCCTTCTTAATTCTTCGAGGGATGAACTTGACTATGCACGGTCCAAGAGGGACAGGGCACAGGACAGACTCGATGATCTGAGGGATCGCGGTGCCAGTGATGACGATATCAGACATGCGCGTCATGAGAGAGATTACTGGGATGATCAGGTTGACAAAAAGCAGGATAAGGTTGATGCTGCCGGAAGGATCCTTGATTTTGTAAATTCAAGATCGGATGATGAGATCTTCCTTGCTGGAATGCAGGAAAAGTTCAAGAACGAGGCATCGCTTTATCCGATGCAGCAAAAGATCCAGGGGTCGCAGGACGTTGCCAAAGGAGACCTTTATCAGGCACAACTCCTTCAGCAGGCGATCGCTTCCCAGTCGGCACTGGGCCTTACCGATCAGGTTGCCGATCTGACAAATCAGTATAATGCCAAGATGGCAGAGTACCAGGCCGATCTTAACGCTGTTGCGGAACTTCAGAAGCAGTATGATGATTTTACGGCCACAATGGATCTTCCCACGGATTCCGACAAGATCCGCCTGGCTCAGATCAGGAATGATTTTCACGATATCTGCGCAAAATATGACAGACTTTTAAACAATTAACTTATTAATACATGGAGGAAAAATCATTGAAGATAGCAATACTCGGCTACGGAAATCTTGCAAAGGGAGTTGAGAGCGCCGTAGCGCAGAATGATGATATCGAGCTGAAATACGTGTTTACAAGAAGGGATCCTTCGACTGTCAGCGTCAGGACGTCCGGAGTTACGGTAAAACACGTTGATGATATCGCGAAGTATAAGGATGAGATAGATGTGCTCGTGCTGTGCGGCGGATCGGCCACTGACCTTCCGGAGATGACTCCGAAGTACGCAGGTGATTTTAACGTTATAGACAGTTTCGATACGCATGCGAAGATACCCGAGCACTTCGCGAATGTTGATAAAGCGGCAAATGAGAGCGGCCATATCGCGCTCATTTCCTGCGGATGGGATCCGGGGATGTTTTCCGTCATGAGGCTTCTCGGAAATGCGATCCTTCCGGAGGGCAGCGACTACACGTTCTGGGGTAAGGGCGTCAGCCAGGGACACTCCGATGCAGTCCGCCGCATCGACGGAGTCAAAAATGCAAAGCAGTACACGATTCCCGTGGCATCCGCGCTAGAGAGTGTCAGAAAGGGCGAAAATCCCGAACTTACGACACGGCAGAAGCATACAAGGGAATGCTTTGTGGTGGCAAAAGAGGGAGCTGACAAGGCAAAGATAGAGCAGGAGATCAAGACGATGCCCAACTATTTTGCCGATTATGATACGACTGTTCATTTTATCTCCGAAGAGGAATTTGACCGCGACCATCAGGGGATCCCTCATGGCGGATTTGTGTTCAGGAGCGGTGTGACGGGATTCGATAAGGAACACAGTCATGTCGTAGAGTACAGCTTAAAGCTTGATTCCAATCCGGAGTTTACGGCTTCCGTGCTCTTGGCATATGCGCGTGCGATCCACAAACTGCGCGGCGAAGGACAGACGGGATGCCGTACAGTATTTGATATTGCTCCGAGATATCTGGTAGCAGCAACGGATGAGGATATAAGAGCACATATGCTTTGATTTATTGAGACTGGGATGAGACAGGAGTGAGACAGGGGACGGAGCTGAGACAGGGGGACGGAGGTGTTGTCTCAAATTCTTTGAGACAACACCTCCGTCCCCCT
>JAFXQX010000025.1 GCA_017526745.1 Lachnospiraceae bacterium | reverse complement strand
TAGTGGACCATTTTCGAAAGCAGGCGCTGAAAATGGTCCACTAACCCCGTCCCCCAGGTCCACTTCGGCCCCGTCCCCCTGTCTCACCTCCATACAATAAATGGCCCCCTGATCGGAGGCCATTTGTATGGGCAACCCGGTATCCTTATTCGCCCTCGGGGGCATTCTTCAGAAGGAGATTGGCAAGGATACCAAGGATAAGGGCGCACGCAACGCTTGTTATCGTGACTGCACCGAAGTTCAGTGTCAGTCCGCCGATGCCGGCGATCAGGATGACCGATACGACAAACAGGTTCTTGTTCTTGTTAAGGTCGACATTCTGTACCATCTTAAGGCCCGATACCGCGATAAATCCGTAAAGAGCCATACATACGCCGCCCATGACGCATGACGGGATGGAATTAACGAATGCGATGAAAGGCGAGATGAACGAGATGATGATCGCACCGAATGCAGCCGCGATTATCGTATATACGGAAGCATTCTTGGTGATCGCAACACATCCGATAGACTCGCCGTATGTGGTGTTAGGACATCCGCCGAAGAATGCTCCGACCATGGATCCGACACCGTCACCGAGAAGTGTCCTGTGAAGGCCGGGCTCTTTTAAAAGATCACGCTCTATTATCGAAGAGATGTTCTTGTGGTCTGCGATGTGCTCCGCAAAAACAACGAACGCAACGGGAACATATGCCGCAAAGATCGTTCCAAGATATGTGCCGGAAAGTTCACCGAACGCACCGAATGCCGTAAGGAATGTAAATGATGGAACCGCAAAGAATGTGGACAGTCCGACGCCGTTCTCGGTAAGTGCGGTAAACGAATCAAAGCTGAGCAGCCTTATGGAATCGATGCCGGCTGAATTTCCTATAAGAGTAAGGATAAGGCAGAATGCATATCCTGCAAGTATTCCGTAGATGAAAGGGATGAGCCTGCCACTCTTTTTGCCGTAGGCACTGCAGACCATCGTGACGCCGAGTGTAACAAGACCGCCTAGAAGCGCTGCTACAGGGCTGGCTATGCTGACGCCGTCAACCTTGATGCCGCCCGATGTGATATCTCCGACCGCATTGCCCGCGAGCGAAAGTCCGATGATGGCGACCGTGGGGCCGATAACGACTGCAGGCATGAGCTTGTTGATCCAGTCTACGCCGACAGCGTTAACTATCAGTGCGATGACTACATAAACAAGACCCGCAAAGACAGCACCGATGATCATTCCGAGGTATCCGAGGGATACGCTCACGCCGCCTGCGAATGCGGCACACATGCTGCCTATGAACGCAAACGAGGAACCGAGGAATACCGGGCTCTTTTTCTGAGTGAAAAGAATGTATATGAGTGTTCCGCAGCCCGCACCGAAAAGCGCCGCCGCAGGGCTCATGCCGTTACCTACAATGATGGGGACCACGAGTGTGGCCGTCATGATGGCCAGAAGCTGCTGGACCGCAAAGATGAGAAGAGGCCCGAACTTGACCTTGTCTTCAACCTGATATATCAGTTTCATAATACCCTCCTAAAGAAGAAAAATACTATATATTGTGCCTGCGGGGCCTCCGGGCCCCAAGCCCTTGTTATAATATCACAGCATTTCAGGCATGTAAACTGTTATTTAATTATTTTTGAAAAATGTGCTAAACTGTGTGCGGAAGATTATTCCGGCAAGATAAATACAGCGGATCTAAAGGATGCGGCACGAAATCGTGCCTGATTTTTCCCGGGAGGTTGTGAGGACGAAATGGATCATGGATTACCCAGAGAATATACGGACCGTATGAGGAGGCAGCTTGCCTCAGGGTTTGACGAATATATAAAGTGCTTTGACAAGCCTTCTTGCAGGGCTCTTAGAATGAATCGAAGGAAGGTTTCTGCTGTCGATTATGCATCTGTGGGAAGGATCTCGACGGGCTCCGATGTCCTTGAAAAGGTCGAGGGCATTGACGGGGCTTTCTACTATAATGAAGGATCTCCCGGAAAGAGTCCGTATCATGCGGCAGGGGGATTTTACATCCAGGAGCCCTCGGCAATGTATCCGGCCACACTTCTGGATATTGGCGACAGTCCGCTCAAAGTGCTCGACCTGTGCGCTTCTCCCGGCGGCAAAACATCGCAGATCGCCGACATGATGAACGGTCAGGGGCTTCTTGTGACCAACGAAGTGATACCGTCAAGGGCAAAGATACTGTCCGAGAACGTCGAGCGTATGGGGATAAAAAATGCGCTTGTGATAAGTTCCGATCCGGATGAGCTGGCGGTGCGTTTTGAAGGATACTTTGACAGGATACTGGTCGATGCCCCCTGCTCGGGCGAAGGAATGTTCCGCAAAAATCCCGAAGCCGTAAACGAATGGAGCCCCGAGAACGTAGAAATGTGCGCCAAAAGGCAGGATTGGCTTCTTGACTGTGCAGTTTCGATGCTTTCCGAAGGCGGCAAGATCGTCTACAGCACCTGCACTTTCTCGCCCGAAGAGGACGAGCAGTGCGTCGAGCGCTTCCTGATGCGCCATCCCGACTTTGCCGTATGCGATCCCGCCATCAAACTGTACCCTCATACCTTCAGAGGGGAAGGACATTTTGCGGTTTCATTTACCGAGAGTGATATGGTGGGACGGACTGAGACAGGCGGACGGAGGTGTTGTCTCAATGAATTGAGACAACACCTCCGTCCGCCTGTCTCAGTCCGTCCCCCAGTCTCAGTTGAGCTCATGCGTGCATTTTTGATGGAAAATCTGCAGGATGACTGCGAATTGATGCTGCAGGTCTTAAATGAGAAGGAGCGGATCACGGGATTCGGGGACAGCCTGTACCTGCTGCCGGATCAGTGTCCGGACATGGAAAGACTCAAAGTCTATCGGGCGGGAATAAAGCTCGGAACAATAAAAAAAGGGCGTTTTACGCCCGATCATGCACTCTCCCATGTGCTGAGGCCGGAAGATGCAAAAAATGCCATCGACCTTGATCCGCAAAGCCCAGAAGCTTTGCAATATCTGGCCGGTATGACTATAAACTGCGACAAAAGCATAAAAGGCTGGTGTCTTGTGTGCGCCGGCGGCCTGCCGCTCGGATGGGGCAAGGCCTCGCAGGGCGTCGTCAAAAACCACTATCCGAAGGGACTGCGATCAAACTCCTCCGTTTAAGCTCTGTATGTTCTTCTCGGCTTCCTTGATGATATCGTCAAAGGTCTCTTCCTCACCTTCGGCTCTTACCGTACCCTCTTTTTCATCATCAGCCTCGCCGGAAGATTCTCCGCTGTTTGCTTCCTCCTCTTCCTCTTCATCCTCGTCGGTCTCAACTAAAGGCTTGCGGCCGGCCATCAGACGTTCCTCGAACGTCATGTCCATCTTCATTTCCTTCATGACGGTCTCATTGCGGTCAAACAGTTCTTCCTTGGCAACCGAGATCTTATCATCGTCGTCGCTGACACAGAAATGATCGCGAAGAAGCGTCAGGTATCCCGAGTATTCCTCGTAGAACCTGTCCGGATCGGGCTCATGTACCGCACTTTCCTTAAGATACCCGTC
Organism: Lachnospiraceae bacterium; assembly: GCA_017526745.1. Classification (GTDB taxonomy): domain Bacteria; phylum Bacillota; class Clostridia; order Lachnospirales; family Lachnospiraceae; genus UBA2868. The sequence goes on along the minus strand of JAFXQX010000025.1, from coordinate 71,491 downwards.
GCATACCCATTCAACGACCGAAATGACACGCTGAAGCTGATCCGGCTGAACGAGGCGCTTGGCATCAAGTGCGTCATAGAAATTCCTGTATGTCCTGTCCATATCTTCTATGCACGTTCCGATCACTTCGACAGCTTCGGGATCACCCTCGGCACGGATGCTCTGCAGGAACGTAAACATATACGGATAATTCCTCATCACCCTGACCCTTCCCTGGGAGATCTGGGCCATCAGCGCAAACAGATCCTTCTCGTTCTTCTTAACTGAACGGGTCAGTTCAAGTATCATATATTTGGTACTGTAATCGCAGATAAAATCATACAGCCCCTGTTTACTCGTAAAATAGTGAAAAAGCAGGCCCTTTGAGATACCGGCTTCCTTTACGATCACATCCGTGCTCGCATCCCTGTATCCCTTCACCGCAAATGTATGCAGTGCAGCATTTATTATCGCATCCTGCTTGTCTTTTCTGACATCGAAAAATTTGGAATTCATCATAACCTCCGCAAATACAAAAAAGGCTTGACCGAAAAGGTCAAGCCTATCGTAGCATTCGTTATGTTAACTGTCAACCCCTTCTTTACCGGGCTCATCCATATCGGGGTCTTCTTCAATGTCCTCTACTTCCAGCTTTTTGGCACCGGCGGCCGGCCGCATCTTCCCAGCTCTTTTTCTTTTTCGTGTGCGTCTTACGCAAAGCGCGATGATCACTATGATGACCGCTAGAAGCAGCGCACCTGCGCCGATGATCCACGGCATCAGGTTTTTCTTCTCCTTCATAAGGACCTTAACATGAACATTATTTCCCGCTGCCGTAAATGTCAGGTATTTCCCGAACATACCGCATGAAACCTCTTTTGCATCACTGCCTTCCCCGGCAAAGATCCTGACGGACTGCGTATCCTCAGGCATCTGGTACCTGATCTGATGCTCGGCGCCACCGTCATCGGGTATGCCTATGACATATTCTTCGGTGTTACCGTCATTAACCGGAAGAGCCGCAACGGTCAGCGAATCGTTGCTGCCGAATCTGCCGTCCACGAGAAATACCGACTGCTTGTTTGCCCTTGTCTGATCGCTCGCAAGAGAAGATACATATCTAATCACTTCTCCGGTGATCTCGGTGTCGCCGCCAACCTCGAGCTGCCCGTCGATGTCCCACTTAATATACTCATCATCGGCCAGTTCTACCGTCTTTTCGTCATCATCATTATCGGACGTCTCTTTCTTATCAGTCCCGCTGATCTTTCTGACGATCCTGTCCTGCATATCGATCTCGTCAGCAGATACGACATCTCCGATCATCTTATCGGTAACGGCGATCGTTTTGTCATCGACGATAAAGCTGACCCTCATCATGCGAAAATCAGACGGCAGGCCTTCCGTGGCAAGGACCGTACTGTATGACACGGGTTCGGCCGCACCTTCCATGCTGACCCTGTCTACTCCGGCAAGCTCATCGCTTACAAATATGTTGTTCTTTAGCTTTCCGCCATCGTCCGCCTCTCCTTCGATCGCACCGGCAAAGTTTGTGTACTCTGTAACGGTCGGCATCGCGATACAGCCCGAAATATCGACTCCCGAGCCTGCTATGCCTCCGATATACGAACCTCCCGCAAGAACACCCTTTTCATATGAATCCCTTATCGTTGAGTATGATCTTCCGGTTATCCCTCCGACATAATCGGCTGACTCGGAACTTATCTTCGCATAGTTCTGGCATCCCAGGATCGTTCCTATCTCATGAAGCCCGCATGCGCCGCCGACATAGCTCTTTTTGCCCTTGATCTCGCCGCGGTTTATATCGGAGCGGAGCACGCATTTGGTCCTGTATGTGGAATTCTTCGATGCATCCTTAACGCCCGTTATATCGCTTTCAAGGTCAAAATCATACTCCTGGGCCATCGTCCCCGCTATACCGCCCGTATTGATATCGGCATAAACGTATCCGCTGTTCGTACAGTCTGCAACCGTCGCATCCACGCTGGTCTCACATACATCATTACTCTCATCCTCAAAGACCTCTGAGTAATCCATGTCGAGCGCCCCGTCCATCGCATCGGTAAACAGCAGCATCAGCGTCTGGAACTTGTCGTTTACTCCCTCAAGATCAGCGCACATCTTATCGGTGCTGCCGTTCATCTCGGTATTTAAGAATCCGAGGTTATCACTCATGCCCTGAATATTTGACACGAGGCTGTTCGTATGCATCCTGTATTCGTCGGAAAGAGCAGGGAACTGTACGGAGGGCCTGTCTGCCACATCCTTTACGATCGATCTGAGACTGCTTCCCGCATCCCTCAGGTCTCCCGCCATCTTTCTGACGTTTTCGATCGAGTATTTTGCATCCTCTTCGGCATCATCGCTCATATCGTCAGCATGATCGATTATCGTATGCGATATGGTCCGTGTATAGTCTTCAAGATCCTTGGAAAAAACGGTTCCATGCTTAGACGAATACTCCCTGTCCGCATATTCGGTCGCCTGTATCGTACCCTCGGCCGCACCTTTGGCTGTTGCTGAGGCTTTATCCTCGGCTATCGTCTCATCATCTTTGTGGAGCGTATCCCTGGCATACGTTTCGGCAGCTGCGATCTCGTCATCCGTGGGAACATTTGTCCCGGGAGGATCCGGAACCGGATCGGGATCATACAGAAGCTTAACGTATTCTTTTCTGTACTCATTATCGGCATACTCTTCATATACGCTGTCATAGTATGAGTCATATTCCTTCGTTATATCAACAAGCCCCTGCTTGGCAGTATCGTAATCCTTCTTCTCGTCTTCGCTAAGATAATTGTCAAGATCAAGATCCGCGGCAACTTCCTCAAGATCCCCGGCTGCGCTTCGAAGATCTCTTCCGGCATGGGACAGATCGGAGAGCGGGCCGTCATCTTTTGACGACTCGGACAGGACATACTCGAGCCTTCCGACTATCTCGTTGGTCGATCCGACAACCCCGTTGACAAAATCCTGTGTCGAGTTTGCAAGGTAACCCGTATCATTTAATGCCTTGTCGGCAAAACCCTTGATGACATTAAGTCTTGCAGATACGACGTCCGATGAGCTGTCGGTATCTCTTATCGTCTGATCGACCGAATCGTGCAGGTTTGAGATCGCCGTACTGATCTGCGCGATAATATCGGAATCAAGATCCAGTCTTATGTAAGGCTCCGCCTGACCGACTATGCCGCCGACGTCCTTACGTCCGCGTATCCTGCCTGAGTTGGTGCAGTCATGAACGTATCCCGACTGGCGCCCGACGATACCTCCGACATTGTATCCGACGTGCTCATAGCCAACCTTTGACCTGTTTTCGCACGAGCTTATCTCACCGGTGTTATTTCCCGCGATACCGCCTATATCGACTGGATTCGTCGAGGAAAGAATGGACATCTTATTGCCCTCTTCCCGTCCGATGTTGATAAGGTTGGTGAACATCTCCTCGACCTTTATGTCGGCCAGCCCCGTCTCGACCTCCTTGGTCACCGTATTGACATCAGCATTTGACGTACATCCCGTGACAAGTCCCATGTTGGTGCCGGTGATACCCCCGACATAGTGGAGTCCGGTGACCTTTCCTGTCAGCCGGCATGCCGAGATGACGCCGGTCGGTTCATTGACTCCGGCGATACCTCCAATATAATCATATCCCTCAACGTAGCCGTCATAATTGCAGTTTGCGATCATGCCGCAGTTGTCACCGACTATCCCGCCGACGTTGAATGCCTTGCCGCCGGGCTTCATGACACCGATAACGTTAAGGTTTCTGATGACAGCTGTTGTGCCCGTACGGGAGAAGATACCGATGTAGTTGACTTCTTCGGTAAATGCAGCCTTGTTTATCGTATGGCCCATTCCGTCAAAAACGCCCGAAAATACCGGTACCGGCGTGAACTTCTGCATGTTAAGGTCTATGTCTCTTGTAAGCACGACATACTTGTCTTTTGACCATGAATCAAGCGAACATTTTTTGACAAACTGCTGCCAGTCATCAAAGCTGCCGATCCTTATCTCGGTCATCTCGGTGATGTCCATCCGCTCTACGGGAGCTGCCTTGGACTTTTCGGATTCGCCGTCCTCATTCCTTATCATGCCCTCATTTTTCCCGGACTCCAGCGTCTCCTCTTCAGCTGCAGCCTTCTGTGCCCCGGCCTCCAGGGCCTCATCGCTTTCGTCTTCACCGGCTACGGTGCTGATCCTGACGGTCTTGGCTGCGGTCTGCGCCTCATCTTTGGCGGCAAAGGCAATGACGGGATCGGACAGTGTCATGGCAATTGTCAGCAGTATGTTCATCACAAGAAGGGCGGGGTTATTTCTTCGGAACATCTTTTTTCCCCTCCTTCTTTTCATTTTCTGTTTTCTCCTCTTTACCGGACTGCTTGGGACTATCCGCTTTGTCGGACTGTTTCGAAGTTTCCGCCTTGACGGACTGCTGTAAAACAGCCGTCTTTCCGGCTTCTTCGGGAAGCGGTGCATCTATGTCTCCGAGCACCTCCAGATTGGAAGAATCGATAAAGGCACTGACCTCACCGCGGACGATCGCTGTCATCGTACCGGTAACATTTCCGTTTATGCGTCCCGAGATCGCACCGTCAACACGAAGGAGCCCCGCAGCGTTTATGTTCTGCAGCGGAAGGTTCATGACAAACGCGGTCTTGGATATGATCGTATCGCCTACAAGCAGTATCTGCGGCAGCACGAACAGTGTGATGAAGATGGATATAATGGTTCCGACACCGAGACATATTCCTATGTTGTAGATCGCTGCGTCAGATGTAAGGTTACCTATGGTAAGACCTGCAAGTGCAAGCATCGGACCTGACGTTACGATGGTCGGGAACGACAGGTTCATCGTGTCGATTATCGCATCCCTTCTTCCCATCGTCTCGCGAAGTTCGGTATAGCGGCTTGCGATGACTATCGCATAGTCGATATTTGCACCCATCTGAATGGACGAGACTATCAGGTAACTCATGAAGAAGATGTCGTTATGCAGAAGGGTCGGTACCGAGAAGTTGATCCAGATACTGCCCTGTATGACCGCGATCAGAAGAACCGGCATGCCCGCAGATTTGAACGTGAACAGAAGGACCACGAGTACGGCAAGTATCGATACGATGTTAACTACGAGATTATCCCTGGCAAATGATTTTTTCAGATCGTATTCGGAAACGCTCTCGCCGCACACAAGGCACTCGTCATAGTACTGGTACGCCATCGTATGCATCTCATCGATGAAGGCGTATATCCTGTCCTGGTCATCCTCGGGCATGTTCAGGTAAACGAGCATCCTGACATAATTATCGCCCTGAAGCTGGGTCCTTGCAAAGTTCATCATCTTATATGCGTCATCGAGCGTCTTCTTCGTCTCGGAGTCGAGCGTTACATAGCCTTCCTCGACCTCCTTGTGAACGAACATGAACATATCGATGAGCGGCACCTTGTAATCGGCCAGGCCGTTGACCGCCTTGCCGTAATCCTTGTCGTTGATCGCATATGCACTGTAGACGAGCTCCGCAACCTCATAGTCAAGATTGATAAGCTCGGCAAACTGCCTGGGCGTCAGCTGGTCGGTAAGCGTATATCCGCCGAGAGCCTCGGTATTGGAAAGACCCACCGCATGGTCGATCTCATCCCTTGCCTCATAGTCGGCAAGAAGACGCTTTTCACTCTCATAATCTCCGGCAGGGACAATGACAGCCACAAAGTTCTTCGTATCGAAGGTCTCCTTGATCATGTCGGATGCGATCTGCGTCTCGTTCTTCAGAGGCGGTGTTATCGAGCTGTAACCGTATGTGTAATGACATTTATTGGATACGAAAAATGCGATGATGATAAGGGCCAGAAAAAAAGGTACGACAAAAAACCTTGTCACGTAGTCGAGCTTTGCGATACCTGTTATCTTCGGAACGAAGTTTCTGTGCTTGGTCCGATCCATGGGACCGGCAAACACCATGATAACGCCGGGCATGAGAACAAATACCGAGATAAGGCTTAAGAGGATGGCCTTGATCAGAACGATACCCATATCGGGACCCATCTGGAACTGCATGAAAGTCATGGCGATCAGACCACCGATGGTGGTAAGGGAACTTCCCGAGATCTCCGGAACCGCCTTGGTAAGCGCAACGATCGCGGCCTCTCTGGGGGCGAGCGTTTTGTGCTCTTCCTTGTACCGGTTCAGGTAGATTATCGCATAGTCTATTGAAAGTGCCAGCTGCAGCACTATCGTGACCGAATCGGAAACGTACGAGATCGTGCCGAACACGAAGTTGGTGCCCATCTGAAGGATCGCTGCGCCGCCGAACGTGATGAGCAGCACCGGTATCTCCGCATATGCTTCGGTGGTTATCAGAAGGACAGCCAGGACGATGATAACAACGATTATCGAGATCGGCCCCATCTCATCCTTGATAAGCTGTGCCTGAACATCGCCGAGAGTCGTTTCAAGATAGTAATCGGTCCCGGAAAGATAGTCCTTGATCTTCTCCTGACACTCAATGCAGCGCTCATCATCTTCGGGATAGTCAAACGTAACGGCAAGCTTTGCCGATCCGTTGTTGTAATACTCTTTCGTATCACTGTAATCAACGGAGAATACGCCTTCCATGTCCTCTATGGACCTGGCAAGCCTCTCTCCCTGCTCATATGAGACGTTTGCGACCATAAACGTGCACGAGCCGTAGGTCACAAACTCCTCATCCATCAGTTCTATTCCTTTTTTAGTCTCGGTCGTCTCGGGAAGATAATATGAGAGCTGATTTTCGACGTGTACCCATCCTTTTGAAAAGGCGGTAAAGATTGTCAGTAATACAAAAATGAGGAAGAACAGATTCCTCTTATCGATAATAAACGCACAGGCCTTGGTCGCAAAACCCTGGCCTTTGCTGTCATTTTCATTCAAAAGCACTCACCCGTTTCCTATAAAAAACTATCTGTATAGTATGATACCACATCTTGTGGTAAAAGTCACGGGCAATATACAAATGGCACAATATGTTACATTATGACTTTGGGAATGAACGATACGGTATCGCCTGCCGTCATGGAAATGTCACCGAATCTTGCGGATGCCTTCTCGCCCGCTGCCCCGTTTATATATGCGGCAACGGCTGCGGCAAGGGTTTTGTCAGGCACGTAGGAAACGACTGCACTCATAATGCCCGACAGAACATCTCCCGAGCCTGCGGTCGCCATCCCGGGGCAGCCCCTGTCAACGATATACACGGTGTCACCGTCCGTTACGATCGTGGAAGGGCCCTTCAGAAGTACGATCGTGTTCGTATCCGATGCGTACTGCCTGGCATTTCCTATCGGGTCTTCATTTATTTCGGAAATATCCTTACCGCAAAGGCGGGAAAACTCTTTGATATGGGGAGTCAGTACCGTGCTGCCTTTTCTGTTTCTTACCGTATCCCCGGCAAGCCCTGACAGGAGGGTCAGGCCGTCGGCATCGATGACAAGGTTTCCTTCGTATTTTGTAAGGAGATGTTTAAGGATCGCAGCGGCGCCTTCTCCGGTGCCTATCCCCATGCCGAATGTTACAGTCTTAACGTTTGAGATCAGTTCGTCGATCTGAGCGGGATCGTAAGAGACCTCCCTGTCGTTGGTTGACATAACATCAGGGCCGGTGTTCTTATCTTCCTCGTTCCTTGAAACATCTGCCAGCGGGAACAGCGTGCTCTCAAGTATATGCGGCGTAACGTCGTGCACGAGGGACTGAGGCAGTGCGATCTTTACCACTCCCGCGCCGCTTCGCATCGCCGCATCCGCTAGGTATGCAAGCCTTATCGCACCCGAATACCGCGTGGATCCTCCGATGAGCGCACAGTATCCGTATGTTCCCTTGTTGGAATAATTGGCACGCACTCCGAGGGCCGCCTTCACATCGGCCTCCTCTATCAGATGGAATACTTCCCCCACGGGAGGTATCCCTATGTCAACGTTTACTTTGCTTTTCATGACGTCCTTTGCCATGTTAAGGAAATGTCCCGGCTTATAGCTTCCTATCGAAACGGTCAGGTCGGATATCACGCACTTCTTTGCCATGCCGGTATCACCGTTCAGTCCACTGTTGATATCAACGCTCACTTTATAAGCGCTGCTTGCGTTTATCGCATCGACCGCCGCCTCGATCTCGGGCCGCAGATCCCCATGAAATCCCGTACCGAGCAGGCAGTCAACGACGGTATTATATCCCTCAAGAGTGAGACAGGCGGACGGAGTGAGACAGGGGGACGGAGTGAGACAGGGGGACGGCGGTATTGTCTCAAAAGATTTGAGACAATACCTCCGTCCCCCTGTCTCACTCTCAAACACCGTATTCTCAATCCCGGCATCACTCAAAAGAGCAGACAGAACCTTTCCGTCTCCTCCGTTGTTCCCTTTTCCGCATACTATCGCAACCGGGGCCTTCCAGGAAACTGCCGAAAACACGCCCTTTGCAGCGCGCATCATCAGTTCGCTCTGGGCGGTTCCGGACTCTATCGCAGCCGCATCCGACTGCCTCATGATCTTTACGGACAATACATCAGTCATTTTATATACCTCAAGTGCATTTTAGGTCATTGAAATGGTAAGTTCAAGATACTATAATTAAGGAAAAGTGTTCAAACACTATAATATGCAGGGAGGTTACACGCATGAAAAGCATCAAGACCAAGATCATCGGCGGTATCATTCTGTGCTCACTTCTGACGGCTGCTATCATCAGCATTCTCGTCATCGCAAACTCAACCAAAGTCACACAGGATGAAGCTATCGAAACGATGAACTACCGGGCAACGAGTGTTACCAACGAGCTCAACTCCAAGATCGACTGTGTTGAGCAGTCTGTAAACACACTCGCCACGATTGCCATGTCGCGCATGAGCACGGACCGTTTCATGAAGGATGTCAATTACGCAGACAGTTTCACGGGCTGGGTTATTGATGATACGTTCCGGTTTGCGGAGTCCACGGAAGGTGTTATCACCTGTTACATCCGCTTCAATCCGGAATTCTCTTCGCCGACATCGGGACTGTTCCTTACCAGGAACTCTCTTTCGGATCCGTTCGAGTCCGTGACTCCGACCGACTTTTCAATGTACGATCCGAGCGATCTCGAACATGTCGGCTGGTACTACATCCCCATAAACAACGGTGCTCCTCTCTGGATGGATCCCTATCTTAACAGCAACATCAACGTATACATGATCTCATACGTCGTTCCGCTGTTTGCAGAGGACGGGACTTCGATCGGTATCGTCGGGATGGACGTTGCATTTACGGAGCTTACCGACATGGTCGACTCGATCAAGATATATGACAGCGGCTACGGTTTCCTCACGAATTCCCAGGGGGCGATACTTCATCACAAGTCGGTTCCCGAAGGTACCGAAGTATCAACGCTCGGCGAGGGCCTTGCCGGATTTAACTCGCTTCTTACGGATGCGGGAGGCTCTCTTACATACAAGTACAACGGCGTAGAGAAAATCATGGTCGTAAGGCCTACGTCCAACAACGAGTTCCTCGTACTTTGCGCACCATCTTCCGAGATATTTGCTAATTCCAGGACGCTTCTTTATTACATACTCGGCGTTGCGGCACTTGCACTCATCGTCTGTGCGGTCGTCGGTCTTCTTGTCGGAAACAGCATGGTCAAGCCAATCAACAAGCTGACGGGCATCATAGAAAAGACCGCAAAGCTCGACCTTACTTCATCCAACCAGGCAGAAGCCCTTCAAAGGCAGCGCGATGAGATCGGACACATGGCAAACGAGATCCACGGAATGCGCCAGGCGTTCAGGGACATGGTCGACTCCTTCTCCGAAGTTGAGAAGACCGTCACGGCAAATGTTGACGAGCTCGGAAACATCATCGAAGAAAATACCAGGCTTGCAAACGACAACAGCCGGGCCACCAATCAGCTCGCGGGATCCATGCAGGACGCTGCCGACAACACCTCCAATATCGTAAACAACATCAGTGCCATACGTGAGCAGTCCAAGGGCATCGCCGATCTGGCTCTTGACGGTGAGAAGAATTCCGAAGAGATCCAGCTCCGTGCGAACGACATGAGCAGTCAGAGTAACGCTTCCATGGACCAGACTCACAAGATGTATGATGAGATGAAGGAAAGAACCGAGGCTGCGATCGAGCAGGCCAAGGCTGTCTCCAAGATCAATGCTCTTACCGAGGACATCAAGAACATCTCCTCGCAGACAAACCTGCTGGCGCTTAACGCTTCGATCGAGGCAGCCAGAGCAGGCGAGATGGGCAAGGGCTTTGCGGTAGTTGCAACCGAGATCGGATCACTGGCCGCAGATACGCTCCATGCCGTTGACAACATCACGCAGATGGTCGTTGAGGTCAATCAGGCCGTTGCCGGAATGAGCAACTGTATCTCTGAGGTTATGAATTACCTTGAGAACACTGTTCTGTCGGACTATCAGAACTTTGCCGCCTCCGGCGAAAAATACCGCGAGGATGCAGACTACTTCATAAGCGTCATGAACGATATCCGGAACGGCATTACCGCTCTTGAGAACAACATGGATGAGATCACATCCGCAGCGGATATGATCAATGACATGGCAACATCTTCGGCAGACGGGATCAGGGATATCGCCGACAAATCCGAACAGATGCAGCAGGCCAATGAGGCCGGAAATGAAAAGCTTCAGGCAGTTCTTGCATCCGTCGATAACCTTGACGAGATAATAACGAGATTCAGATATTAAAATCCTTAAGCGTAAAGTCTGTATGCACAGCAAAAGGGACGGTTCAAATGAACCGTCCCTTTATTGTAACCATCCCAATAAACCCAATCAGAATAATCCAAGTCTTGCTGCGTTCTGAGCTCCCGCCTGCATCTGCATGTCGAGAACCGTCGCAAAATCCTTCGTCTGGCCCACTGCAAGAGGATTGATGTTCTCATCTTCCGTAAGTCCGGAAAAATCGGTCTTGGACTCGAGAAGATCGTCCTCAATGGGCGCTATCTTGTTCATTGATGCTCTGTCGACCCTGTTGGTGTTGTACACGTAAGGCATCGGCATTGCAGCTGATATTGCTCCTACCTGCATGTCACATTTCCTTTCCCGAAAATGTCATTTCCTGATCGTTTGTTACAATTGTAGCACTATATGACAGTTCGTGCAACCTCTTTTACAAACTGCCTGCTACTCTGATCTGTATATCGGCATCCGGCAGCAGATAATTAACCTTATTGCCGAAAAACATCCGGAATATCCGGTACTCCCGGCGATCTTACAAGTATTGAAGAAGGCCCCTTAAACGAGAGCGGATTCCCCTCGATATCACTTACCGCACATCCGGCCTCCCCGGCAATGACAGAAGCTGCGGCATAGTCCCATAGCTGGACGCGCAGCTCAAAGTACAGGCTGACCCTTCCGCAGGCGACACAGCACGTATCCCATGCGGCCGTTCCGCTCCTTCTGATATCAACACAAAGCGGCACAAGGTTTCTGGCAAGTTCAAAGGTATGATCGAGCAGTTCCTCATAGTATGGAGCGCTTCCGAACACGGCCAGCGAGTCCTTAAGGGGTCTGTCGGAAGATGTGATCCTCTTCCCGTTCATGAATGCGCCCTTGCCCTTTTCGGCAGAAAACATGAGATCGTCATACGGATTGTAGATGACGCCGATAAACGGTCTTCCTTCTTTGAGAAGGCCTATCGAGACAACCGACGGACGATATCCGTACAGAAAATTAGATGTCCCGTCGATAGGATCGAGGACAAATACGTATCCCTCGGACATCTTCTTCGTAAATACATCTATTCCGTCCTCTTCGCCGAGAAATTCCGCCTCGGGAACTACCTTCCTTAATTCCCCTATAAGAAATTCCTGAACCTTCTCATCCGTTTCGGTACAGAAGTTGGCATGCCCTTCCTTGGTAAACACCTTGGGATGTACCGCATTAAGAAGTATCTCTCCGGCCTGCCTTGCAACATCTTCTATCTGATCAATAAGCACTTAACGGCTCCTCCTGTCATGATCTTTGTAGTATTCCACCTTGTTCTCATACATGATACGGTCGATCCTGCCGAGAACATCGGATGCATCACTTGTATCAAACACCTTGCCGCCGATCGATGCCGACAGGCAGTAGGGCTTGCCCGACGTGGCGTTATAATTGTTTACCGCATCATTGATCTTTTGCGTGATAAGCGCCACATCATCGTCGTCATTCGCATCCATGACGATAACAAACTCATCTCCGGCAAATCTTATGACGTTCCCGTCGTTTCCGACCACCTGGGTCAGTACATGTGCCATGTTCTTGAGCGCCTCGTCTCCCTCCTTGTGGGAAAAATCATCGTTTATCGATTTGAACCCGTTCATGTCAAGCATGATCGCGGCAAACTTCTTCTGACCGCGCCTTGCATAATGTCGGATGATCTTGTCCAGTTCATATCTGTTATATGCACCTGTAAGCTTGTCGAGATACAGGTACTCTTTCTGCAGGCAGATGACGATGCTGCAAAAGGCGATCGCAAAACTGACCGGTTGGGTCGATATGCCGTAAAACAGGGTCTGAAGCGTAACTCCGCAGATTATCGGTATGATGAACTCCCACACCGGGAAGTAGCGCACGGAACCATCCCTTATCTTGGCCGTGATATAGACGACAAGGCTGTATATCAGAAGGTAGAACGCCACGCCGATATACAGGAAGTAGAGCGGCCTCCTGCTGTATACATTGTTCTCATCCACATAAAACACGAGAGGTTTGAACAGATTGACTATAAGTATAATGGTCTCGAGAGCGGTAAGAGCAACTATCATCAAATACTGGACCCTGGCTATCTTCTTGTTGATATGCCTGATGATGAGCGCCAGCACACCCGTTCCGACTATCAGATTGTACAGGAATATGGCGGAATTACCGTAGACAACGACGGCGCGGTTTACCGGGCCCGGCAGCCCGTCAACTGCAAAGATGAAAGGGTCTATCAGGCAGTTTATCATTGATGCGATTATAAGCATCAGCAAAATAAACGACTCGCCACGCCGGCCCGGAAGCTCCCATCCCTTGGCAAGCAGGATGAGCAACAGGATCAGCACGCCGGCATAGTCGGCAACATATACGGCTATAAGATTAATCGTCCCTGTCATATGCCATTATTGTATCAAAATAATGTTGCACGGTAAACAACAAGCGGGCCCCTTCGGGACCCGCTGAAAATCCGCAATAAAACAGCATTTTTAGAAAACGGATGATGCTCATCTTATCCCATCTTCATGAATCTGTCAGCCAGTTCCTTATCCTCCGCCAACAGATCAAGAACTCTTGAAGCGGGGCCCATGGGAATATTCCTTCCGGATTCCCAAGCCTCCACCGTCTTGGGCGACACACCGAGCACACCTGCAAATAATGCCTGCGTCAGGTTAAGCGACTTCCTGATGCGCCTGATCCCGTCAGAATCATACTTCTTGATTGGCTTAATAAAAATCGTTTCCTTAAGTTGGTTTTTTTTCGAAGCTGCTATTGTCTCATCGACAGAAGCAATTATCTCGTCGTAGAATTCGCTCATATCTTTTCTCCAAATAACTCAGTTTCAAGTTTACTCAAAGCTTTCTTTACTTTGTTGCGCTCATCCCTGGTCAGGTTTTCCTTTTCGTCTTTAGCAAAAACATTTAACAAAAAAATGCGCTCATGCTCTTCAAAATCAACATACAAAACCCGAACGCTTCCGCTCTTACCACGGTCTTCGAATGCATACCTCATCTTGCGAAGTCTGCCGGTTCCTCTCATTACCGGCCCTATCTTCGGATCAGAAATTAGAACCAGTTGTAATTCCAGCAGATCCTCTTCTGAGAATCCAAGAGCAATCCAGCGTTTATAAAACCTTGGTGATTCGATAAAACCTCGGATGATCTCATAATCGCACATATTATCTCCCTGTTAGTATATTCCTACTGAGTAGGGTTTGTCAATTGAACTAGTGTTACAGACTTAAACTAGGAAACAACCCGCTAATTCATAATGAAATGCTTGAGACATGCATTACGAAAGGTTTCAAGAACGGGATGTGAAGTGAAAATCATTTGCAATGCCATAATACCCCTCCCCACAACATCAATCAATATCGGAAAAATCACTGAAAATCACGCTTCTCCTCCACCTGTCATGACCTTTATTTTGTGAATATCTCACAAAAAAATACAGCGGGCAATGCCCGCTGTAAAAATCATATAATATTGGTTATATCAGTTCTTTTTGTACTTCTTGACCTCGTCGGCTGCCGCAACCTTCTTCCTGTGCTTACCGTATCCGTAAGCACCTGCGCCTGCTGCTGTAGCTGCTGCGAGAAGCCAGAGAAGATTCATGTTGGTACCTTCTTCGAAAGGTTTATCGGCAAGAGGCACCTCATTTTTCTCAAGCTTAACGATCTCCTTGTCGGATCCGGCTGTATTATTCTTCCTGCCGGTATTGTCAACAACGGGGATGGAATTGTTATCAGCGCTTTGTGCAACCGCATTTGCGTCTGCATCGCCTTCTCCTTCGCCGTCACCGTTATCAACTCTTACGCCTGCAACGCCGCGTGATGCAGCAGCGCCTGCGCCACCACGTGCTACCGTACGGCCTGCACCTGTTCCTGCTCCGAGATCACCGGCTGTTAATCCGGGAAGTCCAAGGCTTCCAAGTGTTCCGGCATCTGCTCCGGTGTAGGTGTATGTTGCGCCGGTGGTTGAACTTGATGACGAACCTGACTCTTCGTATGAATCGTCATCATCGTCAGAGCTTGAACTTGAAGAAGAGGAAGATGAATCCGTTCCTTCTGTACCACTATTCTCTTCAGGCTTTACAGGTGCTTTCCAATCTGCCAAAGCTCTTGCAGCTCTGTCGGCTTCTGCCTTTGCTTTATTTGCTGCCGTCCTTGCATCGCCGGCTTTCTTTTCAGCTTCTTCTCTTACCGCTTTAACTTCATCAAGATTACTCTGCTCCCTCTCAAGAATATCGACCGCCGTTTCAATTGCAGCTGCAAGTTTCTCGCTTAAGAGGTCAATGGAAAGTACCTCGGGATTTTTTTCAAGATTTGCAGGATACACATAACCAAGCGCATTGTAGGCATCCGTATTGAACTTCTGAGCCCGAAGAGTTGTAAGCGTAGTATTGAGTGTATTATTAAGCTCTGCAAGATCAACTACAGTATCGTCATCAAGCGTTATCTTGGTATCTACCGAAGTTGCGGATAGTTTTCCAACCGCAGTCTTATGCGCAGCCTTAAGAGCCTTAAGCTTCTTATCCACAAGATTAAGCCTTGCCTGAGCATCATCTATCTTGCCCTTTACTATATCATATCTTGCCTTAACATCGACCTCATTCTTGCGGGCTTCATCAAGTTCGGTCAGGGCATCATTTGCAAGCTTCAGATAGTCTTGAGCCTTTATCCTTGCCTGCTTAATGCGGGTCAGATCACCCTCTGCTGCCGTGAGATACTTATCAAGATTCTCATCAGGGTTCCCATCAGGTTTGACATATTCATCTGCCTCCTTGAGCTTTCCTTCAGCGAACTTCTGACCTTTTAATGGAGTGACGTACTGGCTGACAGCTGTACCGATAGAATCTAGCAAGTTCTGGTTGGTAGCTATAGTTTCCTCTTTCTGCTTCTTATTTGCAAGCAGTGATCCTGCAGCCGGGTTATCTTCATTTGCACCTTCTGTTCCATAGCCATAAAGCTTTCTTGCAGCATCGGCACGTTTTGCTTCATTGTCATTCCATAACTCTAATTTGCTGTCATATTCCCCTTTTTGAGAACCTATCAGCTCTTTTGCTTCTTTTGCTGCATTATCGATCGCTTCCAGCTCAACAAGAGCAGCTTGGGCATCGTCCGAAAGAGTGCGGTCGTATTTCTTGTAATCCCACGATCTCTCTAATTGGCCTGAGTACCAACAAATGTTGACGCCTTCTATGGTTTTTATTGTTATATTTTGATAATTTAAAACCTTTGTCCCATCATCAAGCAGCTTCTGGGTAACGCTTTGGCCAGCAAACTTCAAATCAAAGGTTTGCTCCTCACCCTCAGGTATCCAGCTGGCATTGGCATTTGTTAAAGTAATCTTATACTTATTTCCATTATGTTTAGCATTTTCAACATCTTTATATGTTAATTTCGCATGAAGAGTTTCATTCAAAAGATGTCTAACCACTTCAATAATATTATTTGCTACATCTATGCTACATGTTACTGAACCCTCGGCCACCTTTACAATAGCGTCTTCCTTTCCATAGTGATCTGTGATATCGCAATTAACGGTTTGAACAAGTTTGTCGGTGGAACTATCGTAATGATCTATTCCCGGTCCAGGATACACGGTTATATACTTATCCCTTAACCACTCAGGTAATTCGGATGTATCTATTGTACCTTCACCAACTATCTTGTATTGCGATCCGGTAGTATCGTCCGTGTAATCTGCTTTTCCATTTAGTTTCTCATCACCGCACCAATATCCGTCCTTCATTTTCTTACTACTGTCAACGAGTTCATTATAATCGGCGGTATAATAGAAGTTTCCGTCGTCATCCTTATCAAACTCATATTTTTTAGTCGTTGTATTATACCTGTAATGCTCGGGGTCATATTTCTTATTAAGATTGGTTTCGGTTGTCTTGAAAGCACCGTATGCGTTATCTTTTTCAGATTTCAAATTGCCTTTATTATTACAATCCTCAATTATCTTCTTCTGTGCGGCAATTTGGTCGTTCAACCCATCTTTCTTGGTTAAATCATCATTAAGTCCATCGGTTATTTCCTGCAGAGCATCGTACTTTGTAACGATCTGATCTGCAGTCAGTTTCTGTTCCGTCTCACCAAATGTCTTGTTTTGGGCAACAAGATCCTCAAGCGCCTTACCCTGAGTTTCTGCTTCTGTTTTGTTACTATTCTTTGTCTGCTCCCAATAGTCATAACTCTGTCCCGTTGCAAGGATTGATTTAATATTTGATTTAATATTCTTGATATCCTGTTCGGTAGCACCCTCGAGCGTATCGTAGAGGGGTGTATACTCGCCTTCAATACCGTTTATCAGTTTGTCAATCTCCTGGAGCAAATTGTATGCTTTTGTCCTGTTTTCCTCGGCAGTTCCGGTTGCGGCAACTGCATCATCATATGTCTTTTTAGCAGCATCGAGGGCTTTCAGCTGATTATTGAGCTTGGTTTGTGTATCAATCTGCTTTCGTTCCGCATTGTAAAACGCATTTTGCTTTAGGATTGCTTTAAGTTTTTCTCTTTCTTCTCTGCTGATATTACTGTTATACTTCGTCTTAATATTCTCGTCATACATAAGGCCGGTAACTGCATTGATAGCTTTGTTGGCCTCCTTTATAGCTTCATTCATTGCCTCAACCATAGCCTTGGCACTCTTTACAGACGGATCGGAATCATCAGCCATCAGCCTAAGCGCATTATCAATAGCTTCGTTGGCCAGTTTCATGGCATCCTGCGCAGTCTTTCTTGATCCATTTGCAATATCGATAAGATCATTGATATCTTTAAGCTGACCCTGATATACTCTAAGCACCTCAGCTGCATCTTCCTTAACCTTCGTAAGAGCAGCCTGTGCATCGTCAACCGCCTGCTGAGCCTTATCTTCCGCGTCCTTTGCCGTCTTAACTGCATCCTCTGCGGCACTTGCAGCCTTCTCGGCACCATCTGCGGCCGTCCTTGCAGATTCTGCGACGGTCTTCATCTGCTGATAGGTATAATCGGTGCTGTGGTTCTCAGCTTCATCAGCAGCATCCTTGGCCTTCTTAAATGCATTCTGGGCTACAGTCAGGTTATCACCCGCAACCTGAACCGCCTGTGCAGAAGCATCAATAACAGACTGAACAGCTTTATCAAGATTGTCCTCAACAACTGCATCATTAAGGATATCCGCTATATCTTCCAATTTCTTCTGAGTTTGCGAATCAAGCGTGCTCTTTGTAGCCACAGCGGTATTTGCAGCAGTTGTATCATTATCCGCTTTTTCCTTGACACCACCCTTTTTATTGATCTCCGCGACCTGTCCGTCTGCGGTATCGACTGCACTTTGTACACCGCTTAGCGCTGTATTTGCACCCTTCTTGGCTTCCTCGGCTTTTGTTACCTCATTATTGGCAGTACTTACCTTATTATCAAGACCGTCGGTGTTAATTACCTCACCGGTAGTCGGGTCAAGTTTAACGCCAAATGCATTCGCCTGCTTATTAACATCTTCTTCCGCATCCGTAACCTGTGCAGAATAATCGTATGGTTTACCTGCTGTTCCTCTCTTGCTTAATTCATCTACATAAGTCTCAATTTCATCTGCACCTTTTACCTCGTCTGCACCTTTTACCCCTTCAACAAAAGTATTTCCGGCAGCAAGAGCAGCATTTGCATTATTTATATCATCAAGCGCACCCTGGACCTGTTCGCCGATAGTCAAAGGATCTGTTTTGTCATCTTTCTGAACAACACCTGTATAATCTTCTGCTGCTTGAGCCTGCCCATCGGCATCATCAACTATTTCCTCAATTATAGTGTCAACAAGAATAGGAGTGTCTCCGGCTTCTCCCGTAACCGGATCCTGCTCATCACCGTTAACCGTCACCGGCACACTTGTCAGTGTGATCATTGTGGCAAGTCCGAGTGCCATGGCTCTTGCGATTTTCTTTCCAGTTCTGATCTTTCTCATTTTGTTCCTCCTGGCTACCTTTGCTACTCTCTTATTCTCAGTCTCCTGTTTGGAAACTCTGTCAGCGGGCATAAAAAATGAGCCCCTGATCATGTATCCGTTTAGCGGACACTGTCTAGGCTCGTTGTTGCGGTCGTTCCTGTTTCATATTATAAAGTTTCAATCATTGGGTATTATACGCCCATTCGATTAATATGACATTATAAATATGAAAAAAGGATCGGGATTTTATGATTTTTGTGACAATGTTACAAATAATAGCCGGATATTTGCATCAATATGTATATGATTAATTATGGTAAACCACAATATGTAGTATTATAAAGCCGCAGGATTGCTTTTGTACATCTGTAGATGTATAATTATTATACATCTACAGGAGGAGTATATGATCATATTTCACGGTTCGGATCACATTATCAGAAGGCCCGAATACCACGCAGGCAGGAGAAATAATGACTACGGGTACGGCTTCTACTGTACCCTTTTCGAAGATATGGCAAAGGAATGGAGTGTCGGGGCAGGCAGAAGCGGATACTGTAACAGATACCGATTTGATACGACAGGACTTACGACGTTAAACCTGAACGAATATCCCATTCTGACCTGGCTGGCTGTCCTATTGGAGAACAGGGTTTTTCATCTTAA
Source organism: Lachnospiraceae bacterium (assembly GCA_017526745.1). Lineage (GTDB taxonomy): Bacteria > Bacillota > Clostridia > Lachnospirales > Lachnospiraceae > UBA2868. Next base: position 52,173 of record JAFXQX010000025.1, on the reverse strand, counting down.
TTCACCGCTGGCGCGTGAGGCCTGTAATTATCTTCGAAATGAATTTTGTATAGATTACGGATCATATGACATTATAAAGGGATACAGAGCCGATGACAGTTATTTTTCCTTCGCTCAGGATTTTCTGAACGGAACCATTTCCGTATCTCAGCTTGCAGCTTCAATGAAGCTGGGAGATCTCGGAGAGCAGATAGTACTCAAGAGCAGGCAATCATTTGATCGCATTGAATATCTCGATTCCGAGGAGGTCGACAGCCGCATATGGTATCCCCGGCGAAAGGCCAGGGATGATGCGGCCAGGCGCGAGTATTACTCGGTCGATAAGATGCGATATGTCAAAGGCGACATATATATCACCCGGATCATTGATGAGGAGATGAAAAGAAACGATGAACGCTTACAGTGAATTATACCTGGAGGTGGCGCAGACGGCTCTTGGCGATATGCTACACTATGCTGTGCATGACCTGAAAATGGATCTTTCGCGATTTTACCGGATGTTCATACAGTCCGGAATTGCGGAAGCGTTTGGAATGGGAGATCCTAAATACATCGCCGGTATGTCCGGCTACGAACTGGCCCGGGAAGTATTACACAGTGCTACCGGTGAATACGAATATACAGTACCGGATTATACTGACCACAGGACCGGCGAATACTGGGCCGGCTGGGCAGTTGCTTACTACGAATGGTATTCCGATACGCCTTTTGACCGAATCGATCAATACGTTCCGATCGCCCGGATCGTTGAGATGTATGAGCCTTATCACGAGGCGGATATAACCAGGTTCGTAGAAGCTGTTGACCAAAAAATGCAAAGCCGTCATACACAATCTCAACTTGCAAGGCTGCGGGCCTATGTCGGGCTGTCACAAAAGGCGCTTTCGGAGCACTCCGGAGTATCAGCACGTATGATCGAGCAATACGAGCAGGGGCGAAAGGACATCAGCCATGCTTCATCCGCCACGATCTATAAGTTGTCTCGGGCGCTTGGCTGCAGGATGGAAGATCTGATCTAGTTGTTGCGGTAAAGGTCAATTATCATTGAAATCGCAAGGCGCATTTGATATATTATCCATAAGCATATTCTTCTATTGCTGCATCTGCTGCAGTGCATTTCAGAATCACATTTCAAACAATTCTGTCAACACTTTAAGAATCTATGCTTACCAACAATTCACAACCAGACCAAGCAGGATTCTTGAGGAGACTGAGGATTCCTGCATCACAACAAAAGGAGGGATCTTATGTCAGAAAACAGAGAGTATAAGAGTGATGTGTTTTCCATGCTCATGGAGAACAAAGAGTATGCGCTGCAGGTATATAATGCGCTGAACGATTCGTCGTATGACGATCCGGAACAGGTTGAGGTATGCAACCTCGAGAGCGGTATTTCGCTTTCCATCAGGAACGATGCGGCGTTTATAGTTGACACTGAGATAAATATCTACGAGCATCAGTCATCGGTGAATCCGAATATGCCGCTTCGGGCCCTGATCTATTTTACCGCGATCATACAGGGGATCATCAGCAGAAAGGATCTGCTGAGCTCCCGCCTGATAAGGATCCCGACGCCGCATTTTGCGGTATTTTATAACGGGAAAGAAGACCGTCCCGTAAAGGAGATCTTCAAGCTGTCGTCAGCTTATTCCAAGCCGGCTGAAAATCCCGAGTTGGAGCTTGTATGTACCGTATACAACATCAACCCTGACAAGGATAAGGAGCTTCTTAAGAAGTGTGCGGTGCTGGACGGTTATACTTCATTTGTTGAGCTTGTACGTAAGAATGAGAATGATGGATTAGATAACCCGATAGAGAAAGCTATAGATTATTGTATTCAAAATCACATCCTGGAGGATTTCTTCAGGGATCGGCGTGCGGAGGTGTTAAGATCCATGGCTATCGATATGACATTTGAACGGCGTGTGGAACTGATACGCGAAGAAGAAAAAGAATACGGCCGAGAGGAAGGCCGGGCTGAGGGACGAGAGGAAGGCCGGGCTGAGGGCCGGGAGGAAGGCCGGGCTGAGGGTCGTGCCGAGGGTCGTGCCGAGGGTCGGGCTGAGGGCCGGAAGGAAGGAGTACGGGCCGGGACTGAGCAAACTCATGTGGAAGATATCCGGAATCTGATGAAGAATATGAACTGGACAGCCGAGCAGGCCATGACCGCTCTTGGTATCGCAGAAAGCGAGCGGGCATCCTATCTTGAAAAGATCGGCGATTGATGATCGACTGAATTTGCTGTAATAAAACAGCGGGCCATATGGTCCGCTGTTTTTGTTATTTACGAGCTGCTGCTATGATCATTTGTTGATCTTTGCTGCCTCTTCTGCTTCTTTCTTCTTCTTGTACTCATCGTACATCTTCTTGCCTGTTGCGCCAAGAAGGAAGATTATGAGGAGCCACATCCAGTTCATCGTAACTTCGTCATCCATGTTAGGAATTTCTGCAAGAGGTATTTCGTTATCCTTGATCTTCTTGACAAGCTGGCTGTTGTCCTTGTTCTGCCTGGAGCCAAGAACCTTGTTGACTGTGCCAAAGTCTGCTCTGGGAGCTACGTTTGTTCTGCTATCTGCTGCGCCGCCCGCATCTGCTTCGGTACCGCCTGCGCCGTTACCGCCGCCTGTTCTTACTCCGAGAACTCCTGTTGCACCTGTGCCATCTGCATCACCTGTAAAACCGAAGCCGGGAAGCGTTGTCATGGCGGGTGTTCCGGTTACATACGAAGGTGTTCCGGTGAAGGTAAATCCTGCAGGTGCCGCTGCTTCATCATCTGCTGCATCAGCGTCGTCATCGTCATCATCGTCGGCAGAGGTTCCGTCATCTGTAGCGGTTTCGTCGTCCGTAACGGTTTCGTCTTCTTCATCGCCATCATTATTCTCTTCCTGAACCTCAGCTATCTGCTTAGCGATCTCATCTCTCTGCTCGATCAGTTTCGAAAGATCATTCTCTGCATCCTTAAGATCCTTCTCAAGATTCTCGAGTATCTTATCAAGTATTCCTATAGGATCGAGAGCAGGCATATCACTTGTCTCATCCTCCGTAAAGAGAGCTGCTTGCTCTTCTTCACTGAGATACTTCATAAGGTCATACTCATAGATAAGGCCCTGGATCTCTTCAAGTCTTGCGATCTTCTTATCATCCTTGCCTTTGTCAAGAGCATCTATCTGCTCCTTTAATGCACCGGTCGCTTCCTTGGCTGTATCAACCGCAGTCTGAGCTTTATCTATGCTGTTGCTGTATGCATTGTACTTATCAACAAGAGCCCCGGCATTTTTAAGGAATTCCTGAAGATCTTTATCTTCGGCAACATTAATCTTAATTCTTTCGGTCGGAGTAGTAGAATTAACAGACTGAACTACCTGGCGGCACTCACTGCCGTTAACCGACCACTTTCCGCTCTCCTCATCATAAGTGATATTGAGTTTAGTATTCGTTGTCTTCCACTTGCCATCATTAAAGGTAAGTGTTTTACTCTTAGCGTCAGAACTCTTTTCCAATTCTGCCTTACAAATATACTGGGTGTTGCCATTACTGTCAGTGTATGCATATACAGCAAAATCACCTCTGTTGACAGCCTTTTTGTAATCGTCACCTTCGGGGTATGATAATTTGTTTGCTGTTGTACCGTAGTATTTTCTCAGATACTCGTCAGCTCTGAACTCTTCCTCTGACTTCTCATAAATAATGATTTCTTTGGCACTGCCAAGATTCTTATACCACTGGTCATCAGATTTAACTTCTCTGTCTGCTCTGTCATAATTGAAGTACAGTGTATGAGATTCGCCGTTACTGTCAGTGTACTCAAACCTGTATGAGTTACCATTCTGGGTATCAAAACCCGTAGTACGAATTTTATTAATATCCTCAATAATAGTATGATCTCCCTTTAGCACCTGAGGAATGAGATAGTAATCTATGATCGCTTTCGCAAGTTTTTTCTGGGGATCCCAATCTGCTTTAGTCACATCAGCCTGCTTGTTCTTAATAGTTTCTGCTGCAGCCCCTTCTTCACCAAGCTTTTCCTTGGCTTTGTCACAGGCATCCGAAAGTGCATTAACGTAAGCCTGAGCGTCACCCAGCTTCTTGTCTGCGTATCCTACATGAGCGCTGGCATGACCGACTGCACGGTCATATTCAGCTTCCTTAGCAGTCAGTTCCTTCTTGGCCTTTTCATATTTATCCTTCAGAGCATTAAAGACCTCTCTCTTTTTATCTATGTCTGATTTAGTGTCATTTGTAAGTTTATCAAGTTCCGCAAAAACAGCGTTGACTTCATCTGCAGTAGCTGCATTCTCTATCCTTGTAATGATCGGAGCAGCTTTTGCTTCTGCCTCTGCAACAGAACTCTTGGCATATTCAACAACATCCGCAGCACTATCAACGCTCTCAGCAGCCTCCTTAGCACTATCATCTGCCGCCTCGGAAGCCTCATCTGCATTCTTAAGTTCTGCCTCAACTATCTCGATATCTGCTGCTACCGAAAGTCCTTTATTGTCCGTTGTTTCTCCAGACTCATTAGCTGTATTGGTCTTATCAGATTCAATATCTGCATTAACATTAACATTAAAGCCTTCAGGAAGTGTAGCAAGGTCTGCAAGTACCTGGGCCTGAGTTATTGTAGAAGTCTCATTTGTAACAGGATCCGTTACCGTAACTACTGTGGCAGGATCCGTTTCCGTAACCCCTGCAAGGGCACAAAAATCTGCAACAGCCTGTTCTGCCTGTGCACCGCCATCTTTCGGTGAAGCAGGATCTATATCCACAGTTACAGTTCCTTCGTTCTCGTTTGCGGATTCGACCGTGACATCTTCCGCACCTTTCGTTATCATTTCAATGGCTTCGGAAACAGATTCGGAAGCACTCTCTACAGATTCTTCCGTTTCTTCTGCGGCCTGTTCTGCCTCTCCCACTTCGCTGTCATAGGCTTCATCTGATTCTGAAGACTCATCGACAGAATCATCATCGGCCCATACATTTACGGGTGCAGATGTAGCAGCTATCATTGTCGCAAGACCGATAGTGATCGCTCTTAAAACCTTGTCGTTTTTGATGTTCTTTCTTTTCATAATTGTCCTCCGAAAGTGTTTCCCCTTAGTGTTTTCTTATGTCTTTCTCTTCCGTCCTATATGTATATCGGACGATTTTTACCTCTCTTAACTATAATGACATGGAAAAATACGTAAAAGGTTCAGAATTATCAAAAATAATTAAATAAAATTACAAAGTGATGGATTTGCGGGCTTCATTGCAGATCATCGAATTATCACGTTACTACGCTAAAGTACGGTGAGCATAAAAAATACGGTTATGAGTTCTATGACCCACAACCGTCTGTTCTGTGATTTTTACCTGTTTGTGTGACCGAACAGCCCCGCATGAGCGGGGCTGCCTTTGTGTGTGAGATATTCGGATTCTTTGTTATGAGAATTATCTGTTTGCTTCTTCTTTCTTCTTGTAGTTCTCGTACATTGCCTTTCCGGTTGCGCCGAGAAGGGCGATTATGAGGAGCCACCACCAGCTGATGTTATCTTCTGTCTCGGTGGGCATTGCTGCAAGGGGTACTTCGGTCTCTTCAAGCTTTACGATATCTCCGAGTCCGTCCATATCTGTCTCGATGCTTGCTTCTTCATCGATCCTGCTGTCGGGAGTAACCGTGATCCTAATTTCTTCAAAGCCTTCTTCATCAGCTGCGCCGTCTGCTTCTTCTGCTGCTTCGTCCGAAGGAGCGTCAACTCTTGCTCCGAGAACTTGCGATTCTGCTTCTTCAGCTTCTGTGCCGTCTGCCTCTGCCGGTGCTGCAGCTTCATCGGTTGTTGCGGCTGCGGGAGCTGCTGTGGTTGTCGCAGATGCTGCAACTGTCGTCCCGGCGATCGCAGATGCGGATGTTACGGTCTCTGTTGCTGCTTCTGCTGCTGTTTCTGTTTCTGCTGCTACTGCCGTTGTTGAAACTTCTGTTCCTGCTGTTGCCGCTACGGTTTCTGCTGTTGCTGCTACAACATCGCCTGCGATCCTTGCCGGTTCTTCGTCCTTTGCAAATCTCGAAAGATCTATGGATTCAACGATAGCTCTTGCCTGTGCGACTTTGCCCGCAAGGGCATCTCTTGTATCCTTTGCGTCGGCAAGATCAGCCTGTGCCTTATCAAGTGCTGCCTTAACCTTGCTAAGTGTGGATGAGTCAACGCTTACCTTGCTGAGCTTGTCGAGCTGGTCCTTCAGTCTGTCAACTTCAGCCGCTGCAGCGTCAACAGCGTCCTTTGCGTTTTTATACTCGTTCATATCCTTGGAAGCTGCTGCTGCGATGTTGATCGCCTCAAGAAGCTTGTTGTAGTTGTCGAATGCGAACTCGCTGCCGTCTGCCTTTGCGTGCCACTTGCCGTCTTCTCCTTTTTCAACAAGGGCCAGGAAGATCGTTCCGTTCTCAAGGTCCGTTTTGTCTTCGAATTTGGAAGCCTTTGCAACGTAGTTGTAATACTCTGTGTACTGCTTGCCGTCCTTTGTATAGGTTACTTTTGCATGGTTGTTTCTGCCGTTTTCGCCGCTCTGGTCTTCCCAGTACTGTTTGTACTTTGTATCCTTATCTATTGATACTTTGGTATTACCGTTCTTATCTTTTTCGCGGTATCCAAGAGAAGCTTCCTTTGCATCTTTGCCGTATCCTTCTGCTGCAAATACTATCGAATCTGCGTCAGCGCCGCCCAGCTTAAGTTTAAGTGTAACGAGTTCCTTGAGGAGCTCTCTTCCAAGCAGTAAAGTGTTACCGTTGATCGTGGGAGCTACTGCCTTACCGTTCTCAACTGCCTTTCTTGCGCTCGCATCAAGATCGATCTCACCGTTTGCGTCGTAAACAGCAGTGTCGGTATCGTTTCTGTAGTAATGGATGAGGAAGTTGTAGTAGTTGTTGCGAAGAGTCTCAAGTTCCGCCTTGTTCTCCGCAAGCTTTTTAACCTTCATCTCAAGGGCATCGACCTTGGCCTGAGCTGCCTTCATGCTCTCCTGAGCTGCCGTTGCGTTGCCCTGTGCGTTTGCGATGGCTTCGTTTGTCTTATCAAGTTCTGCAAGAGCCTGCTTATAAGCAGCCTCGGCTGCCTGATATTCTGTCTCTGCCTGATCTGCTGCTGTCGATGCGCTCTCGTATGCCTTGTTTGCCGCATCATAGTCTGCCTCAACGTTTGCAAGTTCTGCTGCTGCACCGTCTGCTGCCGCAACTGCTTCTGTCTCGGAAGCGGATGTATTTGCTGTTGCTGCATATGTCTGTGCAGCTGCGATGCTGTTATCTGCGCTGCTGTCTGCTTCTGTTATCGTCTCGATACCGGAGTTTACAGTCTCAACCGATCCGGCGGCTGTTGCTGCGATCGTATCTGCTGTTGTCTGTGCCGAAGCTGCTGCTTCGATCGCTGACTGTGCTGTGTCTATATTGTCCTGAACAGTCTCTACCGATGCAGCTGCCTCGGTAAGTTCTGCCATGATCTGTACCATAGCCTCTTCGGGCGCTGCAAAAGATGTATCAACTGCTGCTACTGCAGAAGCTGCGTCTTCGATCGTCTCGGGGAGAGTGGCATCTTCACCTTCGATGATGGCTTCAGCGCTTTCGCAAACCTCAACTGTCTCTTCTACGGAAGATGTTTCTTCTGTATGAGACTCTTCTGCGCCTGAAGCTGTCTCTTCGGTTGCCGGCTCTTCGCTTGAAGACTCTTCACCGGATGATTCGCTTTCAGAAGTGCTTGTATCGCTATCCGGTTCTGCACTCTCATCAGCAAGTGCTGTTATGGGAGATGCTGTAACCGTTATCATTGTTGCAAGTGCTATTGTGATCGCTCTTAATACTTTTTCATCCTTAATGTTTTTTCTCATGATCTTATCCTCCGAACTGCTTATTATCTCTTCACACATTATTAATATCGTCACATATGGCAAAAAACTTAACGAGAATCCGGAGAAAATGTCACGGTAGACATAATATGTCACAAAATCACTTGATCCATCCGCTTCGCGCACAGAAAAAGAACAGCCCCGCCGAAGCGGAACTGTTCTTTTTCATCTGATAATGCGAGTAGATATTATTTATCTGCCTTTGCTTTTGCTTCTTCCTTCTTCCTGTGGTTATCGTACATAGCCTTTCCTGTTGCCCCGAAGAGAGTCATGATTATCATCCATATGCGGCTGATCTTGACACTTTCCTCATCCATCAGATTCGGCATTGCGGCAAGAGGAACTTCCATATCTTCAAGCTTTACAAGGCTCTGGTCTTCTTCTACCGAAGCAGTCTCGACCTCAAGGCCTGTTGATCCGAAAGCCGCAGGAGTTACACCATCTTCATCAGCTCTTGCTCCGAGAACACCTTCTGCGCCAAGAAGTGCTCCGCCACCGACAGCGGCTGCGCCTGCTGCATCTTCGACGGATGATCCGCCTGCTGCATCGCCCGTTGCGTCACCTGTTGCGTCGGCGAAAACGGCGGGAACTTCGGGAGCGATGATAGGGGATGCTGCATCGTCAGCCGATGCGGAAGGTATCACAGTATCCGGGATCGTAAATGCAGATCCTGTCGAAGTATCCGCTGCAGGTGCTGTCTCTTCATCAGCTTCAGCAACAGTACCGGCTGCCGGATCAGGCAAAGTATCTGTCTGACCATCTGTCTGATCTCCGGGTATCTGATCATCCTCGCTTATATCAAACCTGGAAAGGTCTATGCCCGCATATGCCTTCCGGGCCTGCTCAACCTTTTCTTCAAGTGCTTCTTTTCTTGACTTGGCATCGTCAAGTTCATCGTTTGCTTTATCAAGCTTATCCTGAAGGGCCTGTATCCGTATGTCACTAAGACCTGTCTTGGAGACTATATCGCTTAATGTCCTGATCTTCTCCTCAAGATCCTTAACCTTCTGCTGTGCCTCATCAACAGCGGTGACTGCCTCATTATAGTCTTTGATCGCAGTTCTGGCTTCTGTCAGTTTACGGTTAAGGGTGCTGCGATCATCTATGTCGACGTCAGGATCTTCCGATGCGCGCCAGCCGTCGGATGTTTCGTTTACAAGGGCAACGTATACCGGGCTCTCACCTACGTCTGTTCTGTCTTCGAATGCCGAGGACTTGAATATATAGTTGTAATACTCGATATGTTCATTGCCGGCTTTGTCTTTGTATGTGACCTTTATCCTGTTGGATCTGCCGCCGGCTTCTTCTTTATTCTTGTCCTGTATTTTTTGCCACTCAACACCCGTGTCTGCGTTCGCTTTGAGATTCTTATCATTGCGTCCTCTGCTTGAACGGTCTTTGTTGATAACAACCTGATCCTGGCCGACACTTTCCTTGTCCGTGGGATCAGCAGGATTATCGGACTCAAAGATTATAGCTTCACGAGCATCTTTGTGTTCTGTGAGCACCTTGCCGTTGGCGTCCTTTTCCTGCTCACCTATCTCAAGTGTACTCCAGTCGACATTAGGATCGTTGGAAAGCTTGTAGTCAAGTATCTTCTGAAGAAGGTCCCTTCCGAGCATCATGACATCCCCGGGGCTTTTCGCTTTAGCATCGATCTGTGCCTGGGTAACCTTCCTGGCACACGCTTCAATATCAAGAGTTCCGTCTTCCTTATATACAACGCCGCTTCCGAGAATATCCCTGAAGTACTTGACTGCTACGGCATATGACTGTCTCTCGATAGCCTGCATCTTATCAACGTTTTGCTGAACCTTTTCTTCTTCCTTCTTGGCCTGCTGAAGTTTTGCCTGTGCAGCTTTCATCTTCTCGTTTGCGGCATTGGCATCCATTCCGGCCTTGTTAAGGTCCTGTCTGGCTGCATCAAGCTTTGCCTGCGCTTCCTTCTGCTTGGCAATGGCTTCGTCAAGCTCGCTCTGAGCATTATAGACCGCTTCCTGGGCAGCGTTATATTCATTAACGGCAACGAACAGGCCTTCTTCTGCCTCGTCAAGCTCATCCTTGGCCTTTTCCTTGGCGCTGACAGCTTCCTGCTTGGTCGCAGCCTGATCATTGGCTATGTCAGCCTGATTGATGACCTCATCGGCATGTCCTGTTGTCTCTTCTTCTGCTGTAGAGAAATCCTCGAGCCTGTCGGCAAAATTGCTGCCATCCTCATCCTTCTGAGTAAGGGCGTTATTTCCGGCTGTAACAAGATCATCAGTTTCACTGGCGATCACGAGTGCCTGGCTGAGATTATCCTGAGCTGCTCCGAGATTTCCGAGAGTATCGGCTTCTGATGCATCCTTATCTATGAGATCAGCGGCAGCATTAAGATCCTGTGAGATATCCGAAGCAGCGGCTTCACTCAGGATATCCGGCATCGGAGCAACCTCAACAACAGCCTCATCTATCGCTCCCACGACCGGAACAACATCGTTGCTTACGATATCGCTCAGATCCTTGGCCTCTTCGAAAACCTGACTGTTATCTTCAACGAAGGTAGATACGCTCTCGCTCGATTCCGTGCTCGCTTCTATGTTTGTTTCTACGCTTGTTTCAGCACTTCCTTCACTGCTGCTCTCTCCGCCTTCCGAGCTTTCGGAAGAAGACTCCGATGATTCCGATGATGATTCGGATGATGATTCGGAAGCAGACGAAGATTCGCCGTCACCTTCTTCGGCAAAAACCGTGATCGGTGCGCTTGAAGCGGCTATCATGGTCGCAAGACCGATCGTTATCGCGCGTAAAACCCTGTCATTCTTAACGTTTTTTCTCATAGATCATTACCTCCTGAACCCTGACAAAAAACAATTTATCTTCTTACGATTTCGTATCAATGATATCGACATTTTTATTGCTTCTCTTAACTATAAAGACGTGCGATCGACCAAAAAAGGTCCAAAAAGCCCCACTATCCATATGGATAATGGGGCTTGTGATTTTCATGTTTTTCATGTCCGGGCCGTCCGGCAGGCCGGGATCACTCGTCTGCGATGTGTCGGAACAGGTACTGAAGTACTTCGGGCGTGAACTGTCTGGCATGTATTCCGACCGTATATGTGCCGTCATCATTCTTGACCTGGCGGTTGACATCCGCATACATTATCAGGGTGCTTGCCACGATGATAATATCCTTGCCGACGATCTCCGGTGTGTCCTCCGGCATGATCAGGCCCATGCCGAGCGGGCTGACGTTCTTGGTCTCCACGAAGAATTTCTGGGCCGTGTCACATATAACAACGACACCCTTTGCCGAATAATCAACTCTCGAGATGTTACGACGTTCTCTCATTTGTATACCTCCTATCTTGCTTCGCGGGTCGTCATCAGGACTCCGTCACCTGCTTCGCAAGTGACACCTCATGACAGCTTCCATATATCCCTGTTATACTCTTCTATCGTACGGTCGGATGAGAAGAATCCGGCCTGCGCGATGTTAACGAGCATCTTTTTGCCCCATGACCGCCGGTCCTCGTAATCCGTGAACGCCTTATCCTTCACACTGATGTATTCTTCAAGGTCGAGAAGGGTCATGAACCAGTCCTTGTTAAGCAGTTCGTCCTGCAGCCTCTTCAGATTTTCCTTGTGGCCGATGGCGAGCATCTTCTTGTCGGTGATAAAATCAACCGCTTCCTTTATAACCTTGCTCTTTTTGTAGTAGTCCTTCGAAACGTAGGCGCTCTTTTCGTACAGTTTGATGACCGTATCGGAGTCCTTGCCGAACACGTAGATGTTGTCGTCGCCGACCAGATCGTGGATCTCTACGTTTGCACCGTCCATCGTGCCAAGCGTTACGGCTCCGTTTAACATGAACTTCATGTTACCGGTGCCGGATGCCTCCTTGGATGCGAGCGATATCTGTTCGGATATGTCGCAGGCAGGGATCAGATGCTCCGCATAGGTGACGTTATAGTTTTCAACCATGACAACCTTCATATGATCCTTCACATCAGGGTCATTGTTGATCAGTTCCTGCAGACACAGGAGCAGATGGATGACATCCTGTGCGATCACGTATGCGGGCGCCGCCTTTGCCCCGAAGATGAACGTCATGGGACGGACGGGCTTTTGGCCTGCCTTGATCTCAAGATACTTATGGATGATATAAAGGGCGTTCATCTGCTGACGCTTGTATTCGTGCATACGCTTGATCTGGATGTCAAATATCGATTCCCTGTCAAGCTCTACGCCCTCATGCTCTTTGATATAGGCACACAGTTCATCCTTCTTGCGTTGCTTGACCGCCATGATTTTCGCTGCAGCGTCTGCATCATCCTTGAATTCCATTAGGGCCGTAAGCTTTGAGGCATCCTTCTTCCAGGAATCTCCTGTCAGATCCGTGATAAGGCCTGCCAGCGCGGGATTGCAGCCCATGAGCCACCTTCTGAACGTGATGCCGTTCGTCTTGTTGTTGAACTTCTCAGGATATATCTTGTAAAAGTGGTTAAGCTCAGTGTCCTTGAGTATCTGCGTATGCAGCGCCGCAACACCGTTTACGGAAAATCCGTAGTGGATGTCGATGTGCGCCATGTGTACGCGTTTGTCCTTGTCGATGATCTGGACCTTTTTGTCCTTGTATTTGGCCTTAACCCTCTTATCAAGTTCTTTGATGATCGGAACGAGCTGGGGAACGACCTTTTCAAGGTACTCAAGCGGCCACTTCTCGAGTGCTTCCGCAAGTATCGTGTGGTTCGTGTACGCGCATGTCTTGGATACGACGTCGATCGCATCGTCCATTGACATCGCCTTTTCCTCGGTAAGGATCCTGATGAGTTCCGGGATCACCATGGTCGGGTGAGTGTCGTTTATCTGGATGACGGCATGGTCGTACATCCTGTGCAGGTCGATCTGCTGCTCGTGAAGCTCACGGAGTATGAGCTGCGCAGCGTTGGATACCATGAAATACTGCTGGTATATGCGAAGAAGATTGCCATCCTCGTCCGAATCGTCGGGATAGAGGAAGAGCGTTAAGTTCTTGTCTATCGCGGTCTTGTCGAAGGTAATGCCTTTCTTTATTATCGACTCGTCTACGGATTCAAGATCAAAGAGGTGCAGCTTGTTCACACCCTCCTCATAACCGACGACATCGATATCATACAGAACGGATCTTACCTTCTTCTTGCCAAAGCATACCTCGAATGAAATATCGGTCTTGTTGAGCCAAGACCTGTCGGCGATCCACTTGTCCGGAACCGCGGTCTGGAGCCTATCGGAAAACTTCTGGCGGAACAGCCCGAAGTGATAGTTAAGGCCTATGCCGTCGCCGGGAAGCCCGAGCGTTGCGATCGAATCGAGGAAGCATGCGGCCAGTCTCCCGAGTCCGCCGTTTCCGAGCGAAGGTTCCGGCTCGATCTCCTCAATGTCCGAAAGCTTCTTGCCGTAGCCGGCGAGGATCTCCTTAACCCTGTCGTATATCCCGAGGTTGATGAGATTGTTGGTCAAAAGCTTTCCGATCAGAAACTCCGCCGATATATAGTAGATCTTCTTGTTGCCGCTGATCCTTTTGGTCGATGCGCTGAGATCCTTTACGACATGAAGAAGGCTGTAATACGTCTCCTCATCAGTCAGGTCCTTCGGCTCTTTATTGTACTCACGCTTTGCCACATCGGTAAGGGCCTTTTCCACTTCATTGCAGAATACCTGCTCCCTTATTCTTTCTATACCCATTGATACCGCTCCTTTGTTTGACAAATCATACCATACTAAATATAGTAGTTTCGAAAGGTTTGAAACGCAAGACCTTTTTGCAAAAAATCGCAAAGGATAACACTGTTATTTATTGTAGAGGTACCCTTCCGTGGCTGATAACAGCGCTTTTGCAAAAGCACTTCATAATTTCACGATGGACGCATCCTGCGGCGATGCGATACGGCATCTTACCGACAGGGGATACACATTTGACAAGATCAAAGCTTCCCTTACATTTCCGGCAAAAGACGACTATATCGCCAAGGTCATGTGGGAACGTCTGCTTGAGACCGGGAAGGTGGTTCTGGGGGAAGTGGACCTAGGGGACGGGGTTAGTGGACCATTTTCGAAATCAAGTGCTGAAAATGGTCCACTAACCCCGTCCCCCAGGTCCACCCCGCCCGCCAGGTCCACCGCTTCAGTCTCGGAAATTGTGGAGATACGGGATGAGTACGGGCGGAAGAGTTTTCTGAAAGTGCAAAAAGAATCCCCCGAAGAGGTGCACTCCCCGGAGGATTATGTTCAATATGAAGACCTGCTTGTACTTACGAATGCTCTAGAGCAAGTGTCCTCGTTGTCAGGTCGCATACCTCTGAAGGACCGTAGTACTGGATCGCACCGGGATATGTGAACGCTGTCTCAACTGCCCACTTGTCACGATTTTCCGCAAAGTACTTGAAGGGCTTGCCGTCAAGCTCAACAAGAGCCTTTCTTATAACGGGCTTGTCCTCACCGTTTCTTCTCTCGATGTTCATCATCTTCGTGATCGGCATTCCGCCGGCAACCCACTCTTCAGCAGGCTTAGAAAGATTTGAAACCTTTGAAAGATATCCGGTAAATCCGTACTGGATCAGCATGAATGCGTTGTAGCCGAGTGAGTAGCAGTAATCCGCATCAAAATTTGACGGGAATGCACATCTTCCTTCATATCCGAAGAAGTGATGGAGGGCACTGAACTTGCCCTTGTATGTGCCGGCTGCCTTTCTCTTTTCAAGCTCGTCCTTAACAAGTGCGGAGAGAAGCTTTTCGGACTCGATCAGAGATACCTGAACGTTTCCGTGAGGGTCTCTTTCGAGGAAGAGCTGCTGCTGAATGAGCTGGGGAAGGATCGCAAATACTGCCATCGATTCCTTCGTCAGTCCTTTTTCTATGAAAGCATACTTCGCATCCCAGTCGGGAAGTGCGTTGAACTTGACTGTATTCTCGCCTGCAAGGAGTTCGTTGATCTCGGCGATGAGCTTTGAGAACTCGGGTACGAACTCAACGATACCTTCGGGAATGATGGCTACACCAAAGTTATTGCCAGCGTTTCCGCGCTTTTCAACAGAATCTGCGATCTGGGACGCGATCTGTGAAAGAGACATCTTCTTGGCTGCAACCTCCTCACCGATAAGGCAGATGTTCGGCTGTGTCTCGAGCGCACACTCAAGAGCAACGTGGCTCGCGCTTCTGCCCATGACCTTGATGAAGTGCCAGTACTTCTTGGCTGAATTTGCATCTCTTTCGATGTTTCCGATAAGTTCCGAATATGTCTTGGTAGCCGTATCGAATCCGAATGATGCCTCGATGTCCTCGTTCTTGAGGTCGCCGTCTATAGTCTTCGGGCATCCGATGACCTGTACGCCCGTATTGTTTGCTGCCATGTACTCGGCAAGAACAGCTGCGTTGGTGTTGGAATCGTCACCACCGATGATAACGATAGCCGTAAGACCGTGCTTCTTGGCAACTTCGGTAACAACCTTGAACTGATCCGTTGTCTCAAGCTTTGTCCTGCCCGATCCGATGATATCGAATCCGCCGGTGTTTCTGTACTGATCGATGAACGCATCATCAAACTCAACAAAATCATCGTCGATCAGTCCCGAAGGGCCGCCCTTGAATCCGAGTAAAACGTTGTTCTTGTCGGTTGCCTTGAGCGCATCGTAAAGACCGCATACAACGTTATGGCCGCCGGGTGCCTGTCCGCCGGAAAGGATAACGCCGACTACCTGCTTCTTGGCGGGTGAGTTGTTCTCGCCCTTTTCGAATGTTATCTCGTTCTTACCGTATGTATTGGGAAAAAGCGCCTTGATCTTATCCTGATCGGCAACGCTTGTCGTAGCTTCTCCGTTCCTGACGCAGATCTTGCTGATCCCGTTCCTGAGCATGCCGGGAAGCTTCGGAACATACTCATACCTTGCTTTCTGAAGAGGTGACAGATTCATAACAATACTCCTTTTCCGTAAAAATCATTACATATAGTTCAAAAAACGCTGTTTAAGATTGTAGCATAAACAGTGATTTTTTCAATAGAAATTGTCCGCATAGAACTGCGAGTATTTCATGACCTCGACATCGATGTAGTCGCTCCCTATCGTCTCGCATAATGTCTTCTTTCCGGAGAACATATCGGTGCCAAGCCCGAGACGGGAATCGGGAACCTCAAATCCCATTGCGGACAGTATGGTCGGGAACATATCCATCGTGTTCCATGAGCGGGATTTCATATCAAGGGAAGCCGGGTCGCAGGCTGCATTGATGAAGCAGTTATAGACCATGCGGTCCTTGGCATATGATACGAGCGACTGGTCCATACGGGGATGATCGCCCTGTATAATTATGACGGTATCATCATACCAGTCCTGCTGACTGCACCAGTCAATAAATTCTCCAATCTGCTTATCTGCGCATGTTACGACGTTTGCAAGCTGTTCGGGATAAGTGTCTTCGCACCTCGGGCATATCCAGCCGTCAAAGTGATGGGTATCAACGGTCAGCATCGTAAAGTTAAACGGCTGACCCTGAGCTGCGATCCTGGTCAGCTCATCCTTTGCTATATCATACAGCCTCCAGTCTTCGATACCCCAGTTGACCTCTTCGGACGGTGTCAGATATCCTTCGTCTTCAGCCGTATAAAGGTCGTAAACCCTGAAGTTCCCATGCTGCTCGAAAAAGGCCTTCCTGCCTCCGAACTTGGCATCCGATCCGCACAAAAATTCCTGTGTATAACCCTTTTGCTCCAGGATGTCTCCCAGGGTCAACGTGTTCTTTGCAAAGTGTTCCTGGTTGCCGAAATCGGAATTGCCCTCGATCGGGAAGGCAAATGCCGCCCCGGTCTCGGTCGCCCATATAGCCGACATCGTCCAGTCGGTATTCTTGGCGCTTATAAACCCTCCGAGCCCTTCCTCGTCGGAAAACGAAACATTGTCATTGGCCAGCCTGGTCAGATTCGGGATATAGTTGATCTCGGGCTGCTCTCCTCCGACCTCCTTTGAAGCATAGGTGGTCTCCATGCTCTCCATGTAGATGTACAGAAGGTTCTTTGCACCGCCCTCCTTCGGCTGTATTGCCGCAACATTTGGCATAACATAATAGTCATCATATATCTGCGTCCTGGCATTGTAGTCACGTATAAATCCCGTTATATCAAGTCTTTTGTCAATTTCCTGCAGCGTAAAGGCCGCAAACGTCAGAGCGGCGATCATAAAGACAAGGGATAATGCGGTAAGTCCGTCGATCTTTTTTTCGCCCCCGGACCTTCCCTTAAGATACACATCAAAGTCTATGATCTTTGCAAACCGGAAAAGTACAAAGTAGACTGCCACAAATACGACAGCAAACACTGCGATCTTCGGCAGGACATACCCCGCCGAGGTCAGAAAGAACGAGCTGTTCGCACCCGACAGCGGAGATTTGATCGTATAGATGATCTCACGAAAAGTGACACCGTACGAGTCCCGAAACCAGTAAAACAGTCCGAGGACGGCGGTGTCTATAAACAGCGCTATGACAAATATGACAAAGCATATTTTCTTTAATCTTTTTTCTTTATCTCGCATCTGACGTTACAATATGTGGCGATAAGCTCTCTTACGTACGGAGCGATAAGTGCTACAGCGGTTGCCAGTATCGTGTAAAATCCCGTGCCCGCATCTGTCGTTACCCCGAATCCGAGGCGCGCGATCACAACACGGATGATATATGTGACTATGAACACCGCAACGGTATATGACACATAGCGGAGGAAATTCGCAAGCGTAAATGCCGCTTCCTTACCGCTTCGCCTGATGTCGGTCGCAAGCGCCAGAAACGGTATCAGTAGATAATCGATAAAGATAAGAATATGATCCGTGTACATGTTATTCTCCTTCGCCAAACTGTTGATCTTGTGATGTTACATCAGTATATATGCCGGTGATCCCAATGTCGATGTATTTCTTCATGTCCGCGGGATCGTTTATCGTATGAACGAACGTCGGGATCTTAAGCGCCTTCAGAGCCTCGAAACTTTCGGGATATCTTTCCGGGAACTCGTCCCAGAAGGTCACGCCGATAAGCTGATGGCTCTCTACGAATCCTATGAGGGCATCGGTCTGAAGTTCCTCATCGGTCGCACGATAGAGCGTATAGATCATGTACGGGAATCCGGCCGCCCTGATCTTATCGTACTCATCCTCGTGATAGATCTGAACAATGAAGCTTTGGGCCAGCTCCGGGTACTTCTCCATGATCGCACGGCACAGCCAAACGTTGTCGTCCTTCACATCCGTCACCACGTAAAAATCATTGTGTGCCTTCATGAACGCCGCCAGATCGTCAAGCGACATCGGCGTAAGCCTGCCTTCAAACTTTGCTGCCATGAAGTCTTCATAATACGCCGGATAATCCGGCGAAAATCCCGCACCTTCTATTCCGTATGCCCATTTGCCTTCCTGTTCAGCGTCATGTGCGCATACCACGCGGTCGTCAGCGGTCATCATAAAGTCAAATTCTGCGATCCGGTTTCCGCTGGCATAGCAGTTGTTAAGGGATTCTATACTGTTCGTATAGACATGCTCTGCCCCGGCCTCATCCGTAACAAAACCTCCTGCATGGATGATATAACGCTCTTTTGTAAAAAGTTGCCTTCCCTGCGAAATGGACCGCAAACCCCGTCCCGGAAGGACCACCAGTATGGTTGCAGTGCATGCCACAAACAGGATCACCGCAGCAGACATAAGTGCGGTGATCCCTATTTTTTTCTTTCCGATATACAGATTTGCTTCAACGTATCTGCTCAAAACTTAACCGTCTCGGGAGCTGCCGTAAATGAGGCAAATGTCGCCGTTGCATTTTTGATATAGAATACTTCCGTGTTGCCGTCATCTTCGGAGTACATGCCGCGAAGATCGGGATATGCTTCAAGCATCGCATGCCTTGCGTCCCTGTTGTCATCCTCGACAAGTTCACATGCGATCCTCAGCCAGGTTCCACTGTCAAATGCGCAGATCTCAACCTTGGGATTGGCGTGGATCTGTTTGGAAACATCCTTGGATTTGCCGGTCTGGATGTATACCTTTCCGTCGTAAACATTGACCGTACCAAAGGGACGTACGCGCGGCTGGTCGCCGTCTGCGGTGGCAAGATAGTAAGTGCCGGCTTTTTTAAGAAAATCAACTACTTTTTGCATGAGGTCCTCCTTTGTGATATTATGATTGTCGGGTGTCTCGGGTCCTACAAGGTGACTCGGGCTAGGGTCCTACAAGGTGACTCGCGCATTAGAATCCGACTTCGTCGGATGGGCGCTCGTCGTGTAGCCAGGGTCCCACCGCTTACGCGGACCCCCCCTACCAACATTTAGAGGATATGGCGGAATTGGCAGACGCGCCAGATTTAGGTTCTGGTGGGAAACCGTGCAGGTTCAAGTCCTGTTATCCTCATTTATCAATTCATTCCATTAAGCAGGGCATCCACTTCTTCCTGCGACAACCCGACTTTAAAATTGCTCGATATCATCTGTGCGGCAAGTGCGGTGGCATCCATCTCCTCTTCGGGAGGCGGAGGCGGTGCGCTGTCGGGCGCGGCCTCCTGCGTGCCTGCGCTTCCTGCAGATGCGTCCGTCATAAGATTTGCCGACATGGCATCCTGTCCCGGAGGGATATATGACACGGGCCCGGTCATGGCCATGTCATCCCTTTCGGCATAAAAAGGGTGCTCCTGCGTTATCGCACGATCATGGGTAAGCGTATATGTTCCGTATTTGAATATCTTCTCCCGGCCTACCCGGGAAAGGTACCAGACTTTTTCTTCTTCAGGATCCATCTGATCTCCCAACTTATCTCTCCATGATATGATTTTAACATTGTTTGCGGTAATTTCAACAAAACTTTCTTACTCGATAACATGAATGATCTCAGGCAGGAGCTGCTTCTTGCGGCTCATGACATGGGGCATGTCATAGATATTTACGCCGATCGCCTTGTACGGCAGATATCTGTTGCCTTTGTACTTCGTGCATATCAGGGCGCTGTGCTCATGAATGACATCGGTTATCATAAGATGAGCCCAGTCAAGCCCGTGCGCCGTCCTGATCTCTTCAAGCGTGCGTGCGTAGTCATCAGCATAATCCTTAAGGTCGTTGAGCGTTGTCACCTCGCACTGGCCTATGCCGATCTTTAAGCCCTTTTCGGTATATGTCTTGAAATCAGACGCGATCGCTGACTTCGGCTCCCGTGATTTTAGCCCTTCCACGTGCGAGAACATGGACAGACCGTACTGCTCCATGTCGACGCCGGCGATCGATGCAAGGACGTGTGCCGCAACAACATCCTCTCCCGTTGTCGTGGGACTCTTTAATATGAGCGTATCGCCGATCAGTCCGGTCAAGAGTACCTTGGCGGTAACAGGATCGGGCGTGCGGTTATTCCTTATGAACTGCTGGTAGACGAGCGTGCACGTGCTACCGAGCGGCTCGGCATATATCGAGATCGGCTGGTCGGTCTTGATCGCGTCGAGCCTGTGATGGTCGACGATACCGACGATATTTGCGGTCTCGATCCCCTGGATGCTCTGGCGCGATTCATTGTGATCTACAAGGATAACGCTGTGCTTCGGAGTCTTCAGGAAGCACCTTCTCGTAACATAGCCCGCGTATCCGTTCTCGTCAAACACCGCCAGGCCGCGCTTCGGAGAGCTCTGAAGGAGTGCCTTGGCATCATCGAACAACTCATCGGCCTCAACCCTCATCCCCTGATCCGTCATGATATGACGTACTTTCGGGATCGTTGTGATCTTATTGTCACGGGACAGTTCCCTCATCGTCCAGTTCGTAATATCATCGACCGAGAGCAGTCCGTAAAAATCATTGTTCTCAAATACCGGTATGGCGCTGGGGCTGTCCTTTTCATAGATCGCCGCAACGACCGTCAGAAGGTCATCGGCATCGATCTTGTGATCGTACGAGAGCATCACATCCCTGACCTTCGGGAAAATGTCGCGCCTGTAGGCCGGAATGTCGATATCAAGCTGCTCCAGGATGCTCCTCGTGCTGTCGGACAGATGCCCGCACCGGATAGGAACGTATGTATTATCGGGATCCTGCAGGTTCATAAGCTTTGCATATCCGTATGCGCTGCACACACTGTCAAGATCGGGATTTTTGTGCCCTGTTATATATATGGTTCCCATATTCTCTCCTCATGTTTCCACACATTCTTTGTATCTTCCGGAAAATTATAACATCATGTGCCCCCAAAAACAAAACAGGGGCCCCAAACGGCCCCTGAAAGGATCAGATGTTTTGAACTTGCCGGGATCACTTAAGATATACCGCAACAGCATCAAAGCTTTCATCAAACTCCATGCTTAAGAATGTATCCGTGATCCTTACCCTGTGGTCGCCATACCCGTATATCCCGGCGATATCATACTGCCTGTCAAGAGGTACGGTAACGATCTGTGCTCCGTCATGTTCAAAAGCATGAACGATGACAAGCGCTCCGCCGCTCCTTCCGAACCGGACAGTTGCCTGATAACCCTTAAGGTCACGGTTTGAAAACTGGCGCGGTCCGTATCTGTGAGTAAAACCGTCGGATATAACCGAAGAGACGGTCTTGTAGAATTCGACTCCGGCGTTCGCAAAGTCCTGTTTTTCTTTTGTAAGTTCGAAAACATCACCCGAGATGCATAATACTCCGAACATCCCCGCGCAGATCGAATAGGCGATGCGCTTCATTTCGTCGTCCTTTCGAAGGACTGCCCATATCTGGGACTTGCACGCAAGGACAAGGTTCTGAAGATCGGCTGCGATAACGGGGATCTCGCGTTCCTCATGAGCGTCGGAAAACGACAGATAATCGGCAAGCTCCATAAATGACGGCTCGAGCCTGTGGCCTCCGGACGAACATATCTCTATCGCAATGCCCGGTACCTTTCGCCTGATCATTCCAAAGAATTCCTTTGTGGCCTCAACCGTTTGTCTGAGGCCTTCTCCGACGCTTTCGGCTCCGTCGCACCCTATCCCTATCGTATCGTTATAGTCGATCTTGATGTATTCGAACCCGTTGTCTTTAAGGAAATCGATGACTTTTGTGCCGAGGTAATCGTTCACCCATTCGCTTCTCATATCCCAGAAACGCCTCGTTCCGGATATGATGATCTTGCCGTCGCGCGTCAGAAGATGAGGATCGGATGCCCTGGCGGAATCCTTGCCCACGACCTCGAGTTCAAACCATATGCCTGCCTTCATTCCGGCATCGTTTATCATTCGTACCACTTTTTTCATCCCGTTCGGGAACAGGTCGGAGGCGACATTCCAGTCTCCCATGTTGTCCTGCCAGCCCGTGACAAGATCGGCATACCAGCCGGCATCGATAACAAAGTATTCATACAGGCCGGGCCCTATCACGGACAATATCTTCCCGATGTTTTCCTCCGACGGCTCTCCCCAGGTCGTGCAGTACTCATTAAAGATTGCAGGAAGGCTGCCTGTTTGCTGCGAAGGAAGCAGTCTTCCCTTTTGTATGTCGAGCAGCCTGTCGCATGCTTCGGTAATATCACACCTTGCTGCCGTAACATACGCTTCGGGTGTCGTAAACTCTTCACCGGGCCCTATCTCTTTTCTCCAATGCCCGAAATCATAGTCCGCAAGACCGCATGAAAGCGACAGTCCCTTATCTATCCTGACAGTCTCGAACTGCCACGACGAGCTGCATGCCAGCGAAACGGCCCATATCACCTTTCTGCCGGTATCCTCAACGGCCGCAAAAGGAAAGAAACCTCTTACGGGCATCGAACCGGTAGTTCCGAACTTCTCGCACCTTACGGCAAAATCAGCCCATGAAGGTTCCAGAAGGAGATCTTCGATCGCCCTTGCCTCATGACGGCCTTCCGCGCTCCAGCGGCTCCTGAATCTGTGAAGAACCAGCCGGCCTCTTGCCTCGTCATCCGTATAGGGGGTCAGTCCGCATATGTTCACGGAGGATACTGCCTCGATCATAAGGGGCGAATCTGCACGGTTGTGCACTTTTGAGTATACGACAATGCCTCTCTGCCTGTCCAAACACTCGACAAAATGCGATACTTTTATCCCTTCACCGGATTCAACCACAGTCTCTATGACAGTAGTATCATCGCCTCTTTTCACGTCCTGGGACACATATTTAAGCGACATCGTGAGTGCACTGTTGTGTCGTGTCTCGCCTGCTGCGAACCCGATCGACGTTGCATCTCCGGTACATGAAATCTGGACGAGCGGATCTGCTCCTCCCTTTTCGAAGAAGAGCTCATCCCCGCCTTGGGGAACAAGCGAAAAAGAGACCGCCCCTTCTTCGGAAAAAAGGTATACGGCCTCCATATCATTTAATTGTATTCTTTTTATCTTCATCATATCTGTCATAAACGGATAACGGTCACAGTTTTCCGCCCGAAGTAGCTATACCTTCGATAAACTGCTTCTGGAAGAATATATACAGTATGATCATCGGAACGCACGAGATGAGTGCTGCCATCATGAGTTCCGGGTATTTCTGCTGGTACTGTCCGTTCATCTTGGCAAGGGCGCTCGCAAGCGTCGTTGCGCGGTTATCCGGACATACGATCATGGGCCACATAAGGTCCTTGTATGCGAACACCGCCGTAAATATGCCGAGGGCGACCATCGCCGACTTGGTAAGGGGCGCCATGATATAGAAGAATGTCTGCGGAATGTTGCATCCGTCCAGCCTTGCCGCCTCCTCAAGATCACGCGGCAGCTGCATATATGCCTGGCGGAGCAGGAAAGTTCCGAATGCCGTAACGATACCCGGAAATACAAGGCCCAGTATCGTGTTTGTCAGATGGAGCTTACTTACCATTACATACTGCGGGATGATAAAGATCTGGACAGGTATCATCATCTGCAGAAGGACAAGCGAGAACATGAGCTTCTTGCCGGCAAACTCCAGTCTTGCAAATGCATAACCGCTCAAGGTCGCGGTAAGTATCGCAAATAATATCCTAAGTCCCACCATGGACAGGGTGTTAAAATACAGCTTGGCAAAATCCATTGCCTTTACGACATTTCCGAAGTTCTGCGTCTGCCATACACTCGGTATGATAACGAAAGGATCCACCTGCATCGTCTCGGCGACGGTCTTGAATGCCGTCAAAAACATCCACAGGAAAGGCACGAGCATCGTTATGGAGACAATGACCAGAAGCAGATATATCAGTGTTTTATAAATGATTTTCTTCATGACCGTATCCCCCTTTCTACTCGTAATGAACCCACTTCTTCTGACCTATGATCTGAATGACCGTAAGTATCAGTATCAGAAGGAGAAGTACGACAACAACGGT
Organism: Lachnospiraceae bacterium; assembly: GCA_017526745.1. Lineage (GTDB taxonomy): Bacteria > Bacillota > Clostridia > Lachnospirales > Lachnospiraceae > UBA2868. Next base: position 27,996 of record JAFXQX010000025.1, on the reverse strand, counting down.
TGCTCCGTATCCCTTCTTGCTCTGCTCAAAGGAATACTTGTAGAACAGGAAAACGAGCGATTCCGTCTTCTTCCATGCGGGATTGTTCAGATCGATCATCATGTAGATCAGGTCGAACACCTGCATGGCAGCGATTATCCTCGTTACCAAAACAAAGAATATCGTCGGCGAAATGAGCGGTATCGTGATATTTATCAGCTGATGCCAGCCGTTGGCTCCGTCAAGGGACGCCGCCTCATAGTAATCCCTGGGCACTTCCTGAAGTCCGGCCAGGAACAATACCATGTTATATCCGAGAACTGACCATATTCCGATCACGGCGATCGAGTAGATAGCGATCTTAGGATCGGATATCCAGTTCACCTTGATATTGAACGCATTGTTGATAAGGCCGAAGTTCGAATTGTAGAGCCATTTCCACACCATTGCGATAGCTGCGGGCGCAACTACCATCGGAAGGAAAAAGATCGTGCGGAATACATCCCTTCCCTTCATCTTTTTATTAAGAAGGACCGCCAGGAGCAGTGCCAGGACGATAGATACCGGGACCTCGACTATGGCATACTTTACCGTATTCCACAGCGACTGCCATACTTCTGCATCTCCCAGGACCTTTTCGTAATTCTTCAGACCGACGAAAACATTGCCTTTACCGAAATCGCCTGTCTTGTAAAAGCTCTGTTTGATCGTATCGATCATGGGATAGATGTTCAGTATTATGAGTCCGAGCATTGTCGGAAGAATAAACAGCCATCCCCAGAGAAATTCGCTCTTTTGTCTCGATGTTGTTTTCTTCTTCACCGCATCCTCCTTCGTAACAAAAAAACTAACCGTGATTCTTTAAGCAAAGGGCGCACCCCGGGCAGCTTTTCCCTTGATGCACCCTTTATATCATATCATTTTGACAGATTGACTAATACTTATTCTTCTGCCAGATCCGCATTCATTTCAGCTGCGATATCCTTGCAGACAGCTTCCGTCTTGCTTGCATCTGTCCAAGCTTCCTGAAGCTTCTCGATCATCATGTCTTCCCAAACTGTCGTATCTCTTGAGTAAGGTCTGAATACGAGTTTGGCATCAAGCATCTTCATGTGGCCGTTAAGGTCGAAGCAGCTTACGCTGTTAACCCATGCATCAGATGTTCCCTTGTATGCTGACATCGTAACGCCGAGTTCTGCCTGCTTGAGCTGAGCTTCCTTGGAGCCGAGGTACTCGATGAGTGACCAGGCTGCATCCGTGTTCTTGCCGTTAGCTGCTGCTGCCCATCCGAGTCCGTTGTAGATGGATACGCGGTCATCAGGTGAATTGGTATAAGGAAGAACTGCCACGTCACAGTTTGCTGCTGCATACTCGTTGTCACGGTATCCTGCAAGCATCCATGAACCGTTGATCGACATTGCAGTCTTGCCTGCGCAAAGGAGCTCGTTGGGAGCTGTCTCTGATACAGTTGCAAGGTCAGGACAAGAACCTTCTGCGATCATGTCTGTGAACAGCTGAACAGCCTTGATGCTGTTGGGATCATCCATTCCGGACTTCTTCTTGTCGTCGCTGATAACATATCCGCCCATTGAATAGATCGTGTTGTAGTAACCTTCCTGGTTGTTACCGGGAGCGATAGCATATCCCCAGTGATCATCGTTTGTAAGCTTCTTGGCATTAGCCTTGAAATCATCCCATGTCCATGTGTCATCGGGATAAGGAACGCCCATCTCATCGAAGATTGTCTTGTTGTACCAAAGAGCGATAGTATCGATATCCTTCGGAACCGCATACTGCTTTCCGTCAGACTGGTAAAGCTTTACGATACCTTCGTAGTAGTTGTTAAGATCGATCTTGTCGCTTGAATTGATCTTGTCTGTAAGATCAAGGAGCATGTCGTTCTCCATGTACTTCTGGGCTACGTTTGAGTGCATCCAGAAAACATCGGGAAGCTCGCCGCCTGTTGCGCCTGCTTCAAGCAGTGTCCAGTAGTTGTTCCAGTCAACGACCTGGATCGTTGCCTTAACGCCTGACTGCTCGCTCCATGCATCAACGATCTCCTGCAGTCCGGGTCTCTGTCCTTCATCCCAGATTGTGATCGACAGTTCGCCTTCAACACTGTTGCCGATGCTGGTGGGCTCTGCTTCTTCAGCGGGAGCTGCCTCTTCGGCGGGTGCTGCTTCTTCAGCTGCCGGTGCCGCATCAGCCGCAGGTGCTGCGGGAGCTGCTGCGCCGCCGCAACCGATCATGGAGATTGCAGTAACGGCACTGAGAATAATGGCAATTACCTTCTTTTTCATACGTTTTCCTCCTGTTAAAAATCCCTGTTAAATAGTAACCGTAGTCTTTCCCTGTACCGATCACGATTACGGTATTAATGATATCGGATCGTGCGGTCATTGGGTATGGTATTTCGTGAAGTGTTGATGTCAATTTGTGATATCAGTCAACGGCATCGATCACTTCAATATAAGAAACAAAATCCTGTCCTGTGGCAAGCGCCTTCTTGTTGAGCAATTTAAGCGTTGCACCCAGGTTCATGAGCTCATCTCCGTAGAACATCTGCCCTGCAAACGTATATCTCCTGTCGGGATCAAGTCCGGACAGCCTCAAATATCCCGGCAGCTGATTGACGTTAGATCTCATGCAGTAGAGTGCGAAGATCGCCTTCTTCCTGTCCTTTGATACGACCATCCACGAGGCCTGGTCATTCTCAAAAGGAGATCTGAGCCTGTAGAATGAGCCGAACTGCAGAAGTTCCCGGTTTTCCTTCATGAACTTTATCTGCTCTTTAACCTCGGCAAACTCTTCATCACTGAGCTTGTTAAGATCGAGCTCATATCCGAATGTTCCGAAGTATGCGACATTCGCACGTGTCGAGATCGGTGTGCTCCTTCCCGTCTGCTGGTTGGGGGATGCCGATACGTGCGCGCCAATCGAGGATATGGGGTAACCGAATGATGTACCGTACTGGATCCTTATCCTGTCGATCGCATCGGTATTATCCGAGCACCATGTCTGAGGAGCGTAGTAGAGCATTCCGGCATCATAACGGTTGCCGCCCGATGAGCATGATTCAAACAGGATATCGGGAAAATCACCTGTCAGCCGCTCATACAGGCTGTATACACCCAGTACATATCTGTGGTAGACGGTTCCCTGCTCATCCGCGGGATATGCATTTGAGAAAACCTCCGTAAGCGAGCGGTTCATATCCCACTTGATATAACTCACAGGTGCACCTTCGAGCACCTTTTTGAGCATGCCGTAGATGCAGTCGACAACTTCTTCCCGTGAAAAATCAAGCACAAGCTGGTGACGTCCGAGGGATGATTTTCTCCCCGGAGTTGCAAGAGCCCAGTCGGGATGCCTTCTGTAAAGATCGCTGTCGGGATTGACCATTTCGGGCTCGATCCAGAAACCGAACTTCATGCCCAAAGCGTTGATCTTCCGGGCAAGTCCCGCGATACCCTGCGGAAGCTTGGCGGGATTTTCCGTCCAGTCGCCCAGGCCCGCCGTATCATCATTCCTCTTGCCAAACCATCCGTCATCGAGGACAAACAGCTCAACACCGGCATCCGCCGCTTTCTTCGCGATCTTAAGGATCTTGTCCTCATCAAAATCCATGAAGGTGGCTTCCCAGTTATTGTTAAGTATCGGTCTTGCCGTATTCTTCCACTTGCCTCTTATGAGGTTATTGTTATAAAGGTCGTGGAATGTGCGGCTGAGGTCTCCCAATCCTTCACATGTGTGCGCTATCAAGGCCTCCGGAGTCTCGAATGTGGCGCCCTTTTCAAGCGGCCATGCGAACATATCGGGATTGATACCCATAAGAAGCCTTGTTCGTCCGAACGTATCGCATTCTGCCTTGGCGATAAAGTTCCCGCTGTAAACAAGCGACATTCCGATCGCTTCTCCGCGCTCTTCGTCTGTCTGCGGCCTCTTGATGATAACAAACGGATTCTGGTTGGCAGATGATATACCTCGCCTGCTCTCGATCGAAAGCGCTCCTTCGGATATCTTCCTGACAACAGGCATCCTCTCTCTTGCCCATGCGCCCGAAAACTGTATCCATTCATAATCCTGGTCGGGAAGATCAAGGCATGCTGAAAGCGCCCTTGCAAGCTTTACCCTTGTCGCCCCGTTGTTCGTAAACGCCGCATGTCTTGCAACTACAGGGTAGTTTTCGAAGATCGTATATGACATGGTAAGTGTCAGCTTTGCCACTTCGTCCTCAAGATATACCTCGAGGGTCATGGCCTCGTCATCATCGGCGTATGTGGCCGGAAGTCCCTTGATACTCGTCTTGCCCTCATAGATCCTGTGATCCTTGTAAACAAACGAGCTTATCTTCGATCCGTTTGAAAGCTCGGTCTCATAGGCGCACGTTCCGAAATCGGTTGTGCCATAGCACGGATACTCCTGAAGGTTTAATTCCATCGAATATGACTCTGTATCGGGATCCACCACAACGTTGGGAAGTGTGAAGCGGTTGTAAGCATAAGACATATCATCCTTATCATGGATACGTCTGCCGAAATAGATCCCTCCGAGGTCTCCGAGCGGCGTAACGCCCATGATATAGCTGATCTTTTCATTGAATAAATGAAAATGCTTTGATTTGCTGTGCCAAATTATGTCCATTTAAAAAACCTTTCATGCATCAAATCAAATTATGATCGGTTCAGGGTATTACAAGTATATCCCTAAAACGTTTCGCGCCCCATGTCATAGCGCGAACACTTCATGTCAAATTGTGACTTGATTTTTGACAATCCATGTTATATATATGGGATAAAAGGAAGGTATAGCTTATGGCAGCAAAGCTTGAGGGATGTGATTTTTGCAAATTCGTCAACTACGAGGATTCGGATGATTTCTATCTGTATGAGGTGGGAAGGAACAAGTGCGAGCCTCTGTATTCGTATGAGCATTTTGTAAAGAACAGGATCATACTGCACTTTATCTTAAGCGGAAAGGGAATGATCAGACTCAACGGCCGGCAGTATAACATCGGCAAGCATCAGGTGTTTCTCATCCCGGACGGCGTGCGGACGTTTTACCAGGCCGATAAGGACGAGCCGTGGGAGTATATATGGTTCCACATAGGCGGTCCGAAGATCCCGATGATACTTAAGGAAGCCGGCCTTACGCCCGAGCATCCCGTTTACACGCCGCTTGACCACCACAAGATCATAGAAGACCTTGCAATGGATATATTAAAGCACTATAAACGGCAGTATTACTGTGTCGGGAATCTGTACAAGATATGCGATTACATGATCGAGAACTCTTCCGCCCGCGAGGAAAAGGAGCAGAACAACTCGCTGACCTATGTCAGAAATGTCATCAATTACATTCAGCTCAAGTACTCGGAGCCTATCAAGATAGATACGATCGCCATGTCTCTCGGGCTGAACCGCAGTTATCTGACGCGTCTGTTCAAGGAGGCGACGGGATATTCGCTTCAAGAGTATCTTCTTACATACAGGATGAAGATGGCAGCCCGCATGCTTTCCGATGAGACAACAAGCGTAAACATGATCGCATCAAACGTCGGATACAACGACACCTTCACGTTTTCCAAGGCTTTCAAGCGGCATTTCGGCTCTTCTCCTTCCGAGTACAGAAAGACTGCTTCCTCAGCAAGCAGTCCTTCCGGAACGATCATGGTCGAGGCGCAAAAATAAACCACTCCACGCAAGACCTGCAGACGCGTCCTATCTCGTGATGTTCTTCGCCCACTTATGGCTGTAGAAGTTCTTCAGTACCCACGGCCACTTGACGAATTCGTCTGTGCACAGCAGGAAATATACGACCTTGATCGGAAGCTTGAACACAAATGCCGCAAGAAATCCGAGCGGCACCGCATATACCCACATATCTATCGTATCGCATATGAATCCGAACCTGCTGTCTCCGCCCGCTCTGAAAACGCCCGCGATAAGCGTGGTGTTCACCGCAGTTCCCAGCACATAATACGTATTGATCATCAGCATGAACCACAGATAATCGAGCGCCTGCGGCGTAAAATCAGCATGTCCGGTGGCAAACGGCGCAATGGCAAGCACTATCAGACCGCCTATGATACCGGCTATCACGGACAGTCGCAGAAAAGTGTGCCCCATTTTGATGCCGCCATCTATATCATCGCTTCCGAGGATCTGTCCGACGATGATGCCGCTGGCCGATGCAACGCCGTAGCAGAGCACCGTGCCGAGGTTTCTTACCACATTTACGATCGAGTATGCGGCAACCGCATCTGAATCCATGTGCCCGAGTATCACGGAATACATGGAAAATGCGATGGACCACGACAGATCGTTTGCGATAGCCGGAAGCGCCATGCTGATAAAATCCTTCTGAAGCAGGGGATTTTTCTCGAACATAGTACGAAATGTCAGCTTCACACCCGGCGCCTTCGACGATACGATAACGCACCCCGTAAGTTGTATGAACCTGCTGATCGTCGTTGCTAGCCCGACACCGATCACTCCGAGCTTGGGGACGCCGAACAGTCCGAAGATAAACACAGCATTCAGGAACACATTACATACAAGCGCCGTTGCCTCAAGTATCGTACTTGTCCCCACGCGCTCTATGCACCTGAGGATCGACATATAGACAGCGCTTATCGCCCAGAATATAAGCCCCGGTGCTATGAACATCAGGTACCTGGCTCCAAGTTCGATAAGCTGTGCATCGGACGTGTATATCTTCATCAGATACTGAGGTATCGTAATACAGGCTATGGCTCCGAGCATCCCGATGCCAAGCGTGAACCGAAGGCCGATACCCTCGACCTTTTCTATTGTCTTAAGGTCACCCTTTCCGTAATACTGTGCAGCCAGCATCGCGATACCTGTCCCGATCCCGTACAGGAACATGAATATGATACCGACAAGACTGTGGGCAAGAGAAACCGCACTTATGGCGCTTTGTCCCACACTGTTGAGCATGAGAACATCCGCACTGTTTACCGCAGCATCGATTATATTCTGTATGATTATCGGAAGGGCAACGAGCCCTATCTTTTTATAATCTGTCTTCATGATCACTTCCTGCAAAAACCGGTGCTATATATTTTATACGTTATGATATCGGATAATCAATACTACTCTTTCGAAAGTATGGTAAAATGATTATCTGAAGGCAGTACCCGGAGGAATGATAAATGGAAAAGATTCTACGTAACAGTAATGTCAGGCGGCGAATCCTCGTTGTTGACGACGAGATGATAAACCGCGAGATACTTGGCAACATGCTAAGCCACGACTATGATGTCGTTTATGCCGAAAACGGACAGCAGGCAATAGATACACTTCGGAAAGAACCGGGTGCGTTCTCGCTGATGCTCCTCGATCTTCTGATGCCGGTGCTCGGCGGACAAAAAGTGCTTGAGGCATGCCGATCCGATGCGGATCTTGCCGGCATTCCGATCATCGTGATGACACAGGAAGAAGAAGCCGAGGTCGCAAGCATACGTGCCGGGGCAGATGATTTTATAAAAAAGCCCTACAACATGCCCGAAGTCATCCTGGCAAGATGCGAGAGGATCATCGATCTGTACGAGAAGAAGAACCTCATCGATTCGGCTGAGACCGATCCTCTTACGGGACTGTATTCCAATGATTTTTTCTTCGAATATATCAGACAGCTCGAGCAGTTCAATGACACGAAGATGGATGCGATCGTCATGGACATCGAGCATTTCCATCTGATCAACGAGATATACGGCAGAAGCGAAGGCGACAGGATACTGAAGAAGCTCGCCGCTCTTATCACCCGTGAGCTCGAGGACAATTTCGGGTTCGCGTGCAGGGCAAGCGCCGACACATTTTATATTTACCATGCACAGATGGATGACTATCAGAAGCTTGTCGACAGGATCGTCGGCGAGATGGGAGGCCTGTCATTGTCTCCTGCCCACATCAGGATCAGGATCGGTGTCAACCACGAGATCGATAAGAACGATACATGCGAGCAGTGGTTCGATCATGCAAAGCTTGCCTGCAACAGCCTAAGGCGGGACTACACCGGACAGTTGGCGTATTATGACAGCAAGCTTCATGACAGGCAGCTGTATCACGCACGGCTCATACAGGATATAGATTCATCTCTTGAAAACGGTGATTTTGTCGTATTCTACCAGCCCAAATACGGTATACAGGGCGACCGGCCGGTACTTCGCAGTGCGGAAGCCCTCATTCGCTGGCGCCATCCGTCTCTCGGAATGATCAGCCCCGGTGATTTTATCCCCTTGTTCGAAGGTAACGGCCTCGTACAGAAGCTCGACAGGTTCGTCTGGGAGCAGGCGGCATCCCGGGTCGCCGAATGGCGAAGATCATACGGGATCACCGTCCCGGTCTCCGTCAATGTATCCAGGATCGATATATACGATCCCGACATTGAAGACAGGCTTCTGGGAATACTGAAAAAGAATTCGCTTTCCACAGCCGATCTGTTCCTGGAGATAACCGAAAGCGCATATTCCGATAACGCATCGCGTCTTATCGAAGTGGTAAATGACTTAAGAAGGGATGGATTCAGGATCGAGATGGACGATTTCGGATCGGGCTATTCATCGCTTAATATGCTCACGACGATCCCGATCGATGTCCTCAAGATGGACATGCAGTTTGTCAGATACATGCTCAAGGACGAAAAGAGCCTGAAACTGTGTGAGCTTGTAATGGATATCTCAAGATTCTTAAACGTCCCGGTCGTTGCCGAAGGCGTTGAGGAACAGGCACAGTATGACAAGCTTCGTGAAATGGGATGCGAGATAATCCAGGGATACTATTTCTCCAAGCCGCTTCCGGCAGAGGAATTTGCAGCACTCATTGAAAAGGAAGCAGCACTTTGTTCGAAGAATTCGTGAAGCGAATCGAGCAGTTCTTCACGCGGCATTGACTTGAGCAGATATCCGTCAGGACGCTGCTCGAGGATCTTAAGGACACCTTCCTTATCATTCTTGCCGGTCAGAAAGACGATCGGCACCCTGTCATTCGAAGGGTTGGAGCGGATCCTCTGCATGACCTGCTCTCCGTTCATTCCCGGCATTTCATAATCAAGCAATATCAGGTCAGGTCGCTTTCTGTCAAGATATGCAAGAGCTGCGGCACCCGAATGTGAGCAGTCCACGGTAAAGGATTCCGACAGCCATCTCTTGATAATATGTAAGAAATCCGGATCGTCATCGATCACGAGTATAGTGCGCATTCTGTCGTTTCCGGAGTGCATGTAGAAATAACCCAGCATGTCCGCCGCCATCTTATCAAGATTGATCGGCCTCGGATAGGTCGCACATATCGCATCACTGTCATGTATATCTTTTGCCGCCTCGATATCAAGAGGATCACCCGCAATGCACAGCGTCTTATCATCATCGCGGCACATCTCCGCAAGCATCGTTGTGACCGATCTGATATGGTCGTTGTCGCCCGACGGATAATAGATCAGAAGATCCGAATCGGCGCGGTGATTTAAGATCACTTCGGGAATGTCCTTCACGTGTATCACGCGAAAATCCTCGTCCTCGAGTGCTTTGGTGATACCCCTTACGACAACCCCGTTATCATCTCCTATAAACAGTATCGATCGCGAAGCGGGTGCTTGGGTCTCCTGGCTCGTACCAAGACGTTCAAGCTTTCCGGAAAAGCTGCGGTACTCTTCTATCATTGCAGGTGTAAGCGCATATACAAGAGCATATTCGCCCTGTTCTCCCGCATATTCAAGATCAGCTGCCTTATCTGCAAGGCTGTCAGCACCCACAAGTCTTGCCACACTCTTTAGCGAATGGACACGGAGCAGATACATCGGCCAGTTTTCTTCCTTAAGGAAACGTTCGATATCGTCTGATTTTTCCCGAATGGATCCCGTAAAGGTCGCAAGTGCATCAAGATACTCCGTTGCAGTCTCGCAGTGACTGATACCGGACATAAGATCGAGCTTCGGAACAGTTTTCAGCCAGTCGGGAAGCGATGCCAGCTCCGCTTCCGCATGCAGCTTCTTCTCTTCCTCCTCGGGAAGAGTAAAGCCGCCGTTCGGAAGATAGGTCATCAGCATCATCATGACCTTGCCGGGATCGGCAGGCTTGATCAGCACATCAGCAAAGCCCGCTGCCTTATAGAGATTGATGTAATTCTTTCCATCATCGACCGTATGGCATATAACAGGCGTATCATGTCCCGTCCTGCGGAAGATCTCCTTCAGGTGCATGAGGGTTTCCACGCCGTCCATATCGGGCATACGGTGGTCGAGAAGTATCAGATCATAGGCAGTGCCCACGCACATATCGAGACACTCGCTGCCGCTTGCTGCCAGGTCACACGATATGCCCATGGTCGTCAGCATCGACGATAATATGGTCCGGTTTACCGGCATATCATCAACGATCAATACCCTGGCACTTACGCTGTTGTCATTTTTATCAAACTGTTCAGACATTTATAATACGTTCCTTCCGCATTGTATTATACATTCATAAACGATATTACCGCAAGATATGTCTGTAGTGCCCAAACGCCTTTGTCATGTTATAATATGCCTAACATTAAACCCTGCGGGGATTGGGAGGATAGCGGTTATGATCACACTGGAAGCATTAAAACAATTCGGCGCCGATACGGATAAGGGTCTTGCCATGTGCATGGGAAACGAAGCATTGTACTTAAGACTTGTAGGCTCAGTCCCAAACGAGGCCGGATTTGAGAAGCTGGCACAAAGCATCGGATCCAAGGACTACGACGCTGCATTTGATGCAGCCCATGCATTAAAGGGAGTTCTCGGCAACCTGTCGCTGACGCCAATGTTTGAAAAAGCTTCCGAGATCACGGACCTTCTCCGTTCCAGAACGGATACGGACTACTCTTCTCTTCTGTCACAGCTTAGCGACATGAGGGATGAACTTGCGAAACTGTACGAATAGACGGCAACAGTCAGTGTTTATGAGGTAACAGGTACTATGAACTTCAATTTCTTAAAACCCGCCCCCGGCGGCGAAAAAAAGACCGGTATCATACAGGCAGCCATCATCGGCAGTCTTGTAGTTGCCGCCATACTTATCATAGGAACATACCTGACCGGACGAAGCGCCAGTACAGACGGCGAAAAAGCCGTCAGGAGCGTCAGTCTGCTGTACCTTGATGAACTTGCCGGCAGGCGTGAGCAAGTTGTTGCCGCAACACTTGACGACTACATCAGTGATGTTGATGTCGCGATAGGGCTTCTTGATAAGAACGATCTTGCTTCGGTCGAAAATCTCCAGGCATACCAGCTTAGAATGAAACAGCTCTACGGGCTCGAGAAGTTCGCGTTCGTCGATGAGAACGGTATCATCTACACTTCCCAGGGCACGAGGCAAGACATCGATCAATATGATTTTGACTATAAGACCATTTCCGGACCAACCGTTTCAACAAGGGATGCGGGGATAAACGATACGAAGATCATCATAGCCGTTCCGCTCGACCGGCTGGATCTTTGCGGCAATACGCTCGTCGCATGTTTTATGGAAATGAGCATGGATCACTTCCTTGATTCAGTATCACTGCAATCCGGAGACAACAACACAACGTTCTGTAACATATACAAATCGGACGGTGTGCCGTTTACGGGACTCGTGCTCGGCGGACTGTCGGCTGAAGACAATCTGCTGACCGCGCTCGAGCATGCTCAGTTTGAGGACGGAAATGATTACGAGACCGTCAGAAGTTCCTTTGAGGAAAGCCGCGGCGGTATCGTATCATTTACATATGACGGTGTGCAGGAAACGCTCAGTTACAGACCCATCCGCGGGACCGACTGGATGCTGACATATCTGATCCGCGAAAGCGTTATCAGAGAAAAGATCGAAGACATATCGGCAGGTATCATCAAGAGAAGCCTGATACTGTCGCTTATAACTGCTGCCGTTTTGCTTGCCATCTCGGCATTTACGATCTTCCAGACAAGAAATGCCGTAAGACTGGCCTCCGAGCGTGAGACCGCAGAACTGATGCAGCAGGAGCTCGAAGAGCGGATCGCATTGCAGGATGAGCTTTTAGAGCAGGAGAAAACGCAGAGCCAGCAGGACAAAATGATCACCGCACTCGCATCGGATTACCGCAGCGTTTACTACGTTGATCTGGACAGCGGCGAAGGCATCTGCTACCGCAAGGATGACAAATCACACGATGGCAACATTTCCCCCGGCGATTCCTTCGATTATATGAAGGAATTCAAAAGCTACGCCGAGAATCATGTTGCTGCGGATTACCGTGAAGCGTTCCTTAGCTTCATCGAGCCTGACAACGTGCGCGAAGCCCTGAAAAAAAAGACGATCATCTCCATCCGTTACCTGACCAAAAGGAACGGTGAGGAAACATACGAAATGCTCCGGATGGCCGGAGTAAGACATCCCGAAGACAGGAAGGATCACCTGGTCCATGCGGTCGGTGCCGGATTTACCGACATCGATTCGGAGATGCGCGATTCCCTGGCGAAAAATCAGGCGCTCTCGGATGCACTTGAGACCGCTGAACAGGCAAGCCGGGCCAAGACAGCTTTCCTGTCAAATATGAGTCATGAGATAAGAACTCCGATGAACGCCATCATCGGGCTGAATTCTCTGGCGCTTCGCAAGCAGGATCTTCCCGCGGACACAAGGGAATACCTTGATAAGATCGGTGCCAGTGCACGGCATCTTCTCGGGCTTATCAATGACATCCTCGACATGAGCAGGATCGAGTCGGGCCGCGTGGTGCTTCGCAAAGAGGAGTTCTCCTTCCGTGCGATGCTCGAGCAGATCAACACCATGGTCATGTCACAGTGCAGCGAGAAAGGACTTACATACGAATGCAGTCTCAACGGCGGAGTCGCTGACTTCTATATCGGTGACGACATGAAATTAAAGCAGGTGCTCATCAACATATTAAGTAACGCGATCAAGTTCACGGATGCACCCGGCTCCGTATATCTTGGTGTGGAGCGTGCGAACGTATTCGGTGACCAGAGCACGATCAAATTCGAGATAAAAGATACCGGTATCGGAATGGATCCTTCGTTCATCCCGAAGATATTCGACTCGTTCACCCAGGAAGACAACAGCCGTAACATTAAATACGGAAGCACCGGTCTTGGTATGGCAATCACCAAGAATATCGTTGAGCTTATGAACGGAACCATTTCCGTCGAATCCGAAAAAGGTGTTGGTACAACGTTCACGGTTGCCGTAACGCTTAAGAACTGTGATCATCCGGCCTTCGACAGCAACTTTATCAATTACAAGGATCTTAAGATTCTCGTTGTCGATGATGAAGAGGTTGCTGCAGAACACGCAAAACTCGTTCTTGACGAGGCAGGGATTAAATCTGATATCGCACTTACCGGCGCAGATGCCCTTAACATGCTCGAGTTGGCACACACCAAGCAGGAACACTACCATCTTGTGCTCCTTGACTGGAAGATGCCTGAGATGGACGGTCTGGAAGTTGCCAAAGAGATCAGGAAACGGTATGACAACGAAACAACGGTCATCATTCTGACGTCATTTAACTGGGATGAGATAATGGATGAGGCACTTCATTGCGGCGTAGACAGTTTCCTGTCCAAGCCTCTGTTTGCTTCAAATGTTGTGGACGAATTCGAGAGGATCGCCCGCAAGAACAACATGAGACTCGTGAAGGAACGGAAGCGCTCATCGCTTGAAGGAAAGCGTATCCTCATCGCAGAGGATATGCAGATAAATGCCGAGATCATGAAGGAAGTCCTGTCTATCAAAGAAACTATAACCGAGGTCGCATCAAACGGAAAGATCGCTCTTGAGAAGTTTGAGAGCAGTTCCGAGTTCTACTATGATGCAATACTTATGGATGTGCGCATGCCCGAAATGGACGGTCTGGAGGCAACCTCTGCTATCAGAGCTCTTCCCAGGAAGGATGCCTCGATAGTTCCGATCATCGCCATGACAGCAAACGCATTTGATGAAGATGTCCAGCGCTCTCTCCAGGTCGGCATGAACGCCCACCTCTCCAAGCCTGTAGAGCCCGAAAGACTGTACCAGTCGCTTGAGGAACTGATATGGGAGTATGAGGAGAAGAAGGGATAACAGGATTAGCAGGGGATCGATACGTGAAGAGAAATATAACGGCCATATTGATGGCGATCGTAGTGACAATTTTAATTGCCGGATGCGGAGTGACTGTATCTATCGGTGGTCACGCATCTTCCGACGGTTCTGCATCTTCCGGTGGTTCCGCATCTTCGGACGATTCTGTATCTTCCGATGGTTCTTCATCTTCCGGGCAGGCGTCGGAGTACGTTTACTCAATACAGAGGGTCAGCGGAGATATTGACTGGGACAGCATTCCAACCATCCCGATAGATAAGGTGCTGTGGACGCCTGATTACGGGATCCGTGCCGAGGGTCAGCTTTGCTATGATGACGAAAACCTGTATGTCCATCAGCGCGCCGTCGAGTCCGACATAAGGGCCGAAAATACTGAGCCTTTGTCACCGGTATATGAAGACAGCTGCCTAGAGTTCTTCTTCAAGCTCGAGGATTCCCCCAACTATTTCAATTTCGAGATCAATCCGAACGGGTGCCTGGGCAACAAGTTTGGCCCCAAAAAGACAGACCGCATTAGTATCGTGAGGGATGACGCGCCGGAATACTTCGATATCCATGCCGACAGAACATCTGACGGCTGGGAGGTCTATTACACGATCCCCCTTAAATACATACAACTCTTCTATCCCGACTACACATTTACAGGAAAGCTTGCCGCCAATATGTATAAGTGCGGCAATAAGACCGTGAACAAACACTATCTGTCATGGACAATGATCGACCTTGATACGCCCAACTTCCACTGCCCTCAGTTCTTCGGCACGATGGAGTTTGAGTAACATTTCTCCGATCTTCTTCGTAACATCGGAGATTTCTGACATTGAGTGCCCGTGGCTCAGGTGTCTTACAAAGCGTGGCACGCGGCTGAATCTCCGTCGTAAGCCGATCCCCGCTTCGCGAAAACCATTCCGCCATGGAATGCTATTTGGTTGTTACAAGAATTAGTTTACATAAAATTCAAAAGTGGGATTTACTGTAATCTTTTCCCATATTCAAACAACGTATCACTTGCGAATCCCACAATTCTGTTGTGATTAGTAAACTATCTATGCGCTTGACTTACAAACAGCCCGTCAACTCTGTTTTCAACAAGCTTAATCAGCTCTTCCTTCATGTCTCTCGGAATTAGTGAAGCATTTGTTTCCTCGATCCAAATCGTTTTGTAGCCGCTTATCTTGGAGATGAGTTTTTCGGATGTCTTTATCGGGATTCCGAGATTTTCTGCCAAAGCAAGAAAATCCTTTCTGCGTATGTTTTTTTTCCTGCCGTTTAAGGTAAGTGCCATCTGTTCTTTATCTTCAGGCATTATAACATTGACCGGAAGCATGTCATAGGCGGCGGACAAACCGAAAACCCTGCTTGAGGGAGAGTTCTCGATAAGCGAGAAATTTTTTAAATGCATATCGGAATTCCCCGTGACAAAACAGAAAAGAAGTCTGTAGAAATACTCCACTTTATCGACACCCACATTTTTGGAGTATCTGTCTATAATCTTTCCACACCCTTCATAACTGCCTTTATATTTGTCGGCAGTTACTCTGTTTGAAAGCTGACAGAAATCTTCCATCGCATACATCTCATCGCCCTGCCTATCGATTCGCTTTGTTATGTATGCGTATTTTCCCGCCAATCTTATCAGTCCGTTCGGAACCGTATTTATACCTGCGATCTCTGCCAGTTTCATCGACAGAAATTCCGCCTCGGGCAGAGCCCGAAAATCATTTGACTGAGGTTTTAATATATATCCCGTCGGATAACCGACTATCGTAAAACGCCCTTCTCCGGCATTGCGCTCAAGATGCAGAGACATTTTCTTCTGCACCCCCGGAACAGTCAGCCCCTTGTTTACGTTTGACTCAGCAAGTTTCTCAAATTGCTCTTCCGAGATATCAATTAACGGGATCCGACTCAGGCCGAAAAATCTCTTTACACATCTACCATGCCATCCGCTTACCTGTTCGTATTCATTCGGCTCCTTTATGACCTTATTACAACACAAACACTTCATTTTATTCCTCTGCTTCTATATGTACATCACCAATACAATCCCTGCATACAGCCAATAACAGACCGAATCTGTCTTTGCCGTCGATCTTCCAGTTCCGTTCCACAACTTTGAGCAGCCATCCCTCCGGGATCAGCCCGTCAAAGAACGGAAACAGCACATTGGACTTATATGCATCCGGCGATAAAGGCATTGTCAAACTTACAGGCACTGCATTCTCGTCTGACAGGTAATCTGTATCATATATAAATTCATAACCCTCATCCGTTTCATATATGAGTCCGGCCGGTTTGTTCCGTACGAAAACCTTTCCCGCTCTAGCCATTCAACTCACCTCTGTCGATCTCCCCGGGAACAGCTTCCATTCCAAACATGGCAAGAGCCTGATTGACCTTATCAAGACGCACCGTTTCCTTTCCCTGCTCAAGTTCCCGTACAAATCTCAGGCCGAGTCCCGATCTGAGTGCGAACTCCTCTTGGGTCAATCCGGCTCTCTTTCTTTCAGTTTTTATATATATTCCTATCCTGTTCATAGCCCAACTATATACCCTTTGGGGTATAAAATCAATATCTTTCGTACGGAAAATACCCGATAGGGTATATTCAGCGCAATGGCTCTTGTTTTGCACCCCATCGGGTATATGTAGCGAGAATCATTCCTTAAACTCATCCACCAAAGCACTTTGGCAGATTATACAACCCGCTTCGCGAAAATCATTCAGCCACATTTACCAAGCAACCTAGCTACCATATCAGCAGATCACACACCCTCTCCAGCTTCTGCTCCGGTGTCTGATCCGCAAAATAATCCGTGCCCGCCAGATAATCAGTATAATAACGTATCCCCAGCGTAAACCTGTTTCGCACCAGATTCTTCCCCAGCAGTTCTACGGCATCCCTCGTAAAATCCGCATCGTATCCAATCTCATATCCTCTTTGAATCTGCGAAACCTTCATGAAATCAAATTTTCCTTCTTCATCCAGGCAGCATGACCTGATACAATCCGCAAGATCATCGAAAATCGAACCCTTCATTATCGTATCAAGATCCACGAACCCTGCAACTTCTCCGTTACGGAAGATCATATTTGCGATCTTCGCATCACCATGGATCACATAGCTTGTCGGCACATGAATATCCAGCAGTTGTTCGATATTCAGATCTATCAGGCGGTCAAACTCCTCAATGCGCGGCATTTTCGAACCGGCCTGCTCCTCGTATTTTCTGTAATGATATGACAGATCATGTACGTGCTCCGTGGTCTTGATCGGTCTGATATCATCACATGCCTTGAGAATCCTGTGAAACTTCCCCAGTCCGGCACCTACTGCTATATAATCGTCGTCCGAAGCATCCTTTGCGAATCCGTCAGACGAAATATACCTGTACATCCTCCAGTATTCGCCCATATGATCCCGATAGAAGAATTTCCCGTCATTAGTCCTTAACCACTCCGGGCATTCCCACTGTCCGACATCATCCCTCAGCTCATCGCACGCACGAACATATTGCAAATAGTTATGCTCAATATCCTCAAGACAATCTCCGTACAGGGTCGAATTCATTCTTTGCAGAATGTATCGTTCCGCGCACGTCACAAGGAAGGTATGATTAATGTGACCACCTTGTATAATATTGACATCCCTGATCGGCTCATCAATATATGCGCTGATAATATGTTCTAATTCCATAGTCCCGCTTCGCGAAAATCATTCCATCCGATACTACGCCTTATTATATATGCCTAATCACAAATAGCACAATGCACAAAAATCATGTTCTATCAGCACGCATAGTCCACAATATTTGTGACATATTCCGATATTCCCAATTCATATTCTCCAGGCTATACTTGCACTATATCGCAAACGGCATTTCTTTAGCATTTCAAATGCTCTGGTCCGGCGATCACCGCCAATGATACCATTTGCAGTCAGATCAAATATCACATCAGGAGGACCTTCTATGAATAACAAATCTATTTTCGAACAGGTAAACGAATCTACACTCCCGGAAGATGAAAAGCAAATGCTTCTATCCATATTTAGGGGTGAACAGCTTGCAAATGTTTGCTATGATGCCGTAGCCAAGCACGTATTCTCTCCGGATCTTCACCCGGATCGTATGGACTATATCTTGCAGCATACAATGAATCTGCCAGGGATCAGTGTATCAAGCTCGGCATCAAACGAATCATATATGCTGAGCATCAATACAAAGAAAACAATATCTGACCTTCCAGCATGGCTGAAAGATCACACCCTTTTTGATCTTGCCTTTCAATGGGATTCACAAGAATTCATATTCACACGAGCAGAAATATATGCTTCATCCATGCTTCTTCTTCAGTATACTGTTGAAAGCGGTCAATCCAAACAGACTATAGACTGTAAAGACATCAATGGTGTAATAATCATAGTCCTTATGAAGGAAAGCCCAAAGCTGTTCAAAAGATATGAATCTCCCCGATATATTCACCGCTTTACGAGAGCCCGCGCCGACTCCGGTTTGGAAGTTCCCACTCTCCGGCAGATGGTGTTCGTACAGCTTGACAAAGCCCTTGAATTGTACGTTTCCGGAAATTATAATGAGGATGAAGATACCGATCTTCTTAAGTTGTTTGCTCTTATAGCAGATATCAACAATGAGAAAGTTGTACAGGAATCAACCAATAACAAATTGTTATCGGACATACGCGAGGATGTTTTC
Organism: Lachnospiraceae bacterium; assembly: GCA_017526745.1. Taxonomy (GTDB): domain Bacteria; phylum Bacillota; class Clostridia; order Lachnospirales; family Lachnospiraceae; genus UBA2868. The sequence continues at coordinate 9,192 of JAFXQX010000025.1, read as the reverse complement.
AGATTTACCCGTGATAAGGAGGTGCAGCACATGCTCTTGGCAGACGATATAGAACGAATTAACTGGTATGGCAATATGAATCTTTCCCGCAAGGAAGGAAGAACTGAAGTAAACGACCTCTACAAGTGGCTTTTCTCCCAGAAGCGCGATGCCGATGTCAAAAAAGCTACTGAAGACCCCGACTATCTCGACACTCTGCTCGCCGAATACAACAATGCTCAGGCAGTAGCGAGATCATAATTCATCCATCACCATTTCTAGTAAACCAAGTGAGTGCCGCCTGCAATTATCAGGATAATTATAAACATCACCGTTGACGCGATCGAGCCGATAATCCAGGCCATCCTGACAACCCTGTTCTTCAAGCCGACGATCATCAAAATGCCTGCTGCGACACTGACTACCATCATAAACACTTCCAGGTTTATCAGCCCGTTATTACCCGCATGGTACAACCTGTCAACCGGGCTGAGGGTCTCAACATACACCTCCCCGTCAGGCGGCAGATGATACCGTTCCGTGAACATCTCTATCCGGAGGATCGCAAAATACGCAGCATTGGCTGCGATGGAGAGGATGTATGGTATTGTTCGAGTAATTCTCTGTGTCATATTCATCTTTCCTTTAGTTTTTCTCCAGTTTCTTTGAGAATATCTCCTGTATCATATCGTCTTTCAACAATAATAAACATAGAGCATAAAACCCAAACATTGTAATTGCAGAAAGACATAAAGCGAAAAAGTTTGACACATGAATTCCTTTAACCCACAAGCAGAGTATCGCAGAGGCGATTGCTACAACCAAGTATCGAACAATGCTTTTGTTTACTGACAAATACTTTCTCTCATCGCTTATAGCTCGTAATTGATATAATAGTACCGCAAATTCTGCTATAAGAGTTCCTATCGCCGCTCCCAGTGCTCCAAACCTCGGTATAAGAATAAGGTTCAAAATCAGGTCCACAACCGCTCCTATAATTTCGGAATAAAGAACCTGGTTTTCCTTTCCCAACGGTATAAGCATTTGAATCCCAAATATATTAGTGATTCCGATGAATAATACAGTCGGCATAATAACTTTCATGGGATTTATGGCCGGATAATATGCCGATCCTGACAGAAAAAGTATCCCTTCCTTTGCATAGATGATAAAGTATAGAAATGTTGGAATAGCCGCAAAAAAAACAAATATCAATGCTTTCTTTGAAACTTCTCTAAATTTGTCCAACTCACCTCTCTCAATATAGTAAGAAGATCTAGGTAGAAGGACTGCTCCTATCGATGTAACAACGCTGACCAGAATTGATTTTATCTTAATTGCCGCATTATAATATCCTACATCTGCATCGGTTTTCATGAAACCGAGCATAACCATATCAAGATTTGTGTAAACTGTAACTGCGCATGCCATTGCAAAAAAAGTGAACACGGCTTTGAAATGACGTTTGAAATTATAGTTCCCTACACTCTTAAGATAAATATACTTACGAATATTGATAAAATTCAGAATATTAGAGGCAGATGCCGCAAATATGGTGATTCCTCCATAGACAATATAATCATCCTGACTATGAACCAGAAGAAAGAGACTAATTAGAGAAATGAGTTTGAATACAAGCGACCTAATTGTAATATACTTATACTGCTCCAGTGCTTTATATAGCCACTCCACTCCTATAGAGGTAAGAACAATCGTTAAACTGACTAAAATGTACAACATCTTATCCTCTTGAAGTCTTGGAACAAATAATAACGATATTATTAATGCCACATACGACACGACGTCCATCGCAAGGTTTATGAGTAACAATTCATGAACAACCCTTGTCAGTTCAGTCTTATCATCCCTAACTCTTGCGCAAGCTCGAATACCATAAGTTGGAATGCCCAATTGAGCAATCATAGAAAAATAAGATATAAATGAAACCGCAAAAGATACTCTTCCCGTTCCGACAGGGGTAAGAACCCTTGCGGCGTACGGAAATGATATAATCGGGAAAAGCATAGTGGATACAGTTAGAATTAGACTCATAACTGCATTCTTTTTTACTGAATCAGCTTTATGATAATTCTCTCGCATAACTATAATTCATTTATTCTCTGCCTTAAGAATTGCAACTCAGCAATTATTCAATCATAACGATCGTATTATATTTCTTTTCCAAGTCAAAAACTTGCCCTTAGAGTATTCCGCATTTTTATACAAGCATGGACCTAAAAAAAGTAAGAATGGATTGTATAGGTAGTTTGAAATACGCGGTTCCATAAGACTAGAAAATGCAATAATTAAATATATTACACAAAGCCGAGCATTCTCTTTCCCATAATTATAAGCGCAATATCCATGAATGAAGCAAATTAAGGCCAATATAATGATCCCGTAGACCAACGCAATATATACATATCCATTATCAACATAATAATATGCCTTACTTTTATCGGTATTCCAGCCTCCACCAATAAAAGATATGTTAGTTCCAAACAAACTAACTCCATATTGTTTTAGCGCCTTACTACTAAAACCTATTCTATAGTTTATGATAATATCTAATGCGCGAAGCAGTGAGTTCCCTGACTGATATAGGCGAATAATAACAAAAGAGACAATGGCGCAAAACGGAAATGACAGTGACGAAATAAGATTAAAGATATTCTTATTCTCAGAAGAAGTTTGAACTGAATGATCATGACTGTTAGGAACAAAACACAAAGCAACAGCAAGTGTCAGTCCACCAATTAAAATAGTATTCGAATCTGTCAGTTTATATACAGAATAATCGATGATTGTTAATATAAGGCTATTTATCTTTCTCCATTTCTTTTTTATAAACACATAATCAAACTCTAAATATAGTATACCGGCAGCAAAATCTGTAGGATAAGTATTCCCTAAAGAATGCCTAACTATTCCAAGTGATTTCCTTACAACCGTGTAATCCTCTATTACCCCTATTAATGATGCTACTAGAGCTATAATCGCAACAAAGCCATAAACGTAAAAATGGCACTTTACGATTGACCTTACATCTATATTAATAGCTCCAATCATAAGGACTAAAAGCGTAATCACATAATTATATGATGTCAAGTAATAACTTGTCATAAACAACAAAGCCATTAATAGAATTAGTATCAATCGTTTAAAAGATAGAACATCATACTTTAAGATTTTTAAAGCAATAATAATAAACGCTAATACATTTATAATCTTAAATATATCGCTTCTAACGTCAAGATATGCCACAAGAGTCGTATTGGTCAAAGCTTGCTTTGACAATAACAGGGCATACGCCAAGCAATACATGAGATTTTTTTTTCTAAAAGACAAAACTTTTTTTGCGGATGTATCCATCATTATAACCTATAGTCTGGATATATTATCAAACAAAAATCTCTTCCAGAGATTTATAAAAGGAAGCCTTTTCCTTCTTAATAATGCTTCTGTATTCATCAAATTGACTAACTTCCGAAGGATAATCACTAATACATTTTCTTATTTTATTAACAATCCTCTGTAATTCATCTTCATCTTCCTTAAACTTACATTCATCTGGGATGGGTACATCCATATGATTATTGGCAGCTCCCCTAGTATTGGTTATAACACAGCAGCCGCACATTGCAGATTCTCTCGGAATTCTGTCTTTTCCGGGATGATTGCCAAAATCTATATACACTTTTGATGACCACATCAACTCAAACACATCTCTTGATTCCATATTATCTATTGGTCTAAACAGAACATCTGGCGCCATTTGGATTATTTTATTAGTGAACGTTCTTCCCTTCTTTGGGTTAAATAAAACCACATCCTTCCTATCAGTTATCGGATGATTGCCAAAAAAAATATCATTAATATAATCTGACAAAAATACTGTTTTTTCCTTCTCTATTCCAATGCTTATAACGTATGAATACGCATAATGGCTTTGAACCAAATGCAAATCAAAGCTAGTTATATCTCGTTCCTTTGCGTAGTCATTTAGTAATACATGTTTAAACCAACTTGCAACGCCATATCTAATTAATCTGTTTAACATACCTTTTGATCTGATATAGTTATCTACACTAAGCCACCATAGAGCTTTTTGAATCAATTTGTACTTTCTATGTTTCCCTACACATATTTCCGGAATTACTAGCAAATTGTCCTGTTCATCCTCTATATCTTTTACTAATCTATACTCCTGTATATACTTCGTAAAATCTGTAGGTGTAGGGTCTTTAAAACTAGAACGTTTCCCCTCAAAGTAGTATGTTATATACGCAATCCTGTGAATCTGATTTAAGCCATTCACTAATTGGTGTAGCAGCTCTGTCCCTCCTGTTTTAAGGTTTGCGGGACACAACACATAAATAATAGAGTTATTATTCAATAAAATATTAGAATTCACCTTTATCACCTTATGCTTATACTAGATAGCGTTTTCTTAATCCAACGATTTAATCTCCAAGCAGCTACCAATACATTAATATAGAGTCGATTACTCCTGACTTTATATGCGGTTGTCCAAATGTACTTAAAATCCCCTCTATACTCTTGGGCTATACGCATTAAACAACTCATGTATTCATTAGTAATATTTCCATTACTAAAATGATGAACTTGTATAGGAGCTATCCAGATACTTGAGCCATTTTTTCTAGCATGTAAGCACATTTCAGCGCAATATAGGTGCCAATTATCACAAAGATTACCGTTAAATGGATGTTGATAATACGTCACCTTCTTCATACCAAACATAAACTCATCAAGACATGATACTTTTTTAAGGTTCCAATCACACTCTTTAAGACTATCAACAAATACATCTCCCGATGTAAAAAGTCCAATGTTCTGTCTTACACATTCTATCGAGCCAGCGACTCCAAAAACATCTCCATCTCTTCCTTCTTGAATAATTCTGGCAAATCGTTCCAACCCATCTTTTTCTTTAATATAGACATCTTGATGAGCAAATATATATATATCTGTTGTACTCCTTGATATCCCATACTCCAAAGCATTAACTGCAGAACTATAAACTCCAGTCGTATTATCAATCAGTATTATTTCAATATCGTTCAACTGATTGTTAACCGATCTCATTAACTTAGTTTCCAAACAATACAAGTCATTGTATACGCATATTAACGATGCTCGCATCTTACATTCTCTCATTAAATCATACTTTCACTTGCACTATATTCTTTACCGCATAGTACCTCTTGTTGATAACTCCGAACCACTTTTGTCGACCTCATCCCCCTGTATAGCTGTCAACAAGACAGAGAAGTCTGCTACGCTTTTACATCTTTCTTAGTTTCAACTTAACGCGAAAAATAACATCAAGATACCAATTAAAAAACCTAATATTATAGCTGTAAAGCAACTGGTTTCTTTCTCGTCTACTATAATTTGCATTTTTAAGTATTTTTAAAAAAACCCTCATTTCATCACTAATATCTTCCTCATAAAGAGAAAGAATCTCACGTGCATATACAGATGGTTTATGAAAAAAAATGTATTCTTTAGCTCTTTTTAACTTTGAACTTATCGTATTGTTCAGTCCAACTGCGTTTTTTTGATGCTGCCTATACAGAATATAGGCGTTTTCATCTACTATTATCGTCCCTCCCAATGATGCACACAATCGATATGTCCAAGCATCATGTCCAAGTATGTCTTTAGGCACATGTTTTTTTAACTCATCCATCATTTTTCTATTAAACATCGCAGTGCATCCAGCCATTTGATTGAAAATACAATTAGCGTAAACACTACGCCTTTTATCCATTTTATGCTCGTAAAGAGGATTCAAGTTCTCATCTGTTATTCTTTGTCCACAGAAATACAATGCTGGCTTATCTATATCTATATCCTCTAATTGTCCTACAGCTTGTTCAATCTTTTCCGAAAGCCAAATATCATCTTGATCACAATATGCGTAGTAATCATAGTTTACAGGTGCACATTTGATTAACTCTAAATAGCTATAACATGAGCCTATATTGTTCCCTTTTATGATTGAAACACTTTCATCACTATATTTTTCCTCGATAACATTAATTGTATTATCTGTTGATCCATCATCTCGTATTAGAAAGCAAACAGTGTAACTGTCATTATTATCCATAATACTATTGATTTGATCTATTACGTACTTCTGTCCATTATATGTAGACATCAATACAAGAACTTTTTTTTTCATTTTTCTAGTCCCAACGTCTTTTACTTATTACTTTTCAGAACCATTCTACACCAATCAAATGATACTGACATTCTATCCCTTAAGTTACATCTCTACATTGCCTCTTCACATAGAGCGTTAGTAATTTGCAAAAAACAAAGACAATCGTCTTGCCTTCTATGATAAGAAGATTTTATGTATTAAATATTCAATATTATGTACTCTCCTAGCCTTTTGTCCCACTCCTCCGGCTGGAATGGCACGAATCCTCCAAAATGGTATAACGTTAATTCTCCAAAATAGACTTTCCCATTCATTTCATACAAATCCACCCTAACATGTGGTATTCCCTCAGCCAGCTTCTTACAAACTGTTATCATTTCATCAAATCTATCTGGCTTCTTTATTGTAATTAATGAATTGGGATACTTTTGTCTAATTGATAAATGCTTAAATCTCATATCAAAAAAGTCAAACTTCACTTGGTCTTTTCCCCTGTCAGATGCAACGAAAAGGAGTTTGGGCAAACCATTGAAACAAAGAAACTTATAGTCTCGTAACTCCCCTGTTTCATCATCTATGAAAAATGGTTCCGCTATTATTCTTGGTTTTATGTTTTTATACGGCCACTCTCGTCCAATGTAATAATAATTCTGTTTCAAAGCAGTTGTTATTTTTTTCTTTATCGCTTTTTTATCCATATTATTCTTATCTCTGATAATCACTATCCCTTCTGAATCATGAGTACATTTTAAAACAAACGATTGTGGGAGTGAATCAAAGTCAATCTCATCAAACGAATTCCATACCCCAATAGTTGGAATCAAATACTCACTCCCAACAGCAGATTCAACTAATGCTTTAACAGCATACTTATCTGCCATTTGAGTATACAGTGGATTATGATCATGAAGTTTTAACCAATTTAGTTTTTCGTTAAAAGTTGAAGGTTTGACAAGATTTGCAAAACGATGAAAATGTGCAAAATAATTAAGTTGAATGTACAGTCTATCCGGCATCCATTTTAATACGTATCTGATTTTCTTTACTGCTCTATTACTGCTCAATTCCAATTTCCTTTAATGAAATCATCTATCATTCCCAATAAAGCCTGACGGTCTTTATTCTCCCATCGTTTAAGATGTTTATTATTGTCAGTAATCATCATAAAGCACTCGCCAAGGTTGTCCAGTTCCAAATTCGCAGATATAACATACCCTTTGTCTGAAAGAGTAATATTATTCTGAATCTGATGATCATTAATATGTTCCCCATATTTTTCAAGTCTTGTAACTGCTATAACCTTCTTACCCGCATTCAAGGCCTTCATGATAGAACCAGATGCTCCATGTGAAACAACAATTGAAGCTTCCTCTATTCTTTTATCGAATTCTTCCGGGGATATATAATCTATATATGAATAATTACGGGGTTTATATGTGCTTGCCCCTATTTGCGCATACATCTCCTCTTTTAAGATTCCGCAGTCATATAGTTCGTCTAGTTTCTTAAATAGGCGATTAAACTGATATGGTCTAGAACCAACTGTTACAAATATCAAAATACAATACCCCGACTAATACAAGCATCCCCCATAGATTGCTTTTTTGTAATGCTTAACCTGCGACTCCCACTGTACTATAAATAGATCTGAGTGTTTCTCCATCATCTTCCCAGCTACCGTTGGCATATCTGCTCGTCCAAATGTCTCTATATAAATAAACTTCTTTCGAGAAATAATTGATAGTAAGTAAAATGGATATGCAACCATAGTACCGGTTGTGATTACAAAGTCGGGACGTTCCTTAATCCATATTATTAAGGTCAAAATAGAATTCCAAAACATCTTTAATGGCATCATTTTATCCTTAAGATCCGTTTGAATCAGAAGATAGTCTGCCTTCTCCGGAAATCTCGTTTTTTCTGTAACATAGAATCCCTCATACTTATCTACCAATGGCTGTAGTTTTTTTAATTGTTCCCAATGCCCCCCTGAAGACGAGACAAGGCATAACCTAGGTTTTCTATTCAACTTTGATCCCCTGTTTTGTTATACTAATCGTGCAACATATACAGCTAACTACACATATTTTCCATATAATTCCGACAAACATGGGAAATAGTTAACCGTCTACAGATGAAACAAAAACCCTGCACATGGCAGGGTTCACAATACAATTAACCATCGGTTTTGTGTGATAACAAAAACCGATCAATATATCACTCCCCCTTCACAACATAATATTATACAGAATTATGTTAACTTGTTCAAGGGATTTATACAAAGAACGAATCAGGTGGTTCGACCCGTTCGGTCAATCCAGCATTTCCGCTGCTTCCTTCATGAGGGCGATTATGGGCAGATGCTGCGGGCATACCCTCTCGCACTGGCCGCAACCGATGCAGTCGGATGATTTTCCGCTTCGCTCTATGAGGCCTGCATAGAAGTTCTTGCTTCTCCAGTCATCGGGATAGCGGCGGAGCGTATTGACCGTTCTGAACACATCCGGGATGCTGATCTTCATGGGGCAGCCGTCACAGCAGTATTTGCAGGCAGTGCATCCTATCTGAGGCACGCCGAGAAGTTCTTCCGTGACCTCATCAATGGTCTTCATCTCATCGCTTGATATCGGTACAAAGTCAGTAAATGTGCGGATATTGTCGATCATCTGATCTTCACTCGACATTCCCGATAAAATGGTCATTACCCCTGGAAGGGAGCCGACATATCGAAGTGCCCAGGACGCAACCGAGCGTTTGGGCTGCTTTGCCTTAAACTTGGCCTCTATTTCAGGATCCATGTTCGCGAGCATTCCGCCGCGAACCGGCTCCATAACTATGATCGGGATATTCCTGTCCCGAAGGATCTCATAAAGGCGCTGTGAGCGTACGACCGGGTTGGTCCGGTCAAGGTAGTTCAGCTGGATCTGAACAAACTCCGGTGTCGGATGCTTGTCGAGTATCTCTTCGAGAAGCTCCGGGCTGCCATGAAACGAGAAACCGAAATGTTTGATCTTGCCCTC
>JAFXQX010000024.1 GCA_017526745.1 Lachnospiraceae bacterium | reverse complement strand
GGGGACGGAGGTGTTGTCTCAAAATATTTGAGACAACACCTCCGTCCCCCTGTCTCACCTCTGTCCGCCTGTCTCACTCTTCCCCCTGTCTCACTCCGTCCCTGTCTTACTTCAGGTTCTCGGGATTCAGGCAGTCAAGTTCGGGAAGCACGAAACGGCCGTCCTTGCGGATCAGAACATCGTCAAACCATATCTCGCCGCCACCGTATTCGGGCGTCTGAATGAGTACAAGATCCCAGTGGATGGCTGATTTGTTTCCGTTCGGAGCGTCATCATAGCTCATGCCGGGAGTAAAATGTATGCTCCCGCTTATCTTCTCGTCAAACAGTATTTCCTTCATCGGTTTTGTTATGTAAGGGTTAACGCCTATGGCGAACTCTCCGACATATCTTGCTCCCTCATCCGTGTCAAACACCCTGTTGGCACGCCCGCTGTCATTGGCAGTTGCCTTTACTATCCTGCCGTCCTTAAATGTCAGGGATACATTTTCGAAAGTAAACCCCTCGTACCTTGATGGCGTGTTATACGTGATGACTCCGTTTACGGAATCTTTTACGGGTGCGGTATATACCTCGCCGTCGGGAATGTTCATGTGTCCGTCGCACGGTATTGCCGGGATACCCTTTATCGAAAACGTCAGATCCGTATCCTTTGCGACCAGTCTTACCCTGTCTGTTTGTTCCATAAGCGCGACAAGGCTTTTCATTGCCCTGCCCATCTTTGCATAATCAAGATTGCAGACATTATAGTAAAAATCTTCAAACGCCTCGAAACTCTCATCCATAAGCTGGGCCATGGCATCCGTTGGATAGCGCAGCACGACCCATCTCGTTTTGGGAACTCTTATGTCGTGATGTACCGGTGATGAATAAAGCTTATTGTATAAAGACAGTTTCTCTGGCGGAACATCCGCAAGCTCCGAAGAATTATCGGCAGCTCTGACTCCGATAAAACAGTCCATCTGAGACATCATCAGGCAGTCTGTTTCGCTCATGATCTTTAACTGTTCTTCTCCTGCTCCCATCAGAAGTTCCCTGTGGACCCGCTGGTTTTCGCTGTGCGGGAAGGGTATGGCGCCCACCCTGTATACTTCCTTGACAAGTGCTCTTGCCAGGTCGGTCGTGCTCTCCCCGATATAATTGATCCATACTTTATCGCCGGGCTTTGCGGCTATGGAATAATTAACGAGATTGTGTGCAAGTGTCATAAGTCTCTGGTCCATGATCCGTACTCCTATCTGCAGTATGTGATAAATCTGTTTCCGGCGTGTTCAAACAGGTTCTTGGAATCATTCATTCCGTACTTGTAAACTCGTTCCTGCGCCGGGTCATACAGTATCGTATTCTTGCTGTCATATCCCAATATGATTACAGCTCCGCCGTCACCGGTCATCGCCATGACCGGGGTGTTGTTTGACGGGTAATAAAGCACATCCGAAAGGCTGCAGCCCGAAAGGTCCAGAACATCCGCCTCAAGGTTATCAGACAAAACCCTTACAAGTGATTTTGTACGGAGTTCTTCCTCGCTGCTCTTATATACGCCCCCGGACTGAAGCATCATATCAACGCATTTTACATATGCGCTCGTTGTGCCTTCTTCCGTTTGCGTATCTTCGGATCCTTCCGTCCCTTCGCCTGTGCCGCTTCCGTCTTCGGCCGGCCGGGTATCTGAAGTCTCCTGTGCTTTCTGCGTATCGTTCCTTTCTCCGGTTATCTCAATATCAGTCAGTCTGGCAGATGATCTGCGGTCACCGCTTTCCCAGACATAACCCATTTTCCGGTTGGTAACGACCCCGTGAAGGCTGCTCGCATCGATAACCGCTTCGGATGCGACGGTGTAGATTCCGAACAGCTTTCCTTTTGCATAAACATAATATCTCTTGAGAGGATCCTCGTTAGTGATCTTAACGTCACGGCTTCCCTCGAATACGACTTCCTTCGGGTTAGTGATCTTGATGCTCGGATTGGCCTCGTCTCCAGCCTTATATAGTACAGTCTGGTATGTCGTCTCCGTTTTTTCCGTAACGACTCCTTCGAGTTTGTTCCTAAGTGTGGTCCTCGTTTTGTTGTTGACTATCTGGTCATCGCTTGTTTTTGTAAGCGCACCCGTTTCTTCATCCCTTACGGCTCTCGACAGGATGATCATGTTGTCGGCCTTCTCGATACCCAGAACAAAGATCCCGTCCTGCCTGTAATCTTTTAAAACGTTTCCGTTCTCGTCCTGTATCTTCACGCAGTACATGGGGATCATCGTCCGTCCCGTATAATCGGTCGTAACGTCATTTACTCTCGCCTGCCCGTAGATCACGTCATTATCCATAAACCCGAGAGGTATCACAAGTTCCCCTGCCGATGAGCCTATCACGGACGGAGTCATGCTGTTCAGTTTGAAAAGCTGGATCTCGGTCCGTTCAATGACGGTATCTCCGGTCTGCCATGCGATTATGCTCTCGTCATCCGACGAGAAAAATCCCGTCTCGCTGATACTTCCCTGCATGATCTCGGATTCGCGCGTCGCCAGGTTGATCGTATATACGGTTCCGTCCAGAAGGATATACATCCTGTTCCTGGAGCTGATATATGCCAGACTGTCTATATCCTTGGCAAGTATGTCATAAGATTTGGTATAGGGGATGAACAGTTCTTCTTCTATCGTGTTTACCGCGCAATCGTAGTAATACAGTGCAACGCCCATCCGGCCTTCGTTCCTGCCGCGGTCCATATAGCCGTAAACAATGAACCAGATATTGCCGACACCGTCTATCATCATCGGCTTGATCGAATGCGCATTATATCTTGTCCTTGCATCATTGTTGTTCTTGTCCGCAAAGGAGAACAGCCTTGCCATGTTCTGCGAAGAGATGTTGTATGAATACAGTCCGTTCTGCTGGACAAACGCATATACCGTTCCCGCATCATTCTCTATGCGGACCGGCTTTTCATTTACCATTCCGTGAATGATCTTTCCGTTTACGACAACATTCTTCTCCTCATCGAATACCTGATCCATCGTCCTCTCATATTCCATGAGATACATTCTCTTTCCTCTTTCGATACGGAAGAACTCAGAAACATTATGGACTTCGGAAAGTATCTCAACCTGGTACGACAGTCTGATGCAGGCACTGCCCTCATCTATCTCAAGAAGTTCCAGGTCCTTATCTGTCAGAAGCTTCGGTGCAAGTTCTCCCCATGTCAGCTGGTTGAAGCTGGAATGTATGTTGACGTAAGCGTAGCTGGAATTATCGCCGTCAGAATTGGTCTCCATGTATTTTTTGATGGAAGCGGCCGCTTCCTTATCCATTGTCTTATCGGAAAAATCGCGTACAAAATCCATCTTCTCCGACAGATACAGTTCCGCCCTGTTTATGATCCTGGCGTAATAACGGATGACATCCCCGCCTGACGTGGTAAGTTTGATGATGAACATGTATTCCGTGTCATCTTCGATGAGGTCTTTCAGCTCCGCTGTTGCAAATATCCTGTTACCTTCGTTTGTGTAGTCGGATATCTCGTTTTCCTCGATGAGCCTTGACATGTCGAGCGGTCTTACCTCGTATGACACTTTGGCGATGACGGCGTCATACAGATCAGCCCTGAAAGTCACGGTCCTGTTGGCCATTACCGGAGTGATTGCCCCACGCAAATAATTCCCCTCCATTTCGGTCGTAAAACCATGGAGAGGATTTATGTATTCGTCATTGACGTTCATGTATACGATTGGAAGCGTGGCGCCGCTCATCTCTGCGGTCATGTCGGTATTGCCCTTGTTAAGGACGATATTCGACACGAACAGAGAGATCAGAAACAGTACGAACGTGACGCCAAGCTTTATTGCTCTTCTCTTGAGATTACTGCGATCCATAGCCTCAAAAGATCATTTACGGGCAGTTTCAATACGTGCCGCACTCCTCTTAAGAGCAAGTATCGCACGTGCAATATCGGTTCCGTCACTCTTGTCCGAAAGACGTCTTTCGGCACGGATCCTTGCCTCCTCGGCTCTCTTTACGTCGATCTCATCCGGCCACTCGCATACTTCCGCAAGGATCGTCATGGAGTCCTGGAGGATCTCAAAAAAACCGCCGTGTATAGCACAGACCAGCGGATCGCCGTCCGGAATATGCAGATAGCATACTCCGGGAGCAAGAACGCTCGTGAGCGGGATATGGTTCGGAAGGACACCTATCTGGCCTTCCGTTGTATTGATCTCCACCATCTTCACGTCGCCCTCGTAAAATACTCTGTCAGGGCTGGTGATCTTAAGATGAAACGTATCAGCCATGCTAACTCCTTGATATTATTTCTGACTGTTCTCGTACTTTTCGATAACGTCCTCGATACCGCCGCTGCTGAGGAAGAAGCTTTCCGGAATATCATCATGCTTACCGGAGAGGATCTCATCGAATCCCCTGATCGTATCCGCAACCGTAACGTATCTTCCGGGAAGTCCGGTAAACTGTCCTGCTACGAAGAAGGGTTGGGACAGGAAACGCTGAACCTTTCTGGCACGTGATACGGTGATCTTGTCATCTTCCGAAAGTTCATCCATACCAAGGATGGCGATGATATCCTGAAGTTCTTTGTATCTCTGAAGTATCTCCTGGACACCGCGGGCAACTCTGTAATGATCCTGTCCGACGATCCTCGGGTCAAGTATCCTCGATGTTGACTCAAGGGGATCGACTGCGGGATATATACCGAGCTCAACTATCTGTCTTGACAGGACCGTTGTCGCATCAAGATGTGCAAAAGTTGTTGCGGGCGCAGGGTCCGTAAGGTCATCGGCAGGTACGTATACTGCCTGAACCGATGTTATGGATCCGTTCTTGGTCGATGTGATACGCTCCTGAAGGGCACCCATCTCAGTCTGCAGCGTAGGCTGGTAACCAACGGCAGAAGGCATACGTCCGAGAAGTGCCGAAACCTCGGAACCCGCCTGGGTAAATCTGAAAATATTATCTATGAACAGAAGAACGTCCTTACCGCCTTCATCACGGAAGTACTCAGCCATTGTAAGGCCTGCTAGTCCGACTCTCATTCTTGCTCCGGGCGGCTCGTTCATCTGTCCGAACACCATCGTTGTCTTATCGATAACGCCGGAATCAGTCATCTCATGGTAAAGGTCGTTACCTTCACGTGTACGCTCTCCGACACCGGTAAATACGGAATAACCGCCGTGCTCGGTTGCGATATTTCTGATAAGCTCCTGGATCAGCACCGTCTTGCCGACACCGGCACCTCCGAACAGTCCGATCTTACCGCCTTTCTGGTAAGGACACAGAAGATCGACGACTTTGATACCCGTCTCAAGCATCTCGGCAGATGTTGACTGCTCTTCAAAACTCGGGGCCTTACGATGTATGGGGTAATGCTTCTCGACCTCGGGAGCCGGCTTGTTATCAATAGGCTCACCAAGAACGTTGAAAATCCTTCCGAGTGTATTCTCACCGACGGGAACCGATATGGGTGCGCCGGTCGCCTCGGCACTCATCCCTCTTACAAGTCCGTCCGTGGGACCCATGGCGATACATCTTACGGTATCATCACCAAGGTGCTGCGCAACCTCAACAACAAGAGTTGAGTCGTCATCCCTTTTAACGCGGATAGCTTCGTTGATCTCCGGAAGAGAGCCAACCGGAAACTTAACATCAAGCACCGCACCGATGATCTGGGTAATCTTGCCTGTCTTATTATCTGCCACTTTTCTGTTCTCCTTCTTGTATTTGTTTCAACTAAGGGTCCGTCCCTATCCTAAAGCTTCCGCACCGCCAATGATCTCGGTGAGCTCCTGCGTGATGGCGCCCTGTCTTGCGCGGTTATACTGAAGTTCCAGTCCTGATATCATCTTTTCGGCATTATCGGTAGCCGAATCCATCGCCTGCATCCTTGCGCCGTTCTCACTTGCAACTGCTTCGATAAGAGCACCGTAGATAAGGCTTGTGACATACTTCGGGATGATCGCGGATAACGCCTCATCCTCATCCGGCTCATATGTCATGAGCGCTCTCTTGGCAGCCTCTTCTCCGGCATCGGGAATTATGGTCTCCTCATCCTCGGAGCCCGCAACCGACTCTGTCGGTGTGCTCTCTTTCCCGAGGGGCAAAAGCTTCTGGAGCTTGGGAATGTGAACTACCGTGTTCTTGAAGATCGTATATGCGATGTATATCTCACCTATCTCGCCCTTTACATACGCATCGAGAAGTATACCGGCAAGTTCCGTCGCATCGGCATATACAGGTTCATCGATCATGCCGTTGTTCTCATACACGACCTCATAACCTTTTCTCTTAACACCCTCGCGTCCCTTACGGCCTATTGCATAGATGACCGTATCATCCGTACTCCAGCCGCTTCCTGTAACGAGCTTTATGATATTACTGTTGTAGCCTCCCGCAAGACCTCTGTTGGAAGTGATCAGAATGACTGCTTTTTTGCTGCAGCCGTTCGGCTTCATGAGCGGATGATCGATAAAGCCGGACTTTCTAACGATCGAAACTATCGTATCGTACATGAGCATCGTATAATTCTTGCTCTGTTCCGCTCGCGCCTTGGCTCTCTGAAGCTTGACCGTTGATACGAGCTTCATGGCCTTGGTTATCTGCTGGGTAGACTGTATACCTGTTTTACGTCTTTTGATGTCGCGCATCGACGCCATGATCAGTACCTTCCTTTATTTGAGAAAGTCAGCCTTGAAATCTTCTATGGCCTTTTTGAGCTTGTTTTCCATCTCTTCCGACAGCTCTTTTGTGGTTCTGATGGATTCCGGGATCTCGGGATAGCTTGTCTTGATATACTCAAAGAACGAGTTCTCGAATTCGCCTATCCTGTCTACGGGAACATCGAGAAGATGCTTCCTTGTAACAACATAGATTATGAGCACCTGGAACTCAACGGGCATGGGCTTGTACTGGCCCTGCTTGAGCACTTCCTTGATCCTCTCGCCCTGTGCAAGCTTCTCGCGGGTATCCGCATCAAGTTCCGATCCAAACTGTGCAAATGCCGCAAGTTCTCTGTACTGGGCAAGCTCCGTACGTATGGGTGCTGCGATCTTCTTCATAGCCTTGATCTGTGCGGCACCGCCGACACGGGATACCGAAAGACCCGCATTGACAGCCGGGCGGAATCCCGAATTGAACATTTCCGTCTCAAGATATATCTGACCGTCGGTGATCGAAATGACATTGGTGGGGATATATGCACTGACGTCACCCGCCTGTGTCTCGATGATCGGAAGAGCCGTAAGGCTGCCTCCGCCGTATTCCTCACTCATTCTTGCAGCACGCTCGAGGAGTCTTGAATGCAGATAGAATACATCACCGGGATATGCCTCACGTCCCGGCGGACGACGAAGCAGAAGCGAGAGTGTTCTGTATGCAGTTGCATGCTTGCTCAGGTCATCATATATAACGAGGACATCCTCGCCGTTTTCCATCCACTCTTCACCGATAGCACATCCGCTGTAAGGAGCTATGTACTGAAGGGGTGCCATCTCACTTGCGGTGGATGCAACTACTGTCGTATATGACATCGCGCCGAACTCTTCAAGTGTTTTTACGATCGATGCGACCGTCGATGCCTTCTGTCCGATGGCAACATATATACACTTAACGTTCTGGCCCTTCTGATTTATGATCGTATCGATGGCGATAGCCGTTTTACCGGTCTGTCTGTCACCGATTATCAGTTCTCTTTGTCCGCGTCCGATGGGGATCATCGAGTCGATAGCCTTGATACCGGTCTGAAGAGGTGTATCAACTGATTTTCGCGTGATAACGCCGCTCGCAACACGCTCGATCTTACGATACTTATCGGTCTGAATGGGGCCTTTGCCGTCTATGGGCTGTCCGAGCGCATTTACGACGCGCCCGAGAAGAGCATCACCTGCAGGCACCTCGACAACTCTTCCGGTTGTCTTGACCGTATCGCCTTCATTGATCGATCCGGCACCAAGAAGCACCGCACCGACGTTGTCTTCCTCGAGGTTCATGACCATTCCGTATACTTCGCCGGGGAACTCGAGAAGTTCTCCCTGCATCGCCTTTTCAAGGCCGTGAACTCTGGCGATACCGTCAGCAACCTGGATAACGGTTCCGACTTCCGAAACCTCCAGACAGTCTGCGTATCTTTTGATCTGATCCTTGATTACCGAACTGATCTCTTCTGGTCTTAAATTCATGGATCTATTACCTTTCTTTGTCTAAATAGTGCTCAGCTGAATACGGCGAAGCGACTTCGCCAGTTCGTTCAGTTTTGTTGAAATACTGCTGTCGACGATCCGGTCCCCTATCCTTATGCGCATGCCTCCGATAAGGGAAGGGTCGGTCTCGTAGTTCATCTCCATCTCCACATAGTCCGTGGAATCCAGCAGTTTCTGTCTGATGCGGTCTTTCTGCGCATCTGTAAGATCGGTAGGGGTCGCAACATATGCGATTCCGATCTTCTTGTATTCCTTGACCATCTGCACAAACTGTTCAAGAATACCGTCGATCTCTTCATAGCGGTTATTGACCACTATCTGATGAAGCAGTCCGCACAGCTCTGCACATATCCTGCCCGTAAAGATATTTTTGATGACATCGATCTTCTCGTTCTTGTCAACGCTCGGGTGACTCATAATGCGGGAAAGATCCGGGTTTGCATCAAGAATGCCGATAAGGGTGTTCACTTCCGAATACAGTTCATCAACCTTATCTTCTTCCGTGGCAATCTGAAAAAGTGCATCGGCATAGGTTTTTGTGACTAGCTTTGCCATGTACTCTCACCTACTTCTTTCAGGGTCTCTTCGATAAGGGAATCCTGAACGTTCGTATCAATAGAAGCTGCAACAACTTTGCCGGCCATAAGCGACGCAACATCGATGATCTGCGTCTTGACTTCATCGGCAGCTTTCTGTTTCTCAAGTTCTGCCTCGGTCCTTGCCTGGCGGATGATGTTCGCTGCTTCGTCTTTGGCCTGGGCTATGATCTGCTCTTCATTCTTCAATGCCTTCTGACGTGCTTCCGAGAGCACGGCATCGGCATCTTTCTGAGCTCCCGCCATCTTTGCTTCATACTCGTTCTTAAGTCCGCTTGCCTCTTCCCTGTCGCTCGCAGCAGAATCGAGATCCGCCTGGATCCTCTCCTGACGCTTTTTCAAAAGCTCACGGGTCGGCTTGAAGAGCATATAGGACATGAAAAGAAATAAAACAAAGACTGCGACCGCTGTTATGACAGCATCATGCAGCAGCTGAAAATCAAGGTCAAACAGCCGTTCCATCTTTTCGCCTCCTTTCAGTCATGTGTTTCGTAAAGATCATGTGAAAGGCTTAACGAATAATAACAGCATTGCAATAAGCAGTCCGTAAAGACCTGTCGTCTCCGCAACGGCCTGACCGAGAAGCATCGTTGAAGTAACATCTGACTTGGCACCGGGATTACGTCCCACTGCAGCTGCAGCATGTCCGGCAGCGATACCCTGACCAACACCGGGGCCGATACCTGCGATAACCGCAAGTCCCGCACCGATCGCCGAGCAACCGAAAATAAACTCCTGACCTGAAATGTTCATAAAAATTCCTCCTGTTAATTTATGTTCTATTATTGAATTTCTTTTGATTACTTACCGCTTTGCGGTTCCCCCTATCCGGCATCTCCGATCGCATCTGCTACATACGTCATCGTCAGCATACAGAATACGTATGTCTGTATCGCTCCCGAGAATAGATCGAAATACAGATGCAGGAATCCGGGCCAGCCCCATGCGATCTTGTTCAGCAATCCGTATACCAGTGACATCATGACCGTTCCCGATAGGATGTTTGCGAAAAGACGCAAGGAGATCGAAACCGGAACCGCCACATCGCCGATGATATTGATGGGCGCCCATATCGGCCAGGGATCACAAAGTCCCTTTAAGAAACCGCCGACTCCCTGGTGCTTGATCTTGTTAAAGAATATGAGTCCGAAAGTGATAAGACCGAGCGGGAAGGTGACACCGTAATCCGCTGTCGGTGGCCGCAGTCCCAGAAGTCCCGAGAAGTTGCTTATGAGAATGAACACGAACAGAGTGGATATATATCCGAGAAATGCCTTTGCGCTCTTTCCCATACATCCGCTGATCATATTGTCGAGCATCTCAACGATCAGCTCAACGATATTCTGAAATGTTCCGGGCTTTGCATAAGGATCTGCCTTTTTGATGACACGATTTGCGCATATAGAAAAAATAGCCAGAAGAAGAATAACGATAAGCAGACTCACATGAGTCGTTGTGATCCACACCGTCTGTCCGAATAGCTGATAAGAGAATAATCCCTTGATCATGAAATTGACATCGGCTGCCAGAATGATTCCGTTCAATTACTGTCCCTCCTGCCAAGCAGTTTATGTACAAAGGGCTGCAGATATGCGCCCGCTTTGATCGTAAGTACCGAAAAGACCAGAAAAACCGGATCTGCGATCCTGAAATAAAATGATGCACCTACAGCGATTCCCGTAAGAACATATCTGATGACCATGTGCTTCCTGACTTCCGAGACTGCGCTCTTTTCGTCAAGGTTTAAAGCGTCATCTAGCGTTACGGCCATATGGATGACATACAACACGCTAATGATGCATCCGATGGCAACAGCATAAAGTGCATGCCGCCTGTCGGTAACGAATAACGCGATTCCGGCAAGAATAAGGTTTACCGCCAGAATGCCTGTCATCATTTCGTGCAGGGTATGGTCCTGTCTAAGAATGATCAGAAGTCTCTTCATTCAGATTATCCCTGTATACCCTGTCCGTTGCTTCGACAAAGTCTTCTTTTTCATTCCCCGCCAGCTTGCTGTCCGTATCACTTCCGAGATGGGTCGTCTTTTTACCGGCGTTCTTCGCAAAAACGAAGATGTTGCGGAATCCGGCCAGTGCTCCGAGAAAAAACAATATGATAACGATGAACCGTGTTCCGAAAAATCTGTCAAGAAACATCCCGAGAAAAGTACACAACAGGATCGGAACAATCATATTGATCCCGAACTGTATCACCAGGGAAAAACTTCTGAACACCTCTTTTTGATACTTCAACCGCTACCCTTTCAGAACGGCCGCATGAAATAAATTATACAGTTATACGGCCAAAAAGTCCATATTTATCAGTAAAAAACGTGATCTCCGATTATTGTGCCGTTGATCTGCGGTATCACGGTTCTGAAATACAGGCAGTTTCCGACGGGTGTAGCACCGCTCATGGCTTCATCCGCGGCCTGATAACAGGAGCTCGAAGCACCTATCGCAAGCCTTGTTGCAAGACGCCCCGATGCTACCGGTGAAAACTGTCTGGGCTGATAGATTACGCCTGAGACTGTGTTGGGAAATGCCGCCGATCTTACGCGGTTGATAACGACCGCTCCGACTGCCACCTGTCCCGTGTATGGCTGGTTACCCGCCTCACAGTAAATGATACAGGCCAGAAGATCCCTGTCTCCTTCCTGGAACGAGACCTCGGAAATATTTCTCCAGGACATCTTGGCGGCCTTTGCGATCATGGCCTGCTCTTCCGCCAGCTGTTTTTTGAGAGCGGCAAGATTTTCCTCCTGTGCCGCAAGCTCCGCCTCATATGCAGCCGTTTCAAGCTCCGCCGCGGATATCTGTCCGTCAGTCTGTGCGATCGACCCGTTCGTGGAAGTGACCAGATTTGATACTTTCCGCTCCTCCGTCTCGGCCTGCTTTTTAAGGCTCTGGAGCTGCTCCTGTTCGCCCCGCAGTTTTTCTTCTTTTGCTTCTATATCACTGCGGATCTGGATCAGGTTGTCATACATCTTCCGGTCGTAATCTTCGATGCGTGTGGTGTACTCGGCCTTATTCAGAAAATCGGCATAACTTCTCGAAGAGAAAAAAGTCATCATGAGCGATTTATCGCCGCGCTCATACATGAACTTGATCCTTTTCTTCATGAGATCGTACTGTTCCTGCTCCTCGGCAAGTGCAGCATCAAGATCGGTCTGTGCCGCTTCGATCTCCGTCTGCTTGTCGGCGATCTTTGTCTCGATCTCACCTATGTTTTCCGTGATCTTTGTCAGGTTTTCGTTAAGTTCCGAAAGATACGACTCAAGTTCCTGCTTCTGATCTTTGAGGCCTTCCTTCTTCTGCTCGGTTGCCTCCTTCATCTCTTCCGTGGTCTTCTTCAGCTCTTCCGCATCTTTTATCTTCTGGGACGTTGTCTCAACCGAAGCTTTTGCCGTCAGTGCATCATTGGCGGCAAATGATATGATCAGTGCGCTGCACAGACAGTATGCAGTTATGTTATATATCGCGCTTTTCTTCATACGGAATAGATCGTTATGCGATTCTATACGGTGATCTCTATCTGCCTTCCGGTCGGCTCATATCTGTAATAACTGACATGTGCCGCATCAAACATCTTCTTGGACGCTATGACGGGATCGGTCGAGGAATACTTGTCACAGTCATATATCACTGTTTTGATCCCGCTCTGTATGATCGCCTTGGCGCATTCATTGCACGGAAAGAGCGAAACGTACAGTTTGGCTCCTTCAAGACTGCCGCCGCGGTAATTCAGTATGGCGTTCAGTTCACTGTGAACGGTGTAGACATACTTGGTGTCAAGCGTATCTCCTTCCCTTGCCCACGGGAACTCATCATCAGAACAGCCTTTCGGGAATCCGTTGTATCCCATTGAAAGGATCTTATTGTCGGAACTTACTATACATGCTCCGACCTGTGTGTTCGGGTCCTTCGATCTCATCCCGGCAAGCTTTGCGACCGCCATGAAATACTCGTCCCATGAAATATAATCAAGTCTTTTATCACTCATCACTTTGTACCGAAGATCCTGTCGCCCGCATCTCCGAGACCGGGAACGATATATCCGTGATCATTGAGTCTTTCGTCAAGCGCACCTATATATACATCCACGTCGGGGTGCTGCCTGTGCATGACATCAACTCCCTCGGGAGCGGCTATTATGCACATGAAATGAATGTTCTTGCATCCTTTTTCCTTGAGCATTGTGATCGCTGCGCTCGATGAACCGCCTGTTGCGAGCATGGGGTCTACCACGAACACTTCTCTGTTTGCACAGTCTTCCGGGAGCTTGCAGTAGTACTCGACAGGCTTGAGTGTTTTGGGATCACGGTACAGCCCGATATGTCCGACCTTGGCTGCGGGGATGAGTGAGAGCATACCGTCCACCATTCCGAGTCCCGCGCGAAGTATCGGTACTATCGCCATCTTTTTACCTTTAAGTTCCTTGGCTGTCGTAGGGCAGATCGGTGTTTCGATATTAACATCGGACAGTTCCAGATTCCGTGTCGCCTCATAACAGATCAGCATGGCTATCTCTCCTATGGTCTGGCGAAAATCCTTTGTTCCGGTCTCTGTCCTCCGGATATAGCCGATCTTGTGCTGAATGAGCGGATGATCCATTACAAAGATGTTGTCGATTCCAGGATACTGTTTCATTTCTAACCCTCCGTTATTCTAAGCTTACTCTTCTATCTGAGATATTCTGCGCACATGTTTTTCCTCGTTGGAAAATGGCGTGTTCATGAACGTGTCCACTATATCCATCGTGAGGTTCGGTCCTATGATGCCCGCCCCCATTGAGAGAATGTTTGCGTCGTTATGCATGCGCGTGAGTCTTGCGCTCGTAACGTCCGAGCACAGAGCGCATCTGACTCCCCTGATCTTGTTTGCGACGATCGATATGCCTATACCCGTCGTGCACATCACGATCCCTCTGTCAAACTCGCCGGAAACTACCGCTTTGGCAACACTCCTTCCGATATCGGGATAGTCGCAGCTGTCAGGGGTATACGTTCCGAAATCCTTTACCTCATGACCGCATGCCTTAAGATGTTCGATCACTTCCGCTTTCCGGTCGAATGCGCCGTGATCGGCGCCGATGGCTACTTTCATTTCATTTCTCCTAAACGTTTATTATATTATGGCCCGCCGCTTTTATCAGCCTGTTCATTATCGCAAGTCCGAGTGACGGGGTATCAAACTCTTCCGAATAGATCCTGTCTATGTTCATCTCATCACACTTCCTGAGTGTGTCATACAGTCTTTTTGCGATGAGATCTTCGTTATCGGCATCTCCTATGTCAACAACAAGATCCGCCGAAGGGTATCTGCCGATATTGCCGCTGCTTGATAGGACTCCGGTCCTTAACCCTTCGGGGTTATCTGTTATCCTTCCTGTTATATACGAAACTACAGCATCGTTATTCCCCGATACGATCGTAAGTTCACCCTTCGGTGCATAATGCCTGTATTTCATTCCGGGTGCTTTGGGAGCGGCGGATGAGTTTCCGAACACGGCCTCATCCTTTGCAATGTCGCCAAGAGCATCCCTCAGCATCTTCTCATTCACATACCCGGGGCGGAGCATCATGCACGGTCTTACCGTAAGATCGATGATCGTAGATTCAAGGCCTATATCGCAGGGCCCCGCATCGATTATCATATCTATCCGTCCGTTCATGTCCGACAGGACGTGAGATCCGTTTGTCGGAGACGGTCTTCCCGATATGTTCGCGGAAGGTGCCGCTATGTATCCTCCGGCTGCGGCTATGAACTTCTGTGCCACGGGATGCGACGGAAATCTTACTGCTACGGTATCAAGTCCTCCGGTCGTCCTTTTGGGGACCGACGGGCTTTTTTTTAATATCATCGTAAGCGGACCCGGCCAGAACATCTTGGCAAGAACTTTCGCTTCTTCGGGAACATCTTCCGCTATCTTATATATATCTTCAAATCCTGCAATGTGGACGATGAGCGGATTATCGGAAGGTCTTCCCTTTGCCTCATATATCTTTGCACTGGCGCTCTCATCAAGCGCATTGCCTCCCAGTCCGTAAACAGTTTCTGTCGGAAATGCGACAAGCCCACCGGACTTTATTATCTCTCCCGCCTTTTCGATCACTTTCATGTCCGGATAAAGCGGATCGACTTTTTCATATATCGTGTTCATTTCGAAGGTGCGTTTTCTTTCTCGATATTATTTATCATATCCTGGATCGCGGCAAACTCTCCCGAGTAGATCATGCCGAGAAGCTTATCAAGACTTCGAAGCGCCGGTATCATCTCCTCGACCGAAAGAGTCCCGTCGGTCAGTGCATCGGCGATCTCTCCGACATCCACCACCTCGACTCTTTTGTCGGGATATATCAGAACGTCCGCAAGAAGATCCGTGAACACATATGAGTTCTCTTTGGGATCGTATGAGAAACTGATGATGTCGCAATACCAGCAGATGAGCGTTCCGTCCTCACGGTAGAACTTGCTCACCTTAAAACCTTCATCGAGAAAATAGCATGAACAGCCATGGTGCAGTATCTTCTTTGGTCTTATCGTGTTCCACCTCGTAACGATATGGCCCTCATCGGAAAACAATATCTCGTCTTTGTCGAGATATATGATCTCTTCGGGAATGATGCGCTTACGATACAGTTTCGGCTTGTCCATTAAGGTCTCCTCGTCAGTTCTTTGCCAGATTGGCAAACTTGGTCAGATCAGGTATCCATACAAGTTCGGTCGTACCGATGGGGCCGTTTCTCTGCTTGGCGATTATCACCTCGGCAATGTTTTTCTTGTCCGTATCTTTATTATAGTATTCATCCCTGTACAGGAACATGACGACGTCCGCATCCTGCTCGATCGCACCCGATTCACGAAGGTCTGAAAGCATCGGGCGATGGTCCTCACGCTTTTCCACGGCTCGTGACAGCTGGGACAGAGCGACGACCGGAACGTTCAGTTCCCTGGCCAGTGATTTTAGCGAACGCGAGATATCGGATATCTCCTGCTGCCTCGAATCGGTCTTTCCGGGACCGTTCATCAGCTGCAGGTAGTCTATCATGATAACAGCAAGGTCCTTGTACTCTGCCTTGTACTTACGGCACTTGGAACGAAGCTCGCCTATCGTGATGCCGGGCGAATCATCGATTATAAGACGGGATTCACCGATTATGCTCGCGCCCTCGATGATGCCTTCCCAATCCTTGCCTGACACGTTTCCGTTTCTGATCGATTTGGAATCAACATGGGATTCCAGAGAGAGCAGACGGTTCATCAGCTGGTCTCTTGACATTTCCAGTGAAAAGATTACTGCGGGTTTTTTGTCCCTGAAGCATATATGCTGGGCTATATTAAGAACAAATGCGGTCTTGCCCATTGAAGGACGTGCCGCTATCAGTATCAGATCCGAAGGCTGAAGTCCGGCAGTCTTGTAATCAAGATCGGTAAATCCGGTCGCTACACCTGTCACGGGTCCCTCGGTCTTGGCCGCGATGCCGATCTTCTCTACGGTCTCCTTTACGATCTGTCTGATCGGAACATATTCGCCGCTCACACGCGTATTGGTTATCTCGAATACTTTCCTCTCGGCTTCCTCGAGGATCTCTTCCTCGCTTCCCGTATCGGAGTAGCATTTATTCTCGAGATCCTGGCAGAGCCTGATCATCTTGCGAAGCAGTGATTTGTTCCTGACGATATTGATGTGCTGTTCGATGACTGCGGATGTGGATGCCCACATACAAAGATTTCGAAGGTATTCTCCCGATGCGATCTCTGCCGGTGCGTTCATCTCCATGAGCCTGTTTGAGACGGTCGTAGGATCGACCTCGGCTCCTTCGTCGACAACCGACTTGACCGCATCGAATACATAAGCGCATTCCTTCAGGTAAAAATCATCGGATGTCAGCTGGCCCGTTGCGATTATGGCTGCATCTTTGTCAAGAAGCATGGCACCTACAACGCCGCGTTCGGATTCTTTATGATGGGGAGGCATTTTTTTGATAACGGCTTCGTCCATTACCTGCACTCCTCAACTTTCACCTTTAATGCAGCGGTAACGCTCGGATGAAGCTTTACCGCAACCTCATGTGTTCCGAAAGCCCTGATGGGCTCGGCAAGAACTATCTTCTTCTTGTCTATGTCAAGGCCGAACTGGTCCTTGGCTTCCTGTGCGATCTCCTTGCTCGATACGCTGCCGAAAGGCTTGCCGCCCTCTCCGGCTTTGAGGCTTACGACCACGGTCTTTTCGGCGATCTTTTCGGCCAGTTCCTTTGCCGCTTCAAGATTCTCGGCCGCAACCTTTTCGTCGTTGGCCTTTTTGAGCTTCAGGTCGTTTAAGTTTTTGGGATCGGCGGGTGTGCCGAGCTTTTTCTTAAATATGAAATTCTTGGCATAGCCGTCGGACACTTCGACGATATCGCCTTTTTTTCCAACGGACTTGACGTCCTGCAGTAAGATAACCTTCATCACAGTTCTCCCTTTTCCTTCATTTCACGAACTACTTTGATAAGAGCTGCCTTTGCATCATCAAGCGTGGTGTCTGCAAGCTGTGCTCCCGCAACGTTCATATGCCCGCCGCCTCCGAGCTTCTCCATGATCACCTGCACGTTTACATCGTCTATGGAGCGTGCGCTTATATACACCTCATCCTGGTACATCGTAAGTACGAACGATGCCCTGATGCCGTTTATGTTCAAAAGTTCATTGGCCGCCTCGGCACCGATTATCGTCGGACTGTCGACAACCGTATCGGGAGTGATGGCAAGTGCGAACGCCCTGTCAAATATCTCTGCGTTGGCCACTATCTCCGCTCTTGCCTTGTAGGCTCCCACATCATCCCTGAACATCTTGCGGACACGCGTTACATCGGCTCCGTTTCTTCTTAAGTATGCGGCAGCCTCGAATGTCCTGACTCCGGTCTTGGTCATGAAGTTGTTCGTATCGATCATCATCCCGGCATACAGACAGTCTGCCTCATCCGACAGAAGCTTTACATGATCGCTTATGTACTGGAGTACTTCCGAGACCATCTCGGATGCACTTGACGCATATGGCTCTATATAGGAAAGTGTGGCATTCTCGATCTTCTCGGCACCCTGTCTGTGATGATCGAGCACGACTATCGGCTGACACATCTCGAGCAGGGGAGGGCATCCTGTAAAGCTCGGTCTGTTCACATCTACGACAACGAGCGTGCACTCATTCTGTGATGCGATCTCTACAGCCTCTTCCTTGCTGACAAAGATGCTCTCGTCATGAGCTCCGTCATGCTTCATCATCTCAAGCATCGGACGTATCGACGTCGTCTCCTCATCAACGACTATGTTGACCTTCTTGTTGAATGTCTTGGCGACGCGGTATATTCCGATCGATGATCCGAACGCATCGACATCGAGTATCTTGTGGCCCATGATAACTATGTGGTCGCTGTTCTCTATGATCTCACGGAGTGCATGTGCCTTGACCCTCGCCTTAACTCTCGTGTTCTTGGCGGTAACCTCACGCTTTCCTCCGAAGTAACTGATCTCGTCATCCGTCTTGATGATAGCCTGATCTCCGCCGCGGCCGAGGGCAAGGTCTATCGCCGTACGGGCATATTCGTAATTCTGAACAAAGGATCCGCTTCCGGCTCCGAAGCCTATCGAGAGCGTAAACGAAAGCTCGTTTCCGATATTGGCATTCTTGACTTCCTCAAGTATCGTAAAGCGGTTTGAGGATATGTTATCGAGTTCCTTCTTTTTCATCACGACAAGGAACTTGTCCTTTTCAAGTTTCTTGACTATGGCATCGACCTTGGAGAAGAATTTGTTGATCTGTCTGTCGATCAGTGCGACAACAAGCGACCGTCTTGCTTCGTCAACACTCTCAAGGGCCTCGTCATAATTGTCCATGTAGATCAGGCCGCAGACCATTTTTTCTTCTTCTATCTGTCTGGCCAGCGAATTGACTTCGGTAACATCAAACATATAAAGTGCGATCAGATAGCTGTCGTAATCGACCGTCTCAACCGCATCGGGCGCTTCCATCAGTGCCTCCAGCGACACCTTGTTCATGCTCGCGCGAAAATCACGTCCGTTTACCGAAACGACGCTTTCCGTCTCATGCTCCATCTTCGGGAGCTTTTCTTTTGTGATCTCGGGAATGAGGGAAGTGATATTCTTGCCCGTTTTGCCCGGAAGATCCATGACCTGTTCAAAGGCGGCATTCTTCCAGATTATCTTGCCGGACTCGTCAAGAAGAGCATATGGTATCTCCAGGTCTCTAAGGAGCTGTTTCTGTATCGTACCGTACTGCGTGGCAAAGGAGATCAGATCCTTTATCACTCTGCCCCTGTCATGAAAATACAGGAAGTAGGCGACTCCCGAATAGATGACAGCAAAGACCGTTGCTGCGATGCCGGCACGGATATCGACAAAATACATCGCTATCGCAAAGACCGCCACAAAGATCGTCATCCATACGGGCCACATGATATACGTACGGATCTGTCCTTTAAACCTGATTTTGTTACTGCTCATGTTGTCCTCAAATCTATTGTTCTGATGGCTATGCCCATTAGAGGATATTATACCCTAAATGGCAAAAAAAGAAAATGCCGACCGCAAAGCCGGCATTTTCTTGTAATTGTTCCCGTCAGGCTTCTTCAATGGCTGAAACAGGGCACTGTGCTGCGCATGCTCCACAGCTAACACATGTATTCTCATCGATCTCGTACTTGCCGTCGCCTTCGGCAATAGCGCCTACAGGGCACTGTCCTGCACAGGCTCCGCATGAGATGCATCCGTCTTTGATCACAAATGCCATGATAATTACCTCCTTTTGAATCTAAGATCTATCCACCATATGGTATTGTACATCATCGTAGTTAAAAACTCAATATCATCCGTCTGAAAGAAGTTTTGAGATCTCGTGCATCATTCTGGAAAGAGGCAGTCCCACAACGTTGAAAAAATCACCGTCTATGCCTTTTACGAACGACGCAGCACCCGCCTGTATGCCGTATGCGCCCGCTTTGTCCAGAACATCTTCCCTTCCGATGTATTCCGCTATCTCATCTTCGTCAACCGGATAGAAAGTCACCTTCGTCTCTTCGAAAAAAGTATGCTCTCCGACTCTTCCGTCCGAACTCATGAAAACAAGGCAGACTCCGGTATACACACTGTGTGTTACACCGGAAAGTTCCCTCAGCATCCTAGCGGCATCATCCTCATCCTTTGGTTTTCCGAATATCCGGTCACCCTTTGCGACGATAGTATCCGCTCCGATGACTATGGTATCCGATTCTGTCGTTATATCGGGATGATTTTTGCCGTAAGTCTTAATGGATGATGCGACGTCAAGTGCCTTCGTGCGGGCAAGTTCACAGCAGATCTGTCCCGGATCGGTCTTTGTTGTCGTCTCTTCCTTGTCGGAAGGCCACACATCAAATGACAGTCCGGCAAGATTCAATATCTCCGAACGTCTGGGGGAGGCGGAAGCGAGCACTATCCTGAATTGTTCGTTAAGACTTTTTGCCGTCATCCGCTCTTCTTGCCTTTATACCGTCGAGTATCTTCTGTTTCTTGGCGACAAGATCCTTCTTGTCCATAGGAGGCGTGTCGCCGAGAGGATACTCCATCCCGAGCTTTTCATATTTGGGTTTTCCCATCGTATGATAAGGGAGTGCATCAAGCGCCTTAAGCGATGACAGTCCCCCGATAAAATAACCGAGATCGTACAGGTACTTATCGTCATCCGTAAGTCCGGGCACGATAACGTGCCTTATCCACGTATCCACTCCCTTTTCGGACAGATACTGTGCAAAGGCCAGGATACCGTCATTTGGCTGGCCTGTGATCTTTTTGTGCATCTGCGGATCGATATGCTTGATATCGAGCATCACTAGATCGGTCAGTTCCATGAGACGGTCAAGTTTTTCGATAAAAGGTTTATTCTCCGGACGGTATGCTATGCCCGATGAATCTATGCACGTATGAACCCCGTGTTCCTTGCATATCGAAAACAGGTCGATCAGAAAATCAACCTGCATGAGCGGCTCACCTCCGGTAACGGTTATCCCTCCGCCGTTTTTGTAGAACGCCTCATTATGCTGATACTGCTCAAATATATATTCGGGGTCCATCTCCTCGCCGCCCGTCATCGCCCATGTATCAGGGTTATGACAGTAAAGGCATCTCATGGGACACCCCTGTACGAACACGACATATCTTGTACCCGGTCCGTCAACGGTGCCGAAGCTTTCAAGAGAATGTATACGGCCTTTCGTCATTTGTCTCCTCCGTAAAATGACATACGAGCCCGAAACAATCAGTTTCGGGCTCGCAAAAGATCACCTGATCAGATAGCCTCGTGGAATGTTCTTGAGATAACATCCGCCTGCTGTTCCGGTGTAAGCTTGATGAAGTTTACTGCATATCCGCTTACACGGATAGTAAGCTGGGGATAGTTCTCCGGATGCTTCTGAGCATCAAGAAGAGTTTCTCTGTTAAGAACGTTTACGTTAAGGTGATGTCCACCTTTTGTTGCATATCCGTCCAGAAGATTAACAAGGTTATCAACCTGTGCCTTATTTGCTGCCATAATTTTTCCCTCCTTATAATTTTATTCTTAACTATACTGTAGGTGTGTCGCCCATAAGAATCGCCTTCGGCGATAGGGGCTCCACATACAGACAGGTTCTTCCCATCTTCGATGGGCCCCTCCTATCTGTAGTCATCCAGGCCCTGATGAAGCGTGGGCACGCTGCATGCCAGCGGTGTCCTTGAGCAGTCGGTACAGCCCATTGTTTCCGTACTTCTCATCTCTTTCTGCGCCTCATCGACATCTACATTCAGATGTCCGACTCCGGCCTCGACGGAACCGTCAAGATAAGCTACAAGATCATCGATCTGATCCATAAATGTCACCTCCTGCTATGTCTCAACTTTATTTATTAAGATCCAGCTCTATATCACCTGCAAATACCTGATCTTCCTTGCCCAGAGCGCCTGGGATGATCGTGAAGGTATTTGAGATACCATCCTGAGCATCCTTGAACGGAAGCTTGGCTACAGATGAAAGCGATGCGATAGCACCGTGAGTATCACGGCCGTGCATCGGGTTAGCACCGGGTGCGAACGGCTGTCCTGCCCTACGTCCGTCAGGTGTGTTACCTGTTGCCTTACCGTATGTAACGTTTGAAGTGATGGTAAGGATCGAAGTTGTAGGAATACCGTTCCTGTATGTATGATGACGTCTGATAGCTGTCATGAACTTATGAACTACTTCCGTAGCGATAGCATCAACTCTGTCATCATCGTTACCGTATTTCGGGAAGTCGCCGGTGATCTTGAAGTCTGTGATGATACCGTCCTCATCCCTGATACACTCAACCTTAGCGTACTTCATAGCTGAGAAGGAATCGGCAACGATCGACAGACCTGCGATACCTGTTGCGAAATATCTCTTAACGTCTTTGTCATGAAGAGCCATCTCTGCTCTCTCATAGCAGTACTTGTCATGCATGTAGTGAATGATGTTAAGTGTGTTGACATATACGTCAGCCTGCCACTCAACCATGTCAAGGAAGAGTTCCATAACCTTATCGTAGTCAAGAACATCTCCGTCGTAAGGACGATACTTCGGTCCAACCTGCTTCTTGGTCTTCTCATCGATACCACCGTTGAGAGCGTACAGAAGGCACTTTGCAAGGTTTGCACGAGCTCCGAAGAACTGCATTTCCTTACCGATTACCATCGAAGATACACAGCAAGCGATACCGTAATCATCACCGTGAACAGGTCTCATAAGATCATCATTCTCGTACTGGATCGAGGATGTGTTGATCGATGTCTTCGCACAGAACTTCTTGAAGTTCTGGGGAAGTCTTGTTGACCACAGAACCGTAAGGTTGGGCTCGGGAGCTGCACCGAGGTTCTCAAGTGTATGAAGATATCTGAATGAAGACTTTGTAACCATATGACGTCCGTCAACGCCGATACCGCCGATAGACTCGGTAACCCATACGGGATCGCCGGCGAATATCTGGTTGTACTCGGGAGTACGTGCGAACTTAACGCAACGAAGCTTCATGATAAAGTGGTCAATGAACTCCTGGATCTGCTCCTCTGTAAATGTTCCGTTCTTGAGGTCACGCTCTGCGTAGCAGTCGATGAATGTTGATGTACGTCCGAGAGACATTGCTGCACCGTTCTGCTCCTTAACCGCGCAAAGGTATCCGAAGTATGTAGCCTGGATAGCTTCCTGAACGTTTGTTGCGGGCTTGCTGATGTCGCAACCGTATGAAGCAGCCATTTCCTTCATGAGCTTTAAAGCTATCATCTGCTCTGAAAGCTCTTCACGAAGACGGATAACATCATCTGTCATGACACGTCCCGTTGAATCCTTCTGAGCCTGCTTGTCCTCTATAAGGTAATCGATACCGTAAAGAGCAACTCTTCTGTAGTCACCGATGATACGTCCTCTTCCGTATGCATCCGGAAGACCTGTGATTATATGAGATGTACGGCAAGCCCTCATCTCCTGATTGTATGCGTCAAAACATCCGGCATTGTGAGTCTTACGATGTGTTGAGAAGAATTCGCTGATCTCGGGATCAACTTCGTAACCGTTGTCCGAACAGGCCTTCTCTGCCATACGGATACCGCCGTAAGGCTGAAGTGAACGCTTGAAAGGCTTATCCGTCTGGAAACCTACGATTTTCTCCTTGCTCTTGTCAAGGTAGCCGGGGCCGTGTGATGTGATAGTGGATATAACCTTTGTATCCATATCGAGAACACCACCGTTCTCTCTTTCCTGCTTCTGAAGGTCAAGTACCATCTTCCACAAGTCTTTTGTGTTCTGTGTAGGTCCTGCAAGGAAAGAATCATCTCCGTCATAAGGAGTATAGTTCTTCTGGATGAAGTCACGTACGTTAACTTCGTTTTCCCACTTACCGCCTACGAAACCATTCCATTCTGATCTCATTGCAACGCCTCCTGTTTTGATTTTGTTAGATTGATTTATAAATCCGCCAAGCGGACTTCTTCTTTTGGTAATTGTTATTATAGTTTGAGGATTGTATACACGTCAAGGCTGATATCTGTATTTTTTTCCGTACAAATCGTTGATTTTTCTAGGCAAAATGACTACGTGACAACACGTTGTGGCATAAGTCATCCGCGACCACAACATACAGATCACGGGTGCTTTTTGCCTGCTTGACTTGTGCCTTAAAGGGTGCTAACCTAACAGCGTTTCAGGTAACAATACACAAAGCAAACAGCGGAGGAAGATATAATGGAGATAACAAAAGATATGACTATCGGCGAGATCCTCGTCAATAAACCCGAAGTAGCACCGATCCTTATGGAGATGGGAATGCATTGTCTCGGATGCCCCGCATCCCAGGGTGAATCCCTCGAACAGGCTGCCATGGTTCACGGCATGAACATCGATGATCTTATGGGAAAGATCGCTGCCCTTGGATAAAGAACATACGGCATCTATATCAAAAAGAGTTACGGGATGACCCGTAACTCTTTTTGATTACCATCATATGACAGCGGTCATGACAGGAGTGTCTCGATCGCATTATCCGCAACTATGCAGTTGTTGTGCTCCTCGAAGAACGCTTCCGTTGCCGGAGTGGATCTTTCCATCGACCCGTATTCCGAAAGCACGTTGCATACCCTGTTGAACTCTTCGGTCGTGTGCTCTCCCTTTGAAAGAGCAAGAATATAGCAGTCATCCGTTTCATCATGATACAGGGAATTCTTGCCTCTGTAGAACTTCGACACAACTTGGGCGGCCTTTATGACCTCGGCAAGAGTATCAAATGCGAATGCCCTTGAGAGTTCTCCCTGTGCATTTGCCTGTTCTATAAGCTTTTCTTTTGCCTCTTCCAAAAGCTCGGGATTCTTGGTGACTTCCTGTGAAAGCTTCTTGAACAGATCGAGTACTTCCGGCATTTCTTCCGAGACCGATCTGAACAGTTCGGAGATCACGTCATCTTCCTCATCCCTGATATTGGGCGCAAAATTTGCAAACCTCGTATCAAGTTCGTCGGGATCCTCAACCTTTGTGATGATAAGGATTATCGACTCCGAGGAAAGCGGTATGGCTTCGATCATAAGAGGTATGTCGTTTGCTTCAAATCCAAGCTCATAAGAGGCCTGCTGCATCATGTCACGGAACAGCGTCTTGGCCTTTTCTGTTCCGTAAGCAAGCTCTGACAGCTTCAGCTGCCTGTCCGCAAGATCGGATTTGGTCAGGGTGCATCGTATCTGATGGTCATTAACACGTTCCAGTTTCATGTGTTCACCTCCCGTCTGCTGTTCAAGATTATCTATATGTTATATATCGGCAATAATCAAAAGTCAAATAGTCTTTTTGAAAAAAATCCCTCACCACAATATGTAGTGGTTGATTAGGTCTTTCGTCTCTGCTATAATCCGAAATTGAGATCGCTCCTTCGCAATCAGTGGCGAAAGGAGGGTAGAGGATATTCATATCTCTTATCTATATTTTAAGATATATGTCTTATTATTTCCAGTGAATTTCCTGTGAACACAGGAGTTTACTCATATCAGGAGTATCTATTCGGGGATTCCCCGGACAAATCGACGAAATTATTGATCTTTCGATAGCTCCCCTGATTTTCATAATGTAAAAAGGTTGTTCGTTTTAAGATTCAAAAGGTTACATTTTCAACCAAAAGCAAAAGTATATCCCCCACACGCGAAGCGCGGTCTTAAATTGTATCACAGTACTTGTCAATAAATGCAGGTACCTTTTGCGGCTGCACAAAAGGTCCTTCCGATCAAAATGAGTTTTCCGATACCGTGATGTGAAAACGGAGGGACCTTTGTTCGCAGCTGTTTATATCCTGATGATCATTGCGGCGGATAATATCCGTCCACAACGGAAAATGCTTCCTCGGTCGCAAACGCAAGCTGCCATGCAGCAACGCCTCCTATATCATGAGCCTTCATGACCTCGAGCTTTGCCTGAAGAGACTTGGCGTCTTCAAGCCATATCTTATTGGTCGCGCCTTCCGCTTTCCACTCGGCATAATTCTGCGCAGTCGCATCGTCCCATACAGGTACCGCTCCGGCTGCCGCCACGGTTTCCTCGCCTTTTGCCATGGGAAGCGTCTGCATGTCAAGGATCTGCCCGTTCTCGTCTACCGTCCAGTATCTCACATAGAAAGGAAGGGCGTTTATGACCTTTTCCTTCGGAACATCTTCGAGCGTTTTTTCTATTCCCTCAAGAACAAAATCAAGGGATGCCACCGAACCGGCTTCCTCCGAGCCGCTCGTATGCTCATCATATCCCATGATGATGACATAGTCGGCAAACACACCCTGTTCCTCGCGATCATAATGCATCGTGTATTCCTTGGGAACGTAGTTGTCAACCGAAACGACAAGACCCTTCTCATGAGCCTTAAGCGTAAATTCCCTCACGAACTGGATAAAGGCAGGGCCGTCCTCACCTGATACGGATTCAAAATCGATGTTGATCCCGTCAAGATCGAACTGAGCCGCATATGCAAGAAGCTGCTCCGTAACATATGCACGCTTTGCCGGATCCGACAGAACTGCCGAGGTGCTGACCTCGGGATGTGTGAGGTTACTCACAAGACCCCATACTTTAACGCCTTTTGCATGACACGTTTCCACATATGAGGAAGACGCCAGGGACTCTATCGTACCCTCATCATCAAGAAGGGAGAACCATGTCGGTGAGATCGTATTGATATATGAAAGATATTTTTCGTTATCCTTAAGCGACGATGTCGAGCTGTCACCCGTAACATTATGCCATGCAAGAACAAGGGGTTTGGAGTAGTCGGCAACCGGAGTTACGGTAATGGGGGCAACGTTGTTCACCGGTGTTTCGGCGCGATCATACTTAT
This sequence comes from Lachnospiraceae bacterium, assembly GCA_017526745.1. GTDB lineage: Bacteria > Bacillota > Clostridia > Lachnospirales > Lachnospiraceae > UBA2868. The sequence goes on along the minus strand of JAFXQX010000024.1, from coordinate 110,906 downwards.
CCCCGAGATGCTTTGTCTCTATGTAGCCCGTGATAAGATCATCGGAAGAAACTTTCACCCACTTCTCGCCTTGAGAATCGTCTATAATAACGGTGCTGCCCTTTCTGAGCTCTTTTAAAACATCGCTTTCCTTATCGTCGTGCAAACGGATGCAGACCTTATCTTTTGTCACGTCCGCAACGACCTGCGTTCCCCAGTCGGTCTTGATCTCGGCACGATACGGCTCATCATTTCCGCCAAACAGTCTGTATTCGAAATTGGTGAAAACCTTCACGTAGTCAAGACAGACCATCAGTATCTCGCCGTCTTTGTAGCATACCGGATATCCGGCCTGGATACCGCTTCCTTCAAGCGAATAGTAGTTGTCGCCCGGAACTGCGGAATATACTCCGTCTCCGGTTGTGTAAAGGAGCTTTTCATCAGCGGCTTCCCAGTAGAAATTTTTGTTGTACCTGCTTATCACGTCTTCATACGGAAGGTACAGCCTTCCGTCCTTTACCGTGATCCGCCCGTCAGTGATCTCGCCGTCTTCCACAACTACGGCCTTGTCCGAATCCTCCTTTGAGATCCCGAAGTATTCGTAAAGATCCGCCTTTTTGCTTGAATACGAAAAATCATCGAACCAGTCCGTAAACTTAAACGACAGCAGAGCTATGATCGCAATAAGTACGACAGCTACCGCGACCGGCAGTACTGCTTCAAGTATTTTCTTTCTGCGCTTTCGTCTGCGTCTTGCCTGTTTTGAACCGTTATATCCCATATTATTTACCATCCCTCTGCGTGTACAAACATCATCATCCTAGATTCTGAGCCTCGACGAGTCCCTTGCCTCCGTATATCTCACGAAGCTTCGGCTTCTCGATCTTGCCGGTAGGGTTACGCGGGATATCCGCGAAAACGATCTTACGGGGCCTCTTATATCTGGGAAGCGCCATGCAGAATTCACTCATTTCTTCCTCGGTAAGAACATAGTCCTTTTTTAGCTCGATTATCGCAAGGCTGACCTCTCCGAGTCTGTGATCCGGAACACCGATGACAGCCACATCATGAACCGCCTCATTTGTCCTGATGAAGTCTTCTATCTGAACCGGATAGATATTTTCGCCTCCGCTTATGATGACATCTTTCTTACGGTCTACGAGCATTATGAACCCATCCTCATCCGTTGTCGCCATATCCCCTGTATAAAGCCACCCGTCGATGAGCACTTCTTTTGTTGACTTGGGATCATGATAGTAACACTCCATAACTCCGGGACCTTTGACCGCAAGTTCGCTGACCTGTCCCTGGGCAACGGGCTGTTTGTCCTCGCCGACGATCTTCGTCTCCCATCCGTAGCCGGCCTTTCCTATGTAGCCGACCTTGTCAATATTCTCAACACCAAGATGCACACAGCCGGGTCCGATCGATTCGGAAAGACCGTAGTTCGTGTCATACTGGTGGTTCGGGAAGATCTCTTTCCATTTTTTGATCAGGCTCCTCGGAACAGGCTGTGCACCGATATGCATAAGTCTCCACTGATCAAGTTTGTAATCCGAAAGGTTTACCTTCCCGCTTTCGATCGCTTCAAGAATATCCTGCGCCCACGGAACGAGCAGCCAGACTATCGTACACTTTTCTTTTGATACCGCATCGAGTATGAGATCCGGTGCGGTTCCCTGTAACAGGACGGCCTTCGATGCCGAAAGCAGGCTTCCGAACCAGTGCATCTTTGCTCCCGTGTGATACAGCGGCGGGATCAGAAGGAATACGTCATCCCTCTGCTGTCCGTGGTGATTCTGTTCGCAGACTGCGGAATGCATCAGCGAACGGTGTTTATGCAGTATCGCCTTCGGAAATCCCGTCGTACCGGACGAAAAATAGATGGCGGCTTCATCATCATCCTCTATCGCAATATCGGGTCTTATGCTGGAACAGTTCGCAACCGCTTCCTTGTAATCATCCGCAAACGTCGGACAGTTGTCTCCGACATATATAAGCAGTCTTTTTTTGGAAAGCTCATCGCATATCTCTTCGATACGGCCGATGAATTCGGGTCCGAACACCAGAACATCTATCTGCGACAGCTTTGCACAGTACATTATCTCGTCCGAAGAATACCTGAAGTTAAACGGCACGGCCAGTGCCCCAGTCTTTAACACGCCGAAATATATCGGCAGCCACTCGAGGCAATTCATCATGATGATTCCGACCTTCTCGCCTTTTTTGATCCCTCTTCCGATAAGATAATTTGCGAAGCGGTTTGCCTTCTCGTCAAATACGCTCCACGTGATCTCCCGGCGGTAGGACTCTTTTTTCGTACTCTCGATGAGTTCGTATTCTTTCCATGTGACTCTTCTGTTTTCCTTGATCTTGGGATTTATCTCGATAAGAGCGACATCGTTCGGATACTTGTCGGCATTGTTCTCCAAAAGCTTTGTGATCGGCATTTTGTAACCTCCAATTGATTATTCTTTAGCGCTTTAAAGCGATTATGCATACAAAGAATAGTTTATCTTTTCATATATCAAATGTCAAATAAAAGACCGCCGGTCCGAAAACCGACGGTCATGTGTTTTATTCGTTTCTTACGACATTAATCTGCTGTATAAGGCATTAATGCTATATGCAAAGACTTGGATACCATATATGCTCCATCCACCTGTTTTACATATACGTTGTGTCGCAGCGCTTAATCATAATACACCATGCCGGTACCCTTTGCAACAATATTATGAGTCAATGTTGTGTCAAAACACCTATGTAGCACCTGTTATTTACATCTCTTTTTACCCTCTTTTGTGTCAGCCTTTGTTTTCTGAAGTGTAAAAAGCGTTGGTGCCTTAGACCAGTTCTTCTTAGCCAAGTCCTCGCTGATAGTTGTGTATATATCAATAGATGTCTTTATTGAACTGTGACCCATCAGAATCTTCAAACGCTCATAGTCCTTGTTCTCGGATTTCATCATGTCCTCAACCACTCTTGTACAAAATGTGTGTCTGAAATAATGGGGTGTGATATCTTCATCAATCTGTATCGGCTCATCCACCTCCTTTGCCTGCCAGACATTTATCTTCTTTATCATATTCCTAAGTATCCTTTGAAATCCTTCATGGGTGAAAGGCTTCCCCAGCTTTGAAGTGAATATGAATCCTTTAGCAGTACCAACAATCTCACCCTTATCATTATAGATATCCGTTTTGAAGTCATTCCTTATTCTCATATCCCTGTGATACTTACGTTGTATCTCCATAAGACCTAAGAGTTCCTTATTTATATAGATGTCACGAGTAGCATTCTTGGTTTTGCCTTGCGTACAGAAATACTCATGTGGTCCTCCCTTAACCCTCTGTCTGTAATTGAGCGTCTTATTAATATGAAGAATTCCCCTCTCAAAATCAATGTCAGACCAGGTGAGTCCAACACATTCGCCATATCTTAGGCCTGTTCCTATAAGTATTCCTATAATCGGCAGATAGACCTTTTGATATCCCTCCTGTTGCAAAAATTCAAATAATACTGCCACCTGCTTTTCTGAAAGGGCTTCTCTTGTGTCAACAGGTCTTGCCTTAACATCCTTCATAATCTCTGTCGCCGGATTCACCAATGTTCCCTTTTCATATACAACCTGTTGAAGACTGTTATAAAGCATAGATGCCAATGACCTTAATGTTCCATGTGCCAGACCCTTATCATCTGCAAGCTTCTGAAAATGCGCCACAAGCTGCGCTCGTTTCAGATTGCATATGGGTGTTACTCCCACGGTTGTATCCTCTATATACCAATGATAGTATTGTTGCATGTTCAGATATGAACAATCTTTAACCTTATTCTTTTTAAAAGTTTCCAGGTACTGTGGGTACCATTCGTCCAGGCTGAGTTTTGAAATATCCATGTTCTTACCCAGCGTCATGTCCACTTGCAGCTGTGATATCTTGGCTTTTAAACCATTAAGGTCTCTATCATAGATATAGTGGGGCTTCCCGTAAAGTTGGTATCTATATATGAACCGGCCATCGGCTCTTTCAGATACGCCGTCAGGTAGTACGCGACCGTCTCGACTTTTCCTTTTTGCTGTCCTTGACATATTGTTATACCTCCCTATCATATTATTGGGCGGCTATGGTAACGCCCCTCAGTCGCCCTGTCAACAATCACCTAAAGCGCTTCTCTTCTGGCAAAATCACGAAGTTTTTCTACCGAATAACGTACCGAGTTTCCGATGTAAACTTTTGCATGGGCTAATTCAGCGAATTTCTCGGCTCTTCTACGTCCGTAACCAGTAATCTGCATGAGTTCCTTCTTATCTATAAGAACCTTTTCTAACTTAACCTGTTCCATAATCATTTTCCTCCATTTCCAAACACTTTTTCGTAGTTGAACACTCTGTCTTCAGTGACATAATCCTGTTCCATGCATTCATCGTAGTTGATAAAGATGCATTCGTACTTCCTTGTTTTTTTTCTGTCCATGCCCTCTCTGACTATTCTCGGTAGGTATATATCTTTGAGAAAGATAAGCCTAAACCCTATAGGTAATAGATATCTGCAGTAAGGGTCTTCTGTCAGGTTTTCCTCAACATATCCGAATATCATAACCTTTGCCCTTAACTTTCCATCACTATGTATTCGCAAGAGTTCCTGCATAAACCTGATATGATCTGTATCGGTCATATCCACATCGTACCCGTGTTTTGCCTGTCTTACAGCTGGGCGGTAGGGTGGGTCAATAAGCACAAATCTCGCCTCATCATCCAGTTTTACAAGATAATTCATAAAATCATCGTGGACAATGTCTATGTCCTGCAGTTCTTCTGACATCTTGAAAATGTCGGGAACAATCTGCCTATAGTAGCGTTCCCTGTACTTTTGAGCACGAAGATAGTATTTTAGGCGCTCTCTTTCATTTTCATCCTCTTCATGCTTATCTATATCGCGGTATGAGCCGCATCCTGCATTGTATGACATTTCAGTCAGAATCTTCTTTGAAACTGCCATCATCAAATCATCACATGCCACGTAACCTTGATTTCTTATTTCTTCAGCCAGCTCGTAGGATTCCCTACAATATGGAATCTTACTCATTGCATCCGCAAACTCTTCTGGTCTATCTCTTGTAACAGTGAGTAAAGCAACCATGCCTGGGTCCTTTTCCACAACCGTTCTCTTTATTCCCGAAGGTATAACCGTCCTCGCCACCGAAGCCAAGCCACCGCACAGCTCCAGATAACTTGTAAACCGCAATGGCATAACCGCCCTTATTTCTGCTCTGAATCTCCCTTTGTTCCCATAATACTTAAACATAAGAACTCGCCTCCTTAACAATATGTTCCACCACCCAATAACCTAAATACTGTTTCCTTGTTCCACATCACTTGTAGGGAACGTCTATCAAAGCAGAATCGTTGTATGCGCTCAGTACTACTCCGTCCGTATCTCAAACAGGTAGGTTCTCCTGGCGTATGCTGTCCGCCTCCCCTTCCTGCATCTGGAAGCAGTATATGCTGTTGTTTGCCTTGCTTAAGAAATTCAGCCTCTTTAATAATAACTTTCCCTTCATCCACTAATGATTTATACAGCTTTTTGAAGTCACTTTGCCAGATACCACAGACAATATGCTTTCCGCGTAGTTCGCTTCTTGGTCCGTGGGATATTTCCTCAAGGTATATTTCCGGATGCCATAATCCTTTATTATCAATGCTCTTAGCTCTTTCGGTTAACCCCTTGGTTATATATTCCCTGAACCAATCGACTGTCTGACTGAAACTATAATAGTTATCAAGGTCTTGCATAGTCATTTGTCCGCTCATTATAAGAACAAACAGTCTTCCGTTAGCATAATTAGCTTCTGCCATAGTAAAAATGTTGCCGAAATCCATTATCAGATTAATCAGGTTTGTACCACCTTGCCTTATTGACCTTGTGGGTATTGATTTGCATGCACCAATGTTTTCCTTCCCGTTATAACAGTCAACAAGAAAAACCTTTACACTGGTTGTGAATGTAGTTGAATTAAGCTCTCCGCATACTCTAATTTCATATTTGTGACGATGTATCTGGCTTTTGGCAATTGTAAAGCTACCATCAGGATTCCGAGCGCTTCTATATATTGGTTCCTCCTGATATCTTTTAAGCTTTTGAGTGTCAGTGTCATCAGTAACAACCACGCCAGGTTTATCTCCCTGTATCTTATCAGCCAGTTTTTTAGCGGATTCCTTCGCCTTTTGAGGATTTGAACCCTTCTTTGCTTTTTTCTTTAACTCCTTTAATCCCTGTCCATCTGGTATAGCTGACATGTTGGTGTTAACAGTAGGTATAATCTCTTCTTTAACTGTCGTATCACTATTAACGCTAACCTCGGAGAACACTGTTGAAAGCGCATCAGTAGGTGCTACTGCTGGAGCTGTGGTTTCTATGTTGTCATCTTCCTTTAATAGCTGTTCCAGCTCTTCAGGTAATTTACCCTTTGCCAGCAAAACACTGTATTTATACCACTTGGGGGTGATATTATCCCATTCCTGGGACATGTTCCCTCGGTATGACTGGAATATAAGTCCTTCCTTAGATTTCTTAAGATATATTCTGTCTCCTACTGAGTATCTTTTATCCATGGCAGTTATCTTGTCACCCGATAGCTGCATCGCTCCATCTTCTCCCAGAGATACTCTTACTGTAACTGGACGAACCTCTTCATATTTGCTTGCCACCATATTAAATTTCCTCCACTTAATTCTGTATCCATCTTCTTCCTATTTGACCAATATATGTTGGCGTCTATGACAGATGAGCCATATTTACCACTTTGTCAAAGTTCCTCCGTAGCTACTTCGGATGATAAGGTTTTAACATATGATTTTTCCTCTGTCTTGGGCGTTTCGGCATATAAAAAAGAGCCAGTCTGCCTTGACTGACCCTTGGAAAAAGCCTCTATTTTCATAATTCCCATTATATTAAATTAGATGTTAATGATTCTGTAAACGCCCAAAAGATATTAGAGTTTTTTAAAATAGTTCCAAAATTTCCAAAGCTGGTCATCATTAAAACTCTCCTCGTCAACCTGTCTGGCAACATCATCAAGTATACTCATTTTACTCTGTTGACCAATGCTATCTCCCAAAGGAATAAACCCTTCTGCCTTAGGATCCTTTTCCCTGTTATCCATATCAGACAGGACAACCTCCCACAACGGATATTCACTTTCCGAAATGAGTTTCCTGACCATATCAATGCTTTCTTTCATATCGGATGCCTCGTTGCCAACCAACTGATGCACTATTTCATCATAGTTTGCAATTGCCTCATCTGAAATCTTTGTACCTACATGTAACAGACGCTCCCCAGCGAATACACGTTCATCCATCTTCATTTTTCTGGCTACTTCTTTATACTTCCAGCCTTTCCCTGCTTCCTTTTTTTCTCTTGCAATTATACTGTCAACGCTGGACTTTTTTATACCCATCTCTCTTTCAAAAGTTGCGCGGTCTATTCCCATCTTATCGCGCACTTTCCTAAGTATAATAAGGTTCGCTGCTTTTATTATGCTGCTATCATATTTGATTTCTGACATTTTTATATCTCTCCTGTTGGCTATTGGTTATTATGGTATCCATATAGTATCTTAACAAATTACCGTGGACCACTTGCGTTTCAAATTCATGAGTTCCTATTGAAATCTCATTGTACCCCAAGTAATCATAGACCTATATTACAATTTCAGGTATTCATAACCGAAATCCTTGTAAGTTTTATTGTACTATATGATTCCCGTTTGTCCATTGCTATAAGAATATATCCCCATGTGGCATATTCAGAACCGTCCACGTTCTTCGTGTATGATGCATTAACTGTTACTCTTACACCATTACATCTTTTTCAAAATCTCATTACCAATACCTATATCTGCAACCACAGGTATTCACTTCATATTCGATATTATTGAAATCCCGACAGTGCAATCGATTTTAACAACCAGTCTGTCTTAGGTATAATCTATCATATTTTTCCTATGTCCTCATTTTATTCTTCTCAACACGTTTTCAACTCATTTTTCTTCTTTTTTCTCAAAAAAAATATATCCCCCCTTTGTCTCGAATCACCTAAACCCAGACAAAATCATTTCTTTTTCAAATACAGCTTTCTCAGACAATTCTGTACTATGGTTAATCCTCACATGATAATAAAAATGCAGGCCAGACAATGATACTAACATCATCTGACCTGCTATGAAAAGGAGAATAAATGGATGCCCGTCTGCTATATGCTTTTCCTTAGTCTTTTATATAGTGCTTTCATGATTTCTTCCACGCAATTATTGTTATCAAGCTGTTGTGCATCCGCTGGAAACTCAATCCTTGCTATAGTTCTCATCTCCCCTGACACTGTAACCAAAACAATGTCTGCCCAGTTATCACAGAATTTTGAAACCAGCTTGTATTTCATGATGCACCTCCCACAACTCTTGCATGATATGCTTTGTATAATGCAAGCATTTGCTCCATTAGCCATGCATTATCAGATTCATTTGCTCCGGTAATAACTTTTATATCTACGACTATTTCTCTCTCCCCACAAGTTTTTAATAATCCCCTGTGTTCCTTACTTAAGTTAACCATCATAAAATCCTGTTCTATACTTATCATTGTCTTCCCCTGTTCAGTAAACCCTGAGTACATCCGCAAAAACCATAGTGTCATAAAGCTCAAACGCCTTCTGTATCTTCTTTCTCAGCCAGTAATCGTGCTTCGTCTTTGAATAAGGTGAAAAGCGTATCTCCAGCACTACCAGTCCTGTGTCCTTGTTTATAAGCCACCACGTTTGTTTCTTTTGCCCTTTCTTAATTGGCTGAGCAACCCACTTATACATCTTCAACATAACTTTCCTCACTTCGAATGAAATCAATTCATTTCAAATACATGTAGTATTTTGTGTACTTCTCATAAATGCAAAAAGAATCCCATCAAGTTCTAACCAGTTCTTAACGGGATTCATATTATTCAATAATCTTAGCAGTGCACTGCTGAAACGACCTCTTTAGTCATTAATGACTTTTATTGCTTTATTTATAAGTCTTCTGATAATCTTCCAGAATGACTTCTTTATATACATAACGCAGCAGATATCAAACAGAACCAATGTGATTGTAACAATATCAACATAATTACTCATAACATACCTCCAATCTGATGCAGGGCTATGATTGTCTCACAGCCCTGCTCCATAAACTCATGACCTCTTTCTTCCTCTGCCCCCAGATTTTTTGGATGTGTTCTCCTTCTCTGGTAAAGCCTCTGCCCCATCATCTGCCTTATCAATCTCAACCGGTTCTTCTGCATTAACGGAATCAACAGTATCCTCTTCATTGCTTACAGAGTCCGTTGATGTCGGATTCACATCAGCAACAATGACATTCTCACCTTCAATCTTTGCCCCACTGCATATCAATCCAAGTTTGATATATGATTTAACATCATCTGCCGTGAGACTGACCTGTTCAAACTTGCTACTGATGCAATCACATAGGTCGATTCCATCTTCCTGATGAATACCTATTACTGTATACATCACGTTTGCCATCATATCTCCCGTAATCATCGGCTTATAGTTTCCAGCCGCTCTGTGTTCAATCAGGTTGGTTGTATAGAACCCTTCATTATCAAGCTCTAGTTCGCCATCCTTTCCAATCCTAAGCCCTGCTACAAACGTTCCAGACTTAATCATGTCCTTGATGGTCTTTGCCGTTGTTTCCATGACATCCTTCCCAGTCCAAAGCGACCATCCGGTTTCCCTATTGCCCAAACACTCTCTTCTGATAACCACTAACATCTTACACATATCATTTTCCTCCTGCGCCATGCGCCATCATTTTTTACTGGAACCATGAACCGTTCCTTAACTGCAAAAACATAGTAACGCTGCGATTGCTGGGGTTCTATTGACGTAATGCAAGGGGATTAATCTTGGTGTTTAGGGAGTTTGTAGATATGAAAATGAGCATCCTCTTGGATGCTCATTATATGTTATCTATTGAAATGTCTCATCATTTTATAAAAACTATGTACTTCATGTATCCTGACTTCATCAGTGAACAACTCATATATAAACGTGTACCCTTTATAATAGAATTCCTTGATAGTCGTATCCGTTGTCCACTTGGCCTGTGTGCCCTTCTCCGGGAAGTTACCTAGCCCTTCGCCAAAGTCTATCAATTCATCTACAAAGGATATGGCTCTCTCTGGATTGTCTTCCGCTATGAACAATTCTATCTCATCAAGGTCATTCAACGCCTCTGGCGTCCAGCTAACTCTCATACTGCAGTCATACCAACCTTACGCCGCTCATTGACATGCTTTCTGACCTCATCTGTTGACAGTGTCCCATAAGCATTAACAGACCTTTTGCTTCTTTCCAGTTTGAGCTGCTTATACAAACCCTCCAGCACTTCAACCTCATCCTGAATGTCATCAGGTATCATATTCAATTTATCCATAACCAGTGCCTTGGCTGTACTCATAATCATTCCTCCAACTATTATGATATTACCATATTCTTCATGCAAAATCTACTGCTTCACGAATTGGCTATTGGCATTTTGATGCTGATTTTACAGATTTTCCGATAACAAATCATCCACAAACATTTCCTTATCACAAATAATGCAGGAAATATATCAATGTATCCATTAATGCCATAGTTTTCTACCAACTAGTTGAACATCTTTCTAACCCTTATGTAGCCATGTTTTTTACATGACTTCAGTTTCATTTTTTTTCATATATTTTTCTTTCATCATGACTTGTTTCACCGATTACGTAATATGTTTTTTTCATAACGTTATTACTGATAACACAAAACGACATTCCAATCAGGTCCTTTATCTCAAAAACTAAAACCCTTTGAAATGTCGCTTGCATTTTTCTCAAACGAATCCCTCTTTATAATTCAATTTCCTCTATTGGTTTACCGTCAAACAATATAAACAAACGCATTTCCTTTATCCCCAAGCTCTTCATCCAATCCTTTACTCCATTTTCTGCAAATCTCCGACATGCCGCACTGGAGTTTGCTGCATACATCACTGTTCTCTTCCCTCTGCTCGAAGCCGTAACCAATTCATATCTTGCCATTCTGTTCCCTCTCTTTCATTTCTTTCTTATATCTCCATAGCGTAGTCCTGCTAACACCGCAGTCTCTCATTATTTCTTCATCAGTACTGCCTAGTTTCATTAATAAACGAATTTCTGATATACGTGCTGATTTTTTGGCTATTGGCAATCCGGATTTTACCAAAAGCCTTTGCTTTTCTGTCTTCGACTTACACATTTCATCAAGACTTTTCTCCAGGTATTCCTTATCCCTTAAACAGACATAATACTTATCCCTGATGCGTGAAGCCTCTTTACTATACAGAATAAACAACTGCATCATTATGTAACACAGTTCGTCCTGTGAGACTCCAACCACTTCTGCAAAAGCTGTACTGTTAATCTTGCCTGTGATATTATACTGTTCCTTAAGTTGTCTAACATATTCTGCAATGCTCCTGCCGGATATCATAAACATCCACCACCTTTCATTTTTTTATTTTTATATCACAGACAGTACGTTCCATATGTATTTATCTTTTCAATTACAAGTGCTTTACCTGAAACATCCATGATGTCCTTATTCTCTGCTCCAATAACAGAAAATCTCCTACGTCAATCCCTGTTTCATTTATACGTTTCAGAATTGAAATCTCAACACCTTATAAACTATCAACGATCCGTTTTGAACCTTACAAACACTCTCCGTTTTCACACGCCCCATTATAAAATCGCAAAAAAATAAAGCCCTAAGGCTTTATACACAATCACTAAACAGCTACCATACCATATCCTAAATTTTTAGCACCAACTTTAGTTGACTCTAGTCTACCACCATCACTGTACTTGCTAGTTGCATGTTCTGTTGGTGGAGCTGGAAGTCCTTCCCACTGCTTATCAAGAAATGCACTATCTGGTGCAACTGCGTTATCACACCATCCTGTTTTGCCATCACCACGAGGTGGCTTGCCTGCTGCTGCATTTATTTGTGCCCAGTTGTGAACTGTTGCTATTGTTTGTGAACCACTCTGCCCAGGTCCAGGATTTATAGCATGACATGTTACTACTTCAAGAACTAAATAATATTTGTCGGGTTCTTCTTTTACTTTGTCTAGTACTGATTTTCCCCAACAATTTTCAACAATTCTTGCCCAATAGTAAGAGCAGTCTTCCTGTACTATATTATTTTTAACTTTAGTACCATTTGGTGTATGATTTGGTGTAAATGGTCTTTCTATGTTAAAACTGTTGCTCTTTTTACCACCACAGCCTACACCGAATACTGTACTAAGCTGTGCATTACCACTTAAGTTTCCAGTAGGTACAAGTATTGGTGCATAAGGTGTAGTTCCCTCTTTATACTTATAAAGATATATAAGCCATCCAGTTTTACTTGATGACGGATAACCTTCATTTTGATGCTTTTTCAAATCACCAGGGTGTTGAATACCTATACCTATTGATTCATCAGCATATGCCTTTATATTATCAACTGCTGACACTAAACAAAAGGTTGATATAAAGGCAATACCAAAAGCTAGCAATACACTTTTAATAGTTAACTTCTTTTTTATTTTGTGCATAGTCTTCATCTCCTTTAAAAAGCTATGTTTAAAATCAAAATATATATTTTTTGAATACTGGGATACAAAAAAGGATACATCATTTTTTGATGATGTATCCTTGGTATATTGAGTATGCTGTATTATTGGTGCTTTATTATTTATGTAGCAGTTGAATTAAATTATTTGAACTATGTATTTTATTATAGGCATTTATATAATTCAGTCATGTGCTTTATCCTAAAATAGCCTGCCCAGTGTTGGACAGGCTATTATACTTGGTTCAGTATTTATCTACTGTGTACTGTTTGCTGCACGCGACATACTCAATAGAATTTAATACTGATTATTTATACTAAAAGGTTGCATGTGTGACCTTTTTACTCTGCTAATTTATCCTTAACTCATGATGTGCTATGATTTTTACCTATACTAATAGGTGTAATAAAAAAAGGCAACCACTTTATCTGTGATTGCTCATCTAATCTATACTCTGTTATTTCTAACACTGTCGTTTACTATTGCTGCTGATATCATTGTTCCTAAACCAAAGTGTTCTTCAAGTGCTAGTAGGTAATCTTGATTTATTTTGTCTATTGGACATGCCAAAAATATCACTCTACCTATTTTCTTGCTCATACCTATATGATTATCCATTTTTCCTATAATATCCATACCTATAAGAATATTTCCGGTTCTATCATAGCTAAGTCTTACAATATTCTTGCCTATGTCAACACCTGCTATTGTCATACTGTCAATAGTGTGTTTAAAACTAATTGATGTTAATCCCATATAGTTGTGTGCTAAAAAATCTGACTTATCACTAATTCTTTTTGAGGTCAAGTCATTAACTCCAAAAGATATCTGTTTTTCTATTGTTTTGTCTAGACAGTCTATCTGCTTAAGTCTATAGCACTCTGTAGTATCTATGCCTAGTTTTCTTACTGGTATTGAAGTATAAGGACAACCTGTATCAATCTTTACATTTATATCTTTAAATGTATCTCTACTAATGTCTAAAATTGACATGTCTGCAATAGTCCTGAGTTCATTATGGTTATTTAACTCAACAAATATATAATTATTCTTCATAATATATGTCACCCTCTATATCTATGCTATCATTAAATACAGGACATATATCATTTCCACAGTTTCTATATGACTTATCTGTCTGCTCATCAATGTCTTTTCCTATGAAACCTATTGTCCATTCTATTTGTTCAGGCTTTTTATAAAGAATAATCCATGTGTCTAATATATTTGATAGTTGTTCTTTATCATGAATTGTCATACCAACTTTAATATCATTTAAACTGAACTTTTGTAGTGTATTACTCATATTATACAACCTCTCTTTCTTTGTAATAGATACATTAGCAATACATGTGTTTGGTTATTTATTCTGCATCTTCTTGTTCTGCTATCAAGGCATCCTCTAATTGCTTGTACATCTTTTCATAAACACCATATTGCTTTGCTAATTCATTTAGTCTGTCTATATTGACTTGTTCATTATCTATTGCATTTATCAATGTTTCATATAGGTGAAATTCATGCCTATTGTATCTGACCATATCTACAACTGTCTGTTCTGGGTCTGTTACCATTAGGTGTTCTGACAGGTGTACTACGTTCTCTGTGTTTACATGAGGAACAAAGAGTGTGTTTATTCCACAATTTACCTCATATCCATCATTGGATAATGTATCATCACTAAACAGTACTATTGTGAAATCTGGTGAAAATGTTGATAGTCCCCAGTGTCCTGAAGCTGTTTCAACGCCTATAAGTCCATTGAAATCACAATCCTGTAATGCATGGATACCTGTATTTAATTGCCCATTCCTAAGAAAATCCATGATGACTGCTCCTTACTCCATATCATGTCTGAACTCATATTTTTGCTATAATATATTGGTTGTAGAAATGTTTGTGCTAATCCTATTGAGTCTACTGTTCTCAATCATTTTTGATATGAGTACAGAACCACCCTTGAGTATCATTTTATTACCAAATCTGCTCTGAGATATTAAGTTAGCTGTATCTACAAGATACTTGTATATATCATCAAAGTCATTCATTTCTACATATCCCCCATTTACATTATATCATAAATCCACTAAAAATACAATATTTTTGAAACTAATAATTATACTACATCACATTAACTATGTCAATTATAAAAACAGCCTACTACTGTAGTGTAGTAGGCTGTAATGTGTTTGATTAAGTATTATTCGGCTGCTGGACACCATGAGTTAGCATCACAATCACTTCCAACACCAAGGTCAGGTATTCCTGATATGTCGCAATCACCATACTCATTACAGTCATTTCCACAATCTGCTACACAATCACTTGGTGCTGGTGCTGGTGTTACTGTACCTGTGTTACCACCGCTTGGCTTCTTGTTGTCTGAGTTGCTGCCGCCGCTGGGTTTCTTAGCTGCTATCTTCTCTGTTGATATTAAACTACCACTGACCATCTGAACACTACCATCAGATGTCTTTATAACAGCCCATGCCTTACCATTTTCTGCCTTAACTATACCATTGACTGTTATTTCTTCATTTGGTGCTAACTGTCTAACTACGTCATAATCTGTTGATGGACCAGAACGTACATTACACTGTTGAACAGCATAATAAGTTGTGTCTTCAATTGGTTCTATAGTGTAATCTGCTGTAGGTACTTCTATTTCATCTTCCTCGGCAATCTCTGCTTCCGGAGTAATTGTGGGGGTAGGTGTTGCTGTGGGAGTAGGTGTAGGTTCTTCAGTAGGTGTAGGTTCTTCAGTAGGTGTGGGTTCTTCCTCAGTCTCTGCAACTTCAGCTACTGAATCTACAGGGGCAACGTTTGCTACACTGCCAGTGCATGCAGTCATTGATAATGCAGCAGATAAACCCAATAGTGTTACGATTTCCTTGTTTTTCATATAATCTCACCTCCACAGCCTAATTTATTATATCATGCATGATGTTGAAATAACAGTGAACCCCCGTTCGTTTTGGCGTCGAATGCCAATAGCCAATTTAATTATGTTTGATTGCCCGGCTATGTATTTTATTATCAAAAATATTGAAGCCACAGTGTGGACACCCTCTCTTGAACAATGCGCGCTCTGCCAGCTTCGCTGTCCAATTATTTCCACAGCTGGTACATTTCCATATAATTCTTTTATTGCTTCCACAGGTAAGTGCCTCTAGGCTATACATCCCATTCTTTTCTTCATCAAATTCCTTCTTAAGCTCTGGACGCTCATCTGCAACACTGTTTTCTATGGGTATATACCGATGTCGAACCGCTTCATCCATAGACAGCTTATAATCAATTTTATATGCCTGTTCTCCATATATACCAATTATATAATCAATCACCTTCTCCAGCTTCTTTTCATAATCTGCCAGCGTCTCACGCAGTATAATGCAATCTGATGAATATATATCTTCCTGCGCTGTCGTTGACCCTTGTATCAACATAAACCTATAACCGTTGCGTATGCCGTTATCCTTTTTAACAAGGTCTTTCCATTCTTTATCCTTATGCCAGTAGTACCCATTATACTCTATAAGCAGATTCAGCCTAGGAACATAAATATCATACTCCACACCATTTATTTTATGTCTATGCCTGGTTTGGTCATCAATCTGCTTAAAAGACCAATATATGAACTGTTCAGGCAATGATGTCCCTGCTCTACCACAGTCAGGGCATCCCTGATTGAGCCTCACCCTGTTATATGCCATCTTCTCATATTCTTTCCCACAATTAGAGCATATCCAATATGTCATCTGATTGCTTGCGTAAGTTGTGTTATCCAATGTATGCCCTGCTTCTGCATTTCTGACGTTGTCCCATTCCTTTAATAAGACATTACCGTAAGATACTTCACTACAATAATCCCTTATTGATTTCCCTGACTCTGCTGCCCTTAATGAATGACTCCTTCCCCACTTAGCAGGTGCACAGTAAGGGCATCCCCTATGATTATATAGTCGCTTATATAATTGGCTGTTAAACTCATTTCCGCATACCGAGCACTTCCACCAGTACTTTCTTGTATCTTTATCGTATACATCACGTGGGTTTAGCTTTTCTCCAAAGTTTCCCAGATTCCTGTCAGACCACTCTGACAATATCTGTTTTCCATACTCCCCATTTTTAATGCACCAGCTATATAAATCCACAGAACTGTCTTTTATCTCATAGTTTTCCTCATCTTCCAAAAGGAAGGCAAATTCATCAATGATATTATTGTTCACTGTTTCCATTCCCTTTACTCTCCACCCTGTGCACTCTGTTATAAAACGTTCCCCTACTCACTCCCAGCAGTTTGCAAGCTGCTACAGCTGATATTCTTTTCGCTTGCCACTCTTTATAAACTTCGTCCCAGTTATCCAATGACAACGGGGCTCTTCCAGAATATTTTTTTTGGCTTTTGGCTATTGCAATCCCTTCACGTTGCCGTTCAAGGAGGTTGAATCTTTCGAATTCTGCGATGGCTCCTATCATAGTCAGCATCAGTTTTCCTGTAGCCGTGCTCGTATCGAGGTTTTCCTTCAGGCTGACAAGTCTTACTCCCTTCTTATTAAGCCCGTCTACAATATTCAACAAATCTTGAACCGACCTGCTGAGTCTCGAAAAGTCTGCCACATAGACCTCATCTCCTTCTCTGACGAAGTCCAGCATCATTTTAAGCTGCTCCCTGTCACGCATATTCTTGCCGGATACTTTTTCTGTATAATATTTTTCTATACCGAGTTCCTTCATTGCCTCAATCTGACGTGCTTCGTTCTGTTCTACCGTTGAAACTCTTATATATGCCACACGCATAACAACCTCTCTTTCTGTATCCTGATTGGAACGCTGATTACAATTGGTGTCAAGATAGAATGTATAATAACGAGTTCGCAATTATACAGCTATCTGGGCTATACCCTATCTAAACACTCTCATTTTTTAAATATGTGTACATTATGAATTGATGTGTTAAACATCTATACAGTTTCTTCAACATGTTTAAATGAAATCACCTATTATACTTTTTGAGCATTTTGAACTGCCTGCGAAAATACAAAACCCCGCTCTCTCCATCCTACCAGCCGTCACCCTGTTATTGGCAGTGCACTTATAATCATAAAATAAGGGTGTTGCATCTATGGCTACATCACCCTTCAATCGCTTATATAAAGGTCCCCCCTGGAAGTTTATCAATCTCTCTGATTCGATTGCAAATCCAATTCAAATCATTGATGTTGTTAATCGTGTAACTACGCTGATGGGAATACCCGTTTTGATTTAACGATGCCGGTATAAACCTTTTTGATTTATCTAATTCATTAAAGGTCTCAGCCCAATGATCAAGGTGATATTCATGATTCCATCGACCATGATACAGCTTATACTTTATATCATAACCAATATAGCTACTCGAGCTTGAATTCTTAACCCAATCTCGAGTTGTCTGATATACAGCATAATGATACTGCGCCAGAAACTTAGGAATATCAACTCCATGAATGACTTTATCCACCAAAATACAAAACTCTTCTTCAACGTGCATGATGCATATATTTGCCCCCTGCACATGAAATATCTCATTGTCCCTGTTAAACGCTACACAAGTTAATTCCTCACAACTTCTTAGCAAGTCTACACTGCACAAGATAGATGTGGAAGCTCTTTTATCCAGCACCTTCTTCGGTGGCGGATTATTAATGTAAATGACTATACTCATTTTTCTCCTTTCACAGGCTACTACTGCATTTCATCCATAGCTGAAATACAGTATATTTATGTTACTGTGCAATTGACATTTGGTTTTTTATATCTCTTAACCAAGAATCAATTACATCTATAAATACAAAAGATGTATAAATAAATAGTCATCACCTTTTAGACACACGTCTCATCAATGTAAAAAAGGAGTCGCCCCAAATTCCCGGACAACTCCATTCTCATCATAATGCGTATTCTGTTTTTCCTAAGTCTTTGCTGTTTCATTCATACGATGTCTTAATGAAACAGCTACGTCATCTCTCCACTTTTTCGAACTGAATATCACAATCCATACACAGCACATTAATATCCTTGGTGGCTCTAAACGTATTCCCGCAGTTCGGGCATATGTATTTACGTGTACTGGTCTTCTTCCTGCCGGTTGGCATTTGTCCCTGCCCAGGCAAACCATTCACTCCACCTACACCACCCATCAAACCTATCAGGGTCGTAAAGTCTATCAGTGCGCCGTCTCTGTTGATATCCATGGGTTTCTCTATCCCACACTGATGTATAAACTCTATAAACTCTTCAGAAGGCTGCGTTATACTCCAGCCAATATATTTATCATATGTCAGGATAAGCCCTCTCTTCTCCCCTTCCTCTTTGAACTTTCCGTTATGATATCTGCCATTACTGCTGACATCTTTTATACCATTGAGCTGACAATAATAATGAACGCACTCATGACATAACGTGGCCATTATATTTTCCACAGGTCTATCCAGATGTTCAGCGCTGATATTTATCTCATTTAAGCGGTCTTTCGATAATCTCCATTCCTTTCCTACTGTAAAATGTCCATTACTTCGAGGACTTGACATTATTGTTATAACTATAGGTGGCAATTGGCTATTGAAATAATGTTCATTGATACATTCAAACCCATATTCCAGTAATTCCTGCATACTCTTCAGCATACTCCATACCCCTTACAAAAAGATGAGGGAGCATACCTTTGCTCCCTTAATAGACATCTTTCTATCCTTTATATGCAGTATTCTTGGCAGTGCACTTACAATTAGCAGATACCCCTATCAGCATCCTCCTCAACTCTTGCCCTGTTTTCAATCAATCTTATAAGCCGCTTCTTTGTTGATTCTATGCGCTTATCTCTTTCACAGTCTATATTATCAATATATCTCTGGCTCGAACACTGACCTAAACAAATTGGTATCAATGGACAATCCTCACACTCATCAATCACCCTATTGTTATCCCATATGGTGCCTGTCCTGTTAATTCTACCTGACTGATTCCTGATATTGCCGACAATGTACTTTTCCTGACCTATCAGGTGTTCACAAACATAAAGTTCTCCCTTGGTACCGACCACATAGTATTCCGGGTGTCTAGCCTCACATCCATATGTTCTCCTTATACTGGTAAGCCGGACTTTTGTCATCAGAATATCTGACGCCTTCTGGAATTCATCAAACGAAATACTGTTATAATCCGTGACTGTATCCGTGTTTTGAGGAGCCACATTTACTGTTTTAATGGATGATTTGATTTTATACTTATCCCTTAACAGATTAATCAATGGTTCCACATCTTCTTTGCTGGCCTCGGACACATTTATGTGTAATTCCAACTTTAGAATTTCCTCAACATCCTTAATGTTCTGAACAGTTGCATAAAAGTCTTCCTCTCTGCAGTTCTTGAGTTTTGAATACACCTTGCTCAATCCGTCCAAGGGTATAACCACTTCATCAGTTACGCCCAGTTCTCTCAATGTAAGTGCCGTTTCTCTGTCAAGCAGTCTCCCATTTGTATACAGTTTTGCTGAAAAATCAATATTATTGCTGCGAAGTCTATTGGAAATAAATCTTATAATCGGCATGTTAAGCAAAGGCTCTCCACCAAACAGCTTAAGCTTGACCTTCTTTGTGAACTTCTGTTCTTCGCAACGCATCCTTATAAAATCAACTAGTGCTTCTGCTATTTCTTCTGTCATATGGTCCGTTTGACACAGCTGTTCTTTCTCAAAGCAATAAACACAGGAATAATTGCATGCCAGCGTTAAGAAAATACTGACAAACATGAAATCCGCCTCTTCTAAATGTTCCTGCACTTCATCCTTGATCTTCTGTATCTCATCTGTTGAAACCGGCACAATAAATCCCTTGTCTGCCATCCATACAGGCACATCCCCCAAATCTATACAGGATTTACCGTTTATGTCATCAAAATCACACTTATCCAGATACATATAATTAAGGCTTCTTGTGTTGTATAACAAGACCTTATCCTTATCTTCTCTGGCTACTATATTGAATTGACTGTATTTATACAATTCACTCATAACAATTAATACGCCCTGTATGGCTCTTATAGCTCCATATACGCCCTTATAGGCCTTTATGCGACAACTATGCCGTTATCGCCTCATAAATGCCTTCGAAAGCCAATCTATGGCTTTCTTTATTATACACATATACATGGTCACTAAGTATATCCATTTTGTTAAGAATGCTTGAATTAACTTCCTTGACCATATTATTCATATATTCCATGTCAATCTCATTATTATCACTGATAACCAGTATTGTTTCATGTACCGATGATGGTATGATATACGCTGTTCTATCTCTAGTTATTGATGCAATCTCCTCCAACACATCAACATTCAGGATAGCTGAAGCCCCATATGACCGTCCCTGATTACTTATAACATACATATTTACTGGCAACATCGTTTCATCAAAGTCTCTTATACCACGTAACCTGCTGAGAAGCTCGCACATCGGTATTATCTCCCAGTCGTTTCTTGTATTTGCCATAGCTGCATCATATATATCTTCCGCACTGACACCCCATATATCCGCATGGCAGTCTTTGACTGTAACATAGCCGTTTGCACCATCAATAATGCACATATTCACAGCAAATATAATTGAAAGGTCTATAAACGGAATACTGACTGTATCTTCAAGCAACTCCCTATTCCTGTCAGTATTAATAAGCCTAATCTCAAGTCTATCCTTTACATACTCCCAATTTGTGAAATCATCAGCATTAAACCTTGTTTTAGGTAAATGCCGGTAATAGCATTCCTTAATGCTACTCCATATAATATCCAGCGCATCGTCATCTGATTCCTGAAGATTTTTGAAATCATCGAAATAACTGTTTAGATAAATCGTGGGAGAGATATTACTGTCTGACGTCATAATACTCAATCCATCAAGTATAACCCCATTGATTTTTCTTACAGATTTTACAACTGCACGTCCTCCCGTATCTTCCTCTGCCCTTTGTCTCATACACTCTTTAAAATCATCATATGATACCATTTCCAATACCTCCCGTCATTTTCTTCTGGTCTATCCAGTGGAGGCATGGTAACGCTGGGTATTAAAAAGGTCAATCACCATTTTTGATGATTGACCTTCATTTTTTTGAGTCAAGGTTGTGTCAAAGTTGTGTCAAAACAACCCTAACAACTGTGCCGAACCCCTATTTCACTAGGTTCTAGTCTGCCGTATACGGCATTAATGCTACGTGGCGGGCACGCTTAACCGCAACGGTAAGTGCTCTTTGATGCTTTGCACAGTTTCCCGTGATCCTTCTCGGAAGGATCTTGCCTCTTTCGGAAACATACTTCTTGAGAGTAGCAACATCCTTGTAATCCAGAGCTTTTTCCTTTCCGCAGAAAACGCAGACCTTCTTACGTCTGTGGATCGTATTTCTCCTTCTTACGGGAGCATCTGTTCTATCACCATCGCCTTGTGGTTTACCAAAAGCCATAATACTTTTCCTCCTGATAAGATCAATTGAAAGGAAGTTCTTCGTCTATCCCGTCAGGGATGTTCATGAAGCCGTCTCCTGCATCCGCCTGGTCCTGTCCGGATCCTGATGATGCGGGAATAAACGAATCTCCGCCTCCTGCAGACGATGAGTTCTTGCTCTCGACGAACTCATGACGTTCCACAACGATATCCGTCGTGTAAACCTTCTGACCTTCCTTATTGGTATAACTGCCCGTCTGGATACGTCCCTCCACAAGTATCCTCATTCCCTTTCTGAGGTACTTCTCGGCGAACTCTCCGTCACGTCCGAATGCTACGATATTGATGAAATCGGCAGTGGGCTGGTCGCCGCCGGCATTATCCCTTCTGCCTCTTCTGTCAACGGCAAGTGAATATCTTGCTATCGCCATCGCACTGTCACCTGAAGAATATCTGACTTCGGGATCACGGGTCAGTCTTCCGACTAATATAACTTTATTCATGTATTCTCTCTTTCTATTACGCTTCTGACTTAACGCAGAGATAACGAAGAACGTTATCCATAATGCGGACACGATTTTCGATCTCGAGCGGTGTGGACGGCTCTGCGTCAAACCGGATGAAGTAGTAGAAGCCTTCTCTCATCTTGGCTACTTCGTAGGCAAGTCTCTTCTTGCCCCACTCATCCACGTTTGTTACAGCACCGCCGAAGCGATCGATGTACTTCTTGATCTTCTCGATCACAGCTGCTCTCTCATCGTCTTCGATCTTAGCATTAAGAACAACGCATAATTCATAATTGCTCATGCCTGGTACCTCCTTTTGGTCTGTAGCAGTCTAATGATACGCCGGACTGCTCTTTGGCCCCCGGTCTTACGAAATTCCGTGCCGGAAGCAAGGAAAAATTGTATCACGAGATGGTATGATACCATATACTATTCGCATTTTCAAGGGGTTTGGGTTACAAAAATCACACCGAGATCGCACCCAAAACCTCCCCGATACTGTCATTTATCACAAGATCTGCCCGCGAGTCCATCGGTGTTTTTGACTTATTGATCAAAACAAGCTTGTTTCCCCTGTAATAATCAATGAGTCCGGCAGCGGGATATACGGCAAGAGACGTACCTCCGATTATCAGGATATCCGCATTTGCTATATAGTTTACCGACTTGCTCATAACGGTATTATCAAGGCCTTCTTCATACAGAACGACATCGGGCTTGATCGGCCCGCCGCACTTGTCACACTTCGGAACACCCTCACTGTTTATGATGTAATCGACATCAAATGATTTTCCGCAGGACTCACAGTAGTTTCGAAGCACGCTTCCGTGAAGTTCGAGCACCTCTTTGCTTCCGGCCGCCTGGTGAAGGCCGTCTATGTTCTGGGTAACGACCGCTTTAAGCTTTCCGGCCTTCTCAAGTTCGGCCAGTTTCAGATGCGCCTTGTTGGGCTTGGCGCTCGTGCACAGCATCTTGTCGCGATAGAACCTGTAGAATTCCTCGGGCTTGCTCCTGTAGAACGTATGCGAAAGTATCGTCTCCGGAGGATAATCATATTTCTGGTTGTACAGTCCGTCAACACTTCGAAAATCCGGGATGCCGCTCTCGGTGGAAACGCCCGCACCTCCGAAGAAGACAATATTGTCGGATCCGCTGATCCATTCCTGTAAGGTTTCCTGTGGTGTCATATGTCCCTCCTTTTCTTCTGCTGCCGCCCAACAGATCATGATACACCGACCTGCATTTTTGCCCTGCACACCTTGTCGCCTGACTGATTGCGGATAGTTGCCTTGAGCATAAGAAGCGAATACACATCATGCTTTTCCTCCACTGTCCCTTCAACAGTCAGCGTATCCCCGATGTAAACCGGCTTTGCGAATTTGATCTTTACTTCATGTATGAGGCTCCTCTTTCCGGGAAGATACACTCCGGCAAGAGTTGACAACAGTGATGCCGACAGCATGCCGTAAACAACCCGCCCGGGATGGCCCTCTGATCTTGCATAGTCCTCATCGTTATGGAGAGGATTAACATCTCCGGTTATCGCAAGGAACTTATCCATCATCTCTTCGGTAACCGTGACGGTAAAGCTTTCCTTATGTCCTACCTCTATTTCTTCATACGAAAGATCATTCATGGCATTTTCTCATGCAAGCTTTGAGATGATAAGGTCTACCATCTGGCCGACGTTTTCCAGTTTATTGACTTCTTTTAAGTCAAACTTCAGATCGAATTCTTTTTCCATCGATACTACAAGTGCAATGTGCTCGAGTGAATCCCAGTCCTCGATGTCAGACGAATTGGTGGAATCCTCCACGATAAGATCATCGTCGTCAAATACGTCACGGAATATCCCCCGGACTATATTCAGTACTTCCTCGTGTGTCATGTTTATCCTTTCTTCCGTCTACGACGGGTCCTGCCTTTCAACATCCTCAAGAATCCCCGCCTCCACCATCTTCTCTATGGATGGGAGCATGTCGTTAACGCTGTGGCCTATATGATCTGACAGTTCGAATATATCGTTCGTCCCGTCCGCATAAGCGCATATATCTTTGAGTATCAGGGTATCCTTGTAGCTTTCCTTGTTACTTGTGGTCGGCATGAGTCCTCTTCGGCCGAGCTGAGGCTCGCACAGGCATTTGATCCTGTACTTCCTGTTGTTCTCAAGCGCTTTCACACATTTTATCAATACCTCATAACTTCCCGCAAGTCCGTCCGGGGATATGATGTCAAGATTATCGCCGCTCGTATGATACTCGGGATACACATGGTATTTGGACCTGCAGAAGCACACAAGAGGAATGTCGACTCCCGGCGCCTGATACTGCCTCTCGTCACTTCCCCTCTCCAGATACGAATACTCGCAAAAATCAGGATCCTGGTCGGCAAGAACGTTCATCAGCACCTTGTCGGCAAGAGTGTCCGCATATTTTGAATGAACGATGGAATATGCCCTGTCATCGCCTACACATGTGATATTGAAACCGGCTATGATATTCTTTTTCATCTCTTCAAGGTGTGTGGAGATGTATGTGATCGCACCTATCGTTTCGGGAAGAAGCACCAGTCTGTAGGAATATCTTCTGTCCTTCATTCCCATGATGTATTCGGCAAGTTTTGTCATGACGACGGGGCCGGAGCACTCATTGTTTGCCATAGAAGGATGGCATATATACGAACTGAAGAATATCTCCTCCGAAGACTTGCCGGGGATCAGCAGTTCCCCGTATGTAAGGGATCCCGGCTCAAGCGTCGAATCGATATAGGCGTGGTACTTTCCTTCGGGAAGCAAGTCGAGCATGTTCTGACTCATGCAGAATCCCCATCTCTCCTTGTAATAGGAAGTACAGTACGGGATCAGATCAGGCTGGCCCTTTAATGTATATATGTGTTCCTTAAGAGCGGCAAGATCCATCCACTCGTCGACCGGAACGGAATACCCCATGACGTGAAGGTTATTGACCTTCATATCAATGATACGCTCACCGTTCTCGTTTTCTATGTATGCTTCCCTTATATTCCATTCATTCGGAACCGTCCAGTCGAATACTCTTGTTCCCGTGGGAACTTCGAACAGTTTCATGTCCGGCATCCTGCGGCGCAGGATATCAAACGTCTTCCTGACACCGTCTCCCATGATGCTCCTGCATATGGGAAACATCTCCCGTGCCAGATCGAACATCTCCTTTCCGTCTTCCAGGTACGGATCTTCCTGCCCGATGTAGCTGCAGATCCTGCGGCTCCTGTTATGGCGCACATCCTCCTGAAGGATCGGATGGGAATCCTTGAGCTCTATGATCTTAAACTCAAGGCCGTTTATAAAGAAACGTTTCATGATGCCTTTTTCGATAAACTCATCCTCAAAAGCATAGATGACGTTCGTAACATCACGGTCTAGAGCCCTTACGTTCATATCATATGTACGGACTGTCGTCACCCCGTTCTCATCGGTATACTCACCGGTAAAGTCTTTTAGATATCTGTATGACTTGTGAAGGTTTCCTACCGACTGCTCGGCAAAATGAACGAACACAAAGGAGTGCTCAAGGTCCTTGTCGATAAAAAGGTTTCTGTATCCGTGTTCAACCATATATGCAAACGGTGAATCAGCCCCGAAGGAGCTCTTGTTCTCCATCGCACACAGATCATCCGTATCTTTTCCCCATGCGGCAAACGAATAAATGGGATGCTTTGTTCTTCGAAAATCACTGCGTTCCATTGCAACCTTGCACAGTGACCCGGTCTTGGCCGCAGTCTTCCTGATATCAAAAGGAGTACCGCCGCAGAAGCTCCAGTTAAACGTCGGAAAAACAAGCGATCCTTCTTCTCCTATGATATCTTTTATCCCATCGATAAGTATGTTAAGGTCGGTCTCGTCATCGTGATGCATCGCCTCATACAGAAGGCCCTTCACATCGCTTGTGACATATACCCTGTCTCCTCTGTTCAGTTGAAGATGCGATGCCAGATCGCGAAGTTTTATATATTCCGGCATTTCCTGTCTCCGTTTTATGATCTGTTTTATGATCTGTTTTATGATCCGTCTTATAACAGCAAAATAGTACAGATCATTCTGTACTATTTTACCTCAATTCATATGTATTATAAACAATAATCTTTACTTGACCGTCGCACCCTCAAGCGCGATATCGACTGCTTTCCTCTGGACGGCCTGTTTCATCGTATAACCTTTTCCGTATTGATCGATGAAATTGTTGAAGGTCTGCTCATCATCGTCATACATCTCGCGTACGATGGCTTCCGACTCCTCCGCCGTAAGAGCAATGCCCTCCGACTCGAGTACAGCCTGATATACAAGATCAGCCTTTGCGAATTTCTGTGATCTGTCGATGATGTCGGCATCATACTCTTTTCCGGTCTTTCCTACAAAATCATCAAAGCTTCCGGCTTCCATACCGTACTGGCTGTACATCTGCTTCATATATTCATAGGACTGAACATCCGCATATTTTGTGGTAGCTTCAAGCTGCTTGAAGTATTTGTTCGGGAACTTGATAACGGTTGAATTGTCCTTGATATAATTATCGACATAATCATGAAGCTGTCCTTCGCGGTACTCATCCTTAAGGGACTGCTCATACTCGGCAACCGTTGAACCCATCTCGGGATAGTAGGCACATACAAAATCATCATCATATGCCGGATCGACATAGATACCGTGTATCGTAACGGCAAACTGTGCGGGCTTACCTGCAACATTCGCATCATGGTAATCATCCGGGAACTTTACGTCTACGGTTACGTCTTCACCCGGTTTGTGTCCGATCAGCTGGCTCTCAAACCCTTCTATGAACGAACCGCTTCCGATCGTAAGATCATATCCGTTCCCGCCGGAATTGCCGCCCTCAAACTCGACTCCGTCTATCGTTCCCACGTAATCGATTTTTACTTTGTCGCCGTCCTTTATAACGCCTTCTTCCGAAAGGATCTGGTGGGCCTCAAGATTCTGCTTTATGACGTTTTGAAACTCCTCGTCGGTATATGTGACTTCGCTTTCGGGAACTTCGATATTCTTGTAATCGCAAAGAGTCACATAATCAAGCGCCCTGACACCTTTGATATATCCGTTATCATCATACTGGGCCGAATAATCACCGTTCGGAGTGATCGTATTTGCCTCATTGATGATGAACCTTACTATGCCGAATACCGCAAGACCGATGACCGCGACCGCGATCACGATACCGACTATCTTTAATATCAGGCCTTCCCTTTTCTTCTTCGCCTGATTCTTTGCTCTGTCCTCTCTTTTCTGTTTGCTCCTGCTGACTGTGTTTTCAGTGTTTCCTTCCATTATACGTAACCTCGTTTCATATTATATTCTGGTATGTCTCAGACCTTTCTGTTAAAGATCTCTTTTCCGTCATCTCTTATTCCGAATCTTTCGGATTCATCCTTGCGTCTCCACAGAAAATGAAAACGAAGTTCTTCTCCGGATCTGATGCGCATGATGTTCTCCCTGTGCTTTATCAGGATCGCTGCGGAAGCGATCGATATTATCGCCGACGGGATCCACGTTTCATAAACGTACCACACTGTTGCCGGCACAACGAATGCCATCGTGATGGGAGCAAAGCAGATATAATCCGTAATGATCGCTATCAGCAAAGCTATGATGAACAGGATGAAGAAGAGCCTGAAATCAATGCCGAGCACCGTTCCGCCGAAGCATGCCAGCCCCTTTCCTCCTTTGAAGCCCATATAAAACGGAAGGATGTGGCCGATCACGGCTCCGACTCCCGCAAGAACTCCTGCCCAGCTGACAGCTCCCGCATATGCCTCCGGGAAAAATCCCTCCGCAAGCCTGAATGCGAAGAACGCTTTTAAGATATCGACCAGTGCCACAAACAGTCCGATCTTCTTGCCTATAACTATCACAACATTTGATGCTCCGGCATTTCCGGAGCCGACATGCCTTATGTCGAATCCTTTAAACTTCGAGATCATGTAAGACAGATTAAAGCACCCGAAGAAATATCCGATTATCAGACTTCCAAGTATAGTGTTTATCATAATCCTGGTATCCATAGCTGAAATTATACCGCATGCCCCGCAGGTGTGTCAAAGTAAAGACCATCAAAAAGGAGGCAGTCCGTAAAAGACTGCCTCCCGGTAATGATCGATCACTTGTAAGGATTCTCTGTCTTGTAGAGGTTTCCTGCAGGTCTGTTGAACTCGATCTCATCAGCTGCAACACCGATGTACTTGAACACATCAAAGAGTGCCTTGCCGTGATGACCAAACGCAACCGCACCGTGATGAGGATAATTGCCGTCGATAAGAGCGTAACGGTAGAACCTTCCCATCTCGGGGATAGCGAATACACCGATGCCTCCGAACGACCTTGTTGCAACGGGAAGTACTTCACCTTCAGCAACATAAGCGCGGAGAATATTATCGGATGTTGACTGCAGACGATAGAATGTGATATCGCCGGGTACGATGTCGCCTTCGAGAGTTCCGTTCGTAACCTCGATGGGAAGAGCACGTGCCATGATGGCCTGATACTTCATCTCGCCCTTTGTGAGCTTCTTGGAGCATGTATTTCCGCAATGGAATCCCATGAATGTATCCGTAAGCTTGTAATCGAACTTGCCTTCGATCGAATCCTTGTACATGCACTTCGGAACCGAATTGTTGATATCAAGAAGTGTTACGATATCATCGCTTACGCATGTTCCGATGAACTCGGAAAGTGCACCGTAGATATCAACTTCACAGGATACGGGGATGCCGCGGCCTGTAAGTCTTGAATTGACGAAGCAGGGAACGAATCCGAACTGTGTCTGGAATGCAGGCCAGCACTTTCCTGCGATCGCGAAGTATGTCTTGGAACCCTTGTGCTCTTCGATCCAGTCAAGAAGAGTGATCTCGTACTGAGCAAGCTTCTCGAGAACCTCGGGCTTCTTGTTGCCGTCGCCAAGCTCTGCTGCCATATCCTTGGCAACATCAGCTATACGGGAATCTCCCGCATGCTTATTGAATGATTCGAAAAGATCAAGTTCGGAGTTCTCCTCGATCTCTACGCCGATATTGTAAAGCTGCTTGATAGGAGCGTTACATGCGAAGAAGTTCTGAGGTCTGGGACCGAACGTGAATATCTTGAGGTTCTTGAGCGCATATACGGCTCTTGCAACGGGAATGAATGTGTGGATCATGTCCGCACAGTCCTCGGCATCACCTACGGGATACTCGGGAATATAAGCCCTGACATTACGAAGCGCAAGATTGTAGCTTGCATTGAGCATTCCGCAGTAAGCATCTCCACGTCCGGAGGTTGTTACGGAATCGTAATCTTCTTCAGCTGCAGCACAGAACATAACGGGGCCGTCATACTGCTGAGCCAGCATTGTCTCTGAGATCTCGGGACCGAAGTTTCCGAGGTAGATGCAAAGTGCATTACATCCGGCCTTCTTGACATCCTCGAGAGCCTGCTGCATATGTATCTCGCTCTCAATGATCGTTACGGGGCACTCGTAAATATCAGCTGCATCATACTTCTTGGCATAAGCATCTGCGAGAGCCTTTCTTCTTCTGATTGTAAGTTCGGCGGGGAAACAGTCACGGGAAACGCCCACGA
The DNA here is from genome assembly GCA_017526745.1 of Lachnospiraceae bacterium. Lineage (GTDB taxonomy): Bacteria > Bacillota > Clostridia > Lachnospirales > Lachnospiraceae > UBA2868. Next base: position 80,661 of record JAFXQX010000024.1, on the reverse strand, counting down.
TACCGATCTTCATTTTAGGTGTGTTATTCATCTGTAATCCTCCTAGTAATAGTTTCTGAACATACCTTCTGAGGCTGCTAACAACCATTGTATTGCCTGCATGTCCAAAAAACAATCGAAAATTCTCTTTATTAGGTTAAGATTTCTACTTATTTTGTTCAGATATCTCCGGCGATATCAATGTTAACACCCGTAAGGCCTACATACGCGCCATCCCCTGCTTCGGAAGACTCGGCATGTGCAAGGAGCCATTTGTTGCAGGCAGTCATCCACTTATCTTCCGTGCTCTTTGCCGTAAGAGCCGGAACCGGGCCGTTTGTTCCCTTGGGAAGGACAACAACAACTTTGAAGCCGTCACCTGCCTTTGCGGAGCAGGGTGCATAGTGCAGAGTCGTTCCGTATACTTCAACAGCCTGACCTGCCTTTACGAGAAATGCTTTCGTCTTGGAAGTATCAAACTTGCCGTTTACGATCTCATCCTCTCTTCCGAGAAGAAGGATAAAATCAGTACAGCCGAGGTTTATCTCGCTGTCGCGGTGATACTCAAGGCAGTTGAGCTTGGTGTTATGCCCGTTACAGTATCCTATCTGTATGGGCATTCCGCCGTACACATTATTCTGCAGCACGCCGAATGTGTCCGTATATTCAAGATCCGCACAGCTTGCAACATATTCAACTCCCTCGGGAAGCGGGGTCTTCTTGTCGAGCGCCTCTACGAGGCTGCTAAAATCATAACCTTCAAGAACCTTGCCATAAGATGCAAATTCCGGATCAGTAACCTTTTTGATCTCCATAATCTCTTCTCCTTTTCTATCCTTGCCGGATCAAAACAGACATTTAACAGTAGGATACAGTTTCTTAAACTGCTGGTATTTCTCTTCATATGCATCCGTCAGAAGCTTCTCGGGTTCGATGGTATCAACGACCTTGACAAGCTTCTCGGCCGCCTCTTGTACCGATGCAAACTGACCGCATCCTACGGCTGCGAGCATGGCTCCGCCGTATCCGGGACCTTCCTCTGACTCTATCACCTGGACGCTTATTCCGAGCACGTTTGCGATGATCTTCTTCCAGAGAGGGCTCTTTGCCCCGCCTCCGCATATCTTGGTCTTTCTGATATCGATACCGAGCGACCTTGCGACTTCAAACGAATCCCTTATTCCGAAAGCAACGCCCTCAAGGACCGCCTGAGTCATGTCGGCTCTTGTTGTATCCATGCTCATTCCGATGAACATAGCCCTTGCATCGGGATTGTTGTGAGGGCTCCGCTCTCCCATCAGATAAGGAAGGAAAAATACATTGTTTTCTCCAAGCTTCGTGATCGGCTTCTGCTCGGCTGCATAATCCGACGTGCCGATGATGTCTTCCATCCACCACTTGTTGCAGCTTGCAGCGGAAAGCATGCAGCCCATCAGATGGAAGTTTCCGTCGGCATGTGCAAACGCGTGAAGCGCATTATTCTCGTCAACACAGAACTCCTTGCTGGATATGAATATCGTTCCGCTGGTTCCGAGCGAGATGTTACATCTGCCGTTTCCGACCGTTCCGGTACCTACCGCAGCGGCGGCATTATCGCCCGCACCGGCAATGATCTTGACATCCTTCGGAAATCCGAGTTCCTTGGCTACGTCTTCCCTGATCGTTCCGACAACTTCGTAGCTTTCGAATATCTTCGCAAGCTGCTCTTCCCTGACGGAACATATCTCCATCATCTCCTTGGACCAGCACTTGTTCTTGACATCAAACAGAAGCATTCCGGATGCATCGGAAACATCTGTGCAGTGTACGCCTGAAAGCTTGTATGCTATATAATCCTTCGGGAGCATGATCTTATCGATCTTTGCAAACAGATCCGGCTCCTTCTCCTTCATCCACAGTATCTTGGGAGCCGTAAATCCGGCAAACGCGATGTTTGCGGTATACTGTGAGAGCTTGTCCTTGCCGATAACGTCATTGAGATATTCCGTCTGTTTGGATGTACGTCCGTCATTCCACAGTATTGCGGGACGGATGACATTATCATCGGCATCAAGAACGACGAGACCATGCATCTGTCCGCCGAAACTGATACCTGCGATCTGGTTCTTGTCCGCGTGAGCCGTCAGTTCCTTAAGGCCGGCAAGAGTCTGCTCCCACCAGTCTTCGGGTTTTTGCTGCGACCAGCCCGGATACGGAAACTCCAGCGGATACTCTTTTGATACGATTTTTTCGATTCCGCCTTCTTCATTCATCAGAAGAAGCTTGACGGCGCTCGTTCCGAGATCTACACCTATGTAAAGCATTTTACCCTCCTGTTTCAGCCTTTCCAAAAAACCCGTTTACTGTTTGTACGGGTCGATCGTTATGATTGTACCGTCATCATTATACTTCAATTCGGTATATTTTACACTTCTTCTGTGATTGATACCGTCCGACATCTCGCAGTCATGATAGAAGATGTACCATTTTCCGTGATATTCCACTATCGAATGATGTGTTGTCCATCCGATCACCGGCTCCATTATCCGTCCGCGGAACGTGAACGGTCCCATCGGAGAGTCCGATGTTGCATAGACGATATAATGGGTTGTTCCGGTGGAATAGGAAAGGTAATATTTTCCCTTGTATTTATGCACCCACGGCCCTTCGAAGTATCGTCTGTCCTCATCCTTTGCCTTGAGGGGCACTCCGTTCTCATCAACTATGCTGAGCATGACAGGATCGCCCGCAAAGCTTTTCATATCATCGCTCATAACCGCACACATCGGTCCGAGAGCATCTGCCTCCGGGTCGGGCTCCGGTGAGAACGGTGCATCAGGATCGAAACTGCCCGTGCGCCATTTTTCAAGCTGTCCTCCCCACAGTCCGCCGTAATACACATAAACTTTCCCGTCATCATCCGTAAGGACTGCCGGATCGATGCTGTAGCTTCCCTTGATGTAGTCTTTTTCCGGGACAAACGGTCCCGTAGGAGAATCAGACGATGCGACGCCCAGCCGGAAGATACCGTCCTTATCCCTTGCGGGAAAAAAGAGGTGGTATTTGCCGTTTACATATGCCGCATCAGGAGCCCACATCTGTGAACTGACCCAGGGAACATCATCTTCCGAAAGTGCAAGCCCGTTATCCTTACACTCTGCGTCAAGGCTGTCCATCGAAAGTACATGGTAGTCCCTCATCTGGTATTCGTCGCCGTTGTCGTTGTCCATACCGTCATGAGGAATATCATGCGAAGGGTAAATATACAGTTTGTCATTAAACACATGGGCCGACGGATCAGCTGTGAACATGTGCCTTACGAGAGGTTTTCTAGGTTCGCTCATTTGTTATCTCCAATCTTTTCCCTCTTGTCTGCTTATCCCTTAACAGCACCTGCTGTCAGACCTTCGACTATCTGGTTGGCAAATGCGACATAGGCAATGATCGTGGGAATGATCGCGATCATGATCGCCGCAAACATCTGACAGTAGTTGGTATGGTAAGGCCCGACGAACTTGGTAAGTGATACCGGAAGTGTCTTCTTGGCTTCATCGGAGATAAATACCATTGCCAGAAGAAGCTCATTCCAGTTTGATACGAACGACATAAGGCCCGTTACCATGAATCCCGTCTTGGCAAGAGGGATCGCCACCGTACCGAACATTTTATATACCGAACATCCGTCGATACATGCCGCCTCAAACAGTTCGTTCGGTATACCTTCGAAGAACCCGACCATGATATAAATGGTGATCGGCAGCGAGAATGTTATATATGGAATGATGATACCTATGAGGGTATTGCTCATCTTCCATCCGGAGAACTGAACGAACAGAGGGATCAGTATCGTGTGGATCGGTATCATCATACCGATAAGGAAATAGTACATGGCCAGTTTGGATAATTTCCAGCGGAGCTTTGCGATAGCAAATGCCGCCATCGATCCGAACAGCATCGATACCACAAGCGTTATCGAGCAGACGATGAGAGAATTGAGCATCGCGGTTCCGAGGTGTCCCTTGGTCCATGCAAATTCATAGTTGCCCCATTCAAGCGCTGCGGGCATAGCCCACGGTGACAGCATAAGGGTGCTGTCGTCTTTCAGCGAAGTTATAAGTACCCACAAAAGAGGTACGATATAGATTATCGCAAGAAGTACCAGAAATATGTATATGAGGGTTGATACGGTCTTTGCCTGTCTTTTTTCTTTACTGATCGTCATAGCTGCAGTCATCTTCCATCCCTCCCCTTACATATCGTAGTTCTCGGTCTTCACAAACTTGTTGATGATGACCGTCATGATAAGACACAGGATAAGAAGGATGACGCCGATGGCCGATCCGTAACCCAGTTTTCTGAACTTGAACGCCGACGTATACAGATGTGTTGCTATAACGTCAGCTTTATGACTTAGGAATCCTTCCGGCAGCATATTGTAGATAAGGTCAAAGAACTTCAGCGATCCTATAGCATTAAGCGACATTGCGGTCGCCACCATAGGCTTGATCAGCGGAAGCGTGATATAGAAAAACGACTGCTTCTTGCTGCATCCGTCGATATACGAAGCTTCATAAACATCTGAGCTGATGCCGGATATCTGTGCCATGTAGAGCATCATGGACTGGCCCACATACTGCCATAAGGCAACAAATGAGACGACCCAGATCGGCAGGATGATATATCCTTCCGTATTAAAGAGCCACTGCGGACCCAAAGTGCAGTCGCCTCCCCACTTGCCCAGGGATGCGAGCATCTGATTGATACCGAGCCTCGGAGTGAACACGAACATCCACAATAGACCGAGTGCTGCGGATGAAAGCACGCAGGGCAGATAATATATGTTCTTGAAAAGGTTTCGCCCTTTTCTGATATTCGTAAGAAGAGCCGCAAGGAAAAGGCCGAAGATCAGCTGTGTAACGATCGAGAAGATCATAAAGAACATGGAGTTCCTGAATGCGATCCTCATCGTCTGGTCTTTGGTAAGCAGCTGCTTGTAGTTCTTGAGGAACTTCATGCCTTCAAATCCTAAGAACTTGGCATTTCCGGGGAGCTTGTAATTGCAGAAGGAATAATAAACGGCCTTGCATACCGGCACGAACAAAACAGCCGTAAACAGTATTAGTGCCGGTGCGATAAACAGGATTATCGCTTTTTTGTTCCTCATCAACTTGTCCATAAATAACCTCCCATACAAAGGGCCAGCGCCCCAGCGGGGTGCTGGCCGAATGTAAATGATACGTTCAGATCAATATGATCCTCAATTTACCAAACGTTATCCTCGTAGTACTGCTGGATGGGATCGAGCGCCGTAGCGGGATCCTGGCCCTTGAAGATCTCTACGAAGCAGTTATCAAATGTTGAACCTGCCTCTGTGTCAGCAAGAGACTCGTTGTAGAATCCGAATGTAGAAGATGCGTTCTTGAATACATCCATAACGTACTTAAGTTCCGGAGGAGCAACCTTCTCGTCATACTGAACGTTCGTTACAGGGATCTTACCGCCGACCTCTGCAGTATACTTGCTGGCTGTATCGTCAACGAAGTACTTGATGAGCTGGATAGCTGCTTCGGGAGATTCCGTATCAGCGCTCATGCAAAGGCTGTCTGACTTAGCGATAACTCTGTTCGGGTCTGCTGAAGAGCCGTCAACCGCAGGGAATGCGAATACGCCAACCTTGTCAGCGAATCCTTCTGCACATGAACCGTTGATCTGTCCGATTGCCCATGAACCCTGGATCAGGATAGCTGCATCACCATTGTAGAATGCTGCTGTAGCAACGTCATTGTCATCACCTGCTGCTGTCTTCTGGAAATACTTGGAAAGCTCCTGGATCTGCTTACCTGCCTGGATAACCTTCTCGTCCTTCCAATCCGTCTTGTGATCCTTGATGTCCTGAAGGTTAAGTCCGTTCCTGTCGCAAAGGTAACCTGCTACCATTGAAAGGCACCATGCTGTACCTGCTGAGATAGTGATAGGTGTGTAACCCTTGTCCTGAAGCTTCTGGCATGCGTCAAGAAGTTCTGAGAAAGTCTTCGGTACTTCTGCGCCTGCATCTGCAAACATCTCAGTGTTGTAGAATACGCAAGCTGCTGCGATGTTAAGAGGTATAGCATAGATTCCGGGGCCGTCGCCGCCGTCATCACCGTATGTGCCGCCTGCAAATACAGCGTCGGATGTAAATGTATCCTTCCATCCGTCAGCTGCAAGGTAATCATCAAGCTTCGCAGCTACGCCTGTTGTAGCATAGTCGTTAAGGTTTGCACCGGGAGAAGCGATGAATACGTCGGGTGTATCGCCTGCTGCAACAAGTGCATTGAGCTTGTCATAGTACTCTTCAAGGTTTGTTGTGATAGGTGTGCAGTGATACTTGCCTTCAAAATCCTTGTTAAATCTGTCAACTGAATCTTTGTAACCCTTTGTGATAAGGTCTTCTGAAGCCTCAAGGTCATCCCAGATCATGAAGGTGATCTCCTGAACGTCGCCTGATGCCTCTTCTGCGGGAGCCTCTGCTTCTGCCGCATCATCTGCAGGAGCTGCTTCCTCTGTTGCTGCTGCGTCAGCTGCAGGAGCTGCGGGAGCTGCTGCGGAGCCGCCGCATGCGGTAAGCATGCTAAGAGTCATTGCAGCGCTAAGACATACTGCCAAAAACTTTTTCATTTTCATTACTTATCCTCCTTTTGAAAATGGTTGTGGGCTTTGTTACAAAACCCGATACCTACACTCTAGTCCGTCCGGAAAGGTCCCACTACACAATTCTTGCTTTTTGATTATCAATTATTGCTATTGTACCTCTGTTCGAACAAGGATTTTGTTTACTATTTACTTAATTCACGCGCTTGTTTTGTGCATTATGTCATATTTTCCACAGATTCTTTACTTTTTTGCCTCGTTTCTGTATCATTTTTTCTGCAATAATTGATAATAAAAAACTTTGACAATATTGCAACAATCGCATCAGAAGGACAGCAATATATGATAAAGATACTTGACGGCGTCAAGGAGACCGTAAGCTTTGAATACGATTCCACGCTCCTTTTGTACAACAATACCGATTATGAGGAATACCCCAACCACTGGCATCCGGCGGTCGAGATCGTGATGCCTCTTGAGGGCGGATATTCCATGGAATGCAATGACATTCCATTTGATCTTCGTATTAACGATATAATCATAATCTGTCCCGGAGTTCTGCATCATCTGTATGCACATCACGGCAGAAGGATCATCTTCCAGGTGGATCTTTCCATGCTTCAGTCATTCGAGGAATATGATTCGATATTCGCGATAATGCAGCCCGCTGTACTGGTCACGCCCGAAGAATTCCCGGGAATACATGAGACATGCGTCAAGCTGATGAAGGGGATATACAATGAATATTTCGGAAATGCCCCGCTCAAGAACGTGGCCATAGTCCAGAAATTCCTTGATATGCTCGTCCTTGTCGGAAGGTATTACACTACAAGTCCGGACAGATTCGTCGGCATCAGACCTGTCAAGCAGCAGGAATATACCGAGAAGTTCATGTCCATATGCAACTACCTGAACCAGCACTGCACCGAAGATCTGACTCTTGAAGAAGTAGCCGATATGGCAGGATTTTCAAAATATCATTTCAGCCGCCTCTTCAAGGAATTTGCCGGCATGCCGTTCTATAAGTATCTCAACACCCGAAGGATCGCTTATTCGGAAAAGCTCCTTCTCGATCCCGAGATTAACGTGACGGAAGTGGCGATCAGAAGCGGATTTAACAGCATTTCCGCATTCATGCGCATGTTCAAGATCGTCAGGAACTGCACTCCGACCCAGTTCCGCAATCTGAACAATGCCTACAAAAAAAGATTCTGAAATACGGCAGGTGCCTTTGACAAGAGGGCAGTTTCTTGATAGTATTCTAAATAGTTACAATATCAATTCTGATCGGGGAATGATTATGGATTCGGAAATGGTGATTTTTGTCGGGATAGTCGGACTGGTGATAGTGGTTGCCGTTGTGGTATCAGCGGTAACAAGCGTATTGTCCGCGATCGCCGGCGAGGTTGAAGACGAAGAAGACTGACAGCTGTCAGTCTTTTTTCCATATCAGAGATTCATGTTTTTTGAGCTTGAACAAAATGCCGAGCGCTTCCGTCACTGACCGGAACTTCAGCGACGAGTCTCCGCCGATATAATGGATCGGCACTTCTATACAGTTAAGATCCCTGCAATAATATCTCATCTCGGTCTGGTACATGTGTCCGGTGGACAGGAAGCTGTCCAGGTTCATGGACAGGAGCACGTGTGCCTGAAACCCTTCAAATCCGCTGGTCATGTCCTTAAGACGCGTTCCGAGGACAAGATTGGCAAGTATGGTCCCGCCGGAGCTTAATATCTTTCTGTACAACGGCTGATGGCTCATCTCGCCTCCTGCCGTAAACCTTGATCCCCATACGCAGTCATAGCCCTCTTCAAGTTTTTCTATAAACTGAGGGATCTCATCGGGCTGGTGGCTGCCGCCGCCGTCCATCTCAAGCACGCACTCGGCACCGTCGGCAAGCGCCCTTTTGTATCCTTCAAGATAACACGATATCACGCCTGTCGAACCTTCATGAAATATGCACTTGACACGTCCGCCGCTCTCATAGCTCCTTATTATCTCTTCTGTCCTGTCTTTGGAATAGGAGTCGATGACCGGATAGAGAAAGAGATTGTCGTAAGGAAGCGCGAGTATCTCATCTATCACTTTTCCCATTGTCGCCTCTTCATTGGCGACGGGCATGACGATAATTGTTTTTTTCATCTTCTAGTAATATCTCCTGATCGTTATTATCGATCTGTAAAACACGCTGCTGACCTTGATCCCGGTTGCGGGCGTGCTTGCGTGGACGATCTGGTTGTTTCCGATATAGATTCCGACGTGGCCGCCGTAGTATACGATATCTCCGGCCTGGGCATCATCAAATGATACCTCTTCACCATCCGCCGACTGGGCATACGAACTCCTCGGTATCTTTATCCCGAAGTGTGAGTACACACCCTGTGTGAATCCCGAGCAGTCGCACCCGTTCGTAAGTGAAGTTCCTCCGGCAACGTACGGGCAGCCTACAAACGACAGTCCGTAATTGGCTATATCGGCTCCAATGCCGGAACCCGAAGCAGTAATGCTTGTTCCGTGCGGTCTTTCTTCTTCCTCGGAAGAGTCGTTGTCCGAATCATCCGAATCGGAAGATGAAGACGACTCTGAGCTTTGCTGATCACTCTCACTTTTTCGCGACGTTCCGTCCATAAGGGTGATGGTCGCACCTTCCTCGGAAGCTTTCTTTCTGGCCTCTTCTTCTGCTTTCTTCCTGGCAGCTTCCTCGGCCTTTTTCCTGGCCTCTTCTTCTGCTTTCTTCCTGGCCTCCTCGGCGATCTTTTCAGCTTCGGCCTGGTTTAACTTCTTGAGGTTATCGGTCTGCTGAGAGATCTGGGCTTTGTATTGGCCGGCTTTGTTCTTTGCCTTTTCAAGCTGTGCGGAAAAGTCCTCGACGGTCTCCTGCTTCTCGGCGATCATCGCATCGAGTTCTTCCTTCTGGGCGTTCAGATCCTCCTTGATCTCCTCAAGTTCCGACAGCTCGTTCTCCAGCTGTTTCTCCTTGTTCTCGACATCCTGTCTTGCCATCCTGTAGCGCTCAAGCATCAGCCTGTCGTATTTGTACAGTTTTTCGGAATAGTCGGACTTGTTGACGGCCTCGGCCATGCTCTTTGATTCGAGGAACAGCTCAAGATATGTTGTATTTCCGCGCTCATACATGAACTTGATACGCCTTGCCATTGCCTGCTCCTGTGAGCTGACCTGCTGCCTGGCCTTTTCAAGTTCGGCCTTTGTAGTTGCGATCTCCTGCTCTTTTGCGGCGATATCCGACTCAAGGATCTCAACCGACAGAAGCAGATCCACAAGTTCGGCGTCAAGCTCTTCAAGCTCGGCCATCACCTGTTCCTGCTCCTCGGATATATTCTCGATATCCTTGTTGATACTTCGAAGCGAGCTTTCGGCTTCCTGCTTTTTGCTCTCAGCCGCCTGCTTCTCATTCCTGATCTCCTGAAGTGTGGCAGCATATGCATCCGTGCCCGAAAGCACGACAGCAGCTGCCGTCGCAAGTGTCAGAATCCGCCCCTTAAACGAAATTCTCCCCATGTTATCATCCCCTTTTATTATTTCCCCTTTTATTACAGATCGCAGTTACCGACTGTTCTCGGGAAGGGAAGCACATCCCTTATGTTGCCCATTCCCGTAAGATACATCACGCATCTCTCGAATCCCAGTCCGAATCCTGCATGCCTCGTACTTCCGTACTTACGAAGATCGAGGTAAAAATCATAATCCTCTTTATTAAGCCCCAGCTCATTTATCCTGGCAAGCAGAGTGTCGTAGTTATCCTCCCTCTGGGATCCCCCGATGATCTCTCCTATGCCGGGCACAAGGCAGTCCATTGCGGCAACCGTTTTGCCGTCCTCGTTGAGCTTCATGTAGAATGCCTTGATCTCCTTCGGATAATCCGTTACAAACACCGGGCGCTTGAATTCTTTTTCCGTAAGGAATCTCTCATGCTCGGTCTGAAGATCGCATCCCCAGCTGACCTTGTATTCGAACTCGTCGTTATGCTTTTCAAGGATAGATACCGCATCCGTATACGTTACCCTTCCGAAATCGGACGAAGCTACGTGCTGTAATCTCTCAATAAGACCCTTGTCGATAAAATCATTGAAGAACTTCATCTCTTCGGGAGCATTGTCGAGTACGTAATTGATTATATACTTGATCATGCTCTCCGCAAGCATCATATCATCTTCAAGATCCGCAAATGCTATCTCGGGTTCGATCATCCAGAACTCTGCCGCATGCCTTGTCGTATTGGAATTCTCTGCCCGAAACGTCGGCCCGAAAGTGTAGATGTTACGGAATGCCTGCGCATAAGTTTCACCGTTTAACTGTCCGCTTACCGTAAGATTTGTCTCTTTTCCGAAAAAGTCCTTTGAAAAATCAACGCTTCCGTCGGGAAGACGAGGCGGATCCGAGGGATCGAGAGTCGTTACCCGAAACATCTCCCCTGCTCCCTCACAGTCGGAACCCGTTATGAGCGGAGTATGAACGTATACAAAATCACGTTCCTGGAAAAACCTGTGGATCGCATACGCTATCACCGAACGAACACGGAACACCGCCGAAAAAGTATTGGTCCTGGCACGCAGATGCGTCATCGTACGAAGGTACTCCATCGTATGCCGCTTCTTCTGAAGCGGATAATCTGGTGTGGAAGGGCCTTCAACAGCTATATCCTCCGCCTGGATCTCAAACGGCTGCTTTGCTCCCGGTGTAGCAACAAGCTTTCCTGTCACGATAAGCGCCGCGCCGACATTTGTTTTGCTGATATCGGCAAAGTTGGAAAGGGCATCCGAGTATACCACCTGGATCGGTTCAAAAAATGTTCCGTCGTTAAGTACGATAAATCCGAATGTCTTGGAGTCGCGGACTGATCTGACCCATCCGCCGATCTTTACCGTGCTGTCGAGATATTTTTCCCGGTTCCTGAATATCTCCCTAATAGTTATCAGTTGTTCCATCTCTCATCTTCCCGGCACTGTGCCGGTCCTCCTCTAATACTATTTCGCATATTCTGCGATCAGATCCTGAACCTTTGAGGTCAGTATGTATTCTTTAAGCTCTTCCATCCTCTCGGGACCTTCCTGCTCAAAAGCTTCGCGGGATTCAAACGCACCGAGCCTGACGTATTCGTTTATGGCTTTTTCGATATCCTCATCACTGACGGTTATATTCTCGGCTTTTGCTATTGCGGCACATACCATGCTCTCTTTTGCCGCCACCTTTGCATACTCAATGGCTTCGGAATTAAACTCTTCCACCGTCAGCCCCATCTTTTCACTGACAAAATCATCAAATGACATGTTAAGGCTCTTTGCGTATTTCAGGGCCGAGATCATCGATCTTTCGGTCTTCTCCTGAAGATACCCGGGCGGAAAATCCTTTATCACTTCGGCATTATCCACCGCAAGATTCCACAGGTCCTCGTAATACTGAAGGTCGTAGAACTCATCATATTCCGAACGCATCTGGTCTGCAAGCGCCGCCTTGTAGGCTGCTAGATCCTGAAAGCTTCCCTCAGAGATTTCCCTTATGAACTCGTCGGTGATCTCGGGAACATTTCCGTCGGGATCCGCATACGCGTTCGCCAGCATTTCCAGTTCGTCCTGCATGGCTTCCTCGGTAACCTCGTAAGATGACCTGTCAACATGAAGCCCTTTGTATTGTCCGAGCTTTATATATTCATCGGGATCGATCTGCTGCGAAGATGAACATCCGCATACAAAGACCGCCATGATGATAACAAGTACCGAAGATGCAACAGACCGCTCGAACGGGTTACTTGAGCGGTTTGGCACCGGCTTTTTCCTGCATCCTCTCAACAAACTGTTTGAACCTGCTCTTTTTCTTAACATTTTTGTTCTGGTCTGAAGATCCGCGGAGCCCTTTGACGCTCGTGATGTATATGCCGCTGACCGTAGCCTTTACTTCCTTCTTGACGGGAACCGCATCGAATATCTTGTCATCACATACAAGCGAGTGGATCTGAGGTCCGACCTTGGCCTTAACGATCGGAAGCTTTGTCCATCTCATAAGCTTCGGTGTCTGGTCGATGACCGCCTGGGGCAGACCCGATTCTTTGATCTTCATCCGCTTCTTATCTATGATAAGCATCGAAACGGTCTGTTTCATCGCATCGATCTGCTCTTTCTGCTCAGCCTCTCTCTTCTGTGCCTTCTTACCGAGGAAATACAGCAGAACGGCGATCGCCGCAACTACGGCAAGGATGATCAGAAGCACTATCGTTGCCTTTGTAATCAGTAATACTGGAATCATAAAAACAAACTCTCCTTAAATGATTTCTTCATTCGTACGCGATCATGGAATCCATGTTCGATACGAGCCTGATTAGATAATCCCTGATGTCACCGGCGACTTCGGGATTGCGGAGCGCAAACTCGATGTTGGCCTGCAGGAATCCGATCTTTGATCCGACATCATAGCGATGGCCCTTAAAATCATAGCAGTACATCGCCTGATCCTGCGACAGCCTTCGAAGCGAATCAGTAAGCTGTATCTCTCCGCCCGTACCGGCATCCTGGGTTTCAAGATATCCGAATATGTCCGGAGTGATGATATATCTTCCGAGGATCGCTATATCCGAGGGGGCGTCTTTGATATCGGGCTTTTCTACAAGATCATGAACCTTGTACACCCTTTCATCGACCTCCTTGCAGTCAACGATACCGTATTTGTTCACGACTTCATGGGGAACTTTCTGGACTCCGAGCACCGATGTCTGATATTCATTGTAAACATCAAGCATCTGAGACAGACACGGTTTTTGGGCTACCACGACATCGTCTCCGAGAAGTACCGCAAAAGGCTCATTTCCGATAAAATGTCTTGCCGTATAGATCGCATGTCCGAGACCCCGGGGCTCTTTCTGCCTGATGGTGTGGATGTTCGCCATCTCCGAGATGTCACGCACCATCCTGAGGAGTTCATCCTTACCGCTTCTTTCAAGTTCGAGCTCAAGTTCCACGGACTTGTCAAAATGATCTTCTATCGAGCGTTTGTTACGTCCGGTAACGATGATGATATCTTCTATACCGCTCGCAACTGCTTCCTCGATAATATACTGTATGGTCGGCTTGTCCACGATCGGAAGCATTTCCTTGGCCTGCGCCTTTGTCGCGGGCAAAAATCGTGTGCCGAGTCCTGCTGCGGGGATTATAGCCTTTCTGACCTTCACGTTATACTCCTCTCCTGATTATTATCGTCTATTGAAACCGAATTCTTGATCTCCATCTTGATCTTGCAGTTGGCAAGATGCTCGTAATTGATATCAAGAGCGTAATCTATATCTATATTGATGACATCCTCACTTTCCCTGATGTCGATATTATCCGTATCTATGCCGACAAGGAGCGACCCGTACGGGGTAACGTAGTTCGTCATATTGCGCTTGTTCTTCTCAAATATCATCTCGACATTTGCGAACCCGCTCTTGCTGATCGACAGCATGTCTCCGTCGAACCTGACCACGTTCTTCGTGACCTCATCGCTTCCCTCGATGACTTCATCATATGTTAGATAGTGTTTGTTCTTTCTCTTGAAATAACTGCCGGGTGTCATTATCTCTATCCTGTCCCCTTCGGGATTTGCCCCGAACTGGAGTCCCGCGACAGACACCCATACATCTTTATCCATTTTACGATCCTTATTCTTCGATCTGGCTGAGCATGTTGTTTTCCTGGTTGACGATATGTATCTCGGCAGCTATGCATGCGCTTCCCTCGTCACCTTTTATCACACAGTTCATGATCTTGGCATGTTCTTCTATAAGCCTGGCATGATTGGCCCTGTCCTTGATATATTCGAGCCTGTATCTGTATATCCTCTCGGCAAGGTTGTTGACCATCTGTATGAGCCGCTTGTTATGCGATGCGGCAAGTATCACGTCATGAAACTTCACATCGGCCTGTGCTATGACCGTTGCGTCTCCAGAAACGGTCGCCTCCACAAATTCTTCGGCAGCTCTTTTTAATTCTTCCTTCTGGTCGTCGGTGATACGCTTACATGCGAGCTTGGTCGCAAGCGAATCAAGAGCCAGCCTCACCTCGAGTACGTCCCTGATATCCTGTCTGCTGATCCTTGATACTTCGGCTCCCTTTCTCGGGATCATCGTTACAAGGCCTTCGAGTTCGAGCATCCTTATCGCTTCCCTTATCGGTGTCCTTGAAACACCGAGTCTGTCAGCGAGGTGTATCTCCATGAGTCTTTCCCCGGGTTCGAGTTCTCCGGTAAGGATTCCCTGCCTGAGCGTATTGAACACAACATCCCGGAGAGGAAGGTACTCATCCATATTCATCTGAAGTTTTAATTCTCCCATGAGGTCTCCTTATCTGTCCGGGTTGTAGATATCTGTGATGATAAGTTCCAGGTCCGTCTGTGATCTTTTAAGTTCTCCAAAGGCTGTCTTCGCGTCATCCTCCGACTCAAAGAGTCCAAACACGGTAGGCCCGCTGCCGCTCATAAGCGATGCTTTTGCACCCTTATTTTTCATGATATCCTTGATCCTGCCGATAACGGGGTGTTCCGGGATCGTCACGGACTCAAGAACATTTCCGGTATGCGATGCGATATCACTTATGCTATTGGCCTTTATGCCGTCTATGATCGCATCTATATCGGGATGGCTGACTTTATCAAGCTCAAGGTGCTTATAAACGTATGCTGTCGATACTCCTTCCGGCGGCTTGGCCAGAAGTACCGTGCACGACGGATGGGGATCGAGCTTTGTCATCTTCTCGCCTATCCCCTCGCAAAGAACCGTACCGCCTGTTAAGCAGTACGGAACATCCGCTCCGATACGGACACCAAGCTCGCACAGCCTGTCATCGGAAAGTCCGAGGCCGTACAGACTATTAACGGCGCGAAGTGTCGCTGCCGCATCGGTACTGCCTCCCGCAAGACCCGCTGCTACCGGGATGTTCTTAGTAAGTCCTATCTTTACTCCCCGGGAAACTGAATACTCTTTCATGATAAGAGCGGCCGCTTTGTAAATGAGGTTGTCCTCACCCAAAGGCACCTTCCCGGAATCGGATGATATAAATATCCCCGACTCATCACATTTTTCGGCCGTGATCTCATCATGCAGCCCCAGGGTCTGCATGACCATACGCACTTCATGGTATCCGTCCGATCTTCTTGACAGAACATCAAGCCCGATGTTTATCTTGGCATACGCATTGATCTTCATGGGAAATTATCTGATTATCACCTTGAAGTTGCCGTCTTCCGGATTGAGTATCTGGTCTATGACTTCACTCCTGCCGTTCTTTGCAGCGTTCTCAACTGCCTCTTCTTCTATCTCGAGGCCCTTCTCGCTTGCTGCAAGACGGTTCATGCCGTTTTCAAGCTTCTGGGCATTCTCTTCCTTCTCGGTTCCCTTGCCCTGCATCTCATCAAGACGCTCTCTTGCCTTTTCCTGGGCCTTCTTCTCTGCTTCTTCTTTCTGCTTCTCGATCATCTCGGCATTGGACTTGGCAAATGCGGACTTATCATCCTTCTCCATAAGCTCGTCACGTCTTGTGATCTCGTGATTGTATCTGTTCTCGGTAATGTCGCCCTTGTCGACCATGACCGTAAGCTGGTCGCGGTTGAACTCCATAAGGTTGTTCTCTTTTTCATCCTTGGCAAATACCATACCGGTCTCAAGAGCTTCCATTGCGCCCTTCTTGACTCTTGTAGTATCGCCGTCGGAAGATTTTCCTACAAGATCACCGTATACAGACTCCTCTGTCTTTTCAGTCCTCTCGGCATCTTTTTCCTTTTTCTCGGCTGCCTCCTGCGCTGTCTTTGAGGCATCCTCCTGCTGCTGCACGATCTTCCTGTCTTCCTGATCGTTCTGTGCAGGCAGCTTTACATCCTTTAACACAAGATTATCGATCCCGCCTATCTGCATCATAGTCTACCTCCTTCCGGGTGATCCATCACCCTTTCACCTGACACATCCTGTCAACTCTTTAACATCTTCAACATTATTGTCCGTCATATACTTTTCGATCCCTTCTATGACCTTTACGGTCGCATAAGGGTCGGTGAAGTTCGCGCATCCTACCGCAACTGCGGTCGCACCTGCCATAATGAACTCAAGCGCATCTTCTGCCGTAACTATGCCTCCCATTCCGATGACCGGTATCGAAACCGCCTGTGCTGCCTGGTACACCATCCGTACCGCGACCGGCTTGACTGCGGGTCCCGACATGCCGCCGGTCCTGTTGGCAAGAACGAACGATCTTCTGTTGATATCGATCTTCATTCCCGTGATCGTGTTTATAAGTGAAACCGCATCAGCACCGTTGTCTTCGCATATCTTTGCCATAAGCGCGATATCCGTCACGTTGGGGGACAGCTTCATTATGATCGGCTGCTTCGCTTTCTCCTTAAGTGCCTTCGTGATCTTTGCAAGCGCTTCGGGGTTCTGCCCGAAGGCTATGGCTCCCTCTTTCACGTTGGGGCAGCTGACATTTATCTCAAGCATATCGACATCGGTATCCGCAAGTCTTTCCACGACACCGATATATTCTTCCATGGTCTTGCCGCATACATTGACTATGACTGTTGTATCACAGTTTTTCAGAAATTCAAGGTCGCGCTTTATGAACGTATCTATTCCCGGGTTCTGCAGTCCTATGGCATTTAGCATGCCGCCGTAAACCTCTGCAATCCTCGGTGTGGGGTTTCCCTCCCAGGGGGTGAGGCTCACGCCTTTTGTGACCACCGCTCCGAGCCGGTTAAGATCGACAAATTCCGAATACTCCATCCCCGAGCCGAACGTTCCCGAAGCCGTCATGACGGGATTCTTAAGCTTAACGCCTGCAATGACCACCGATGTGTTCAAAGTACCACCTCCGATACCTCAAATACCGGTCCGTCCACACAGACCCTTTTATTCTTAACCTTTGAGTGGTCATCCACATCTTCTGCGCTGCAGACACAGCCGAGACATGCTCCCACTCCGCAGGCCATCCGCTCCTCCATCGAAACATATGAAGGGATGCTGCGTGAAAGTGAAAAATCCTTTACGCCGCGAAGCATCGGCCGGGGTCCGCAGGAAAATATCACGTCTGCATTTAAACCCGCTTCTTCTATCGCATCGATCACACACCCTTTTGTTCCGGCACTTCCGTCATCCGTGGAAATGTACAGTTTTCCATACCGTTCCAGTTCTTCGGTGAGGAACATCTCTTTGCCGGTTCTGTATCCGGCAACGATCGTAACATCGCAGCCCAGCTGCGCTGCCAGCCCGACCATCGGCGGTATCCCTATTCCGCCTCCGATAAGGAGAGCCTTCGTGCCGGGCCTGATCTCTTCTCTTAATGCCGGTAAGAATCCGTTTCCGTTGGGTCCGAGTATCTCAAGCTTATCACCGGCACTCATACGGGAGAATTCCCTTGTTCCTTCCCCGACCGTTCTGTATACGAGCCGAATCCTGCCGGGTATTTTGGTATCTGCCCCATCGCCGGCTCCTGCGATCTCGCATATGCTTATCGGTCTTGGCAGAAGTCTTGCGTCGCTGTTCGAATATACCGATACAAACTGCCCCGCCTGCGCTTTTTTTGCGATGGATGTGGCAAGCCACATTGAATATACACCTTCGCACAGGCATTCCTGTGAGATAATTGTCGCTGTTTCTTTGATCTTCATTTAAAACTGTTCACCTGGGCATACGTATCCAATTTACATAAAGTATAGCCCTTTTTTGCCGTATTTTCAAGTATTGTATACAATAATAAAGGTATTATGATCCGGAATCGGCTCAGCTTTTTTGTTTGAAGATGAATAATCGGATCGTTTTGTTGTATAATAGGCATCGGAACAGGCAACAGACAATAACAGAGCGACCTATGATAATAGAAAACATTCGTGTTATCGATCCTGTAAACAACATAGACGAGATATCGGATATATATATATGGGATAAAAAGATAGTCTCAAAAGAAGATCATGCCGCAAGTGCCGGCGAAAGTATTCCTAAGGACACTGTTATCGACGGAACCGGGCTTATCGCAGGTCCCGGACTTGTTGATGTGCATGTGCATTTCCGTGATCCCGGTCAGACTCATAAGGAAGATATTCATACAGGCTCTCTTGCCGCTGCGGCCGGCGGGTTCACTTCGGTCGTGATGATGGCAAACACGGTCCCCCCTCTTGACGATCCCGAAACGATCAGATCGATACTTGCACGCGCTGCAAAAGAGGACATCCATATATACACCTGCGCAAATGTTACAAAAGGAATGAAGGGGGAAGAGCTTTGCGACTACAATGCATTGCGCACTGCCGGTGCCGTGGGATTTACCGATGACGGAAAACCCGTCATGAACGAAACCCTGCTGAAGAATGCCTTTGAACAGATATCAAAGCTCGGCCTTCCTGTATCCCTTCACGAGGAAGATCCTGCATATATCACCGAAAACGGTGTCAATTCAGGCGACGCCGCAAAGGCTCTCGGCCTTACAGGCTCCGACCGCCGGGCGGAGATCTCCATGATAGAGCGCGACCTTGCTATCGCTTCAAAAAGCGGTGTAAAACTTAACATTCAGCATATAAGCACGGCCGAGGGTGTGGATCTTGTCCGGAAAGCGAAGAGGACCGATCCGAACATCCATGCCGAGGCAACACCCCACCACTTCACCCTTACAGACGCAGCCGTGAGTGAACACGGTACTCTTGCAAAAATGAATCCTCCCCTTCGTTCGGAGGATGATCGCGAAGCAATATGGGAAGGACTGTCTGACGGTACGATCGATATCATCGCCACCGACCATGCACCCCATTCTCGCGAGGAAAAATCACTCGAATTCGTAAAAGCGCCGAGTGGGATCATCGGTCTTGAGACAGCCTTTATCCTCGCCTATCAGGTGCTCGTTCAAAAAGATATCATTGATATTAAAAAGCTCTTTGAGCTGATGAGTACCAATCCCGCAAGACTTTATGGTCTTCCTGCCGGAACCCTGTCTGTCGGAGCATGTGCGGATATAGTGATCTTCTCCCCGGATCAGGTGACACATTATACGGCCTCACGGTCAAGATCATGTAACAGCCCCTTTCTTGGCAAAACAATAGCCGGCAGGATCGTTTATACGATCGCCGGCGGAAATATCATTTACAGCGCAGATTGACACTCCGTGCTGTCAGTGTGCGCAGTACTTTTTGCTGTTTCGATCTCTTACTTCTTCGATACGTTCTTTACACAGTTTCCCGAGATGCCTCTGTTCCTTGCTGTCAAAATCACCCGGTATGATCGGGTCGAGCACTTCAACGATGACCGGGACAGCGTACACTTTCGGGAAATGATTTTCAAACACTTCCGCTGTATTGCTTATCGCGATCGGTACGATCGGGCATCCGCTCTTTGTCGCGATCTTCATGCTGCCTTCCTTGAAATCGTTCATATTCCCATCCCGGCTTCTGGACCCTTCGGGAAATATGAAAACGGACATGCCACCCTTGATTCGTTCTATCGCCTCAAGTATCGTCTTGAGCGCTTCCTTAACGTTATCCCTGTCAATAAAAAGTGTGTTGTATAGATCCAGGCCCTGGGCAAATATCGGTATTTTCGAAAATGCCTTCTTGGCCACAAAGCATACCGATCCGGGAAGCTTTGTTATCGTCAGTATAACGTCGAAAAAGCTCTCGTGATTAGCAACATACAATACCGCCCGGTCCTGCGGGATCTTCTCCATCCCGATAAACTTCACCTTTGCTCCGGACAGGAACTGGAGCACGGACAGTACAACGGTCATCAGAACCTTCATATATGCGTTCCTTGCTCTCATCGAAAAGATGCCTATTATATATCCGATAATCTCAAAAGGGATGATCACGATAAAATCGATCACCACAACAAGAACAAGAAGAATAAACCTTATCATCTAAAATGCCCTCACATCATCGGCACCCTTGAAGAAGAGTCCGAGCATTCCCGGTCCGACATGAGATCCGGTCACAGGCTCATGCGGTACCATCCAGATCTTTTTCGGCTCCGCGATCTTGGAAACAAGGTTTGCAAGATGGACCGCATCCTCACGCTTTCCGGCATACGTGATCCCGACGATCTGCTCCTCGGGGTCCACAACAAGATCCCTGTATTTTTCCGCAAGTGCCTTGATGGCCTGTTTACGGCCCCTGGCCTTACACTCCACGACTATCTTTCCTTCGGTATTGCCCTTAAGTATCGGTTTGATATCCATCATGGATCCGAGCGATGCGAGTGCGCCGCTTATCCTTCCGGTCCTCTTAAGATGCTTCAGATCGTCAACAACGAACACCTGATACATGCAGTATTTCTGAAATTCGATCTGGTCAGTGACCTCATCTATCGACATACCCTGCTCTCTTAATTCAGCAGCCTCGACAACAAGTATGCCTTCTCCCAGTGCGGCTCCGAGGCTGTCCAATATCCTTATCTGCCTGTCGGGAAAGTCCTCCATAAGATCCGATGCGGCGATCTTGGCGGAATTGACTGATCCCGTTACTCCGCCGGACAGTCCGATATATAAAATGTCATTACCGGCTTCGAGTATCGGCTCAAAGCAGTCCATGAACTGTGCGGGATTGACCTGCGATGTGGATGCTTTTATCCCGTCCTTCAGTTTCTGGTAATAATCATCATAGTCAAAGTCCTCGGTGCTGCTAAGCTGCATCTCCTCCCCTTCTATGATGAGGGTAAGGGGGACGACTGTTATCCCGTAATGATCCCTGACCCTGTCGGTAATGTTTGCCCCGGTGTCTGTTACGATAGAAAATGCCATGTCTGTCTCCTTTACCTGTTTAAGAATTCCACCACTTCGGAAAATCCCATCCCATGCGACGCTTTAACAAGTATCGTATCTTTGTCCCGAAGTATATCCTTCGTTGTATCCGAAAGCGCCGCAAGAAGAAGCTCTTTATTGGGATAATATCTTATTTCCACTCCTTCGAAAACCCTTGCCCGCTCATACATGAACTTGGCAAGAGTGCCGACAAATATCAGTGAATCAACTCCGTGTACCGCTGCATATTCCCCGACCTCGGCATGGAGGTTTTCGGCCTCTTCTCCGAGCTCGAACATATCGCCGAGTATCGCTACCTTTCTCGTGAGCGCATACCCGAGAGTATCGATCGCAGCACACATGGATCTGGGGTTTGCATTGTAGCAGTCATCCACGATGGTATAGTTTGACGCGTGGATTATGTGTCCTCTTCCGGAAAGCGTCCTGGAATCCGACATACCTCTTCTTATCTCTTCAAGGTTTTCCCCGGTAAGGAAGCCTACCGCTGCAGCAGCTACCGCATTATCGACCATATGATAACCCGGCAGCGGGATCGTCATCTCATAATGACTGCCGTCCGGAAAATTCGCCGTAAACTTTGATCCGTCAAGGCCGAGATTTTCTATGCTCGATGCATACACATCATCTCTTTTTGACTCTTTTCCGTATCTGACGATCTTTCGGCCTTCGGCAGTCCTGTCGTCGATCTTTGAGAGCATCTCGTCCTGTCCGTTTATGACAAGGATTCCGTCAGCGCTTACATGTTTTATGATCTCGCTCTTGGCGCGAAGCACTCCTTCGAGATCACCCAGACACTCAAGATGGCACGGGCCAATGTTTGTAAATACGACTATGTCGGGCTTTACTATCTCGCCGAGCCTGTCCATCTCGCCAAAATCACTTATTCCCATTTCGACGACCGCGATCTCATGTCCGTCCCTTATCCTGAATATGGTAAGCGGAACGCCGACCTCATTATTGAAGTTGCCTTCTGTCGAGAGCACCTCGAAATGCGCCGAAAGAACTGAGGCGATGATCTCTTTTGTGCTTGTTTTTCCGACACTTCCGACAACGCCGACTATCTTTACCGACATCTGCCGTCTGTAGTATGCCGCAAGCTGACGGATCGCAGCAAAACTATCCTCAACAAGAATGTAAGGACCTTTTGCCTTTGGCAGAGCCTTTTCGCATATCACTCCAAGCGCACCGCTCTTAAATGCACTGTCGATAAAATCATGTCCGTCGACGCGTTCGCCTTTGGTTGCGATAAATACCGAACCTTCTTCTACCTGTCTTGAATCAATGACAACGGAAGATGCCTCCCTTGTAAGGTCGCATCTGCCGGTGTTTTCGAGTTTTCCCCCGACAGCTTCCGTTATCGCCTCAAGTGTCATATTACGCATTTTGTTCCCATTTCCTGACTGATATATCTATTATCCATTCACAAAGATCGGCATATGATTTTCCGATCGCGGCTGCTTCCTGCGGTATCAGGCTTGTCGGTGTCATTCCCGGAAGCGTGTTCGCTTCGAGACAGAATACTTCGCCTTTATCGTTCATCAGAAAATCCATGCGGGCATATGTCCGTATTCCAAGCGCATGGTATGCCTTTACGGCTTCCGACTGTATGAGGGCGGTAGTCTTATCGTCAAGTTCTGCCGGGCATGTTTCTATAGTAGAATCAGCCTGGTATTTGTTCTTATAGTCATAAAACCCGCTCTTTGGCGTGATCTCGACAAGGGGCAGCGCCTCCCCTTCGATCACGCAGCATGTAAACTCCCTGCCCCTGATATACTTTTCTACAAGGACCCTGGACTCATATCTGAATGCATCTTTTACAGCCTTACGGTACTCATCCTGATCATTTACTATAAACACGCCGACTGATGAGCCGCCGTTACATATCTTGACAACGCACGGATATTCCGGACTGTATGCATCATCCGGTCCGGTCAGCATATGGCTTTCGGGCGTCGGAACACCGTACATGGTAAACAGCTGTTTTGCTATTGCCTTGTCCATGGCAAGTGCCGAGGAAAACGAGTCGGTTCCGGTATATCTGATCCCCATAAGATCAAATGCCGCCTGGATCTTTCCATTCTCACCGCAGTCGCCGTGAAGTCCCATGAACACGATATCTGCCTCCTGGCATATCTTTATGACATTAGGGCCGAAGAATTCCTTTGCCCCGTCCTTTCTCATCGATCTGACCTTGTCAAGATCCGGAACGGTCTCAGAAACCGGTGCGACCATGGATATCCAGTCCGCATCTATATCAAACACTCTTGAAGGATCACCTTCATATCCGAGATAAACATCAAGCAGAATGACCTGATGTCCCCTTTCCTTAAGTGCCGAATAAACTCCTCTTCCCGACACTAAAGAGACATCTCTTTCCGTTGACAGACCTCCCGCAAGAACTACTATCTTCATCATATTCTCCTATCTTCCGAGACCCGAGAGCACGAACAGCTTCGGGGCATCTGCAAGTACATTGTCTCCGTCCGTAAAATCAACTCCGGACAGGTTGGCGCCGAATATATAGTTCAGCCTGTTCTGGACAAAGTCCTGATATTCCACGCTCACGCTCACATAATCAGTCATCGTTACAAGGAATGCCTCATCAAGCATCCTGACCGCATTTTGGGCATCTCTTGAAACGGTTTCCGAATCAACGCGGACATCGGTAAACTCACTGTCGATGTCTTTTTTGATGAGTGAATTGGACTCGAGAAAGACCGTATCCATCATATTGGAACACACACTCATGTTCGTCGGATTGGGTGACATCAGATATGCCAGCACTCCGAAACTTCCGGGTTCCTCATAAGAAAAACCGCGCGGGATGATATCCATCGCTATCGCATCAACGACAGATCTGTAAGTCTTGCTTCCGGTCAGCCTGTACAGCTCGGCAGCTGCCCACATTCTGGCTGCAACCGGTTCCGAGCCGTCATCTTCCATATTCTCCGCTTCTTTAAAATGCATTTCCGAAAGATCCAAAGCCGTTTCTGCCTGTTCCCAGTCATTAAGAACATATGCCATCTTGGCGAGCACTGCTGCCGTATTATATCTGTCGACCGCATCCGTTATCTTCGGATCGGGCACAGACAAAATGTCATCTCCGAGAACCTTTGCAAGGCTTTCGATATCTCTTTTTTTCAAACTTTCCGGATATATCTCAAGACATAGCAGCGCATCTGTCTCATGCATTATCCTGGTGGAAAGCGGCTGGGTCATGAATGACCCCCGTATCTTTTCTATCTCTTCGGACAGGAGTTCTTTATACAGGCCGTCCGTTTCGGGAATGCTCTCTCCCAGCCTTTCGGATGCCTCATCGAGCGATATCACCGATATGACCTGTTCGCCCGACGACTCATCGATCAGGACGGCGTAACCTGCTCCCTTTCTGTCATATCCTTTTCTGCTGTAATTTATGATCTCAAGATTTCTTTCGTCTATCCATCCGGCCTCTTCATCATATCCGTTCTTATCCTTGAGAAGACCTATCGCATCCTCGGGATCGGACAGTTCGTTTGAAGAAGATACGGGATTGGAAATACTGTATGAGCAGGCCGAAAGAGATGCGGCGCATAGCATGGTCACAAGCACACAGGCGATCTTCCCGAGATTGGCGCCCGCTGCCGCAGCCCTTGCACTCAGTTTCTTTTTGTACTTGATCTTAAGGTAGCAAAGATCGATGATCAGCAGTACGAACAGGGCGGTAATGACTATCGAGATGTACTGGAGCAGTGTTCCCGCATAGTACACGGTAAGAGTCCCCTGTTTTTTCTCCAGTTCGACCCGGCACATACCGTTATCGCCTTTGCCGGACACTTCAAGATCTGTCTTTGTTCCGTCCGCTTCCGTGATGACCGCTTTGTATCCTTTGTAATAAATGAACGGGACATCAGCATATTCATGGGGCGAATTTATTTCGGCAATGACTTTCCCCTTCTCCCTTGCAAAATCGACTTTGGTCCCGTCATCTAAAACGAGTTCCTCACTCTGGTCAAGAAGACGTCCGGAATCGGTCACCGTATCCGGAAACCACTCTCCCGCGATGACGTTAACGGTATATGGTTTATAGCTGTAATAATCGTCACTGTAATCATAATAGCCCATCGAGTTCTCATTCTGATGGGTGATCGCAAGTTCCGCCGAAAGGGCCAGTATCACTATCAGAACCGCCTCTTTTATGATCCCTCTCTTTTCTTCGCTGATCCTGTCGACAAAAAGCTTCAGGACTATCGCATCAGCCATTGCAAGAAGGGATGAAGTCATTATGAACAGCCTCCAGGGAAACTGCAGAAATCCGAAATAATCGGCCACCTTCTCCCACGGCATTATGTTCGTAGCCCCGATCGCAAATACAAATGCGAACACCATCATGATATCGGTGAACGAAAGGATCGGATAATCCTTTCTGGAAAGGAACATCCTGGGAAGGATCAGTGCAAAGAGCATAAACCCAATACAGGGGAATGTGGATGATGCTATCTGTGAAAAGCTTACCGAAGCATCAAGAAGATCCGTCCAGTTATGCGATACATAAAAAGTTGCATCGGCGAACTGTTCAAGCATCGGCATCCACTGGAATGAAGTAACAAGCAGCGCAAGGACACATACTACGCACAGCTTGACAAAAAGTCTCGGCTGCCTGACAAAGGTCCTTACGTATATAAGAAAGATGATGATCCCCATGCAGACGGCGATCACGCATGTAGCCGGATGTGTCAGAATCAGTCCCGCATAGCCGAGTCCGAATGCCCATGGCTTGTCCATCTCCTCAAACAGCACGTTAAATATTCCGTAAAATACAAACGGCAGGAAAATGAATGCCGCATTCTCACCGCACGCAGTCCTGACAAGCATGTCATCCATGTGATACGGGCACAGCGTCAGAAGTATCGCCGCAATTGTCGCAGCAAACCTTGATAGACTCATCTTCCACACACAGTAATACGTCGACAGATAGCAGAGCACGAAGATCATCGCCGTATAAATGTGAAAGCTCTTCCCGATGCTGACGTGCATGACGCGGAGCAGTGCGGGTATGTGCATGAACAGATCCGAATAGAACATCGAACTGGCATATCCCGCTCCACCGAAGAACAGAGAATTGACCTTGCTGAAGGGATGACCCGTAAGGATGCCCTCCTTAAGACTCTCTATCCTTAAGAGATGGTATTCTATATCATGGCCGTTAATACAGTACCTTGATATGAGAGGAGCGGAGGCGATGATGATCGTGATCACGAACAGCGCTGCCGCTATGAGGTTTTCTCTCTTCTCAAAGAATCTCTTCATTAATCATCCTCATCATCGTCATGATCGTCCTTATGATCATCCGTATGGTCTTCCACAAGATCGGAGAATGAAAGCGTCACATCCCTGTCATCTCCGTATACGTATACCGTATAACTCTTAGTGATATATCCGTTCCTTGAAAGGGTGATCACGTGCGAGCCCGCTGAAGGTTTCACAAACGTTACGGGGGCTATGCCGACATAGATACCGTCAATATAAACTTCCGACTCCTCGGGACATTCGATATACATTTTCTGCGTATCGCTAATGATGCCCGCTGCCGTAGAAGATGAACCATCCGTTGCGGATGTCGTACCCGTCGCTGTTGTCGACGACGAAGAATCCCCGTGATAAGGCGTGGGGGTCGGAGCGTTCCTAAGCGGTGCTATGACATTACCGTCGATCATATTCGTCGTTGACGGCGCAGGCGTTACCGTGGCGGAAGGTGTTGCGGTAGGTGTCTTCGCAGTAGTTTTCGCTGTCGAGGACGACGAGGTATTCTCGCCTTCTTTTTCAAGCGTTATGTCCACGTTTGCGTATTTATCCGATACACGGATATTTGTGTCAACGTTTCTGTATCCGGCACACTCCACGTGAATACGGTGTATGCCGAATTCCAGCGCTATCCTTTCGTCATAATCGGTCATCTCACCGTCAATATACAGTTGCGCAAAATCAGGCAGGATCGAAAACGCGACATGCCCGATCGCGACTTCTTTGATATCGACTTCGGACAGATCTATAAGAGTCTCTTTATCCCTTTCAACGATTATGTCCTCGTCGGCAGCATAACCTTTGTTTGTCAGCCTTACGTGATAACTGCCTTCGGGAACCGGAATGAGCATCTCCTCCGTAACGGTCTTGATGATCTCCTGACCGATCTCTATCCATCCGCCCTCGAAGTACGAATCATTCTGAAGTCTTACATAGCCGTGGCCTCTCTGGACGATTATCGAACAGACCCTTCTTCCGTATCCCTTTACGGTCAGAGTGTCCACGTTCGTCACATCCATGAACGAAGCCAGTTCGTTTCCGTAAGAGACTATCGATGTCTTCGGGAGCTTGTATGTACTCCCGGCTATATCCATCCTGTGCTCTTCCTCATTGATCGTAAATCTCGTCACATCCGTGAACGTCCACGCATCGCTGCTGATCCTGAGGCTTACAAGTTCCTTGTTGTGAAGACTGTACGACACATCCAGTATCTCGCCGAGCATTATCTGGTCGATCGTGAGCATGTCGCCATATCTTCCGAGGATAGGAGTGCTTCCCGTATATTCAAGCTCGAAAAGCCTGTCATTATCTATGGCAAGAAATTTGAGAGTGCCTTCTTCCTCGTTCTTTCCGACGAGCATGGCCATGGTCTCATAAAGAAGCTCATCCGGATCCACAAGATCTTCTCCGGATTGTTCGGCCTCCTCTTCGGCCATCTGCTCGGCTCTTTTCTCGCTCTGCCGCTTTTCGTATTCTTTGGAGATATAGTATATCCCCAGCATCGTGATGATCACTATGATGATCACGGGGATCACCACTTTTTCGATATTCTTCATGAACCGTCCCCGCGATAGTACCCGAGAAGCTTTTCTTTATCATTCATGGCCGGATCGTCAAGGACCAGATCCATCAGACGGCCAAGTGCCTGCCCGAGAGCAGGCCCAGAAGATGCGCCTTCTTTCATAAGATCGTTTCCGTTAACGGCAAGTTCCTTTACCGTCAGAGGATCTTTATCATCTATTATCTTTCTTGACATCTCTTCAAACGTCTTGAGGGTATGCATCTTTTCATCCCACCTGTATTTGGTGTGGGCGTATAGATCCGCATACTTAAGCCTTATGAGATCATCAAGGTTATCCCTTCCGAGATTTACCAGAAATCTCCGGGTCGCGCCATATGTCGGCTCCGGGCAGTCATCATGATATCTTACGAGTTTTTTTACCCGGTCTGTCGTATTATTGTCATACTTGAGCCGCTTCAAAAAGATCTCCGACATCTTCTCGCCCTCTTCGGGATGTCCTGTAAAATGATCGGCTCCGTCCGTTCCCCGGAATTTCTTTACAGGCTTTGCGATGTCATGAAGGAGTGCTGCGATCCGAAGTATCCTGGCATTCTCCTTCGGTATGTCTGAGTAATTGTCTATGATGTACTTGATGACCTCGATCGTATGATCTCCCACATCCGTAAAATGATGGGGTGACTCCTGCTCGCACTCCATCATCTTATCCCACTCGGGAAATATGACCGCCGTAACACCGAGCTCATATGCCCATCTCAACCGGTCGGGGTTATCTGAAAGGACAAGTTTTTCAAGTTCTTCCCTGATCCTCTCCGCGCTTATGTTTGAAAGGGTCGGCGCCAGCTGCCTGATGGCTTCTTTTGTGGCGTCTTCTATCTCAAATCCGAACCTTGCGGAAAACCTGAGGGCCCGAAGGATCCTCAGCGCATCCTCGGAAAAGCGTTCACCCGGATCGCCGACAGCCCTGATGATCCCGGCTGCAAGATCCTCCCTGCCATGGTAAGGATCCACCAGTCCGCTTCTGTCGCTGTATGCCATCGCATTGATCGTAAAATCACGGCGGCGCAGATCCTCCAAAAGATCCGAAGTAAAGGTGACCCCGTTCGGATGCCGGTTGTCTTCATAATCCCCGTCTATCCTGTAGGTAGTTATCTCATATCCGTCCCTGCCCATCATGACCTTAACGGTTCCATGCTCTATTCCGATATCGATGGTCCTTCGAAACAGTGATTTTACCTGAAGGGGGAGGGCGTTTGTAGTGATGTCCCAGTCGTTCGGGACCGTGCCTGATATCGAATCCCTTACACACCCTCCTACGGCATATGCTTCAAACCCGTTTTTCTCAAGTGTCTCTATTATCGTCCTGACGTTTTTCGGGACCGTTATCTGCATAATGCGGCCGTCTGCCTTGCGATCGACATTTCTTCGTCAGTCGGGATGACAAGAACGGTTACCTTGGATCCGTCCTTTGATATGACGGTCTCCTCGCCTCTTACATTGTTCCTGTCGGGATCTATCTGCGTTCCGAGATATGTAAGATAACCGCATATCTCCTCTCTGGCGGAGATATTGTTCTCACCGACTCCCGCCGTGAACGTTATCGCATCAACACCGTTCATTGCGGCAGCGTAGGAACCGATATATTTTGCAACATGATAAGCATATGTCTCCAGTGCCTTCGCAGCCTGTGCGTTTCCGGATCCGGCAGCCTCGGCAAGATCCCTGAAATCGCTTGATACTCCGTCGGAAAGCCCCAGCACGCCTGATCTTTTATTGAGAACCTCAAGCATCTGCCCGATCGACAGATTCTCTTTTCCTGCAACGAACCCGATTATCGCAGGATCGATGTCACCGCTTCTGGTTCCCATGATGAGTCCTTCAAGAGGAGTCAGTCCCATGGATGTATCCACGCACCTGCCGCCCTTTACGGCGCTGACAGATGCACCGTTTCCGAGATGGCAGACTATGATCTTCATGTCCTTAATGTCTCTGCCGAGAAACTCGGCGGTCCTGTTGGCCACATATTCATGGCTGGTTCCGTGGAATCCGTAACGGCGGACCTTGTATTTCCTGTAATACTCGTAGGGTATCCCGTAAAGGTATGCCTTCTCGGGCATCGTCTGATGGAACGCGGTATCAAACACGGCGACCATCGGGACATCGGGCATCAGTGCCTTGCATGATGCGATCCCTGTCAGGTTTGCGGGATTATGAAGCGGGGCAAGATCGCTGACTTCCTTTATCGCCGCGATGACTTCATCATTGATGACAACCGACTTGGAGAACTTCTCTCCTCCGTGAACGATACGGTGTCCGACAGCATCTATCTCCGAAAGACTTCCGATAACACCGTCTTTACTGTCCGTAAGCGCTTCGATAACAAGGCTGACTGCTTTTGTATGATCCGGTATGTCAACATTTGTCTTTACCTTATCCCCACCCTTGGACTGATATGTATGCATCCCGCCGTCGATGCCGATCCTCTCGCACAGCCCCTTTGCAAGGACTTCTTCGTTGTCGGTATTGATAAGCTGATACTTAAGTGAGCTGCTTCCGCAGTTGATTACAAGTATGTTCATGATTTTATTCTCCTGATATTCGCAGTGTCGGTCGCCGATCCAGTATTTAATATGCTCTTCCCCAGTACACCAGTTTCTTTGCGGGACGACCGCAGCAAACGCATACATCCGATACCGTCTCCTGTTCAAAAGGCATGCATCTGCTCGTTACCGAAAGCTTCTCCTTGATCTCGTTCTCGCACGCAACATCGCCGCACCACATCGCTTTTACGAATCCGGACTTTTCGGCAAAGATCTTTTCAAACTCTTCCTTTGTGGCAGCCGTGTATGTCTGCAGATCACGGCGCTGTCTTGCACGCTCGAGCATGTCCTTCTGGATGGTGTCAAGAAGAGTGGTGACCGTCTCTGCAAGCGCATCAAGTGTGCAGTCCGATTTTTCTCCGGTATCTCTTCTGGCAAGAACAGCCTTGCCTGCCTCAATATCCTTCGGTCCTATCTCAACTCTTACGGGGATGCCGCGCATCTCGGCTTCAGCAAACTTCCATCCGGGACTCTTTTCGGTATCATCAACCTTAACTCTTATACCCTTTGCCTCCAGATCTTTTCTGATCCTGTCTGCTGCCTCAAGGACTCCCTCCTGCTGCTGTCTGATCGGGACTATCACAACCTGTGTCGGTGCCACCTTCGGCGGAAGTACCAGTCCGTTGTTGTCCCCATGTACCATTATGATCGCGCCGATCAGTCTCGTTGTGGACCCCCACGAGGTCTGGCACGGGTATTTGAGTGTATTGTCCTTATCCGTATACTGGATACCGAAGGCCTTTGCAAATCCGTCACCGAAGTTATGGCTCGTTCCGGACTGGAGTGCCTTGCCGTCATGCATGAGCGCTTCGATCGTATAGGTCGCCTCGGCTCCGGCAAACTTTTCCTTGTCGGTCTTGCGTCCCTTTACCACGGGTATCGCAAGGATCTGCTCACAGAAATCGGCGTACAAGTTCAGCATCTGAATGGTCCTCTCCTCGGCCTCCTCAAATGTCGCATGAATCGTGTGTCCTTCCTGCCACAGGAATTCTCTCGACCGAAGGAAAGGTCTTGTCTCTTTTTCCCACCTGACTACCGAGCACCACTGATTGTATATCTTCGGAAGATCCCTGTATGAATGAACTTCGTTTCTGTAAAAATCACAGAACAGGGTCTCCGACGTGGGACGCACGCACATTCTCTCCTGGAGAGGCTGCATTCCTCCGTGTGTCACCCAGGCAACTTCAGGCGCAAATCCTTCAACGTGATCCTTTTCCTTTTCCAGAAGGCTTTCCGGAATGAACATGGGAAGATACACGTTTTCAACGCCGGTTTCCTTGAACCTTGCATCCATCTGCTTCTGAATGAGTTCCCAGATCGCATATCCGGCAGGCTTGAATACCATGCAGCCCTTTACGCTCGTGTAATCGATAAGATCCGCCTTTATGACGACATCGGTGTACCATTGGGCAAAATCCTCTTCCATCGAAGTGATCTGCTCAACCTGTTTCTTTTCTTGCATGTTACAAACTCCTCATTTTCAAAATACGTTAACTCTTATATTTTACGCTTTTTTCCCCGATTTATCCACATTTTTATGCTTTACGGGGATTTTTGCGCAAAAAATCTTTCTATTTCCTCGCGCCCTGCTTCAGTTGTCCCGGTGACCATAAGGGGACTGCCTCCGCCTTTGCCTCTGCATGACCGGTTAAAATCATCAGCCAGCTCCTTTAACCCGGCGCTTTGCGCTCTACCTTTGCATACCGAAAAAATATATCCGAAACCGCTCTCTTTCTTAAGGAAGGCGCAGACAACACCTTTGTAAACACTCGTGCAGTTGTTGACCAGTTCGCGAAGTCCGGTCATATCCGCCACATCGCAAAATACCGCCCTGATCCCGTTTCCCTGAGGATCCTCGCGAAGCAGGCCGCCGGCTACGGAATCGGAAACAAGCTTTGTCAGTTTACGCTTAAGTTCGGTGTTTTCCTCCCGTAAAGATGCCATCCTGTCCGTCATATCCTTTACGAACTCATCTGTCTCATATCTCGGGGACGAAAGCATCTCCATGATCTTTGCATTCGAACCGGCAAGTTTTGAATGATCGTCATATGCGTTTATCCCGGCCACAAGCGACATCCTTGTTCCGCCGCGATGCGGCATATGGCTTGTGATCATAACGCTGCCGAACAGTCCCGTCGACGGAAGATGCGGGGCACAGCATGCACACACGTCAAACCCTTCAATGGAAACGAGCCTTATGTTCTCATAAAGATCGAGCTTGCTTCTGTATGAAAGCGCCTTTGCTTCTTTAGGGGAAGGAAAGCTTACCGTTACCGGAACATTTTCGCATATGATCTCATTGGCTCTTTGCTCGATCTGCCTTATCTGTTCTTCGGAAAGCGGACCGTTAAAGTCTATGACCGTTTCATCCTTTGACATATGGAAACCTACATTGTCATAACCGAAACGTTCATGGATCAGGCCGCTTATCAGATGCTCCGCTCCGTGATCCTGCATTCTGGATATGCGCTGCTTCCTGTCGATAAGGCCGGTTATCCTCTCGCCTTCATCCACCGGCTCTTCGGTATAGTGGATGACCTTTCCGTCTGATACGGCTGCCCTTGTCACTCTTATCCCTTTGCCGCCGGATGTTCTGATGTATCCGCTGTCGGACTCCTGTCCGCCTCCTCCCGGAAAGAATGCGGTCCGGTCAAGTATCAGCCCGTATCCTTTACCTTCCGGAAGGCAGATCCGCTCCGTAACGACTGCTTCAAATTCCATCAGCAGTCCGTCCGTCTCATATAAAAGTGCGGTATTTGGATTGTCTCCTCTTTCGTTTTTCATGTGATATATTATACACCAACTTTATTGCTATCGTTATGCCAAAAATAAGGGAACGGACAGTGTCCCTGTCCATTCCCTTATTCGCAAAACAGCCTTTATTTCAAAGCATTTTCATTATCCGAAATATCTGTCATGAAGACCTTTGAATGCCTTGCCGTGTCTTGCTTCATCCCTTGCCATCTCATGGACTGTGTCATGGATAGCATCAAGGTTTGCTGCCTTCGCACGCTTTGCAAGATCGGTCTTGCCGGCAGTAGCGCCGTTTTCTGCTTCTATTCTCATCTCAAGGTTCTTCTTGGTGGAGTCGGTAACCACCTCACCGAGAAGCTCCGCAAACTTGGCAGCATGCTCTGCCTCTTCGAAAGCAGCCTTCTCATAGTACATTCCGACTTCGGGATAACCCTCACGAAAAGCAACCCTTGCCATAGCAAGATACATTCCGACTTCCGTGCATTCGCCGTTAAAGTTTGCGCGAAGATCGGCAATGATGTCCTCGCTCACGCCCTTTGCCACTCCGACAACGTGCTCAGAAGCCCAGGTCATCTCACCTTCCTGTTTTGTAAACTTTGAAGCGGGAGCCTTACACTGGGGACATGCCTCCGGGGGCTCGCTTCCTTCATGAACATAACCGCATACCTGACAAACCCATTTCATAACCGTTCTCTCCTTTTCTTTATTTTTCGTTGTATTGTTTCATAAAACTCTTGATGCCTCTGAATGTCGAAGGGCTTATAACGTGCTCGATACGGCACGCATCCGTTTCGGCGATCTTGGCTGAAACGTTTGCCGTCTTCTGTAAAAACGAAGTCAGCGTTTTGTGCCTGTCATATATCTCAACCGCCTTCTTGCGCCCTATATCGGTAAGGTTGATCTCCTTGCTGATATCATCCATGATGATATATCCCTCTTCACGAAGGATGCCCATCGCACGGCTGACGCTGGGTCTTGAAAATCCGAGTTCCTTGGCGATATCGATCGAATATACGACACCGTTCCTCTTCTTCAGCCTGTAGATCGTTTCGATATAATCTTCACCGGATTCAAACATTGCCATATCTGATCATCCCTTCTCTTTGACACAGGAAGCCGTCTTTTTGGCGGCACATCCGTCCGCATACGGACATCCTGTACATTTACCCTTTTTACGGCTGCGGAACAGATATATGATATCTGCCAGGATAACTGCGATTATTGCGATCGTTATAACGATATCCGCCACCCCAAAACCCCTTTTTTCCTGCTTTTATTGCTTCAACTCTAACACGTAATCTGCTTCATTTCAACTGATTTGTACGTACAAAAAGAAGAACAACACAGCTTTTAGCTGTGCTGTTCTTTATAGGTATAGGTAAGGTAACAGTTTCGGAATATCGCCGGATATCCCGAGGTCATATAAACTGGTTATAAACACTGGATATTGCACTTGTTGTGGTAGCATCACTTCCGTAAATGCTCGAACCCATATCTGCGTCACGGTATATGCCTGCCGCCTTGTCTGCGATCTGGGATCCGTATGAACCGTTTCCGGTAAACAATGTCCTGGCCGTATTCATGTCGGCCTTCTTGAGAGCATCCTCGTTAACCGAAAGCTTTCCGTCAGCCTCAACGTTAACTCCGATCTTGCCAAGAACCTTTGAGAACGTGCCGGTCATCTGTGTCATGAACTGAACGTCTCTTGATACTTCCCTGGAAGAAACCTTCGAAGCTTTGTCCAGGACCTTGTTATAGTTTGCGGCAAAATCCTTTACCGTGTCTGCGATCTTTGCAGTATCTTCTTTGCCTTCGGTCTTTTTCCACAGATCGTCTTTTGCAAGAGACTGTGCGGAAGTCCTGAGCTCATCGGCATTCTTTTTAAGAGCTGTAACGCCTGCCTTATCGGTATCGTCCTCTGTCTTCTTCGCTTTGGTCTTCGATGAAGCTTTTGCCGCCGATAACTTCTGTTCGTCTATGGATTTTGCGGTTCCCCCGTAATATGATTTTACAAGTTTGCCGTAACTCCCGTTCTTGATGGCTGCGTAATCGGTAAAATTAAATGATGAAGCTGCATTGTTCGAACCGTTACCCGAATTACCGAGCATTGCGGAAATATCAAACATCAGATCGCCTCCTTATGTATAAACCCGACTGTTGTTATCAGTTCTTTGAAGCGTAATAATCTTCGAAAAGCTTGTTTGCGGCACCAAGGGTATCCTTACAGATCTCGGGAAGTTCGTCGCCCCATGCTCCGGCAGCTTCCTTAAACCCTTTTTCCATTGCCTTCTGCATTTCCTTCATCTTCTCGGGATCATCTCCCGCAAGTGCCGATGCAAAATCGAAGAGTCTCTGGGATGTCTGCTTGATGCCCCAGTATCCGTCCTCTTCGATGTCCTTCTTGGCCTGCTCGATGTCAGCGGCACTGACATCCTTGAGGTTTTCGGGCGAGAAGATCTCGGATAATTTGGATACTCCGGCCTGATCCGTGAACATCTTCCTTACGATCTCGGCCAGCTGGTTCTGTCTGTCGACCTGATCCTGCTTGAGCTGCTGTACAAGTGCTGCACGGTCTTCGGCGCTCATCTTGTTTATGGAATATGTAGCCTTCTTCTCGCTGCCGCTGCTCTTTTCATAAACAGCTGCAACATCGGCGCCGGCAGCTGCAGCAGGTGCAGCAGCAGGTGCAGCCTCTGTGGCGGATGTGGCTGAATTTATAGCTGAATATACGCCTGATACGCTTCCTACATTCATATCGCTCATATTATCTACCTCCTAATAATTATAGCACGCACCGGAATTTTATTAAACCGCTCCATATAGTGGCGGCTTCTCCGGCATAAACTAAACTTGGGAATCATTTCTGAACAGAAAAAGAAATAAAAGCATATTCTGGCTCTCAATCCGTTGAGATAATGATCCCGAAATCCATTTCGGAAAACCGATAATTCCTGCTTTCTAGAACATATATCGGATGATCTTGAAAAAACTTTATACCTTTTTAAGATTTTTTTATATTTGTTATCGCGACCTGGTCTCCGGTAAGAGCTACATATACTTTTTCGTTACCGTCCGCTATGGTCGTGGTGTTCCGTATGGATATCCCGAGATTTTCGGTATGCATCGTGATAACGCATCTGCTCCTTACAAATTCCGCCGAGATGTCGAGGCCTTCCTTGTGGGTCTTCTTCCAGACGTCCCATCCATCAAAACTGTTAAGCTTGTTAACGACCAGCCTGTTTTCCGAATCAGTCTCGGATTCCCAGTTCTCGCCGTCAAGACGGACGAGTGCATACTCCTTGTAACCGGCCGATCCGATCTTCCCGTCCTTAGATGTATAGATCACAAAATACGGGACGTGCCAGACAAGGCGTGCCGTCGGCAGGCTCATGGAATGGAAACTGATCTTCAGATCCTCTTTTATCTCAATGCCTTCCGTCGAATCAGTCCTGTATCCGTTTACCTGGACATTCGGAATGTCTCCTTCGGGAACGTTTATATAACTGATCTCCTCGGCGATCCTCGCAATGTAATCATCGGAAACCGGATCATCATCTCTTACGATCCTGACGTTTCCTATGTCGCACTGTTCTCCGGTAAGGCTGATATACGCAAATCTCGAGCTGTCAGGCAATGCAACGGTCACTTCAAAAAGTTTTCTGCCGTCATCGATCCTGATAAGCACATGATCCCTGACCTTGACAGCCTCTATATCATAGAGCACGGCCTTTTCCTCTTCGGCTGCGGTTGTCTGCGCATCTCCATGCTCCGTGACATTTGTCTCGATCTTTCTGGCACCGGTCTGTTCGATCCCGCCGTCAAGCCATATGCTGCAGTATTCAAAATAGCACAGATCGCGGACAGTGTTTTCTTCATCATGGAATCGTCCGTCAAGTGAATCGAACATGACAAGCTGGGCTCCGCGGCCTTCTGTCTCCTCCGAACGCTCCACAGTCAGATATACCTTCGTGATGCAGTTATTGAGCAGTATACCGTCCGAAACATCACTCCTGTATCCTTCAAGATTTAGCTCTTCTCTACCGGCAAGTTCCGTTACGACTGCCTTTTCCTTCATCCTGTATTCCGTATCAAGATCGATGAGATGCTGCATTATCTTTGCGATCTTGGGATCGAACTGGGTACCTGCTCCCTTAACGATCTCCTCCCTGACAAGCTGCTGGGGTATGGCATCCCTGTAGCTTCGGTTTGAAGACATCGCATCATATGCATCGGCAACAGAGATTATCCTTGCGATCTCCGGGATATCATCTCCCTTAAGGTGATCCGGATAGCCCTTACCGTCATAACGCTCATGATGGTAATGAGCTCCTATGCTCAGGTACGGATATTCCGTGATACTCGAGAGTATCATGTTTCCCTTTACGGGATGCTGTTTTATGATCTCATATTCCTCGTCGGTGAGTCTTCCCTTTTTATTGATTATGCTGTTGGGGATACCGATCTTTCCGACATCATGAAGAAGTGCGGCATAGTATATTCTCCGGCATTCTTCTTCGCTCTTGCCCAGCTCCTTTGCGATCCTCTGTGAGTACTCCGCCACCCTGATCGAATGACCGTGAGAATACGTATCTTTCGCATCGACTGCATTTACGAGCGCCGTGGCGGTCTGCTCGAACAGCCTCCTCGAGGTCTTCTGCTGGTCTTTCAGATACTGCACCTCAAGAGACCTGAGGGCTTCGATCTTCTTGTTCCTTCTGTATATGATAATGATGGCTATGATCGTGAGCAGATTGCCGAACAGCCCCGCAAAGCTCGTATTGTTGTTGTCCTTTACGACAAGACCTCTTACAAGAAGCGGGATCTGGAGGATCTGAAGGATCAGTGAGGTGATAAATCCGGGCTTTCTGAACAGGACAACAAGCAGGATTATGAAAATATTTCCAAGCGAAGATACGGCTCCCGTAAATGACGCGACCGGAACCTGTCCGCCAAATACGCTGATGACCAGTGTTGATCTTGATACCTGTGTCAGCAGAAGCAGGTTCAGAAGATACAGTACCAGAAAAGAAACGTATCCGCTGAAAAATTTTCTGTCATAATTCTTGTTCGTTTTCATATTCTTCGCCGTCTGTGACATCTATCATACTTGCAGGATTAACTTTCAGTATATCACAATCTGGGTGCGATATGCCAAAAACCGTGACCGGTTCACTGGATATACACAAACTTTGTTTTCCGGAATGAGGTTATGATCTTTACAACAGATGAGTACAGTATCCCAAATGCGTATATCTCAACCGCTACATTCATTCTTTTCAGGAAGATGATGCAGACGCCTGCAAGGAGCATATCGAACAGTCCGTGGCCCATCTTCAGTTTCCATGAACCGGCGTTAAGGCGTCTTGCCTCAAATGCGCGCAGCACTTCGACAGCCCCGGAGAATGCATGGATAGCAATAAGGTATGCCAGGATAATGTAATGCGGAACATCGCTCAGCGTTGTGGTAAGAATACCCAGATTGAGCAGTATCACTCCAATGTACAGGGATGTTCTTCCTCCGACCATAAAACGGGACATGGAAAAATAGTATGCCACATTTGTTAATCCCCTTAGTATAAATACACATGCAAGGATGAAAATGACAGCATCATATCCTTCAGTGGGAGCAGCCATGATGATAAGTGCCATCATTATGGAAAAGGCTGCCGAGATTATCTGTTTTATCCGCTGGAATCTTGTCATGAGCGCGATGCCTCCACAAATCCGGCCAGCATGTTTTTGGATTTGAATATCTCATGGCTGACCATTCCTTTATGGGCGATGGCACCTTTAATGAACTTCCCTATGTATGTATCGTCCTTTTCATCGTAAGAAGCCTGAATGTATTCATCCCGGTACCTTTCAATATCAAACGCAGGAATCTCTTCCCGTGACAGGTCCTCGCCGAACGCTTTCCAGTCATCGGATGCGATCGTCTGACGCTTTCTGATGATCCCGTCGATCCTGTCAATGTAGGGATCCGTCATTTCGGTGTCATAGATCTTCGTCTCAAAGTCCCCGATATCTCCTCTTATATATCTCATGGCATATACAAGCTGCCGGAACGCTTTCATATAGTCTGAAGGATTGTCCTTGACGAGCACTTTGTAGTCATACCATGCGGGAAGATACATGTATCTCATGAACGAGTAGTCCGGCAGATGTCCGGCACGGCCATGGCCCAGGTTCATGACAGAGTTCTCGTTCCTCTGGAACAGGCTGTTCGTGTAGATGTTTTTTTCAAGGTCGTCCGAAGCCGAAGGGTTGTGCCTGAATGTGATCTTTCTTTGTATCTCATTCCCGTTATCCTCTGCCAGTTCGTAAAAATCATCCGTCGTATTGTTTATAACAAGCGAGGGCGTTCCGGCAAAGTTCGCATGTGCCCATGTGTCTGCAACAACATGCATCGCGATACCGATGCCCGGAAGGCTTTTTCCTTTTGCAAGCTCAACCGTCTTTTTTACAAGATCTCCGTCCGGTCCGCATATGAGCCTGTACTTGTTCATATATCTTTTCGTATAACGCTTTTTCCCCGGTGAGGGAGCATACAGATCTTTGGGCAGAAAATGAAACGACGACCAGATCCTCGTGATATCCTGAAGCCCGACTATATCTATCCTGGCATCCATCATCTCCAGCTGGAGCATCGTTGTTGCTGCCTGCTGCGGCGCATTCAGTGTGGACAGAAGCGTTTTTGAGCACAGATCGACAAACTGGGCTCCGTAGCAGATGTCCAGGCTCTCCTTATGCGTATATCCCGCAAGATATGCTGCACAGTATGTTGCATAATAATGAAAATCGCCCTGCAATGTTTATCAGCTCTGCGTATTATTCTATCCCGAGCACTTTGTAATCCTGCGCCTCAACCGCGCTCTTAAGAGCTTCGTCGGATACTTCGCCGGAAAGAGTTACCACAGCCGTTCCCGCAGTATGGTCCGCCACCGCTTCCGTCACGCCCTCAAGTGCCTCAAGTGCCTTCTTAACCCTTGCTTCACAATGTTCGCACATCATTCCTTCAACTTGTAGTGTCTTAGTCATAATTCTTCCTTCCTCCGTTTTTTTATCGGACGTTTTAATGGCCAGATCAACCGCCTCGTTAAGCGCTCTTTCGGATATAATGCCGATACGCTTATCGTTTTGGGCATCATCCGGTCTTACCAGATTCAGTCTCAATGCGTTCATGCATACAAAAAAGCTTGAAAGCGCCATGGCTGCCGCCCCGTAGACCGGCTTCATCTGTATGCCGTACAGTCCCATGGCGAGCGGTATGCATATGGCATTGTAGAAAAATGCCCAGAAGAGATTCTGATGTATGTTCCTTATCGTTGCCCGGCTGATCCTGACTGCTGCAGCCACATCCTTAAGCGAGCTTTTCATCACGACTATATCTGCCGCATCAACAGCTATATCGGTTCCCGCACCGATCGCGATCCCGTTATCCGCCACGGTAAGTGCCGGCGCATCATTAATCCCGTCCCCGACCATGGCAACCCTTCCCAGAAGGCCGAGAGATCTTACGACATTTGCCTTGTCATCGGGAAGAACGCCCGCTGCAACAGCAGATATGCCGACCGTCCGGCTGATCGCATTCGCACACTTTATGTTATCGCCGGTCAGCATAACCGTGCTTATCCCCATATCGTGCAGCTGCCGGATCGCCTCCTTACTGTCGGTCTTGACCGGATCGGCAACTGCTATCAGTCCGGCTGCTTTGCCATCTTCGGCGAACAAAAGAGGCGTCTTTCCTTCTTCGGACAGCGAGTCTGCCGTGCGTATCAGATCGGCATCCGCCAGATCATTCTCCTCAAACAGTGCAAGGCTTCCTCCGAGTAGTTTTCTGCCGTCAAGTTCTGCCCTGACCCCGTGTCCGGGAAGTGCTTCAAAATCCGTAACCTCCGGGATCCAGATATCTTCTGCCGATGCCATCACCGCTTTTGCAAGAGGATGTTCGCTGTTTTTTTCAAGAGACGCCGCAAGGATAAGGAGTTCCTCCTTACTCCTTCCGAGCGGGATGATATCGGTAACCGCAGGCTCACCTTCCGTCACGGTCCCGGTCTTGTCAAGCGCGACTATCTGTGTTCTGCCACACTCCTCCAGAGCCTGTGCGGTTTTATACAATATCCCCCGTTTTGCCCCGACACCGCTTCCCACCATGATCGCAACAGGTGTTGCAAGTCCGAGTGCGCACGGGCAGCTGATCACCAGCACACATATCGCACGGGCAAATGAAAAAGGTATGGTCTGCCCTGCGATCTGCCAGCCGATGAAAGTCAGGGCACAAAGTGCTATCACTGCAGGAACAAATACTGCCGATACCCTGTCTGCTATACGGGCAAGCGGGGCCTTGGTCGCTGCGGCATCGGAAACCGTCCTGATTATCTGTGAAAGGGTTGTGTCTTCTCCGACCTTGGTCGCACGGCACTCGATATATCCCGTAAGGTTCATGGTCGCACAGTAAACCTGATCGTTTACTTCCTTATCCGCCGGTATGCTCTCTCCGGTAAGTGCCGACTCGTTTATGCTCGTTCTTCCCTTTATGATCACTCCGTCCACCGGTATCTGTTCTCCGGGACGGACCGTAAAGATATCTCCGGCCTGAACTTCTTCTATCGCAACAGTTTCCTCTTTTTGGCCCCTTTTTACGACAGCTGTCTGCGGAGCCAGTCTGATAAGACCTTTAAGCGCATCCGTCGTATGTCCTTTCGACATTGCCTCGAGCATTTTCCCGACTGTGATGAGCGTCGGTATCATGGCCGCCGATTCGAAATAAAGGTTCATCCCGTATTTCATCACCGTATGATGATCCCCTGCGGAATGTGCCGCGATCATAAGGATAAGCTGGGCCAGGGAATACAAAAAGGACGCACCGGAGCCCAAAGCTACCAGCGTGTCCATATTGGGGGCACGATGTATCAGGGATGACAGACCCGATGTGAAAAACTTGCCGTTTATGATCATGACGGCGGCGGCAAGTACCAGCTCGAACGATCCGAGAAAGATCATATCATCAAAGACCGCCGGTGCGGGAAAGTCCCACATCATATGGCCCATGGAAAAATACATAAGGACCAGAAGGATTGGTACGGACAGGATAAGCCGCTTTTTAAGTATCGGAGTCTCGCGGTCAGTCAGGATATCTTCCATCCCCTGTGACGTGTCAGATACGGAAGCTCCATAGCCTGCATCCTCGACGGCACGTATCACCTTAAGCGGCGGTACGTCGCCTTCGACTCCCATGGAGTTTGTCAGAAGGCTTACAGAGCATGATGTGACGCCTTCCACTGCTGATACGGCCTTTTCAACCCTTGCCTGGCATGCCGCACAGCTCATTCCCGTGATCCGGTATTTCTGCATCGTTTCTTTCTTCATGTCAGATATTATATCACATCATATTAGCATCATCTAACAGCATCTTTCATTTTTTTTATGTATTCTCCCACATACCTGGGAGCATCTTTTCCGTACTGTGCGATCATCTTTACGATCGCGCTTCCGACAATGGCTCCGTCGGATATGGAAGCCATTTCGGCCGCCTGCCCGGGAGTTGATATCCCGAAACCGATGGCGCATGGAACGGATGTGTTCTCCCTTACCGTTTTGATTATCGGTCCGAGATCCGAATCGATCACGCTCCGTGTTCCCGTAACGCCAAGACTTGAGACGATATAGACAAAGCCTTCTGCCTCTTTTGCGATCATGGCTACCCGGTTACTCGAGGTAGGTGCAATCAGTGATATCAGGTCGACTCCGAATTTACGGCATACGGGAGCAAATTCACCCTTTTCCTCAAAGGGAAGATCGGGAAGTATTAAAGCGTCCACCCCTGTTTCGCGGCAGGTACTAATAAACTTTTCAGACCCGTATGAATATACAACGTTTGCATAGGTCATGAAAGCGAACGGAACATCAACTTCGCCCCGTATCCGGCGAACCATATCAAATATATCATCCGTTGTTACTCCGCCCGAAAGCGCCCTCTCGTTTGCCGCCTGTATGACCGGGCCTTCCGCAGTCGGATCGGAAAACGGGATCCCCAGTTCTATGATATCCGCTCCGTTTTCCGCCATGCTCTTAATGATCCTGCAAGTTGTATCAAGATCGGGATCACCGCAAGTTATAAACGGTATAAACGCCTTACCGTTTTCAAATGCCTTACCTATGTCACTCATGGATGTCCTCCCCTCTGTACCTTGCTATGGCTGCACAGTCTTTGTCCCCCCGTCCGGATATTGTGATCACTATGTTCTGATCCGGCGTAAAATCCTTTGCGATCTTCATCGCATATGCCACGGCATGTGCCGACTCGATGGCCGGAATGATCCCTTCGGTTTTGGACAGGTATTCAAATGCGCATACAGCCTCCTCGTCCGTGACCGGGACATATTCAGCTCTTCCTATATCATGAAGGTATGCGTGCTCGGGCCCGATCCCCGGATAATCAAGCCCTGCGGAGATCGAATAAACAGGAGCTATCTGTCCGAACCTGTCCTGGCAGAAATACGATTTCATGCCGTGGAAGATCCCGCTCCTCCCGGTTGATATCGTTGCGGCCGTCTCAAACGTGTCAACTCCTTTTCCGGCAGCTTCGCATCCTATGAGACGGACATTACCGTCATCAATAAAATGATAAAAACTTCCCATGGCATTGCTGCCTCC
The DNA here is from genome assembly GCA_017526745.1 of Lachnospiraceae bacterium. Taxonomy (GTDB): domain Bacteria; phylum Bacillota; class Clostridia; order Lachnospirales; family Lachnospiraceae; genus UBA2868. Next base: position 36,486 of record JAFXQX010000024.1, on the reverse strand, counting down.
GCCGACACATGCGATAACGGCATCCGGAAGGCGGCCTTCCGTCTCCATCATCTGTTCTTTTATCTCTTTTGAAATGACGGACTGGAAATCCCTTACTATGGTAGGGAACGGATGGGGACCCATTACGGATCCGAGACAGTAATGAGTGTCATTTATCCTTCTCGTCCATTCTCTCATGGCTTCCGATACCGCATCCTTAAGCGTGGCGGTCCCTGTCCTGACCGGTATGACCTCGGCCCCGAGAAGTCTCATCCTGTATACGTTAAGAGCCTGCCTTACCGTATCCTCCTCTCCCATGAACACAAGGCACTCCATTCCCATAAGAGCCGCCGCTGTTGCCGTTGCCACTCCGTGCTGGCCGGCCCCTGTCTCGGCGATCAGCCTCGTCTTACCCATCTTTTTGGCCAGAAGCGCCTGGCCTAGCACATTGTTTATCTTGTGGGATCCCGTGTGATTAAGATCCTCCCTCTTCAGATAGATCTTTGCACCGCCAAGGTCCTTTGTCATCTTAGAAGCATAGTACAGCCTCGAAGGCCTTCCTGCATAATCATTGAACAGCTTTGACAGTTCTTCATTAAATTCAGGATCCTTTTTATACTTTTCGTATGCTTCCTCAAGTTCTATCACGGCATTCATCAGCGTTTCGGGAATATACTGTCCGCCGTGATCGCCAAACCTTCCTTTTGATGCGCTCATTGTCCTCCTCCTGTATCCGCACTTCTTACCGCACGGACAAATGCTTCCATCTTATCTGCATCCTTAAAGCGGCCTGTTTCAACACCGGAGCTTACATCCACCGCAAAAGGATGTATTCTCATTACGGCTTCCCTGACGTTTTCGGGATCAAGACCCCCTGCAAGGAAAACGGATGCAAGGTCAAGTTCGGATCTTAAGATGATATTCCAGTCAAATGATCTTCCGTCTCCCATTCCGGCATCAAAAAGGATGTGATCGATATCCTGCATCATCGCACCCGCAGGGATATTGCCGTCTTTTATCCGAACGGCCTTTATGACCGGACAGGGAATCTCCTTTTTAAGAGCCCTGATGTATTCTTCATCTTCGCTCCCGTGAAGCTGTACCGCATCGATCGTTCTGTCATCGACCAGTTTCCTGATGTGGCTGATATCATCATCCACAAAAACCCCGACAGCCGTTATCGCGGGATCGAGTTTTTGTTTCAGTGATCTTGCCTGCTCATCCGAAAGCGCTCTTTTGCTGTACGGCCAGAACACGAATCCGATGTATTCCGGTGCCAGCCTGTTTACCGCCGCAATATCTTCTTCTCTTGTCAGCCCGCAGATCTTGATACGTGTCAATTCATGCCTCTTTCCTAAGTTCCCAAAGCTTTTCCGCCTTATTGCCTGCTCTCATCAGAGTCTCTCCCACAAGGACCGCATCCGCACCGATCCTGCTGATGTTTCTGATATCCTCCGGTGATCTTACTCCGCTTTCCGAAACAAATATTACATCATCAGGTATCAGATTTCTAAGGCTTGCAGATAAGGCGGTATCTACCGAAAAATCTTTGAGATTTCTGTTGTTAACGCCTATGATGCGTGCTCCCGAAGAGACCGCAGTACTTATCTCGTCTGCGTCATGAGTCTCAACCAGAGCCGACAGTCCCAGATCGTCGCAAATGGCGATGTAATGCCTGATATCCTCCGGCGGCAGGATGGATACTATGAGAAGCACCGCTGATGCTCCAAGTACTTTCGCCTCATGGATCATATATTCATCCACCGTAAAATCCTTACGGATAACAGGGATCTTCACCTCGCCGGTGATATCTTTCAAATGATCGTTACTTCCGAGAAACCACTTCGGCTCTGTAAGGACCGATATCGCATCAGCACCGGCCGCTTCATATTCCTTTGCTATCTGCAGGTAAGGATACTCATCTGCGATGATCCCCTTTGACGGTGATGCCTTCTTGCACTCGCATATAAATGAGATCCCGGGATCTTTAAGAGCCTTTTCAAATTCAAAGGAGCCCTTTGGTAAATCATATGCTCTGCGTTTCATCTCATCGGCGGATATGCTCTCTTTTGCCTTTGCAACACGCCCTCTTGCATGATCTGCTATTGTATCAACTATCGTCGGCATCTTTATCACCTGTTGCTGACTTCGATAAACTTCTGAAGTGTCTCGTAAGCTTTACCGGAATCTATATGCTGTGCGGCAAGCTCTATTCCCTTTGCAAGATCCTCGGCCCTGCCTCCAATATACAGTGCTGCTCCCGCATTAAGCAATACCGCATCCCTCTTATGACCTTTTTCCCCTTTAAGTATATCTGTGGTGATCTTTGCGTTATCGGCAGGAGATCCTCCTTTGAGGTCATCTTTGCTGCATCGGGTAAATCCGAAATCCTCGGGAGTGATGACTGTGGATCTGAACCATCCGTCCTTGATCTCGCATATCTTCGTTGGAGCCGACAATGAGATCTCGTCAAGCTTATCCGTTCCGTACACGACCATCCCTCTTTTTACGCCAAGGCTAATGAGGACCCTCGAAAGCGGCTCGACAAGATAGTCATCATATACACCCAGCAGCTGCATGGAAGGTGATGCCGGATTGGTAAGAGGACCCAGGATATTAAACACTGTCCGGAATCCCAGTTCCTTTCTGATCGCTCCGACATACTTCATCGACGTATGATACTTCTGGGCGAAGAAGAAGCACATTCCGACTTCGTTCAAAAGCTCAACGCACTTTTCGGGACTCTGATCGATGTTTACTCCCAGAGCCTCCAGGCAGTCCGCCGTTCCCGAAAGCGATGATGCCGCACGGTTACCGTGCTTGGCAACCTTGATGCCGCCCGCTGCAGCTATGATCGCCGATGTGGTGGAGATGTTAAAACTTCCCGCATTGTCGCCTCCGGTGCCGACTATCTCCAGAACATCCATGCCTGTTTTTACCTGTGTTGCATGTTCACGCATAGCTGCCGCACAGCCTGCTATCTCATTTGTTGTCTCGGCTCTTGCGCTCTTTGTGGAAAGTGCCGCAAGAAAAGCGGCATTCTGGGTAGCCGAAGTCTCACCGTTCATGATCTCATTCATCACGGTATAAGCTTCGTCATAGGTCAGATCTTCCTTGTTCACAATCTTTACGATGGCTTCTTTGATCATAATGTTCCTCCGTTTCGGTCTTAAACGTTCTGCCGGAGATTGGTGGAAATAAAAAATCCCTGACAGAATACTCTTGTTCTGTCAAGGACGAATATACTATCCGCGGTGCCACCTTGATTCACGGAACGACCGTGCACTTTGCAGGATACCAACATATCCCCGGCAACTGACGTATGCCTCACGTCACGGATACTTGGGTTTCCCCGTTCCCCATGCCCTCAGCGGCCCATATAAGGATAAACCACGCACCCCTCATACCATCCGGCTCCCACCGTCCCGGACTCGCTTCGGCGATAAGATGCTTTTTCTTCCGCTTCACAGGTTTGATATTTTTATGATTCGAAATTATGACATGATTTTATTTGTCTGTCAAATCTTCTTTTATATCTTTTATATCTTTTATTTCTATCTCTTGAATTTTTTCTTTCAGCTCTTTCCTCCGGGACCTCTTCTGTCTTCTGTTTCTTCTTTCCTTGTTATGCTTGTGAATGATCATATAGAAGGTCGGAAGAAGGAGAAGAGTCAGAATGGTTGACGCGATAAGACCTCCGCAGATGACAAGAGCCATACCCTGCATCAATTCGCCGTTTCTTCCAAGCCCGAGTGCCATCGGGACCATCGACAGTATAGTTGTGAGCGTCGTCATCAGAATGGGACGAAGCCTTGAACGCCCGGTCGCAACAAGAGCATCGGCAGTAGACATACCGCCGTCCCGAAGCTGGTTTGTATAGTCCACAAATATGATACCGTTATTGACAACGATACCTATCAGCATCAGAAATCCCATGAGAGATACCATGGAAAGAAGACCTCTTGTGATAAGCAGCAGGAATATCGAGCCTATCAGCGAGAAGGGGATACAGAACATTACCATGCCGGAGTATCTCAGGTTCTCGAACTCAATAGCCATGACCATGTATACGAGTATTATGGCCGTGGCAATGGCTTTTAATATCGATGCGAACTCATCGTTCATCATTTCAGTCGCCTGGTTCTCTGTCTTCTCCACCGTCTTGGGAGGCACATAATCAACAAGGGCTTCTTCTATCGCCTTGGTCACGTCCGCTTTTTCATCGGATCTTACGGTTGCCGTGACGGTTGCGTAGTATCTGCCGTCCTGCCTTGTGATCGTCTGGGGAGAGTCGGTAAAGACGATATTTGCGACATCACGAAGCGGAACATCCTTGCCGACGGTATTGGTGACAAACATGTTTTCCACATCATTGATCGTCTCATATTCGTTCTCGGGATATTCGACCGTGATCTGATATGTCTTGTCATCTATCGTGACCTTCATCGCATCCGAACCGTTGATGGCCGTATTGAGCGACGATCCGATCATGGCGGGTGTCAGATTGTTCGCTGCAGCGTTGATGGGATCGATGTCCACCTTTACTCTTGAAGCCACACTTCCCATGGAAGATGTTGAACTGATCACACCTTCCACGTTCATCACTATGGAGTCTACTTCAAGAAGTGCCGTCTCAAGGTCCTCAAGATCCGTTCCTTCAAAAGCGACCTCATAAGTATTGCCGCCTCCCATTGACGTTATACCCATGGATGAAGATGCGGCCACGGATATCTCACAGTTGTCGGCATAAGAGGAAAGCTCCTCGGTGAACTCGTCTACTATCTGTGCCGTGGATTTCTTCGTTCCGTCTGCTACATAAGCATTTACGGTACCCGTAGTTACGCTTGATCTTCCGGAATAGTCATCTATATATTCACTGTTTCTGACAAATTCCTCGATCTGCCTGACCTTTTCATCCACAGTGTCAATATTGGTACCCGGTCTGAAGGTTACCGTGATCTCTACCTGTCCCTCATCCGTATTGGGAAACAGCTGTGAATTGACAAATCTTATGAGCACAATGGAAACCGCAAAGACCACGATCGCCAGGATCGCAGTCAGTACCTTGTGGTTCAGAAACTTATTAAGAGCTTTTGTATATCCCGAGGAGAGCTTATCGAGAAAACGGTTTACCACGGATTCCTTCTTTTCCACAGGCTTGTAGAACGCGAAACACAGTGGAACAAGCGTTATCGCCGAGACAAGCGATGCCATAAGGGCAAACACTATCGTATAGCCGAGCTGTCCGAACAGCTGCCCCGACAGATCCTTCATCATCGCAAGAGGCAAGTATACGACTACCGTGGTAATGGTCGATGCGATGATCGAATTGAGCACGATCTTGGTCCCTTCAAATGCCGCACCTTTATAATCAAGCCCGTCGTCCTTTTTCCTGAAGCACATCTCCAGGACGACAATGGAGTTATCGACCATCATACCTATCGCGATAACAAGGGCTCCCATGGTGATCATGTTCAGTGAAAATCCCATAAAGCTCATAAGGAGAAATGTTATGAGAAGCGATACCGGCATGGATGAGCCGACGATAAGACTGCCCTTTATGTCTCCGAAGAAAACAAAGAGGACGAACATTGTGATCACAATACCCAAAAGGAGCGTCTCGCCTATGGATTTGAGTGATGATTTTATTATGTCGGCACTGTCATAAACTGTGAATATCTCGATATCGGGATATCTTTCCTTGAGACGGTCGATGAGTTTGTTGACCGAACCGGAGACTGTTACGGCTGATGCTGACTGCTGTTTGGAAATGTTAACGCTTAAGTTATCCGATCCTTTAAACCGGCTGTATGAGGACGCCTCCTTTGACGCATAATGGACATTTGCGATATCGGACAGGTGTATGGTCTGTCCGGTTGACGTGGTGATCGGGATCTGACGCAGTTCTTCGGGAGTCTTGTACTCAACCCTCGAGCTCAGATCAACCTGCTGTCCGCCGTACTTTGCCGACCCTGCAGGGAATGTGAAATTGGCGCTTCCTACCGTGGAGGTTACGGTATTGACGCTGACATTATACTGTTTCAGGTTCTCGGGAATAAGTTCTATGGATATGTAGTCTTCGAGCCCGCCGCTTACTTCAACCTGAGTGATCGTACTGATCTTGTCAAGTTCCGGAGTAAGAGTCTCCTCCACAAATTCATTGACATCTTCGGTCGAAGAGTTGACCGACAGCTGCATTACCGGCGCAGCATTAATGTCCATTGTGGCAACAACGGGATCATTTGCTTTTTCGGGAAGGTTAGGCTTGACGATGTCCAGGGCTTCCCTGACATCCATATAGGCATCATCTATATTTGTGCCGTACTCAAACTGCAAAAGAACTATGGACACATTCTCCCTTGAGTATGAGTAGGTAGTATCAAGTCCGGATAAAGAACCGCATCCGTCCTCTATCTTTTTGGTAACAAGTCTCTCTACATCCTCCGGTCCTGCCATGGGATACACGGTCTGTATCATAACCATCGGCATTTCCATATCCGGGATAAGCTGCAGGGACATTCCGAGCACCGAGCCGATCCCGAAAATAATAAGTCCCGCTATGATGACTATCACTGCAACGGGACGGTTCAGGCTGGTCTTAATCAGGGATTTCATTTAGTACCTCTATTTTGTCCGGTGAATGATCTTCCTGCGAAAGAGCACTTCCTTCAACCTCTACATCCATGTTGTCCCTCAGCTGGCTCGCCCAGGTCGTGATGACCTTGTCCTGTTCGCTAAGGCCGTCTGTGATCTCAATCCTGTTGCTGTCCGATATTCCGGTAACAACGTCTGTCTTTACGGCCTTTCCGTTTATATAACGGTAAACATATGAGGTCTCATTCAGATAATATACCGAATCAACCGGCACCGTGATAACGGAGCTCCTGCTGTCGGTCGCAAGCGTGATCTTGACCTTCGTTCCGTTTATGAGTTTGTCACCCCCGGGAAGGATCTGAGCCTTGATAAAGAACAGTCCGCTTGCCGCATCCGCAATGCCGGAATTTTCCGTGATCTTTGCCGTATATGAAGCGCCGTTTCTTGTTACGGTCACGTCCTGTCCTACAATAAGCCTGTCCATAACAGCCTCGGAAACGTAGAATTCCACATACTGTGTATCGTCGGCTGTGATGACGTAAGCCGGCGAGCCCGCTGCAGCCATATTATTGACCGTTATGTTTTTTGCCGTGATCACTCCCGATACCGGAGCCTTGACATTCGCATAATCAAGCTGAAGCTGGGCAGCCTCAACTCCTGTTTCGGCCTGGGCTACACCTGCCTGGACCTGCTTGACTCCGGCCTCTGCGGTTGCCACCTGGGAATTGGCGCCCGCAAGCTGGGCATTTCCACCCGTGATGATCGTTGCAAGCGTGTAATTCCTGTAATCGTCAAGCATTCTCTGGGCAAGGGCCTGGGCCTCTTGAGCCTGGCAGACGCCTGTGGATGCCGCTGTCTTGGCGACCTCGGCCTGGGCTCTGCTTACAAGAAGCTGGTCTTTTGCATCCTCAAGACTGTCTATTGCGGAAGATGCGGAACTTGCCCCCGATATCATCGTATCAAGTTCTTCCACGGTGGAGGCTCCTCCGCTGGTCTGCATCTGAAGGTATGTCTTGGCAGCCGCCTCGGCATCAGTCGTGCTCAGCCCCGAGATCAGGTATTTGTTATATACCGCGGTAAGGGCGGCACTCTCATCGCTCATGCCGGCACATTCGGAAATTTCCGTATATATCCTCTTGATCTGGGTAAGCGCTTTGGCATATCTTGCCATGTTGTCTTTATTCTCTTCAAGATCATCTATCTGATCATCAATATCGGATATCTGACCCCTGATATAATCAAGCTGGACGCCTGCAGCATCATTATTTTCATTGGCATTCATCAGCCCGTACTTCGCCGAGTTTACAGCATTTGCAAGCTGCATCTCATTGGTACCCGCAGTACCCCACTGCTGGGTCACCTGGGCGGTCGTATACAGGTTGGATATCTTGGCCGCATCAAGTCCCGCCTGGGCTGAACCGAGGGATGCCCTGCTCGAATCAAGTGCCGCCTTTGCCTGCTTCATGGATATCTGTGCCGATGTATCGTCGATCGTAAACATCAGATCCCCGGCATTGACATGGTCGCCCACTTCGAAATATGTGTTTGTTACATCACCTGAGAGTTTGGCAACAACGCTAACCGTGGAATCCGCTGATACGTTTCCGATAAAATCACCGGTGATCTCAATATCCGACCTTATGGGATTTTCGACGGATACACGTACCTTTTTCGTTTCCTTATCCTCTTCCTTATCCTTGGAACCGGTATCGTTGCAGCCTGCAAGAAAGGCGGCAGCAGCCGTCATGATGAGCATATATTTGACAACGAATGATCTTTTCATAATATCTCCCGGACTCGTTTAAGAGTCGCATCGCAAAATTGCATAAAACGCGAGAGTAAAGTATATCATGTCATTTCTGTGATGTAAATTGATTTTACAATCATTTCACATTCATTTCACATTCAAAAGTATACTTTTAGCACCTATCTTTCCCGGGAAAACGACCCGGATACTCTCTGGATCGGAAACGGCGGTGTGGAGCGTTTAGTCAAAACCGGCGGTCATTGACCGCCGGTAATGTTTATCTCAGATTGATCCGTTCCTTTTTATTTACCACTTATCTCCGAAGCCGGCGTATAGCTTTCACAAGAGCCCTGCTCGAAACCGCCGTATCCGTCACTGTATGTGTAAGTAACATCATATAAGCCGTCATAAGCTATACGGACCAAAGGATTGTATGGCTCCATAAAATCATTTATCTTCTTATAGTAATCATCTTCCTTGACGCTTTCTTTGTTTATGGTATATTTTGCGTCTTCATCCATACTTGATGCCTCGGCAGCAAAAACTTCCTCAAGTTTGCCCTTCTCTATCCTGTAGAATGTATCTCTCATTCCTGAGACAGCTCCGCTTATATGGATAAGGTTTGCTCCTATCGCGTAGTCAAGATTGGCTCCGTCAACACCTGCGATAACACTTGCGACCTCGACAACCTTGCCATCCTCAACCGAGAAAATGAACGCATTTTCATGATCAAAAGATCCTGTGGAGTCGCTTGCGATAAGCTCGGGAGTATCTCTTCCGTCATCATTTATAAACGCAAGCGTAAACTGATCAGCCAGCCCTTCCGACTTAAGCTCATTTATCTTTTCAAGATAAACATCATAACCCTTTGCATCTTTCTTTGCATCTTTGTTGGAACCGTTCTCCCGTTCCGTTTTAAGGTCCTCAAATCCTGTGATCTCTATACCGTTAAGATCTTTCTCGTAGTGGTCTGAATTATCTTCATAAAAGTCTATCGCACATCCGTAACCATAGTAGAAGGTATAGTTGTCGGTAAGCAATACCACGCCGACATTCTGCCTGGTGTCCTCATTAGAACCGCTCTCCCAGTAAACCCTGTATGACGGAAATGACAGTCTTGGCGTGACCGTTTTGTCTTCTTTGGAACTTGTGATCTTTGCACTGCCGGTGTCATCCACAACAGCACAGACATAGTTTTCCGCATATGCGTCGGGATCCTGACCGTCGCGTTGGGAATTGCGCGAGCTCATATTGGTTATAAGGGTAAGACCGTCATCCATCATATCCTGACAGATATACGTACCATCCTCATTATACAAAGTATAAATGTCTGTAAGGCCCGTATATGAAGGACCTCTCAGAGCGATATCATTATTCTCAACCTTTTCATCAAAGCCGGCAGACTGATCCTCATCTGTGATAAGATCGCCCCTGCCGTCTTCCGGATCTTCCGTATCTCCCGCGGTCTGCTCTTCGCTTACGATTTCCGGCTCTTTCCCGCATCCGCATAGTCCGGAAACGGTCAGTGCGCAGCATAAGACTATCGCAGTTGTTTTGACCTTTCTTTTCATCTCTGGTTCCTCCCGCAAAACTTCATTTTATTTTTTTCTTTTGATTTACAGATTATAGAATAATACATACAAAAAGTATACTATCTTCTGTTTAAGTGTATGCTATACTGTAACAATCACAGAGGGAATAATACAATGAAAAAGAAGATCAATCAAAAATACATTGCCGCCTTTTTCGGCCTTGATGACAGTGATGAAGGGCAGGCGGAACTGGCCGAGATCGAGTCGAAGCTTCAAAAAGAATCCTATGAAAACGGTCAGGATATCTGTAAGATCGGTTCCGAAGCTGACGGAATGTATTTTATAGAATCAGGTACCCTTGTCGTTCTGGACGAAAACGATAAACAGATCAATGTGCTCCATGTGGGTCAGTACTTCGGTGAATATGCGGTCTTATCCGGGCAGAAACGTCTGTCGACCGTACGCTCCCATGGAAAGACCGTTCTGTACAAAATGGAAAGCTCTGACCTTCTTGATTTTTTATCAAGGCATCCGAACATTTACGGAGAGTTGATGAAAAGGGTTTACGCGCAGCTGACCGGAAAGCACTCACAGATCTTGTCTCTTTCCGGTGCCAGACGCGGTGTGCTGTCACATCCTTCTAATTCCGTACCCCTTTCCAGAAAACAGATGATACTGCAGTACGGACTTATAATGATCTCGTATCTGGCCGCACTGCTTTTTGTTCCCGCCGGGACCTCATTTCCGGTATTTGTGATACCTGCGGTATTCATGCTTGTGTACGTTCTTCTGACAAAACGTACCGTCGAATCACTTATAGCTTCGGGGATACTGGCTGCGATCCTGGTATACAGGACCGGAGTGTTTACGGGATATGCCGATTCCATAATGGAAACGATGAGTCAGAAAGACAATGTCTATACTGTACTCGTAATGGCTCTGATGGGTGGGATGATCAATCTGATCGTTGCCGCCGGAGGTGTCACGGCCTTTGAAAAATCATTTGCCCCGCGCTGCAAAGATCAGAAAGGGATTTTTCTGTATTCCATTCTCATTATGATAATAACGGGAATCGATGACTGCCTGAACATGATCACCGCATCATATACAATATATACACCGGCAAAGGAGGCCGGCGTGATCCGTGAAAAGCCGGCTCTCTTCTTTTCCATGCTTCCGACGGTAATATGCTCATTTATCCCGCTCTCATTGTGGGGAGTCTTTGTGACCGGAACTCTGTTTGCAACAGTAGGACAGGAGGCCGTTCCTTTGTTTGTACGGTCCATAGCCTATAATTTCTATTCGATCATAGTTCTTGCGGGAATGATCCTGTTTGCCTTCGGAAAACTGCCTTCAGTCAGGCAGTTGAAAGAGGCGCAGAGGCGTTATGATGAAACATCCGAACTGTATCCGAAAGGATCCGAAAAGTATCTGAGTGCTCACGACACGGAAGTATGGGGACATAAGACCAATGTCATCCTTCCGGTCATTGTTTTGGCCATAACTTCCCTGACATTTCGAAGCATCACCGGGAAAAGCTTTATGACTGACAGTGCCGTGGGTCTACTTGCAACCCTGGCTTTCATGTTTCTCCTGTACGGATTCACGAAGACCATGACCCCGGAACAGTTCATGCAGCATCTGGTTGAAGGGATATCGGAAACCACGATCCCTGTCATTCTCTATCTTCTGACGATCAACTTTGCTTCCCTGCTTGATGCACTCGGCCTTCATACCTACCTGGCCGAAGTGATCACCACATTTCGTGCGGCGGCCGTCCTGCTTCCTGTCGCCACATTCGTCCTGTCGATGTTCCTGACGATCGCGCTCGGATCTTCGTGGTCCATGTATGCCATTATCTTCCCGATCGTTATCGGGCTGGCTTCCCGCCTGTCCATTGATCCGGCGCTTATCGTCGGTGCGGTTGCGGGAGCCGGGATCGCAGGTGAGAAGAACTGTGCTTTTACCGCTGACGCGCTTAATGTCGGAACGGCTGTTGGCTTTGATCCGGATGCGGTCAAAAAACTTCGGATACGCTACAGCACAGCCTTCACCATGATCGCGGCATCAGGCTATCTTATCGCAGGGATTCTGTGCAGCCTTTGATCCGTGTCCCGTCAGCTCTGACAGTATCAGAACAACTGCCATAACCGTGGCAAGCTGTGCACGGAACGTAAAAAAGCAGTGAATGTACGAATGGTTGTGAAGCACCAGATATCTGATATAAGGAACGAGTCCGATCACGGCCATCACTGCTATTCGCCGGCCGTCCCATCCACCGGTTCTGTATACAAAAGCCCTGTAAATCGCATATATTATCAATGCTGTGAACAGAATATAACCCACGGCCCCGTAGCCGAGCGGAAACAGGCAGCCGATGTTATTCTTCACGGCCCCGGTTATATACTGCCACATACTAAGCCCGAGATCTCCACCGATCCGCTCCTCCACATGCTCAAGTACATACGGCATTGCATTCTCTTTCATAACGATCGATGTGAACAGCCATTTGGAAGACCACATGAGCGCATAGGCAATACCCCATTCTATGCTGTATCTTACCGGCGCCGTGTATATCTCTTTTGATGTCATATCCCTTCTTCGTTCAAGCCAGATCATGATAAGGATAGGAACAAGAAGTGAAAGAGTCTCGGTAGTAAGAAAATCAACAAATGCCGTGGCCATTCCGCTCAAGACGAACAGAAGGCCGTAATACTTCTGCAGACCTTTGCTATACAAAATGATGACTGCTATGCTGCAGACGAGCATCAGCATTATCATCCATGTATACTCCAGCGACAGAGGAACAAACCATACCCTCGTCAGTATCAAAGCTATGGTCATCGAGATGACCGGCACGTACTCTTTCATCCTCAAAAGCAGAATGACATATACCGCAAACAATGCGATCATGATACAGGAATTAACAATGAATATGCCCTGTATGGGCATCATGGTAAGAAGAGGACGGATGAATGCTATCGATCCGTGCCAGTATCTTAAATACTGACGGTTCATTCCGGGGTCATCCCGTACTGCGGCAAGAAGATTTTCATTCTCTTCATGATCCGGCGTAAAATAGTATGCCGAAAGAGCCACGCTTTTCAGCGGATGATCTTTGTCCAGATGATACGCGATGTTTAAGAGTATCGAATCGGCATACCCGTCTATACGGCTGCCTTCCACCCCGTCGATCACGCAGCCGAACATATCATGACTGTTCAGATATTCGGCAGAAGAAAGCGTCCCTTTTCTGATCGCGCTTTTGGGGATAAAAGCAGACATGATGAGCATGGAGGGCATAATGATCGCGATTACAGCGATAATGATTATCTTCTTCAATGAATTGATCAGTCTTTGTAAATCAGCGCATAAGCATAGCCTTCTGTATTCGGGCTCGCAGTAATGAGCTGCTCTATGTTATCCGCATCATTGATCATCTTTACCTGACCGTTTTTGTCGAGCGCCATGATGGCATACTGACGGTTTTTCTTCAGGATATCTGCGGGAACATACATCTTTATCGTTCCGTTCTTAAGAGTTTTTTCATTCTTGCCGTTTATCGATAACGAAAATGAGAATCCGAGTTTCCATCCCTTCGGAAGTGCATTCGTGAATGCTAACATCGCTGCAGGCCCCTGTTCCTCCCGGGCAAAGACCGCATTGTGATTGATAACATTGTTCTCATAGTAATATGCGATAAGGGCAAGCGGATTAAACACTGCCGGCCGGTCATTATCGTTGTTCTCATTTTCATCATCCGATCCGGATGAAGAATCCGGGTCATCTTTGTCCTTGTCCCAGTGAGCATACAAAGAGGTGTCCTTCGTAAACTCTTTGTCAGTTACCCTGTCTCCGCCTTCAGGATCCGTATAGAATCCTTTCAGATCGTATCCGCTGCGGCTGAACTTGGGATATTCTGATATCTTATGATCGGTTGTCTGTTTCTTTACCGGAGTACCCACACCCTTGCCGGGGTAGTTAGGATAGAAGCTTATGGTGTATTCTCCTTCCGTTTTTTCTTCATAGGTACCCTTGATCTTTATTTCCTGTCCGGTTGTAGTGCTGTTAACGGAAAATGTCGTATTTTCGGCCTCCTCATCATCTATGGTAATATCCCCGGCCACTACAGTCCACTTTTTGAGCTTATAGCCTGACTTGGAATTGGCCCTAAGTGAAACAGCTTTATCTTCATCAGATACATAATCCTTACCGACCGCGGGCTCGCCTCCCTCTTCAGGGTCGGCAGATACGGAAACAGCCGCGCCGGTAACGGCTCTTAGAGACAGATTCAGCCAAGTTGCTGCATTATCCTGGGATAAAGAGCATTCTACAATTTTCCAATGATCAAAATCCTCTATTGTTTGGCCATTATTAAATGTGACTTCAGGATACACACCTCTTGGTTGTGCGTCTGGAAGAAAAACATTCCCCCCAATTTGCTGCGGAATATTATCAGAATATGATACTCTTACGTTTCCGGTTCCTAACGTTCTAGCTCTACTCGCATCCCAAATAACCGCACTCGCATTCTTTCCGATCATCTCGTTAGTGTTATTCTCTTCGTTATACCATCCCTCGACTGTCACCGTCTCCGCCATAACATCTACTGCCGGCAAAAAAGCAAAAATAAAACACAGCATGATCGCAAGAAACTGCTTCCTTCTCCTTGCGACGACACTGTGACTGATAACTGATCCGTTATTGAATTTGTTCATAGTTACACCTGACCTTTGATGTCTCCCCTCATCAAACGCCATATTATTTTAAGAAAACGGACACCATCTGTCAAGAACACTATTTCGTCTCATGCTGGGAAGCGAAAAATCCGTCCAGTTTGTCGAGACAGCTGATGAGAGCTTTCATCTCTTCCTCATCCAGTCCCCTTACGGCAGCCTTTATCATCTCCTTATGGAAATCCCTGTGGTGAAAGAAAGCCTTTCTTCCCTTTTCGGTAAGCGTTACATACACCATGCGCTTATCCTCGCTTGAGCGCTTCCTCTCTATATAGCCCTTTTTTTCCAGGCTGTTCATATTCACGGTCAGCGTTCCCACCGTCACCATGAGCTTTGCCGCTATGGCGGACATATTCTTGGGCTCCTCCACTCCTATGGCATCTATGATATGCATGTCATTATTGGAGATATCCACGAAATCGCCTGTGATCACCGCCCGTGACTCCGCCTCCAGCACCTCGTTGAAGAGATTGACCAACAGCCTGTTCAATGTAGTCGTATTCCTGCTCACCATACCACCACGCAGGCACCATAGGTCATCCCCGCACCGAAGCCGGACAGCACCACTGTCTGTCCTTTCTGTATCCTGTCTGCCCTGTTAAGCTCATCCAGCAGGATCGGTATGGATGCCGATGATGTATTTCCTGTCCTTTCTATATTCATCGGAAATCTGTCTGTATCTGCCTTAAGCGTTCTTGCTATGGACTCTATGATCCGGCGGTTCGCCTGATGCAGAACAAATATGTCCACGTCATCCGTACCTATGCCCGCAGAGTCCAGTGCCCTGCCTATGCACACCGGCACCTGACGTACCGCAAATCTGTACACCTCGCTTCCGCTCATGTGAACCAGGAGATCATCACTGTCTATCTCAGGCTCCGTCTCTCCCTTCACTGCTCTCCCTCTGCAGTAGAGCATCTGTCCGTCCATTCCACTGCTTCCCTGAGACATCCCTATTATACAGGATCTCTCACCCTTTGTCGTCTCCTCCACATATACCGCACCGGCTCCGTCGCCGAAGAGCACACAGGTAGACCGGTCCGTCCAGTCTATTATCTCCGACAGGACCTCGGATCCCACTACCAGAGCGTTCCTGCAGGCTCCCGCTTCAATGTAGTGATGGGCGGTATTCAGGGCAAAGAGAAAACCTCCGCATGCCGCATTTATGTCAAAAGCAATGGCCTTATCTGATCCCAGCTTCTTCTGCACCCTGCATGCCGCACAGGGCAGGAGCATCTCCGTGGTACAGGTGGCCACTATGATGAGTTCCACATCCTCCGCCTTTTTTCCCGCGTTCTCAAGGGCCCTCTTGCAGGCCGCCGCTGCCAGTGACGGCACGGTCTCCTTTTTTGCTATATGCCTCTCTCTCATCCCGGTACGCTGCCTGATCCACTCATCCGTGGTATCGACCATCTTTTCCAGATCCTGATTCGTCAGTATCTTTTCAGGCAGTGCGCTCCCGGTTCCTCTTATCGCTACACCCATTTTTCTCTCCCGTCTAGTAAGCCCTGAATCTGTTGTATCTTTCCTCTGCGATCCTCTCCGGATCCATTCCGTCGTACTTCTTCAGGAACTGCTTTATCTTCTCCTTCATGTATACCCCTATGGCGCGCCTGGTATCCTTTGAAGCGCCGCCGTACTCCGGCACTATACGCTCTATCACCTTCAGCCTCTTCAGATCCTGGGCCGTGATGTTCATCACCTCACTGGCCTCCTTCGCCCTTCCCGCATCCTTCCAGAGGATGGATGCAAAACCCTCGGGCGAGAGTATGGAGTAGGTAGCGTTTTCCAGCATCCACACCTCATTGCCTACTGCGGTAGCCAGCGCTCCTCCGCTTCCGCCTTCACCTATAAGTATGCAAAGCACCGGCACCTTCAGTGCGGACATCTCCATAAGGTTCCTTGCTATTGCTTCACCCTGGCCTCTCTTTTCAGCTTCCGCTCCGCAGAAGGCTCCCGCGGTATTCACGAAACTTATGACCGGACGGTTGAATTTCTCGGCCTGCTTCATCAGTCTCAGGGCCTTCCTGTATCCGTCAGGCATCGGCATACCGAAGTTCCTCTTCACGCATTCCGCGGCACTGCTGCCCTTGATATCGGCTATCACCGTAACAGGCTGGCTGTCTATGAAGCCTATGCCTCCGACTATCGCGCCGTCATCGCCGTAGCATCTGTCCCCGTGGCTCTCCACGAAGATATCAAAGATCGTCTCCATATAGTCATAGGCCGAGGGTCTTTCTATCTTTCGTACGCTCTTCACCTTCTCCCAGGCGGACTTCTTCTTACCCAGCGTGATGTGTATCCCTGCAAGGCTTGCAAGTATATCGCCGAAGCTCTTGTCGTCGAATTCGGCCCAGGATCTCTTCCCCGTTCTCTGATGGGATCTTATCAGAAAATAAAGGATCTTCTTTTGCACCCTTCTTTCCACTATCCCGTCTATGAATCCGTGCTGCTGCAAAAACTCCGCTGTCTGAAAGCCTTCCGGCAGTTCCTCTCCCGTGGTCTGCTTTATAACCCTGGGTCCCGCGAAACCTATCAGCGCGCCGGGTTCAGCCATTATCACATCTCCCAGCATTGCAAAGCTCGCTGTCACTCCGCCGGTGGTAGGATCTGTGAGGATCGTGGAGTACAGCAGTCCCGCATCCCCGTGCTTCCTGATCGCCGCGGATGTCTTAGCCATCTGCATCAGGGATATGATGCCCTCCTGCATTCTGGCTCCTCCGGAGCAGCAGAATATAAAGACGGGCAGTTTCTCTTTCGTGGCCCTTTCTATTGCAGAGGTCACCTTCTCTCCTACTACATGCCCCATGCTGGCCATCATGAAGCGGGAGTCGCATACACCCACTACAGCCTCTTCACCGAATATCCTGCATTTTCCCACGGTGAAGCCTTCATTCAGTCCGGTCTTCTCCTGTACCTGCCTGAGTTTTTCTTCGTAGCCCTCATAGTTCAGCGGATTGCTCACCGGCATGGTTTTATACCATTCCTCGAAGCTTCCCGGATCCGCCACCATACGGATACGGTTACTGGTCCTTACACGGAAATAACCTCCGCACTCATAGCACACGTATTTATGTGTTATAACCTTGCGCTTGTCCAGAGTCCTTCCGCACTTCGGACATTTAACGGTCTCGGTTTCTTCGGCAGTATTCTCTGCCGCTCCCCATCTTTTCTTCATGGTCTTATTCACCTACGGCAAAAGTAAGCTCGGCCTTTGCCGCCAGCTCACCGTTCACATATGCCGTCGCCTTTCCCGTGCCTATGGGACCCTTGCACCTGTCTATTGCTGTCTCTATGGTAAGCACATCCCCGGGCACGACCTTCCTCTTGAATCTGGCCTTGTCTATCCCCGCGAAGTAAGCGGTCTTTCCTCTCCATTCAGGAAGATCGAGAAAAGCCACTGCTCCGACCTGAGCCATAGCCTCTATTATGAGCACTCCGGGCATCACCGGGTTTCCCGGGAAATGTCCGGCAAAATACGGCTCATTGAAGCTCACGCATTTTTTTCCCACAGCCCTTACTCCGGGCTCCAGTTCCTCTATGGTATCTATCAGGAGGAACGGCGATCTGTGCGGGATCCTTTCCATTATTTCCTTTGTACCGAGTATCGACATTTTCAATCACTCCTCATATGCTGCTGCCACAAGGCAGGCGTTGTGTCCACCGAACCCAAGGGAATCAGAAAGAGCATACCTGATGTCAGTCCTTATGCTCTGTCTGCAATAGTCGAGATCCATCTCTTCCTCCGTCTCCTCAAGTCCCACTGTGGCGTGGATGAATCCTTCATTTATTTCCATCACGCTCGTTATGAATTCTACCGCCCCTGCCGCTCCCAGCAGATGTCCTATCATGGATTTTGTAGAGTTAATCTTTATATCATGCGCATGTTCTCCGAAGGCGAGTTTTATCGCTCTCGTCTCAAAGAGATCATTGTGTTTTGTCGCTGTACCGTGGGCATTGATATATGTGATGTCTCCGGGCTTCAGTCCTGCATCCTCTACGGCATATCTCATGGCTTGTGCAGCTCCCGAGCCGTCCTCCGCGGGTGATGTGATATGATACGCGTCAGCAGAGCATCCGTATCCCTTCACCTCCGCATATATCTTCGCACCGCGGTCGATCGCATGGGTCAGCTCCTCCAGTACCACGATACCGGCTCCCTCGCCCATCACGAATCCGCTCCTGTCCTTGTCAAAGGGGATGGAACATCTCTTCGGATCCTCGCAGGAGCTGAGTGCGGTCAGCGAAGAAAAGCCGGCTATGCCCAAAGGACATATGGCTGCTTCACTGCCTCCTGCCACCATGATGTCAGCTTCTCCGTACTGTATGGATCTGAAAGCCTCTCCGATGGAATTCGTTCCCGTGGCACAGGCAGTCACCACATTTATGTTCTTGCCCTTCAACCCGTACAGGATGCTCACGTTTCCGGCTGCCATGTTGGAGATCATGAGCGGCACGAACAAAGGACCTACCTTGCCATTTTTGTACTCCAGCAGTCTGCTGTGCTCTCTTTCCATGGCCTGCAGGCTTCCTGTCCCGCTGCCTATGGAACAGCCTGCCCTGAAAGGATCCTCGCGGCTCATATCAAGTCCTGCATCCTCTATGGCTTCCTTCGCTGCAGCCACAGCAAACTGTGAGAATCTCTCCATCCTGCGCGCGGTCTTTTTGTCCATGAAAGCCTCGGGATCAAAGTCCTTCACCTCTGCTGCGAGTTTCACCTTATACTCCGATGTGTCAAAAGCCGTGATGGGAGCAAAGCCTGTCTTTTCCTCCTTCAGTGCCTTAAGGAATTCATCCCTGCCTATACCGATGGGTGTCACTACACCCATTCCGGTGACTGCTACTCTTCTCTTACTCATATTGCCATACCTCCGTCTACGCAGAGCACCTGCCCCGTGATGTAGTCTGATGCATCATCGGCAAGAAAAGCAACTGCTTTCGCGATATCCTCTGTCTTTCCCGTCCTTTTCATGGGAATGGCGGCGAGGACAGTCTCCTTTGCCTTGTCGCTCATGGCTTCCGTCATGTCGGTCTCTATGAAGCCGGGCGCTACTGCATTGACACAGATCCCGCGGCTTGCAAGCTCTCTGGCGACACTCTTTGTCAGGCCTATCAGTCCGGCCTTCGATGCGCTGTAATTTGCCTGTCCGGCATTCCCCAGCACTCCGCTGACGGAAGAAATGTTGATGATCTTTCCGCTCCTCTGCTTTAGGAAGACAGAGGAGAAATGCCTTATCGTGTTGAAGGCGCCCTTCAGATTGATATCAAGCACCTTGTCGTAGTCATCCTCTGACATCCTCATTATCAGTCCGTCTCTTGTCACCCCTGCATTGTTTACGAGGATATCCACTCTTCCGTATTTTTCAGTCACAGTCTTTGCCATCTCACCGCAGGAAGCAAAATCAGAGACATCGCATCTTACGGCCCAGGCCTCTCCTCCGGCATTCTCTATGAGCTTTACGGTCTCCTTCGCTTTCTCTTCAGAGCCGCAATAGTTGACTATGATCTTCGCTCCCATTTCGGCAAGCTTCAGCGATATCGCCCTGCCTATACCTCTTCCGGCACCTGTCACCAGTGCCACCTTACCCTCAAGCATTTGTCACCTCCGGATAATCCTCCATCTCTTCAATACTTCCGATATGATAAGAGCGCACCCCGGGGGCGATCTTTTTCATGAAGCCCGTCAGAGTCTTTCCCGGTCCTATCTCTATGAAGTTATCCACTCCGTCGCTTACCATGAGCTCTATGCTCTGCTGCCATCTCACCGGGCTTATTATCTGTCTTACAAGAAGATCTTTTATGCCGTCACTGCCTGTCACGTATTCCGCAGTCACATTTGTCACGTATGGGATCACAGGATCCTTGGTCTTAGCACTCTCAAGCTCACGTGCAAGTTCAGCCGAAGCCTCCTTCAGCAGAAGTGAGTGGAAGGGTCCGCTGACCTTCAGCGGTATGCATCTTTTTGCTCCTTCCTCAGTAAGCTCCTTTGCTGCCATATCGACTGCGCTCTTTTCTCCTGTGATGACTATCTGTCCGGGACAGTTGTAATTTGCGACTGATACGATCCTGCCACTCTCGTGCGCAGTCTTTTCACATATGGCAGCCACTTTATCTCCGTCCATACCAAGGACTGCCGTCATGCCGCCGCCCGAAGGATATGCGTTCTGCATGTATATCCCGCGCTTTCTTACCACCCGGAAGATATCCTCATCCTTCATCACGCCGCAGGCGGCTAGAGCTCCGTATTCTCCGAGGCTGAGCCCCGCTGCGATATCAGCCCTGATACCCTTCGACTCCACAACCTTAAGCATCGCCAACTCAGTCGCGATCATGGCTATCTGCGTATATTCTGTCTGATCGAGCCTGTTGTTTTCTTCAAAGCACAGCTCCCTGATGTCCAGTCCGACCGCCTCCGATGCCGCATCATATACCGCAGCCGCCTCTTCATATCTTTCGCAGAAGTCGGCACCCATGCCGGCATACTGCGCTCCCTGTCCCGGGAACAAAAAAGCCGTCTTTCCCATTATCTGTATTCTCCGATCACTTCGTTACATTCGCGGACTATCCCCTGCACTATGTCCCTGCAGCTTTCTTCCTCTTTGATAAGACCCGCTATCTGCCCGGCCATGAGCGTTCCGGTCACCACATCCCCGTCTATGACCGCTCTCTTCAGGGATCCCAGAGTGAGCTTCTCAAGCTCCATCAGCTCCACGCCCTCTTTCTCCATCTGAAGGTATTCTCTGGTCATCTTGTTCCTGAGGCATCTTACGGGATGCCCCGTGCTCATACCCGTCACGGTAGAGTCTATGTCCTTTGCCTTTATTATCTTTTCCTTAAAGTTCGCATGGACGATGGATTCCTTTGAAGCCACGAATCTGGTGCCCATCTGTATGCCCGCAGCTCCCAACATGAGAGCCGCCGCCATGCCTCTTCCGTCAGCTATGCCACCTGCGGCTATCACCGGGATGCTCACCGCATCGCAGACCTGCGGAACAAGGGCGAAAGTTGTCGTGCTCCCGATATGTCCGCCGCTCTCCATGCCTTCGGCTATCACAGCATCCGCTCCGGCTCTTTCCATCATGACCGCCATGGCACTGCTTGCCACGACCGGTATCACCTTCACTCCCGCTTCCTTCCATGCGCTCATGTATTTTGCGGGATTGCCGGCTCCGGTTGTGACCGCTCTCACACCTTCCTCTATCACGATCTTAGCCACCTCATCCGCATTTGGGTTCAGCAGCATGATGTTCACTCCGAAGGGCCTGTCAGTCAGAGCCTTGCACTTCCTTATCTCCTCTCTGACTAAATCCGCCGGAGCAGAGGCGGCTCCGATGATCCCGAAGCCTCCCGCTTCAGACACGGCTGCTGCCAAATGATGCTCTGCCACCCAGGCCATGCCTCCCTGTATCACCGGGTATTCCGAGCCCAGTATTTCCGTCACGGAGTTTTTCATTCTTCGATCCCCTGCTTCTTCATATAGTCGATCACGTCTCCAACAGTGGCGAGCTTCTCCAGATCTTCGGAAGGTATGCTGGTGCCGAACTCCTCCTCTATCGCCATCACAAGTTCAAAAAGGTCCAGCGAATCCGCATTCAGATCCTCCTTGAAAGCGCTCTCCTCAGTGATATCCTCGATCTCCACGCCGAGCTTCTCTGCAATGATCTCTTTCAGTTTCTCCAACATTTTTTATTTCTCCTTTTTCATATGATGTGATTACAGTGTGGATAATTTTGACTATCAAGTATTTAGACACTCAAGTATTTTGATAGTCAAAGCTTATCCGTGATGTAAGATAATACATAATACTTTGATTGTCAAGACATTTTATGGGACTCCGTTACACATGGTATTTGAATACGAATATACGTTTTCATGGGATCCCGATGGAACTATATTTTCAACTTTAGCAGGTATCTCCTTTTCGGGTTATGAAACAGAAGACTGCCTAGATGAAAGCATGTATTAAAAGAATACCGCGGATCAACTGATAACAATATACCCTCGGCTTTTTAGCCGAGGGTATTGTTTTGATCTATAACAGATTACACGATTGTGTCTTCAATTTGTCATAGTCCATGAGTTACAGTATCCTGCTTCCCATCTGCTACTATAGCCTAGATCATTTTCTTCTCATAATCCTGTAGCATATGATATACGCATACAACAGTAGCAATGTTGTCCTCTATACGGTACAACATAACATAGTCGTGTCTTTGGAAACTGATTTTCTTTAGGTTTCTCTTAGTCAGATTAGGATTGTCACAGCTCTTAAGAATCCCGGCTACATTTCCTAACTGTTTGATCGTTTCTTTGAAATCATCACGTACGGCCTTAGCTGCTTGTGGATTCTTCAGATCATTCTTCAGATAACGAAGATATTGACTTATCTGGGATTTGGCTTTGTCCGTAATAACAACTCTATATGTTTTCACGTATTAAATCCCCAGTTCTGAACTGAACTCGTCTATTGCCTCATTGGCGTCCTGAACAAATCCGGCATCAGCCTGTGCTAATGATTCATCAATAGATACAAGAAATTCTTGCTCCGTTAAAGGTCTAAACGGATTAGAAGTCTGAGGAGAAAACAGATCCTGAATAAAGCGTAAAACAATATTTTGTTCTTGCTCCGGCATACTTTCCAGTATGGAAACTGTTGCTTCAACAGTACTCATTCATTACTCCTTTCATCTGTACTACTTACTATAGCCTCATTATATATATCTCTCGACAGGTAGTAAAGAAAAAAGCAGAAATCGAAAATACCCTCAGGTTATCCTGAGGGTATTCTGTAGCAGCAGGTGATGGGAATCGAACCCACGTCACCAGCTTGGAAGGCTGGTGTTCTACCATTGAACCACACCTGCATCAGACTTTTTAAATATAGCCGACCTTAGAAGTCTATCAAGATTTACTCTTATTGTCAATAAATTAAACTATCTTTTATAAACAAAAAATTAGCTATCTTTTTAATTGATGATCTGTTTTTTTTCTTAACTTTCTTTGATCGCTCCGAGCTTATGGGCTGCTTCCACCTCCTCAAGCATATAATACGCCTGTGTACAGGCTGCGCTGTAATTGACAGTCAGCAGTCTGTATGCGGTAAACAGTCCTACGTAACTGGTCGGCATGCCAAAGGTCCCGAATATTATTGTCCAGGCACTTGCAGTTCCGGGAGATGCTATCGAAAGCTCCAGCGTCACTATGATCAGGACCACAAGAAATATAGGAGATACCGGCGTGCCTGTAATGACCGCCATCATAAATACCGCTATCACGACATTGACTGTTGTCTTGGGACTTAACATGGCATTACACATCGGTATCCAGAAAGAATTGAACTCCGGTTTGACACCAAAATCCCTTTCCGTGATCTCATATGATTTTTTGATAGGTGCGGTGTTTGATGATGTTGTCAACGAGAGCATGATCGCGGGCTTGAATTTTTCCCAGTATTCTCTTACACCTATCCCGGTCACAAGCGAAGTTTTTACAGCCTTTATCACAACGCTTACGGTAAATACAATATAAACGGCAACTATGAACTTCCATCCCCGAAGCAGTTCTTTTCCGTTTCCTCCCGCTATCGCAGTCAGGATACTCAGAAACGGCAATGCCGGAATTGCCAGGAGAACTATTCTCATCACGCTCATGGCCCATTCATTCAGCTGCATGAGGATCTTTTTAAGTTCTGTGACCTTATCCCCGAGCACAAGCAGTGCGACTCCCATCAGAAATCCCATCACAACCAGCTGCGGCGTTGTATTGTTCAGGAAAGGTTCGATCACGTTGGTGGGTACTACCCCGAAAAACAGATCTATCAGCTTGTCTGACTTGAAACTGACGCTCCCGTCACTGAGATGCTGGATGACCAATGCGGAAACTGCGATCGAGACAGCAATCAAAAACAGAGTGGATCTTACGAAGCGGCGTATTATCTTAAATCCCAGATTTGTCAGCTCATTGATACTGTCAAGGGCTACTATTGAAGTGGTCATCGAGATAAAAATGACCGGTCCCATGATCCCGGACATAAGATTAAGCAGTATCGACATCATCGGAGATGCGATCTTATCAATGATAAAACTGTTTGCTTCTTTGGGCAGCCCCAGACAGATAAGCCCGCATGTAACACCCAGGACTACCGACAATATCATCGGGTCCTTTAACAGTTTCTTTTTTCTGTCCGAAAGCGGGATTATAACGGAGATAATATTGCGTCCGAAAGCATATTTATACGACAATCGTACAGTTTCGGCATTAAGGTTCATCCCGAGCAGGTTATCAAAGACTCGTTTTCTTGCTTCCTTTCCGCTTGTAAAAGGATTATATGCCTGACCGGGAATATATACACGGACCATGATACCCAGAACACCTCTGAATATTCTGTACTCGATATCCGTTCCCTCGCCGCAAAGCTCGGCATAATCATTGAGAACACCGAGTGATTTTTCGGTAAAAAGCTCCGTCTGATCATCGGAAAATCCTGCACTGCGATACAGCTTCGCGCCTTCTTCCAATAGAGGATTTGATGCATTATCACGCATAAGAACGCTTTTTTTGTTTTCCAATTTTTTGTTTTCCATTTTCTCATTATTTCCTTCTTTTGAAGTACACGTTCAAGCCCGGTCTTATTGCGATCACCAGAACTCCGAGTGAGATGATAAAGATCAGCAGCCACGTAAAGAGCATGCTCTCGTCGCCTGTGTCGACGCCGTCTCTTACACCGCTTTTCTTTCCATTTCCGGTATTTATGTCTGAATCTCCTGTATCCGGTGCCTGAACAGAGAAAGGATTGCTCACTACAGGTGTTGACGGCATTACACCGGCGTTCCCGGAATTATTGTAATTGCCGGAGTTACTGTGATTACTGGAATTGTCGGAATTACCCGAATTGCCCGAATTGCCGGAATTGCCCGAATTGCCGGAATTGCCCGAATTGCCGGAATTGGCCGAATTGGTGTGACTTTCGGATTCACTGCGGTTGTTGGGATCGTCCTGATGTTTCCTTTCCTGATCATAAACAGCGAAATCTCCTGTCACGTTTCCGTCATCGAACTCGAAAGTTATTGTATGCTCTCCGATTGGCAGTTTCTCCAGGTATTCAGAAAACAGCTTTACTATAACGCTGCCCGGTTCCGCCGAATAATACTTTCGCTCAACAGTATTACCGTCAATCCTGATGCCCGTGAAGTGAGCAAATGTGTCCTTATCATCAACGGATCGTTTAACTCTGAATTCCACGGTGTTGTCAGTTTGCTTAACCCAGGAGGAATCATCCCCCTCTGTCAATCTGTATGATATCCTCTCCGGATCCTTCTTGGGAACGGGACGCTTCTCAATCTCATTACCTCGTATACACGTGCGCATTTCCTCTCCCTCTTCGGTTTCGGTCGGCTCCCTTGTTACTATCCACTCTCCCCAGTCATGTCCGAGAGGAGATACTATTACCTCATTCGGATTTATCCGACTGCCTGACGGATCATCAGGATCCTGACAATACCAGTTGCAGTCTTCACAGTACCAGTGTGCTGTGTTACCGGCAACGGTACAGGTTGCAGCTTGGGCTTCTATTCTCACAAAGGTGTGAATGTGAGCTGTAACAGGCACTTCGCGGGTTTGAACGTGACTGCTGTCCCGTGTACATTCGCGCTCTTCAAGACCCGGCTCGGTTTCCGTCGCACTTATTTTCGTATTCCATTCACCCCAGTCATGACCGAGAGGATCGATAGTATCTGTTGTGTCACTGATCACTTCGCCGCAGGTTACACAGACCTCGTAACGTCGGCATTCTCCTGCTTCTTCACATGTTGCTTCCCTGATCGTCTCTGTGTATGTTTCTATAGTATGCTCGTGATCTGCCAGTTTATTTATGATCACTACGGCATCATTTATGCCGTCTTCGTTTCTGTCCACCATCCTGATATCGGGAACGTATCCATCAACAGTATCCTCTGTAACAGTATACGATTCCAAAGGAATTTCCTTATCCAGGGTGAAAACAAATGTCCACTCATCATCCGCATTCCTGAAAACATCAACCGACCCTTTCTCTGCACCGCCGGCATGAAGTCTTACCTTGGCTTTTTCCGGTCTCTTTTCTTCGTTGTCGTCATCATCAACCCACATTATGATGCCTTCAAGCATTGCCATCGAAGTGTTCAGGGAGTTGATGATATCGAATCCCTGCTCATCAGGAGTACCACTCGTGATAAGACCGCTTACATACGTGGAATACTCCTCAACCTCGCTCTGTTCGAGTCTGTAAGTTATTTTGCGGACTGTGTTTTTGGCACTGTCATACTTATAAAGCGCCAGATCCCCCAGATCATACTCCCAGTTATCTACTGCCTTAACAATTACTCTCTTTATCCATACGTCGTCTTTATAAAGATTCAGCGTGACTTCTCCGGGTCGTTTTCCTTCTTCGTCACCATTATCGTGCCATTCTATGATCCCTGACGCGTTAACAGATTTTGTTGGAGCATGATACAGTTTGATCGTTGTACCCTGAACAACGGAAGTATATCCCGCCGGATTGGTTACTGTGACATCGCTTACTGCATAATCAAGGTTCTTCCTCCAGACTTTATTGTCTGCGGTAAGCGTTATCGTATGCGATTCAGGCTGTTCTTCACCGGTCTCTGCTCTTTTTGTAACTGTTATCTGCAGTTTATTTGGTCTTGTACCATCTGCGTCATCTCCATCGATCCATATTGCACGTATGCAGCTGTTATCGGCCTGCTCCCATACAGCTGTAAAAGTCACATCCGAAGTCACCATATATGCATCATCCGGATAATAAACACCTTCACCGTCCGTCCAATGCTGGAAATAGTTTCCTGCAGCATTCGGATTGTCGTAAATACACTCGGGAAGTGTGATGGGAGTATTTTTCTGTACCGTATAGGTCTTCGGATGCCCATCATCTGCACTTGCTTTGGAAGTTACAGTGCAATACTCTATACCTTCAAAGAAGTTTGTGATCCAGACCTGCCTTGCAATCTTTGATGTAACACCGTCCATATTCACAAGGCCTATGAACTTGCCTATACGATCGGTCAGAAGCCCGTTTTCTCCGAAAAGAACAGGTAGTACTTTATCTGCTATTTCCAGAGGAGTATCTCCCGGCTCATCCGTACCGTTCGTTCCGGCAGAAATATAATAATCAAAGCTTCGTTCTCCGAAATTGGCATTCGTCGGCAGATCATCGAATCCATATTTGTTATAAAAATCTGTCAGATTTGTGATCTTTGTTTTTGCATCATCGTGAAAGCTACCGCTGTTTGACAGTACTCCGCCGGAAAGGCCGGTGCCTTTGTCGAGATCAAAAATGATCTTACCTCGTACATCCTTTAACTGAGGCTGTCTTGTAAATTTTTTTGTATAGTCACCATCCTCTGCATAAACATATGGTTCTCCGGTTGATGGATTGATCTCCTGCGTAAGAGCTCTGATGTGCCTGCGGATCCTTTCATTAACCTTATCCACATCAACGTCCACGCCCTGAGCATCCATCGTGACGATTATGGTTTCCGACGGATTTTCCTTCAGGAAATCTTTATACCATGTAAAGACCTGTGCCAGAGTCAGCCAGTCTCCATTATGGTCTTTAGCGAAATATGTACCTACTTTGGAGTCTTTACCATGTAATATCCACAGATCTTTTCCATTGTCTTTTTTGAACTCTATGTTCACATAGTAGTTCACTAAACGAAGGTCGAATCTGCGTACTCCGTCTTCGAGCTGCTCATCGATATAGCGAACCTGGCACTGTGCAAAACGATTTGTTAGGCCTCTGTATACGGCATTGCCGAATAAAGGAAATGCAATAGTCAAGATCTTTCCAAAGGTGGACGTGTTTGCATTACCGTCCATAACCTTTGTACCTGAGTCGTGTGTTCCGGGCATATTGATCTCATTCAAATATCTTTCACCGGAAAGACCTGACATCCAGTTGCTGCCGTTCAGAACGTTCCACTGTCTTTCAACCTGATCGTCCGGTTTGATGAACGGAATATCATCTACCGCAATTTCTTTTTTCCTGAATGCAACTTCTTTATCATCTTTCAGATATGCCTCATATCCCTCATTTGAATAAAAGAAATCCCTGGGATCCTCTGTTCCGTTGTATTTTTTATAGTCTTTTGTAAATGCCCAGCCCGTGCCATTTTTCGTAATGACTCCGATGCGGGCACGTGAAGTACCTCCGCTGCCGGATGTAAGCGGCCCTGCTATTGTCAGGATCTCATCTCCGGTCAGATATATATCTCCTGTTCCGATATTGTCACATATTCCCGTATCCCCGGAAATATAAACATCATCAGTATCGTCATTTACATAGATGCCGGCTCCTTTGATCACGGCAATATTTCCCGTGATATTCCCGTTTTGTATCGTCAGATCTGCACCGCCGTTATTGATATATACACCACCGCCGTATTCTTCGGCCGTATTTCCCCTGATCGTACAATTTGATAAGGTAACATCGCAGTCATTAATCCGAATTCCGCCACCGGATTTTTTAGTGCTGTTCGTATCAAGGGTACAGTTATCCAGGACCATATCGTCATATGCATAAATGGCCCCACCATCGTTTCCGGCCCAGTTATAACCAAAAACGGTACCTGTGATCCTTGTTGTGTCCTTACCGTTGTATATGCCGCCGCCTTTTCCACCGGCTCTGTTTGAGGAGATCGTACCGCCTGTGATGGTCATAGGTTTTGTTGTATAGATACCGCCACCGTCTTTTTCTCCCACATTATTGATAATGTTGCAGTTTGTAAGAGTCGCATTATTTCTGTTGTTAATACCGGCGCCGCCTTTTTTATACGATGTGTTTCCATCGATCATAACACCCGTGAATTCTATCGTGCCGGCATCGTTATATACTCCGCCTCCGTCTTCGGATGTGTTATTTGAGACAGTACCTCCGTTCATCACGATCCTTCCGGCATATATGACTATGGCACCACCGTCATTCTCGGCCCAGTTGCCGCTTATCTCGGTATTCGAGATGTAGAGTGTTTTGTTTCCTGCCTCCATGCGCATTGCACCGCCATCTTCGGTTTGTGATTTATTGTTTACTATACGGCAGTTTGTGATCGAAGCATCTCTGCTAAGGTGCACGATCAGTCCGCCACCATCATTCTTTGAGGTGTTTTTTGATATCAGGACATCTGTCAGATCAAATGTTCCGGTATCAGCACAGTAAATCCCGCCTGCCGTGTCATCAGCAAAGTTGTCCGATACGGCACCGCCGGTCATTACCAGAGTGCCTCGCACGTATATTCCGCCACCGTCCACATCAGCTTTATTGCCGCAAACCGTACCGCCTTCGATCCTGCATGTACAGTCTTTTCCTACATGTATTCCACCACCGCGACTGGCATATCCGCCGGTAATGATTCCCGTACCCACGCTGTCTTTAATGATCAGAGTTGATCTGTTTTGAATTTCAAAGACATGACCGTCAGTATCGTTTTGCCGGCGGTTTCTGTTTACGGTATGTCCGTTCAGTTCTACCGTTACTGTCCATCCTTTATTATGAAGTTGTCTGTCTTCACTTCCTGAAGCCGTAATGTCATTTTTCAGTCCTATGACTTTATCTTTGTTTGCTTCATTTTTAATTGCTGCCTGAAGCTGGGCCCAGCTGCTTACCCACACACCTGCCTCAACATCTTTGTGGTAGAGCTCGCCGTCTTTTACCGTAAGGGTATTATCAAAAGTCGTTTCATCATAAGTGAATATGGACCTTGCATAATCATCAATGTCTGTACCTGCCGGCAAGGTATCATCAAGCCCGTTTGTAAGCCCGGCTCCGCTTCCCGGATCGTCCGTGCCGGCGCTCTTTGCAGCCAGGTCAATACCTGTTCCGCTTTCAGCTGTCAGATCTCCGGTAATGTTTATCACATTGCCTGCGCCAAGAAGGATGTTCTTTCCCGTTGCGCCTCTGTTACCTTTGATAAACGGATTGCCGGATATATTCAGCACACCGTTTTCTCCCACTCTTACGGCTCCCGCTTCTACGGCAGCTTCATTATCTGTGATGACCGATCCCGATATGCTGACTGTGGCAGTACCGTCATCTGCCATATAAACTGCTCCGCCGTTTGTTGCCAGATTGCCGTTGAAACTTCCGCCTGAAATATTCAATGTACCGCCGCCATGGACATATACGGCTCCGCCGCCTCCGGCTCTGTTTCCGGTAAAATTGCCGCCCTCTATATTACAGGTTGCACCACTCATCAGAATAACGGCTCCGCCGTTATCTGCCCATCCTCCTGTTATCTTACCGGTCTTACTTGCGCTGCTGTCTTTAATAGTGAGTGTGCAGCCAGCATCCACCATGAAAGTCTGGCCGTTTGATTTTTGACTGTCACGTTTCCTGTTAAGGGTATGTCCGTTAAGATCTATTACGATCCTCTTACCTGCCGGTATGGTAAGCGCTGTGTCACTGCTTACAGCCGTCCAGTCTTTATCAAGTGTAAGGACAGGTGCTCCTCCTGATCCGCTGTCCGTATTTGCCGTTTCATTGATCAGTCTTTGCAGCATAGGCCACACGGATCCGACGATCTTACCCTCTCCGTTGCCGTCCGTTACTACCGAATAACCCACATCGGACGTAAAGATATATGAAGGATCTGTGGCCGGGTTGTTGCTCCTGTAATTCTTTGTAAACGTTCCCGTTTCATCATCAAGGGTTACTCCGATCAAAGCTCCTGTCAGAGTACCGTTAACATTTATTTTTTTGTCTTTAAGATAGATATTGTCTTTGGTGTTATTCTGTACTGTGAGCGCTCCCTTGATCCTGATCTCTTCATCTGCGTAAATACCGCTTCCCTTGTTTGCCGCAATGTTTTCCGTGATGCTTCCTCCATCGATCCGGATATCACCGTCTTCGACATACATGGCGCCGCCATATGTCTCGGCTGTGTTTTGCGTCATTGTATTTCCGGTTAAGACCGTGTCTTTAGACAGATATACTCCGCCACCTTTATCTGCCTTGTTGGAAGTAAATGAACAGTTTTCTATCGTTGAACTTTCTTTGGAAAAAACTGCTCCCCCTTTGCCTTCTGCTTTGTTATTCTTAAAAGCACACCCCGTCAGGCGAAGATTACTGTGTTTGTTATAAACCGCACCGCCGGCATCTCCGGATCTGTTGCCGGTAAATATACAATTCACCAGTTTTCCTGTATTCTTGTTATTGACACCGCCTCCGCTATATTCCGTCGAAAGATTATCGGAAATAGTTACGCCGTCAAACTCTATGTTACCGCCGACATTCATCACACCACCGGCATCTTTTCCCTTATTACCGGTGATCCTGCTGTTTGAACCCTTCATTATGACAGTGCCGCCATCCACATAGATCCCGCCTGCCTGATAGTCCGCAGTATTCCCGCTGATCTCAGTATCGATCACCAGGAGCTTTCGGTTATCGGATAAGATACAGAATCCTCCACCGTCTGTTTTAGATTTATTATTTCTGATAATACTGTTCTTTATGGTTCCGTCCGCATTATCGGGATCATCCGACGACTTTCGAAGCTTGATGTACAAACCTCCGCCACAATGTGTGCTATAACTGGTGATCCTTCCCCCCGAATTGTTATCTGAGATGATGGCATTGTCCAGATCGATCCTGCCTGTATTCTCAACGTAAATCCCGCCGCCGCATGTTCCGGCTGTGTTGGCTGTGATACTCCCGCCGTCCACAGTCAGCGTTCCGCCCACATATATACCGCCTCCGGTTTGATGGGATTCGTTTCCTTTTATTGAGACTGCCCGGAGAGTACAACGGGAGTTATTTTCAATCTTAATGCCTCCTCCGTCGATAGCTTTGCCGCCTGTGATGACCCCTGTTCCGACACTGTCTGTTATCGTCAGGTGCGCTCTGTCCTTAACGTTAATGGCATGTCCGTCGTCATAATAGCCATCACTTTTCCTGTCCATCTTGTGGCCGCTCAGCTCTATAGTCACGCTTCCGATCTTGTCTCCATCGACTTTTATGCTGTATTTGCCGTTTCCATCTATATCACAGCTAAGACCGATAACTTTACCATTATTAGTATTTTTATTTACTTCCTCCTGAAGCTTTTCCCAGCTGTTTACCCACACATCTGCGTTAATCATTTTATGATAAAGCTCACCATCATCCTTGACAGTAAGTGCGTCAACAAAGTCCTGACCGGCATAGGTAAAGATGTCTGCAGCAAAATCCCGAGGATCATTGCCAGCCGGTGTTTTTTCGCTCAGACCGTTTGTGAGTGTGGCATTCATATTATCTGTTGTCACGTCAAGGGCTGCTCCTGTAATATCCCCGCCAATTGTGATCAACCTGCTGTTTTTTAGAAGAATATTATTACCGGTCAGAGAATTGTTACCGTTTACATTAACTGCTCCCTGAACTTTCAGAGTTGCAACTGCAGCACCTTCGGTACCATGCCAGATACCGCCGGCCTCCGAAACGGCGCTGTTGTTCGTGATCGTTGCTCCTGTCAGGTCAAGGGATCCTCCGGCGATATATGCTCCGCCGCCGATGTTCGCAGAGTTTCCTGTTATATCAGTTCTTTTTACAACAGTTGTACCCCCGGCCACAAATATGCCGCCGCCTTTAGTGCCTGAATTGTTTTTGATGGGATTTGCGCTTTCAACTGTGAGGTTTCCTGCAGAATAAATACCGCCGCCGTCAGGTGCGCTGTTTTTCTCGATCGTACCGCCGTTCAGAACTGCTGTTCCGCCTTCGAGCACAAGAACACCGCCGCCCTTCTGTTTGCCTTTATTACCGGATATGATTCCCGTATTTAGTGTGAGAGCACCGCCTGAGACTACGCAGATTCCACCACCTGCGCCGTAGCCTCCGCATATTTTACCGCCGCCTGCTGAATCTACAAGTGTCAGATTGCCTCTAACGGTAATAACCTCTCCATTTTCCTTGTATGAGCTAAGCCCACGATCAAGAGTGTGACCGTTAAGATTAATGGTTATATTCTTATCCTCAGGGATCGTGAGTGTGTTGTCCTCACTCTTGGCTTTGTAATTATCCTCCAGATTGATCACAGCATTGTTGTCTGCATAATTGATCATTTGTTGCAGATATCCCCACATGGACGCGATGACTCTTGCTTCATTTCCATCCAGGACTAACGAACATCCCGTTTCAGGAATGAAATAATCATAGGGATCTCTACCGGGATTGTTTTGGGCAAAACCTGTGGTAATTATTCCCTGCTGTTCTGCCAGGATCACTCCTATTTCGGATTTATCTGTCTCGTTGTTCACAT
The DNA here is from genome assembly GCA_017526745.1 of Lachnospiraceae bacterium. Classification (GTDB taxonomy): domain Bacteria; phylum Bacillota; class Clostridia; order Lachnospirales; family Lachnospiraceae; genus UBA2868. The sequence continues at coordinate 2,615 of JAFXQX010000024.1, read as the reverse complement.
TATAAAGCGGTCCGGTGATCTTCAGTTTTCTTCCCGAGAGAAGATATACATCAGACACGGTATTACCGGTGATCTTCAGGACGCCTTGGATCTCGATATTGCCGCTGCTTCCTACCAATATTCCGCCGCCGCCTTTGACCGCTGTATTTTCAGTGACGACGAGTCCCCCCGAGATCACTGCCTTGGCATCGCTGTCTACACAGATACCGCCTCCGACATTGTTTGCCGTATTGTTATTGATCGATCCCCCCGTTATTGTTGCAGTACAATCCACCAGACGGATACCGGCGCCCGATGCCTGGGATCTGTTATGGTCAATAGTGCAGTCTTGAATTATTATGTTCTCTCCGCTGTATATACCGGCGCCGTCTGCTACAGCTTCATTATTCTTAATAATACAGTCTGTGATCGTGGCGCTGTTCTTGTTATTGATACCTGCACCGCCATATTTGGTCGTGATATTATGATCTACCGTAACACCGTTCAGATTCAGGGTTCCTTCGTCGTTATATACTCCTCCTCCGTCTTCGGAAGTATTATCATTGATACTGCCACCGGTCATTTCGATCGTTCCGGCATCGATATAGATTCCACCGCCTTCGTCTTTTGCCGTATTACTGCTTATCTCGGTGTCTTCAAGCACCAGTTTTTTATTTTTTGCATCAAAGTTAAATCCCGCACCGTCGGATTCTTTTGATCTGTTTCCGGTGATCGTGCAGTTTTTAATATAACTGTTATTGTCTTTGACATGGATATTCAGGCCGCCTCCGCCGTTTTTAGAGATATTCCCGGATATGGTAACGCCTTCCAACTGCAAAGTTCCGGTATTCTCAACATAGATACCTGCACCGTTGTCCTTTGCTTCGTTGTTTGTAATAGTTCCGCCTGTCATGACAAGCGTACCCCAGACATATATGCCGGCTCCGTCTTTGCTCGCTTTGTTACCGCTGATTATTGCGTTTTCGATCTTACAGGTTGAATTCTTTTCGATCTTGATGCCGCCGCCGTCGGTCGCATTTCCGCCTGTCAGGATTCCTCCTCCGACACTGTCCGTAATAGTCAGTGTCGCTCCATCTTTCACGTTGATAACGTGTCCGTCTCCGGTATCCGAGGAACGCTTTCGATCCATCTTATGACCGGCCAGATCGATAGTGATATTTCTTACTTTGTCTCCGTCAACTTTAATGCTGTTATCATTACCGCATTCAATATCATTTAGGAGTTTGACGGTTTTTCCTGCATTACTGCCATTATCAAGAGCATTCTGGAGCCTTGTCCAGCTGTCAACTTCTATACTCGCACCATCATCTGTAACGGTAATGACATATTCAAACCCGCCTATTGAAACCTTCATCCATTCTTCACTGTCAAAAGGTTTATGTGATGTGATGATCCATTCTCCGCCTTCATTATCTGCCGAAAAGAGTTCTTCGTCACTGACTTCAACGGCTTTTACACTGCCTGTAAGTCCCAGTGTGTCAAGGATCACCGAAAGAGCGACCGTCTCCCCACCGTCAAGGACATACGAAAGAGAATTATACGTAAATTCAACAATATAGAGAGAGAAGCCCTCCGTTATGGCTGTTACGGATGATGCTTCCCTGTCGGTCTCTGAATCCAGTTTTTCGGCTACCAGTACAGTATCTGTTACATCTGTTACCGGATCTGTTTCCTGTGATTCTTCTATATGATAAACTTCCGCTGTAAGATTATTTTCCGCCGCATGATCAAATTCAAATGATATATTGACATTCTTTCCTTCTGCCGGCTGAAGTTCGTTATCTTCCGTATCGAGGACCTTGATATCAAAAGCATACGATGCTGCTACGTTTGTATCCCGGGCGCGCACTTCATCGACTGCCCCGGCAGCTTCCATCTCTTCTTCCGCATCCGCAGCAGTCACTACAAGCCTGGCATCTTCAGGGAATGTTCCTGATGGTGCATCTATCTTTACTGTTACGCCATCAGCCACACTCTCAAGGCTGATGGCCTCAGATCCCTCAGGTTCCTCAGATTGTTCAGTCTCCTCGGTCTTAGGCTCTGTCTCTTCAATCTTTGGCCCTGTCTCTTCGACCTTAGGCTCTGCCTCATCGATCTTAGGCTCTGTCTCTTCGATCTTTGGCTCTGTCTTGTCGGTTTCCGGGTTTATTTCCGAACTGTTATTATCAGATGTTTCGGGCGTGATCTCGGGAGTTGTATCCGCAGGGCTCTCCGGTATATTCTGTACTTCAATACCTTCAGGCTCCCCGGTTTCAATGCCTGTTGTGGCGGTATCGGCCTCATCTGCATAGACTGCCTCCGGCATCTGTAATGATCCGATAACCATGAGCGTTGCGATCAGAAATGCTGTCAGCCTCTTTGTAATAGTTTTCATCACTCTCTCCCGTAAACCTGATAATAGCAAAAACAAGCCATCAAGCTGTTCTTGAAAGCCTCATAATATATATATATCGGAATAATCCTTCATTTTATTATAGGGGAAAAGCATTACAAAATGCTACAAAAACGGAAAAGGACGGGCTTTCCGTCCTTTTCATAATGATACGTCTGTTGTCTTTTGAAAAAGTGCCCAGAACCGGAATCGAACCAGTGACACGAGGATTTTCAGTCCTCTG
>JAFXQX010000023.1 GCA_017526745.1 Lachnospiraceae bacterium | reverse complement strand
TTTTGTCCTCGTATTATAGTGTCATAGCCTTTTCTTTACCTTTTCTACAGGTTAGGCTATGCTGTTGAAGATGCTGTGGATTGGTTGTTTTGTCCTACCGGATAGACGGTTTGTTATAGGATCCAACCACAGCCTCTTTGTCTCATTGTTGATCAGTTAGATACCGCATGACGGTTTATGTAGAACGAGGTTACATCCGGCAGAGAGCCCTGTGGATCGACAGCAGCATCAATACACTTTAAGGAGGATCTTTTGATGATCTACGTTGGTATCGATGTCGCCAAGGACAAGCACGACTGCTGTATCCTCGGCTCTGACGGGGAGATCCTGTTCTCTCCATTTACTATTCAGAACACGATACAAGGATTCGATGAGCTCTACGAGAAAATCTGGTCTCTGACCTCTGACCTGGCAGAAATTAAAGTAGGTCTCGAGGCTACCGGACACTATCATCTCAACCTTCTGCGCTCGCTCCTCGATAACGGCCTGCCCAGCTTTGTTATCAACCCGTTACATACAAATCTTTACAGAAAAGGTCAAAGCCTTAGAAAGACGAAAACGGATAAGGTCGACGCTGCTTCGATTGCTATGATGTTGCTTACCGATAGGACGCTCAAGCCCTACTCAGACACATCATACCATAACGAAGAACTGAAGTCTCTTACAAGATACCGCTTTGACAAGGTTCAGGAACGCGCCAGGCTGAAAACTTCCGTCACCAGACTCGTCAGCATCCTCTTTCCCGAACTGGAAAAGCTGGTCCCTACACTTCATGCGGCTTCTGTCTATGCCCTGCTTTCCGAGTTTCCCGGTGCCTCTTTCGTTGCCTCAGCCCATCTGACCCGTCTGAAGCACCTTCTTCACGATGCCTCCAAAGGTCGTTATGGCAGGGATATGGCAGTTTCTGTCCGTGACGCGGCATCTTTATCCATTGGCTCCGTCCTTCCGGCCAAGTCTCTGGAACTGATGCATACCATCTACCTCATTGAAGTCCTGACCAAAGAGATCGACGAGATCGAAGCAGCTATCAATGCCATCATGGATACGGTCGATTCCCCCACCACCACGATCCCGGGGATCAAAAACCGGATGGCCGCCATAATCCTCGCGGAGATCGGTGACTTCTCGCGTTTTGATAACCCGGATCAGATCCTGGCCTATGCGGGTCTTTCCCCGACCACTTATCAGTCCGGCCAGTTAACATCTTCCTATGCCCACATGGAAAAGCGCGGCTCACGATACTTGCGTTATGCACTGTTCAATGCAACCAAGTATGTCTGTGTCTGGGATCCGACTTTCAAGGCCTATCTGGCCAGAAAGCGAGCTGAAGGCAAGCATTACTATGTTGCGATTTCTCACGCCTGTAAGAAGCTTGTAAGGGTAATCTACCGGATGCAGTTGACTGGCGAATCTTATCGAATCTCCTAAGTTTTTTCTTACTCTTTTCTGTATTGAGCATCCTCAAGGATGCTCTATTTGTCATGCAGTTTTCATGGTGCTTCCCACCTGATTGAATTTCTTCGATTCAGGCTTGACTTTTAATAGTTAGTCTATAACTCCATCCTGGAGTACCCGCAGATTCAATATTAAAAAAACACGGATCTGATGATCCGTGTTTTTCGTGACCTTGCCGGGAATCGAACCCGGGCCTTCGCCGTGAGAGGGCGACGTCTTAGCCGCTTGACTACAAGGCCGTATCGAGGCGACAAGATTCGAACTTGCGACCTCTGCGTCCCGAACGCAGCGCTCTACCAAACTGAGCCACGCCTCGTTGATCTCAACTTTCGTAAAGACACATGCGTTAGTTTATATTATTTTGGTGATTCTGTCAATACCATTTTTTGTTTTTTTACGTTATACTGTAAATCGATTTTTTTGAAAGCCGCTTATTAAACAGCCCGATATCCACGGCACTTTCAGAACATACCGGAGAGGAGAACGGACGGGAAATGGATGCATAAATAAACAAGAAATATGTATTTTTATGCAAGATAGTGGTTGACAAGAGCATTCTATATGACTATGATTATGGGGACAGCTGACTGAGAGCTTATTTTTATTCAGATATACCAGGAGGGAGACCGGAATGAAGAAAGAAAATATAAAGAAGATCGTACTTGCATACTCAGGCGGACTTGATACGTCCATCATTATTCCCTGGCTTAAGGAGAACTATAACGATCCTGAGATCATCGCCGTGGCCGGCAATGTCGGACAGGCGGATGAGCTTGACGGTCTTGAGGAGAAAGCACTGAAGACAGGCGCATCCAAGCTGATCGTAGCCGACCTTGTAGATGAAATGGTGGATGACATCATTATCCCGGCTCTGAAGATGGATGCCAAGTACGAGACCTATCTTCTGGGCACTGCGTTCGCTCGTCCGGTCATCGGAAAGAAGCTTGCGGAGATCGCTCTTGCAGAGGGTGCGGATGCAATCTGCCACGGCGCGACCGGCAAAGGAAACGACCAGGTAAGGTTTGAACTTGCAATCAAGCGTTTTGCTCCCGATATGCATATCATCGCCCCATGGCGTGAGTGGGATATCAAGTCCCGTGACGAAGAAATCGATTATGCCGAGGCACACAATGTACCTCTTAAGATCAGCCGCGAGACCAATTATTCCAAGGATAAGAACCTGTGGCATCTGAGCCATGAAGGCCTGGATCTGGAAGATCCTGCCAATGAGCCCGATTATGATAAGCCCGGTTTCCTCGAGATGGGTGTTTCTCCCGTACAGGCTCCGGATGTACCGACTTATGTAACGATCGACTTTGAAGCGGGCGCACCGGTCGCAATCGACGGTGAGAAGATGAAAGCTTCCAAGATCATCGAGAAACTGAACAAGCTCGGCGGTGCAAACGGCATTGGTATCATTGACATTGTTGAGAACCGTCTGGTCGGCATGAAGGACCGCGGCGTCTATGAGACCCCGGGCGGCAGCATCCTGTATGCGGCTCATGAGCAGCTCGAGATGATCACGGTCGATAAGGATACGCTTCATGTCAAGCAGAAACTGGCAGTTGATTATGCGGACCTCATCTATAACGGCAAGTGGTACAGCCCGCTGCAGGAAGCACTGACTGCGTTTGCAAACGAATCCAACAAGTTTGTGACCGGTTCTGTCAAGCTGAAGCTTTACAAAGGCAACATTATCCCGGCGGGAACGACCTCACCGTACTCACTGTACTCCGAGAATCTTGTCACCTTCGGTGAGAGTGATTACGATCAGGGACAGGCGGCAGGCTTCATCAATCTCTGGGGCCTTCCGATCAAGGTACAGGCTCTCCGTGAGCAGGGACGTCTGTAATACGGAAATTTCGGACCCGGGACCGGCTTATGCCGGCCCCGGGCTGAACATACATTAAGGGACTTTTGTTCATGGCGGCCGTCAGCCGGTATGAACATTCATGCAAGGCATCTGCAGCAGGGACTGCGGGATGCCCTCATATTTTATATACAGGGAGCGCCAATGGCGAAAATGTGGGCCGGACGCACGTCCGGGGAAACTGACAGTATAGCGGATGAACTGAATTCATCCATCGGAACAGACTGCCGCATGTACCGGCAGGATATTGAAGGAAGCAGAGCACATGCCGCAATGCTCGGAAAGCAGGGTATCATCCTTCATGAGGAGGCGGAAGAACTGCGTGAAGGTCTGAAGGGGATACTTGAGGATCTTGAGAGCGGTACGCTGGATTTTGATATGAGCTGCGAGGATATCCATATGTTCGTGGAGCAGGAACTGACAGCCCGTCTCGGGGACGTCGGAAAAAAGCTTCACACCGCCCGCAGCCGTAACGACCAGGTTGCGCTGGATCTGAGGATGTATCTCAGGGACGAGGCTGCAGAGATCATGAAGCTGATCCGGGAGCTTCTGGAAGTGCTGACACGGGTCGCGGAAGAAAACATGAAAGCGGTCATGCCTGGCTATACGCATCTGCAGAGAGCGCAGCCGATCCTGTTTTCACATCAGATCCTGGCCTATGCCATGATGCTTCTGAGAGACGCAGGAAGGATCACGGACTGTGTGAAGCGGATGAATGTTTCTCCGATTGGAAGCTGTGCGCTGGCGGGTACCACATATGATACCGACAGGGACTTTGAGGCAGCGGAGCTCGGATTCGACAGCATTGCCATGAACAGCATTGACGGCGTTTCCGACAGGGACTTCTGCCTCGAGATGATGAGCGCCCTTTCGATCCTGATAATGCACCTCAGCAGATTTTCGGAGGAGATCGTTCTCTGGTCAAGCTGGGAG
>JAFXQX010000022.1 GCA_017526745.1 Lachnospiraceae bacterium | reverse complement strand
GTCTCAGTCTCCGTCCCCCTGTCTCAGTCTAATATTCAGTCATTAAGACTGTACCAATCAGGAACCTTAATATCCGAGAGAGGTTTAATATTCGTCAGAATAACCGATGACATTTCCGGTTGAAGCTCCTCCGAGACGGGCTCATACTTGCAGGTAGCCTCATCATAGCGGTACCATGTCTGCCGCCATCCCTTGCTTCCGAGCGTAAGCCCCTCCATGATCGTTCCGTCGGGAAACAGTTCGGCGAGCGCGCGATAAGGGACGCTGTAGGCATGTATGGCGTCACCTTCGTTTGAGTAGATATCGACCGGGTCACCGTAGTACGTGATTATGAGCTCATCAAATCCATCGCCGGTCAGGTCCTTGTACACATATCCAACCTCATCATTGGTCGCCGCAAACGGCCAGCCGTGCTGGATCAGCTCGGTCATTGAGGTGTATTTTTCCATCTCTTCCGCCGACTTACCGCTGTCCTGCAACGCCTTGTACCAGTAAAGCACACCGGCATACGGTTGCACTTCGTCTTCTTCAGATGATCCGCCAGCGTCTTTGCCGGCAGATCCCGATCCGCCTCGGGCTGCGCATTTTCGTATCGGAGTCCAGTCGATCGGCTCGCACCTGCCTTCATATTCACGCATCAGGTCAGCAAACTCGCCTTCAGACATGGCAAGTTTCTTCGACCCGGCAATCTCAAACAGACCGGAATGGTTGTAATATACACCGATCTGCCCGCTCTCATCTTCGTCCGTGAAGTAAAAATCATCCCATTCGACTTCGGTGCCATCCGGTATCAAATGATTTTCGCCTATAAGAGTGATAGCCGCACCGCCCGATCCGCAGTAGAAGAACCGTCCGTCGCCCATGTACTGGTAGCTGCTCCTTGCCGAGCCGCCCACGACAGTTACGGGTTTACCGTCCTTGAGGGCGTAGATCCCGTAGATATAACTTGAAGGCTTCTCCCCGCCGTAGCTCTCCTCTGAGCCTATAAGAAGCTCGGGCTCGCCGTCGCCGGAAAAATCACTGATCACATAGCCGATGGCATCCAGCGGATCGCTGTCGCCGGGGTAATTGATGCGCTCCGTTATTCCGCCGGTCGCATATGTATACTCCCTGTCTATGTTATATCCGTAGTCGATGATCTCAAGGATCTCGGAAAACACCGGCTCATAGAGAGTTTCGGGATCTGCGGGCTTGTCTTCTTCGAGCGTTTTCATCTCGTGTTTCTTTTTATTTTTATTCTTCTTTTTGGCTGCCTTGGACTCGTCCTCTTTCTTTTCTTCAGGGACGTTTTCCTTTGCGCTTTCAAGCTTTTCCTTTGCCGCGCCAAAATCATCCGGCGAACCGGCACAGCCTGTAAGAAGCGCACATGCCGCAAGGCATATCATTGTTACGACCAAGTGCCTTTTCATTTTTTCCTCCGTATTTTTTGAGACAATACCTCCGTCCCCCTGTCTCATGTCAGGTCCGCGAAGCGGGCGTGACGCGGCGACGTTGAGTTCTACCCGCAAGGGGAGGACTCAATGTTGGTTGTCTTGCGATTGAGACAATACCTCCGTCCCCCTGTCTCATTTATACAGGATAGCACATATTCATGTTGTTGTCCTGTAAAAATCATGGTTGCGAACTTCTGTGCGGGAGCGCCGAAATCTCTTGACTTTGGGCGGGGACGGCGAGCATAATACACTATCATAAGTATATTGATCACAGGAGGTGCATCAACTATGAAAGGTACGATAAAAGGAAGACTTACCACAGCTGTAATACTGATCGTTATCGCAGCAATGCTTGTTTCCACAGGCATACTCGTGGGAACGGCCGGCGGAAAGCTCACGGACGAACTGACAGGCGAGCTGCAGATAAATGCGGATAAGTACGCAAATTCGATCAACAGCTGGATCGAGATGGAAAAAGGGTTGAGCGCTGCAGGAGCTGCCGCTTTTTCAGCGATCCCCGACAGCGACTATGTGAAGGATAACATTCAAAAGCTCGTAACAACAGAGGCGGAAGGACATCCCGAATTCCTTAACCTTTATTACGGCATGGAAGACAAGATGCATCTGCAGATGGATCCCAACGCGGTCCCTCCCGAAGGATACGATCCCACCGCAAGAGGCTGGTACAAGGCAGCCAAGGAAGCCGGCACGACAATAGTTACCGATCCTTACATGGACGTTCTCATCGGCGGCATGTGCATAACGATCGCAACTCCCGTTTACAGGAACGGACAGCTTGCCGGTGTGCTCGGAGCTGACTTTACACTCGATTACATCACCGAGGTCGTTAACAGCATTCCGTATGAAAAAGGTGAATACGGATTCCTGATAGACGCCAGCGGCAATTACATCATGCATGAAAATCAGTCCTATCAGCCCGGTGAAGATACCGCAACCTCAGCGGTTTCCGTAATGCCCGGCATCTCATCGATCATCTCATCTCCGGGAAGTTCGGTAGTGCTTGCAAAAGATTACGATTCCGAGAAAAACTATTTTGCCACATCCAAGATCAACGGCTGCGACTGGTCTCTCGGACTCGCGCTTCCGAACAGCAACGTTAAGGGAAATATATACAGACTGATAATCACGGGTATCATCATAGCCATCGCTGCCATAGCGGCAGTTATCATCATCATGACAAAGATGATCGGTGCACAGCTTGCTCCGATGGAGGATATGAAGACCTTCGTTAAGGATAAGGTCATCGGAACAGACAACATCAAAAAGACCAATTCGGAAGTTGAGGAGATACGCTATCTTCTGTCCGAGCTTGAAAGCCGTGTAGTAGATACGATCCACAAGACAAAGGGCGAATCACAGCTCATCAAGGACAAGATGACATCCGCTTCCGACAAGATCGACGGGATCAACAACAGCATCTCCGAGATCAGCCAGGCAATGCACAGGACCGAAGGCGGTATCGAAAGCCAGACTGAAAGTATCCAGAGCATTGAAGAGATATGCAGCAACGTGATGTCCACGACAGAGACATTCTCGACCGATACACAGCAGATGAGCGAGAGGACCGACGAGATCATCGGAAGAGTCAAGGCAATGGTTCCCGACATATTGAACAACAAGAGGCATGCCGTTGAAATGACCAACCAGACAAAGACAGAACTTGAAGAGGCCCTTAAAGGCATACAGGTCATCGAACAGATCGTTGACGTTGCAAGCGCCATTCAGGGTATCGCTACCCAGACAAATCTCCTGGCACTTAACGCATCGATAGAGGCTGCAAGAGCAGGTGAAGCCGGCAGAGGTTTTGCGGTTGTCGCCGATGAGATCAACAGCCTTGCATCCACAACCGGCAGCGAGATCGACAAGGTTAATGCCCTGACAAGCGAAGTTACGGCAAACGTGGACGAACTGGCGAAGGTCAGCAACCAGATCATACGATTTTTAACAGAAAATGTTCTTAAGGATTACGATAACCTTGAGATGCTTGCCAACAACTACATGGAAGATGCCAATTATTACAGCGACATCAGCAAGGAGCTCGGCTCGGGCGCACAGAACGTAAACGACTCCGTTGCCGAGATCAACAGTGTTCTTGAGCGCATAAGCGCAGCTCAGCAGGAACTCGGGGATGCCGTGCATGATATCTCGGGAAGCATGCAGAGCATTACCGAATCGAGTGCAAACGTTTCGGGAGAAGCGCGTGAAGTGATGGACAGTATCTCAAATCTTCAGGATACTACAGACAGGTTCAATGTTTGATACCTGATTCCGAAATGATATATGATCAACCCATAGACGCAATGAGGGCATCGATCTCTGCCTGTGACAGGATCCTGCCCGAATTGTCGCCTCCGGCAGGGGCTGCAGGAGCAGGGGCGGCCGCTGCCGCAGGGGCAGGAGTTACATTTGATGCGGTAAATGCCGCACCGCCTCCCGCCTGTGGTGATTTTCCCATTATACTTGCAAGCAATGCCTGCTGTTCCGGATCCAATCCGTTAGCGTCCATATATATCTGCCTTTCGATTTATCTTCTGTCAGGTGTTATACCCCTGAACAGTCTTATCGAGATTATAACACATAATCCGCATTATGATACAACCAATAATCCATCCGAAAGATCACAAGACCGACAGCTGCCGCTAAAATCACAAGCGCCGCCAAAATCACAAGCGCCGCTTAAATGCCGGGATAGGAGGAAATATGTCAACGCAAAACAAAATCATGGAGCAGCCCTATCATCCAGGCCATATCACAGTCATGATCGTCAAGTCCCATATCGCATGCGATCACCCGGCAGCTATTCGCGACCTCGTTCGTATGCTTTTTCTTGCGCTCACACATCGAGCGGACATCTCCCTGTGTATCGTTATACAGAGAATAGAATTCATCGCAGTTTTTCCGGATCGCAGGTATGTCGAACAAAAACACCGTTACTTGTCTCCCCCTGAGAAAATCATAGTTGGCAGCCTCATACTGAAGTTGATGCATTCTTCTGTTTAGAGATCAGGCACACGCATACGGCAAGAAGTACCGGGAAGCCCATTCCGGCGATGAGGCCGGACTGTATCTTTTCTCCCGTCATATGGGATACGGCTCCGACTATCGCAGGGCCGGCGGCACCGCCAAGATCGCCGGCAAGCGCCAGAAATGCAAAGAGTGCGGTTCCGCCCTTTGGCAGATGCGAAGATGAAATGCTGATCGATCCCGGCCACATGATCCCGACCGAAAATCCGCACAGCATGCATCCGGCAAGACCCATAAGGGGCACCGCCGCAAATGCCGCCAGGATGTAGCTGATCAGACATAAGAGTGCGGACACTATCATGAATTTCGACAGATCGGTCTTTTCCCCGTATCTTCCGTACCAGATCCGGCTCAGGCCCATAAACACGGCAAAGCCGCAGGCTCCCAAAAGGTCTCCGCTTGTCTTGTCAATGCCAAGCGACGATTCGGCAAAGGCCGATGCCCACTGAGCCATGGACAGTTCCGACGCCCCGGCGCATATCATCAATATGATAAACAGCCAGAACAGCCTCTGTTTCAGGAGCTGCCCGATCGTCATGCCGGTGCCGGACTTTACCACAGGCTCAATGGGACAAGTCGCAAAATTATACACGTTGTATAAGGGAACAAGTGCCCACAGGCACGAAAGGATGCGCCAGTTTGATGTGTCAAAGAGGGCAAAGAAAACTGTCGAGATCACGATCGTTGCGACCACTCCCCAGCAGTAAAACGAATGCAGAAGGCTCATCATCCCGGCCTTGTTGTCAAAGGGGCATGCCTCGATTATCGGGCTGCAGAGCACTTCTATAAGACCGCTCCCTATCGCATAAACTATCACACTGATAATAATACCGTCAAAAGGCCAAGGGCAGCGGTCCGGCAAAAATGCGAGAAGCAGCAGTCCCAGCGCGGAAGCTGCTTGGGCTGCAACGATACATTTTCTGTAACCCACCCTGTCCACAAACCGGGCACACAAAAGATCGACTATCAGCTGTGTAACAAAAAAAGTGAAGGGAATAAGCGCCAGATCGGCAAACGTGATATCATACGTTCTATAAAAAGTCATAAAGAGCAGCGGAGCAAAGTTTGCCGAGATCGCCTGAGTTACAAATCCCAGATAGCAGGCAAATTTTGTTTTACCGTATTTTTTATGGACCACCGGTCACGTCCCCCAGCTTCATCTCGTCTTACCACTCGTTTACCATCTTACCCATGTTTATGAAGTGATCGGCTATCCGCTCGGAATTGGAAGCGAGCGACATGTACTGCGAGCCGACGATGGCGGTACATATGCCCTCGTTAAGGCGGATGATGTGATTTTCCTCCATCCTTGTGGTTATCCTGTCAACCTCATCCTCTATGCGATACGCCTCAGCGAGTGCCTCTTTATCTTTATTCGTGTATGCCTTTATGACTTCATCGAACAGTTTCTCGATGTGTTCCCTCATATATGCGATCTCGGAGACGGCCGATTCGGAAAATCCTTCGTTCTCGGATTTGAGCGTGTCGGCATACTCCATGATGTTTTCGGCATAATCCCCGACCCTTTCCAGATCGCTTATCGTATGGAATGTGGTCGAGACATATTTATGGTCCTTTTCACTGAGCGGCAGTTGCGACAGTTCCACAACGAACTTCACGAGTTCCCTGTTGATAAAATCGATCTCCTTCTCGTTCTTGTTGAACTGTTCCTGTTTGGAAAAATCAAGGTGGCATATCGCATCGAGCGAATAGATATAATTTCGCATCGCGATATCCGCCATGTTGATGATCTCTTTCTTGAGCTGGTCGACTGCGATGGGCGGTGATTTTAACATCTTCCTGTCGACATAGTACAGCCTTCCTTCTTCCTTATGGGTATCATCCTGCGAATCCGGGATGATCTTTGATACGATCTTTACAAGGATACCGGTGAGCGGCAGGACGATCAGCACTGTCAGGGTATTGAACACCGTGTGGAACATGGCAAGCTGGATCTGCGGCACATTCGGGAACAATCTTGCAAAAATGACCCCAAAATCAACACGGCCGCCGGTTACGACTGATATGATAAATCCTATGATCAGAAAAACGATCACTCCGCCCACATTGAACAGCAGATGGATGATCGATGTTCTTTTGGCGTTCTTACTGCTTCCGAGTCCTGCGATCAATGCGACCACACACGAACCGATATTGGAACCCATAGTCAGGTAAATACCCTGATCGAGCGTGATAAGGCCGGTCACGACCATGGTGATAGCGATCGAAGTCATAACCGACGAGCTCTGTATTATGGCTGTAAATACCGTCCCGACAATAACAAGGAGCAGTACGTTGTTGATCCCTGCGAGAAAGTGCTTGACGGATTCAAGGCCAGAGAACGTTTCCATTGACGAGCTCATCATGGAAAGGCCCACAAACAGCATTCCGAAACCGGAGAAAATCCCTCCCCAGCGCTTGATCTGATCCCGGTCGCCGAACAGGGAGATAATGGCACCCACACCGGCAAATGCGGAGAAGATCACCGTCGTCGACACTCTGTTGCTTCCCGTCATACCAAGAGCAACTATCTGGCCGGTGATCGTGGTACCGATATTGGCTCCGTAGATCACCGTCGCTGCTTGTGTCAAAGTCATGATGCCGGCGTTGACAAAACCGATGATCATGACAGTAGTCGCACCGGAACTCTGGATCGCAGCGGTTGTTACCGCACCGATCCCGACTCCTATCATTTTGTTTCCCGATACCTTCCTGAACAGGGAACGAAGCTTGCTCGAACTGACCGCTTCAAGATTGGAACTCATGGTTGAGCAGGCGACGAGGAATATGCCGATCCCGGCCAGCATCGATAGGATTGCAGAAATAATAACCGTTGAACTCATTACAGTCGACTCCCAAAACGGACCAAACAGACGTGATATTGGGCCATATTATTTACAAGTTCTGTTCCGTAGGCTCCGCCAAAACTCATCGTTATCTTAACCTTGGGATCGTTATCCAAAGTGATCTTTCCAAGTTCCGATCTGAGGAAGGAAAGCTTACTCTCCAGATCTTCCCTGGTGATATTTTACTCATTGGAACTCCCTTTATCCGGTACAATCCATGTGATTCTGTTTTATACTTTTTGGGAGTAATAGTCAATGGGATATTAAGCACGCGTATGATCGGCGCATGATTTTGAAATACTGTGTTCCTCCTATACACCCGCCAGTTTCAGGAACTTCTTATCATTCATCTGCTCATTTGTAACATACTCTCCGTCGTGGAAGAGAGCATAATTAGTGATCGGAGTCGGGGCATTTTGAGCTTCATCCCTGCTCTTGATATGGATTGCCCGGAACAAGATACCATTCTCTTTGGCCGTCTGCTCCAGAACCGGAACATACTTTGCATTAAACGGGCACTGGCTCGTATAATACAGAACATAGCCCTTCTCTTCTATATGCGGATGCCTGGCGCATTCTCTGAATTGCGGAATATCTGCTTTCTTATCAAACGGTAAATACCAGAGCTGAATACCATTATCAGCTTCATCACCTACGATAAAACCTTTGTACTTCAGGAACTTCGGATCAGCCAGAAACGGCTTTTTCTTTTCCGCACATAAAATGCACAGCCCTCTTTTTCCCTTTTCTTTGCTGTCCTCAATGCAGGCAGCAAGCAGATCCGTAGAGTATCCATGCCCCTTGAAAGATCCGGATACCCACAGGCAGTCAATGTACATATACCCATCCGCCTCTATCGGGATCCAGGCGTTTTCCGCCGGGATATATTCGATAAAGCACTTACCGCGCTCCACACTCTTTAAGAAAACAAGTCCTTCATCAAACCTGTCAGCCAGCCAGGTTTTCTTTGAAGATACCTGTACATCCTTATTGTTGGAGATCGCACAGCAGATGTGTTCTTTTTCCAGATTTTCCTTTGTGACTCTGATGTATTCCATGGGCTACCTCCCTGCATCCTTCTCTTCATAAGGTTTATTCCAGGACCCGATCTCGATCAGATTTCCCTCCGGGTCTGCTATATAGCAGGTTCTCTGTCCCCAAGGTTCAAGCTCCGGCTCCAGCACAGATGTGGCACCGTTCTCAACAGCCTTCTTGTATGCCTCATCCACTTCTTCAAATGTATCCACATACAGTGCTATCTCCGAATGACCGTTCAGGCCCTTAACATACTCATACCGGCGGCTTGTCATCTTTTCAAAATCACTCCTGCCATATAATAGGAACAGAGTCCCGTCCTTTACAAGATAAACGTTTGATGTATTCTCTTCTTCCTTGATCTCAAATCCAAGCACATCCCTGTAGAAGCGGATCATCTTCGCCATATCTTCAACCAATAATCCAAAACCATCCAACCTCATATCATCAAGCCTCCTTTTTTATCATGCACTCTTCGAGCGTCAATACTTCGCAGCCCTTATCCACATAATACGTAAACATCTCATACATCTTTTTCAGATCATCAACGCTTTGTTTTTCATTTCTGTTCTCCTTCGTATATTTTAGCTATTTCAGAGATGATCTGATAGAGCTTTTCCCTGATCCGCTCCGGTTCCAGGACGGTCACCTTATCCCTGCAGGAAAGCATCCAGGCAAGCAGTCCTTCGTCATCCGCATACTCATGTTCAAACAACAGGTTTCCGTCATCTTGTTCCGTAAAGGAATCCACGCCATACTCTTCCACAAGCTGCCATTTCATCGAAGGATCAAATAAAGCCCTCACTCGGTCTTTTACCGGGAATACTTTCCCATTTGAAAGATCCGGCAGCGGAACCTCACGATCTGCGTCAAAAGGACCTATATGCCTGATATTATCCATACGATTCAGCTTAAACAGTCTGAAATCGTTTCTCAGGAGACAGTAGCCGTAGACGTACCAGCTTGTCCATTTGAAGATCAGATAATAAGGCTCTATCTCCCTTTCCGTATCACCACCCGGAGAATAATACCTGAACCTGATGGTCTTCTTTAACCCGATCGCATCCTGTATGGTCTCTATCTTGGGAGCAAGCGATTCCCGGTACCAAGATGACAGATCGATCAGAATGGAATCCCTGCCGGTGATGAATTCAGAGGATCCTGCCTGAATCTTCTCCATAAGCCGGCTGTAATAACTGTTTCCGCTAACGCTGTCCAGACTCCGAAGCCCGGCAAGGATCATCTGCATATCCTTCGACGTCAGGATCGTCCTGTCTATCCGGTAGCCGTCCATAATGCTGATCCCGCCGCCGGTACCTTGTGTTGTACAAATAGGAATGCCCGCCCTGCACAGATCTTCGATATCACGGTTTATTGTTCTTTTGGAAACCTCAAACTGCTCTGCCAGCTTAGGAGCTGTTGTTTTCTCTTCCTGCAGCAGCACGGACAGTATCCCGATCAGCCTGTCTATCTTCATTCCCGGTTGACGCCTCCTCACGCTCCGAATGTATCGTACCAAATCCAACATGACAGCTGTATGTCATGTTTATTATAACAGTGATATTTTTCTTCGCCAAGCGAGCCCTTATATGCATTTTTTATTTCCAGTCTATGACTATTTTTTCTGATTAAAACGGAATTTAGTCTTGCACAGGGATAAGTCATCGAACATTATGTTGTTGGTTACCTGTTTGCCGGAAAGGTTAAATAATGGCAAACAAAAAGAAAAATCAACGACATCTTACACTAACTGACAGAACCTACATCGAACAGGAACTTGTAAGAGGGTCGAATTTCACTAAGATCGGAAAGGCCCTGAGGAAGGACCCCTCTACTATCGCAAAAGAGATAAAACTTCATTATGAAATCCGTAAATCCTCATACAATGCTCACGGGTGTGCCAACTGTGTTATATACGCAGACTGCATCAAACAGCATCTATGTGGTAACTCACTTTGTAATCGTAAATGCAAGCAATGCAACATCTTCAGAAAACGATTCGATTGCCCCGATCAAGTCCCTCATGTATGTGATGTTCCGTTTAAACCTCCGTATGTGTGCAATGGTTGTAAAGAGCGTCAAACC
>JAFXQX010000021.1 GCA_017526745.1 Lachnospiraceae bacterium | reverse complement strand
GCTTGTCCTTATCCGATGTGAAGATTTTCGCGTTTTTGATGATCTTGTCTGCTTTCATTGTTTCTCCTTTCGTTTCGCATGCACTGAACAAAATGCAATAATAATATGATAATTATTGCCGCTTTTTCTGCTGCCTTCAAGAGGGGTTTCCAGAATGTCAAATATATGCCCTCCATGCTTTCTGCTTGCCGCCGCCCTCGATACGTAACCCCCTATCCGCATACTCGAATCCGGTCAGCAGACCCTCTTTGATGACCCGTTCCCAAGGCGCCTGGCCCAGGACATCATCAGATCCTCACGCCTTCCGAACAGATCCTTCTGCATGCCTATGGCATCGTCAAAGACCATCGTCTGACGGTCGTCACCGGAGAACTTCTTCCACTCGTATTTGTCGGTGGAGGGGTTGCCCGTCCTGGCGAAGTTTGTCCACATCTCCTTAGCGACATGGCGGAACTCGCACTCGTCGGTCCCAACGTTCTCTCCGCTCCCCATCGGATCCTCCAGGCAAGTATCGAACAGATACGTTATTTCGGCTGCGTGTATCGCGCCAAGATAGGGGGTTATCACAGGCTTCCTGACGAAGTACATATAGGTATTGCCGCCGGCGGCAGAGTGCCTGATGGCCATGTCGGTGTTGCCTGCGCGGAAGTTTAAGTCGTTGCAGTATTGCTCCAGCCTGCTCCCCTCGCTTTCGCTTGCGAGCGTGTCCATGAACTCGTCATACATGGTCTTCTCCTGGTCGTTAAGCAGCGCGCGATCTCTCTTTGCGATCCACCTCAGCGTATCGAGGAAGCCTTCTTCGCCGCCCTCGGTCGGAACGAAGTACCTGATCTCATCAAGATTAGATCCGATCATCATATCTATCTTAGACCTCTTCTCATCTCCCCACATCCCGTACAGATCCGCTCTGTCCTCAGGCAGCGTGACACCGTCGAGGAGTGGGAAGTTGGCAGTTCCAAGAAGGCAGTTCTTGTCAATGATAGCTGCTTTCAGATAGGCATCTGCTAGCTGCCCGGTCGTGAGCTCCATCAGCTCGTCCATGGTCTGGCAGCCCGTTGCGGTCAGGAAGTTCTGCGTGACGTGGATACCGTGCTCCATCGTGTCGGTGTATGCGATGTTGGCACTCTGTGCGATGATCCTCTTGAAGAGCCCCTCACTTCCGTCTATGAGCGGGAGGAACGTGACACTTGCCGAGCCTGCCGACTCACCGAAGATCGTCACATTGTCCGGATCGCCGCCAAATCCTGCGATGTTTTTCTGTACCCACCGTAAGGCCTCGAGCTGGTCGAGCAGGCCGAGGTTGCCTGCCTCCTTAAAGTTCTCTCCGCCAGGAACCCGCTCGAAGTTCATGAATCCCAGGAAACCGAGCCTGTAGTCGATGGACACGAACACGATGTCAGGAGTCTGTTTGGAGATATTGGTAAGGTCGTAGAGAGGCGATGCCTGGGATTCAGCGCAGAATCCGCCGCCGTGAATCCATACCATGACCGGCTTTCTGCTGTCAGTGCAGGCGGTATTGCAATAAATGTTCAGCACGAGACAGTCCTCGCCAAACTCCGCAGTTCCCTGCGAGTCGTTCGCGGGCCCGACGGGAATGTGGCCGGGCTTTATCGCTTCGTACACGCCGTCATCGTCCGCGGCAGGGAGTGCCTTCTGCCAACGAAGCTTCCCTACCGGCTGCGTAGCGTAGGGGATGCCCTTCCAGATGATCAGCCCGTCTGCCTCTTTGCCGATGAAGGTGCCGTTGTTGCATTTGATCTTAGTATCCATGTTGCTTTCTCCTTTTCTTTTTTATATGCTCCACAGACCCGGATATAAAGTCAGTTTTCACGGCTTAAAGCTACCGCTCTTGATATATCTGAGCCAATAAACATCATCCGGCATCTTATTAATCTCTGTAAATTTTCACTGCTTCCACAGCCGCTTCCGCATCCTTCATAAGCTTTTCAATATCGGCTCCGTCAATATCAAGGCCGGCCGCCTCGATCTTTAGGACCTCCTGAATGCCATAGTAATTCTGTGCAAGTTCCCTGACATATCCGAATCCATAAATATCCGGAACATAGCAGCCTCCCGCCGTAGTCACAAAAATAAGTCTGTTTGCCCTGCAAAGTCCTACGGGCACGCCATCCTTAGAATATTTCCTCATAGGGCTCATCAAGCTGCGCAAGCAGCTTTTTTGCTAGCTTTGCGGTTCTTGAATCTCAATTTTTTGCCTGTACATTCATCCACCATTTATCATGCTAAAGTTCCTTGCATTGGAACGGTAAAGCCTCTTAAACACCCTGTAATTTTTCTCATAAACCGCTTTGTTTGAGGCATCCGGCTGATACACACGGTTGATCTTTACAAGCCTTTTCGCAAGCGTAAGGACATCCTCTCCTTTGATTCCGGCCGCTACAACAAGTGCTGTCCCGACCGCGCCAACCTCCTGTGAATTACCGACTGTCTCTATAGTTCTTCCTGTGATGTCCGCCAGCATTTGGCATGTAACGGGGGACAATGCACCGCCACCGACAAATCTTATTGTATCGGAAGTCTTTACCTTTCTCATTTCACATTCCAACAGCCAGCGCAAATGATAACAAATGCCCTCGAGGACAGCCCTTATCATGTCCCTCTTTCCGTTCTCAACCCTAATGTTGAAGAATATCCCACCTGAATTTGAATCTTCAAACGGACATCTGTTTCCGTGAAGCCACGGAGTAAAAATCACACCGTTCGCACCCGGCGGCACCTTGCTTACTTCATCAGCGAGATAGTCATAAAGGCTCAGGTACCTGCTTTCCACATCGTTAACCTTGACTCTGTCCAGATATATTCCTATCTCATCCAATGCAAGATGCGCCATGACCCACTCAAAACACTTGCCGGCTGTCTCCAGTTCCGCATAGTAGTTGAAGTATCCCTTCTTTGCTGATAAAACACCGGTTATCATAGAAGTAAGATCGACCGTCTGATGATCCATGTATGTAGATACCCAGCCCGATGTTCCAATATATATATGTGTATCCCCGGGGCTTACACATCCGGCACCTATATTAACGAAGGTTGTATCTCCACCCCCTCCAAAGACAGGTATTCCCTCTACAAGTCCCAGTTCATCGGCAGCTTTTTTCGTCAGCCCGCCAACAAGATCGGAGCAGTCAATGATATCCGGCATATGATCGGGATTTATCCCGTACATTTTCAGAAGACCTTTGTTCCAACCTTCTTTTCCCTTTCTTGTATCATACAGAAAGGTAGCAAATGCCGAGTCCGCTGTTCGCACAATCCGTCCGGTCGCACGAGCTACAAGATAGTCTCCTACGTCCAGCCATTTATATATCTTCCTGTATATATCAGGCTCATTGTTCTCTACCCACTTATACTTCCAGACCGGATCTTTCGCACTTACGGAACCGGCATAATTTACAATCAGGTTTCGCAAAAGCTTATACAGGTCGCATCCTGACACCTTTATCAGTCCTCTGCCCATGCACTGCCTGTATTCTCTGACTCCTTTTTGATCAAGATAATTCATAGGGCGTCTCAGGGAGTTTCCACCCTTATCAACAACAACCGTTCCCTGCATCTGGGTGCAGAATGCGAGTCCTTCAATTTCTGATGGCTTAACATCCGACTTTATAAACAGCTCCCTTGTTGTCTGGCACAGAGCCTCCCACCACTCCTCCGTGTCCTGCTCGGCCCCTCCATCATCAGAAATATAGAGACCGTAACCGGCGGTCGCGCTTGCCACAAGCTCTATCCCGGAGCCCATCTCAAACAGGCAGGTTTTTACACTGCTCGTCCCGAAGTCATAAATAATGACATACATCCGTTTCCCTCCTCATTCACTGTTCGCCTCGCAAGAAAAGGAGCATGATATACATGACCGCCTTTGTAAAGGTGCCGGTACGTTTCCGGCAGATCGAAATGTAAAACGTCTGTTCAACGTAAAATTCCAAAGTACTGAAAGAATGAGTGCGTTCAGGTATTTCAACCAATAATCCCACTGTGTGGCTCCGTTCAGAAGCGTGAAAGAAGCAAACTCAATCACACCGGCCGAAACGGAGAAAAAACAAATCTAATGCCTCTGGCAATTTCCTTTCCACTATCCACATTCTGACTCCTCATAAATGATGGTGGATGCCCGTCAGTCATCTTTCAGGTGGATGCTCCAGCCTGTATCAATCTTATCCTTTACTGTTTTCATTGTCTCATCATCGAGATCCGGCCAATCCACCACGGTAGTCGCGTGATTCTTTACCAGATAGGCTTTTTCCGCGCACAGAGCAATCGGCGTGTCAGCAAGAGAATCAGAATAAAAATTCTCGATTAAAGGAAATCCATGGTCAATGATGTACTTTGCCTTTTCCTTGGCATACATCAGGTTATTCGTAAATACGCCGTATTCACGGTCATACTCCGTCGCCATATATTTTACGTCAAGCCTCTTCGCGATCGGTCCGATGATGCAATCAGGAGATGCGCTGATAATAAGATCATCCGGTCTTTTCTGCGCCAGATACCAGTCGGAGATCCTGCTTTCGTATTTATCCCAGTAGCGTTCGATCTGTTCATCAAAATCATCTATCATTGTCAGATAGCTGAACATTCTTCGCTGCAGCTGATAATTCGGAAGTTTTCCCAGCTTGTGCTTTATCAGAGTGCCGAGCATACCCGGCAGATAAGTGACCCACAGCTTCGGATGGCGCCTGATACACCACAAAGCAAAGCCTATGGAGCAGTCCGAATAAAAGATCGTTCCGTCAAAATCATATACATTCATAATAATTCTCCAAAAATGATGATATATCATTCAGTAAATCAAAGTTTTTTTGTGATCGTCAGAATGTCAAACTTTTTTTATTCTCTGTCATGCATTGCCCTTCCCCTGCTCAACGGCCTTTATTTCCTCCTCCGATGCCTGTTTTAAGGAATAGGTGTCAAAGACCGGCTCGTCCGGAAGCTTAATCTCTATGGAATTGATCTTGGAAATCTGTCCCCTCCCGGATTTCATGCTGATGTCAAAAACATGTCCACCGTGTTTTCTGTCATCTGAGATAAAATGCAGATGCCATCCTGCTGCATTGATCCCATCCATGTAATCAGGGAAATAGGCACAGACAAGAGTGCCCTTTATCGCCTCAAACTGAAATGCCTTCTGGGTTTTGCCGAGTATGGTCTTAAGATCCACATGCATGGACTCGTAGCCTGATTCCGACCTGGCATCCACGATCTTAAATTCACCGTCAATGCGCGCCATGTGCATGCTGTTTAAGCCAAAGTGGGAATCAATGATATTATTGAGTGCCCTCTTCAGCTCCTCTATATTATCCATAGAGCCAAATTCCACAGGGGTACTCTCTTCCATGGAACACACAGCGGAAAACGGAACGCCCCGATCCGGTTCTGCCTCCGCAATGTCGCCGTTTTCCATGGCTCTGTAGCAGATTCCGTCCAGTACGATCATCTCCCCGTCCACATCCGTGAATGTTCCAAGCCCGATATTGCCGTGACGAAGCAGCTCCGATACGGGTATGACCGCCCTCGAATAACCTAACATCAAAGCCTGCAGTGTTGATACCTGAAATATTTTCATGCCTCATTTCCTCCATATCTGCCTGAATCCTCGCCGCGAGAGAAAGCTCAGTCCCTATACGCTCTTTCTCGGCAGTTGCAGCTTTCAGATTCGCCATATAAGATGAAACCCCGTCAGCCAGGCTCTGCTCCCGCTTCCATTTTCCTTATGCTTTCTTACCGACCCGCTCAAACAAAGGAAACATCATCGGGTATACGCCTAATATCAGGAACATGATGATCGCATACCTTGCAGTTCTTATCAAAAAGGCAGCTATACTCGTGCCTGCAAGGAACTCTTTGTCAAAAGGTAGCTTTAAGAGAGTATTCACCACTAAATATATCAATATGGCACCGATAACACGCAGGAGCATAGCGGGGAACCTGCGTGTATCCTCATAATTTACATATTTGCGTTCAAACCATATCGCCGCTATGGCACCGATCAGGCACCCAAGAGCAGTGAAATAATCTGTCGTGCGCACATAGAACAACCCCGGAATAGCTGATATCAGAAGTATCAGATGAATCGCCCATTCCTTCTTTATATAATGGTCAAGCAGCGCAAATACCCCGATCACCGCGAATCCCAATGCCCATCCTGCCAGCACGTCCGTCGGATAGTGCATACCTGCCACGACTCTTGAAAAGCCTACGACCACGGTCATTATCCCGGCTAAGATCCAAAGCCACTTCTTTTTTACCTCATTCGCCAAAGCAAAATACAACGCCGGAACAGATGCGCTATATATACTCGGGAAAGAATACCCCTGAGCCACCACGTCCATAGTTTCCGCACCCTCATCTGACAAAGCCAGTGCTCTCACCTTATCGGGATGCTCCATATACGGCCTTAGTCTTAAGACGACCGACTTGATCATCGGGAGCCACATATTCACACAAGCTACGATAAGCGCAAGCCTCTGTCCGGCTGTCTTCTTCCAGCAGAACATCACTATCAGCACAACCATCAGCAGACCTGTCTCTGCGCCAAAGAAATCAAAAAACTTCGCAAACCCTTCTGTATTTTGCACATTGCTGACATATTTTTGTAGCCACTCAATCAGATTTGCTTCCCATTCCATATTATAATTCCTCCTGCACCATATATTTTTTGCCTTCCAACCACATGTGAATTCCCGGCCTGCACTATCCGTTGGAACACAATCTTCAGGCTGTCGTTCATCTATGCTACTTTTATTTCAATCTTCCCTCAAGAGAATGCTCCAGAATGTCAAACTTTTTTCAAGAGTAATCTGCTAAACCCTCCCTTGGTCATATGTCTATCCGGGAGGATTATCCGGGATTGTTATTGTCACCACTGTTCCCCCTTCTCTGCCGGATATAATGGACAAACTCCCCCCACACATGATTTCAAGCCTTTTTTTGATGTTATTCAATGCGATATGCGGCTCGTCGTTGCCATCACATACAAAGCCGACTCCGTCGTCTGCAACAACGATTTCACTCCCTGAATCCGTTTTTCGCGTCCGTATAGAAATGTGAAACGGGCCGGAATATGGATCCCTGCCGTGCTTGACGGCATTCTCAACGACCGGCTGCAGAGTCAGTGGCGGAATGCGAAACAATGTATGCGGCGTATCATATTCAACGTACAGGCTGTCCTCATATTGAGCCTGTTCCACCGCAAGGTAAGTCTTCGTATGCTCAAGCTCGGCGGAAAAAGGTATAGGGTCGGCGCTTGCGATGGCTGTAAAGTTCCGTCGCAAATAGGTAGTAAAATCCATGATGACCTGCCTCGCCCGCTTAGGATCCTGATTGCACAGGCAATAGATGCTTGTCATGGTATTATAGATAAAGTGGGTTCTCATCTGCAAAACCATGATGCCTGCACGCTGATTTGCAATTTCCTGTTGATAGCGAAGATCCTGCTCAATCTGTTCCGAGAGCACGAAGCTGTACATGACCAGAGCGGAAAGCACATAGCTGATGTCGACTATCGGCAGGATATCGATGAACATCTGCACGATAAGCGATACCGCCAGCGGTACCATTCCGACATGGAAAGCTATGAACACCTTATGGTCAAGCTGTTCCCGGCGCTTTATAAGGCCTACAAGATTGAGCAGCATTATTGTGACAAGCGGTGCCAGTAAAAGCGAATATATAGGCTTACGTATATACTGCATGTCCGGTGTTATATATGTGTACCAGCCGATGAAAGGACCAACTGCGACCAAGATAAAATACACTGCCATAAGACAAAGAACGGTACGAAAGAGTCTGTTTTTTCTCACATTTTCCCCACAGCAGTGCAGCAGATAAGCTGTCATCATGGGCATCGGCAACGAAAGAAGCAGGCATTCCAAAGCTTCTACAAAATAGATTGCTGCATTAGGAACAGGACAATAATAAAGGACTGTTTCAATTATGCTGGAAATGCAGCATAACATAAGAACAAAAAAATAGCTCCGGAAAAATCGCCTGCTCCAGCGTTCAGAACCGGGCATTACAGCAACGAGCCACTGCCCCATAATACTTATCAGCAGGCCTGCCGCAGCTATAAAGGCATAGAATAAATCAATCAGGTCGGTCATGCGTCTTTACCTCCCTTTAACTGATGGAAATATGGAACGGGCCGGCATATGGGTCCCTTCCATGCTTGACGGCATTCTCCACGATCCGGCTGAGCATCGCGGTGGACTCGCCAAGCATGGTAAGCGAAAACTGGCTGAGCAGGTCGAAACTGACATAAGCGATCAGGAAAGAAAACAGGATGATAAAAAACTTCCGGTCCCACTCCTCCTGATAACGGCTGAAAATGCTCATGATAAGGCCCATAAGCACGACCATCAGTCCTGCAACAGCTATTCCATAATTAGTGAGGTCAATCCAGTTGTCCATCGGTCAGTACTCCCCCACCAAAAATGGATAGCGCAGCTTTTTAAGCTGCTCCCTTATGCCCTCCTGCGTCATGGGCTTTAAGATGAACCCACTAGCCTCGGTTTTCCATGCGTCAAGGGAATAATCCGCATAAGCTGTCAAAAACACCACATTTGTGGTAGGATTTATCTCATGCAGCGTGCGGCATAGATCAAGGCCGCTGCTCCTTCCCATCTCGATATCCAATACGGCAAGCTCCACCCGGTTCGCCCTGGCAAATTCAATCGCTTCCTGTGGCCAGATGAATCCGGTGATCGCAGCATTTGGCATGACCTCTTCCATGACAGCCAGGCCATCGGAAAGGACGATGCCGCTGTCGTCCACCATGATGACGTTTGGATTTTCCTCGCTCTGTGCCACGAATTGGAACAGTGTATTTGCATCGACCCCGAGAAATCTGGATAAACGTAGTATCATTGCGGCATCCGGAAGGCGGCTGCCGCTCTCCCATCGGGCAATGGTGGAATGGCTGACAAGCATCCTAGCTCCGAGCTGTTTCTGTGAAAGCCCCCTTTTCTCTCTCATGTTCCGCAGGTTCTCCGCAAATATATTGATCGAACTCTCCATAAAAATTCCCTCCTGATAAGGCTCATGCCTTCTATGTCTTTGTCCGTGAATTTGATCTTCCCGCCTTTTTTACAGAATATTTTTGTTGCAGTCATAGTCATGGCTGCTTCGTAGAAGTCCGTGAATTCCTCTACTGTCGGCCGTCTGTCCATGCACTGAAGAAAAGCAACAAGCAAAGCACAGTTGACGATATTTGTCTTGAATCTGTCTGCCTTCTCGAACTCCGGCAGTTTTTCAACGATCTCTCTGTACTTTAGTTTAGCCTGTTTTGTTATCCTGTTTGCCGCATCATCTGTAAATCCTAGATCAGAAACCAGATGATTCCGAAAAGACTTTTTATAGAGCATCCACATAGCGGACGGCATACCTGCATACTTCATTACTCTTCTCCCCTAAATGCCTCTTTCCCTTTCATGGTCTTGATTGTTCTCTTCTTAAGCTTGCTATTCTCGGTCTGCATAGAATCAATGGTCTTTTCAATAATACTATTATTAATGTTTTCTTATCACATCTTAGCCCGTTTGCGGTTAGCCTCCGCCAACTTGGCATAAAATCATAGCGGTAGTCGTTACATGTATATTACTGATTTTATATATTATACCATCAAGTCTCGTATTTCTCATAACAACTATTGTCCGTTCTTATGTTATTATATACGTATGAATACAGATATATCCGTTGAAGATCAAACCCCTGTGATACTTGTCTGCCTTAGGACCGATGAGGCTGAAGAAGAGTTCGAGTATGCAATCAATGAGCTCAAAAGCCTTTGCGAGGCGTGTGATCTCGAATCAAAAGGCATCCTGACCCAGGCTCTCCCCCATCCCGATAATTCCACATGGATCGGATCGGGTAAGGCACAGGAATTAAAATACCATATAGAAGTATCAGGTGCAGAGTTTGTCGTCTGCCTGAAAAACCTTTCTCCCGCACAGATGAAGAATCTTCAAAAGATAATCGAAGTGCCTGTATGGGACCGCACACGTCTGATCCTCGAGATATTTTCGAAAAGGGCCCGAACACGCGAGGCAAGACTTCAGGTTGAGACAGCCTACCTTCAGTATATGCTCCCCAGGCTCGGAGGGATGTGGCAGCATCTGGGCCGTCAGGGGGGCGGTGGCGGCAGCCGCGCAAACAAAGGAATAGGCGAAAAACAGATAGAGCTGGACAGAAGGCAGATATCACACCGGATCACAGAACTGAAAAAAGAACTGGCAAAGATTGAACAGGTCCGCAATGTTCAGCGTGGCGGACGCAGCCGGGACGGATACCCAAGTGTTGCTCTTGTGGGATACACAAATGCCGGCAAATCATCCCTTATGAACCGTCTCCTTGATATGTCGGATACGGCTTCGGAAACAGGTGATGAGAAAAAAGTATTTGAAAAGGACATGCTGTTTGCAACGCTCGATACGTCGATACGAAAGATCGCGATCCGCAACGTCCGTCCGTTTCTGCTGTCCGACACTGTCGGGTTTATCGAAAACATACCTCACGATCTCATAAAGGCTTTTAGGTCCACCCTGGCGGAGGTCAGATACGCTGATGTCCTGCTGATCGTCATGGACTCATCCGACCCTCACCATCAGATGCATAAAAAGATCACGGAAGATACCCTCCGTGATCTTAATGCTCTCGACATTCCAAAGATCTACGTATATAACAAGGCCGACCTGCGTGCCACCGGTCAAAACACCAAAAATGTACCCGGCAGTGATCAT
The DNA here is from genome assembly GCA_017526745.1 of Lachnospiraceae bacterium. Lineage (GTDB taxonomy): Bacteria > Bacillota > Clostridia > Lachnospirales > Lachnospiraceae > UBA2868. The sequence goes on along the minus strand of JAFXQX010000021.1, from coordinate 24,342 downwards.
GTGTATATCTCGGCATTGACCGGATACGGGATGGATGACCTTCTTGCAACACTTGATAACATCCTCGGCTCCGGTGACCGGACGGTTGACGTCCTTATCCCCTACAGTGGAGGCGATCTGTTAAACCGCATCCATAACGGCGGCCGGATCATTTCCGAAGAATACGAAGAGGCCGGCATTCACGTCACAGCCGTTTGTCCGGCTCTGTTGGCAGGCTATATCGACTCCTGTCTTGGCGGATCTTCTACTGGTTGATCATGAATTTGAAGAGACGGTCGATGTCTTCGGGCTCATAAGCCACAAGCTCAAGTTCTTTGATAACTCCGTCCGAAAAGATATTCGCAAGTGACACATACTGGGACAGCTTGCTCTTGAGGTTAAGCCTGTCGCCTTCTCCCGTAACAAGTTCGATCTTTCCCTTGCATTCATCAACAACCGAAAAGAACTTATTGATATCTTTGATGTTTTCTACTTTCATGGCATGTCTCCTTTCATTCCCAAAACACTGTTGATCCATTTTCATTGTTATTTACCACGTATGAATAATAATTAGATAACACTGCCATGTCAATATTTCTTACTTTTTTCCGTACAGTACCGCAGATCCGGACAGGCCCATCCAGACCGACTCCCATTTGGTCATAAACTTACCGTCTGTGGTGTCGATAAGATTTACATCGCTGTATCCCATATCCTTAAGCTTTTTTACAAAAGAGTCCATATCACCGTATTTGGATCTCGACATGATGTCGTGTATCACAAACGTTCCGCCTTTTTTCAGGGTGCGGAGTGTTTCAAGCAGGATAGCCTGCCTGTCGCGGCTCGGAATATTGTGATATACATAGTTACTTGTAACGGCGTCAAATGTTTCGTCTTCAAACGGCAGAGCAGTTGCATCACCCTGCATGAACGATGTATTCTCAACACCTTCCGCTCTGGAATTGTTTTCGCACAGTTCACGGCTGAAAGATGCATATTCCCTGCCCCATCTGTCTATCCCGGTCCAGGATGCTTTCGGATTCTTTTTCGCGCACGCTATAGTCAGTGCTCCGCTGCCGCATCCGATATCCAGGCCTTTACCGCCATCCGGTATGTTCATGTAATCGGCAACCCCTTCGATTATCTGTTTTGACATCTGCCTTTTTCCGTTGTAATCAAATGCCCTGTACATAAGATACATCCAGAGCGTTACGATAATAAGCAGTACCGTTATTGCCATCAATATCGTAACAGTCACTTTTTTTGCAACGGGTGAACACGGGATCGCCAAAAAGAACATGGCCAGAACAAAAAAGACAATAGCCGCGCGTGCAAATCCCGATACCATACTCTTTGGCATCCAGTTTCTGTAATCAGTTTTCATCATTTCATCCTTTCTCTTTCCGGTAACGCGTTTATGATGCCTGCAAAGATACCATACGGGCATATAATCCATCCTTTTCCATAAGTCCGGCGTGGTCTCCTCTCTCGGCTATCTGTCCGTCGGATACTACCAGTATCTGGTCGGCATCTTTTATTGTTTTTAATCTGTGGGCTATAACAAGAAGGGTCTTATTACGGCAAAGCTCCGAGATGGCCTCCTGAATGGCTCTTTCGTTATCGGCATCCACGCTTGCCGTGGCTTCATCCAATATCACGATCGGAGCATCTTTCAGGATACATCTTGCTATGGATATCCTCTGCTTTTCTCCTCCGGAAAGAGAGGCTCCTCCCTCACCTATCACGGTATCAAACCCATCGGGAAGCTGCATGATAAAATCATAGCATCTGGCTTTTTTCGCTGCCTCTTCCACTTCTTCCTTTGTTGCATCCGGGCGTCCTATGGCAATGTTGTTATATATCGTGTCCTGAAACAGATATACACGCTGGAACACCATACTGATACTGTCCATCAGGCTTCCGAGCGGCACCTGCCTTATGTCCCGGCCGTTAACAAGTATCCGTCCGCTTGCGACATCCCAGAATCTTGCAAGAAGCGAAGCTATCGTTGATTTTCCTCCTCCGGAGGGGCCCACAAGTGCAGTCATCTCATTTGTGTTCACCTTAAATGACACGCCACGCAGCACATCCTTATCGGTATATCCGAAGCTGACATCGTCGTACTCTATGGCAGGCACTGACAACTCCTTCCCCGATGCATCCGGCAGAACCTCCTTCCCGTCATCCGCAAGCTCTGCGGCCTCAAACACTTCCTCTATCCTGTCAAGGCTGGCGGATGTAACGGTCAGTCTTGCCATCTGGCTGTAATAACTCTTTATGGAAACGAACATATCAAACAGGAATAAAGTCATACCGACCATATATGTATCAGGCATCATTCCTTTGCCATACAACACTCCGGCCAGTGCGAGCATCAATGATGTTCCTATCCCGAATGTCAGGTACAGCGCCCTTGCCCAGGGACTGTACGCGATCTCAAAATCAATACTCTGTCTGCAGCTTTTTTCGAATTCATCCGTCAGCCTCTTCGACCTGTCGCCAAGCATGTTGAATGATTTTATGATCCCTATCCCTTCGGCAAAATCAAGGACCTCTTCTGTAAGCGATTCGCTGTCCTCCTGCTTGATAACAGAATGAGCAAGCGTTGTCTTAAGCATCAGATTGCCGACCACGATAAATGCTATGGTTACAATGGACGCCAGAACTCCGAGACGTATATCCATCACAAACATCATAATGACCATGATGCCCTGCGAGATGATAAAAGACACGAGTTCCGACAAAACGCCCATACAGTTTTCTTCAATGAACACCATGTCCGTCGAAAGAACCGCACTGATCTTACCAATATTGCCTTCCGTGAAGTATCCCATGGGAAGCTTTCTCAAATGATCGCCCAGCCGCATCCTCATGTCGGCAAATACCTTATAACCCGTAGCAGACTGAAGCACGTTTGTGATGTGTTCAAACACAGCTTCGATCACCACACTTGCAACAATAGCTATCCCGAAATACAGGCATTTATTTCTGTCCATCAGATCCTGCATGAACAGGCTTATCACCATAAAGCACAATATCAACGGTGCCTTCATCATCAGTCCTTTTATAAATGATGTGATGTATGACAGCCGTATCCTTGATTTATATTTCCCCGTAATGCCTACCAGTCTGTGTAATATCTTTAACATCGTATCAGGCCTCCTTAATCTTCCACGTACTGGCGCTTACGGATGCGTCCCAGAATTTTTTGTACTCGGGGCATCCGGAAAGCAGGTTTTCATGCACATCGGCAGCAATACACTCACCCTCCTTCATAACGCAGATCTTGTCTGCGTTCTTAACGGTGGATAATCTGTGTGCGATCACAAGTACCGTCTTATCCTTGATGATCTCATCGATCGCAGCATTAAGCTTTGCTTCATTTTCCGGATCCATAAATGCAGTTGCTTCGTCCAATACAATGATCGGAGCGTCCTTAAGTATCGCCCTGGCAAGCGATATCCTCTGTCTTTCTCCGCCGGACAGCTGTTTTCCTCCGTCGCCTGCCATCGTATATATGCCATCGGGAAGCCTGTCGAGGAACTCATCGCATTGGGCCCTTCGTGCCGCTTCAAGAACCTGCTCTTTACTCGCTCCGGGTTTTCCGATCAGTATGTTCTCATAAAGAGTGGTATTAAACAGGAACTGTTCCTGTGATACGTATGCGACCTGGTCATTTAAGGCTTCAAGTGACATGTCTGTGATATCCTGGCCTCCGATGGTTATTGAACCCTTATCAAGGTCGTAGTAGTGTACCAGGAGTTTTGCCAGTGTTGATTTTCCGCTCCCGGATTCTCCAACAAGTGCGGTTGTTGTTCCCTGTTTCATATCAAGGCTGACGCCGTGTAAAACTTCTTTGTCATCATATCCGAAGCAGACATCTTTGAATGAGATATCCCTGTCAGTTCCCTTAAATCCTGCTGTTCCGGCCTTAAGAGGCGGATGCTCCATGAGCTTCTCAAGCTCGGCGATCTTATAATCCAGTTGCGGAAACTTACCGGCGAAGTTAAGAGCCTTTAATACCGACGGCCCTACCGCAAATGACATGCACAGCACAAGGATCAGTTTATCAAGAGATACCGTGCCCGAAAGGACCATCGCAGAGCCTACCGGAAGCATAAGAAGTACCAGGCACGGGAGGATGCTCGCATACGCTGCCATCCACGGCCAGCACACCTTGTACCACGCGATCGTAAAATCACGATAGTTTCTTACCACTTCTCCGAATCTTCTGTATGAATCCCCGTCCTTGTTGAATACCTTGACCACTTCCATACCGTTGACGTACTCAATTACGGTGTTGTTCATCACAGCCGCGGATTCATAATAATCGTTCATCTTCTCAAATCCCGACTTCATCATCATTCCCATCGCAAACATCCCGAGCACGAGCGGAACAAGCGACAGAAGCCCTATCCGCCAGTTGACGACAAACATCAGTATGATGATAAGGACGGGTATCGCTATATTGGCGATACCTTCAGGGATCGCATGTGCCAGGAGAAGCTCTATCTGGTCGATATCATCGGTAAATATCTTTTTGATCCGTCCGGTCCCCAGGTTCTGTATGTTACCGAGCGGCTGCCTCTCCAGTTTTCCCTGCAAAGAAATGCGAAGATTTTTGAGAGTGTTATACGCGCTAATATGCGAAAACTCCAACCCTTTTACATACAAAAGAGCAAATGCGATCTCACATACTGCTACCGCCAGCACCCTTATCAACACATATTGCAGATCGATATGTTCGCCCTTTGTCAGCGGCAAGATGATCTGATACAGGAAAAAGTACGGGACAACATTTGCCACAATGCCAAGTGACATGAGCACAGCAGCCAACACCGTGTACTTTTTGTACTCCCCTATGTATGGGGCAACTTTTTTGAACATTACAATTCCTCCTTGCACGATTTTGCCAGTTAGCCATCGCTAACTCGACGAGATTTTTTATGCCGTCGATTGACGGCAAATACAATGAACCACGGGGACGGGGTTATGGGGTCATTTTAATGACAGATGCCCAGTCAAAGAACCTGCACATCACCCGGCAGTGCTCCTCCATCTCTTTTTTCTGCATATCATGTACAAACGGTTCACATATTGAATCCCAGAATGATGTCAGAAGAATATGAAACTCTTCGCGGTCAACCTTTGCTTTGGCGATACCGCGCCTGTAGGCTTCCTTATAAAAGTGCTCATATGCATAGCTCATTTTTATCACATATTCGTGATTAAAATTCTCAAATCTTGTCCCGGCACTCTTATCTATCAGGATCTTAAAATCATCACCGAAGCTTCTGAGCATTCTGAACATAGGGATCATATTCTCATAGCTCATTTTCCATGACTCTCTGATCTCGCCATCGCTTAAGGATGAAAAATCACTTTCGGACCGATTGTCGAGAAAATCATCAAGAGCCTTTACAACTCCTTCAACAACTGCACAAAAGAGTTCTTCTTTCCCTTTATATCTCTTATAAACTGCTCCGGTTGTAACACCCGCATTGTCGCAGATGGATTTGAGATCAGCCTTAAGAAATCCTTTTTCTTTGAACTCTTCCCTTGCACTTTGTAACAGTTTCGGATCTATACTCGTATCTCTTACCGACATAATAACCCCATGAAAAATTACCGATAATTCAATTATCGGTAATTATATTATCAGTGCCTACCATGATTGTCAAGTGATTTTCGCAACATCCGTTTTATTGATCCGGATCTATGACAGCTTCCGCGCAAACCACAGTAAAGCTCCTGATAGTACAATCTATTTTAAAACAACGAGCAGATCCATGCGGTCAGCAGGGCAACAAACGGTAACTTGATGACCTGTCTGATCTGTTCTTTACGGTTGAACCCGAAATCGTGATATCCCTTACATCCCTCGGTCTCCGGCAGATAATGCTGGAAGAAACATCAATATACACATCAACAGTGTCAATATTATAGTTAAGATCATTTTTCCGTTTCAAATGCGGGGATTGCCCATTTTCTCATACTGTCCCATGTTGGCATTTGGGCTCCGGGATTTTCCCTTTTGTACTCTTCAAACTTCTCATCCAGGTATTTCATTTCCATAATACCATTCTTGCAGTGATCTGAAACCATGAGTCTTCCGAGCACCGTTTTGGACATAACGCTGTAAAGGGTCTGCATCATCACCTTCCTTATCCCGCCGTCATAATATGCATCCTCGCCTACCGGCGTAACAGGAATATTCCGGCTCTTCAGATAATCAAAACACTCTTTGGTGGCAGTCATGATCATCCGGATCTGACTCCTTTTGGCCCTCTTCAGGTCACAGTCAAGATGATAACATAGATAACAGTACGGCATGAGCTCGGCCAGGTGATACATGTAATATGCGTACATATTATCAACGGGCGTGATCTTATACCCTTTAACATTAAAGGCTATCCTTAGCTTTTCGGCATCCGGGAACGAGGGTGCGCCATGCAGGCCTCCGACTGTTAAGTTCGTGACGGGAAGACGTCCGGCGATGGTTACGCCTTTCTCCCGGTGCCCTGCCGAATCCTGAAAGCCATACAGGTGGTGCTTGTTTCCGAGCATCTCCTCGCACTTGCCGGTTTCCAGGTTATTGCCGACAAGCACAATAAGACTAGTGTTCAGGGATGCCAGCACGGGTAATACTGCAAGCTGCTGCTGACCCTGCATGACTGAAAACACAATGTCATAATGTTTATCATCTGCTTCTCTTCTGACCTTCGGATGATCTACGGTCGTCTTCTTCTGTAGATAATGTCTGATCACAAGTCCGTTTTTACTGAGTTCGTTAAACGTGGACCTGGCAATGACCGTAACATCATTTCCCGCCTTACATAAATAATGGGTCATAACCGACCCAATCGCTCCCGTTCCGAAAACAAGTATCTTCACCTTTTCATCTCCTGCAGACAATTTCTGTCCCTCTGGCAAACTTTTCAGGATCAAACAGCGCAAGCCATTTTCCCAGAGCGGCAGCTATTTCTTCAACGCTTGTAAAATCACTTTTCTCATCAGGGTCACATCCGGGAAGAGCAGGAGCGATCAGAACTCCTGCCTTCGGGATATGATTAAATTAAGAAAAAAAGGATTATGCCAATGCCGCTCCGAGGTCTTTGCACTCCTCGAGCGCATCCTCACCGGGGGCATTGTTGGCCATGACACTATCACATGCAAGCTTTGCTCCGGCAGCTTTACACCGTTCTTCCCAGTCTCTCATCCACTGGCCGTCTCCCCAGCCATATGAACCGAAAAGTGCGATCTTCTTGCCTGAAAGCTCGCCTTCGATGGATGTGAACATAGGATCATATGAAGATTCCTCGAGCACTTCGGCACCCATTGCCGGGCATCCGAACGCGATGGCATCAAATTCAGATACCTTATCAGCAGAAAATGCATCCGGTCCGAACACGGCAACATCCGCGCCGCGGTTTTTTGCTCCATCCTCAACGGCCTTTGCCATAGCTGCCGTATTACCTGTTCCGCTCCAATATACTACTGCTATCTTACTCATAATATACTTCCTCCTTTATCCTGTTCTGACGGCAAGCTGTGTCAGAGATTTGCCTTGCCTGTTCATCTGTCTGTATGCTTTGGTGCACATCTCGAATCTGCTGAAGGTTTTCCTTGCCGCATCCGGCTTTGAAAACGCCTTCCAGCAACCGCAGCATTTGACTCCTTCGCACGGATGCTTGATAAAACATGCAACGTCCGATGGCGGATATCCGAGAAACAGGCCGATCTCGTGTGGAAAAGATTTGCTGTCCCTGAGTCTTCCGATCAGTTGGACTATACAGTGTTCGGGGCTGTCGCAATGATACCCTCTGTTTCTCAGGATCCTGAGAGCCTCCGGATCATTAAGATCCCTTTTCAGGTACTTGGGGCGATACAAATATATCAACGCATATTCTTCGGTCCTTTTTAACGGTATCACGCGAATACCCTTTTTTCTCAGTTCGCGGTTAAGCCGTCTGACCTCGCTGATAATATCAATCCCCTCCGTGATCTTCACCGAGAAAAGATTGCCCGTTTTAATCCCCGCAAGCGTGGGAGAACAATTATCCACGATCAGCTCTTCTGACATACTCACCTCCGTTGTGTCTGATTGTTAGCATCTGCTAACACGTCGGCAGTATATCATCAAATCCTCATCCTGTCAATGTGGACCACTAACCCCGTCCCGCAGGTCCATTCTTTACGCGGATATAGAAATCGCACTTATCACCGCCCTTACCGAGCGTCGTATGTCTTATAAACTCAAGGCCGGGGATATCTCCATAGGCGCATTCATCATTGATGCAGAATATCTTGGTAAGCTCCGGTGTACCCAGTTCGGTAAAATACCTGTTGTAAGGACACGCTGTTATATCCATCCTGAATTCACCTTTTTTCTTCGGATAAAATACATTTTTAAACCCCGCATCCCCTCCGAAAGCCTTTCTGCTGACAGGACCCCACGTTTTAACAAAAAAGCTGTTGAATCCGGGGATTTTGGACATTTTACGAAGTTTTGCACCCGTTTTCCTCGACTTGGCCCAGGAGTATTCGGAAATGACTTTATAACCGAGTTCCGTATCACCCTTTATTTCTTTTATTGCAAGCTGTATCACCGCGCATGGAAAAATAAAACCCGTATGCATCTGTTCTTTCTTCGAAATACCCGCATACTTTTCTTCGATCTGTTTTAATTTCTCCTTCGCCCTCAGCCAGATCTTCTCCGCTTCATCCTTACCCGTTATGGCGATCAGTCCTTCTTTAATGTCAATTTTCTTATCAAGATCCATTAATACATCTCCTTCCGTAGTCGGTTTCTTTTCAGCGATGTCTTTTCCAGGGGATACATCTGTTTACATGCTTCCTATACTCGTCGTATTCTTTGCCGTACAATCCGCAAAGCCACTTCTCTTCAGTGTTGATGAGAACTACCGTCATAAGTCCCCAGTTGATTACCGGCGTGATAAGGATCCATGCATTATGACACATCATGCCCACTCCCGTAATGATGATCCACAATCCGCTGTACATCGGATTTCTGACCCATGCGTAAATGCCGTCGGTTTTCAGTCTGTTCTCGGTTATACTGTCATCCATATCCGATCTAACAGCGCCTATATACCATATGATAACTCCCGAAACTATCAGAAGGCTCCCGGCAATTCTGAAGAGTGTGACCCATATTCCCTCAAGTTTCCCGGAGATCAGTAAATTATTCGACAGGATCATACAGATCAGGGTTATAATTCCCATGCCCGCTATCAGATACGGTCCGATTCCGAACATAGGGAGTTTTTGTCCTTCTTTTACATAGTTTTTCATACCGGCATCTCCATAAAATCATATATCGCATCTAGCACCAAAGCTGCATATTTCTCTCCCCCGAACAGCCACTGCTCATGCTGCATGTCAAATTCCCTGATATCCGGATCACGGAAATATCTTCTGTAACGTTTAAGATATTTTTCACCCATTTTATTTGCATATATAAAATGGGCCTTTGTATGTTCAACTTTAATGTCATCCTCCAGATATGTGAGCAGATCGGTATAGTACTCATTCCTGATCGATACGGGAGAAAACTTCGCAAAACACTCCATGAACTTATCCGCCGTCTCCTCATCCATAAGAAATGTTTTCATCAAAAGATTCTTGGATCTCTTCTGTTTCTTATCGTTTTTGGTAAAGCTTGTAAGAAGCGGCACCACCAGCATGGACTGGAGTTTGGCCGACAGCTTCCCGCTCTGGTCAAGATCCGGGCTCCCGAATATCCCGTGATCGATATGCACATTTCTTCTTTGGATCAGCTGCCCCACAAAACTGGATCCGAGTGAAGATCCAAGCGCAGCATCAAGCCGGCCGTCGTGATTTTCTATGATATACTTTTCAATCTTTTCTGTGACCGTGATCATATCCGGAAATATACTGTCACTGCCGTCAAACCCGTCATAGTTCACACAGATCAGATGGTACTTTTCCGCCAAACGCGGAAAAACAGTCCCGAAGTTTGTCTGCCAGTCGCAACATGTTCCCGGCAGCAGCATCATCGTTTTTTTGTTTTCTTTTCCGAACTCTTCAAAAGTCATATCAATTCACCCCTACGCTCTTGCGTGAGTTAGTCTTTGCTAACCTATGTATGATATCACTTCTGCAAACAAAAGTCCATGATCACCTCATGATATAAACAATCAAGCTATCTTCCAGGATACGGCTTCTCTTCGTTCACTGACAAAATCCCTGTATATCCCGTCCCGGTTTACCAGTTCATCATGTGTTCCCCTTTGCACAACTTTTCCGTCTGATACGACAATGATCTGATCGGCATGCCTTACCGTCTTAAGCCTGTGGGCGATCATGATTATGGTTTTATTCCTTGTCAGTTCTTCTATTGCTTTGGTAAGCTCCGCCTCATTTTCGGGATCCACATTTGCCGTCGCTTCGTCAAGTATGATGATAGGCGCATCTTTCATGATCGCCCGTGCAATGGATATACGCTGTTTTTCACCTCCGGAAAGGGATGCGCCTCCTTCCCCGATCACCGTATCATATCCGTCGGGAAGACTCATTATAAAATCATGACACCGTGCTTTCTTTGCCGCCTCAATAACCTTGTTCATTGATGCGTCCGGCTCTCCGAAACGGATGTTGTTGGCTATCGTATCCTCAAACAGGTATACTCTTTGAAAAACAAAGCTGAAATTCTTCATCAGCGAATCAAAACTGTATTCTTTTACATTCTTTCCACCCAGAAGAACTTTGCCCGATCTCACATCCCAGAACCTTGCCATAAGATTTGTCAGGGTTGTTTTACCTCCACCGGACGGCCCCACAATCGCGGTCGTCGTATTAGCCGGTATTCTGAGTGATACATCGTCAATAATGGTCTTGTCCTCATAGGCGAACGACACATTCTCAAGTTCAATATCCATATTCTCCGGCCTGTGGTCTTCTCCTTCTATATCCATGGGCGGTATTGACAGGACTTCGTTTGCCTGTGTTACGACGATGTTTACATTTCGCATGAGTGCCGAAAAACCGCCCATCATATCCAGACTCTCATATACCATGAAGGACGATATGATCATCAGTATCGCATACAGTAACGGCATAGTGCCGTTAAGGCAGAAGTATACCGAAGCCAGAGCCATTACCACACCCGTAAGCTTCGTTGTGATTCCCTGAAGGAACATGAACGGAATAACGGAATACTCAAGTCTGGTATCAGCTGCCTGCTTCTCCGAGATCGCTTCTTCAAGCTTTTTGGCACATTTTCCGGTCAGATTAAAGTTCTTCACTTCTGCGATGCCCTGGATGTACTCTATCACAGCTGCGACCAGTCCCTCATCGGCCTTTGATTTTCTCGGTGCCACGGGTATTGTGGCTTTTTGCATCATGGAATTAAAGAATGCGAACACCGCTACTCCGGCAAGCAGAATAAGAGCTATTCGCGGATCAAAAAACAGTATACAGATAAATATGACCGAAGTTGTAATGATCCCCTGCGTTGTGATCATGACTACAAGAGTAGCCACATCCGCAAGCATCTCCATGGTATTCGTGGTTATATTTGTGATCCTGCCGAGGCTGTTCGCATTAAAGAATCCCATCGGCAGATACCTTAAGTGTTCTGCGATCTCAACTCGTTTCCCGCTGCTGGTATTATAGCTCGCTTCTGTCTGAAGCATTGTTGTCTTTAATCCCACAAGAACCTGTCCGGCAACGGAGAGGCACATGATACCGAGTGACATCCAGACATTTTTCATGGACATATCCTTATTAAGGATCCCCTGTAATATGACTGCTATCGCCGGGATACGCAGCGTTGCGAACATAGCTTTCAATACGCCAAGTATCATTGCCTTATACAGTTTCTTCCGGTTTGTATCATTACAAAACTGAAAATACATTTTAAGTGTTTTTAACATCATGCCACCTCCGAATCTTTTGACGAAATATGAGCTTCCCACATATTCCTGTACAGCGGGCAGTTGTTTAACAGTTCATTCTGTGTGCCGACAGCGGTTACGGTACCGTCATCTATCACTATGATCTGATCTGCCGAAGCTATCGTGGATAATCTGTGTGCGATAACTATGAGTGTCTTTTTGCGTATAAGCTTTGCGACCGATTTTTGAACGAGCGCCTCATTTTCAGGATCGGTATATGCCGTGGCCTCATCAAGTATCACAACAGGAGCATTCTTAAGCATGGCTCTTGCTATGCTTATCCTCTGTCTTTCACCGCCCGAAAGATGTCCGCCTGCACCTCCCGCTATCGTGTCATATCCTTTTTCAAGATTCATTATAAAATCATGACAGCCGCATGATTTTGCCGCATTTATAACATCCTCGTCCGACGCCTTGGGATTTCCCATCCGGATATTCTCCATAACGGTTTCATCAAACAGATAGTTATCCTGGGAAACGTATGCGATGTGCTTATTATATTCGTCAAGCGGAATATCCCTGATATCGACTCCGCCATATAACACCTCTCCGCTGTCGACATCCCAGAAGGAGGCGATCAGTTTGGCGATCGTTGATTTTCCCGAACCTGACGGTCCGACGAGGGCATTTACTGTCCCCTCTTTTATCGTAAGGTTAACGCCGTGTAATACTTCCTGGTCCTTATATCCGAAATGAACATTACGAAATTCAATATCACTTCCGTTCGGAAACTCATTCATTTTGTCGGGGCGCTGCATTTCACGCTTTTCGAGGATTGTTACCACTTCTTTTACGATCGACCCCATCTTGCCCATATTGTCCACATGACCGGCTATTATCATGAACGGAGAAACCAGTCCAAGAGTTAAGATGATCATCAAAAGAGCGTCCGCACCGTCAATCCTTCCGGTCAGATAGAACCACCCCGTAAAGGGAAGAAGTGACAAAAGCTGAGCCGGCAAAAGCGTCATGGCAAGGTTCTGCCATAAGTTGCATCTTCTCATCCACTCTATGAAACAGTCTGCTCCCTCCTTTGCCGCAAATATGAATTTCTCATATGAAGTCTTTGTTTTTCCAAAAGCTTTTATTACCTCTATCCCGTTGATATACTCCACAGCGGTGTCATTTAACGCTTTTGTCTTCTCTATGGTATTTCTGAAGCTGTCTGTCGCTCCCACCATCATCAATCCGTAGAATAAGGCTCCCAGGGGGACCGACAGAAGCGACAAAAGTGCAAGCTTCCAGTTTACCTTCAGCATCAGGACAAATATCCCCACCGGGACGATCGCATTTGATATCACTTCCGGTATGATATGAGCAAGTGTCGTCTCCACGGAATCCACACGCTCAACGATGATGTTCTTGTATGAACCCGACGAATCATCAAGCACATCTCCGAGCGGCATAAGACTTAGCTTTTTGGTCAGCATCCTTCTTATCTGAGCCAACACACCGAATGTAGCCTTGTGCGACATAGTGGTTGATATTGTATGTGCCATCTTGTTTACAAGCCAGCACAAGGTAATATATCCGCACTGTATCAGGTAGTATTGCATATCCCTGTTACCGTCTGTCAGTGCCCTTATTATGTTTGCCACAAACAGATACGAAACGAATCCTGCCGCAACACTTATGATGGCCATGGTCACGCTTGCCAGATATGCATTTTTGTTCATCCCGGCAAATTCCATCACCCAGCCAAGTGTACCTCTTCTCTTTTCTTCTTTCATGATGTTTGATCCTTTCTGTAATTGTTTTAGTTAGCGTATGCTAACTAAATGCCATAATATAATGCCTGACATCCGTCAGACATTCATAATCCGATTATATTTCCATAAAATGCCTCATACCTGCCAGACAGAACTCCGAAACAAGTTCAGTCTCGCTGATCACTTCCTTTTCCTCTCTTTGGGCCACCACTTGGTCAAAAACCGAGGATATTATAAAACGACTTATCTGTCTGATCATATCCTTCGAAATCTTGTCGCGTTTACCGGTGATCTTGCGGCACTTATCAAGGAACTCCATTGTGTTTTTCGCCTCTTCTTCCACAAGTGTATCTGCAAATGCTTCATATTCAGTTCCGGCGCAGCCGCGAAGAAGGATGTTAAAAACATCAATGTGCTCATATACGTACCGGATCAGTCTGTTGTTTGATGAAAAGGTTCTTTTCATTGCTTTATCAATATCATCGACGGACTCTATATCCATATAATGCGAATTCTCTTTGCCATAGAGTTCATTCATACCCTCCACGACAGGAGATACTATCGCCAAAAACAGATCTTCCTTGCTGGCAAAATGTGCATAGAATGCTCCGTTCGTTACCCCCGCATCCTTACAGATCTGTCTTATTGAAGCGCCCGAAAAACCTTTATCCTTAAAGTGCGCTACGGCACTTTCCAGTATCTTTTCATGAGTCTGATCATAGTCATATCCCATATGGTCACCCTTAACGCAAAATATTACGGTGTAATATTACGCCGTAATATTTTTCCTGTCAATATTTTTCTTCGATGGACCATGGGGACGGGGGTATAGGACCATCATAGGAGCGATGGGGGTATAGGACCATCATACGAGCGCCGGTGCTATGGACAGTCCTATATTATCATTATATGGGATGAGTGTTGCCTGAACAGCGTGATACAGATCTGATTTACCCGGCCAGACCGTGCCTTTTGGCTGATTGTTGCAGTCAAGTTGATGGAACCATGATCCGTTTTTATGATCAAGTACCTTATCATCAAGATACTTCATAAACATCGCATAATCCGCGGCATATCTGTCCGATCCGGTGATACGATATAAAACTGCCGATGTATTTATCGCTTCCGCAAGAGTCCAGTGCATCCTGTCATGTACGACAGGATTTCCTTCCCAGTCGGTCGTATAGCAGATACCCGGTGCCCCGTCGGCGGACCATGCATCTGCTATTGCGCGGTCATACAGATTCCGGGCGGCATCTGTATATCCGGCCATCTTCTCTTTATCGTCCTTATGTGCCGAAAGGGCATACTGTGATATCAGCCTTGCCCACTCGATACCGTGTCCGGGTGTGGCACCGAACGGTTTGAACGGATCATCCGGCTTATCTTTGTTCAGCATCAGATCGGCCATCCAGTCTTTTGTAAAATGCTCGGGTATACGCCAGTTGTTTTCTTCGGCCCATTTGATGACGCGCTCGATTATCCTTCCTGCTCTTACTCTGTATTTTTCGTCATGAAGGACATCGGCTGTTGCAAGGAAAGCTTCGACCGTATGCATATTGGCATTGATACCTCTGTAATCCGAAAGATGTGTAAATTCCGTATTCCAGGTATCAACCGCAAGACCTTCTTCTTCATCCCAGAAGTATCGATCATAAGTTTCAAGCGCGCGTTTGAGGAGTTCATCCGCACCATCGGCACCAATCAGACTTGCCGAGCACGCCGCAAGGATAACAAATGCATGCGCATAGCACTGCTTGTCGGGAAGTACGCTTCCGTCTGGATTGATACCGGCATACCACCCGCCGTTTGCATCATCGCGAAGTTCGCCGCAAAGCCCTTTTAGCGCAGAATCCACGAGTTGTCTGCTGCCCTTATGTCCGAGCAGCTCTCCCATACTGTACACATGCGTCATACGGCATGTGATCCACGTCTCGCGCGGCCTGTCACGCCAGGGCATACCGTCATCTCCTAGATAGTATGCTCCGCCTTCCGGGGATACAAATCCATGGCCGAAGGAAAGCAGGTCATCACGCAAAAACTTCATAAACTCTCTGTTTTCACTTGTATCTATTTCATATTTATTCACAGTATTCTCTCTTTACCAAAGAACGATCATATCAAACAAGCCCGCTCACAATATCCCCTACAGTTTACCTGCGATAAGCTCCCTGACCTCGGAAGGCTGCGGCATCACACGAAGTGCCCCTCTTCTGGTCGTGATTATCGATGCGGCGGCATTTGCAAATGTCAGCATTTCCTTAAGGTCAGACTCTCCAAGATCATCAAGGCCCTTTTCGAGAACATAGTTTAATACACATCCGCCGAACGTATCACCGGCACCTGTTGTTTCGATGGTATCATTTTGAAGGAATGGTGCTGCCTCTGCTTTAATATAACCGGAAGTATCCGGATCCTTTCTGTAAAAAGCCATGCTCCCGCTCTTACCCAACGACACCGTAACAAGCCTTACCTTAAAACGTGCAAGTATCCATTCTACACCTTTTGTATAATCATCAAGTCCTGTCAGCCACTGTATCTCGTTATCCGAGATCTTGAGCACATCACAGTACCCAAGGCCTGCAAGGACCTGCTCTTTAGCTTCATCCAGGCTGTCCCACAGAGGCTCCCTCAGGTTTGGATCAAATGAGATTATAATCCCTGCCTTCTTGGCCTCATCAAGAGCAAAAATCGTTGCCGAACGTACCGGCTCATGCGTCATGGAAAGAGTCCCGAAGTGAAAGATCTTTGCCGAGCGGATAATATCTGCGTCAACATCATCTTTTGTGAGCATCATGTCGGCTCCGGGATTACGGTAGAACGAAAAATCCCTGTCACCGTCCTCATAGGTCTTAACAAATGCAAGAGTGGTCCGGACATTGCTGTCCGTAACAAGCCCTGTGGCATCTATCCCCACCTCGCCAAGCACCTGCCTTAGTTCATGTCCGAATATATCGTCTCCGACCTTGCCTATGAACGCCGTCCTTCGGCCGAGCTTTTCAAGCATCGCAAGAACATTACACGGCGCCCCTCCGGGATTTGCTTCATACATCGCATTACCCTGAGCGGATTTACCGTTCATCGTCATGTCGATCAGCAATTCTCCCAAAGCTGCAACATCATATGATCTTTCCATCACGTCTCCTTGGTTATCCATCCGCCGGCACTAAGCCGGACCACTATCTTCTGATGATACTCTATAGATTATATCACATATCGTACCCACAAATGGACTATGGGGTCGGGGGTATAGGGCCACTTGGGGGTATAGGGCCACTTTCCGGAAAATCAGGCGATCTGCCAGTTTTCGGCTTCCTGCCTGATCCTGACAAATGCGGCATATTTGCCGCCCAGGTTTACAAGTTCGCTGTGTTTTCCTTTTTCGATTATCCGTCCGTCATCAACCACGAGTATCTGATCGGCTGCTTCTATGGTTGCCAGCCTGTGTGCGATTATGATCACTGTCTTTCCTTTTGAAAGCTCGGAAATGGCGCCCTGGATCAGGTGCTCGTTTTCAGGATCGATGCTCGCTGTAGATTCATCAAGGATGATTATCGGAGCATTCTTCAGTATTGCCCTTGCTATCGATATCCTCTGCTTCTGTCCTCCCGACAAAGTGCCGCCGCCTTCACCGATCACCGTATCGTATCCGTTTGGAAGATCCATGATAAAATCATGGCACCGGGCTTTTTTTGCCGCCTCGATCATCTCCTCCTCGGACACATTATCTCTTCCGAAACAGATATTTGCACGGACGGTATCATTGAACAGATAAACATTCTGGAACACCATGGAGATATTTGACAGCAGACTGTCAAGGCTGTATTCCTTCACGTCTCTACCTCCGAGCGTGATAGTACCAGAGCTTACATCATAAAATCTTGCGATAAGATTGCAGATAGTCGTCTTACCGCTTCCCGAGGGTCCCACGATCGCAGTTGTCGTCCCTTGCGGGATAACAAATGAAACATCTTTCAGAACCTTCCTGTTCTCGGTTGATCTTGCAGTGTAATATGAAAAATCAACATTCTTAAACTCGATATCATGATTTTCGCATTTAATGTCCGAGCCTTTGACATCCAGAAGATTGCTGTCGGAAAACATCTCCATCTTATCAAATGCATTTTCGATCACCGACAGGACATGAGCGCTGTCGGCTATAGGCTCCACCGAGTTAAAGATCGACATCGACAGGAACGAAACGATAAGCACCATGGACAGTTCGAGCTTTCCGGCGAGCCCTGCATACATCACCGCGATCACCATCCATACACTTGCCGCCTTAAGTGCAAATATATGCAGGCAGTTATACGGAATGAAACCCCATTCGATCTTCAGTGCGATAGATTTTGCACTTGAACATGCATCTTTAAAATCCTTGGCCGAAGCTCCCTCCATTCCGAATGATTTAACGACCGGCAATCCTCTTGTGTATTCCAGCGCCGCTCTGGTAAGACGCTCATTTTCCTCATTCAGTACTTTTGTGTTATCTTTGCTGTGCTTTGATATCATCAGAAGGAACACGAATGAGACCAATACACCGCATATCGCGATCAGGGCACATTCCGGGATTATGAATGCAAGGAACAACAATATGCACAGGAAGTTCAGATACCCTCCGATAAATCCGTCCACCATACGTATACCCATGTTCTCAAGAGTTGCAAGTCCCGTTGTTATGGCATTGAGGATCCTTCCGGTATCATTGGTCTGGAAGTAGCCTAGTGATACTCTTTTGAGTGCCTCACCGATCTTCAAGCGGTCTCTTGCCACAAGTTCATAGCCTATCTTTTCATGAAAGCGGGCCTTCAGGTAGTCAAACAGAAATCTTGCAAGTACAGTCAGCAGGATCATAAGAAGGCTCTTCCATGCCAGCATCGGATCGACACCCTTCCCGCTTCTTGCGTCACCTATGATCTGTCCTATCACATATCCCGAATAAGCAACAGGTGCTGCCACCGCCCATGATGAAAGAAATGAAAATATAAAACCGACAAACAGACTTGCTTTGAATCCCTCGCACCAGTCTATGATACGTTTTACTGTTCTGAACATTTTTACGCCTCCTTTACCTGTCCGGCTGCCGCATTTCCTGCCGCCCAGCTTCTTGCGCCTATATGGGCCTGCCACATTCTGTTATATAAAGGACAGGACTCCATCAGTTCCTCCTGCGTCCCCTGTGCAACGATCCGGCCGTCATCAAGCACCACGATATTATCCGCATTCTTTATCGTCGATAGCCGGTGTGCTATGACAAGCAATGTCTTACCCTTTGTCAGATTGGCAATGGATTCCTGAAGCTTCGTTTCGTTTTCGGGATCCGTGAATGCCGTTGCTTCATCAAGGATCACTATCGGTGCGTTTTTCAGCATCATACGGGCGATCGCTATCCTCTGGCGTTCGCCTCCCGACAGGCGCTTTCCCGCCTCTCCTGCCGATGTATCATATCCGTCCGGAAGCTTTCTTATGAATTCATCACAGCATGCAGCCTTTGCAGCCTTTATCACTTCTTCATCGCTTGCACCGGGTTTGCCGAGCCGGATGTTTTCTTTTATCGATCTTGCAAACAGGAAATTATCCTGGGTTACGAAGCTTACTATGTTTGCAAGCGATGTAACTTTCATGTTTTTTATGTCGCACCCGCCGATACTGATCGTGCCGCCGCTTACATCCCAGAATCTTGCGATGAGTTTTGCTACGGTTGATTTTCCGCCTCCGCTCGGCCCAACGAGTGCCGTAAAGCTTCCCTCTTTCAGGCCAAGATTGATCCCGTGGAGCACCTCGCCTTCTTCATCATCATATGAAAAACGCACATCGTTCAGCTCGATGGAATATCCATCCGGAAGATCATCGGAGGAAGGCTCCGGCAGGCTTTTTATCTTCAACAGTTTTTGAATTTCGAGCACCGTATACTGCATCTGCCGAAGTCCGTTTGAAAACACTTCTATCTTCGCCATGCTGATGACCATTGACATGGCAAGCATTACGGCAAGTGCCATTTCCGATATCGTCATACTGCCTTTTTGTACGAGAACAATGCTTACGGGAACAACTCCGAGCAGCGTCGCAGGCATGAAGGCAAAGGCAAGTTTCATCGTAACCCAAGTTGATTCAAGCCACTCTATGACAAAATCCCTGTAATCCCTGATCGATCCAGCAAACTTCTCATAGCTTACTCCTGCCTTTCCGAAGGCTTTGATAACCTCGATACCCTCCACGTATTCAACTATCATGCTGCTCATGTTGGCATTTGCTTCCTGATACTTGGTCATATTCTTGCCACTTAGCCAAAATGTGAGCATCATAAAGACCAGTCCGAGCGGGAGCGCCGCAAGTGCACCAAGTGCAACACGGATATCAACAAACGCAAGTGCAATAAAGCAGACTATGGGAAGCAGTATGTGCCCGGCGCCTTCCGGGACAACGTGTGCAAGCGGCGGCTCAATGTCCTCGATCTTATCAACTATCACGCTTTTTATCTGTCCGATGGAATGCGAATAGACTTCTCCGAGCGGAGCCTTTAAAAATACATCCGAAACCTTTACCCTCAGTCCCTCCAGAACATTAAACGCCACATAATGCGATATCCCCGTCGATATACCGAAGCAGATGACTTTTACAAGATACGCAAAAAATGCTGTAAGGCAATAATGCAGGATAAGCGACTTGTCGGCATTTGCGGCGATATACCCATCCAGTATTCTGTACACACAGTAATATGGTACGAGCCCCGATATAAGGCTTACCATCGAAAAGACAACCGATAATCCCAGTCTTCCCCCACTGCCCTTCGCGTAAGAAAGCAATGTTTTAAACCATTTCTTCTCTTCTTTTGTTACCTCTTCATTCATAATGCTTTCCTTTCTCTTGTTTGTTAACATTTCATATTCTTTGTTAGCTAACCCTTAAAACGGCCTCACCGCCTGATCCCATAACGGGACCAGACGGTGAGTTATCGTTCAATATTGAATTTATCGCTAAGAATATTACAGGTTCATCAGACGCTTCCAGCCCGGCAGGAAGAATGCTTCCAGCACACTAAGGGCGTCGATGGCCTCCTCATAAGAATAATTGTGAACAACCGGTTCAAACAATGCGGTAATATATGCCGTCATCAGAAGATGAAGCTGTACCGGTGTGATTTTCGGCGCATTTGCTCCGGACTTCCTGAGCTTTGCCAGATAATCGAGAAATCTGTTCTGGGATTCTTCGGTCATATCGTGCAGGAAGTTTTCGTACCTGCTCCCCTTGGACTTGGCGATAAGAAGGTGAAAATCCACCATGTTCGGATATACCAGTTCTCTCATCATATCGATATGGGAGTCCTGCCATGTGATCTTCTTACCTTTTTTTGCCGGATCTGCGTACCTTTTAATATGCTCTTTAGCCCATTCCATCAGTTTATCTTCGGCAGGAGTTACGAGCTGGCAGAAGAGATCTTCCTTATCCTTGCAGTGCCTGTAGATCCCTGCTGCGGTCATCCCGCAGCGGTCGGCTATGCTTCGCATGGACGCTTTCTCATAGCCCTTTTCCATAAACTCTTCTCTGGCTGCCGCCATGATCTTAATGTGGTTAGTGCTCTTGTCTCTTGGCATAAGCTACCTGCGTGTATCGTTTGTTAACGTCGTTAGCTAACATATATAAACTAACACACCGGCGGATCTTTGTCAAGGATCAGATCAGAACAGGCTGCAGATCCATGCTGCCAGCGCGGAAGCGGCCGGAAATACGATGAAAAGTTTGATGAATCGAGATCGTCGCGACACCAAGGGTTCATTTTTTGCATTTGAAATATGCAATGGATCCGTCAATATGACAATCGACTTCGGAATACAGCCTGCCAAGAACACTTCGAAGACTATCTTCCGTAAGGAAAGGCGGCGTGAACCATCCTTTTTGGGTCAGTATCCTTCCCACCAGCCAGTCTGTTCGCTTTGATTTTCCTTTGATATAGAAACATCCGATAAACAGTCCGCCCTTCTTCAGAACACGCCTCGTCTCCTGAAATGCTTTTTTCTTGTCCGGAAAAGCATGGAACCCGTTCATTGACAGGACGATGTCAAAATCACCGTCATTAAAGGGGAGCTTCCCCACATCACCCTGTACGAACGAGATGTGACCGCATTCCCCAAGGCGTCCTTTTGCCTTATCAAGCATATCCGTACTGTAGTCAAGGCATGTTATCTTTGCCTTTGACAGTCTTCTCCACCTGCGCTGCGTAAATACGGCAGTTCCAACCGGCACATCAAGGATCTTTCCCGAAAAATCCCGGGGAATGTATGACAGGATCTTTTTCGCGACTTCAACATCATCGGTTCCGCTCCAGAAAAACCGGATATACATCCTGCTAAGAAAGCTCCCCTGGGTCAGTACATTGTCATAGATGTTTTTTGAAGCATGATATGCGCTTTTTATCCTGTCCGTAACAGGCACCGCTTTGGGAAGGAGCTCATTTTGCGCCCGCTCCTTTGTATCCTCCGACTCATCATATCCGTCATAAGGAGCATTCGGGTCATGGGGCTTTTGTTTTTTCATGCTGTTGCAGACCTGGTCCTTATGTGCAAACACAAAATCAAGATCATCCGACCATCCGGTATGACCCGTGATCACTTTTGGAGACAGATTCCGGTTGCGAAGTATCCTCTCCAGTTTTACAAGCGACTGTTTTGCCAGTTCATTGTCCTCTGCCAGGGAATTGATAAAACTGTACCCGCCATCGGCACCGAACCAGATCGTATCGCCCGTAAACAGGTATCCGTCATCAATAAGATAGACCATATGACCCCATGTATGGCCGGGCACGAGGATCGCTTCAACCTTGATATCATCGATATAAAAAACGTCTCCGTCCTTCAACAGTTTCCGTTCATTGTCGCTTTTTACCATGGGGAGCTTATACAGGCCGAAGATCACTTTGCGGCGCCTCTCTCCCGTCATATAGCGATTTTCGATCTCACCGATGTACAATTTTGCTTTCGTAAACAGGCCGTCGCTGTCTCTTTCAACCGCTCCGACATGATCGGTATCCTGATGTGTGATCAATATATGCTTTATCGCGGAGGGTGCGATACCGAGCCACTCCATCTTTTCCTTAAGTCTGTCATAGTTATATCCGGCATCGATCATGATCGTCGTACCGTTCTTCGTGTAGAAAAAGATATTCGCGATCCACTCACGGACACACGCAACACTATCATCTATCCGTCCAGTATTTAATGGCTTGAATATCTCCTTGCCCCTGTATCCTATTGACATTACCTTTTTTTGAAAATTTGATGCTTTCTTAGACACTCTTAGTCCTCCATGATACTTCCTGCCTGTTTTTATGCGGGTTTTCTGGCCACACAGTGAAGGCGGAGAAAGCCTCTCTTTTCGCCCTTCTCGAGTCTGAGTCCTGCCTTTTCGCACAGTTTTCTCACCTCATCGACGCTGTAAACATGAACATCACCGTGTCCGGTAAGATTGATCAGCGGCATCTCAATATGGTTCATGAACCACAGAACCGGGGCTGTTTTCGCAGTCATATCACGCAGTATCAGACGTCCACCCGGCCGCAGGACCCTGTATACACTGTCGAAAAAATCCTGAACATTCGGATAATGATGAAAGCTCTGGCAGCATATGACGGCATCATATGTCTCATCTCCGAACGGGAGGTTCTCACAGTCTCCTACCACAAGTTCAACATCACTCATGTTCTTGGCCTTGGCCGTCTCTATCATCTCCGGGGTAAGATCGATCCCCGTGTAATGCTTATCCGGATACTTTTCATGCAGCAGTGTGAGCATCGGTGCCGGTCCGCATCCGCAGTCAAGCAGATCGGAGAACGGCTCCTTCTCCAGTTCGGCAAGGACATCCGGATAGTCCTTTTTACACATTTTGTATACGCCGCCTTTGTCCGTTTCATATACTTTGGCAGCTTTCGCGAACTCCTTTCGCGACATTTCCTTGTATTCCCTGTCTGTCATAATTATGCTCCTATAATGCGATTAGGTTAGCCATTGCTAACTACAGATGATATCACCGCTTTGCCCCAATGTCAATCCGGAACTAGGCTGAGACAAGGGGACGGAGAGACTGAGACAGGGGGACGGAGAGACTGAGACAGGGGGACGGAGGTATTGTCTCAATTCATTGAGACAATACCTCCGTCCCCCTGTCTCAGTCTCTCCGTCCCCCCTGTCTCAGCCCTCTGTCTCAAAGAATTAACTTTGAGTAAATGATACCATAGTATAACCTGCTTGGGAAACTATATCTGACAGCGTTTTTTCGGCTTCTTCCTGTTTGGAGCAAAGTTCAACCTCGTTTTTTGATATATCTGCCTTTGCCCATCTTCCTTCTGTCCTGTTAAACGCATTTTCGATCCTTCGGGCACAGTTGGCGCAGTGCATTCCGTCAACACCGAGCACATATCTGAACGGATAATGCGCCTTATTTCTGTCCTGTACCTTAACCTTTTTATCCGGCGGATCCTTCTGCCCGCAGCAGGACGATCCGAACCTGATCCTCTTTACCGTTCCATACACGGCAAATGCCACTATCGCAACAAGTGCCGCAATTGTCAATACATTACCCATAATGCCCTCCTGTCATCCGTTAGGCCTGGCTAACTTATATACATGATACCACCCGTCATCCGACAAATCAATCCATTTTTGAAATATGCGGGGGCGGAGAGACTGAGACAGGGGGACGGAGGTGTTGTCTCAATGAAT
>JAFXQX010000020.1 GCA_017526745.1 Lachnospiraceae bacterium | reverse complement strand
CAAGTTCTTTAATGCACAGACGGAAGATGAGTTCAATGATTTTTACGATAACATCAAAAAACTCGCCATGTACGACACCGGCGTTACGGCATCGTACGGTGACGAGTTCATAACTCTTTCGGTCTGCGCATATCATGTGGACAACGGAAGACTCGTTGTCGTCGGGAAGCGCATCAGGTAGGAAAAAATGAGTCATTGTATAACGGGGCCTGTGCCATTGCTATCAGCGAAGCGGTGGCATGGGCTTTTTTGCATTGTAGGAAATCCCATAAAGTAGTACAATTTTAGTGATAAGACTATCGGGGTAATGCATGAGCTATCTTAGAAGAATAATTGCATATCTGTTCAGGGATGAACTGACGATAAAACACAAACTGGTCAACGTGATACTGGGCAGCGCACTCGTAGTGCAGCTGCCGGGTATTATCGTGACATTTATCGTCGGCACCACGACAGCCGGTATATGGGCGCAGGTACTCATGGCAGCCATAATCGGCACGGTCCTGTATCTGACAAACAGATTCCCCGACTCCCCGGTCCCGCCGATACTTGTGTCAACGCTGGCAAACCTCCTTGTATTTCCGGTCATGTATTTCGTGTGCGGCGGATATGCGACGGGTATCGTGATCTGGATGCTGTTCGGGTCGATCTTTACGTGGCTTTTGTGCGATATCAAATGGTCAGTGATCATATCGATCATATCTTTCGTGCTCATCACCGGATGTCTGCATATCGAGAAGAACTATCCGCAGTATGTCACATTCCTGGAGACGAGAAACGATGAGATCATGGATACGAGCATGGCGTTCGTGTTCGTAACCATCATATTCGGACTGATATTCAAATATCAGACCCATTCATACGAGAAACAGGCCGATGCGCTCAAGGAAAATGATGAGAAGCTCAGGAAACTGAACGATGAGCTGGCGGAAGCAAATGAAAGGCTTGAGAGTGCATCCGCAGCCAAGTCGACATTCCTGGCCAATATGTCCCATGAGATCAGGACACCGATAAATGCCGTGCTCGGTATGGATGAGATGATCCTTCGGGAGTGCAACGACAAACAGATACTCGAGTATGCTAACGACATTGACAGTGCGGGACATCAGCTCCTGTCGCTCGTTAATGACATTCTTGATTTTTCCAAGATCGAATCCGGCAAGATGGAGCTTCATCCTGTGGAGTATGAGCTGTTTTCCGTCATGAACGACTGCTATAACATGATCTTCATGAGGGCGAAACGGAAAGAACTGCATTTTTCTATCAGAAACAATCCCGAGATCCCGGCTTTTCTGTTCGGCGATGAAGTCAGGATCAGGCAGATAATCATGAACCTTCTGACCAATGCCGTTAAGTACACCAAGGACGGATCGGTCACCCTGAAGTTTGATTACAAAAAGACAGATGAAGAGAACATAGACCTCATTATATCCGTTAAGGACACGGGAATAGGTATCTCCGAGGAAAACAAGAAGTACCTGTTTGATTCGTTCAAGAGGATCGACGAGAGGGCGAACAGAAATATCGAAGGTACCGGACTGGGGCTGTCGATCACGAAGAAGTTTACCGAAATGATGGGCGGCAGTATCGAAGTTGAATCGGTGCTGTATGAAGGATCAACATTTACCGTGACGATCCCGCAGAAGGTTGCGGATTTCTCGCCCGTGGGACATTTTGATGACAGGCTTAACCACAGGAACGACAAGCTTGTAAAGGAAGAAAAGGAGTCCGAAGCCGGAAAGAACGACAGCTTCATTGCTCCGCATGCCCGTATTCTCGTTGTTGACGATGTGAAGATGAACCTTAACGTGGTCCGCCTTCTTCTTAAGAATACGCAGATACAGATCGATCTTGCGGCAAGCGGGGACGAGTGCCTGAAGTATACGCTCTTAAAGCGCTATGATCTGATCCTGATGGACCACATGATGCCTATAATGGACGGTATAGAAGCACTCCACAGGGTGAGGGAGCAGGCGGACGGCCTGAACATCGAAACGCCGGTTGTGGCACTTACCGCAAATGCGCTCGTCGGAGCGCAGGAGATGTATCTTGAAGAAGGTTTTGCAGCATATATCTCCAAACCGGTTAAGAGCGTGGATCTTGAAGAATGTCTTGTAAGGCTTCTGCCCAAGGACAAGATCGAGATGGTGGAATGAAAAAAAGAATATACATTATCAATCTGGCGGCGCTGATATTGCTGGGACTGGCCATGCAGATCGGCGGCGCTTATCTTGTAAATGCGGCGGTCGCGATATTTGCCGACACCAAGGCAGTAGCTGACTATTCAAGTTTTATGGGAGCCGTCGCTTCCATGGAACCGAGACAGTATGTGCACATACTGTTTGTGGCGCCTCTTGTGGAGGAACTGGTATTTCGCCTCATATTTTTACGCTCAGGCAGGATGGTGATGCCGTTCTGGGCCGCAAATCTTGTGCAGGCACTTCTGTTCGGATTCTACCATTCCTTTGTTATCCAGAAAGTATACGGATTCATACTGGGACTGATCATAGGATGTGTGTTTTATTACTGCCCGAAGATCTACAGGGACCGGTATCCCAAGGATGAAGCGCACAAAGCGGATACGGGCCGCTCGGTCCTTGATATGCCAGACTGCATGATCGGTGTGTTTCTTACCATCATACTTCATATGACGATAAATTCCGCGGGTGTATTTCTGACCCCGCTGTTTTCGGCGGATACGGCATTGTCTGTTCAGATCCTGGCCGGTCTTGTGCTGATGGGTATCGCATCAGCCTCTGCGGTATATCTGTATCTTCAATCAAAAGGGCGTACGCCTGATGTGTTTGAAGTAATCAGCTGATCAGTGACTTGATATGTGAATAGATATGATCGGTCACGTCTATCCCGGTTGAGGCAAGAAGCGCCGCAAACTGCGCGTTTGAATTGACTTCGCAAAGGATCGGTTCATCATTTTTCCCGAACAGTATATCTACTCCGGCAAAGTCAAGTCCGAGACCATGTGCCGCATCAACAGCCAGCCTCTCCTGCTCAGGAGTTATATCTATCGGGTATGATTTTCCCCCGTTTGCGATATTGGAGCGAAAATCACGATCATTGCACCGTTCCATCGCGGCAACGACCCTGTCTCCCACAACATAGGCGCGAAGGTCGCGCCCTTTGCTTTCGCCGATGAATTCCTGGGCGATGCAGTCCTTCCCCTCTATCATCTTCAGAATCGAATGCGCCTCGTCGGAGGTGGTTGCAAGATAGACCTGGCCGCCGTAAGAGCCGAGGCATTCTTTGATCACATACGGGTAGCCAAGCGAACTGCCTATGTATTCTTCAAACGAAAGATCATCATATCCTATGGTGTTAAAGGTCATGGGTATTTTGACGGTCTTCGGCATCCGGCATATGCCCTGAAGCATCTCAAACGTGAGTGCCTTGTTATCGCACGCTTCGATCGCATCCGCGCAGTTGTACAGCCTGTACCCCATGCGCTCAAGCGCACGCCCCAGGAACACATCCTTATTCCAGAACAGTATAAAGTCCGTCCCTTCGGGATCTCGATCCGGAAGTGCACGCACGAGCCCGTCATCAAGCCTGACAAAAAAATCGGCGTTCGTCATAAGCCTCATGTCAATACCGGCGCGTTTAGCCCCGGCAAGGAGCGCATCATATGTGCTTCTTACCTGAGGACTGTTAAGAAATGCATTTACAATAAGCAGACCTTTCATGGTTTGGTATATTACACCATATTATTTGTTATTGCAATTGATACGGCCATAATTTATAATCACATTATGTATGCTTTACCATGATGAAGTGGTAAACGCCATGTATTATCTTCAGGGAGGAAATGATTAATGAGTGGTTTTGAAAATAACGGATTTGATAATGCGGAAACAGTTGAGACAATTGAGACTGTTGAGAACGCGGAAACTATAGAACCCGGCCCGCAGACATATTCGGGACCGGCGGAGGAGACGGTATATTCAGCTCCGGAGTATTCCGAGCCCGCAAATGAGGGAGGCACAAGCGTCTTTGCGATAATCTCCCTTGTTATCGGAATCCTGTCAATAGTTTGCTGCTGTTCACAGTGGATAAGCATTTTATTCGGAGTTGCTGCGATCGTTCTCGGAATTCTTTCGATCAATAAGGAAGAGGAAGGCAGAGGAATGGCGATCGCCGGTATCATTTGCGGAGGTGTCGGTATAGTGTTCGGCATCATCGGTATCATTGTCGGAGCGGTCGGAGGTGCGGCAGCATCATCGCTCGATTCCGATTCCGTGGAAGAGCTCATTGAAAGACTTCAGGATATATAAGAACAGGCTTGGTAACAGCGACAGGCTGATGTATGAATTGGGTATTGCGGCACTGGGCATATGTATTGCGGCAGTGCTGCTTTACTTTATAACGGGCATCAATCTGCTCAGGCTCAATTACCCGTGCATATTTAACAAAGTCACCCATCTGTGCTGCCCGGGATGCGGCGGTACGCGTGCCGCGAGGGCACTTCTTAGGGGAGAGATACTAAAGAGCCTGTACGACTATCCGCCTTTTTTGTACGGCGTGATAGTGTACGCAGTGTTCATGGTACGGTGTTTTCTCTATATCCATTTTGGGATCAGAAAATCACCTGACGGGACGGTCGTGAAATACATGTACGTATTTGTGGGTCTCATCATCGTGCAGTGGATAGTAAAGGTCGTCGCACAGGTCTGTTTTGACTATTATTGGTTTTTGTAGATAGCCATTCTCCGAAGGAGAATTCCGGATGACCGACACTCCGACTATAGGATAATGATAATATCAGATCAATGGAAAGATTATGAAGTAATAGATACCGGCAGCGGTGAGAAGCTTGAGCGGTGGGGAGACTGCTATCTTGTACGTCCCGATCCTCAGGTCATATGGGAATCGGACAGGCGCGATCCTCACTGGGCGCATCCGAACGGACACTATCACCGGAGTGCAAAAGGCGGCGGACAGTGGGAGGCCTTTGATCTTCCCGAAGAATGGACGATAGGATACAATAAACTCCGCTTTGCGTTAAAACCGTTCGCGTTCAAGCATACCGGACTGTTTCCGGAACAGGCGGCCAACTGGGACTGGTTTTCTTCCATAATAAAGAAGGCACTGGTCGAAGATCCCCAAAGGCAGATAAAGGTGTTAAACCTTTTTGCATATACCGGCGGGGCAACGGTATCCGCGGCGGCAGCAGGCGCACATGTGACCCATGTTGACGCATCAAAGGGAATGGTCGGCTGGGCCAAAGAAAACGCCAGGCTTTCAGGCCTTGAGGATGCCCCGGTAAGGTGGCTCGTGGATGACTGCGTAAAGTTTGTGGAACGCGAGATCCGGCGCGGGAATAAATACGATGCGATCATCATGGACCCTCCTTCTTACGGACGTGGGCCCAAGGGCGAGATATGGAAGCTGGAGGATAACGTATATTCTTTTATTAAAAGATGTGCCATGATCCTTGCGGATGATCCGCTGTTTGTTCTTGTCAATTCCTATACGACGGGGTTACAGCCGGCAGTCCTTTCATATATGATGAACACGGTGTTCGTATCACGCTTCGGCGGAAGTGTTGAGGCCGATGAGGTCGGTCTTCCGGTCACAAGCACGAAACTGATATTACCATGCGGCGCAAGCGGCAGATATCATAAATAACTGTTTCAGAGGAGGAAAGAATATGTCTACCACATCACTTGTCATGATCATGATCGCGATCGCGATCTATCTGCTCCTGATGATCTTCATCGGAGCATCGTTCATGAAGAAGAACAACAATTCCGAAGATTACTTCCTTGGCGGACGTTCGCTCAACGGATTCGTTGCGGCGCTCTCGGCGGGAGCGAGCGACATGAGTGGATGGATGCTCATGGGTCTTCCGGGAAGCATCTATGCACTCGGCACCGGCCAGGTTTGGATCGGTATCGGACTGATGCTCGGAACGATCGCCAACTGGCTGTTCATTGCGGGCCCGCTTCGTAAGTACACGATCAAGGCCAACAATTCCCTTACGCTTCCGGAATTTTTCGTAAACCGGTACAGGGACGAGAAGAAGATACTGCTCGGAACATCTTCGTCAGTCATCATCATCTTCTTCGTGGTATATACCGCATCCGCTTTTGCGGCAGGCGGAAAGCTTTTTAATTCCGTGTTCGGCATGGATTATCATCTGGCGCTCATCATCGGTGCGACGGTTATCCTCGTCTACACCTTCATGGGCGGATTTCTGGCAGTGTGCACGACCGACTTTATCCAGGGCCTTCTGATGCTGACTGCGGTAATATTCGTTCCGCTTATCGCACTTGTCAACATGGGTGCAGGGAACTTTACTGCGAACCTTGTCGCAACAGGAGTCGATCCTGCATCATTCCTTGACCCTTTCCAGGAGGGAGGCGCCAGGATATCGGCCGTATCTATCCTTTCATCATTTGCATGGGGTCTCGGATACTTCGGAATGCCTCATATACTCGTAAGGTTTATGGCAATAAAGGATAAGAACGAACTGAAGAAATCCAAATCGATCGCGATCATATGGGTCGTACTCGGCCTTGCATTTGCTTGCTTTATCGGTGTGCTCGGCCGTGCATATCTTGCATCAAAGCTCGGCGTGATGGACGACTCCGAAAAAGTGTTCATTGAGATGATCAAGAAGGTGTTCACGGAGGATTCAAATGTTGCTCTTCTTGCCGGACTGTTCATAGCAGCTATCCTTGCGGCGATAATGTCCACGGCGGATTCCCAGCTCCTTGTAGCATCGTCTGCAGTATCTGAAGACCTTTACAAAGGAATAATCAGGAAGGATGCTTCCGAATCCAAGGTTCTTACAGTAGGAAGAAGCGCCACGATAGCGGTTGCTCTTATCGCACTTCTGATCGCATGGAATCCAGACAGCTCGGTCATGAAGCTTGTCAGCGATGCATGGGCAGGATTCGGTGCCGCATTCGGGCCGCTCGTTCTGTGCTCCCTTTTCTGGAGACGAACCAACTTTGCGGGAGCGGTTGCCGGAATAGTATCCGGAGCTCTTACGGTCATCATCTGGGATTACATTCCGCTCATCGCCAATCAGACACCCGGAGATGCTACGGGTCTGTATTCACTCCTTCCCGGGTTCATAATAAGCCTTGTATTCATAGTGATCGTATCGCTTATCACAAAGGCACCTTCGGAAGAGATAGTAAAAGAGTTCGATGAAGTAAAGGCAGAATAATACAGTTAAGGATACAATATATTGGGGTCCGGATCTTCCGGGCCCCATTGTATTTAAAAAAATACAATTCATGCACGTATTTATCGCAAATCTGTAAAAAAAGTTCTTGAAATTCCCAAAACGCTGTTATATACTCGACATTGCTGTGGCATTGATAGCAAAGAAACCGAAGTTACTAAAGGCTCCCGCAAGGGGCACAGATAATTCGGCGGAGCGAATGTCATGTTATAAAACTGGCGACAAGTCACTGTACTTACATCTGCAGTCTGTCAATTGGAACAGAAACGACGTGTGAAGTCCCGGCCAAACAGGGATATTTTTTCTTTGATAAGTCAGGACACACACGGGAGAGTGTACAGTCACCGCTTGTTTCACTTATCTTTAGAAAGTGCGAAAAGGAGGCGACTTTTTTTATGGCAACACAGGTAATGAGAATCACATTGAAGGCATACGATCATGTCCTCATTGATGACGCAGCAAAAAAGATCATTGAGACCGTGAGAAAGAACGGATCGGAAGTTTCGGGTCCCGTACCCCTTCCTACCAAAAAGGAAGTAGTAACGATCATCCGTGCCGTTCACAAGTATAAGGACAGCCGTGAGCAGTTCGAGCAGAGAACTCACAAGCGTCTCATCGATATCTTAACACCTACCCAGAAAACGGTAGATTCCCTGTCAAGGCTGGAAATGCCCGCAGGTGTTTATATCGACATTAAGATGAAGACAAAGTAAACCCGTAATTTACGAACCCTCATATATATAAGTAGGAGGGGTCCAATGAAGAAAAGGAGAACGACAATGAAGAAAGCTATTTTGGCAACAAAAGTCGGAATGACACAGATCTTCAACGAAGACGGCGTGCTCGTTCCGGTGACCGTGCTTGAGGCAGGCCCCTGCGTGGTCACACAGGTTAAGACAGAAGAGAACGACGGCTACAAGGCAATTCAGGTAGGCTTCGTTGACAAGAAGGACCGCATCGTCAACAAGGATGCAAAGGGAAAGAAAGAGATCGTTCACAGGAACGGCGTTAACAAGCCCCTTAAAGGTCACTTCGATAAGGCGGGCGTAACATCGAAGAGATTCGTAAGAGAGTTCCGTTTCGATAACAGTGAAGAGTACCAGGTAGCCCAGGAGATCAAGGCCGATATATTCGAGGTAGGCGATAAGATCGATGCTTCGGCGATCTCAAAGGGTAAGGGATTCCAGGGTACGATCAAACGTCTGGGCCAGCACAGAGGTCCCATGAAGCACGGTTCAAAGTTCCACCGCCATCAGGGTTCAAACGGTGCGTGCTCATCACCTTCAAGAGTGTTTAAAGGAAAAGGCATGCCCGGTCACATGGGCGGCGTAAAGGTTACGGTTCAGAACCTCGAAGTCGTTCGCGTGGATGCAGACAAGAACCTGTTACTCGTAAAGGGAGCGGTTCCCGGACCTAAGAAAGCACTCATCACTGTAAAGGAAAGCGTTAAGGTCGGGGGTTGAGCCCAAGCCTTAAGGAAGGAGGAACATACAGATGGCTAACGTATCTGTTTACAATATGGAAGGCAAAGAAGTCGGCAAGATGGACCTTAATGATGCCGTATTCGGAGTCGAAGTCAACGAACATCTTGTTCATATGGCAGTTGTACAGCAGCTTGCCAACAACCGTCAGGGCACACAGAAGGCCAAGACCCGCGGAGAAGTAAGCGGAGGTGGCAGAAAGCCCTGGAGACAGAAGGGTACCGGTCATGCAAGACAGGGATCCACAAGATCTCCTCAGTGGAAGGGCGGCGGAGTTGTATTCGCACCCGTACCGAGAGATTACTCATTCAAGCTCAACAGAAAAGAAAAGAAAGCCGCATTAAAGAGCGCGCTCACTTCAAGAGTTTTAGAGGACAAGTTCCTTGTACTCGACGAGCTGAAGTTTGATGAGATCAAGACCAAGAAGTTCTCGGAAGTACTTGAGAACCTCAAAGTTTCGAAGGCAGTCGTAGTACTGGCAGATGATGATAAGAACGTGATCCTTTCCGCAAGAAACATTCCCGGAGTCATCACCGCTTCCATCAACACGATCAACACTTACGACATAATGAAGTACTCAACGGTCATTGCCACAAAGGATGCCGTTGCCAAGATCGAGGAGGTGTACGCATAATGGCAGCTATAAACTACTATGACGTTATCCTTAAGCCCGTCGTAACAGAGAAGAGCATGGCAGGCATGGGAGAGAAGAGGTATACATTCTACGTTCATCCCGAAGCAAACAAGACCATGATCAAGGAAGCGGTCGAGAAGATGTTTGAAGGCACAAAGGTCAGAAGCGTCAACACGATGAACCTTGACGGTAAGAAGAAGAGACGCGGAATGGTGTTCGGAAGAACGGCAAAGTCCAAGAAGGCGATCGTAACGCTCACCGAGGACAGCAAGGATATCGAACTGTTCACCGGACTGTGATCCGGCAGGACCAAAGGCCGTGCCGGGCGTCCTACAGTAAGACAGCCTGTTTTGAAAGGCTCATATAGGTCCAAGCGACCTGATAATTAAAAGTAAGAAAAGGAGATAAGATCATGGGAATCAAAAAGTACAACCCATATACACCGTCCAGAAGACAGATGACGTGTTCTGATTTTGCGGAGATCACAAAGACAGAGCCCGAGAAGTCACTTGTTTCTTCACTCAAGAAGAATGCCGGACGTAATAACCAGGGAAAGATCACGGTAAGACACCGTGGCGGCGGAAACAGAAGAAAATACAGGATCATCGATTTCAAGCGTCAGAAGGACGGAATACCCGCAACTGTTATCGGGATCGAGTATGATCCCAACAGAACGGCAAACATCGCACTTATCTGCTATGCAGATGGCGAGAAGGCATACATCCTCGCGCCCGAAGGACTCACGGACGGAATGAAGGTCATGAACGGACCCGAAGCCGAGATAAGAGTCGGCAACTGCCTGCCTCTTTCGGAGATCCCCGTAGGTACGATGGTACATAACATTGAGCTTTATCCCGGCAAGGGCGGACAGCTTGTAAGAAGTGCCGGAAACGGAGCACAGCTCATGGCCAAGGAAGGTAAGTACGCAACACTGCGTCTTCCCTCAGGCGAGATGAGAATGGTTCCCATCATAGCAAGAGCATCGATCGGTGTTATCGGAAACGGTGACCACAACCTCGTTAACATAGGTAAGGCCGGACGTAAGCGCCACATGGGCATCAGGCCTACAGTCCGCGGTTCGGTCATGAACCCTAACGACCATCCTCACGGCGGTGGTGAAGGAAAGACAAGCATCGGACGTCCCGGTCCCTGCACACCTTGGGGTAAACCGGCACTCGGTCTTAAGACGAGAAAGAAGAACCTTCGTTCCAATAAGATGATCGTAAGACGCCGCGATGGCAGCACCATTAAGTAAGAGGAGGAAGTAAAAATGGCTAGATCATTAAAGAAAGGCCCGTTCGCTGATGAGAGTCTCCTGAAGAAAGTAGACGCAATGAACGAGTCAAACAATAAGCAGGTTATCAAGACATGGTCACGTCGTTCCACGATCTTCCCTTCATTCGTAGGACATACGATCGCGGTACATGACGGAAGAAAACATGTTCCTGTATATATCACCGAAGACATGGTCGGACATAAGCTCGGCGAGTTCGTAAGCACAAGGACTTACAGAGGCCATGGCAAGGATGAGAAGAAGTCAAAGGTAAAATAAGAAAGGTTAGTTTGAAAGGAGGTACATCCAAATGGCAAAAGGACACAGATCCCAGATCAAAAGAGAAAGAAATGCGAACAAGGATACCAGACCGTCGGCTAAACTGTCTTATGCAAGAGTATCTGTTCAGAAAGCTTGTTTTGTTCTGGATGCCATCAGAGGCAAAGATGTAACAACTGCTCTCGGTATCCTGACATACAATCCCAGATATGCATCAGCACTCGTAAAGAAACTTCTTGAGTCGGCGATCGCTAATGCGGAGGATAACAACGGCATGAACCGCGATAATCTTTATATCGCAGAGTGCTACGCAAACAAAGGACCGACAATGAAGAGAGTTCAGCCCAGGGCACAGGGCCGTGCGTATCGTATAGAGAAGCGTATGAGCCATATCACAGTTGTGCTTGACGAGAAGTAAGGAGGAAGTATATGGGACAGAAAGTTAATCCCCACGGATTGAGAGTCGGTGTTATCAAAGACTGGGACAGCAGATGGTATGCCGAGAAGGATTTCGCTGATCTTCTCGTTGAGGATCACGAGATCAGGGAATTCTTAAAGAAGAAGTTATATAGCGCAGGCATCTCAAAGATCGAGATCGAACGCGCTTCCGACCGTGTAAAGGTCATCATATTTACCGCAAAGCCCGGTGTGATCATCGGTAAGGGCGGAGCTGATATCGAAAAGCTCAAAGCTGACCTTGCAAAGCTTACGGACAAGAAGCTTGTAGTAGATATCAAGGAAGTAAAGAGACCCGACCGCGAGGCACAGCTCGTTGCGGAAAACATCGCTCAGCAGCTTGAGAACCGTGTATCGTTCAGACGTGCCATGAAGTCCACAATGGGAAGGACCTTAAAGGCAGGAGCACTCGGTATCAAGACAGCGGTATCAGGAAGACTCGGCGGTGCGGATATCGCCCGTACAGAGTTCTACAGCGAGGGTACGATCCCTCTTCAGACGCTCCGCGCAGACATCGATTACGGTTTTGCGGAGGCAGACACCACATACGGAAAGCTTGGCGTTAAAGTTTGGATATACAAAGGCGAAGTTCTTCCCCAGAAATCAAAAGAAGGGAGTGAGCAGTAATGTTAATGCCGAAGAGAGTAAAGCATCGTAAGCAGTTCCGCGGATCGATGAGAGGTAAGGCACTTAGAGGAAATGTTATATCCTACGGTGAATTCGGTCTTGTGGCCGCAGAGCCGTGCTGGATCACATCAAACCAGATAGAAGCAGCCCGTATCGCCATGACGCGTTACATCAAGCGTGGCGGTAAGGTATGGATCAAGATCTTCCCGGATAAGCCCGTTACGGCAAAGCCGGCTGAGACCCGAATGGGTTCCGGTAAAGGTGCTGTTGATTACTGGGTGGCAGTTGTTAAGCCCGGACGCGTGATGTTCGAGATAGCAGGCGTTTCCGAGGAAGTCGCAAGAGAAGCATTAAGACTTGCAATGCATAAGCTTCCCTGCAAATGCAAGATCGCTGCAAAGGCAGACCTGGAAGGCGGTGTGGCAGAATGAAAAATAGTAAATTTGTTGAAGATCTGAAAGCTAAATCTGTAAACGAACTTTCCGAAGATCTCGTTGCAGCAAAGAAAGAGCTTTTTAACTTAAGATTCCAGAACGCAACCAATCAGCTTGACAATACGGCAAGGATCAGGGACGTGCGCAGGAACATAGCCCGTATCCAGACTGTTATGACCGAGAAGTCAAAGGCGTAAGAGGAGGATCAAACGATGGCAGAGAGAAATTTAAGAAGAACACGTACCGGTAAGGTCATCAGCAACAAAATGGACAAGACGGTTGTTGTGGCAGTTGTAAACCATGTTAAGCATCCTCTTTACAAGAAGATCGTGAAGAGAACTTACAAGCTGAAAGCACATGACGAGAACAATGAGTGCAACATCGGCGATACAGTCAAGGTAATGGAAACAAGACGTCTCTCCAAGGACAAGAGATGGAGACTCGTTGAGATCGTTGAGAAGGCAAAATAGTTTTTGCGGTTTGTAAGAACACTTTGGAGGTAAACAAATGATACAGCAGGAAAGCAGACTGAAGGTTGCTGATAACACCGGCGCAAAAGAGATCCTGTGTATCCGCGTGGTTGGTGGATCCACAAGAAGATATGCAAATATCGGTGATACGATCGTAGCAACTGTCAAAGATGCAACACCCGGCGGTGTTGTAAAAAAAGGTGAAGTAGTCAGAGCTGTTGTCGTTCGGACCGTAAAGGGTGCACGTCGTAAGGACGGTTCCTACATAAGGTTTGACGAGAATGCGGCAGTGATCATAAAAGAAGACAATACACCGAGAGGAACACGTATTTTCGGACCCGTAGCCAGAGAACTTCGTGAGAAGCAGTTCATGAAGATCGTATCCCTCGCTCCGGAAGTATTATAGGAGGTGCGCAAGATGTCAATGGCAAAGATCAAAAAGGATGACACCGTAAAAGTCATCGCAGGTAAGGATGTAGGCGCAGAGGGAAAGGTTCTTTCCGTAGACAAGAAGTCAGGCAGACTCATTGTTGAAGGCGTTAACATCGTCAAGAAGCATACAAAGCCCTCCATGGCAAACCAGAACGGAGGTATCGTTGAGCAGGAAGCTCCGATCGATGCATCAAACGTTATGTATGTACACAAGGGCAAACCCACCAGGATAGGCTTTAAGGTTGACGGTGATAAAAAAGTCCGTATCGCCAAGTCGACCGGTGAAGTGATCGATTAAGGAGGGACAGAAGTTGAGTAGATATAAAGATATGTACAATGATCAGATAATGGATGCCATGACCAAGAAGTTCGGTTACAAGAACGTCATGGAAGTTCCCAAGATCAACAAGATCGTTTTAAACATGGGTGTCGGTGAGGCCAAGGAAAATGCAAAGATCCTTGAATCGGCAGTTGGAGATCTTGAGACGATCACAGGTCAGAAGGCAGTGATCACAAGAGCCAAGAATTCTGTCGCTAACTTCAAGATCAGAGAAGGAATGGCGATCGGCGCAAAGGTAACTCTTCGCGGTGAGAAGATGTACGAGTTCCTTGACCGTCTCGTAAACCTGGCCCTTCCCCGAGTACGTGACTTCAGAGGAGTCAACCCCAACGCATTTGACGGAAGAGGAAACTACGCTCTCGGTATCAAGGAGCAGCTTATCTTCCCCGAGATCGAATACGATAAGGTCGATAAGGTAAGAGGTATGGACGTTATCATCGTAACAACAGCTAAGACGGATGAAGAGGCAAGAGAACTCCTCACACAGTTCGGAATGCCGTTCGCAAAAGCAACAGTTTAGTTAAGAGGAAGGACAAGGAGGAATTCATTTCATGGCTAAAACGTCAATGAAGGTAAAACAGCAGCGCAAGCCCAAATTCTCCACGAGAGAATACACACGCTGCAGGATCTGCGGTCGTCCCCATGCATATCTGAGAAAGTACGGTATATGCAGGATCTGCTTCCGCGAACTGGCATATAAAGGGCAGATACCCGGTGTGAAGAAAGCATCTTGGTAAGGAGGTAATATAAATGACAATGAGTGATCCCATTGCGGATATGCTTACACGTATACGTAATGCAAATACCGCAAAGCACGATATGGTAGATGTTCCTTCATCAAAGATGAAACTTGCTATTGCCAAGATACTTCTGGATGAAGGCTATATCAAAAAATATGATGTGATCGATGAAGGTTCTTTCAAGAACATCAGGATCACCCTCAAGTACGGTGAGGATAAGGACGAAAAGATCATCACCGGTCTTAAGAGGATCTCAAAGCCGGGACTGAGAGTATACGCCGGCAAGGATGAGCTTCCGAGAGTTTTAGGCGGACTCGGGATTGCGATCATCTCTACGAACAACGGTGTGCTTACCGATAAGGAAGCACGTAAGGCAGGCGTAGGCGGAGAAGTTCTTGCGTTTGTTTGGTAATGATATCAGATGATTTTTATTAGGAGGTACGGGCATGTCACGAATAGGAAAAATGCCAATCGCAATACCTGCGGGCGTAACCGTTGATGTTGCAGAAAATAATAAAGTGACTGTTAAAGGTCCCAAAGGAACACTTGAGAGGGTTATGTCCGGTGAGATGACCATCAAGGTTGAAGACGGACAGATAACGGTAGAGCGTCCCAATGACCTTAAGAGGAACAAGTCCCTTCACGGACTGACAAGAACTCTTCTTAACAACATGGTCATAGGTGTTACCAATGGGTACGAGAAGAAACTTGAAGTAAACGGTGTCGGCTACAGGGCCGCAAAGCAGGGCAAGAAGCTCACGCTTAACCTCGGATATTCACATCCCGTCGAGATGGAAGATCCCGAAGGTGTTGAGACCGTTGTAGAAGGTACGAACATCATATTCGTACGCGGAATCGACAAAGAGAAGATCGGACAGTACGCTGCCGAGATCAGAGACAAGAGAAGACCTGAGCCTTATAAGGGTAAAGGTATCAAATATGCTGACGAACACATCAGACGTAAAGTCGGCAAGACCGGTAAGTAACACAGAGGAGGGAGAAGAAGAATGGTTAGCAAAAAATCAAGAGCGGAAGTCCGCATCAAAAAGCACAGCAGAATGCGCAACCGTTTCTCGGGAACAGCCGAAAGGCCCCGCCTCAGCGTGTTTCGCAGCAATAATCATATGTATGCGCAGATCATTGACGATACAGTCGGCAATACTTTAGTATCCGCATCAACACTCGAGAAGGATGTTAAGAGCGAGATCGAGAAGACGAACAATGTCGATGCAGCTGCATACTTAGGAACCGTTATCGCAAAGCGTGCCCTTGATAAAGGCATTAAGACGGTAGTCTTTGACAGAGGCGGCTTTATATATCAGGGCAAGGTTGCGGCGCTCGCCGAAGCAGCCAGAGAAGCCGGCTTGGAATTCTAGGAGGTAAAGACACATGAAACGTCAGATAATCGATCCCAGCACTTTGGAATTAAACGATAAGGTTGTTACGATCAAGCGTGTAACAAAGGTTGTTAAAGGTGGACGTAACATGCGCTTTACCGCACTTGTTGTAGTAGGCGACGAGAACGGCCATGTTGGCGCCGGCCTCGGCAAGGCAGCCGAGATCCCCGAGGCGATCCGTAAGGGAAAAGAAGACGCCATGAAGAATCTTATCGAGGTTCCCCTGGATGAGAACAAGAGTATCACACATGATTTTGTTGGCAAGTTCGGCGGAGCGAACGTTCTTATAAAGAGAGCTCCCGAAGGTACCGGTGTTATTGCAGGCGGTCCCGCACGTAACGTTTGCGAGATGGCAGGCATCAAGAACATCCGTACCAAGTCATTGGGCTCCAATAACAAGCAGAACGTCGTTCTTGCAGTGATCGACGCACTCCGTCAGCTCAAGACTCCCGAGGAAGTTGCAAGACTTCGCGGAAAATCAGTAGACGAGATAAGGAGCTAAGGAGGTAACAAAATGGCTGATAAGAAAATAAAAGTCACATTGGTTAAATCACCTATCGGTGCCATTCCGAAGCACAAAGCGACCGTAGCGGCCCTCGGGCTCAAAAAGCTCGGAAGCGTAAACGAGCTTCCCGATAACGAGGCAGTCCGCGGAATGTGCCAGGCGGTACGTCATTTGGTCAAGGTTGAAGAGGCATAATACAGAAGGAGGCAAACGATGGAATTATCCAATTTACAGCCTGCCGAAGGCTCAAAGCACAGCGATAATTTTAGAAGAGGCCGTGGGCACGGTTCCGGAAACGGCAAGACAGCCGGTAAGGGACATAAGGGACAAAAAGCCCGTTCAGGTGCACCCAGGATCGGTTTCGAAGGCGGCCAGATGCCGTTATACAGAAGGATCCCCAAGCGCGGATTCAAGAACAGGAACACCAAGGATATCGTTGCGATCAACATGTCCAAGCTCGAGCAGTTTGAGGATGGCGCAACAGTAACGATCGATGCTATGAAGGAGATCGGCATCATCAAGAATCCCAAAGATGGTGTTAAGATACTTGGTTACGGAGAACTTACCAAGAAGCTTACGGTCAAGGCCAATGCATTTTCGGCAACCGCAAAGGAAAAGATTGAGAGTCTTGGTGGAAAAGCAGAGGTGATCTAATGCTGGAAACGGTAAAAAATGCCTTTAAGATCAAAGAGATCAGAAGCAAGCTCATATTCACGCTCCTGATGATGATCGTAGTAAGGCTGGGTTGTGAACTCCCCGTTCCCGGTGTGGACAGAAGCTATTTTGCCAACTGGTTTGCTCAGCAGACCGGTGATGCATTCTCTTTCATGGATGCTTTTACGGGCGGTTCATTCCTGAAAATGTCGGTATTTGCACTTAATATCACACCGTACATCACATCATCCATCATCATGCAGCTCCTTACGATAGCGATACCCAAGCTTGAGGAGATGCAGCGTGAAGGTGAGGACGGAAGAAAGAAGATCGCATCGATAACACGTTACGTTACCGTAGGACTGTCACTTCTCGAGTCATCGGCCATGGCAATAGGTTTCGGCCGTCAGGGACTGCTGCAGGAGTACAATGCATTAAACGTTATCATGGTCATCACTTCTCTTACGGCAGGTTCCGCATTCATCATGTGGATCGGTGAGAGGATAACCGAGAACGGTGTAGGTAACGGTATATCGATCGTACTTACAATAAACATCATATCAAGGATACCTGAGGATCTTCGTTCACTGTGGACACAGTTCGTTACACCGCAGTTTGAGGCTCACAAGTATGGTGCAGGCACGATCGCACTCGTGGTCATCGCTGCAGTTATCGTGATAACGGTCATCCTTACGGTAATACTTAACGGAGCGGAAAGACGTATCCCCGTCCAGTACGCCAAAAAGGTACAGGGCCGCAAGATGGTCGGCGGACAGTCATCCCATATTCCCCTTAAGGTCAATACGGGCGGCGTTATCCCCATCATCTTTGCATCAAGCTTATTACAGCTTCCCGGGGTTATCTCATCTTTCTTCGGAAAGGGTAATGCCACGGGATGGCAGAAGTTCCTGTATTTCCTGAATTCGGGTAACTGGTTCAAAAAGGGAGCATGGGTATACAGCTGGGGCGCACTTTTCTACGTAGTGCTTGTTGTGTTCTTTGCTTATTTCTATACATCCATCACATTCAACCCGATGGAGGTTGCGGAGAACATGAAGAAGTCCGGCGGTTTCATTCCGGGTACACGTCCCGGTAAGCCCACCCAGGATTACCTTAACAAGGTTCTCAACTACATCGTCTTTATCGGTGCGATAGGCCTTATCATCGTTGCTATGATCCCGATCATATTCAACGGTCTGTTCGGGGCAAGCGTATCGTTTGGAGGAACCAGCCTTATCATCATCGTAGGCGTTATCCTTGAGACGATGAAGCAGATCGAATCCCAGATGCTCGTACGTAATTACAAGGGATTCCTTACTGACTAGGTCGAGCGTCATATAGGAGAATAGAATTGAAGATCATTATGTTAGGAGCGCCGGGTGCCGGAAAAGGCACCCAGGCGAAACTCATTTCCGAGAAGTTCGGTATCCCCCATATCTCCACGGGTGACATATTCCGTGCGAACATCAAGGAAGGGACCGAGCTGGGTAAGGAAGCAAAAGAGTATATGGACAAGGGACAGCTTGTTCCCGACGAACTGACGGTCAGGATACTGCTTGACCGCGTGGAGAAGGATGACTGTAAGAACGGATACGTTCTTGACGGATTCCCCCGTACTATACCTCAGGCGCAGGTGCTTGACAATGAAGTCGCAAAGCTTGGCGACAGGATCGATTTTGCGATAGACGTGGAAGTACCCGATGAGAACATCATCCGCAGAATGGGCGGAAGACGTGCCTGCCCCAAGTGCGGAGCCACATACCATGTTGAGCATATCCCGCCGAAGCAGGAAGGCATATGCGATGTGTGCGGTGAAAAACTCGTTCTTCGTGATGACGACAAACCCGAGACGGTAAAGAGCCGCCTGGATGTATATCACAAGCAGACACAGCCGCTCATCGACCACTACAGCAAGCAGAACATACTGCGAACTGTGGACGGCACGGCAGACATGAACGATGTTTTTGACAGTATCGTAAAGCTTCTGGAGGCGTAGGATGGCTGTTACGATCAAGTCTGAACGTGAGATAGATCTGATGAGGCAGTCGTGCAGGCTTCTCGAAGAAGTCCATGACGAACTCGGAAGGTTCGTAAAGCCGGGGATCTCCACACTCGATATAGACAGGTACGGAGACCAGTTGATAAGGGAAAGAGGCGGTATACCGAATTTCCTTAACTATAACGGATATCCGGCAAGCATATGTGTTTCGGTTAACGAAGAGGTCGTGCACGGAATACCGAGGGCTGACAGGATACTTCAGGACGGAGATATCGTAAGCCTCGATGCAGGACTCATATATAAAGGTTATCATTCCGATGCGGCAAGGACATATCCGGTCGGAAATGTTGCACCGGAAGTGATGCAGCTGATAGAAGTGACAAAGCAGTCATTCTTTGAGGGCATCAAGATGGCAAAGGCGGGAAACCACCTTCATGATATATCAAATGCCATCGACGCATTCATAAAGCCTTACGGATACGGTATCGTCCGTGATCTTGTGGGACACGGCATAGGGACATCGCTTCATGAGGATCCGCAGATACCGAACTTCGCTCAGAAGAGGCGCGGTGTAAAACTGGCTCCCGGAATGACCCTTGCGATAGAGCCGATGATAAACCTCGGAAGATATGATGTTGAGTGGCTCGATGATGACTGGACGGTCGTCGCCGAAGACGGACTTCCGTCAGCACATTATGAGAACACGATACTTATCACCGACGGCGAACCCGAGATACTTACACTGTCACACTGAATCGTTAACACCGATAGTACATTTGGAGGAATTGGATGTCAAAAGCAGATGTCATCGAGCTTGAGGGAACGGTAGTTGAAAAACTTCCCAATGCCATGTTCAGGGTAAAGCTTGAAAACGAACATGAGGTCATAGCACACATCAGCGGTAAGCTGCGCATGAATTTTATCCGTATCTTACCCGGCGACAAGGTCACGCTTGAGATGAGCCCGTATGATCT
Organism: Lachnospiraceae bacterium; assembly: GCA_017526745.1. GTDB lineage: Bacteria > Bacillota > Clostridia > Lachnospirales > Lachnospiraceae > UBA2868. The sequence continues at coordinate 62,403 of JAFXQX010000020.1, read as the reverse complement.
GTCAAAAGGTCGTATCATCTGGAGGGACAAATAGAGATTTTTGTTGAATTTTAGCACCTTCGGTGTTAAAATATATAGCGGTCTGCGCAAAAGGCAGACATGTTTTATGCAGATTTAAGGAGGAAGAAAGATGAAAGTTAGATCTTCTGTAAAACCGATCTGCGACAAGTGCAAAGTTATCAAGAGAAAGGGTAAGATCAGGATCATCTGTGAAAACCCGAAGCACAAGCAGAGACAGGGCTGAGGCCCGCATGATAGATAGATTTTTGGACTAACCCACCCGAAGAGCTATCTACGATTGAAACCTGCCAAAAGGCAGGGCAAACCCTATTGCAGGGTGAGTATCCCGTTAGATTACGGGGACTCCATTCAATTAGTAACCGGGCAGTGCCCGAAGTAAGAAAAGAGAGGTAAGAAGAATGGCTCGTATTTCCGGTGTGGATTTACCAAGAGACAAGCGCGTAGAGATCGGACTTACTTATGTGTACGGTATAGGAAGACCTACGGCTACAAAGATCCTTGAGAAGGCAAAAGTTAATCCCGATACCCGTTGTCGTGATCTTACGGACGATGAGGTCAAGAAGATCAGTGACATCATCGACGCGGATTACATGGTGGAAGGTGATCTTAAGCGCGAAGTAGCACTTAACATCAAGAGACTTCAGGAAATTGGCTGCTACAGAGGTATCCGTCACAGAAAGGGACTTCCCGTAAGAGGACAGAATACCAAGAACAACGCAAGGACACGTAAGGGTCCCAAGCGTACGGTAGCAGGTAAGAAGAAGTAATGGATTTGGCAGTATTTGGAAAGTAGGTTAGTTTAAATGGCAAAAACAGCAAAGAAAGTAGTTAAAAAGCGTGTCAAGAAAAACGTTGAACGCGGACAGGCACATATTCAGGCATCTTTCAACAACACTATCGTAACCCTCACAGATCCCGAGGGCAATGCGTTGTCTTGGGCAAGTGCCGGCGGCCTGGGTTTCAGAGGTTCAAGGAAATCTACTCCTTATGCGGCACAGGTGGCAGCGGAAACAGCAACAAAAGCAGCTCTTGTACACGGGCTCAAGTATGTTGATGTATTCGTAAAGGGTCCCGGTTCGGGACGTGAGGCTGCGATCCGTGCTCTTCAGGCAGGTGGCCTTGAGGTTGTATCGATCAAGGATGTGACTCCCGTTCCCCATAACGGATGTCGCCCGCCCAAGCGCAGAAGAGTGTGATGATATTCATCACAGTGGATATGATTTAAGGAGGATTAACTAATGGCAGTCAATAGAGTACCTGTACTGAAAAGATGCAGATCCCTCGGTCTTGAGCCGATGGTTCTGGGTTACGATAAAAAGTCAAGAAGAACACTTACAAGATCAAACAGGAAGATGAGTGAATACGGCCTGCAGCTCCGTGAGAAGCAGAAGGCAAAGTTCATCTACGGTGTTCTTGAGAAGCCTTTCCGTAACTATTATGAAAAGGCCGACAGACAGAAGGGCATGACCGGTGAGAACCTTATGATCATGCTTGAGTCAAGACTTGATAATGTCATCTTCCGTCTGGCTTTTGCAAGAACAAGAAGAGAAGCACGCCAGATCGTTGATCATAAGCAGGTTACCGTAAACGGTAAGGTTGTTAACATCCCTTCATACCTTGTTAAGGCAGGAGATGTGATCGAGATCAGGGAGAGCAAAAAAGACTCCACAAGATACAAGGAAATCATCGAGACGGCAGGGGGCAGGATCGTTCCCGCATGGCTTGATGCCGACCAGGAGAATTTGAAAGGAACCGTCAAGGCACTTCCCACCCGCGAGGAGATAGATGTCCCCGTTGATGAGATGCTTATAGTCGAGTTGTATTCAAAGTAATTCGTATCAATTAGAGAGGAGACACTTTATGTTCGATTTTGAAAAGCCGAGAATTGAAATTGCGGAAATATCCGAAGATAAGAGATATGGCAGATTTGTTGTTGAGCCTCTTGAGAGAGGATACGGAACAACACTTGGCAACTCGCTTCGCAGGATCATGCTTTCATCTCTTCCGGGAGCTGCAGTTTCCCAGATAAAGATCGATGGTGTTCTGCATGAGTTCTCATCCATACCCGGCGTCAAGGAAGATGTTACAGAGATCATCATGAACATCAAGAACCTTGCGATCCGTAACAATTCCTCTTCCAACGAGCCCAAGACGGCAGTTCTCGAGTTCGAAGGCGAGGGAGTCGTAACGGCAGCCGATATCCGTGTGGATCAGGATATAGAGATACTTAATCCCGAGACAAAGATCGCTACGCTTAACGGCGGTTCCAACAGCAAGCTTTACATGGAACTTACGATCACAAAGGGCAGAGGATATGTGGGAGCCGACAAGAACAAGAATGAGGAGCTTCCGATCGGTGTTATTGCCGTTGACAGTATCTATACTCCCATTGAACGCGTGAACATGACTGTTCAGAATACCCGTGTAGGTCAGGTGACGGACTATGATAAGCTCACACTTGACGTATACACGAACGGAACACTCGGACCCGATGAAGGCGTCAGCCTTGCTGCAAAGGTTCTTTCCGAGCACCTTGCTCAGTTCATCAACCTGTCTGAGAGTGCACGTGAGGTATCTGTTATGATCGACAAGGAGCCTGAAGGCAAAGAGAAGGCTCTTGACATGAACATAGATGAACTGGAGTTATCCGTACGTTCTTACAACTGCTTAAAGCGTGCAGGCATCAACACTGTAGCCGAGCTTATCAACAAGACACCGGATGAGATGATGAAGGTACGTAACCTTGGCCGCAAGTCTCTTGAGGAAGTACTTGCGAAACTGAAAGAACTCGGTCTTCAGCTTAACGAAGGAGAGGATTAAGATGGCAAAATACAGGAAGCTGGGAAAGACATCCAGTCAGAGAAAAGCATTACTCAGAAATCAGGTCACACAGCTGATCTATCACGGAAAGATCACAACTACCGAGGCACGTGCCAAGGAGATCCGTAAGGAGGCAGATCATCTGATCGCACTTGCGGTCAAAGAGCGTGACAACTATGAGACAGTAGAGGTCAATGCCAAGGTTCCGCTTAAGGACAAGGACGGAAGACGTGTCAAGGAAGTGGTTGACGGCAAGAAGGTCACTCAGTATGAGACCGTTACAAAGACGATCAAGAAGGATTCGCCTTCAAGGCTTCATGCAAGAAGACAGATCCTCAAAGTTCTTTATCCCGTGATCGAGGTTCCGGAATCAGCAGCCGGCAGAAAGCGCAACACGAAGGAAGTTGACCTAGTCGCTAAGCTCTTTGATGACATCGCACCCAAGTATGCCAGCCGTAACGGAGGTTATACAAGGATCGTAAAGATCGGTCCCCGCAAGGGTGATGCAGCAATGGAAGTTGTTATCGAGCTTGTCTGACCCAAAATCATAAAATGGCAGTTATATGGGAGCCGCGCAAGCGACTCCCATTTTGCTACATGGCGCTTATGATAGATATTGATAATGTCTCATTTGAATATGTGATGCGCGACAAGGACGGGGAAGTTGACGGCTTCTACCGCGCAGTGAACGAAGTCAGCCTGCAGGTAAAGCAGGGTGATTTTATCGTGATACTCGGATCGAACGGATCCGGCAAGTCTACCCTTGCCAAGCATCTGAACTGCCTCTTATACCCCACTGAAGGCACGGTTACCGTCGACGGTATGGATACGGCCGACTCCGATAAACTGTGGGATATCAGGAGGTCAGTCGGAATGGTGTTCCAGAACCCCGAAAATCAGATGATAGGGACTATCGTCGAAGAAGATGTCGCTTTCGCCCCGGAAAACCTGGGGGTCAAAACGAAAGAGATAGAGGAGAGGGTAAAGGAAAGCCTGATAATGGTTGAGATGGAAGACCACAGGAAAGCATCTCCTTCAAAGCTTTCCGGAGGACAGAAACAGAGAGTGGCGATAGCGGGAGTCCTTGCCATGCATCCTAAATGCATCGTCCTCGATGAGCCGACCGCAATGCTCGACCCTGAAGGGCGCACAGAGGTCATAAGGGCCATCAGGGCACTTAACGATGTTGAGAACATTACCGTCATACTCATAACACATTATATGGAAGAAGCCATATATGCCGACAGGATATTCGTTATGAACGAGGGACGGCTCGTCATGCAGGGGACGCCGCGCGAAGTGTTCTCTCAGGTTGAAAAACTTGAGGAGTATAACCTTACTGTTCCGGTCGCCACGAGGCTTTCTTACGAGCTGAAAAGATCGGGACTTAACATCCCTTCGGGGATACTCGATAAAAAGGAGCTTTGCGAAGCCATATGCCGATCATAGTAAACCATATGGATCATATATATAATCCCGGGACCGTCTTTGAAAAGAAGGCGATCGATGACGTTTCGTTTACGATCGAGGACGGTGAATATGTCGGCCTTGCAGGAAGGACCGGATCGGGCAAGTCTACCCTGGCGCTCCATTTAAACGGCCTTATGAAGCCTACAGCCGGCGGTATATATTTTGACGGAGTCGATATTTCCTCTGACGGATATGACCTGAAAAAACTGCGTTCCCAGGTCGGACTCGTGTTCCAGTATCCGGAGCATCAGCTGTTCGAAGAGGATGTGTTTACCGATGTGTGCTTCGGACCGAAGAACCTCGGCCTGCCCCGTCAGGAGGTGGAACTTCGTGCATATGAGGCTTTAAAGGCAGTCGGTATTCCGGATGACAGATTTTATGTATCTCCTTTTGATATCTCGGGCGGTGAGAAAAGACGTGCGGCGATAGCCGGAGTACTTGCGATGAAACCCAAAGTCCTCGTTCTTGATGAGCCGTGTGCGGGCCTTGATCCCGGAGGCAGGGAGGAGATACTGTCTCTTTGCGACAGTCTTCATGCCGGCATGGGAATAACCATAATACTGATCTCGCATTCGATGGACGATCTGGCCGAGCACGTCGAAAGGATGCTGGTCATGAACGACGGAAAGCTTGCAATGGACGACAGTTCCCGCGAGGTGTTTAAGAGGAGAGAGGAACTTGAATCCATGGGCCTTACGGTACCGCAGGTATCCGCGATCCTTTCCGATCTTGCCCGTATGGGCCTTGATGTTGACACGGGACTGATCACCGTGGAAGAAGCAAAGCAGGAGATATTAAGGGCACTTTCCAGATGATAAGAGATATCACGCTTGGACAATACTATCCGACAGACTCCGTGCTGCACCGGCTTGACCCGAGAGTCAAACTGTGCGGGACGCTTGTTTATGTCATCTCGCTCTTTTTGTTCCAGAGCTTTACGGGGTATATAGTTGCGACCGTCTTCCTGGTTTCGCTCATAATCATCTCGCATGTTCCGCTGTCGTTCATGTTAAAAGGACTTAAGGCGATCATGATACTGCTTTTGTTCACCGCGGTACTTAATGCATTTCTGACCCCGGGACGCGAACTTGTGTCGTTCTGGAAGTTTCATATAACGATCGAAGGCGTAAGACTTGCGGCATTCATGGTCATAAGGCTGGTATACCTGATAGTCGGCTCATCGATACTGACTCTTACAACGACACCTTCGGACCTTACGGACGGGCTTGAAAAGAGTCTCGGATGGCTCAAGGCTTTCAGTGTTCCCGTCAACGAGATAGCGATGATGATGTCCATCGCTCTGACGTTCATTCCGGTACTTCTCGAGGAGACTGACCGGATCATAAAGGCGCAGCAGGCAAGAGGAGCGGATTTTGATTCCGGAAACCTGATAAAAAGGATGAAGGCTCTTGTTCCGATACTTGTTCCGCTGTTTGTTTCGGCATTCAGGCGTGCCAACGATCTGGCCCTTGCCATGGAGTCAAGGTGCTATCGCGGAGGCGACGGACGGACAAAACTCTATCCGCTGGCATATAAAACAAGGGACGCAGTTTCCTATGCCATTCTCTTTATTTATCTTGCCGCCATTGTAACAGCAGGTATTCTGTTCTAGGCTTTGCTGTATGCCAATCCTGGTGAACGCTGTATGAAAAGGATAATGATAACAGTCGCATATGACGGGACCGGATATAACGGATGGCAGATCCAGCCGGATGCGCCGACCATAGAGGGCGTCCTTAACAGGGAACTGAGCCGGCTCCTTGGAGAAGATATACATGTCATCGGAGCTTCCCGCACCGATGCCGGTGTTCATGCCGAAGGCGCGATCGCTGTTTTTGATACATCAAGTTCCATTCCCGCGGATAAGTTTTCATACGCACTTAATAAAAGCCTCCCGGAAGATATTGTGATCAGGAAGTCGGAAGAGGTGGCAGGTGATTTTCACCCCAGGCGGGTGGACTGCAAAAAGACGTATCGATACAGCATCTGGCACGATGTGTTCCCGATGCCTGTAAACAGCAGGTATACGCACTGGGTTCACTATCCGCTCGATCCCGGCAGGATGAAAGAGGCGGCAGCATTTTTTACCGGCGAGCATGATTTTGCGGCGTTCTGCAGTGCCAACGCCGATGCTTCGTCAACGGTAAGAAGGGTATATGACATGAAGGTCGAATACGGCCCGCCCTTTAGCCGAAGCGACGGCCGGTCGTATTACGGCAGGATAGACATATTTGTGACGGGCTCCGGATTCCTGTACAACATGGTAAGGATAATCGCCGGAACACTCATAGAGGCCGGAGAGGGAAGGATAAAATCCGGCGACATCCCAGGGATTATCGACTCTTGCGACAGGGACAGGGCAGGGGATACGGCACCCGCAAAAGGATTAACGCTAATTGGATATGAATTCGGATAAATGCGCAGATACATCACAGCTTGCCAAGCAGGTTCTGGCTCTTGCGAGAGATACGATAGTCGTAAGGTTCAGGTTCTTTGACAGAGCGATCGCGGCAATAAAGCTTGAAGAGGTACCGGAAAGCGGTGTATACAGGTCCGCAGCCGGAAGGCTTTCGTATGATCCGGTAAGGCTTCTTAAGGATTTTGCGGATGACGAAAACCATGCGGTAAGGCTTCTGCTGCACGTTATATTCCATAACATATTCATGCATCATATGCGCGAGGATATCGCAAATCCGGCATACTGGAACATAGCCTGTGATATAGCCGCGGAGAATGCCGTCCTGGCAGCCGCAGGTGAATACAGAAGGCTGGGCGACGCACAGATGCAGATCATACTCGCCAAGCTCGGCAAGTGGGTACCGCAGCTTTCCGCGGAAAAGCTGTACAGGGAATTCATGGTAGGCGGCATATCGGAGTCATCAGCCAAAGAGTATGCAAAACTCTTTGCCATGGATATTCACGATACGTTAGCAGATGATGACAAGAACCGGGAAGAGATAAGGATAGCCGCAGCCGACTGGGAGCAAATAGCAAGGCGCGTTGCTGCGGAACTGAGGTCATTTTCAAAAGACGTAAAAGGCGGTGAGACGATCCTTCTTAACCTGAAGGAGGGCGTGCGCAGGAAGTACGATTATGACGATATCGTAAGACGTTTTGCGGTGATGTCCGAACAGATAAAGGTCAATCCGGATGAATTCGACAATATCGCATATACATACGGTCTGTCGCTCTATAAGAACATGCCGATAATCGAGCCTCTCGAATACACGGATGAGAAGAAGATAAAAGAATTCGTGATCGCGATAGATACATCGGCATCCGTAAGAGGCAGGCTTGTCGAAGGATTTCTTGTAAGGACGTATGATCTGCTGTCAGAGTCCGCCTCGTTTGCGGAGACGATGAACGTCCACATCATTCAGTGTGACAGCGAGATAACCGAGGATACAAAGGTGACTTCCAGGGAAGATCTTAAGGCGATCGCGGACAACCTCAAGGTGAGGGGGTTCGGAGCAACGGATTTCCGGCCGGTGTTCGATCATGTTGACGAAATGATCAGATCGAGGGAGTTTACCGATCTGAAGGGTCTTATATATTTTACCGACGGATACGGGATATATCCCGAAAATCCTCCCGGATATGACTGTATGTTCGTATTTGACAACGATGACGAATTCAGACCGCCCGTACCCGGGTGGGCGATAAAAGTAGTGCTGTGAGGAAAACGGATGAACATCAGGGAAGCCAAGAACTATATAAAAGATACGGTGAGCGCATATCTCAAAAAGGATGAGTTCGGCGATTACAGGATACCGGTGGAAAAGCAGAGACCGATATTCCTTCTCGGCTCGCCCGGAATAGGAAAGACCGCGATAATGAGTCAGATCGCAAATGAACTCAATATTGCACTTGTGAGTTATTCGATGACTCATCATACGAGACAGTCCGCTCTCGGGTTGCCGTTCATACAGGAAAAAACCTATGAGGGCAGGAAGTATTCGGTCTCGGAATATACGATGAGCGAGATCATAGCCGGGATGTATGATACTATGGAAGAGTCGGGCATAAGGGAAGGGATACTGTTCCTTGATGAGATAAACTGCGTGTCGGAGACCCTTTATCCGTCCATGTTGCTGTTTTTGCAGTATAAAGTGTTCGGGAAGCATGCGGTCCCGCCCGGATGGGTCATAGTGACGGCGGGAAACCCTCCCGAATACAACAGGGCAGTCAGGGAATTCGATGTAGTGACACTTGACAGAATGAAGGTGTTAAAAGTTGAGGCGGATTACCCTGCGTGGGCGGCGTATGCATCCGAAAGAGCCGTTCACGGAGCAGTGACGGGATTTCTTGACAGCAGCCGCGACAGTTTCTATAAGGTCGAGACGACTGCCTGCGGTAAGACATATGTGACCGGCAGAGGCTGGGAAGACCTGTCGGATATGATAAAGCTGTACGAGGAAGACAAAAAGAGCGTAAACGAGACCCTCATCAGTCAATACATCACGGATGAGAAGACCATCAAGGATTTTGCGGCATATTACGACCTGTACTGCAAATACAAAAAACAGTATGACATAGAAGCCTTATTCACCGGAGAACTTGACGATGAAACCGTAAAGGCAGCCCGGGAAGCTCCTGTTGATGAGAGGCTGGCACTTGTAGGCCTTGTTTCGGATACGGTCAGATACAGGATAAGACAGGTGCTGTCAAAAGAGCGTCAGCTCAGGACGATCAGGCCTGACATAGCTTCTCTTACCGGTATGCAAAAAGATGAGGCATCCGCTGCACTTTACGAACTTTCCGAAGCGGTAAAGGCAGACAGCGCCAGAAAGGACAGGGCCGGAAGCTTATCATCCGCGGACAGGACGATGAAGAAATATATTGCTGCATTTTACACGCGTGCGAAGGAGAGGGTCGATAAGGGAGAGAACATTAAGGACATCTTCAACGAAAGCGTTATGCAGTTAAAAGCCGATACCGACAGGCAGCTTGCCGAGCTAGACTGCATGTTCTCATCCATAGGGAAGATATTCGGGGATGAGAGTAATGAGATGCTCGTTACAGTAACGCAGCTCACGCTCAATCCGGATACTTCCGAATTTCTGTCAAACCATATGTCGGATTCGTACGTAAAGCACAGCGCTGTTTTAAAAGTTGACGACAGGTCAAAGACGCTTCGCCAAAAGATCCTTGAACTTGATGAACTGTAGTTACTGTTGATTAACTGTAATGAAAGAAGACGGATATGAAATAAAAGACGGAATACTGGATCTTTCGGAATGCGGCATAAAGGCTGTTGAGGATAAACAGTTTCTCGGGATCAAGCATCTTAGGGCCGTTATACTGCCCGAAGGGATCGAACATGTCGGTGACTGGGCTTTTGCAAAATGTTCGAATCTTGAGGCGGTATCGTTTTACGGGAAGTTCAGGAAAGATCTGTTCGGTAGAAATGTATTTAAGGGATGCGAAGAATTGTCGTTTATCCGCTTTGCGGATACGGATGATACCACAGCGCGCCTTTTGGCCCTTTCCACAAACCGGCTCGAAGCCGATCATCTCGTACGTGCAGACGATATAGGGCAGAAAAGCTGGTATGAAAAATGGGACATAAGCCTTCTGTCTCTTTTAAAGAGCGATGATGAAAAGAATGCTATAGCGGCTGCCCTTTGCGGAGAAGAAGATATCTCCTATGACGGGATAGGTTCTGTTGACGGGGAGCTTCCGGGAGAGAGTGCCGATTATGTAACAAAAAAAGCATACGAAAAGTGTATGCTCTGTTATATCAGATTGGAAAACGACAGGTTCCTCTCGGAAGATACCAGACGCATCGTAGAGGATCTCATATCAAAGAACAGGCTGGGGAGTGCGTCCGGCAGCAGTTTTTACTCGATCTTCTCGCTCGGCGGATCGGATCTTTCGTATCTGGACAGATATATCGATATCGTCCGCCCGGATAAAGAGATGATCAGAATGATGATGGATTCGCTTTCCCCCAAAGATGTTTATGCCATGTCATATCTTGTTGAAAGATCCGGAGGCATTGCGGGCGATGACCTTATGCTGTAGTCTCTGACGGCCTTCCGGTCATCCGACGGCCTTCCAGTTATCCCTTCCGACACTCTTGGCCTCGTATACGGCTTCATCAATCTTTGCCAGAGTATCTTCTATGCTCGCGTCTTCCCCGGAAATAAATCCCATGCCGACAGATGTCGTGATCGTATGATTGCCATTTATCTCCGGCAGATCTATCGCTCTTACGGAGCTTACTATCCTGTCGCCGATCGGAGACAGATCGGTATTTCTCACATTGTGAATGATCGCGATAAACTCGTCGCCGCCCCATCTGATGACAGAGTCGCCTTCGCGCAGGGCGGATCTTACGGCATTTACAAATTCCCTGAGTACCCTGTCCCCGAGAGCATGACCGTAATTATCGTTAAACTGCTTGAAGTAGTCAACATCGAGCATTGCGATAAGGGTCCCTTCGACACCGCCGCGGCTTAGGTTGAACTCTTTTTCAAGCATCTTTTCGCCGTATACCCTTGAGTTGGCTCCGGTCACCGCATCCCATTTAAGCTTCTCGGAAAGCTCTTTGTTACGTTTTGTCAGGATTCGTCCGCTTGTCTTCTGGTAAGCTCGGAACATAAGATATAAGAGAACGATCCACGTGATCGAAATGGAGGCAAGGATGAGCGCCTGGGAAACACGCATGTTTTCTTTGGCCTGTTCCTGATAGTGGTCAAGATCGTCGATATTGACCCCCATGCATATTATCCAGTCAAGCGGCTCATACAGCCTTGAATATGTGACCTTTTCGGTGACCTCGTCGGATCCGAGCTTCTTGAAATGATAATCAAGGAAAACATGCTCGTTTGCCTTGACGCCCTCGAGCTCTTCCTCGTATGCCCGGCTTCCGTCCTGGTTGATCGTGTTGGTGGAAAGAAGATCCCCTTCCGTATCGTGCAGATTCGGGTGGATAAGCCTTATGGCATATCCGTCACCACCATTATAATCAAGCACTTTCTGGACCCACATATATGTTCCGTCCATATGGGCCTCGGAATATATCTTTCTGTAAGCGATGGCATACATCGCATCTTCTATCTCTTCCTCCGAAGCGTCAGGGTGCTCATCTGTATAGGCCTCTGTGCATGCATCAAGATAAGAGACCATATTCTCGACATTTTCCTCAAGCATGGTCTTTTTTATGGCAAGAGTGGCATCATATGTCATCTGTGCGGTGATCATTGTGATCGCGTTGGAGAATATGAATACAAGAAGGAGTGACACCAAAAGACCGGCGATCATGTATGCGGTCGCTCTTTTTCTCTCATTTCGGTGAAGATCCGTATCTTTCTTCTTTTTTCCCTTTTTCTCTTTTTCTTCTTCTTCGGTTGTCTCTTCAGGATCCGCCGTTTCAGCAGGATCCTCTGATCCGGGTGCGTCTAGCAGATCTCTTGTATCCGGTTCGCTCATCAGATATTACCCTCTTCTAACAAAAATAATATCATACATATAGGCATTAAGGTAGGGAGAAAATCACACGATAAAAAAGATCATCAGCCGGCAGGTCACTGGAAGGTGTAATCCTTCATCTGGATGACGAGCTTTTGGGCCATTCCGCCCGGGCCGTAGGTTGTGTTCTTTACAGAGATGTCGTTTCTCTTTCCCGTGTTTTTCTCGACATCAAGTATCTTCGCAAATTCATCGTCTTTTTGTTTGCGACCTCTGTGCTGATACATTCCTCCGGAGCCGCCCGCATCGGGACCTGTCCTGTTGATGGAGCCGATATTTGTTATTTTTCTGAAATCGTCTGCGCCGTATCCTGTCATGACAAAACCTCCGTGTGATCTTCCGGGAATCCTTTCCCTCAGGCAAAACACAATATGATTTCAAATCGACATATATTCCTATTATTTATATCGGTATATATGGCAAAATAGTTAACATAAATCATACATAATGTGTTATAATTATGGCCGTAAATGCGTTTTTGTCGCCAGGTGATTTTTCAAAAGGACCGGAAAATGAAACTTACCATTCTAGGGGCAAGGGGATCTGTCCCCATAGACAGACAGAACAACGAACTGTTCGGAGGAGCCACTTCATGTATCATGGTTGAAACGGAAGATGCCGTGATATTTCTTGATGCAGGAACGGGGATCCTTGGTGCACCTGAATATAAGCCCGGCAGGAAAGTCTCCATCCTTTTGTCGCATCCTCATATCGATCATCTCCTCGGTCTTCCTTTTTTCCCTTATCTGAAACAAAGAGATCTTACCATCGATATATACGCCACCGAAAAAGGAGGGCTTGATACAAAAGGCCAGATAGACCGGTTCATATCTTGGCCCCTGTGGCCGTGCACCATCACGGATTATCCGGCCGAAGTGGTTTGTCATACGATAGGAAGCGGATGCGAAATAAGCGGTGTTAAGGTGGATCTTATGGAGTCGTTCCATCCCGGCGGATCTACCATATTCAGGCTGGAACATGACAATGCCTCTTTCGTGTATGCGACAGATTATGAACATACTGATGAAAAGGATGCCGAACTTGTAAGATTTTGCAGGGATACGGATCTGCTCCTTTATGACGGTCAGTATACAGTTGATGAATATGACGAAAAAAGGGGATTCGGACATTCAACTGCGCAGCATGCGCTGTCCGTGATGGAAGGCAGCGGCGCAAGGTTAATGCGGATAATACATCATCACCCGACCCATTCCGATGAAGACCTGCTTCGAATGGAGGCTTCCGTTAGAACCGACAACATATCTTTTGCCAGACAAGGAGAGACGATATGGCTTCAACGGTAACGAGCGTATATTCCCTCGACAGCATGATCAAGATTGCTCTCGATCTTTCAGCGGAGAAAGACTTCTTCAGGCTCATGCAGAAGATATTGTCCGAGGCGATGGGAATATGTCACTGCGATGCGGGAACTGTATATATCAAGGAGAAGGATCACCTTGATTTTTACTCCGTGTGCACGAAATCAAAAGGGATACTTACAAACAGGAACGACAAAGAGGCCGTGATGCCTCCGGTACCGCTTACGAGAAAGCATGTCTGTGCATGTTCCGCGATCGACAACCGGAAGATAAACATTCCGGATATATACGCTTCCAAAGAGTATGATTTTGCTGGAGCGCAGAAGTACGACTCGTTCAACGACTATCATACACAGTCGATGCTCGTTATCCCGATGGTGGATGAAAAAGACAACGTCATAGGCGTGCTGCAGCTGATCAATTCCCTTGACGAAAACGGGAAGATAATCCCGTTCGATCCGGGGTATGAGGATGTGGTATCGGCGCTCGCATCTCTTGCCGCGGTCAGCATCAATAATCACAAGCTCGCGCTGGAAGTGAGCAATCTGTTACATTCTTTCGTGTCGGTCATGGTAGATGCAATAGAAGAAAGAAGCTCATACAATGCCACGCATACAAGAAGCATGGTAAAATACGCAGATCGTTTTATCGGGTGGCTTAATGAGACGGACAGCGAATGGAAATTTGATGATGACAAAAAAGATGCCTTTCTTATGAGCGTCTGGCTGCATGATATAGGAAAACTCGTCGTTCCGCTTGAGATGCTTGACAAGCCCGACAGACTGGGCCCCCTTCGCGACAGGATAAAGAGTAAGATAGAGATCACAAAGCTGAGGACAAAAGATGAGAAGCTCATTTCGGAACTTGATAAGGCTTGGGATCTGATCGATGCATCCAACAATGCGGGGTATATAAGCGATGAAACGATCGCATCCCTTAAAGGGATGGCGTCAATACAATGCACAACCATATACGGCCTTACAGAGCCGCTTCTTAACAAAGACGAACTTGATGCCATAACCGTTCAGAGGGGTACTCTTACGGCAGATGAGAGACATAAGGTTGAGGAGCATGTGTCATTTACCGCCAGGATGCTTGCGAGGATGAACTTCAACGGTTCATACGAGAAGGTGCCGTTCTGGGCAGGGTCACATCATGAGTTCATAAACGGAACGGGATATCCGAATCATCTGTCAGAGGATGAGATCCCGGACGAAACAAGACTTCTGACCATACTCGATATATATGATGCCCTTACGGCGGAAGACAGACCATACAAACCTCCGATGCCGTCCGAAAAAGCGTTTGCCATTCTTACGGACATGGCAGAGGAAGGAAAGGTTGATAAGGATATACTGCAGATGTTCATTAAGAGTGATGCTTGGAAGAAGACGGAATGATCGTCAAAAAGGCAGGCTGGGATGAAGAATGAAAATATGATCGATACAAGACCGGATCTGAAACTGCTTTCGAAACTGCTGTTCCGGCTGCTTCCGATGCAGATATTTCTGGCCCTTGTAGGCAGTATCAACTGCATAATCTCGGGACTGTTCGCATCCAATTTTGTCGGAACGGATGCCATGACCGCCATCGGACTGTACAGTCCGGTCAATATGTTCATATTCGGTCTGAGTACGATGTTTGTCGGCGGTACAACGATACTGTGCGGCAAGTATATCGGAAGGAACGAGCAGGACAGGGTCCAGAACGCCTTTACGGTGGGAAATATCCTGGGCATCGCCGTCGGGCTGGCATTAAGTGCCGTTTACCTGTTTATGGGCCTTGCGGATATGACAGGCTTTGTGACGGGTGACGCTGCAGTCAGGGCGTTGTTTAACGAATACATCATAGGACAGGCGATCGGACTGGTCCCGCTCTTTCTCGGGAATGTACTGGCCTCGTTCCTGTCCATAGAAAACAGGGCAAATCTGTCGACCCTGGCAAGCATTATATACATCATCGTCAATCTCATACTGAATTATGTTTTTGTTTCTACCCTTCACATGGGAGCCTTCGGACTGGCGTTGTCATCGTCCATAGGCCTGTGGGTGTTCTGCCTGGTCCAGGCCCGGTATTTCCTCGGAAAGAGTTCGGAACTGAGATTATTCTCATCCCATCCGGATTTCGGTGAGATCGGACAGATCTTTAAGATAGGTGTTCCCGGGGCCGCCACATACGGCTATCAGACCGCAAGAGGTTTTATCGTAAATGCCCTCCTTGCGGCATATGTGGGAAATGCCGGTATCTCGGCACTTGCGGCGTCCGACAATCTTCTCCGCCTGGCATGGGCGATCCCTCAGGGAATGGTCGCTGTATCGAGGATGCTCATAAGCATCAGCATAGGGGAGGAAGACAGGCAGACTCTTACGGATGTCATGCGAAACATGTTCAGGAGATTCTTCCCTCTCATGGCTGCTGTTGATGCATTGATCATCGCATGTGCCGTGCCACTTACAAGACTGTATTTCAGGGACACATCGGACCCTGTATATATGATGACGGTCTGGGGGTTCAGGATACTTCCGATCTGTATGCCTCTCTCACTTATCGCATTGCATTTTATCTGCTATGCCCAGTCATCTGATAAACAGATCCTCGTCCACCTCCTGTCGATACTGGACGGCGTCATATGTGTTGCTGCCTATACCGCATTGCTCATACCTTCGGTCGGGATGAACAGCGTCTATATCGCAAACGTTTTAAACGGCGTTACGACAACGATAGTCATTCTCATCTATGCGGTCATAATGAAAAAACGGATTCCGAGAAACATGGAAGAGCTTATGGTGATACCCGACGATTTCGGTGCATCGGAGGATGAGCGTCTCGATCTGACCATCGACCGGCTTGAGGAAGTTGTAACGGTATCGGAGAGGGTGAAGGAGTTTTGCGACAGACGGGGTATTGATGACAGAAGGAGTTATCTGGCATCCCTGTTCCTTGAGGAGATGGCCGGTAATGTCGTTGAGCACGGATTTTCGATGGATGGGATAGATCACACGATAGACATACGTGTTGTCCATAAGGACGATAATGTGATCCTTCGTATCAAGGATGACTGCAGGCCTTTTGATCCTTCCGTAAGAAAAGAGATGAGAGATCCGTCCGATCCGGCCAAAAACATCGGTATCCGTATGATATATAAAATGGCCGATCATATGGAATATCAGAATATGCTCGGACTCAATGTCCTGACGGTGCGAATATGAAAAGAATACTAAAACATAAATTGTACGGTCCGCTGATAATCTCCGTTTTATCCGCAGCACTTGTATCACTCCTTGTCGGAGCGGCTGATATCGCACGCCGTCCCGACCGGTGGGTTGAGGATGCGCTTTACCAGCAGCCGAAAGCCCTTGACGGGAAGATCGTTGTCGTTGGGATAGACGACAGGGCACTTGAAGAGATAGGTCCTTATAACACGTGGGACAGGAATGTTATGGCATCGGCTCTTGAACATCTCGGAGCGGATCCCCAAAACCTTCCGGCAGCCGTTGCTATCGATACTGTCTACACCGGAGTGACCGAAGGAGATGCCGATAAGCGCCTTGCCGATGCTGCCTCAAAACTTGGAAATGTCATCACGGCATCGTTTGCAACTATCGGGGCCAAGGCAGTAACGGACGAAAACGGAAGTATGTATTTTGACCGGAATGCGGTCATTGACTATTCGCTTCCCTATGAGCAGCTCAAAAACGTGACCACCCAGGCACATATAAACGCAATGACGGATGAGGACGGAATACTTCGGCATGCTGTACTTACGGTGAATCCCGGGAATGAGAAAGTATATTCGATGGCATATACTGCCGCAAAGAAATATGCGGATGCAAACGGGATCACCATAAACGATCCCCCGGTACACGGCGGCTGCTATTATGTATCGTTTTCGGCTCTTCCCGGGGGATATTATGACGGCTACTCCATCTGCGATCTCGTAAAAGGGGATATCCCGCCGGATGCTTTTGCCGGAAAGATCGTGTTTATAGGCCCTTATGCGGTCGGTCTTCAGGACATGTTCTTTACCGCCATCGATCACGGACAGCAGATGTACGGCGTGGAGTACCAGGCGAACGTTGCCCAGATGATATTGGACAATGATTATAAACGTGAAGTTTCGGATACTCTTCAGACTATAATACTGTTCATTATATGCATGGCTTCGTTTTTCCTCTTCTGGAAAGCCGACTTTAAGATCTCAAGCATTACTGCTGCGGCTCTTATCGCATTATCCGTCGGGGCCGCATATCTGATCTACAATGCCGGATATGTGATCCACCCCCTGTGGATCCCGATAGGTGTGTTAGTTCTGTATCTGGCATCCATTGCGGTCAGGTATGTACGTTCCGCAATCGAAAAGCAGCAGTTGACAAGAACATTCGAGCGTTATGTTGCGCCTGAGATAGTAAGCGAGATACTTGCAGCCGGTCCGGAAAATCTGTCCCTTGGCGGAAAGCTTTGCGACATAGCCGTTTTGTTCGTGGATGTCAGGGGATTTACGACCATGTCCGAACGCCTGTCCCCGGAGAAGGTCGTTCATATCCTGAACAGATATCTGACAATGGCAAGTAACTGCGTGGAGAAGAACAAGGGAACGCTCGACAAGTTCGTCGGAGATGCGATGATGGCATTCTGGGGGGCTCCGCTTGCGTGCGATGATCCCATATACAGGGCGGTCGTTACCGCAAGCGATATAGTAAAAGGGGCAGCGACAGTTTCCAAAGAGCTGACCGAGGAGATCGGAGAAGAGCTTAACGTCGGTGTCGGTGTTCACTTCGGTCCGGCAGTTGTCGGAAATATGGGAGCGGAAAGGCATATGGACTATACGGCCATAGGAGACACCGTAAATACATCCGCAAGGCTTGAAGCCAATGCTCCTGCGGGTGAGGTCTATATCAGCCGGGTTGTTGCCGATGCGTTAAAGGACAGGATAACATGCACGTCTCTGGGTAATTCCGTGCGTCTTAAGGGCAAGTCGGAATTCGAGGTGCTCCGTCTTGAAAGTATCATCTGATACGGGAAAAAAGAGGTGAATGGCAAGTGAACAGAAATAAGCCGGAGTTTTTGAAGAATAACAGATATCCGCTGTATCAGATACTGTTCTTTATCGGTACGATCGTGATTAACTATGTACTTCCGCGTACGGCTTCACGTTACGGGATCCCTCTCTATCTTGATAATGTCGGAACGCTTCTCGCATCGGTTCTCGGAGGATATCTTCCGGGGATATTAGTCGGGTATCTTAACAATATAATCAATATGCAGGGTAATCCCGGAAATGCCTATTATGTTGTTCTGTCTACGATGATAGCGGCAAGCGGGGCATATTTCGGGAAAAAAGGATACTTTGACAGGTTCTGCAAAGCACTTCTTACTATCCCGGTATTTGCCTTCATAGGAGGCGCACTCGGATCGATACTGACATATCTTCTTTACGGATACGGTATGGGCGAGGGCATAAGCGCACCGTTTGCAAAGGCACTTCTTGAGTCAGGGAAACTGTCCGTCTTCTGGGCACAGATGACATCGGATGTGGCGATCGATCTTGTTGACAAGACGATAACGGTCGTACTTGTCTTTATCATCATAAAGATCATCCCCGACAGACTCAAACCGGGCCTGTGGCTTACGGGATGGCGTCAGGCACCTCTTTCGACGGATGCTCTTAAAACGGTAAAAAAGAGCGTGACCAGATCATTCTCGCTTCGCAGCAAAATAATCACGATAATATCGGTCATAATGGTATGCGTCGCCGTAGTAACAACGATAATCAGCTATATCCTTTACAGACAGTTCGCCATAAAACAGTACACATACAGTGCAACCTGCGCGGCAAAACTCGCGGCCGACCTGATCGATCCGGATAAGACGGATGACTATATAAAGCTCGGAGAGTCGGCTGAAGGATACGCCGGCGTGGTCCACGGACTTGAGGCTATCAGATTCGGAAATCCCGATATAGAGTATGTATACGTGTACAGATTCACGCAGAACGGAGTTGTCGTCCTGTTCGATCTTGATACACCCGAAGTTGCTGCCCAGAAGAGCGGCGACATCATCCCGATGGAGAAATACCTGATGCCTTACAAGAACGATCTGCTTTCGGGACAGCAGATACAGCCCCTTATAGATGACACGATATACGGGCGTCTCCTGACGGTGTTCGAGCCGGTTTACGATGATGCCGGAAAATGCGTTTGTTATGCTGCTGCGGATATCAAGATAGAGGATATAAAGGTCACGACTCTGAATTATATGACCAAGGTGTTCTCACTGTTCATAGGATTCTATATATTTGTTCTGGCTCTTTGCATCTGGCTCGTTGACTATCATCTCATCTTCCCCATCACGGCGATGACGGTATCGGCCAGAAAGTTTGCATATGACAGTGAAGAGGCAAGGGAGATAAGCGTTGAGCGTCTCCAGCATCTGGATATATCAACAGGGGATGAGATAGAAAACCTGTATGAATCACTCAGCAAGACCATCGCGGAGACCGTCGGATATCTTGAGGATGTAGAGGCAAAGGGAGAAGAGATCAACCGC
The DNA here is from genome assembly GCA_017526745.1 of Lachnospiraceae bacterium. Lineage (GTDB taxonomy): Bacteria > Bacillota > Clostridia > Lachnospirales > Lachnospiraceae > UBA2868. The sequence continues at coordinate 42,754 of JAFXQX010000020.1, read as the reverse complement.
ATGCAGACCGGTCTGATATATGTTCTTGCGGATATGGTCGAGAGCCGTGACAAGAACACCGGTGATCATGTCAGAAAGACTGCCGCCTATGTCAAGCTCATATTGGAGAAGATGAGAGAAGAGGGAGTCTACAAGGATCAGCTGACGGATAAGTTCATACAGGATGTGACCGATGCAGCACCTCTTCATGATGTCGGAAAGATCATGGTATCCGATACGATACTTAACAAGCCCGGCAAGCTTACGGATGAGGAATTCGAGATAATGAAGACCCATACGACCGCAGGAAGCGCAGTCATAGCATCGGCGATGTCACTTGTGTCTGACAGCGGTTATCTCGAAGAAGCCAAGAATGTGGCAAACTTCCATCATGAGAGATGGGACGGAAAAGGATATCCCACCGGAAAGGCAAAAGAGGAGATACCTCTTTCGGCAAGGGTAATGGCAGTTGCGGATGTGTTTGATGCGCTTGTTTCTAGGCGCAGTTACAAGGAACCGTTCTCGTTCGAAAAAGCGATGGAAATAATAAAAGAAGGGGCCGGAACTCAGTTCGACCCCGAAATTGCACGTGTGTTCATTGAATCCGAAGCAGATGTCAGAAAGGTGACCGAAGCTCACGAAGCCATGCTCGGTGAACAGCTCAGGGCACCGAAGTCTCCCACTTAAGTCCCTTTTCGGATGTAAACTTCCTGCTTTCGTGCATCTCCATGGGCTTACCGAAGAAGTATCCCTGTGCACGTTCACAGCCGGTCTCTTTCAGGAATTCATAATGCTCTTCGCTCTCAACCCCTTCACATAAAGGCTCGAGCCCCATTCCGCGGGCTCCTTTTATTATGTATGACATGAGCTTTCCGGTCTTCGGATTGTGGTCGAAGCTTCGAAGGAAGACCAGATCGAGCTTTAGCACATCGAAGGAGTATTCTGCAAGAGTGTTGAGTGATGAGTATCCGCTTCCGAAATCATCAAGCCATACGTGATAACCGAGCTTCCTCATCCTGTCACATTCGGTCTTGATATAACCCACATTATCGTTTAACGCGCTTTCGGTGATCTCAAGGTCGAGAAGGTTTCTGGGCATGTCAAATTCCTTCCTTGTTTCTTCGACGATACCGAATATGTCACACAACTCAAAATCAAGCCTTGAGATGTTTACGCTTACGGGAACGATGCACTCATTTTCGTCAAGCAGCCGTTTGTATTCTTCGCATACCTTGCGGATCACGTATCTGTCCACGAGATGAATGAGATGGAACTGCTCGAGAGTGTCGATAAAATCACCCGGCGACAGCATCCCCATCTGCGGATCGACCCAGCGCACGAGTGCTTCATAACCGCATATCTCTCCGGTCTTTACACGAATGACCGGCTGATAGAATACCTTGATGTATTCATTCTCTATGGCTTCATCGACATGATCGACGACATACTGCTGCTTGCGGAGCTTATCACGCAGCATCTCGTCATATATGCAGTAGTTTATATCGTGCCTGCTCTTGATACTGTTACATGCAAGTCTTGCATGATCGCACGCAAGCCCCACTTCGGAAAACCTGTCGTCAAGATAGTATATTCCGGCCTTGATCCTGACCTTTTTGTTGGGATCTTTGGACATCAGGACCTGCCGCTGCACCGATTCGACTCTGGGGATCACCTCATCCTTCGGAATCGTGGCACAGACTATAAAATGATCATCGGAAAAACGTGCGATCGTCGCCTCATCGCTGAATGTCTGGCGAAGTATCCTGGCAAGATCGCGTAAAAGCTCATCTCCGAGCTTGAAACCGTGGCGTTCATTATAGAGTTTGAAGTTCGGGATGTCGAAATGAATGAATGTGATCTGCTGCCTCCAGCTTCGTGTGGATGTCAGAAGCCTCTGGATCTTCTGATAGAAGAATGACATGTTTAACAGTCCCGTCAGCTCATCTGTCTCGTGATTGCCGGAGAGTATCTCGGCCTCGGCATAGGAGTTGCGGTTTTTGTTGAAGTATTCATTCTGATCAACGTCAACGATGTAAACATAGAAATAGCTCCGTCCGTTCTCCTGATGAAGAAGATGACCGAAGTCTTCTATATAACGTACATCACCCTGTTTGGTCCTGATGCGGTATCTTACGTAATCATGACGCTTTTCTCCAAACAGCGTCTGTGCCTCTATCTGATTCTGGATATCGTACAGATCACCCGGATGGACCATGCCCTGGAACGATCCGTGCGTAAAATCGAGAAATTCTTCAAATGTCTCGCAGCCGTACAGCCTGATTACGTTCGGTTCGGCGAATACGATACGTTCATTACCTTCGGCTTCGTAAATAAAGAATCCCCCCGGAAGTCCCAAAGGGATACGTCCGGCAGCTTTGGTATCAAACATCCTGTCATTGTCTTTGTCGAACATGGCATATCCTCCTGTCACTTTGTCTACAGTTTTATCATAAATCCGGCCCATGTTCAACGTTATTTATCCGTTACAGACGGGGATAAAAGATGTATAATAAATACTGATTTTATTCTGGGAGAATGAGATGTACCGAATCGTTATGATAATCCAGATCGTCAGCATTACGGTCACACTTGCGGAGTGCTGGGTTGTATTCAAAAGCTGGAAAGGCATCCAGCATTCATATCTGTTTCTTGCATGTATCGCAACTCTTGTCAATAACCTCGGATACTATTTTCAGCTGCGCTCACATTCCGTGGAAAACTATATGGGCGCTCTTCGGATCTCGTATGCCGGCAGGGTATGGGTCACATTCTCGCTTTTCATGTTTGTCATGGAACTGGCCAAGATAAAAATACCGAACGCGGCAAGGCTTGCCATGGCATTGTTTAACGTGATCTCATATCTTATAGTCGTTACCACGAACAGGACCGGTCTGTATTATAAGATCTCCGGATTTCAGGTCCGCGGCAGATTCCCGTTCCTTGTCCACACCGATGGCTGGTACCACCATGTCTGGTCGGCGGTTAATGCATCATATGCCGTTTTCGCGCTGGCTATCCTGTTCATATACTACAGCAGGGAGAAGAATAAGATCGCGGAGAAGAGATATCTGATGGTAATGCTGGCGATGGCCACAATGAGCGGCTTTTTCGTGATCAGTATACTTAAACCGCTCTCGTATAATTACCTGTATGACGTGACGATGCTCAGCTTCCCCATTGCGGCAGTGTTCATGTTTGTCGCGATATTTAAATACAATCTTCTCGATACGGCTACCCTTGCAAGGGACTATGTTATCGACAGACTGTCCGAAGCGATCATTGCCGTGGATGATACGGGAGAGATCAGCTATGCGAATGAACCTGCGGTTTCGGTGTTCCCGAAGCTGATAAGCGACCCGCACTCCGTGATGGATACGATAAGATCGGCAATTGAAAGTGATGAACCGATCAGGATCCGGGACAGGATATACACTCCCGAGGCAAATACTCTTTCCGACAGCGGAGTCAGTGCGGGAAGGATCTACACGGTTGTTGATGATACACAGCATTATATGTACATGGAACAGCTCGAGGAACAAAAGAGGATGGCCGATGAGGCCAACCGCGCCAAATCTTTGTTCCTGGCCAATATGTCCCATGAGATCAGGACTCCGATAAATGCCGTTCTCGGAATGGATGAGATGATAATCCGGGAAAGCGGGGAGAAGAACATCCGCTCGTATGCAAGGGATATCAAGACTGCGGGCAGGACGCTCCTGTCGCTGATCAACGACATACTTGATTTTTCCAAGATCGAAGAAGGACGGATGGAGATAATACCAACGCAGTACGATCTGTCCTCTGTCATAAACGATCTTGTCAACATGACAAGATCCCGTACCGAAAAGAAGGGGCTCAGGTTCGATCTGTGTGTCGACCGGAATGTTCCGCATATCCTCTACGGTGATGAGATAAGGATCAAACAGGTGGCGCTCAATCTTCTGACGAATGCCGCCAAGTACACAAACGAAGGCCATGTGGGACTTAACGTCGGATACCGCAAAAAGGACGACGAGAACATAATTCTTTCTTTTGAGATAGATGATTCGGGGATCGGAATGAAGGAAGAGGACATGGACAAACTGTTCTCGCCGTTCTCGAGGATCGATGAGAAGAAGAACCGATCTGTTGAGGGTACGGGTCTTGGCATGAGCATAGTAAGACAACTTCTTGATCTTATGGGAAGCAGTCTTACAGTCGATAGTAAACTCGGCAAAGGATCGAAGTTCTCGTTTGAGATAGAACAGAAGGTCATCAGATGGGAACCGATAGGAGACATCTCAGAGAGGTTTAATAAGGACGGGGACGAAAATGATGTTTACCGTGAATTGTTCCATGCGCCCGATGCAAACATACTTGTTGTCGATGATACCGAGGTTAATTTGTCGGTATTCTGTAACCTTCTGAAACAGACGAAGATCAATATAGATACGGCCGCGTCAGGTCTGTCGGCACTTGCGCTTGCAAAGGACAAACACTTTGATATCATCTTCATCGATCATATGATGCCCGAAATGGACGGTATAGAGACTCTAAAGCGCCTTCAAAAGGAGACGGACTGTGAAAGAACAGTCTGTATCGCTCTTACGGCAAATGCGGTAAGCGGGGCGAGACAGAAGTACCTTCAGGCGGGATTTTCCGATTATATATCAAAGCCCGTAGACGGAAGACGTCTTGAAGAGATGATCAGAAAATATCTTCCCGAGGAAAAGGTCCAGAAAGTCTCCGCTCCCGGAAGCAATCAGCATGTATACACCGGAAGCACACGAGGTGCCATCCTTGTGGTTGATGACGATGAGGTCATACTGGAGACTTCCAAAGAGATACTCGGACGTGATTTTGACGTTTCGGGTGTCGCGAGTGGGGAAGAAGCGCTGCATGCAGCTGCAAAGGAACATCCGGACCTTATCCTTCTTGACATCAACCTTGTCGGAATGAACGGTTTTGAGGTTCTTGATGCCTTAAAGGGCAAAAAGAATACAACAGATATTCCGGTCATGTTCATAACGGCTGACGAGGACAGGGACAAGGAAGCGCTCGGACTTAAGATGGGAGCGATCGATTTTATCAGGAAGCCCTTTATACCCGAAGTGCTTCTTCAAAGAAGCAGAAGGACGATCGCTCTTGACCGTTACCAGAAGGATCTGCAGGGCGAGGTAAGGCTGCAGTCAAACAGGGCAAAAAGACTGACCATGGAGATGATGGTTGCCCTGTCGCATACGGTCGATGCCAAGGACCACTATACAAAAGGCCACTCCGAAAGAGTTGCCGCATATGCCGCCGAGATCGGAAGGCGTATGGGCAAGACGGCCGAAGAGCAGAAACAGCTGTATGAGATCGGACTCCTCCACGATATAGGAAAGATCGGGATACCCGAGGAGATCATAAACAAGACCGAAAGACTGACGGATGAGGAATTTGCCCATATCAAGGAACATACAGAGATCGGATGCGAGATACTTTGCGGAATAATTGATATGCCCGAACTTTCCCTCGGTGCAAGATCACACCACGAAAGATATGACGGATCGGGTTATCCCGACGGCCTTATGCGGGATGCGATCCCTGAAGTGGCGCGGATCATTTGTGTTGCCGACTGCTATGATGCGATGACATCCACACGTACATATTCGAACCCTAAGCCGCAGGATAAGGTAAGAGATGAGATAGAGAGGTGTGCCGGATCGCAGTTCGATCCCGATATCGCGGCCATAATGCTGACCATGATAGATGAAGACAAAGACTATATCATGAACGAGCGGACCGGGGGCAGTGCTGTCTGGAAAGGATATGAGCGGATATGGAGAGCCGATGATATAACGGAAAATGTTCATGATCTGCACGAGCATGAGTCTGCCGGAGATGATGAGCTCCCGGACTGGCTTGACGATATAGAAGAGATCGATGTCGGAAGCGGTATCGCAAACTGCGGCTCGCGGTCAGGCTTTATGTCGGTTCTGTCGGTGTTTCACAAGACGGCCGGACAGAAGGCCGACGAGATCAGGTCGCTGTACGAACAAAACGATATCGAAAACTATACGATCAAGGTACATGCTCTTAAGAGTTCGGCGAGGATCATCGGAGCGTCAAAGCTCTCCGACATGGCAAAGGATCTGGAGATGGCAGGAAAGGCCGGCGACACTGATGCCATAAGTGCCGGCACGCCGCCTCTTCTTAATGCATACAGAGCCCTTGATGAAAAGCTTTCGGCTCTTGATGATGATGCATCACCAAAGAAGGAGCTTACGGAGCAGATGCGTGTAGAGGCATTTCAGACTGTTTCCGAGATAGCAAAGAGCATGGATTATGCAATGATGGAGAATATCCTTCATGATCTTTCGGGGTATGCGCTCTCATCTGCTGACCGGGACAGGATCAGACAGATGGAAGATGCCCTGATGAAGCTGGATTGGGAGACGATAGAAGCAGTAGCAGCAGATGTGATATGATGTTAAAGGAGACTAATATGATACTGGTGGTAAGCGAAACGGACAGCTTTCTGGCAACCAGCCTCGTGGGGAAACTTGAGACGGAAGGATATAAGGCTCTCCTGTCGCACGGTTCGATAAAAGAGATCGAACAGATACATGATGGTATAGAACTTGTGATCCTGTTTATGAGTGCTCAGATGGAGGATGATTCCGAAAAGCTCGTGTACATAAAAGATGTTGCCGCCGATCTTGACAGGAAGATCATCCTGATCGGAGACGAGAGCGAGAAGGGAAAGGCACTTTCGATCATACCGGAGACGCTTGTCCTTGAGTGGTTTGCCAGACCTCTCATCATGGATGATCTGATCAAAAGCATCGACAAGTACATGGAGGACAACACGGGTGAAAATCGCAAGAAAACGGTATTGATCGTTGATGACGATATCACCTATATGAGGACCGTGTATGAGTGGCTGAAGGAAAGCTACCACGTCGGGATGGCATCAAACGGCGTTCAGGCGATAAGCTATCTTGCCAGAAACAAAGCGGATCTGGTGCTTCTTGACTATGAGATGCCGATAGCAAACGGACCGCAGGTACTCGAGATGCTCCGGGCGGATACCGAGACGGGACAGATACCCGTGATGTTCCTTACGGGACACGGGGATAAGGACAGTGTACTGTCTGTTGTGGGATTGAGTCCTGCGGACTATCTGCTCAAGACTATAGATAAACCTTCGCTTCTTGCAAAACTTGATGAGTTTTTCAAAAAACAGAGATAGGAGATATGACATGAAAAAGACAATTATGATCATGGTGACGGCGGTCATGGCAGCAGCGCTTCTTTGCGGATGTAACGTAACCGTAAAAAACGGTGATGAGCCTTCGACAGGAATGGCCAATCCCTGGTGGGACTGCACCGAGGAGGAGGCCGATCAGTACATGTCAAACGGCTTTACGGCTCCCGAAGGCGCCACGGATGTAGCATGGAGCCTGATGAATCCGGACAGGGATGATCCCGAGAAAGCGATCGATACGCTCGTACAGATGGTCTTTACGCTTGACGGAAATGAATATACCGCAAGAGAACAGGCTGTAGGTGATAACTACAGGGATATCTCGGGCATGTATTATGAGTGGCAGGAGACCAGTGACGTAAAGCTTGCCAACTGGGCCGGAGGACAGATGACCGGAATGGCATTTTCGTATACATCATCCGATGAGAGCGCAAAGCTGTGCACATGGTATGATGTCGAGACCGGATATGCATATTCACTCGGCACCGTCGGAAAAGATCTTTCGAATGTGGATATCGTTAAGGTTGCCGAGTCCATCTATGATCCCGAAAAACAGTTCGGAGCGGATGCCCCTTTGGTTCCCGAAGAGGCACCTTATGAGGCATCGGATGAAGTCTTAAAAGAGATCTCGGAAGAGTCGGCTCCCGCAATAGACATTACGGGATGTGACACGTTCACTCAGATCGTAGATACAAAGCTTTCAAAGGGAATGGGATATGCGAACGAAAAGATCGGGGATGAAGACGTGCTGCTCGTATCAAGCGGTGTATATGACAACCTCGACGGAAACATGGCAGCCATCGATGCGACTGTTTTCGTATATGTGAACGGCGCGCCCAAGGAAGCCGGAAAGGTCTGCTGCGGAGGAACCGCATACCCTCTTGCGATAAAGGACGGACTCCTGTATACGGCGAGCAATCACTGGGTTGTTGCATATGCACTTGAGGACGGAAGGCTTAAGATCGTAAAGAGAGCTGCGGTAGAGTATAACGAAAAAGGATATGAGGCATATTATTACGAAGCCGAAGATGACAAAGATTTTGAAAATGCAGATCAGGTTGAGGCCGAAAAAAGGTTTGGGGCCATGTACGGCGAGATGGAAGAAGGAAAGATTGTAAACTTCCAGCCCGCAGGAGGTGCTGCGGCACTCCCCGCGTATGAGTATCCGGGACCGGAGGCATTTTACAGCGTGCTCTATAAATATCTGATAGATGAATTTGCCGGATATTATCCCGATGCGGACGTTACGATCCCGTGTCCGGTCATCATCGCAGAAGATGAATCGAACAGGGAAGATATATGCGTATGGGGCGACTTCTGGGTTCTCAAGTATGACAAAAACGGCGATGTGCTGGAGTGCACTTCGGGCGGATCATATCCCGGATGCATGCACCTTCGCCAGACAGATACGGCTGAAGGGTATGAGGTCACAAAGTTCGATCTTGTCGGGGACGGTGCCCAGTATGAACCCACCGCCAGGAAGATTTTTAAAGAGCACTATGATGCTCTGGTAAAGAGCAACGCCGACACCACGGAAAGGGAAAATCTCCGTGCGCAGATAATCGCAAACTATGTTGCGGCCAATAACCTTGACATAACCGCGTTCAAGGATTACGGATGGGATCCGGTAAAGCTTCCGGCCGAGAATATAGACAGTTTCTACAGCATATTGGATTAAGCAGATGATAGCAGGAGAATAACATGAACACACATATTGAGACAAAATGCCTTCACGAAGGATACGAGCCGCAAAACGGCGAACCCAGACAGCTTCCGATCTGGCAGAGCACGACATGGAAATACAGCACGAGCGATGACATGGGTGCACTGTTCGATCTTGAGGCGGAGGGGTATTTCTACACGAGACTGCAGAATCCGACCAACGATATGGCTGCTGCCAAGATAGCGGCCCTTGAGGGAGGATACGCGGGAATGCTGACGTCTTCGGGCCAGGCGGCCAATTTCTTCGCGGTGTTTAATATATGCGAAGCGGGCGACCATTTCATAGCATCTACTTCCATATACGGGGGAACATATAATCTGTTTGCAGTCACTATGGCCAAGATGGGGATAGAATGCACATTCGTCGATCAGACTCTTTCCGAGGAAGAACTGGACAAGTACTTCAGACCGAATACAAAGGCCGTATTCGGAGAGACGATAACGAATCCGACATGCACGGTCCTTGACATAGAAAAGTTTGCACGTTTGGCTCATCGTCACGGTGTTCCGCTTATAGTCGACAATACGTTTGCAACACCCGTAAACTGCAGACCGATCGAGTGGGGTGCCGATATCGTCACCCATTCCACGACAAAATACATGGACGGTCACGCAGTGTCGGTAGGAGGAGCGATCGTTGACAGCGGGAATTTTGACTGGATGGCACATGCGGAAGCTTTCCCCGGACTTACCACTCCGGACGAGAGCTATCACGGGATAGTATATGCCGAAAAGTTCGGAAAGGGCGCATACATCACCAAAGCGACCGCACAGCTCATGAGAGACTTCGGATGCATCCAGTCACCGCAGAATGCCTTCTATGTCAATACGGGACTCGAGTCGCTTCACGTAAGGGTACAGCGCCACTGCGAGAATGCCCTTAAGATCGCAACGTTCTTATCAGAGCATGAGAAGGTCGCATGGGTGCACTATGCGGGACTGCCCGAAGACGAAAATCACGAGCTGGCAAAAAAGTATCTCCCGAACGGAACATGCGGGGTATTGTGCTTTGCGATAAAAGGCGGAAGAGAAAAGTCCATAGAGTTTATGGATAAGTTGAAACTTGCCACGATCGCAACTCATGTTGCGGATGCAAGGACATGCCTCCTTCATCCCGCGAGCCACACTCACAGACAGCTTTCCGAAGAACAGCTCATAGAAGCGGGAATATCACCTGATCTTATCAGGTATTCGGTCGGCCTTGAAAATGCCAACGATCTTATCGAAGACCTTAAACAGGCTTTTGAGGTCGTATAGTTTTTGATCAGTCCTCAACCGTGATTATATCCGTCAGGATATAACGGAACAGAGGATAAGAGGTTTTCTCGTTTTCTATATAACCTTTACGAAGATCTATTGTATCTGACGCGTCATTAGGGTTAACGCCGGTATAATTGCCTTTGAAAACAAAGTCCACGGATCCGCCTTTGAATCTGTTGATGGCCTTGTTCATGGCTTCCTGCGTTCCCTGTGCCGCGACACGAAGGTTCAGGTCATCCATCTCTACCCATCCCTTTTCAAATCCTGCACAGACATCGGTTCCGTGAATATTGCCCGTGACTTTTGATTCTATTGTCTCGTTTGACATGACTGCATCGATCGCAGAAAGGACATAGGGTTCCCAGCAGATCCTCGATGTGACAAGCGATGCGGCAGGAGCGACTTCCGACATGCTCTGGTTATATCCGACAAAATATACCGGGCTTGTTTCACAGGCTTCTTCGCATGCTATCGCAGGACCGATAGTGTCGGTATGCTGTGAGATGACGATACAGCCTTCGTCTATCATAGCCTGCGCAGCACTTTTTTCCTGCGCATAACTGCTCCAGGTGTGGGTGTAGCGGACGCGCATGACGGCCTGGGATACAACAGAGCGCACTCCCATAAGAAATGCCGTGTATCCGGATATTACCTCCGGTGTCGGAAAAGCAGCAACAAATCCGACAACAGCTTCGTCTTCCGAAATGATCCCTTCGAGTATCATCTGCCTGATCTTCATTCCCGCCGCTATGCCGGAGACATATCGTCCCTGATATGCTTCGCCCTTAAATGTGTGATAGTTCGCGGGAACCGTAACACCCGCCATATCGCGGTAGGATGTCTGACAGAACTGTATATCGGGGTAGTCTTTTGCCAGATCCGGAACGAGCTCGCTGTATCCGTTAAAGAATATTATGTCGCATCCCTTTTCCGCAAGTTCCCTTACAGGCTCTTCCATCTCGTCATCAAGAACGTTGCTGCATGTAAATATATCCACACGGTCTTTGTATTTTTTCTCCACCGCGTCTTTGGCCAGAGAGAAATTGTATGTGTACGGAGTGCTCTCGTCATTGTCATAAATGAACCCGACAGTCAGATGGTCGCGCTGCCCCGTAACGTTCGTCAGACGGAAGGCGGCGAGGAATGCTGTCAGTATCACCACGCATGACAGAAGGGTTGTAATATATACTTTTTTCATTCTTCGGCTCCTTTATTGTCTTCCTGCATCATGGCGGCCTGGATCTTTTTGTCCTCTTCCACACGGCGGGCAAGTTCTTCATGTGCTTCCTGATCCGCCTGACGTATCTCTTCGCTCTTCTGGGCGTATATCTCGTCAGGGTTGATTATTCCCTTATCGATCAGGCGGAAGAACGCATCAAGAACATTGGGGTCGAACTGGGTCCCCCTTCCGCGTTTCATTTCATTGATAACGTAGTCGGTATCCATATGATTGCGGTATACCCTGTTTGATGTCATGGCATCAAACGCATCGGCAACTCCGATGATCCTGCCGAACAGAGGGATCTCCTCACCTTTCAGGCAGTCCGGATACCCGCGTCCGTCGTACCGCTCATGGTGGTATCTCGTTCCGTCCTCTACATGCTCAACAAGGGTGAAATCTTTCAGGATATCGGCACCCCTGTCCACGTGGGATTTCATCTGGGCGTATTCCTCATCAGTGAGTCTGCCGACCTTGTTCAGAACGCTGTCGGGAACACCTATCTTGCCGATGTCGTGGAGCTGTGCAGCTCCCCGCAGGCTTGAAAGAGCCTTACGCCTCTGCCACCATTTGAAACAGTTCATTTCACGTGCGATCAGTACCGAATACTCCGCCACGCGAAGAGAGTGCTGATGGGTACGCACGTCCTTGGCATCGACAGCATTTGCGATCGCCATGATGGTCTGGTTGGCCATGTTCAGTTTGATCTGCTGGCTGTTGAGCTGTCTTTGAACGACAAGCCACGTGAACCATATAACGATAAGGCATAAAAGCGTGAGCATATAGAACTGGAAACTGTTCTGCTCATAGAATTCGCCTTCTTTTATCAGTTCGAACTTTCTTTCTTCGAGGACATTTTCACCGGCACTGTCAAAGATCGCCAAATGGAATGTGTAGTCTCCCGCCGGAAGATTGACGTATATGATGTTGTTAAGGCTGTTCTGCGGAACGATCGTCCACTGGGAATCGTAGCCTTCAAGGAAATATCCGACATTCGGTTCCTGAATGGTGTAGTTGAGTATCTCGGGACAAAGCTCCACACGGTTTACACCCTGGCTGATCTCAATGGCTCCCCTGCGGGACAGCGGCAGGGGCGATCCGTCCAGCCATACCGAGGCAAGCTGCATACGGTACGACCTGACATCGCTGTTGTACTTTTCAACGTCTATGATATATACACCGGTATCGCACGGAAGGAACAGTTCGCCGTGTCCGTTGTACCAGTTCCACGAATTGGCCGTAAGAGAAGTACCGAGGCCTCTTCTGGCATCAAGAAGCTCCCATGCGATCTCGCCGCCGGCAACGAGCTCGTCGCGCTCGACAACGTATATTCCGGCACTGGACATGACAAACAGGGTATCCTCATCTTTGACCCATATGTCGTAGTTGTTAAAATACGGGAATTTTTCGAGAACTCGGACCGTACCTTCGGGCTCCAGATAGCACAGGCTGTTACTTGTGACGATGAACACCCCGTCGGACTTGGGATCCTTTATCGTACGAAGGATGACTCCGCTGCTGAGCCCGTCATCGCGCGTCAGGATATCGTCAACCTTGCCGTCCTTAAGTATCGCAATACCGTCACCGTCCGTGCCCGCAAGAATGGATCCGTCGCTTCTTTCGGTAATGGTCAGTATCATTGAATTGATCAGACCATCTTCGTTTTTGATCGTCCGTTTGATCTCGTGATCCCTGATATAGCTGATCCCGGTGTCTCCGGCAGCCAGGATGGTCCCGTCGGAAAGCCCCGTTACTATCCTTGCACGGTTTCCGAAACTTCCGTTCTCTGCATTATATGCCCATACATCTCCGCCAGGAGCATATTCCATAAGGCCGTTTCCGTATGTGCACACCCACAGGTGGTCGTCTTTGTCGACATACATACAGCGGATACGTTTTCCTTCAAGTTCTTTTGTAAGATCGTTTGTGATCTGCCTGCGGCAGGCTCTGTCGACTATGTCAAGCCCGGTATCAGTCCCGATATAATAGCAGTCCTGCCAGTCGACGATCGCATTTACTACCTTGCGCTCCATTCCGACCGAGCCGTAAACATCCTTGAAAGGAGATTTGGCAAGACGCAGAAGCCCCAGCCTTGAGGAGCAGAACCACAGGTTTCCCTGATAGTCGTAGAGCATGTTGTCGATGGAATTGTCAAAATCATTTGTGTTCAGTCTGTGGTATCCCCCGGCGTCCATATAGGATATTCCGTTGTCGGTGGATATGAACATTGTCCCGTCGCTTAGGTAGTTCAGGTTGTTGATGGCGTTCACATCATCGCATGTGATGACCTTCTGCTGCCGAAGAGAATCACCCGAAACATCAAAACTGTATATATGATTGGCCGAGGTACCTACCATCAGATCTCCATCCGGTGCGAAAGAGCAGCAGTTGAACAGTTCCTCTGCATCCGGAAGGGTAAGGGTGGATATGATATCTCCGCCTTTTAACAGGAACAGGTGTCCGTCGGATGAGATCGTGGCAACGTGCCCGTTCTCATCTGAGGAAATGCTGTCTGCATAATTGATCTCATCAAGGGTATTGGAAGCCTTCAGGCCGTTGTTCATCTGAAGGACCTGCATGCTTCCGGTAGTTCCGACATAGTAGAATCCGTCGGATGCCCGGGTGATGCACCGGACTGAATTGGAAGGCAGACCGCTTGTCTGATCAAGGACGTTAACCACTTTTTCCCGTATGACTATGGCAAGGCCGTTGTCGTTCGTGCCGATCCACATACGTCCTTCCTCGTCGACATACAGACAGTTGACGTTCTTGACGGACTCGTAATTGTCGACCCAGTGGAATTCGCGTCCGTTATATCTGTACAGTCCCGCATAGGTTCCGATCCATAACACACCGTCATTCGTCTGGGCGATATCATTGGCTTCGCCGCACGGAAGGCCGTTGTTGCTGCTGTATACCGTCTGGACATAATCGTTGTAATCGGGGGTTTCGGAAGAAGAGACGGCCGCATCCGCAGGAGTACAGACTGCCAGCGCAGCGGAAACTGTCAGGAGCAGGATAAGAGCTGCACTTTTACCGCTTTTGTGCTGAAGCGTCGTTTCGTCATCGCTGTTATGTGTCCACCTGCCGATCAGGATGAACAGATAAACTGCCGCAACAGTCAGGACTTTGTCGGCAAATTCAATGGAGAACTGGCCGAGGATGGTACACGGGATCAATGGCCAGTCGTTATCCAGAAGATAGTTGACGACACCGTCTCCCCATATGTTTCCCGTATATCCGTTGTCAAGAAGAAGATCTATCGGTACCGATACTGCCAGTGCCGTAAGCATGGCAAGAGAAGCGGCTTTCATGAATCCGTAGAATCTGTCGAACCATTTTCTGCGCGCAGCGATCCCTATTATGATGCCCAGACAGATATTGGTGATGGAGTATGCAGCAGACAGCCGGTTTATCACGCAATATGCCAGATTTCCCGTAAGCCCTACCATTGCACCGCACACCGGGCCTGCAATATATGCGCAAAGAGCGGTTCCGAACGAATCGGCCCATAGCGGCAGCTCCAGGCTCACAGCCAGGAACTTTCCACCGACGTTCAGGCATACACAAATCGTTGTAAATAAAGCGATCTTCCATGTTTTCCAGTCTTTCATCCGCTGTTTCTCCTTACAGATCATGCAGGACAATTATAGCAAGATTTGTCACTGTTTTAAACAAAAACAGAGGGAAAATCCCTCTGTTTTTTCAGCCCGGAGTCTTATAAAACTCTTCGGTCTCATCGATATCGTTTACCGGCGGGTCAAGGCCTTCTATGGTGACCCCGTTTTTTTCGGCCCAGTCCCACAAAGCGGCATGTATCGCCTGTTCCGCAAGAAGAGAACAGTGAACCTTTATCGGAGGCAGTCCGTCAAGCGCTTCCATAACTGCCTTGTTTGTGACCTTTAATGCCTCGGTGACACTTTTCCCTTTCACGAGTTCCGTTGCCATCGAGCTTGTAGCGATGGCCGCACCGCATCCGAAAGTCTTGAACTTGGCATCCCGTACTATCTGATCGTCATCTATATCAAGATACATCCTCATTATGTCTCCGCATTTTGCGTTTCCGACGGTCCCGACTCCGGATGCATCTTCTATCTGTCCGACATTTCTCGGATTCGAAAAATGGTCCATGACCTTTTCGCTGTATTCGGTAACCTGGCTCATTTCGTCTCTCCTTTCATATCCTCATAAAGCGGGGACATCTCCCGCAGCCTTTGAACAACAGTCTTTAACGTATCAACCGTCCTGTCTATATCGCGGGCGGTCGTTTCGGGCGAAAGAGTCAGTCTCAGTGAGCCGTGCGCGATCTCATGAGGCAGTCCTATCGCAAGAAGCACATGGGACGGGTCAAGGGAACCGGATGTGCATGCGGATCCGGATGATGCGCAGATCCCGTTCTTATCGAGCATTATCAGAAGAGACTCACCCTCGACATACCTGAAGCAGAAGTTGGCATTGTTCGGAAGACGCATCTTCCTGTCACCGTTAAGTCTCGAATATGGTATCTCTTCTAATACTCTTTCTATCAGCCTGTCGCGAAGAGCCCTTTCATGATCTGCATTTTCCTTCATCTTCTCTGACGCGATCTTGGCCGCTTGGGCAAAACCGATTATCCCGGCAGCATTTACAGTTCCCGCCCTCATGCCACGCTCCTGGGCTCCGCCGTGGATAAGGTTTGAAATCTTTGTTCCTTTTCTGATGTACATCAGTCCGACGCCCTTGGGTCCTCCGATCTTGTGCGCGCTTGCCGACAGAAGATCGATGTTCATATCGTTAACATCGATCGGGATGTGCCCGAACGCCTGGACAGCGTCGGTATGAAAGTACACGTTATGCTTTTTTGCTATCTGCCCGATCTCCTTCACCGGCTCTATCGTTCCGATCTCATTGTTAGCCGTCATTATCGAGATGAGTACGGTATCCGGCCTGATGGCCGCTTCAAGCTGTGCGGTATCCACAAGACCGTTTTCGTCTACCGGAAGATATGTGACCTCAAACCCGTGATCTTCCAGAAACTTACATGTATGAAGAACCGCATGGTGCTCGATCGCAGAGGTGATCACATGCTTTCCGCATCCAATAAGGGCATCCGCAACACCTTTTATCGCCCAGTTATCGGACTCGCTGCCGCCTCCCGTAAAATATATCTCCTTGGAATCGCATCCGAGAAGACCGGAAAAGACTTCCCTCGATCTTTGCACCTTCTGCGCCAGAGCCCCGGAGACCGAATAGGCACTGGAAGGATTCCAGTACTCTTCGCAAAAATACGGCTGCATCGCCTCGAAAACCTCGCGGCTCATCTTTGCGGTGGCCGCATTATCCAAATATATAAGACTGTCCATTACCGAACCTCCTTCTACCTACCTGACAGCTAGGATTATAGTGAGACACTTCTGTCATGTCAAGACTTTGCCGGCATATTTATCACGGGTAAATACCTATTGACATAGTAGGTAAATTAGGGTATGATCCTCTTAGTCTTTTATCAGGGAGATGATCGTTATGAAAGTTTCAACAAGAGTTGAGTACGGACTGATAGCGCTGACAGATATAGCCCTTCACGGGGGCGACTCAAAAAGTGTGTCGGGACCGGAGATCGCACAGAGACAGAACATTTCAAACAAATATCTCGAGCACATCCTGCTTCTCCTCCGACAGGCCGGATTCATAAAGGCCCAGAAGGGATTAAGGGGAGGATACACTCTTTCCCGCCCGGCCGAAGACATCAGCCTTGCGGAAGTCCTTAATGCGCTTGATCAGAACATCCTTTCCGAAATGGATGATTCAAACGAGGGTGGCCAGCTTCGGGAGATAATCAACAGATGCTTCTGGAACAGGATCAACGAAAAACTGTATGAATTTGCGGATGATCTGAAACTGAGTGATTTTGCGAACGGCTGCCGTAACAGCTTTTCCGACAAATGGGATATGTATGTCATATGATCGGCGCCTTACAGATCTGTTAAGAAAAAGGACAGTTCCTTTACCGGGAACTGTCCTTTTTGGATTGATGCTTGTCGAAGCTTATCTGCGTGCTCCGGAAAGAACAGCCCAGAGTACTTCGTGTATGTTGATGGATCCGTCAGTCTTAACATATCTGCTGTAGTTGAACCCTGCAGGGATCTTGACCGCAAAAGGCTGGCCGTTGAACATGATCGTTACGTTATAGGGAATGCTGTTGTTGGCCACAAGAAGCGTTGATGTAGCGGCATCAAGCGTACTCACCTTTGTCATGTCAAGGGGCATTCCGGTTGCAGCAAATGTTGCCTTGTTTGCTGCGGGAAGAGAAGCAAAGGAAGCGATCGATGCCTGGGCCTGTGCTGCCTGAGTGGCTGCCTGCTGCTGGGGTGTCTCCGTCTGTGCCGGAGGAGTCCATGTTGACTGTGAGGATGAACTTGAAGAAGATGAAGGCTCGTCGCTTGTGTCCTCGTCATCATCGTCATCGTCGTCTTTTTTGTCCTCTTCAATTTCGATCGTAAACCTCCATTCGAAATCAAGAACCTCTTCATTGCTTCCGTCAGAGTATGTAACCTTTCCGTTCACAACAGGATTAAATGTTCCGGCCTTCTTGGGCGTGCCTTTAAATCTCAGGCCCATCCTGTTGTCATTTCTGGGATCGGCACCGTATGATACGGATATCCCCTCGGGAAGATGGCGTGAGCTCTCAATCGTGCAGGCGGTTGACTTGTAGCCCTTAAGCTTATCAAGGTCATAGAATACCCAATAGGCGGTGTCATAGTCATTGCCGACCGTGCCCTTCTTGCACTCGTTCTTCCATTTTATATCAAAATCATTCGGTGTAAGATAAAACCAGATTCCGTCTTCCCCGCCATATTCTTCGCTCTTGCGATATGCCTGACGGGAAAAAACGTACCATTCCGTGATACCGTTATATTCTTCGATCGTATACTCCAGTGCGTCAGCCGGGTCGATCAGATGGTCGCTCTCGCTTGTAGCATCCTTAAAGTATCTTATGGTTAATACTGCTTTGTGACCGTCGTGTTTGTCTGATGACAGCTTTACAACATCGCCGGCCTTAAGGACTACCGGCACTGCACTTTCCGGATGGTCATCAAGATCCACGGTATACTCTTTTGCCATAACAGGCAGAGCAAAGAATACGACCATCATAAGAGTGATCACAAGACCGGACATCCATTTGTTTTTTTCTAACATGAAATACACCTCTTTCCATATGATTTACCAAATGATCTGTTTGGCGCAAAATGCGCTCAATCTCTGTATTTATAGCATAATCCGGAGGGGGGTGTCAAGAAGGCGGACCTGCCTTGGAAAGAGGGCTTTGGCGGTCATAACTGGGACAGCATGTATTGTACGACACCGGTAAGGGAACTCTCCTTATAGAGTTCATCTTTTGCGGTAAGAGAGAGGGGATAGATTATCTGCATATCAAGAGTCTCTCCGGGAACACGGCCGCTTCTGAGAGGCTCAAAAAAGTTCCGTATAAAATCATCCTCGGTAGCATTCTTAAAATCCTCGGGCCGCATGTATTTAAGCTGCCGTTTGGTGTTCGCGATAAGAACGGAAGCCGCAAGGCCTTTCAGTTTTTCGTATTCGGCTGCGGGAACGTCGGCAAAGATCTTTGGAAGATCACAGGGGATGATCCTCTCAGTTGTCCGGTCAACCATAAGTGGCATAGGCTCAAAGGAAAAACTCTGCTCATTAAGACATAGTTTTAAAAGGATACCGTACTGAGTACCAAACTGGCTGCGCTGATAGTCGGTATCGAATATGAAGTTTCCGAGTGAATAGAATACGGCTTTATCTCCGAAGATCTCGTAATTATTCACAACATGAGGATGATGGGCGACGACGATATCCGCACCCATTTCAAGATAGGAAATGTATCTGTCGCGCGTGTACGGGGATGGAAGAGCGGTAAATTCCTCACCCGCATGGGCAACGATTATGCACCACCGGCAGGTACGCTTTACCGATTCTATCTTTTGGCGGATAAGATCAAGGTCGCTCCATGAAAAACAGCCCGGAGTATCCTCATCTGCCTTACGGCATGCGCGCTGATATCCCACTCCGATCAGTCCTATGCCCCCGGCCCCGTCAAGAATTACGGGCGCAGATGCTTCGGAAATGCTCATTCCGGCTCCGAGAGGCATGGCATTACACTGCTTGGCATATTCCAGAGTGCTCTTTATCCCGTCGTATCCGCAGTCCATTATGTGGTTGTTGCAAATATTCCAGATGTCGGCATTTATCCTCTTAAGGAAAAACCTGACGGCGGGATCCATACTGTGGGGCAGGGCGGAACCGGCTGATCCGGCGCCCGAAGAGGTCCCATCATACAAGGGGCCTTCAACATTTACGATCAGATGATCGCTGCCTTTGAGAAATGATGTGATATCTTCCGACAGAAGATCCTCATCGCCTTCCCTTCCCTTCATGTATTTGTCAAAACCGATGTCGCCGGTAAATGTAAGATGCGTTTCGGAATTCATATATCGCTTTGCCTGCCTTTTTGATTATCAGTATACCATATCATAACAGGGTGTCCGAAAAAGTGTTACAATAATCCGGTATGAAAACAGATATGCAAAACGGGACCATATTACGGATCACATGCCCCGGCGCGGGATTTCCGAAGGAGGACAGGATACGAGGACTTCTGGAAAGCTGTTTTGACTGGGCATATTCCGAGCCGATGAGAAGGCTTGTCGGATCGTTCGGTGCAAGCATCGGGTCATGCAGAGGCAAAAGCGGCAGGGCAGACTATATCAGAGAGCTTCATGATTTTGCGTCCAGGTGGGATTACAGAAACGGACGGGAAAGATGGGCAGTAGAAGATGACGGGATAGTGACGGATGATCCCGGATTCGTTATGGAGCAGGTAAAGCTGCTCGGACTTGTGGATGCAGTGCCTCCCAAAGGTGATATTGATCACATCATCCCGCTCGGCGGAGCCAGAAGCAGCAATCACATCAGGTGCCTTATGGCCAAAAAGGCGATCGACGAATACGGCTGTATGCCCAAGACACTTGTTGCTCTTTCCGGAACCAGGCCGATAAATGAGATAGAAAGACCATATATCGATGAGTATGCCAAAGGGGCGCAAACAGAGTATGAAGCGATCTGTGCAGCTCTTGAAAAGGTCTTCGGCCTTGATACATATACGGAAAAGACTGATATAAATGAGAATATAAACCTGTGCTCTGCCGTCAGAAAATACGACGGGAAATACGGCGGGTCCGAAATATTCTCTCTTGCAGCTCCTTCCTCCGATCCGGGAAGAAGAGCTGATTCCTATGATACTTTTGAATATATGCTGAAGCACTTTAAGATCGGAGCCGGCAGCAGGCTGCTTTTGGTCACAAGCACGATATATGTGCCGTTTCAGTATCTGAAGTTCATGAAAATGGCTATCGCCGGCGGGTTTGAGGTAGACTGCATCGGAACAGACATATCAGGGGCCGCACCGCCTGTCGGACCGGCAAGCTACCTTCAGGAGGTGAAGGCTGCCGTAGACGCCATCTTTGAACTGTACCGGTATTATCAAACGGATATAATGTAAACAGCCGATATCACCGATATAATATCGTAGGGGTATATTGACTATGATGGTGCTGCAGCACAACATGGCCTCAATGTTCACTTCACGCGAGCTGAAGGTCATTACGGGCCAAAGAGCAAAAACCACAGAAAAACTCTCTTCGGGGTACCGTATCAACCGCGCTGCGGATGATGCGGCAGGTCTTACCATATCGAAAAAAATGCGCTCTCAACGAGATCCACGACATGCTTCACAGGATGACCGAACTTGCCATCAAGTCCGCCAACGGAACAAACACGGACCAGGACAGGATATCTTAAATGGCCCGCATTGCCCAATTCGATAGTGGGGATATCGGGAGCAAAAGTTAATTCAGTTGAGACTTCAATGGCATCGATCAGGATGCTTGACGAAGCGCTTGATTTTATCTCCGGTGTCCGAAGCAGTTTCGGTGCGATGCAGAACAGGCTCGAATCCGCCTACAGGATCAACCGTAACACTGAAGAGAATACCCAGGCTGCCGAGTCGCTCATAAGAGATGCCGACATGGCAAAGGAAATGGTCAGACACTCCAGAAATGAGATACTGACAAGCGCCGCGATGGCAATGCTGTCACAGGCTAATGCACAGCCTCAGTCCATTTTGTCACTTCTGTCATAAGAACAGTTCGTATAGTCTGAAATACTGCCGAGAAAAGAGCTGCCGCCAAGTGAAGATAATAGGATCAAAAGAGGTTAATACCGGAAGACAGACGGAATATGATTATTTAAAGGGCATGTTTATGCCCTTTATCTTTCTGATACATGCCTATCAGGCCACGGGATCCGAACAGGGACCTTTTGTGTCGGTCATATACATATTCGCAACGATGTCAGGAGCTGCGATATACATATTCGTGGCGGGATTCGGCACTGCATATGACAGCAGTTCTTCTCCGGCAGTCCTGTGCCGCAGGGGCATCAGGCTGATCGTATACCAGTATCTTACAAATATTCTGTATGTCCTGGCACTTCTTGTCCCTTATCCGTTTGTAAAGAATGCGTTAAATGCCGAGGGAACGGAGACTTTCCGGGTTATGACGTGGGTGTACATTCAATTCATCAATATATTCTTCATAACCGGAGTGATATATCTGATACTTGCGCTGCTTAAGAAGATAGGCCTGCCGCTCATCGGTTACCTGATAGCCGGAGTCGTAACATCAGTTGCCGCACCGGCAGTATACGGAACACAGGTGGATGTTCCGGGCCTCGGATATGTGGTAACACTTCTTATCGGGGAAGCACCGTTTGTTTCATTTACCCCCTTATACTTTCTGCCATATGCACTGATCGGCGTTGCCGCAGGCAGGATATACCGGAAGATCACCGACAAGACCGCATTTTATAAGCGCATGATCCCCGTAAGCGTATTTGTGATCCTGATATGGTGGATATCGGTGTATGTCCGCTTACGGTATCCGACAGAAGATCTTGGATATATCACGGATCTTGCTTCATTTTCCCAGATGATGGATTATGCATATTCATGCCCGGATCTGTGGCATGTTATCGCATCGCTCGCACATATAATGCTCTTTGCGGGTATGATCTTTATATGCGGTCGTGATCGCGAGCCGGGTATCATCCGTTCGCAGTTTCTTTATTACAGCAGACATATCACCGGGTACTATGCCGTTCATCTTGCCGTATATCTGGTGGCATTCGGCTTGCATTCGTATATGGGATTTGAGCCTCCTGCGGTATGGATACTGACACTGATCTCGATGATCACAACAGAGATCATCATCCGGAGCGTTGACTTGACCACGGGTGGTAATGTTAAAATGAAATAGTATCAGAAACAGTTGCCAATGACCGGCAAGGGATGTATCAGAGAAAGGAGTGCCTTATGGACGATTTTAATAAACTGGAAGAATTCTTACGGAAATGTTCTTGTGAAAAAAGCGCGATGGTTTTAGGTTTATGATGAAGAAAACGCTTATAATCATACTGATCATAGCAGGCTCACTGTTCGCACTGATCGGGGCGTTTGTCATCCTTGTATTTGCCTATGTTATCATCACTGATAATAAGACTGTTCCGGACAGGGATGATCTTTCCGACGGGATCGAGAATTATCTGTCGGACAGGGATAAAGAGAAGATCCAGGCACTTATGACAGAGGCTATGGACAGGGAATATCCTGTCAACTGGCCGATGCTGTGGATCGTTGTAAAAAGGACCAATCTGAAAGCGGAAGATCCGGACGGCAATATCAGGCATTTTGATATTGAGATGACTGATGAGGAAACGGAGTATCTGTTAAATGAGATGCCCGAAATGTTCGCAAGTACCGTAAATGAATATACGAACGGACTTGTAAATGTGGAGATCACACCGCTGCTGTATGATGAAGTAAACTATATGGAAACGGGTGATTATGGGGTCAGCGTGTGTCCGGATTCCTATCCGGATATAAAAGACAGTTTCCCGGAATATAATACCGTGATGAGCACGATAAGGCTGCAGACAACGGATGGAGATACGAGGATCAGATCAGACTGGGCCGGTATGGCATACACAAGTTTGTTTGACGGGGATTACGGATTTGCGATGGCGCAGACGTCGCAGATACCGGCATGCGAAGTACCGTCATTAACGGCCTGGTCGGAAGACAACCCTGTTCCTGAGGAAGTATATATCCATGAATGGCTTCATACGTTTGAGGATTTTGAGGAGATCGTGAAAGGCTGCGACGGAAATCCTGATACTGCAGGCGAACATGGATATGAATGCCTGTCACGGTCAGGTGAAAACGGCAATTATATTTTCTACCGTGATCTTCTGACCAGAAACTGCTGGGATGATAAGATACAGGATTATGTCGGCATGGACGAGGAAATGTGGCGAACATTTGCTATGCTTATGGATATTGCCAAGAACAGACCGGCCATTGAGTGATGCCTATCTGATCGTATAGTATTCCTCCGGAACACTGATCTTTGTGACGCCCATGTAACGCCCCGGATCCCCGAAAATATATGTGTCCTGATAGACCAGGAAGATATTGTCAAATGCTTTTCCGGTTTCGGCATTTGTATACTTTGCACCGTTCCATTCGGTCTCGGGTGTATAGATCTTATAGGCTTCCCTTATGGCATTAAGGTCGGTAAGATCCGATCTTCCCAATAGAACATTTCGTGCGTGTTCTGCAAGCCCCGCGGAATTCGCAAATCCGTATGAGGATGTCCATGTACCGAATCTGCCTGCCCCGCCTGCCGCAACGATCGCTTCTTCCACTTCGGATGTTATCTTGCCGAAATCTCCACCTGCACCTGTAAGATCAAGATCGAGAGCTCCGGGATATCCCATGAGCGGAGACGGAAGGTCTGCCTCGATAAAATACCCCCCGTTTTCGATAAGTCCCTTGATAAGCGGCTCGGTATGAGCATCGTTCGTACAAAAATACGCTGAGTTCTGTCCGTACTTTTTGACCCACTCGGGTACATGCTCTGTTATATATTCTTGGGCTCCGGGAACACCGACCTCGGTAGTGGGATCGGGTGCTTCTTCCATGGCAAACTTCATCCCGAACTCTTCACATGCAGCCTTCATGATATTAACTCGTCTTGCGTATGTTTCATATGAGAGATGTCTCGGGAATGAGATATGGACAAATGTATCGCAGCCGAGCTCATGTGCAGTCCTGATCATCAGATATCCCCGTGAGACAAAGTCGTTATTGACCACCAGATCGGCCAGATCCCCCATCTCTTCGAAAACATCGAACGTCTCTCCCGCAATACATAAGATATCAGGCCGTACTTCCTTTATCCTTCGAAAAGCCTCATCCGTTCCTTCAACAGCCTGATTGACAATGATGGCCTTCATCTTGGGATCATCTGCCAGTCCTGTCATAACTCCTATCGTGGTCTCTGCTTCATCCGTGAAATTATCGGGATATATTGCAAGAGTAACCTTGTCCGCCCCGTATTTCTTCTGGAATGCCTCGGCACCCCGTCTGTCATCCTCGGACTGTGAGAACGACCCGGTAACGATACCTATACGAAAATCCTCCGCATCATCCGCAGTATCTGATGATGCATCATCGGCTGCAGGTGCTGATTCCGGGTTGGTTTCGGGTGCCTGTATCTCTTCGGGCGTATCCGGCGCAACTTTCGTATCAGCCGAACCGCCGCATGCTGTCATGGTAAATGCAAGTATAGCTGCCACGATAATACATGATCTTTTCTTCATATCAGTCTCCTTGATGTGTGGTATTTATGTCCTGTTTTTTTCTACAAACTTTGCCGCACTGTCCATATCTTTGACAAATACTCCCTTGTAACTGCCTCCCAGCATTTCCTTAATGGCCCTGAGTTTGGCGGGAGATTGAGAGACGGCTATTATGATCGGCTTATCATCATCCTGCTCATTTTCATCTTTCCCGCGACTTTTACCGGTCACGGCCTCTTTTTCTATAAGAGACGGATCCAGGTATCTGATGAGCATTTCTTCAAGTGCTTCGTACATAACGGGTTTGCTCAGGTAATCCGAGAAGCCCTCCTTTATATAGTTCTCCCTCGCTCCGACTATCGCATCCGCGGTAAGCGCTATGATCGCCGTATCCTTGGCGAGATTCTCTCTGTGTATCACTTCCAGGGTCTGTACCCCCGACATTCCCGGCATCATCTGGTCGAGGAATATCATATCGAATGAATTCTCCCTAAGGATCTCTATACATTCATTACCAGATTCAACAGTTGTAACCGTGATCTTCGTATCTTCAAGAAGAGCCGCAAAGACCTCGAGATTCATATCATTGTCATCTACGACAAGTATTCGGGCCTTCGGAGCAAACAGAGCGGGTTTGTATTCCTGGCCTGACTGATGCATTTTTGCCAGATTATCGGCAAAGTCTCCCACGGGGGTTCTGTCGACCACTTCCTGTTTCATCTGGGCTGTAAAGGTCGTACCCTCACCGTATTTGCTGTTGACACCTATCGTTCCTTCCATCATCTTTACAAGACGCATTGTGATGTTAAGGCCAAGCCCCGTGCCTTCAATGTTCCGGTTCTTATCTTCCTCGAGCCGCTGGAAGGAACCGAAGAGTTTCCCGAGATCCTCGTTTTTGATCCCTATACCGGTATCCGAAACGACAACCCACAGCATATGTGTGGCATAATCAAACGAAACGTCAATGGAAACACTTCCTTCGTGAGTATATTTGATCGCGTTGTTGATAAGATTCAGCATGACCTGACGGATCCTTATCTCATCACCGCGAAGTACTGAAGGAATATCTTTGGAAACTTTGAGGTTATATTCCAGCCCCTTATCCTTTGCCTTCTTCATTGTCATGTTTACAACATCGTTCATTACCGATGAGAATCCGTAGTCGACAGGGATCAGTTCCATCTTGCCGGATTCGATCTTGGAGAAGTCGAGAATGTCATTGATTATCGACAGCAGCGTCTTGCCGGCGCTTTGTATATCAAGCGCATATTTACGCACCTTATCGGATACCTTCTCACGAAGGATCATCTCATCCATACCGATGATCGCGTTCATGGGAGTTCTGATCTCATGGGACATATTTGCCAGAAAATCACTCTTTGCCTTGTTGGATGCATTCGCGGCATCCTTCTCAAGTTCGAGCACCTTACGTTCGTATGCGGTCTTCTGCTCTTCGAGCTTCATTTCCTCCATCTCTTTGTTGTATTTCTGTTCATTACGGTGTCCGACATAGTAGATCACGGTGATCATCAGGAATATCAGGGCGCAGATCGCTATGATGATCACGCGCTGGCTTCTTACTTCCGAATACAGATCGTGGTCGCTGACGACAAGCACCGTATTCCAGGAATTCGCTATCCTGTTGACATAGACCGTGCAGGGTTCTCCTTCCCATGTATACTGAAAACTTCCCGAATCGGCCGCCTTGATGGCATCCAGAAATTTGCTGCCGCCTTCCATATCACATATATCGGTTCCCTTTTTGGATTCATCCCGATGAGCAATATACATACCATCATTGCTGACGACGAACCCGTAACCTTTTCCGTTAAGAGTCAGTTCGTTCATCATTGACTGTATGCCCTTAAGCTGAACATCAAGTGCGATAACGCTCTGTCTGTCCGGTAGCATTCTGCAGGCTGATACAATAAGATTGCCTGTCTGTGCATCAATATACGGCATGGTAAATATAACGCTGCCGTCCGCGCCCATCGCATCAACAAACCAGTCCCTTGCTTTGGGATCGTAATCCTCCGGCGGTACCCAGTTGAGTCCGTCTATGTATTTGCCCATTATAAAGCCATATATTCCCGTATAATTCTCATCGAACTGTTCGGCAACATTATTCGTTTCATCCACGAGGAATTCATGTATCCTTGCCGATGTGGTACCGCTGATCAGCATATGATGAACACTGTCGCCGGCTACATGCAGCACGTTTTCGGCGGTGTTCAGATGATTATTGATCATTGCCGAAACCGTCAGTATCCTGTCCTCCATCACGGCATTCGAATTCGATACCGCAACGTTATACATAAGCATTGACGTATAAATGACCATAACGGTCATAAATACGAACAGAAAGATCATGGGTATGATCATTCCTGTTTTTCTGTGAGAGCGCATCTTTATCCGTTCAGTTATCCTGTTATTGATAATCTTCTCCATCTGTAATGCTCCTAGATAGCCAGTATCGTAAATGTCTCATTCGAAAGAACGTTGTATAGTCTTCCGTTTTTCTTACCTTTTGCGGGACAGAATTCACCGTATATGTATACGCCCTGGACATTCAATCCATCAGGAAGACGGCCTTCATAAGCGCGACCTTCCGCGTTTTTATCTGCCACGAGCAAACAGTAACGCGCCGCGCATGATGAGCAGAATATGCTGCTGTATTTATAATCCCCGGATTGTGATATCTTCTCCAATATCTCATCAAATGCCATCTTGACCGATGCCTCGATATCCTCCTTTGATATTAGTACCATATTAAGTTCTGAGCCCTCGTCGATCCTTCCGATGTATCCGCACGAATGATTTTCGTGATCGATGACTCCGAGGCAGCGGAGTGTGTCTATCTCATCCCCGTCACTCGTTTTCTGGGAAGCCAGAAACGGTGTCCCGAGAAAATCGAGGATCACCTGTGTCTTGTTGGTTATAAGCCCCATCTCCCTGATAAAATCAGTGACCGGGCGGCCATCAAGCTCATACACTACCGTACCTTCAGCTTTCGTTACGGTTTTATGCAGGTTTGTCGTAAGAGTAGTGGAATGCTCTATCGTAAAGATCGGCCTGACATTTCCGGATACCACCATCATCACTCCACGGTTTTGCGAAACCCCTTCATTCGTAAACACATATGTCGAATCAAATGTCCATCCGTCCGAAGCAATGCCTCCGTAAACAGGGACATGTCCCGATTCTTTGTCAAGAAGACTGACGATATCATCAAACGTGACATTTGTAAGCCATGGAACATAAGTAAATATCAGTTTTGCTTTATCACAAAGCGGCGCTGCGCATTTATTGTATGTATCCGCAAATGCGCATATATCGTCAGGCCCCTCGATGTCTCGAGTCATACCGATCGAAAAGCTGACGTCATCTGCCGTAAGAACAAGCAAAGATATACTGCTCTGCGAGTAACCTTCCGTCGACAGGACTCCGATGCCGGTACACCCGAAAAAGGGAAAATCAAACACCTCTTTAAGCTTTTGTACGAGTTCTTCCATATCCGGTTCGAATCCGCAGAAGACGATCCCGCATGTATTACTCATAAGAAGTGATGTGTCGATCCCTTCTCTTAATTGTGAAACCGCCAGGGCAATATCATCCACTTCTTTTGTAAATGCCTGTAATGACCTCACGCCATGCTTCCTCCGTCTCTTATCACATAATCGATCGTATGATCCTTAAGGTATTTCCTTGCCTGTTCGTCATTTCTCACAAACACTCCCCTGCATCCGTCTCCAAGAAATCTTCTAACCTGTGAGAGTGCTGCCGGAGAATCATTGATGACAAGGACAACCGGCACTGAATCAGCATCCTGTCCCATATGAGCATCCGTATCGATCTTATCTTTCGGAAGATACTTAAACAGTGCCGCCTCAAGTTCCTCGTACATTACCGGTTTGGACAGATAATCGGTAAATCCTTCCCTAAGATACATATCCCTTGCTCCTACTATTGCGTCCGCGGTAAGCGCTATAACAGGAACACCGTCGGCAAGATTTTCGTCTTTTATGACCTTCAGTGTGGAAGTTCCGGACATCCCGGGCATCATCTGGTCAAGAAATATCAGGTCAAAATTGTTCTCATGCAGACATTCAAGACACTGCGGTCCCGACATGGCATTTGTCACCTGTATGCGGGTATCCGAAATAAGGCCGGTTATCACCTCATGGTTCATCTCATTATCATCAACAATAAGTATCCTTGCATCGGGAGCATAAAGCTTCGATCCTTTAGGTAAATTCTCTGCCGCCGCCATCTCAAGCCTTCGGCCAAAATCTCCTATAGGAGACGGATCGATACATTTTTGCACTATACTTACGGTAAAGACCGTTCCGCTTCCGTATTTGCTGCTGACACTGATCTTCCCCTCCATCATGTCAACGAGCTGCTTTGTGATATTGAGCCCGAGCCCGGTCCCCTCTATATTCCTGTTTCTTGTCTCTTCAAGCCTGCTAAATGAATCAAACAGCTTTTTCAGATCTTCGTCGCGAATACCTATCCCCGAATCGGTAACCCTGATGATGAGCTTTTCCTGACTCCTGTCATATGATGCGTCAACGGATACCTTTCCTTCCTCGGTATATTTAATGGCGTTGTTTATTATATTGAGCATGATCTGACGGACCCTGATCTCATCACCATAAAGAGTCGTGGGAATATCACCGTCAACATTCAGTTCATAAACAAGACCTTTATCGTTCGCCCTCTTCATCGTCATGTTTACGATATCCATAAAGATTGCGGAGCTGTCATACTTTACCGGTATGATCTCCATCTTGCCGGATTCTATTTTGGAAAGATCAAGGATATCATTAATGATCGACAATAACGTTTTGCCCGCACTTCTGATATCGAGTGCGTGCTTTCGTACATTGTTATCCGTTGTTTCACGAAGAATTATCTCGTCCATTCCGATTATCGCGTTCATTGGAGTTCTGATCTCGTGGGACATGTTGGCAAGGAAATTGCTCTTGGCATTATTGGCCGCTACAACCTTTTCTTCATTGAACTTGCGCAGTCTTGATGCATAATCATTAAGATTGGAAAGCATCGACAGATCCTGCTGCAATCTCTTGTACTCTCGCCTTAATATATGATTCTCTTTTTCAAGCTTTTTTATGCGGACATCCTTATCCATGTTCACAAACCTTTCTATACAACATTCATGACTGCGACAGTATCATGAGTCTTCAGGTACCTGTCCTTTGCAGTTTCCCCTACTACACATACGCATTTATATATGCCATCGAGTCTTGTTTTCTCCTGCTTCAGTTTTTCGGGATCGTCGCCCCATATGAGCATTACGGGGAGTTCATCCGCACCGCTTGGTGACAGCTGTTTTTCCTTCGGAATATACTCTTTAAGGACTGCTTCCAGAACCTCGTATTTTACAGGCTTGGATATATAATCCGTGAATCCTTTTGCCAGATAGCTTTCCTTGGCACCTATGATCGCATCCGCCGTAAGAGCGATGACCGGAGTTTTCTTCAGGATATCAAGTCTTACCATCTCATTTAATGCCTCTTCTCCGCTCATGCCGGGCATCATTTGGTCAAGAAGTATGCAATCATATTTTGTGCTTTGAACCTTCTCGATACATGCTGCTCCCGACTCCACATAATCAGTGGGGATCTTTGTGTCCCTAAGAAGCCCTTCCATCACGTCAAGGTTCATTTCATTATCATCGACAACAAGCAGGCGGGCCGCCGGAGCATACAGTCCCACCTCATCTGTCTCCATATTTCCGAGATATTCCCTGACTGCCTTGGAGAATACTCCTATCGGCGAAGCCTTGACTACCTTCTGGGGTACCGTGACGGTAAATACACTTCCCTTACCATACTCACTTTCAAATGAGATCCTTCCATCCATCATCTGAAGCAGGCTGTTCGTGATATGAAGTCCGAGGCCCGTTCCTTCTATGCTGTGATTTTTCCTCTCGTCAAGTCGTTGAAAGCTCTTGAAAAGTTTGTCTTTGTCTTCTTCCTTTATACCCATTCCGGTATCAGTCACTTGGATGATCAGATTGATGTAATTGCCCATCATTACAGATTCCGAAGATATCTCAACCGAAACGCTGCCGTCCTGCGTGTACTTAACGGCATTGTTGATGATATTTAGCATTATCTGCCGTATCCTGATCTCATCTCCTTCAAGCACGGAAGGGATCGATTCGGAGACACTGTAATTAAATGCGAGGCCCTTCTTCTTTGCCCTGTGCATTGTCATGTTCAGAACATCGTTAAGAACCGAGGCTATATCATACTCGCCCGGAACTATCTCGAAATTACCGGATTCAATCTTGGAAAGATCAAGAATATCGTTGATTATAGATAGCAGTGTGTTGCCTGCGCTTTTGATCTCAAATGCATAGTCCCTGATTCTGCTTTCCTTCGTATCTCTTATGATCATCTCATCCATTCCGAGTATCCCGTTAAGCGGTGTCTTGATCTCATGGGATATATTTGCCAAAAAGTCATCTTTGGCTTTATTTATATGCTGCAGTTCATTTGCCTCCAGCCTTATCCCGATAAGCTGTTTGATCGTATGGATAATGGAACAGATCATAAACCCGAACAGACCAAATGCCATGAACAATCCGGAAAACACTCCGTTATGGGCAAATGCATATGCAAATATCTGAATGATCGCTGAGATTGCAAGTAGAACAAATCCGACCGCCACAAATCTGTACGAGTACAACAGATGTTTTCTAAAATCAAGTACAAGCGTCACAAACATAATGACGATACCGATAAGGGCACATATGGCGGAGCCGGTAAAGCTTTTAACAAGAGGCACTTTTCCAGAAACGAAGAGTGCAGCACATACGACAAAATTTGTGATCGCGATGATTCCCGCGCACCCAAGCGGCTTGGCATAACGCCCTTTTTGAAGGGAATCAAGGAATACATAAAAAGGAAGAGGCATGACCATTACCATCAGAAACGGTATGTCTGACATGACCGAAATATTCCTCGTATAAAGCTGTCTGAATATTGAATTGGACAGAACCCAGCAGGCACCTATTATGACACCGATGGAAAGGTGCTCCATCTCCAGGTATTTTTTGTGAATGAGCTTGTACGTTACGGCTGCGATCAGGCATATGGCACCCAGAAGCAGGAGGGCCATCCCGACAAACAGCTCCAGCCCGTACATTCTGAACAGGTGAGCAAGTATCCCCAGTCTTGTACCGATATATGTTTCATATACCATGCCGGAATTATATTTGTAATGTACGCGAAGCACTTTTCCGGCATCCTCGGGGTATATGGAAGCCATAACGTAGCATTCGGCGGAACGATCTCCGAGGAAGCGGTAGCTCTCGGTTTTGTATACCGCTCTTTCTTTGCCGTCAACACAGACCTCCATGTCCATTCCGCGAAAGCACAATACGTTGTAGTCTTTGTTAAGATGTTGCGGGAGAGTAGTTTCAAGAACAATATCGGAATCAGTCCTTCCGGGGACGGTAAATGGCTCTTTGGTTCCGTCAGGACAGACCTTCTCCCATTTATCTCCGGGAAGAGTGTCGCAGATATCTCCGTTTACCGGGGTGTTTGCCGGCATGAATATTTCACCGGCGAATATATATCCGAATACTGTTATAAGAATGATCGCAAGGATCGTTTGTATCTTCTTCAATATCTGCAGCCTATTCTATAGCCGGTGCGATCTGTCTGATGATCTCAGCCGCCTCTTCGTACATAAAATCTTCAATAAAAGCAGCCGCTTCCTTAAGCTTTTCTGCCTGAGTCAACCTGAAAGGATACCCGGACAGTACCTTCGTCAGCCTCTTTGCTTCTTCATCGTCAAAATCATCAAGCGCCTCAAGAAGTTTATCAACCGTTTCCCTCGCTACTTCAGCAGATATCTCGTCGGCAGCACGGACATCGCCCATAGCTGCTATCGGAGCAAGCTTTTGAATAAGTTCGTCATACTCTTTTAATGCAACTGCATTTTGTGCTTCGATCAGTCCGATCTCATTATCTCTCGCAGCTGTCTCAAGTGTCTCAAACAGCGTCGACAGATCCCGCGCTCCTATCATCCCGGCATTACTCTTAAGAGCATGGACCGTGATCATATAGCTCTCATAATCTTTGGCCGCAAGATACTCGCATACCTTTGTTCTGTTCTTCTCAAAGTTCTTATAGAACCGCCAAAGGGCAGAAATGTACTTGTCCTGTCCGCCCGTATATGAGATCCCCGTTTCTGTATCAAGTCCGGTTTCATTAAGCCATGAAATATCCATTTCTTTCTCACCCCAATATGTCTATGATCTTGGCCACAAGTTCGGATTTTTTCGCAGGCTTTACTATATATCCCTGCGGTTTCAGTTCTGCAAGTGTCTTTAATACCTTATTCTTCTCGGTCATACCGGTAAGAAATATGACCGGTATATCCTCCCAACCCGATGTATCCTGAATGTTACGAAGGACCTCGGGGCCATCCATCATCGGCATCAGATAATCGAGCAATATGATGTCCGGAGTTTTCTTGGCAAGATATTTGAATGCGGCAACTCCTGACTTGACACACGTGACATCGTAGAATTCTTCGAGCTGTTCTTTGATATGTACTAGTTGCTCCGTATCATCATCAACGACCAGTATCTGTTTTCTTCGACTTTTCGGGTCGTTTTCATTGACATATTCCCTGAAAGCCGACAGATTGCTGTCTTTGGTCTCTTCAATTGTTTTCTCTATCTCGGACAGCTTTTCATAAAGTGCGAACAATGATACCGGTCTTGACAGGAAGAATACCCTTTCAAGCTCGGTATATTTCATGAACATTTTCTCGTCATCACTGTCAGTAACAACTATCGTCGTGATGTTTCCCGAAGAGAGTGCCGATCTCATCACATTGTATGCCTGTACCGTGACCGACGATTCACCTCCGAGGCATATGATAACAACCTTCGGAAGCTCTGATATCATAAGATCGAACAGTGCCGTTTTGTTCGGATCGCATTTGATCGTTACGTATCCTCTGTCTGTCTCAAGATGTTCACATATGTCACTTGCAACCTTACGGTTCTTCCCTGTAACCAGTACTTTTAACTGCATATCTGACCCTTTTTATACTTTCTGCCGATTAAGGATTAGCTCGAGATGATCGTTCAACTCATTGACTGTACGTTTCCAATAGAGATAATTAAAGAGCCATATGAACATATATATGACAACGTAAACAAGCATTGCTATCGCAAAGTCCGCGCTCCACGTAAACCATTTCATCGGAAGCTCGATCGCAAGTATCGTGGCAAGAGTGATCGTGGCATGTACAACCGTTGACTTAGTCAGGCCCCAGCTTTCGATCTCATATACGGTCATCGCACCGCACGGTATCAGTCCGTGTATCCCCGACATGATGATATGTAGGGCGAAACTCCTGTCTTCGAGGTCGCCAGGAGAAGATATCATCCACATCACCATTCCGACAGTCATTCCGGCTATGATGCCTATAAGAGAGTTTATTAAGAATCTGCTTTTTAATTCCATCTTCTAAACCCCCTTTATGCTGTTTTGCTTAAGAAGTGCCTTGATCTGTTTGACGCGGCTTCTTGATACCCATGATTTGATACCGCAGTCGAATTCCACACCGATCGTTCCCGCAAGGTTAAAGTCAAAGCTCTTAACCTTGTACAGATTGATGATCTCCGACTGGGATATTCGAAGGAATCTTGAAGCGTTGAGAACATCCTCAAGTCCGGCCAGCGTTCTTTTGACTGTGTATGCTTCGCTCTCGGTCTGTATTACGAGCTTTCGGCCTTCCGTATGTACTCTGACTATGTCCCTTTGGGATACAAACACGACCGAATCATCCTTTACAGCCGCGATCTGCGGAAAATCGCTGTGGGATACATCCTCGATCGCACAAATGATATTCTCGACCTGCTGCGTGTTCGATTTTGTCCTGATCGTTACAAGCGGATCTGTATACCGCTCATCAAGTACAACCTCGATCTCTACCATATCTTTCATCTGTTCACCGTCCGTTTGCTGGAAATATAATAAGTATAATTATATGATATCAACTAAGGCTCCGTATACGACATGTTTATTCGGTGGATTTTCGTGTTTATTCGGTATTTTTCTTAAACGTAATTGTGGAGAAGGATACTATGATATCCTTCTCCACATCATTACTTTACCCGGTTCTTTACGTACCGTATTATTATATTTTATTCCACCATACCGGATATACCAGGCCCTGTGTCTGGCCAAGCTGCTCCGCTGTTTTGAGCATCATTATATATTCCGCATCAGAGAGGAACTGGGTCTCTTTACACCCGTCGCACTTCCAACTGTCCGATCCGTACGCATTGGCTTCCTTGCGCATGGGCTTTCCGCATTTAGGACATGTTGCCTCATATTCTCCGCCAAGGCCTCCTGATACCTTGGCAAGAATATCATCAGAGAGTTTTTTGCTGTCTATTTCGCTCATTCCGATCCCTCCTTATCCTTTTTGGCCTTATCCTGATCCTTGCGGACCATTGCGAATGCAGCTGATGCAACTCCGCCAACCACCACAGCCAGCCAGCTGTGAGCAAAATCACCGGCCAAGAATCCCCATATTAACATGATCACTACCGAGGTCATGCTGATAATGGCACAGACCGTTCCTGTCTTAACATCCTTCATGCAAATACCTCCTTGCTTTTTCAAGAAATGAAGATACATGGATATTATATATTACAGGCACGGGGAATGAGCCTGTTTACGATATTCGGTTGATTATTGTGGGTATTCGGTATGATCTGGACATGTGATGATTATTCGCAGGTCGCACGTGCATTCACAATCAGCGAAGCAGGGTACGGGAATCGAACTTTCCCATGTCCTTAATTTACGGGGTTTCGGGGTTAAAAACAACGGGTGTTAGACATCATCATAATCATCAAGCACAGCTTTGGCAGCTTGTTCATTCAGCTTTTCAACCAACAGATAATATACGAAATTATCCAAGTCCTGTTGAACATCATTTGTGGCAATCACATCCCATTTTTTCATAATCCATATTTCTCTCTTACATTAGCCGAAACCTGATGAGCATCAAGTACTTGTCCTTCATCGGCATGTTTTCGGGCAATAGAAAGCTGTTCGATGATCTCCTCACGAGTTAACGGTTTATATGGATTATACATTTCCTTTTTTATCTCGGTTTTAGAGGCCAATCTACGTACGAACTCATGAATCAACAGAAGATCTGTTTCCGGGAGTTGATTCATCATTGAAACAGTAGATTCATATGTACTCATAATACACCTCCGATTAATAAAGCGATGTATGTCTTATCGTAATAATAATAGCATATATTGCGTATATTGGTAAAACGAAAATAGAGCCCAAAGGGCTCTTTAATCAAGTGGCGCGGGATCCCCACGCCGTGTCGGTGGACCGGGACCTTTCGGTCAGCCCTACAAACCCTTGATTTTACTGTAATAAAACAAGCAGGGTACGGGAATCGAACTATCCCCAATGCCGTATTTAATGGCTTTGCAAGTTCTAAAATGAATTGTACTACAAGATGTACTACAAAATCTAGGAAAGGATAAGGAACACACCGTCTGAATATAGGGTACTACTTGACTAGCCAGGTAGTATCCTATATTATTATTACGAAAAAAGGTGTGCATACAATTAATTTGGAAACGGAGTAGGCCATGGAAATTAGGAGGGATTTATATTTAAATCGGTTAATCCGACGGGAAAAGAACGGATTGATCAAGGTTGTAACGGGGGTTCGACGTTGTGGGAAGTCATATCTTTTGTTCAACCTGTTCCATAACTATCTTCTGGATAAGGGAGTTCAAGAAGATCATATCATCGAAGTTGCTCTGGACGATCGCAGTAACAAAGAATTGCGAGACCCCGACAATATGTTGAAATATGTAAAAGAACAGATCAGTGACAGGAATACCTACTATGTTATTTTGGACGAAGTGCAGCTGCTCGCTGAGTTCGAGGACGTACTTAATAGTTTGTTGCATATCCGTAATGCAGATGTTTATGTGACAGGCAGCAATTCCAAATTTCTGTCATCTGATTTAGTAACGGAGTTTCGTGGGCGCGGAGATGAGATCCGTATCTATCCGCTTTCCTTTCGTGAATATTACTCGGTCTACGAAGGCAGTGTTGATGAAGCGTGGGATGATTATTTCACCTATGGGGGGCTGCCGCTGATTCTTTCTCGCGAAACACCGGAGGAAAAGGCGGAATATCTCATGTCACTGTTCCAGAAGGTGTATCTTAGTGATATCGTTGACCGACATAATGTGCGCAATCGCGAAGAACTGGATGAATTGGTGGATATTCTCGCTTCCGCTGTAGGTTCGTTGACCAATCCATTAAAGCTTGCGAACACCTTCAAAACCGTCAAAAAAAAGACCATCAGCGACAAAACGCTGAAAAAATATATTGATTATCTGTTGGACGCCTTCCTGGTGAGCAAGGCAGTCCGATACGATATCAAAGGGCGAAAGTATATTGGTTCCCCGGCCAAGTTTTACTTTGAGG
This sequence comes from Lachnospiraceae bacterium, assembly GCA_017526745.1. Classification (GTDB taxonomy): domain Bacteria; phylum Bacillota; class Clostridia; order Lachnospirales; family Lachnospiraceae; genus UBA2868. Next base: position 5,073 of record JAFXQX010000020.1, on the reverse strand, counting down.
ACATGGGACTGCGCAATGCAAGGTTGAACTTCAGGCAGATGGAAGAAAACCACATCATGGAGAACATCATCTATAATGAGTTGCGCATACGTGGCTATCATGTGGACGTAGGACTGGTTGAACAATTTGGTAAGAATAGCGACAACAAGACAACAAAAAAACAGTTAGAAGTTGATTTCGTTGTGACGCGTGGTAGCGAGAAGTACTATATTCAGTCTGCTTTTGCTATGGACACTCAGGGCAAACGGGAACAAGAGGAGCGCTCCCTAAATGCTATTGGCGATTCCTTCAAGAAAATCATTGTAGTGAGGGATAATATCAAAGTTCGCAGGAACGATATGGGAATTATAACGATTGGAATTCTCAATTTTCTTTTAGACGAGAATAGCTTGAACCTGTAGATGTAATATTTTCGCCCTTGGTAAGATTGTATTAATCGAGGAAAAAAGATGGGGTTATAATTTATGGATTTCCACAAATTATCTGAAAGTTCAATTCGTCAACTGAATCAGAATATGATAGCACAAAACGAGGGATGCAAAAAGGCGATATCCGAAATGCGTATTATTGAAAGATTTCTGAATGATTTTGGATTTCTGTCTTTTGGCCGCGATTTTGTCCTTTGTGGAAGACAAGTATTTTCTTTACAGATGATTTCTACATCGTTTGAGCTCACAGTAGGAAGCATAATTTCTTGCTGCGAATCGGGTTGTATGGCGGATGCCTATTCGTTGCTGCGAAAATATCGAGATGATTTGTTCTTCTATTTGTATATTGTGGTTTATGATTCATACGATAAATTCGAGAAAAAAACTCAAACCGTATTAAAAATGGAAGAAAACATCGAAAAATGGATCGCTAACAATCTCAACGATTTGCAAATTGGAGCTGTTCTCAAGGATATAGGGCAATATCAAAGAACAAAGGATGCTGTGCAAAAATACAATTTGAAGTCATATTTCAAAACACTGGGGGAAAAGCTTAACAACTATGTTCACAGTAATGGAGTAGATTTCTATAACAGAAATGTTAACTCATTTCAGGAGGATGCCTTGCAAAGACAATTAGAGTCGCTACTAAAGGACATGAGTTTTATTACAACAACGTTTTTGTTCTTGCTTACCCTTTGTTCGCCGCTATGCATCATGTCAACAGACTATGTGGATTATCTTGATTGCAACATGACTCCGCCAGAAGGATCGCAGTACTGGGTTGCACCGTTTGTAACTGATTTTTTCAAGAAAAACGTTGATCTGATTGATGAAAATTGTATGAAGTATTTACAGGAAAACACATCTATGAAGTTCTAGTACTGGGACATCACATGTTTGGGATTAGCGCCTTTCTCCAATTCTCTGGGCACTGGTTTGCTCGAAAGGGATGAGGTTCTTATGCATGAATTGCAATACGGACTGCGAACATATCGGATTCCGGTGATAATTCCATGTATCCGTTGTATTTTTCTACTATTCTATTAATGCTGATGAGGCCTACGCCATGATCAGCCATGTTGGGCTTTGTTGTCAGATACTTTCCTCGTTCCTTTTTTACGATACCGTTGTAACTGTTAGTTATTTCAATATTTAGTATTCCCCTGTTATACCGAATATTGACCTTAACATACGGATTTTCGGTCTTTTCAAGTGCTTCGTATGCATTTGAGAGAAGGTTTGACAACAATGTGTTTAAGTCAAAGTCATCAATTTCCATATGATCATGTAGTATGACATCACAGTCTATAATGCCGCCGATGTTCTTAATACAGGATGAATAATAGTTCAGGATACTGTTAACAACTTCGTTTCCGGTATTTTTATATGATGAGGGGGCGTCAAAAGAAGACGAGATCGTATTGAGATAGTCTTTTAATCTTTCGGTTTCTCCGGCAGAACAGTATTCCTGTAGCATGTGGATATGATGTTTCATATCATGCTGCAAGATTCGAGTTGTTTCAGAGGTTTTGCTTATTACGTCAAGCTGTCGCTTGTACATTTCTGATTGGAGCTTATATAGATCGGAGTCGCGCTTTGCAGCATAACCCGTGCTTATTCTGTTATACAGGTATAATATGGACAGGTTTATAAGCATTATGATGCAAAGAGATAGTTCAATATATGTCAGACTTGTGTCGTATGTTATGACATATCCTACAAAGAATAGACCTATCGATATGACAATCATCAATATGCTCGAGGAAATAGATATTCCGGGGTTTCTGTGAAACTTAATTGTTCTGTCGATAATTATGACCACGATCAGAAAAATGAATGCCGAAAAAATGTTGGTGAATATTTGGATTTCCGGATCATAATCTCTAAACATAACAAGGGCTACGTTTTCAACAGCTATGCCTAACGCTATATCGAGTATTAAGGTTAGGAGGCGGTTTATGATACTGCCTTTATAAAATATGAAAGCTGCAACAGACAATCCAACAAGGTTTGTGAGAAGATTCAGCCAGTTGTTGTTTAATAGAATATATGCCGCACTGTTTGCTGCCCACACTATCGCACCAAGAAAAGCAAGGATCCATGAGGAGAATCTGCGTTCTAAGAAAATAGACAAAAGGTATATGGCCAAGCCTACGCGAATGGCATTTACGATCAGATAGATTATGGCATCAAGTTCCATCACACTACCTCGTTCAGCGTCAGAAGTTTCTTGCGGATTTCAGGTCTGAACTTTCTGCTTACAGGAATTTTATCGCCGTTACACATCACAATCTCGTCGTCTCCGATCCTCTCCGCGTATTTAATGTTTACTATATATGAATTATGAACGGTCCAAAACCCGTTACTGTCATATTTTCCGTGGATATTCTTGATGCTGCCGTAGTGGGAATACACCTCGTTCTCGGTAACGATATTTATCATCTTGTTGTTGCTGTTTATATAGAGAATCCGTGACAACGGGATTCTGTTCGCGTTTTTGTTGAACTGAAACTCATAGAATCTATCAGACTTTCCATAAATCTGTAAGTACTTCGAAAAAACGGTCGTTAAGCGCTCCGATTGAATCGGCTTGACAAGGAAATCAAACGGTCGCGCCTCGAACAGTTGAAGGGCATAGTCTGTTTTTGATGATATATAGATGATCTGTATATCGTTCTTTTTGAGCTCATTACGGAGTTTATTGCCGATTTCGGCACCACTTATTCCGGGAAGTTCAATATCTAGGAAAACAAGATCGGTAGCGTTGCCGGATGCAATAAAGGAGTATAAGGACTCCCCATCATAAAACACAGTTGTTTGAATATCAGTTCCATTCGTATCTGAGTAAACTGAAAGAGCTGTTCCTATTTGCTTACAGATATTTGGTTCGTCATCACAGATTAACACATGATAAGTCATAGTTCTTTGTGGTACCCTTCCTCGGTTGTTTATAGTATATACCTGATGTGTGAGTATTTTAACTGTTGTTTTTAAGATGACAAAGCAGATTTCTCCCTGTATGCGGTCGTTTTCTCCATTTCGGTTAATATGATCTAATTACGTCCGATATGCAATATAGGAGCACATTTTTTATAGGAATTATATGCTAAAAAATGAAACGGATTTCAAACGACAATAACAAGGAGGTAATGATTATGTCAGGTATTACAACAGATTACAGCAGGTTTTACAAAGGAACGCAGCAACTTCAAACATACGGGTCTGGAGTCGAACAGAAGGATACGCTTGTCCGTTATGAGTTTAATACGACCGATGAGAACGGGAACAAGGTTATGGACAAGATGTCAAGGGAAGAAACCATACAGGCGATGAATTCTATCACTGCGCAATATGGAGATAATGTAATTGTATCTTTTTCAGGAGATGGTCTTGCGGCTCTTGCAGAGAGTGTTGAAAAAAAGGGTATTGATGAAGCGCGAATATTGAAGGAACATGTATTCACAGAGGAGGAAATTGCAGAAAAAGAAGCTCGGGAGAGGGAATTGGAGATTTCAAGACAAAAATCTAAAGAAGAAGGGGAGGCAAGACAAAAATATCTTGCCAGCATGGGAGTTCGTCATAATGATTCTGCTTCAATAATGAAAAGTGTTGATCCTGAAGCATATAAACAATATCAAAAAATGTTTGAAACAGGCGAGAATCATGGACTATTTTTAGCAAGATGGATGAACCAATATGAAAATGGCAAGACTCAGAGTTCCCCAAAAGCGGATTCAAATATCATTGATGATTTATCAAGCAGGTTCTCAAATGCGGTATTCTCTGTAAGCGACGGAAAGGACAATTCATCGAAGGAGAAGGAGTTTTCAGTAATCCTTTCGACCGATGAGATGAATATCCTCAAGCATGGATCGGAAGAGGAGAAGAACAAACTATACAGCCTTATAGAAGATTCTCTTAAGAAGATATCGGATGCTGTAAGCGGTGCATCAGACAAAGATCTTCTCAACCGGTTCATGGTTGGAGTCAACATCGAAGGTAGCAATCTTCTGAACTTCTTCGCACAAGGCGAAGACAAAACATACAGCGCATCAACAATGGATGAGCTTATAAAAGCGATCACGGAGGTAAAATAGTATGAAGATCAATGGAAACGAGATATACACCGGTGCCTATGCAAGAAGGCAGGAACAGGCACATGGATCGGACATGAGATTATCCTCCGAACAGGCAGATAATCTTAATAAGAGCATTGAGAACGCATTTGGTTCGATTGCAGCATCCAACGGAAATGTAAGTGTTTCGGTATCAAAAGAGGATATGGATTTTCTTTGCAGCGAGGATGGCTTTGCAAGGATGAAGAAGGATGCCGAGGATTTATATGTAGCAAATATAAGGCAACAGCAAAAGATAGCGGAAGGAAAAGATCCATCAGATAAGTTTTGGGATAACACGGGCGACCAGTGGCTGACATTCAGCAAGGCACTTGACGACGCAGGTTTCTACGACAATATGAGTGACGAACAGGTTCGGGAATTTGAGGGACTCTTGGAGAAGATCACTTCGGGTATGGATAACCTCAGTAAGAGCCAATACAACACTGGGATTGATTTTGGTTCATATAACGCGGGCGGGAAATACTTCATGAGCTCAGCGGAGGCAGCTACTTCGCTTGAAGCAT
>JAFXQX010000019.1 GCA_017526745.1 Lachnospiraceae bacterium | reverse complement strand
CTGCCAGCCCATGAAACACTATCACCAGCAGTATGATAGCTTTTATTTGTAATCGTACTGTCGCAGTCAAGGAGCATGGTTTTTTCTGTGCCAAACTGCGTAGCGGCTGTGTCAAGCACACGGTATTTCATAGCATTGCCGCCATATTTACCATAATACACATAACTCCATCCGCCCGCACCCGAAGTTGGGTTACCTATCGCTCCCGTACACAGTCCGGTGATCGTCTTGTCATTATCTGCATATACAGTTGTCGCTGTCTGTGGAATTACCGTAAGAAATGTTGATATGGAAAGAAGTGCACTTACACTTATCGAAAGGAGATGTCTATATCTCCTCCCTCTCAGAGATTTGAATAGTGCCGATTTTACTGCGTTTTTCACATATTTTTTCATGTACTGTCTCCTCCGGTCAAAACTACTCTATGAATGCATATAAAAAACGTCCGAACATAAAGCCTCGGGCTCGGTGTTACGGGCGTCCGCTGAAATCATCTATATGTTGATAATATATTTAATATCGACTCCCGTGTCAATGAAAAATCTGCTGATTTTCGGCGTTTTCGTATAATGTTATTTGCCCCTACAAAAGCTATAATTAAGAAAAAGAACGAAAGGATACATATGGTGCGCAGAAAAAACACTGATTTTTCATCAACGATATTTGATGATGTGTATCGCACCATCATCAGCCGGATGCCCCAGTTTATCATTCCGGTGATAAACGATGCATTCGGAACGCGGTATCCGATGGATATCGAATTTGAGCAGTTAAAGAACGAGTTCTATTCCAAGAACGGAAAGCTTGTCAGTGACAGTATATTCCTGATCAAAGGACATATTTATCACGCGGAATGCCAGTCAAACCCTGACAATACCATGGCCATTAGGATGTTTGAGTATGGCATGGAGATCGCTCTGGAGCGTGCAAGGAAGAATAAAGACTATCTTCATGTGGATCTTCCGTTCTATGTGTTAAGATATGAGAAAGAGCTTGAGACTATCGATAAGGATCGAAAGCGACTCGACGAACTGTTAAAAGAATATACCGGCATATGCAGTAAACTTGAAAAGGTGCTGGAAGATAACGGATCGTCAGAGTTATACAACGACCTCGTTGGTTGCATTATGGAGATCATGGACTATGTGTTGCGTACGCACAAGAACGCTAGGAAGGAGATAAACGAAATGGGTGGTAAAGTTCTGGAAACATACACGGAAAAAACTGAAAAAAGAGCACGTAAAGAAATACATGCAGCTGCAAAGGATATTCGAAACGGACTCTCATCTGTCGAATTGAAGAAAAAGTATTCAGCTGAAACAATAAGAGTTGCAAAATCTATAGCTCAACTCTTTACCTAAGCATAAAAAAGGATTATCAACTTGATAATCCTTTTTTAATGTTAATTTACGTGTTGCAACACATGTTGCAGGGGTTAGCTGATGCCGCAGGCCCTCCTTTCATCAGTGTTTGCGAAGCACCCTGTGGGATACCTTGCTTCGTAGAAGCGAGGTGCCACCCCGGCGAGGGGTTCAAGTCCCGTACGCTCCACTCAAAAAACAACGTAAAATCAATGGATTGCAGTTCCGTATACTTTAGTCATTTTTGATATGTCAAAAAAATCCAACAATATCAGCTGTTGACAATCGGGTTTCAGTTTTCTTAACTACCACGAATCGTTAGCGAGATTATCTTCCGGTTTAATGCATTTCTATTTTTCTGCTGTAACATATTCCCCGTTCCTAAACTTTACAAAAGATCCTGTCATATTGAATCCCACTTTTTTCATCTCCTGCAACAAGGTATGCATATAGAATCCATGTGTGACGACAGCTACATCCATATCGTCATTTCTGATCAATTTTACAAACTCTTTAGCCCGTTCTCTCGTTTGCCCGCGAGTTTCAGCCTGCCTTCTACTATTAACAAACCACTGCAAACGGCCCACCAGATTCCAAAACAATAATGGCATATTCATTTTTGTATCAAAGCTTGATTTAAGAGGGACTTCATTTATAAGCCACGATTCAAAGTATTCTTCATTCGGAAACAGTATTCTAGCTGTATCCTGACTCCGAGACAATTCGCTGACATATATTTTCTGATATACAGTCTGCGGAATACTATAAGTCACATTCTTGATCGGAGAAAGATCATATTTTCTGCACTCTGAATCAAACATTTCTGATGAGCACCACCTGCTCCAGCAAAAATCCACTTCCGCATGTCTTATAATAACTACCCTCAAACGAACTCTCCTTATATATACTTCTCAATCCCACACTGTTCTACAACCCTTTTCCCAAGAAAAGTATATGTTTCTTATCTATGTGAATGCAGTGGTATCTGATATTACAATGCCTGATGAAAGTAACCATACTGTTCAGGATACGTCGTCTTTCCTCAATCGGCATAAACTCATATTCTTTTTCCCGGCGTATGATCGGGCCTGTGTGTACAGAATGATCCGGATCAATTCCAAAATTTGAAAGATCACGACGCAGTTTAGCAATGGGTTCACTGATATCACATGATTGATCGTGAAATACCATCGTGATTATATAATATGGCGAACGGATGTCATACGTTCCGAAATCACCACTCTCATCAATAAAAATGCTTAACTCGCTCACTATTTCCGCCTCATTGCAAAGAAAAAGCGGGGAACATCCCCGCACTTGATGGACCCGGGTCTTTCGACCAGCCCCAGCTAACATCGCTGCTAACCTTGTCTAAAACATACAGGAAATATCAGCATTTGTCAATATTTACCGCAACTGTCGACAGCTTATAGAAAAATCAGATAATCTCCGCAAAGCAAACGATATCAATCGTTTCATACGATAAATCTTTTGTAGGAACATTATCTGCTTAGCACTGATTTACAATCCTTGCGTACTCCTCTTCAGGAATCATGGGTGTCCTTATCTCCGCCAGGATTTCCTCCGGAATACAGAGTTTTTCTGCATACTGTTTTCCGGCTTCCATTACAAGCTCAAGACGCGGAGCCGTTACTGGGGCGGCTTCCGGAGCATTAAACATGGGACTTTCCGGTATGGTGATAACGGTGTGATTTTCAGGAAACAGTTTGATAAACTGAGCAACCGCCGACTCGAAATTATTCCTGCTGTTCGGAAAACCGCATCCGCTTATCATCACGTATTTAAGATGGGAAAGATCTGTCCGCTCCACATGTCGATAGCTTCCGTCCACTTCCCTCATTTCCATTGATGCAAGGGGGAGAAGGCGGTCTACCATTGCTTTCATCGATGCAAGCATCCCGTATACATACAGGGGAAAACTGAATATCAAAAGATCACTTTCCGGTATTTCCTTCAGGATTTTCTTCATATCGTCATCACATATGCAGCTTCCGCCGTTTAGCATACATGAGAAACATCCAGTGCAGTATTCAATGTGCATAGTATCACTTTTATCTCTTTTCGGGCTTCCGTTGAATACCAGTATCTTCATCTCCGACCTCCTTGTGCTCTTATTGCAAACACATAATCCACTCCAGAAGGAGCATTCATTGGATGATCCGGTGTTTTTTTGTTATATTCAAAAAAGAATCGTTTTGTCATTTCTTCGGATACGTTAACAGATCTATCTGTATTTCTTATTGAAAATGTATCATACCCTGAAGCAAATATCAGATACTGGCTGCATCCGTTCTTGATCATGCCCCAAAGCTTTTCTTCACAGTATGCGCTCCTTCCAAGCACAGACGGGGACAGCTGCTTATCAACAATAAGCCGCAACCCTTCCTCTTTTGTTCCTTCAAATCCGGGAAGGAAAAAACCGATCCCCTGCGACACGCTTTGTGCAATCTGATCATAGTCCTCTCCCAGAATCCTTTTTGCCATATTATCAGCAAAAATATGGGTTTTGTTGTTCTCAAAGTGATACGCCCTTGCGAAGCAGCTCACTTTTGCCGTTGTATTGTCCATAGCATATTCACCTCCTGATCTACAGATTGTAAACCAGGCTGTATGAACAGGCTACCTACGGAGAGTAGAGAAGCATCTTCCAGTATGATGTTATTGACTTGCATATACTTGCGGGGATTTGCGCTATACAGCATATGATTTTTACTGTCCAATTAAAATGGTTTTAAGGGATTCATGCTTTCTCCGAAGACATATCAGCGCGATCAATGCCACATATACCACCGATAAGACGACATAGAACCATATATCGACCTGTAAAAAGCAATACAGAAAATTAAAACAGAAATGGATCACTATTCCATAAAGAAGGTTGTCATTCTTTTCCATGAAATGATTCATTATAAAGCATAACCCCGTCATTACAATTACATTGGACATTATATACGGGATCATGGCGATTCCCGTATAATCCGAATCCACAAACCAGAGTATCGTATGCCAGAATGCCCAAATCACGCCCTGGATCACAGATGCTTTGAAAAAGCTGTACTTTCCGTTCAGGTATGGACGAAGGTATCCTCTCCAGCCGGATTCCTCTCCGGTAGGACCTGTTGTTATCGCAAACAGCAGCGATGCCCAGAACGGATATGCCCCCGTGCTCCAATACTCAACAAACGATCTGCCCTGTATCAAGGATACTGCCAGTACAGAGATGATCGTCGCAGACAGTGTGACGACGGCTGAGACGCCAAGTGATACTATATTGATTTTTCCTCCAAAGGCTTTTTTGTAAAAACTGCCTATTGTCATATCCGGGCAGAAGTATCTGAATCCCGCCAGCAGAACTATGGTCGGCGCCCACGCACATACATTTGACAGGGTCCTCATAACGACCGGCGGACAATGAAATACCATACTTGCCGTCCCGCACAGGCCCGGAACCATTAACCAGAATACAGCATAACTGAATATCACATACTTCTTTACTCTCTTTTCCATAGCATTCCTCTCCACCGACAGATTGTCGGTCTGATGTTAAAAAAAAACAGGGCCCGGTATTGTAATGAAACTGCTCAGAAGAACCGGAGCAAGCTTTTCTCCAAGCTCCCCGCTTTTGCACCGATCATTTTTTCTATATTGTAAATATAAGCTTTTCCCTTTTTCTGTTTCTGTTTGGGCGTAAGATTTTCGTTGTCATCAAATGCGATATTTCCGTAGATCATGATCATCTCGGCCGCTTCCTCGGGGTACTTTGTTTCAAAGATGCCGCTTTCGTTTCCTTCTGCTATCAGTTGTGCAATCAGAGGAACAACTCCGTTTATCAGCCGCTCCTGCATCTTTTGATGCAGAAGTGCATTGTGAGGTTTGTGCATCTGTTCCATTATCTCTTTCCCGGCTCCACCTTTTACACTTATGGAGCTAAGAATGCCTGTCAGTCTTTCCAAAATTGGATATCTGTCGTCTCTTACAATGGTTTTGGCGCGATCAATCCCCTCGCGGGTCATCCTTTCAACCAGCGCATCCAATATCTCTTCTTTGGAGCCGAAATGATGATACAGTGTTCCGCGGGCGATGCCGATCTTCGCTATGATATCGTTTGTGCTCGCATTATCGTATCCCTTCGCGGCGAACAGTTCCTCAGCAGCATCAAGTATTTCGTTTTTTCTTTCCTGGGCAGTTTTTACGATTCTCATATCGCACCCGATCCACGGGCTCTTAACCGACAAGTTGTCGGTTGGTATTATATCTTCATATCATCTGTATGTAAAGTACTATTTGAGACAGGGGGACGGAGGTGTTGTCTCAAAAAATTTGAGACAACACCTCCGTCCCCCCTGTCTCACTCAGTACGTAAACAGGAAAACTTTTCCGCATTCTTCCAGGCCCTTACCAGCACACGGATCAGAAGTACGATATTTGTCAGAACTGCTGCGCCGCCAAGTATGCCGCCTGTAACAAAATCGTCGTTTTTTATAACAGGAAAGTTAAAGATCGTTCCTGCATCATAAAGCGTATGCAAAGCCATCGGAATGACGAGCCCTAAAGCCCAGCATAGTGCAGTCCGGCCCTCGCCATTTTGTTTGTTGTATTTTGCCCTGCCGATAAACTCTCCCATGATCATGTTCAGTGACATATGAGTGAACATCAAAGGAGTTCTGATCAATAATACAATAAGCGAATCCCCGTAAGTAAAGTCCTCAACGACCGTAAAGCCAAAGCCAACCGCCGCTCCAAGTAGGATATACTCATAAACATTGCTTACTTTATTCTTCAGGACGATCATCGTAATGATGATGGCAATAAACTTAAACAGCTCCTCCACGCCGCCTGCCATAAAAAATGCCGTATAAAAAGCTGCCGGAAATGCCGGCATTGCATCACCGGTTACTCCAATGATTTTAAATGCATGTAATAACCCGATCCCGGAAGCGCCGGAAATCGGGACGCAGATACCGCCCAGGATCACCGGCAGGATTGCCTGGAGCCTTCCTATGGGCGCCGGGACTTCCCTTTTGATCATTCTCAGATAGAGAAATCCGCAGAGGGATAAAGCAAGTAATGAAGCGATGATTGAAATGATAATTGTCTTAACATCCATTATGATTTTCCTTCATATTGTGATCGTTTACAACGGATACTCATATAGTTCATAATCCGTCCAGCCTGTATCTTCATAGAACATCTTTAAGGTGTGCAGGTATTTGAACCCAAGCCCCAAATACAGCTTTTGGGCGGGAAGATTTCCTTTTAACACATCAAGCCTTATTGCTTTTTGCCCCTCTGCTTTGGCCTTGTTTATGACAAAGCGTACCATCTTTTTTGCTATCCCACTGCCCATATATCTCGGATGCACTCCCAATGCATGTATCACGGTGATCTCGTGGTCTTTTGCTTTTGTCGGCCAGTCAAACTCCCTGTAGCTTTCATTAAAACTGTGATTGGCAACCATTGCCCCGCAAATGGATCCGCTCTCTTCTGCGATGTAATATTCTCCCGCTTCTACGCAACCCTTTATCATCTCGCGCGACGGGTACACGTCCTTTATCCAGCCGGCACCGTATGGAAGCTTTGCCATTTCATCTATGAGGGAGTAGTAAAACAGCCTTACGCTGTCGTATTCTGATTTATCTGCAACTCTTATGATCATTGATGTTCTTTTGAGACTGGGGGACGGAGGTGTTGTCTCATTTTGTCTCTATGCCGACGGCAAATTTATAGGACCTCGAAAACCTTCCGTTATTCAGTGATTTTACAATATCCGCTCCGTTACAGCGTCCCGAGCAGATAAAGCTGTCACACCTTGCAAGCATGTACAGGGCGTAAAAATAATTGATCGTGGTGTCTTCAAGCTTTTCTTCGTACATCCCGTCCGCGTGTTCCTTTTCATAATCGGACAATATCTCATCGTGGCGAAGGTCCGACAGCTTCAGGCGTTCCTGGGAAAGAGCGACCACCAGGTTTCCGAACTTGGAGCGCATGTATTCAAGTGCATCTTCATCTTCCGTCGCAAGAAAGATCCTCTCGAATCCGTATTTTTCCACCCACTCGCCAATGAGCGGCGACATCTGCTGCGCCGATGCCATCATCCTGTCGCCTGTCATACCGGACGAGATGTAATCCGTTCCGCGTATCATGACTCCGAGCACCTTCTCATCGCCAAACAAGGCCTCGTAGTATTCATCCATATCCGCCCTGAATTTCGGAGTCAGTATCGATTCATCGACGGAATGCGGGATCCCCTTAAGGAACTTGGTCTTTGACAGCGCCATAAAGCCGGGAACAACAAGTGTATTGTCATCGGTTGCTTCATCATCCTCAAGGTCAAGCGCAAAATACTTTGTAAGTTCTTCCACTCTGTATTTTCCGAGATATCCGTTCCCTTTATGTATGAACTTCAGACCGAATCTTGCAAAAGCGATCCTGTAGCGAACGCAATATGACAGTATCGCCCCGATCCCGGCCCAGTCATCTATCTCCACGGTTATGAACCCAAACCGCGATAAATCCCTTCCGGCCAGCACCCACTGAAGGACAAAAACATTGTGAAATGCGTACGTGCTGCTTAGCGTCCTAAATCTCCCGTCTTCTATGCCGGATGCAAGTTCTTTTTGTATATACAGCAGGCTATCGCTGTCAAGATCATCCGGCAGACTGTCCATTATATGCAGCCGTTCATGTTCGGGTACAAAATACAGTATCCTGCGGTCAGTACAATATACCTCGATGCCTGTAAGGGCCAACACCAGTTTTGTCAAAATCACGGTGTATTCATTCAGTTCCTCGAAGGCCATGTCCCTTACGCCATCAAAGAATTCGAGCCACAGCGTTTTGGTATCGTTTTCATCATAAATACGATAGCTTGCCATGAACGGCGGCTTCTGATACTTTGGGTAGCTGGAAAGCGGCTCAAGGTCATCATTGTTGTCATAGTATACTATATCCAGATCCTCACCGGCCGGATTTTTTACATGGAACCTTTCCAGCCTCTTCGGATTTTTTTCCAGGGCATCATGGAACAAAGCGGGCGTAAGATCCAATGATCTGCATTTGCAGTTGTGATCATATTCTTCGATCCTGAACAATTCTTTTCCTCATTAAATTGAGACTGGGGGACGGAGGTGTTGTCTCATTGAAGTTCTTTTGTGTATCCGGCCTCTTTGTCGGCATACTTGAGAAACTCGTAGAAGCTGAAGGGACATTCGAGTGCGGCACGGCCCGAAGCCTCCATCAGGATCTTTTCGCCGGAGGCATATTCGATATTTAAGTACCAGCTACCGAAATGCTCATTGTTCGAATGCCACCAGCCGTTGTACTCGGCAATCTTTTGCTCTTTCACAAGGTTGGCAAGTCCTTTGACATATTCCTCGGAAACAGGACCGCTGTAGTCCACGATGACGTAGCTCGGTCCGGACCCGTGAAGCGACAACTCATAGGCGCCGTCATCATCCTTTTCAACATCAATAGAATAGACTCCGCCGTACCAGGGCTCTTCCGGCGGGATATCATAGGTACAGTCCTCGTTGCTAAAGACCAGGTTGAAACTGACTATCTCGTCCGATGCGATCGATTTCGGAAGGTCGCGGTCCTTGATCTGTATCTCGAGTTCATTGTCAAGATCTTCCTCCCTGACAAAGCGGTACTGGTGCCCATCCGCATCCGTGATCATCTCTCGCGCCGTCAGGACATTATCATCTCCTATCCAGATAGTTCCGATCACGCCAAAACCATTATCGTAATCATACTTTGCTTTGGCATTTTCAATATATCGTGGATTAGCCCCGGAGATCCTTATCTTATAGGTTTCCTTGTCATACGGAGATGTTATGGTCATCCTGTTTTTGTCAAAATCGAGTGTAGTCTCTCCGTTAACGTCGACCCAGTGTCCCTGGAGTTTGTTCAGTTCTTCTGCTCGTGCTCCTACCGATCCGCAACCGGCCAGGGTATAGCCGGCAAATATCAGAGGCAGTATCACGACTCCGGCCGCCAGGAAAATGGGGGGTATTTTATTTTTCATGGATTGTTTTCCTCCAACTGATATCTTATTGGTTTATGGTGGGAATATCAAGTTGCAGTGTTTGGGACCCGGATTCATTTTTTGAGACCGGGGGGACGGAGGTGAGACCGGGGGACGGAGGTGTTGTCTCAGACTGCATTATTTGCTTTTTCGAGTTCTGCTATGCGCGCTTTTGCGTCCTGAAGTTCCTTCTGCAGGGAATCAGCACGCCGGGTGGCCTCATCCAGCTTGGGCTGGATTTCTTTTAGAGTTTCTTCGCGACCTTCTTTGCGGCCTTCTTCGCGACCTCCCTCTTTCAGTTCTTTTTCTCTTTCCCAGCTCTTCATATACTTGATCCCTACTTCTTTCTTTGACTTGGTGATTTTTACGATCCCGTCGAGTCTGCGGGTATAGTCATCGGTTACATTCGCGGCAGTACTGTTGCTGATGTATTTGAGCAGGTTTTGAAGGCTTCGCTCTTCCTTGCCCGCATCATCAGGCAGTTTCCCATTAATGTACAGAAAGATCCGCCTGATACCGTCGTTATACGAAACCTGTGGGTGAGTCTTTACGATGGTTGCGGCCTCGTAGTACATCGCATCCTCTCCGAACGGATCATATGAGAGGATGAATATCGTGACAAGTTCCGGAAGCTTTTCATAATCGGTTCCTGTCTCCAGAAGCTGAGTATCTATCAGATCCCCGTAGTATCTGCTCCTCCTGGGAAGTCCGTCCTTGTGTGAACTTTTCTTGTCAGGCTCGACATCATATACCCTGATTTTCTCCCCGCTGCTCTCAGAACTTTCTGTCACATAGGCGTCCATCCTGATGCCATGGGATTGCTCCGATACACCTGGAACCGTTTTTTGCGCCGTGAAGTTTATGTTCTTCACTTCACGCTTCAGCACACAGCTGAGGATGATCCTGCATGCCTCAAGGCCGTTCTTTTCGTCAGACATGATCTCCGTGAACAGGAAATCGTCGATGACGTTCATCTTCTTCCTGCTTTGTTTTGCGGTTGTGGGATTAAAGCAGGAATTTCTGATGTTGATATTGCAAGAATTGCATCAAAGACGCGGAATACCGCTAAGAAAATATCTGCTTTCGAAAGAATCATAACATCATCATATATGATTTTCAAGGGAGATATGCTTTGAGACCTGTTGGGATTCGGGGACGGTACATTTGAGACAACACCTCCGTCCCCCTGTCTCATTTTTTGAGACCGGGGGACGGGGGTGTTGTCTCAAAAAAAGAGACGGAGATGTTCCTCCGTCTCAAAATGCTAAATGAATTTTACGGCCGTGCCGTATGCCATGACTTCTGCTGCTGACTGCATTACGGCCGAGGTGGCGTATCGCATGCCTACGATCGCGTCTGCGCCAAGTGCGTCTGCTTCTTCGACCATTCTCTGTGTGGCAACTTCTCGTGCCTTAACCATCATCTTATTGTAATTGCCCAGCTCGCCTCCGACCAACGTCTTCAGGCCGGCGCCTATATCCTTGAAGGCGTTTACCGTCTGTATGGTGCTGCCCTTGACGGTGCCAAGCATCTCCAAGTTCTTTCCGTTAATTGTTTCAGTAGTTACAATAAGCATATTTACAACCTCCATTATTCGTTCTTAAGTATTACATATAACATCATCATATGTGATTTTCAAGAGGATATGCTTTGAGACAGAGGGACGGAGGTGTTGTCTCAGTTTTTTGAGACTGAGGAACCGTCCCTCTGTCTCAATTATCAGTTGGGCTTGTCCGGAGGAGTTGGGCCGCCGGGTCCGTTGGGCTTGGCAGGGGGCTTAGGACCGGACATTTCAGGCATATCTCCATCGGGTTTTGCCGGGGGCGCCATACCATTGTCCGGAGGTGCCTGCATGCCTTCTTTATTTCCGTTTCCTTCTGTTTCGATCTCGATTGCCTGCCCTTCCGAAGCGCTTCCTTCGGCATATGATTTTCCGTCCACTGTTAATGTATAACCATTAAGATCTATGGAATCGGGATCGCAGGCAAGTGATTTTATATTGGAATCTGCTGTAAGTGTCCACCTCGATCCGCCGGAAAGATCCACATATACATCTGACGCGGCACCATCTGGATTAATGGCACCGGTAAATGAACTGCCATCCTTCAGGTACAGGTTTAGTGCCGATACATCATCTACGATCATGTCTCCGTCTATCTGCTGGTTCGACGCCGTAAGATTGACCTTGCCTCCGTTAGAGCCTTCATTCCCCCAGCCTGCCGCTGCTGCCCGCAGGAATGCACCGCCACCGTTGTTAGTGATCGCAACATCCGAAAGAGTGATCGATGTGGCAGTATTGTTGACGAAGAAAATATCGCCGTTAGCATTTGTTATGCTTCCTTCTGATGCCGAAAACTCCGACAGCCCCTCATCCGCGTCTCCCGACATCGACTGATAGATCATCACGGCCTGGTAATAGTCCGATTTATCGTTGTTATGTTGATTGTTATCTGCACTAAGTTCAACATTATTGAGCTCAACCGAGTTCTTTCCCTCGACTACAATACCCTGGGATTTGGTTGATGTAAGCGTCGCATCATTTACCGTAATATCCGCTGTTGAATAAATGGCAGGTGAGCCCAGTCCGTCCGTCGTATAGTCTCCGCCGTTAACCGTAACAATCCCGCCGCCTCTGTCCGAACGTATCGCAGCCGATGACCTTCCGGTTGTATGTATCAAAAGATTGTTGGCATTCATGGTGGCACCACCCGTTGTCATGATGCCTCCGGAACAGTCGCCTGAGGTTTCGATTTCCGAGTCCGAAATATCAATGACCGTACCTTCGCCATATGAAAACACGGCATTTGCGTGTGTTCCATCCGTTGTGATTTTTGCCCCGGATAATGCCAGGTGTGCTCCGTTTGTTGCAAAGACTGCCGAATTCTCCCCATAAAAATCCGCCTCGTCGCCTTCGGAATCGCCGGTCTTTGTTACAGTTACATTGCTGTAGCCATCTTCGATTCCATCTGCTTCAATTGCATGACCACCGTTTTCGCTGTTGTCAAATGCTTCGCCCGGGGTCTCGTCTTCTGTTACCGCGATCTGAGCATCTGCGGGTTTATTGCTGTTTTCACTGACCGTGTTTTGTACGACCGGCGTCCGGCAGCCTGTGATCGTAAATAATGCACTTATCACTGCGGCCATTACGATACCGGATACTTTTTCGTTTCTCATTGCATAACCTCCTGAATTACTCTGTGTTACATGATATGGATGGTAGGATGTTTTTATGAGGGGCTTGTGAAAGAATAATGAAGAAATTGTGAAATCCGTGATGCGTTTTGAGGGGGACGGAGTGAGACGGGGGGGACGGAGGTATTGTCTCAAATTTTTTGAGACAATACCTCCGTCCCCCCGTCTCACTCCGTCCCCCCTTTTCACCATCATATACGATTTTCAAGGGATTATATACTTTGATCGTACTTCTCCATTTTCGAAACAATAATATGACATTATCTTGGAAAAGCCGCTTGTATAAGTCTCAGACTCCAGACCGACTACATTATCCATTATCAGTTCTTCGTCAGCTACACAGTCAGGGAAAGACCAGTCAATGATATATATCTTTGTGTTATCTCCCAGGGCGGAAACATCAAGGGAACTTACCCTATCTTGGTCAAGGCCGCAGGTGCTTACATATATCTCTATATTGTCACACTTTGCAAGTATTTCCTCCACAGTTTCTATATCCTGCGAAACCATGCATACGGACCTGCCATACGTTGCAAACACATGCAGGTCCTTGCATTCAAGCTCTGTTTTGAAATGATCGGTAAGGTACTCCTGAAGATCCGGCTTGAGATAATCATCGTATCTGATCGACGGATCAACAAGGCTGACATAAACCTTGAATGTATGCCCTTTATACTCCATGGATGCGGTACCGCCATCCTTTTTGTGCCAGACCCCCTCCAATTCTCCCACATGATCAAGCTCCACACCCGTAGTGCCGGGTCTGAAACCATACTTATCTGCGATGTAGTATCTGGCTTCTTTCCCGATCTTGTACTCGGCTATTCTCTGACCGCATCCTGTCAGTATGAAGGAACAGATCAATACAGTAAGTAGTGTGATTTTCGCTCTCAAAACTCTTCTCCTAGTTATTTCCGCACGCTCGGATATATTTGGTATAATCAGAGTATCGGGAGGTGGAAATGGACAAAACAGCATCGATCGCAAAAGTACTCAGACCGCTTATCATACTGCCCGTTACCGTGATCGTCGATATCGCTCTTGTTGCGGGCGGATTCTGGCTCGACAAGATGTCTTACAACCCGCCGCCGGATGTGGCTTCATTTATGTTTCCGGTCTTTACGATCATTTTTATGATCATAGCAGCGATCATAAGCATCATCGCGCTTATCGTCATGATCATACTGCTCGCGGTCAGGATATCGGGATACCGGAAAGCAAAAAGAAACGGGATGGTATGAACCTATCGGGCAAGAACGGCGCCCATTTCATGCGCCTTCCTGCGCTCACCCGGAAATACGTTCTGTCTTCTTTCAAGTTTTTCTGCCGGATCAAACATCGTCCACTCCCAGTCAAGCTTACTGTAATCATTCACCTGAAGCGTTTCCCCGCAAACAAGCACATCGCAAGGACCCACGAACGTCTCAAATGTCTGCCTGTAACTGTCCATAAGTTCCGAATAAAATGTGTCCGGGGCATTACTTGTCATGATGAACAGGACCGGTATCCTCTTTTCGTTGCAGCACGGACTTTGAACGTTATATGTAAGGTTCTGGAAGATCAGCCTTTCATACAGGGCCCTGAAGGATGCCGTAACATTCGACAGATAATTCGGGGAACCTATTATCAGTCCGTCGGACTGTCTTATGGCATCCAGCACCGGCGTAAGGCCGTCGCGGCATACGCAGTGGCCTTTAAACTTTTCCCGCTTGCAACCAAAACATGATATGCATCCCGTATACCTGTCGAGCTTAAATAGGTCAAACCTCTCGATCTCGGCCCCGGTTTGTTTTGCCCCATCTGCCGCCTCACTAAGAAGTATATCCGTATTCCAGCCAAGCCTTGGTCCCGCATTTACAACTACAATCTTCTTTCCCATGGTAACCTCCTGTCTCTGAGACAACACATTTGAGACAACACCTCCGTCCCCCTGTCTCAGTTTTTGAGACTGAGGGACGGAGGTGTTGTCTCAATTTTATACCATCATAATATATGATTTTCAAGACGTGGTATAATGTGGAGTATAAACGATACATTTCATGAGGAGGTTACATATGGCAACAACAGCTAAGAAAACGACTGCGGCAAAGAAGACATCTACTGCTAAAAAGACTACCACTGCAAAGAAAACGGCAGCGGCCTCATTAAAGCTTACGGCTACGGAGAAGAAGCTTGTGGAGCTTTACAGGCAGGCAAGTGCTTCAACGAAAAAAGAGGCCATGGAAGTCTTAAAGGCCGACAAAAAGCCTAATGACAGCCTTATTGAGGCGGTACTTGCGAACAAGGATCTGCGTGAGGTCCTGACCGGTATGATGAAGGCAGGGCTTAAGAAATGAAATCCGTTGAGGGGGAGTGACATTGAGACAGTGAGACAGGCGGACAGAGAGTGAGACAGGGGGACGGAGGTATTGTCTCAATTTATTGAGACAATACCTCCGTCCCCCTGTCTCACTCTCTGTCCGCCTGTCTCACTGTCTCAATGACGAGTCTGGGCGCCCATGGATTTCAGTTCGGCCTTGCGCTCGTACATCATCTTGTCGGCACGCTCAAATACGTCGCTCAGATGTTTGTCGTCGGGGCCATATGTCGAGTAGCCGATCGAGACAACGACATCATCTGATTTTATGTTTTCTTCAACGATGCGGTTGAGTTCGCTTATCGCCTCCGGCATCGAATCAAAGCCCTTTCCCTGAAGGATGACAGCAAATTCATCACCGCCGATCCTGAATACGGCCCCCTGTTTGAAGCAACTGCAGATCAGCGCGCACGCGTCTTTTATCAACTGGTCACCGGCCACATGTCCGATCGTATCATCCACATGCTTAAGACCGTTGATGTCGGCGATAATAACTCCGAGATGATCAAGCTCGCCTGATTCAATCTGGCTGTCGATGGCTGCCTCATTTTCGCTGTAAGCGAGCTTATTTCTGACACCGGTCATAGCATCGGTGTTGGCCATGTTCTGGAAGGTCCTGCTCGTCTCCTTCTCTTCTTCGAGTTTTTCATGCGAAAGCTTTCTGAGCTGATGAATGAGAACGAGAGCAAGCGCCAGTACGGATACAAATGTAAATCCGATCTGATGTCTGCTGGCCGCAAGGTTTCTCTCGCTTATGTACCGGATCTGGTCCTGGATGACGCTTTCACGTATAAGCACAGCCATCTCCCAGCCCGTACCCCGGACCGGAACATAGCACAACGTCTCCTCCGCCTCACCAAGATCAAACGTTATGGCTCCTTCGGTATTACTCTGGAAATCAGCGTAACTTTCTTTCCACTCTGTCTCCGTTATTCTGCCTTTTAATGCATCAAATATGTTATGGCTTAAAATCACGGGGCCAAGTTCTGTTCCCGAAAGATTGGCACCGTTCTTGGCATAGAGTGCGAAATGCGTCTTACCCTCATCATCAAGCGCCAAAAGATCAGCTATCTCACTGATATCAACCTGTACAAAGCAGGCCTTGAAATGCTTGCCGAGAAGTTCAAGACCGGGAGTGGGTATTGCAAGGCACAGTTGCTTTGAAGAGCCGTAGATGGAGACGGTTGTGATGACCCTGTCTTTTGATTTTACCTCCTCCAGAAACTGATGCCGGCTCCTGCCGGTGTATGTCGTATACTGCGTATATACGATATCGTCTTCATCAACCATGGCAAAGCGGTTGAGTGAAAGAAGTGATTTTATCTTACCTATGCTCTCACGAAGTTCATCCTGCGACTTCGGGGCCTCGTCCTTAATAAAGCCGACCGCTTTTCCCATCTGATCAAAGTTATTGTTGATCAGGTTGGTGATGATCTTCGCGCGGCGGTCTGCCATCGCTTCCAGATAGAACGAGCTGACCTCGGAGACGGCTTCATCTGTTGTATATTCGACTTTCCTCGAAGTATAAACCGTATTGGCGGTCATCATCGCAACAACGATCAGGCTGCCTATGACGGCTATCCAAACGATCCTTTTATTTGTTAACTGCTTTTTACCGTTCATAAGACGTCACCATACAGCAGCTCGAGCATCAAAGCCGCGTCCTCCTGATATATTACCGTCGTTATCTCGTCTGTCTTTTCGGGGAAAAGGCTGCCCGGGAAATTTCCGTCTGCGATCTTAACCGCGATCTGGATCGTGTCAAAACCGATCGAGTAACAATCCTGCACGCCGAGGCAGTAGATCACGCCGTCATTGAGATAATGAAGCGCCTCCTGGTCGTGGTCCATGCCGACCATGACCGCGTCACTTTCCATATCCGTGATCGCTCTTGCGGCGCCGACAGGGTTACTCATGTTGCAGCAGACTATACCGTCAAGATCCGGGGTTTTCTCCAGAATCTTCATTGTAAGATCATAAGCCATATCAACGGAATCCATATCGTACTCAGTGGCTACGATCTCCATCCCGTCATACTTTGCGATAGTGTCCTTTGCACCTCTTGCCCTGTCCTCATGGCACGGTGCGCCTACGCTTCCGACAAGGATCGCAACCTTCCCCTTGTAATCCAGCTTCTTGCACAAAGCCTCCGTCAGGTCGGCGCCGTCCTGGTAATTGTGGGTGTTGCCGACATATGCGATCCTTTTGCATCCTTCGGCGGCATCCGAGCTTGAAAACGTCATGATTTTCTCCCCGGAATCGACAAGTTCGTCAAGCAGCGGGGAGATCACATTTTCATCTGCGACATCAACGCCGATAATATCATAGCCCTTTGCGGACGCATCCTTGAGCCTCTTGGTCTGGTCCGTGGCAGATGCGCCTTCCGGGGCCATATACTCGTAAGTGACCTTCACGCCTTCATCCAAAAACTGACGCTGAGCGTCTTCCATGCCCAGCGCTACAGCGTCCCACCAAGGGTGAACGGTCTTATATGTAAAATAAAAGTTATAGTTGTTCTTCTTGGGCACATACGGATCCAGCTTGTGGTCGAAATTGACCGCGCTGTTTACGGACTCTGCCGCATCGGAATCCGTGCCGGGATCAGCGGCTCCCGAATCCACGGTATCAGAGCCTGCATCCGCACTCTGCCCGGTCGAAAGCGCTTGCGGAGCGCATGCCGTGAAAATAAACACAGCCGCAAGACCGGCAAACAATACACTTGTTTTTTTCGAAGTTATCCGCATCTGACCAAACCCTGCTTTTTCTTAGTGTTGACGCCGCAGATCCCGCCCGGGTTTCCGGGAGAGCGCAGCGAGTTATCTGTTTAATTTAGATATTATACCACATTTGTCAAAAAAGAGGCGGGTGAGACTGGGGAATGAGACTGGGGGACGGAGGTATTGTCTCAGAGGTATTGTCTCAAAATGATGTGTTGACGGTTTCGAACATTTGTTCTATTATGGTGATGAGGGGATATCTTACGGATGAGTCGGTATGGGTACGGATGCGAACAAAAACATAGATATGATCTGTCTGCATAAGGCCGATGGTTCAATAATCCCTATAAGGATACGCATGACGGATGATGACGGCGCTTATCAGGAATATAAGATACGGTCTTATAAAGATCTTTCTTATAAGGGCAGTTTGTTTGACATGCCGGATGCGAGCCGGCTTCATTCTTCAGGGATATACCCTTTCGAATGCAAAGTTGAAAGCTTCGGATGCGAACGTACGCTTACGATTTTCTATAACAGTTATGAACACACGTGGAAGCTGACCAGGGGGCGGGGCGCAATGTCCTAAACGGAAGAAATGTAGTCCCGGGTCTCGCGGATGATGCCGGCCAGGTTGTCCACGTCGTCGCAAACGCGCCCGGTCTCAAGTGAGTGATTGGCTCCTTTTATCAGCCGGAAGCCAAGCTTCTTTTCTTCGCTCAGCGCCTTTATTTCCCTGTCATCAACCCACTGGTCCTCATCACCGATAAAGACGAAGCCGTTTCCTTGTGCGGCAAGAGATATCGCCTTGGCAAAAGGCGTAAAGAACAGGTGAGCAGCAGCAATATCATGTTTTACGGCATACGATGCTGCCGCAACGGTCCCGATGCTTTTTGATATAAAGAGCACTTTGTCATACGAAGAAAGCTCGGCATCTAAGAGCTGTTCTTCGGCCTGCAAGGAGGCCTTGACGAATGCTTCGGGCATTTTGCCGCCATCTCTTAATGCTGCCTTATCTATCCCGTTGTATTTTATGCTTATCACGTCATACCCGTACTCTTTTGCGGCCTTTCCCGCATAATATAAAAGCGGCCGGTCCGGGCCGTATCCGAGTCCGGGGAATATAACTGCAATTTTTTTCATCCGTAAATCTTCCTTTGCTTTCTTTGAGACAGCTCTTCCGGGACAACTTCTCTGAGACAATACCTCCGTCCCCTTGTCTCATCCCCTTGTCTCAATTTTCGCTGTAGTATTTTTCGAGAAGAGGGCGTGCGGCGGCATAGTACTTGTACAGTCCGGGATCGAACTGCGTGCCCATGTTTTCCTTTATGATGCGGTCGGCTTCTTCAAACGACATTTTTTCTTTATACACTCTCTTGCTGACAAGGGCATCATACACATCGGCGATGGCCATGATACGGGCCTCGAGCGGGATATCATAACCCTTAAGGTGCTTGGGATAGCCGTTGCCGTCCCACCTCTCGTGATGATAGTGGGCAACGTTCTCCGCAAGGATCGAGAACTGCTCGTCATCCGTGTCTTTTAATATCTCGCGGACTATATCGGCACCCTTTGCGGCGTGCGTCTTCATGATCTCATATTCTTCCGGAAGGTAACGTCCGGGCTTTCTTAAGATGTCATCATCGACGGCGATCTTGCCAAGATCGTGCATGGGTGCGGCCTTGATAAGGTCCTCGCAGAATTTGTCGTCAAGACCCATGGCGGGATCCTTTTTCATCTCTTCTATCAGGATCCTTACAACCTCACTCGTACGCCTGATGTGGCCGCCCGTGGAATTGTCGCGGCCCTCGACCATGGTCGCCATGCCCATGACCATCTTGTTCTGCATGTTCGTGATCCTTGCGGTCTTGGCAGCAACCTCCTCCTCGAGTTCCGAATTGTACTGGTCGATCAGCCTGATATACCTCTGGTTCTGAGTGTCGTCCGCAAGGAATATCTGATAACCGCGCTTCTGGGTACCGTCATACAGATAGTTTACGACAACGTTGTAGATCTCATCGCTCCCGTCCCCGTCTGTATCGCCGCGGGAGTAAATGATCCGGTCGTTCCTGTCATCATCCTCGAAATGCTTTATCCACTCGACGATGTTGTTATCGAAGACTCCGCTTATCAGGATACTGTCGTCGATCGCAAGATCAGTCAGATGGGGTATGATCTTCTTGGCAGTGGCATTACTGCCAAGGTAAGAATGGTCAAAGCCTATGTTGATAAAACCGGTGTCGCCTGACTGGACCATCGTCTCGATGACCATGTCGGACAGCTCATACAGTATCATGCGTCGCACGATCATGATGTAGATCATCTCGGATACAACGTACATGAGCGGCATGATGTCTATCTTGGTAAAGATGAAATGATTGGAAAAATAGCCGACTGCACACGAGATGAGCGGTATGAACAGGAGGTTTAACACTCTTCTCGGAACGTCCCTTTTGCGGATCCTGCTGTATATAAGGGCTGCTAGGCTGATAAGCACTTCCAAGAATATAACCGCGTAAAATGCCGTATGCATGAAAGCGTAGTCTTTGACGATATGCCATGATTTTCCCACCTTCATCACACGCAGGCCCTTGTAGAATATCGGGTAGAAGCCGATCGACAGAACAGACAGGTAGAGGATGACGTTTATGACGAACGTGACCAGGCGGAAGATGCGGTTGATCTTGATCCGGCACAGATTCAGCACGCACAGCATGATGAACCACGTCAGGAAGACGCCGCCAAGGTATGTGATCTTCAGGGCGAAAATCACGGTGTCCGCTTTCTTGACCGTGTACATCAGGTAGTAGGCCAGGTTTATGAACGGCACCATGAAAAAGCAGAAGGTTATGTTGATGTCAAACCGTTTCTGCCAGATCAGGGTGTAGATAATGCACAGTATGATGGCTGCGATAAAACAGTACAGATAGAAATAACTCATGGATCGTGCATTCCTTATTCGAAGACCAGTATGTTCTTGCCTTGCTGCTTGCCGCGGTACATCCGGTCATCGGCGGTCTTGATGATATCGTCGGGTTCTTTGTATTTATCGCTGTTTTCCGCAAGACCGATAGTGATGGTCGCGGGAATACGCTTATTGAAAAATACCGTGGGATTGGACTCGATGCTCTTTCTGACATACTCCATCTTGACCTTTGCGACGGCCTTGTCGTAATCGCGCATGAGTATGACGATCTCCTCGCCGCCCCATCTGCAGATCTCGCATCCCTGCATCTCTTTTTTGATGATCCTCGTGATGTGGCGGAGCACTTCGTCCCCCGCATCGTGGCCGTAGGAATCGTTGATGCGTTTGAAGTTGTCGATATCGCAAAATGCGATGCAGAAATGGTTGGTAAGCTCGCTCTTCATAAGCGGCGAGATAACGGGCAAAAATCCCCGGCGGTTAAGGAGTGAAGTGAGCGCATCCTCGCTGGCATCGACAGACAACTGCTTGTTGCGCTCCTCCAGGCTTACGACCTCGATCTCGCTCGCATATATATAGATCACACTGTAAAAGATCGTTGCGAACACCATCGCAAACGATGAAAAGATGACAAGCACGGTTCTGGCCGTGTGAGTCATTTCAATGACGGGCGGCGCATCGGAAAACCTGATATAAAGGGCAACGAATATAGCGAAATTGACAACGAGCATCGCGACGATACTCCACCTGCCGGCGCCCTTGAACAGAAATGTGCCGAAATAGATTATGATCGGAACGATAGCGAACAGGAAACAGTAAGTACCGCAGCGAAGTCCTATGTAATAAGTGGAAATGATCGTGTATGCGGTGACTTCGCATATGATGCTCACATACACGGGCATGACATGCCCGTATCGTACAAGCATGAAACAGAACGCATAAACGACAACACTGAGTATGTTAAGATATGCCAGCGGAGTCACTCCGTCTGCCCACATGATGATCAGAAGCGATACATGCACCAGGCACATAACGGCAACCGTGAACGAGAACCCGTTATGTACGAGAAAATGCATCATCTTATTTACAACACTTTCGGTCTTCAATCTTCCCATCTCCCTTTGCCATATATTATAGCACGGTTTGAGACAGGGGGACGGAGGTGTTGTCTCAAAAAATTTGAGACAACACCTCCGTCCCCCTGTCTCAGTCTCCGTCTCAGTCAAGGTTGATCTTTGAGCGTGTGATGAAGATGCAGACTATATAGAAAATGACGGCCTCAACGAATGTCACGATGCTGATGTTTAACATCATGTTCTTGTAAAGCGTGCCGAATGTGGCATCTATATCGGCGCCCGATCCGGACATAAGGCTCCAGAAACCCGAAGCG
This sequence comes from Lachnospiraceae bacterium, assembly GCA_017526745.1. GTDB lineage: Bacteria > Bacillota > Clostridia > Lachnospirales > Lachnospiraceae > UBA2868. The sequence continues at coordinate 1,867 of JAFXQX010000019.1, read as the reverse complement.
AAAAATACGACCTGGGTCACTATCTGGTTGAGAATATACAGACCGATGCAGCACAGAACGGCACCGAGGATCTTATGATTTTGCCAGAGCTGGCCGACACTTATGCAAAAATACATGCTGACTATACCGGCAAACGGTGTCAGAAGTATCACGAACACCATGATCGCGGTAAATCCGGGGTCGCCGAATCCGAGTATCGAGAAACCTTCACGCATCGCGTTAAGCAGGTCCGCACGCGAAATGTCCGTTGCCGCAACAAATCCGGCTCCCGCTATGACAAGCGATATGAACGTAAACAGGTAGCACAGGAGCATCCACACTGACCCGGTTATCACCTTGGAATGGATTATCATATCCGTTTTGACCGGCAGCGTGAACGTCAGGTAACCCTCGGGCGTGTACAGATTCCGGTAGTAACGTATTACCAGGAAGATCAGCGATACGATATTTGCCGCTATGACGCCTATATAGAACAGGCCGATGCAGCTGAACATGAACAGGCCCATTCCGAACGAGTCCTCAACATGCGGGATCGTCTGCAGCACCACGGCTGCCATTATCCCGAGCACGACCAACACTGCGTCCAGGGAAACCATCACTTTCCACGTGGCGCGAAAATCATGTTTTATCAGTTTTCCTAACATTTGAACACCTCCCTGAATAATCCGTCCACGGACTTGCCCTCGCTCGTCCTTATCTCATCAACCGTACTGTGGCGGACAATGCTTCCCTGCTTGAGGAAGATAACCTCATCAAGGATGTTTTCGACATCCGTTATCAGATGTGTGGACAAAAGAATGGATGCGTTCTCGTCATAATTCGTGATTATCGTGTTTAATATGTAGTCTCTCGCGGCCGGATCAACGCCTGCGATCGGCTCGTCGAGAATGTACAGGTCCGCGCGCCGGCTCATGACAAGGATCAGCTGGACCTTTTCCTTGGTGCCCTTGGACAGGGTGCGAAGGCGCGAACGCGGATCTATCCCGAGCTTTTGAAGCATGTCATAGGCGCGGTCTTGATCGAAATCTTCGTAAAAATCACGGAAGTAGCTTATTATCTCCTCCACTGAGGATGATTTTCCCAGATACGTTGTGTCCGGAAGGTAAGATATCACTTTCTTGCTCTCGACGCCTACGGGATTGCCTTTGACGGTAACAGTCCCGGATGTTGGCGTAAGCAGCCCGCATATGATTTTGATCAGGGTTGTCTTACCGCTGCCGTTCGGGCCGAGAAGCCCGGTGATATGGCCGCTTTCAAGCTCCAGATTCAGGTCGTTAAGAGCTGTGAGCGTGCCGTATTTCTTCGTAAGAGAACTTATCTGTAATAATGAACTCATGATTCCTCCTTAATAATTGTCCCTTATCATTTTCAGGACTTCGTCCTTTGCAAGCCCCAGCCGCTTCATCTGCGCGATGAAAGTGTCGGTGCCGGCAGTGGCGATGTTTTTCTTGAGTGCCGATATCGCGGCCTCGTCATCAGTAACGAAGCGGCCGCTGGTGCGCTCCGTGTGCATCAGACCTCTCCGCTCCATTTCGCCGAGTGCCCGCTGCATGGTATTCGGGTTCACCGCTGCTTCGGCCGCCAGTTCCCTGACACTCGGGACTTTGGCTCCCGGAGTCAGCGCTCCGGACACTATGTCCATCTCCATATGCTCTATGATCTGTACGAAGATAGGGCGGTCAGAATCCAGACTCCATGACATAGCAGCCTCCTTTCTGTACTAATACACTAATACAGTAGCATAATAATACAGTTAGAACATATTGTCAACATAAAAATGAGATAGAGGTGAGACAGGGGGACGGAAGTGAGACAGGGGGACGGAGGTGTTGTCTCAAAAAATTTGAGACAACACCTCCGTCCCCCT